>NZ_AZRW02000024.1 GCF_000512695.2 Pseudomonas sp. QTF5 | reverse complement strand
ATTGCAGAAAAGGGGGTAACCATAGATGTGGGAGCGGGCTTGCTCGCGAAGGGGCCATCAGTAACAACCATTAAACCTCAGGCTTGACCCGATCCGCCGGCCGCCGAACCCCAGCCACAATCTTATCCACAGCCTTGGTCGCCGCGACCATGCCGAACGTTGCCGTCACCATCATCACCGCGCCAAAGCCCCCGGCGCAGTCGAGCTTCACGCCATCACCGACAAAACTCTTCTGCAAGCAAATACTGCCGTCCGGTTTCGGGTAGCGCAGTTGCTCGGTGGAAAACACGCAGGGCACGCTGTAGTGGCGGGTCACGGTGCGGGAGAAGCCGTAGTCGCGGCGCAACGTGGAGCGCACTTTCGACGCCAGCGGATCGTTGAACGTGCGGTTCAGGTCGCAGACCTGAATCAGTGTCGGGTCGATCTGCCCCCCCGCGCCGCCGGTGGTGATGATCTGAATCTTGCGACGTTTGCACCAGGCGATCAGCGCCGCTTTGGCGTTGACGCTGTCGATGCAGTCAATCACGCAGTCGATGTTCGGCGTGATGTACTCGGCCATGGTTTCGCGGGTGACGAAGTCCGCCACCGCATGCACCGTGCAGTCCGGGTTGATCCCGCGCAGGCGCTCGGCCATCACCTCGACCTTGGGCTTGCCGACGGTGCTGTCCAGCGCATGCAGTTGACGATTGACGTTGCTGACACAAACGTCGTCCAGGTCAAATAGCGATATCTCGCCCACGCCACACCGGGCAACAGCTTCCGCCGCCCAGGAACCGACGCCACCGACGCCGACGATCGCCACATGGGCCGCCCGCAAGCGCTCAAGACCTTCGATGCCATACAAGCGGGCAATGCCAGCAAACCGCGGATCTTCTGTACTCATGACCATTACCCCAAAAACCGGCGCGCATTATAGGGCCGTCGGCGGTCAAGAGCACCTTTGGGCTATGGACGGCAGTCTTGACGGCTTCAAATGACTACAAATTCATTGGAATTGGGATATACCGCCCCGGTCAAAGAACTTAAATCGACTTAAAGTGCCCAACGTCCGGCATTTCCCTGTCCGCTGTACGATCAGTGAATGCCCAGTGTAGGATGCGCGCCCCCGCCCCTTGGCAGCCGGCCGCCGACCGTTCCTTCGTTCTGCAGCCCCTGGAACCTGAAATAGCTATGTCATCGCGTAAATTTGGACTCAACCTGGTCGTGGTTCTTGCAATCGCCGCCTTGTTCACCGGTTTCTGGGCGCTGGTCAATCGCCCGGTCACCGCCCCCAACTGGCCTGAGCAGATCTCCGGCTTTTCGTACTCGCCGTTTCAACAAGGCCAGTACCCACAAAAAGCCCAGTACCCGACCGACGATGAAATGCGTCGCGATCTGGAGATCATGAGCAAGCTGACGGACAACATCCGCACCTACTCGGTCGACGGCACGCTGGAGAACATTCCCAAACTGGCGGAAGAATTCGGCCTGCGGGTGACCCTGGGGATCTGGATCAGCCCGGACGAAGAGCGCAACGAGCGCGAGATCACCCGCGCCATCGAAATCGCCAATTCCTCGCGCAGCGTCGTTCGCGTGATTGTCGGTAACGAGGCGATCTTCCGTAAGGAAATCACCGCTGCAGAACTGAGCCTGATCCTGGATCGCGTCCGCGCGGCCGTAAAGGTTCCGGTCACCACCTCTGAACAGTGGCACGTCTGGGAAGAAAACCCGAGCCTGGCCAAGCACGTCGACCTGATCGCGGCTCACGTTCTGCCCTACTGGGAGTTCGTTCCGGTGGACAAGGCCGGTCAGTTCGTTCTCGACCGCGCTCGTGACCTGAAAAAGATGTTCCCGAAAAAACCGCTGCTGCTCTCCGAAGTCGGCTGGCCGAGCAACGGCCGCATGCGCGGTGGCGCCGATGCGTCGCCGGCGGACCAGGCGATTTACCTGCGCACGTTGGTCAACAAGCTCAACCGCCAAGGCTTCAACTACTTCGTGATCGAAGCGTTCGACCAACCGTGGAAGGCCAGTGACGAAGGTTCGGTGGGCGCGTACTGGGGCGTGTTCAACGCCGCGCGTCAGCAGAAATTCAACTTCGAAGGCCCGGTCGTCGCGATCCCGCAATGGCGGGTACTGGCTATCGGCTCGGTAGTGCTGGCATTGCTCTCCCTGACCCTGTTGATGATCGACGGCTCGGCCCTGCGTCAACGCGGCCGCACCTTCCTGACCTTTATCGCGTTCCTCTGCGGTTCGGTGCTGGTGTGGATCGGTTACGACTACAGCCAGCAATACAGCACCTGGTTCAGCCTGACGGTGGGCTTCTTGCTCGCCCTCGGTGCACTCGGGGTGTTTATCGTGCTGCTGACCGAGGCCCATGAGCTGGCCGAAGCGGTCTGGACCCACAAACGCCGGCGTGAATTCCTGCCGGTAGTGGGCGATTCGGACTACCGACCGAAGGTGTCGATTCACGTACCTTGCTACAACGAGCCGCCGGAGATGGTCAAACAGACCCTCAACGCCCTGGCCAACCTCGACTATCCGGACTTCGAAGTCCTGATCATCGACAACAACACCAAAGACCCAGCGGTCTGGGAACCGGTGCGCGATTATTGCGAAACCCTCGGCCCGCGCTTCAAGTTCTTCCACGTGGCACCGCTGGCCGGCTTCAAGGGCGGCGCGCTGAATTACCTGATTCCGCACACTGCCAAAGATGCCGAAGTGATTGCGGTGATCGACTCGGACTACTGTGTCGATCCGAACTGGCTCAAGCACATGGTGCCGCACTTCGCCGACCCGAAAATCGCCGTGGTGCAGTCGCCGCAGGATTATCGCGACCAGAACGAAAGCACCTTCAAGAAGCTCTGCTATGCGGAATACAAAGGCTTCTTCCACATCGGCATGGTCACCCGTAACGACCGTGACGCGATCATCCAGCACGGCACCATGACCATGACCCGGCGCTCGGTGCTCGAGGAACTGGGCTGGGCCGACTGGTGCATCTGTGAAGATGCCGAGTTGGGTCTGCGCGTATTCGAGAAAGGTCTGTCGGCTGCGTACTACCACGACAGTTATGGCAAGGGCCTGATGCCCGATACCTTTATCGACTTCAAGAAACAGCGTTTCCGCTGGGCTTACGGAGCGATTCAGATCATCAAGCGTCACACCGCCAGCCTGCTGCGCGGCAAGGACACCGAACTGACCCGCGGCCAGCGTTACCACTTCCTCGCGGGCTGGTTGCCGTGGGTCGCAGACGGCATGAACATTTTCTTCACCATCGGCGCACTGTTGTGGTCGGCGGCGATGATCATCGTGCCGCAACGGGTCGATCCACCGCTGCTGATTTTCGCGATCCCGCCATTGGCGTTGTTCGTATTCAAGGTTGGCAAGATCATCTTCCTCTACCGTCGTGCGGTCGGGGTCAACCTGAAGGATGCGTTCTGCGCGGCACTGGCAGGGTTGGCGTTGTCGCACACCATCGCCAAAGCGGTGCTGTACGGCTTCTTCACCAGCAGCATTCCGTTCTTCCGCACCCCGAAAAACGCCGATAACCACGGCTTCTGGGTGGCGATTTCGGAGGCTCGCGAAGAGGTGTTCATCATGCTGCTGTTGTGGGGCGCGGCGCTGGGGATCTTCCTGGTGAACGGCCTGCCGAGCAACGACATGCGCTTCTGGGTGACCATGTTGCTCGTGCAGTCGCTTCCGTACCTGGCGGCGCTGATCATGGCGTTCCTGTCGTCGCTGCCAAAACCGGTGGCCGAAGCCGCGACCGCACCGGCTGTCTAAATCAGTACAGATGCACTAAACGGCGGCCAATGGCCGCCGTTTTGCTTTAAGATAACCGCCATTTTGCAGGCCTTGGCCAGGCACGTACCAACGGCCGAACGCCATACCTGTGGGAGCGGGCTTGCTCGCGAAGCTTTTGGCGTCAGTGATGGCCCCTTCGCGAGCAACCCCGCCCCCACATTTAGCCCGCGCCCATATTTCATGTTTTCGGAGCTTTCCATGACGGCCCACGCCGACCTTTCGCCGACGCTTCAACTCGCCATCGACCTGATCCGCCGTCCGTCCGTGACGCCGGTCGACGCCGATTGCCAGAAGCAGATGATGCAGCGCCTGGGCGATGCCGGTTTCACGCTGGAACCGATGCGCATCGAAGATGTGGATAACTTCTGGGCGACCCACGGTAAACACGAAGGCCCGGTGCTGTGCTTCGCCGGCCACACCGACGTGGTTCCGACCGGCCCGGTGACCGCCTGGCAGATCGATCCGTTCAACGCGGTGATCGACGAGCACGGCATGCTCTGCGGCCGTGGCGCGGCAGACATGAAAGGCAGCCTCGCGGCCATGACCGTCGCCGCTGAGCGCTTCGTCGCCGACTACCCGGACCACAAGGGCAAGGTCGCTTTCCTGATCACCAGCGACGAGGAAGGCCCGGCGCATCACGGCACCAAGGCTGTGGTTGAACGCCTCGCTGCCCGTAAGGAACGTCTGGACTGGTGCATCGTCGGCGAACCGTCGAGCACTACCCTGGTGGGTGATGTGGTCAAGAACGGCCGTCGCGGCTCCCTCGGCGCCAAATTGACCGTACACGGTGTGCAAGGTCACGTGGCGTATCCGCACCTGGCGAAGAACCCGATCCATCTCGCCGCCCCGGCGCTGGCCGAACTGGCCGCCGAGCACTGGGACCACGGCAACGATTTCTTCCCGCCGACCAGTTTCCAGATTTCCAACGTCAATTCCGGCACCGGCGCGACGAACGTGATTCCGGGTGATCTGGTGACGGTGTTCAACTTCCGCTTCTCCACCGAATCCACCGTCGAAGGCCTGCAAAAGCGCGTCGCCGACATTCTCGACAAGCATGGTCTGGACTGGCACATCGACTGGGCGCTGTCCGGCCTGCCGTTCCTCACCGAACCAGGCGCCCTGCTCGACGCGGTATCGGCGAGCATCAAGGACATCACCGGTCGCGAGACCAAGGCGTCCACCAGCGGCGGTACTTCCGACGGGCGCTTCATCGCAACCATGGGTACTCAGGTTGTCGAACTGGGCCCGGTCAACGCGACGATCCACCAGGTCAACGAGCGCGTACTGGCGGCCGACCTCGACGTGCTGAGCGAGATCTACTACCAGACCCTGATCAAGTTGCTCGCCTGATGCTCGCCTGCCCGATCTGCAGCGAACCGCTGAACGCGGTGGACAACGGCGTGGCTTGCCCCGCCGGGCATCGTTTCGACCGTGCGCGGCAGGGTTACTTGAACCTGCTGCCGGTGCAGCATAAAAACAGCCGCGACCCTGGGGATAACCTGGCGATGGTCGAAGCCCGTCGCGACTTTTTGAACGCCGGCCATTACGCGCCGGTGGCCAAGCGTCTGGCGGAACTGGCGGCGCAATACGCGCCCCAGCGCTGGCTGGACATCGGTTGTGGCGAGGGTTACTACACCGCGCAAATCGCCGAAGCCTTGCCCAACGCCGACGGCTATGCGCTGGACATTTCCCGGGAAGCGGTCAAACGCGCCTGCAAACGTAACCCTGCGCTGACCTGGTTGATCGCCAGCATGGCGCGGGTGCCGCTGGCCTCAGGCAGCTGCCAGTTTCTCGCCAGCGTTTTCAGCCCGCTGGACTGGGAAGAAGCCAAACGCCTGCTCAGCCCCGGCGGCGGCCTGATGAAAGTCGGGCCGACCAGCGGCCATCTGATGGAATTGCGCGAGCGGCTGTACGACGAAGTGCGCGAGTACACCGACGACAAACACTTGGCGTTGGTGCCGGAAGGCATGGCGCTGCAACACAGCGAAACCCTGGAATTCAAATTGACGCTTGCCAGTGGTCAGGATCGCGCGAACCTGTTGGCCATGACACCCCACGGCTGGCGCGCGAGTGCCGAACGCCGGGCGGCAGTCATCGAACAGGCCGAGCCGTTCGAGGTCACCGTGTCGATGCGCTACGATTATTTTGTTCTTCAATAAATTCTTAAATTTTGGTCTCGAGCAAACAACTTGAGGCCGGCTAAATCCGCGAATGGATTTTTCAGACCCGCAGTGAGGACATCCATGCGCCAACCCGATATCGAGATTTACCTGAAAGACGCCGACGTCGACTACAAGGCCATCGCAGCTTGGCTCGGCGCGGCTTTAGGCCCATGCACCGATTGGGTTCAGAAAGGCCAGACCTACAAGTGCAAGGCCGGCAACGTGCCGGTTACCTGGCTGCCGAAAGCTGTCGGCAAATGGAACAGCCTGTACCTGGAAAGCGACCAGACCCCATGGGAAGACGACATCGCCTGCGCCCGCGCCGCGTTTGCCGCGCTGAACGTTGAAGTGCGTTGCGCACCGGGCAGTTGGGTCGAGGAAGAAGGTGAAGAAACGGCGGATCGCTGGATGCGAATCAGCGCCGATGGTGAAGAAGAAATCACCTGGAAAACTGCGTAAAAATCCGTACGACGGACGTATGCACGACGCGAATCAAATGTGGGAGCGGGCTTGCTCGCGAATGCGGTGTGTCAGTCAAAGTTGATATCGACTGACACACCGCATTCGCGAGCAAGCCCGCTCCCACATTGGTTTTGTGTGATCTAAAGGGTTGTGTTTACAAACCCACCACATCCTCAGCCTGCAAGCCCTTCTCCCCGGTCACCACCGCATACTCAACCTGCTGACCTTCAGTCAGCGAGCGATGCCCTTCGCCGCGGATCGCGCGGTAGTGCACGAACACGTCCACCCCGTCCTCGCGCTGAATGAAGCCATAGCCCTTGGCGTCGTTGAACCACTTCACATTGCCGGTTTCGCGCGTAGCCATATCTAGTTACCCCCTTGTTTTTATTTTGAACGGCCGAGTATATGACAGCGGCGCAAACTCTCAACTCAAGTTTACTTAGCCGCTTTTTTGCCGATTTTCGGCGAATACGGCACACTATCTGCCGCCCGAGCAAACGCTCGGTTTTATCCACTCACGCAGAAGCCGTATGACCCGCTCCCCGTTCCGCCGTCTTGTGTTTGGCACCCTGCGCCGACTGCTGTACCTCTGGGTTCGCTCGGAGACGATCAACCAGTCGTCGCTCACCCTCAACCTCGACCGCAGCCGGCCGGTGTTCTACGTCCTGCAAAATCCATCACTGACCGACCTCGCCGTGGTCGATGCCGAATGCAGCAAGGCCGGTCTGCCCCGCCCGGTGTTGCCGGTATCGGTGGGGGCGTTGGTGGAGCCCGCCGCGTTCTTTTACCTGACGCCGGAGCCCGACTGGCTCGGCCGTCAGGACAAACGCGGTGCGCCACCGACCCTGACCCGTCTGGTCAGCGCCTTGAGCCAGAACGCCGCCGAAGACGCGCAGATCATTCCGGTCAGCGTGTTCTGGGGCCAGTCGCCAGACAGCGAGTCGAGCCCGTGGAAACTGCTGTTCGCCGACAGCTGGGCCGTCACCGGGCGTTTGCGTCGGCTGCTGAGCGTCATCGTGCTGGGGCGCAAGACCCGGGTGCAGTTCTCGGCGCCGATTCATTTGCGTGAACTGATCGATCACAACAAAGGCCACGAGCGCACCGTGCGCATGGCCCAGCGGATTCTGCGGGTGCACTTTCGCAACCTGAAAGCCGCGGTGATCGGCCCGGACATTTCCCACCGCCGCAATCTGGTCAAAGGCCTGCTCAATCAGCCCTTGGTCAAACAAGCGATCCTCGATGAAGCCGAGCGCGAGAACATCTCTCCGGAAAAAGCCAAGGCCCAAGCCTTGCGCTACGGCAACGAGATCGCCTCGGACTACACCTACACCGCGATCCGCTTCCTGGAAGTGGTGCTGAGCTGGTTCTGGAACAAGATCTACGACGGGATCAAGGTCAACCACATCGAAGGTGTGCAGAAAGTCGCCCAGGGTCACGAAGTAATCTACGTGCCGTGCCATCGCAGCCACATCGACTATTTGCTGCTCTCCTATCTGCTGTTCCGCAACGGCCTGACCCCGCCGCACATCGCCGCCGGGATCAATCTCAACATGCCGGTGATCGGTAGCTTGCTGCGCCGTGGCGGGGCGTTCTTCATGCGCCGCACCTTCAAGGGCAACCCGCTCTACACCTCGGTGTTCAACGAATACCTGCATACCCTGTTCACTAAAGGCTTCCCGGTCGAGTACTTCGTCGAGGGCGGCCGCTCGCGCACCGGGCGCATGCTGCAACCGAAAACCGGGATGCTCGCGATCACTCTGCGCAGCTTCCTGCGTTCGTCACGCATGCCGATCGTCTTCGTGCCGGTGTACATCGGCTATGAGCGAGTGCTGGAAGGCCGCACCTACCTCGGCGAATTGCGTGGCGCGAGCAAGAAGAAAGAATCGATCTTCGACATTTTCAAAGTCATAGGCGCGCTCAAACAGCGCTTCGGTCAGGTCGCAGTCAACTTCGGTGAGCCGATCAAACTGGCGGAATTCCTCGACAGCGAACAGCCAGACTGGCGTCAACAGGAACTCGGTCCGCAGTTCAAACCGGCCTGGCTCAACGAAACCACCCACCGCCTCGGCGAGAAAGTCGCGCAGCATTTGAACGAAGCAGCGGCGATCAACCCGGTGAATCTGGTGGCCCTCGCGTTGCTGTCCACCAGCCGTCTGGCCCTGGACGATCGCGCCATGGCGCGGGTGCTCGATCTGTATCTGGCGCTGTTGCGCAAGGTTCCCTACTCCTCGCACACCACCCTGCCGGAGGGCGACGGCCGGGCGCTGATCGAGCACGTGAAGGACATGGACCTGCTGTCCGAGCAAAGCGATGCGCTGGGCAAAATTCTGTACCTGGACGAACAAAACGCCGTCCTGATGACCTACTACCGCAACAACGTGCTGCACATCTTCGCGTTGCCGTCGTTACTGGCGAGTTTCTTCCAGAGCACCTCGCGCATGAGCCGCGAGCAGATCCTGCGCTACACCCGCGCGCTGTATCCGTACCTGCAATCGGAGCTGTTCATTCGCTGGTCGCTGGACGAACTCGATGGCGTGCTCGATCAATGGCTCGAAGCCTTCGTCGAGCAAGGCCTGCTGCGTTTCGAGAAAGACGTGTACCTGCGTCCGGCACCGAGTTCACGGCATTTCGTACTACTGACGCTGCTGTCGAAAAGCATCGCCCAGACCTTGCAGCGCTTCTACATGACCGTTTCCTTGCTACTCAACAGCGGCCAGAACAGCATCAGCGCCGAAGAACTGGAAGATCTGTGCACGGTCATGGCCCAGCGCCTGTCGATCCTCCACGGTCTGAATGCCCCGGAATTCTTCGACAAGAGCCTGTTTCGTCACTTCATCCAGACAATGCTGGACCTCGACGTGCTGCGCCGTGACGAGGCCGGCAAGTTGAGCTATCACGAACTACTCGGCGAACTGGCCGAAGGCGCGGCCAAACGGGTATTGCCGGCAGAGATTCGTTTGTCGATCCGTCAGGTGGCGTTGCATCGCAGTGAAGATGCGGCGGATCAAGTCGCGACTGCGGCGCAGACCGACTAAATTCCTACAGGCGCCAGGCTTCTTCTGGCGCCTTTTTTCTGAACCTTTTTTACGAACAAGGAAGCCGCCATGCTCCGCCCTACCCTTCGCTTCGCCGGCCTGTGCGCAGGCTTGATGATCTGCGCCAACGCCTTGGCAGTGTCTCTCAGTGACCTGTCGCAACAAGACGCCACCGGCGGTCTCAAGGACGCCCTGACCCAAGGCGCGCAACTGGCCGTTAAACAACTCGGCGCGCCTGGCGGCTTCAGCAACAACCCGGACGTGAAAATCGAACTGCCGGGCAAGCTGGGTAAAGTCGCCAAGAAGATGAAACAGTTCGGCATGGGCGATCAGGTCGATCAACTGGAAACCAGCATGAACAAAGCGGCTGAAACGGCCGTGACGCAGGCTCAGCCAATTCTGGTGGATGCGGTGAAGAAGATGACCGTGGAAGATGCCAAGGGGATCCTCAGCGGCGGCAAGGACTCGGCCACTCAGTACCTGAGCAAAACCAGCCGCGAACAGATCCGCACCAAGTTCCTGCCGATCGTCAAACAAGCCACCGACCAGGTGGGTTTGGCCCAGCAGTACAACTCGTTCGCCGGGCAAGCGGCGACCCTGGGCGCGCTGGATGCGAAAAATGCCAACATCGAAAGCTACGTGACCGAGCAGGCGTTGAACGGTTTGTTCGAGATGATAGGCAAGCAGGAAGAAACCATTCGCCAGAACCCTGCGGCGGCGGCGACCAGTTTGGCGAAGAAGGTGTTTGGTACGCTCTAGACCTGACATGGAACCCTGTGGGAGCGGGCTTGCTCGCGAAAGCGATCAGACAGTCACATCAATGTTGGATGGACCGCCGCTTTCGCGAGCAAGCCCGCTCCCACAAAGGATCAGATCGTCGACGCTGCCCGCAGGAAGAACACCCACTCGCGCCCCATCTTCCTTTTCTCGAACACCTTCAACTCGACCAACCCGTTCAGGGTGGCCGACGCGGTGTTGTAAGAGCAGCTCAGATTCTCCTTCACATTGACCGCCGTGAACTCTTTGGCCATTCCACTCTTGGCCACTTGGTATACGGCTCGCTGTTTCTCGGTGAGCTGATCGAAAAAACCTGACTCCAACAGCCATCGATCGAAGCTTTCGGTGTAGGCCAGGCTTTTTCGATAAGCCTCGGTAAAAGCGCTGACTGCCCGGAAGATGACTGAACACTGGAAATCGATGAAATAGGTCAGGTCCAGATCATCAGCTTCGGTATTCAGATACGAACGCCCGTATTTCACCGGCGCGTTGCGCAGCAACAGGCTGATCGCGATGTAGCGAAAGGCCGAGAAGTCATTCTTGAACATAAACCAGTAAAACAGTGCCCGCGCGACCCGGCCATTGCCGTCGCGAAAAGGATGCTCATAGCCCAGCGCAAAATGCAGCGCGATACCTTTGATTAATGGATGAAGATAATCCCCATGATTGGGATCGTCGTGAGACTGGTTGATCCACTTCGACAGCACCTGCAATCGTGACGCGAGCCCCGCTGCGGGAGGCGGCGTATGAACAGTGTTGCCCTCACCGTCCTGCACCACCACGTCATCGTTGATCCTGAAGGCACCCGGTGAATATTGCGGGTCATCGATACCTTCGACACCAACACGATGCATCGCCGTGATCAGTTCGACGTTCAAGGGTTCATAACGCTTTTCCCAGGCGAAGCTCATCATCTTGTAGTTGCCGATAACCATCCGCTCATCCGGCGTCCGCGGCAGGCGCTTGCGCTTGAGCATGTCCTTGGCCACCCGAGTGGTGGTTGCCGCGCCTTCGAGCTGGCTGCTGCTGATGGCTTCATCTTCGATCAGATCGTTGAGCAAGTAGCTGAAATGCGCACGCTCGCCGATCTGGCCGGTCATGTACTCCAACGCGGCCGTTGTGGCTTTCCGGTCGACGGCAGAAATAGCTTTCTGTGCCAATGGAGTCAGCACAAATTGGCCCCACTGAGTGGGCTCGCCCAATGGTAACAGGCTGGAATACTGCGCGGTCCGGGCTTTCTTGACCAAGGCCCAGCACAGATTCGAATCCAGCCCCGGCGCCCAGCGGTAGCGCAACTCATCGAACGGAAGATAGCGCCCCCGATCGTCCAGAGGCTTGAGCAGTGCGAGGTAGTCCGAGAGGCGTTCCTTGTGGGGCGATTGCCCCAAGCGATCGAATACCGGGTCGGATCTGCCCTGCAGCATGGGCGGTTTTTTCATTATCGGTGTCTCAACAACTCACGAAATTGAGTCTTGAGTACAACAGTGCACGTACTTTGACTCAATATCAGACGGATCTGAAATATGTGTAGGAGCCTGGACCGCCTTCGCGGGCAAGCCTTAATGCCAGTCAGTTAAGCGCAATCCATGTGGGAGCGGCGTAAACCCGCCCCTCCCCACTTGCCAAAAGAGACCCGCTGTAAGATCGGAACCATAGGTGACCATCACCGCAGCAACGGATATGTCCCCCACCAACAAGAGCATGGTTGGCCCAAAGGCCGCCAAGATCAAAGGATCAGACCGGCTCTTGCTTGACCCTGAACCAAGCCGCATACAACGCCGGCAAAAACAGCAACGTCAACGCCGTCGCCACAATCAGCCCGCCCATGATCGCCACCGCCATCGGCCCGAAAAACACACTGCGCGACAATGGAATCATTGCCAACACCGCCGCCAACGCCGTCAGCACAATCGGTCGGAACCGCCGCACCGTCGCCTCGATAATCGCTTGCCAAGGCTTAAGCCCGGCAGCGATATCCTGCTCAATCTGATCCACCAGAATCACCGAGTTACGCATGATCATCCCGGACAAGGCGATCGTCCCGAGCATCGCCACAAAACCGAACGGCTGACGGAACACCATCAGAAACAGCGTCACACCAATCAGCCCCAGCGGTGCTGTCAGAAACACCATCACCGTGCGTGAGAAACTGCGCAGCTGCAGCATCAGCAACGTCAGCACCACCACGATAAACAGCGGCACACCGGCCTTCACCGAGTTCTGCCCGCGCGCCGAGTCTTCCACCGTACCGCCGACGTCCAGCAAGTAGCCGTCCGGCAGTTCGGCGCGAATTGGATCAAGGGTCGGCATGATCTGCTGCACCAGCGTCGCCGGCTGTTCCTTGCCGTAGATGTCGGCGCGAACCGTCACGTTGGGCAGACGGTTACGGTGCCAGATGATGCCTTCTTCGAAGCCATACTCCAGCGTTGCAATCTGCGACAGCGCCACACTGCGACCATTGTCAGTCGGCACGGCCAGGCTTGGTAGCAACGCCAGTTCGGTGCGTTCATGCACCGTGCCGCGCAGCAGGATCTCGATCAACTCGTTGTCTTCGCGGTACTGGCTGACGCTGGCACCGGTCAGCGAGCTTCGCAGGAAACCCGAGAGGTTTGCCGTGCTCACACCCAGCGCCCGCGCGCGGTCCTGATCGACGTTCAGGTAAACGACTTTGCTCGGTTCTTCCCAGTCCAGATGCACGTTGACCACGTGTGGGTTCTCGCGAACCTTGGCCGCTACTTTACGGGCCAATGCGCGGACTTCCTCGATGTGCTCACCGGTCACCCGGAACTGCACCGGATAGCCAACCGGCGGGCCGTTCTCCAGCCGCGTGACCCGCGAGCGTAAGGCAGGGAATTGTTCGTTGAGGGTTTCGATCAGCCAGGTGCGCAGGGTTTCGCGATCTTCGATGGTTTTGGCCAGGACGACAAACTGGGCGAAGCTCGCTGCTGGAAGTTGCTGATCCAGCGGCAGGTAAAAACGCGGCGAACCGGTGCCAACATACGCCACGTAGTTATCGATCCCGGCGTGATCCTTGAGCAGACCTTCAAGGCGCTTGACCTCCTCGGCGGTGTTGCTCAACGACGCACCTTCGGCCAGTTTCAGATCGACCATCAGCTCCAGCCGCCCCGAAGCCGGGAAGAACTGCTGCGGCACGAAACGGAACAGCACCACTGACGCGACGAACATCACGACCGTCAAAATGATCACCGTTTTGCGCCGGCGCACGCACCACTCCACCAGCCGTCTGACACGCTGATAGAACGGCGTGCCATAAGGGTCGGGTTGGCCGTCGCCGGTGCCATGCTTGGCTGCGTGAATTTTCGCCAGGTCCGGCAGGAGTTTTTCCCCCAGATAAGGCACAAAGACCACGGCGGCAACCCACGACGCCACCAACGCGATGGTGACCACCTGGAAGATCGAACGGGTGTATTCACCGGTGCCCGATTGCGCGGTGGCAATCGGCAGGAAACCGGCAGCGGTGATCAACGTACCGGTGAGCATCGGGAACGCGGTGCTGGTCCAGGCATAGCTCGCGGCTTTGACCCGGTCGAAGCCCTGTTCCATTTTGATCGCCATCATTTCCACAGCGATGATCGCGTCGTCCACCAGCAACCCCAGCGCCAGTACCAGCGCGCCGAGGGAAATCTTGTGCAGACCGATGCCAAGGTAGTACATGCAGGCAAAGGTCATCGCCAACACCAGTGGAATCGCCAGCGCCACGACCATGCCGGTGCGCACACCGAGGGAGAAGAAGCTCACCAACAGAACGATTGCCAGAGCCTCCACCAGCACCTGAACAAACTCGCCGACACCGGTTTTCACCGCGGCGGGTTGATCGGACACCTTGCGCAGCTGCATGCCGGCCGGGAGGTTTTTCTGGATCCGGGCGAACTCGACTTCCAGCGCTTTACCCAGAATCAGAATGTCGCCACCACCTTTCATGGCTACCGCCAAGCCGATGGCGTCTTCAGCCATGAAGCGCATGCGAGGCGCCGGTGGATCGTTGAAGCCACGACGAACGTTCGCCACATCACCGATGCGGAACGTGCGATCACCGACGCGGATCGGGAAGTTCTTGATCTCGTCGACCGTCTGAAAATTCCCCGAAACCCGTAGCTGCAAACGCTCGCTGGTGGTTTCGAAGAAGCCTGCGGTGGACATCGCGTTCTGCTCTTCAAGCGCCTGCTGCACCACCGCCAACGGCAACCCGAGGGTGGCCAGTTTGACGTTGGAGAGCTCGATCCAGATCTTCTCGTCCTGCAGCCCGAGCAGATCGACCTTGCCCACATCCTTGACCCGTTGCAGCTGAATCTGGACACGGTCGGCGTAGTCCTTGAGCACCGCGTAATCAAAACCTTCGCCGGTCAGGGCGTAGATGTTGCCGAAGGTGGTGCCGAACTCATCGTTGAAGAAGGGCCCCTGGATGCCCGGGGGCAAAGTGTGGCGAATGTCGCTGATCTTCTTGCGGACCTGATACCAGAGCTCCGGGATCTCCACCGAGTGCATCGAATCCCGAGCAATAAACGTGACCTGAGACTCGCCCGGGCGAGAGAACGAAGCGATCCGATCGTACTCGCCGGTTTCCATCAGCTTCTTTTCAATACGTTCGGTAACCTGGCGCGACACTTCCTCGGCCGTGGCCCCCGGCCAGTTGGTGCGAATCACCATGGCCTTGAAGGTGAACGGCGGGTCTTCACTTTGGCCGAGCTTGGTGTAGGACAACGCGCCGACGACGGCCAGCAAGAGCATCAGGAATAGTACGATCTGGCGGTTACGCAGCGCCCATTCGGAAAGATTGAAACCCATCGGGGATTACTCCTTGTGCGCCAGATTGACCACGCGATTGGAGCGATCCACCGGGCGCACTTGCTGCCCGTCGTGAAGCACATGAACACCGGCCGCCACCACCCAGTCGCTGGCGTTCAGGCCTTCGAGCACCGGCACGGTTTTCTCGCCGAATGCACCGACCCGCACCGGGGCTTTTTTCAAGGTGTTGTTGGCGCCGACCACCCAGACATAAGTGGCACCGTTTTCCGCGGTGACCGCCGACAGCGGCACCGACAACGACACTACTTCGGCGGTCTGGATGAACACCCGGGCGCTCTGGCCGAGTTCGCCGGGAACCTTGCCGGCGGTAAATGCAATGCGAGCGGCGAAGGTGCGGGACTTCGGATCGGCCGCAGGCGACAGTTCACGGATGCGTCCGGGGAAACGTTGATCGGGTTGGGTCCAGAGTTCCACCGAGACCGGTTGGCCGACCTTGAAGCGGCCAAAACTCTGCTCCGGCAGGCTGATCGACACTTCGCGCTCGCCATCGGTGGCAAGGGTAAACACGGTTTGCCCGGCCGCGACCACTTGCCCGACTTCAACCGCACGTTTGGCCACCACGCCATCCTGCGGCGCACGCAGCACCGCGTAACTGGCCTGATTGGTCGAGACGTTGAATTCGGCTTTGATTTGCTTGAGGCGTGCTTCACCGGAGCGGTAGAGGTTTTCCGCGTTGTCGTACTGCGAACGGCTGACCATCTGCCGCTCCATCAGGGTCTTGTAGCGATCACGCTCGGCGCGCACCAGGCTCAAATTGGCTTCGGCGGCCGCGACTTGGGCACGGGTGGCTTCCAGTTGCAGGCGCACGTCCTGAGGATCGAGTTCCGCCAGAGGCTGGTCGGCCTTGACCCGCTGGCCTTCCTCGACCAGTCGTCGGCTGACTTTACCGCCAATGCGGAAGGCCAGATCGGGCTCATAGCGCGCGCGTACTTCACCGGGATAACTTTCCATGGCCTGAGCCGAAGGCTCTGGCTGTACGACCATGGCCGGGCGGACGGTGACTTGAGGCGCCTCTTCATGGCCACACGCAGACAATAAAAAAGCCAGGCTGACCGGCAATGCGAGGGGCAAGGCATAGCGGAACATGGTGAAGGACCTTTCGCTAATGGTGCTTGGAATAATTATACTGACCAGTATGTTATTAATAGCAAACTCACCAGTCCAGTATTAAAGCGAAGAATGTCTAACAATCTTTCAACACCCAGCGGTCCGGGCCGTCCCAAGGATCTGGCCAAGCGCCAGGCCATCCTCGACGCGGCGAAAATCCTGTTTCTGAGCAAGGGATACGCCAACACCAGCATGGATGCCGTGGCGGCCGAGGCCGGCGTGTCGAAGCTGACGGTCTACAGCCATTTCAATGACAAAGAGACGCTGTTTGCCGCCGCGGTGATGGCCAAGTGCGAGGAGCAACTGCCAACGCTGTTTTTTGAATTGCCGGACGGCATTGCCGTGGAAACCGTGCTGCTGAACATCGCGCGCGGCTTTCATCAGCTGATCAACAGCGATGAATCGGTGAACCTGCACCGGTTGATGGCGACGCTGGGCAGCCAGGACCCGAAACTTTCGCTGATCTTCTTCGAGGCCGGGCCAGAACGCATGCTTCACGGCATGGAGCGGTTGCTGAGCAAGGTCGATCAGAGCGGCGCGTTGAGCATCGATAAACCGCGCAATGCGGCAGAGCATTTCTTTTGCCTGCTCAAGGGCGCGGGGAATTTCCGGTTGCTGTATGGCTGTGGTGAGCCGGTGACCGGGGATGCAGCTGAAGCCCATGTGCGGGAAGTGGTGGGGTTGTTTATGCGGGCTTATCGGCCGGAGTCGGTCTGATGATCGTTCCCACGCTCTGCGTGGGAATGCAGCCCGGGACGCTCCGCGTCCCTTTCGAAGCGGACGCAGAGCGTCCATTGAGGCATTCCCACGCAAAGCGTGGGAACGATCAGTATCGAATCAGGGCTTGAGCGCTTTCTTCGGATAAATGTCGTATCGGCTGGACTTGCCATCCAGCGCATGACTCGGCTTCGGCCCGTCGATGCACGGCGCCTTGCGTGGGCGTTTGACCACCACCCGGTGACTGGCCAGGGCCAATGCCGCTTCGAGCAATGCCGGCGCATCCGGGTCATCGCCCACTAGCGGCCGGAACAGGCGCATCTCCTTCTTCACCAACGCTGTTTTCTCACGATGGGGAAACATCGGGTCGAGGTAGATCACCTGCGGCGGCTCGCCTTCCCAGTTGCGCATCACCTCGATCGAATTGCCCTTGAGCAAACGCATCCGCGCCACGATCGGCGCCACATCGAAATCTTCCGCGCCGCGCGCCAGGCCATCTTCAAGCAACGCGCCGATCAGTGGCTGGCGCTCGATCAGGCTCATCTCGCAGCCCAGGCTGGCCAGCACGAACGCGTCCTTGCCCAACCCCGCCGTGGCGTCCAGCACGCGTGGGCGCACGCCTTGGGCGACGCCGACCGCTTTGGCGATCATCTGACCGCTGCCGCCGCCATACAACCGACGATGGGCCGCGCCGCCCTCGACGAAGTCCACCCGCACCGGTCCCGGTGCGTCCGGCCCCAGTTGTTGCAGCTGCAACCCCTGCTCGCCCACCTGCAAGGCAAACTCGCCGTCATCCACCTGCAACGGCAACCCCAGGCGCTCGGCCCATTGCTCAGCCTGTGGCTGAAAGGTCGTGCCCAAGGCCTCGACATGGATGCGGCAGGCCGCAGGTTGCTCAATCATGGGAAAACACGCTCAAAAAATTAATGATCGGCAAAAATGGCCGATAACCAAACTATCGAGCATTTTGCCAGAGCTGAGCGTCGACCGAGAGAAATGTCAGACATTCAATCCACATTCACAGGTTTTATCTCGCCCTACGGCGACTACAACCTGCGAAACACCCAGGCACTGAGCGGCGTCAGCCACATCTGGCAGGATTTCTTTGCCCGAGCGCTGGCCGAACAGTCGGGTGAAGTGCTGCCTGAATCGCTGAATTTTCCACCGGTAGATCTCGACAGCCCGGTCGAACCGACCGTCGGCAGCGAGCTGCTGGCGCACATCATTTCCCAGCGCGAATGTGATGTGAAGGAAACTCAAGTCCGCCCACCCGAGCCCCTGTTCCTGCCCATTGCCGAGTTCGAAATGGACCTGGCCGACAAACCGTTCCCGCCGTTCCCGCCCGAAGAAGTCGTCGCGCAACAGAAACAACAGGACTTCGATAGCGGCTGGGTTCGCCCGATCGTGCTCACCGCTGGTCAACCGTTGCCGGAGCCTGGCGCCGCAGCGCAACCGCGTCCGTTGCACTTGCCGATCGCCGAGTTCGAACTCGACCTGCTGGACAAACCATTCCCACCGTTCTCGCCCGAAGAGCTGGTGGAACAACAGAAACAACTCGATTTCGATAACGGCTGGGCACGCCCGATCGTGCTGCAGAACCTGCGCATCGCCGCATAACCCTCAGCGGCACCGCCACCACGGCCCGACATCCACATGAAAGTGATTGCGATGGGCGGCGTTGTAGTCCGGGCTCAATACCACACTGAACATATCGCAAGCACCGTCGCGAACCTGATGGAGAAATCGCGCGTCCTGATTATCCTTCGGCCAATCCTTGAGCACGCTGATGAATCGGCCGTCCGCCAGCCGGAATCCGCTGATATCCAGGGCATCGGCCGTGGCATGCTGGCTGCGCCTGCCGTTTTCGCGGTTGTAAACGTTACGACAGGCGAAGCTGCCGAGGTGATCGACCCGTTTCACAACCTGCCCGTAGACAGCCTGAGCCGCCGGTTGCAGGGCGTGGCGTTCGAACAAGGCGAACGCTACCGCCAGGCTGCAACTGGCGAGGAAACTGCTGCTCAGCGCCACCTCGCCACCTTGCACACGCAAGGTATTGGTCAACGGGCAGGTCGCGTCCGGGCTGTCGGCCTGATGGCTTACACGTAACCCGGAGCTGCTCAGGGCCTGGTCGCATAACTGCGGATCATCGCGCAGACGCATCAGTTTGTAGCGGGTCAGCAGGTTCGGTTTGGCCTTCACGTCCAGCGGCGCCCACGGGTTCCATTGTGGGGAAATGGAAACCCAGCCGCGCCAGACGCTTAACCCGGCAGCGCCGATGATCAACAGCACCAGCAACAGCCCCCACCGAAACCGCATCGTCAGCCTTTGAACAATTGATTGGCCTTCTGGAATGGCATCGACCGGGAGGTAAAGCCGAAGGTCCCGTGTTGCTGGATTTCCTCGGCGGCGCGGAAGAACTCGCCATACGCCGCCAGGGCCAGGGCCGAACCGACGCTGATGCGTTTGACGCCCATTTCACTCAACTGCTCGACCGTTAGCTTGAGCCCGCCGGACATCAACACATTGACCGGTTTCGGCGCCACGGCGCGGACCACCGCCAAGACCTCTTCAGCGCTGCGCAGGCCCGGTGCGTAAAGCACGTCGGCCCCCGCCTCGGCGAATGCCTGCAAGCGGCGAATGGTATCGTCGAGGTCAGGATTGCCGTGCAGATAGTTCTCGGCACGCGCCGTCAGTACGAAGGGAAAAGGCAAGCTGCGGGCCGCCGCGACGGCCGCTTTGATACGCGCCACGGCATGCTCGAAGCAGTAAATCGGCGCGTCTTCACGGCCGGTGGCATCTTCGATAGAGCCGCCGACCGCACCGGCTTCTGCTGCACGCAAAATACTTTGTGCACATTCGGCTGGATCGTCAGCGAAGCCGTTTTCCAGATCGACCGCCACTGGCAGGTTAGTGGCCGCAACAATCGCCTGAACGTTCGCCAAAGTATCGTCCAGCGTTAACGCACCATCGGAACGTCCTTGGGAAAAGGCGCAACCGGCACTGGTGGTCGCCAGCGCTTCGAAGCCAAGGCTGGCGAGTATTTTCGCCGAACCGGCGTCCCAAGGGTTGGGAATGACAAAAGCGCCCTCGCGTTCGTGCAGTGCTTTGAACGCCTGGGCTCGAAGGGTTTGCGCATCCATTGGCAGACTCCTGAAATGGGGAAAACGAAGCTGATATCCCTGTGGGAGCGGCGGTGCGACGATTCGACTTGCTCGCGAAAGCGGAGTGTCAGACGACAACAATGTTGATCATGCCGCCGTCTTCGCGAGCAAGCCCGCTCCCACAGGTTTCGCACCTAATCTGGTTGGCATTAGGAACGAGGCCGCTTCAGAGCAAGCCAAGTTGCTCGGCGGCGGGCTCTCTGTATAGCTCAGGCAGCGGCGGCAAGCCAGGCAAACGCAGCATCAGTTGTGCGTGAAAACGTTGTGCCAGTTTTGCCGCCAGCAGGTTATCGGCGGTGTGCAGGAAGATATAGGGCGTGCGGCCCTCTTCGATCCAGACAGCGATTTTCTCGACCCATGGCACCAGGAACGGATCGTTGGCTTCAAGCACAGGATGGCCGATGAAACGCACCTGTGGGAATTGAGTGAACGCAGCGGGGCGAGGCGGCACTCTGGGCTTTTTCGATTGGGCGTGGAGCACCGAAGGGTCGGTCGAGGTGCAGCTGAACAGCGCTCGCGGATCGAGACAGATACGCTCGACACCGCGGTCCAGCAATAGACGATTGAGCATTCGCTCGGCATCGCCCTTGGCGAAAAACTCATCGTGCCGCACTTCGACCGCCAAAGGCCGGTCCACCGCGTCGATAAAACCGGCCAGCTCGGACAAGCGTTGAGGGGTGAAGCTTTTCGATAATTGCAGCCAGAGGGGAGAAACCCGTTCACCCAGAGGGCTGAGCAATTGCAGGAAGGTTTCAGCGGCGGTCAATTGTTCGCGCAGGTCACCGCTGTGGCTGATGTCGCCGGGGAACTTGGCGGTGAAGCGGAAGTGTTCGGGCATCGTTTCGGCCCAACGCTGCACGGTGACGGCAGATGGGCTCGCGTAGAAGGTCGTATTGCCTTCCACGGCGTTGAACACTTGAGAATAAAGATTGAGAAACTCGGCGGGCCTGGCGTCTTGCGGATACAAGTAATCGCGCCAGGCGTTTTCACTCCAGGACGGGCAGCCGAGGTAATAAGGCAGCAACATCAGATGTACAGATCGAGACCCAGTACATCCGCATCCCAATCGACAAAAGTGGCGGTGCTCAGGTAACTCGCCAGTGCCATCGCCACGCTTTTGCTCATCGCGCGGTGATAGATCATGTCTTGTTGACGCGCGGGAAGATTGCTCAGACGTTGCGCGGAGGCTTTGGCGGCGCGGGCGGCCAATTGCTCTTCGGTAGGGAATTCCAGCTCGCCGTCGATATCGACGCAGTCGTCCTCAGACACAGGGCCTTTGCGGGGCTTGCGCTTGATGGGGTAGGACTGAGAGGAAACGCCGTCTATACGCATGAGTACATGTCCGGTTTCAATGATGGCAGCTTAGTGGCACATAGCCCACATCGCAAACTGCCGAGTGATAACTAGAACACATAAAAGACAAAAGGTTTAAAAGCGGCGGGTAGAAAACTGACGATTGACTGCGGTTGGAACACTTTGTGGCGAGGGAGCTTGCTCCCGCTGGGCTGCGAAGCTGCCCCCAAGCGCAGTCAGGTACACCGCGCCGTCAGGTTCTACGACTGCTCCGCAGCCGAACGGGAGCAAGCTCCCTCGCCACAGGAATTAGCGCGCTTTCGGGGTAGCGACTTTATCGCGCAGATACACCGGCTGCGCCTCATCGGCCACGATCGCTTCGCCGCGTTCCCAGGCAAAACGCGCCAGGGTCAGCAGGTCTTCGGCGTGGGGCAGCATACCCGCGTCTTGCCCGCTCAGATTGACGGCAATGCGCTCGGCATACCCCCAACCGGTGCCTGCGCCGAACCACTCGCCACTGGCATCGGCCGGCAACGCAGCGGCTTCCGGTGGCAATACGGCTTCGTTGCCCACCAGGCGCATCTCCCCCGCCGTTTCGCGGTAGCACCCCCAATACACCTCATCCATGCGCGCATCGACGGCCGCTGCGACCTGGCTGACGCCGTGTTCGCGATAAGCCCGTTGAGCGAGTACGGCGAGATTGGAGACCGGCAACACCGGACGATCCAGCGCAAACGCCAGACCTTGCACCACGCCAATGGCGATCCGCACACCGGTGAACGCGCCCGGCCCACGGCCGAACGCAATGGCATCGACCGCTTGCAGGGTGGTCCCGGCATCAGCCAGCAGTTGCTGGATCATCGGCAGCAGCTTCTGCGCATGCAGGCGCGGGATCACCTCGTAATGACTCGTGACTTTGCCGTCATGCAGCAAAGCAACGGAGCAAGCTTCAGTCGCGGTGTCCAGGGCCAGCAAGGTGCTCATCGATGTTTCCGTAAGAGAGGTCTGAAAAAGTGCGCCAGTATAAACAACTACGGCCCGCAAGCGGGCCGTAGAAGATGAAGCCGATCAGACTTTTCAGCTCAGTGCTTCAAGCACCTTGCCGGTGATCACTTCAACCGAGCCAACACCGGGAATATGGCTGTATTTCGGCTTGCCCTGAGCAGACGCCAGACCCTGGTAGAACTCCACCAATGGTTTGGTCTGGGAGTGGTAGACCGACAGGCGATGACGCACGGTTTCTTCGGTGTCGTCCTTGCGCTGCACCAGCTCTTCGCCGGTAATGTCGTCTTTGCCGGCGACTTTCGGTGGGTTGTAGACGGTGTGGTACACGCGGCCACTGGCCTCGTGAACGCGGCGACCGGCGATACGCTGAACGATTTCTTCGTCATCGACGGCGATTTCGACCACGTTGTCCAGTTCCACACCAGCTTCTACCAGCGCTTCAGCTTGCGGAATGGTGCGCGGGAAACCGTCGAACAGGAAACCGTTGGCACAGTCAGGCTGTGCGATACGGTCCTTGACCAGGGCGATGATCAGATCGTCGGAGACCAGACCACCGGCATCCATGATGCCTTTGGCTTTAACACCCAGCTCGGTACCGGCTTTTACAGCAGCACGCAGCATGTCGCCGGTAGAGATTTGCGGGATACCGAATTTTTCGGTGATGAACTTAGCCTGAGTACCTTTACCGGCCCCGGGAGCTCCCAGCAGAATGACGCGCATCGATGTGCTCCTCAATTTTTTATATAGATAACGTCAGATTCGCCTCGTGGGGCCAATCTCAAAAATAGGATCGCGACCGCCCAAACGGCCAAAGGCTGATCAAGATACACAGCAGGCCCGGCCCACACAAGCCGCCGAAAGTCGGAGAAACCCGCGCCTGATGAGACCTCGCGAAGGGGTAACCCAAGTCGCAACCCCATCATTAACTGTCGCGTGACAGACCTTTTCGACCGCTCGCCAGCAGGCACTCGACGCTCGCGCCGGGTGCCTGTCCCCCACGACGAAAACCTTAGCCGGTATTTCGCAAACCGGCGGCAATCCCCGCCACAGACACCAGTAACGCCTGTTCTACCGGGCTGCCCTGGGCCACATCCTGTTGCCGCGAACGTGCCAACAGTTCGGCCTGCAATAGATGCAGCGGGTCGAGATAAGTGTTGCGCAGCCGGATGAATTCAAGGGTAGCTGGGCTATGTGCCAGTAGCTGCGACTGACCGGTCAACCCCAGGACCACCGCACAGGCCTGCGACAATAGGTCGCGTAAATGCGCACCCAAAGGGAGCAGATCCGGCTCGACCAAGCGCTCATCGTAAGACTGGGCGATATCGGCGTCGGCCTTGGCCAGCACCATTTCCAGCATATCGATGCGGGTACGGAAGAACGGCCACTGCTCGCGCATCTGCCCCAGCAGCTCGCCCTCGCCGCGCTCCAACGCCTTGCTCAGCGCTGCTTCCCAGCCAAGCCAGGCCGGCAGCATCAGGCGCGTCTGGGTCCAGCCGAAGATCCATGGAATTGCGCGCAGGCTTTCGATGCCACCAGCGCGGCGCTTGGCCGGGCGGCTGCCCAAAGGCAAACGCCCCAACTCCTGCTCCGGGGTGGACTGGCGGAAATACTCGACGAACTGCGGATTTTCCCGCACCACGGCGCGGTACGCCTTGACGCCATCGGCGGCCAATTCGTCCATCAAATGCCGCCAGGCAGGCTCAGGGGGTGGCGGTGGCAACAAGGTCGCCTCCAGCACCGCCGCCAAGTACAGATTGAGGTTTTGCTCGGCGATGTCCGGCAGGCCGAATTTGAAACGAATCATTTCCCCCTGCTCGGTGGTGCGGAAACGCCCCGCCACCGACCCCGGCGGCTGCGACAGAATCGCCGCGTGCGCCGGGCCGCCACCACGGCCCACGGTGCCACCGCGACCGTGGAACAACAGCAGTTCCACTTGTTGCTCGCGGCAGATATCCACCAAACGCTCCTGCGCCCGATACTGGGCCCAGGCCGCTGCGGTGGTGCCAGCGTCCTTGGCTGAGTCGGAATAACCGATCATCACTTCCTGCGGCCCTTGCAGGCGCGAGCGATAGCCCGGCAGCAGCAGGAGTTTTTCGATTACCGGGCCGGCATTGTCGAGGTCGGCGAGGGTTTCGAACAGCGGCACCACGCGCATCGGCCGCAATACGCCGGACTCTTTGAGCAGCAATTGCACGGCCAGCACGTCGGAAGCGGCGCCGGCCATGGAAATCACATACGACCCGAGGGAGGCCCCCGGCGCCGCGGCGATTTCCCGACACGTCGCCAGTACTTCGGCGGTGTCGGCAGACGGCTTGAAATACGCCGGCAGCAATGGCCGGCGATTGTTCAGTTCACGCATCAGGAAGGCAATGCGATCCTCTTCGCTCCAGTCCTCATACCGGCCCAAGCCGAGGTAATCGGTGATTTCGGTCATGGCCGCCGTGTGGCGAGACGAGTCCTGGCGCACATCGAGGCGCACCAGAAACAGCCCGAACGTCACCGCGCGGCGCAGGCAATCGAGCAACGGGCCATCGGCGATGACGCCCATTCCGCATTCATGCAACGAGTGGTAGCACAGCTCCAGCGGGTCCAGCAGGTCACGATTGTTTTGCAGCACATCGGCCGACGCGGGCGTGGTTGCCGTCAGGGATGCGTGGGCCCAATTACGGGTTGCGCGCAGGCGTTCACGCAATTGTTTGAGCACTGCGCGATAAGGTTCGGCGCTGTCGCCGGCCTTGGCTTTCAACTCGTCACTGGCTTGCTGCATCGACAACTCGGCGGCGAGGTGATCGACATCGCGCAAATACAAATCGGCGGCCATCCAGCGCGCCAGCAGCAACACTTCGCGGGTCACGGCGGCGGTGACGTTGGGGTTACCGTCGCGATCGCCGCCCATCCACGAGGCAAAGCGAATCGGCGCGGCCTCCAGCGGCAGATGCAGGCCGGTGGCGGCATGCAGGGCCTGATCGGCCTTGCGCAAATAGTTGGGAATCGCTTGCCACAGCGAATGCTCGATCACCGCAAAGCCCCACTTGGCTTCGTCCACCGGCGTCGGGCGGGTGCGGCGGATTTCTTCGGTGTGCCAGGCTTCGGCGATCAGACGCTGCAACTTCGTCTTGATCTGCTCGCGTTCGGCGCTGGTCAGGTCACGGTGGTCCTGGGCCGCCAGTTGCGCGGCGATCGCGTCGTACTTCTGGATCAGCGTGCGACGCGCCACTTCGGTGGGGTGCGCCGTCAATACCAGTTCGATTTCCAGCCGCCCCAATTGGCGGGCCAGGGACTCGGCATCATGGCCCGCAGTCAGCAGGCGAGCGAGCAGTTCCGGCAATACCCGGGTCTCGAACGGCGCGGGCTGCGACTCTTCGCGGCGATGAATCAGCTGATATTGCTCGGCGATATTGGCCAGGTTGAGGAACTGGTTGAACGCCCGCGCCACCGGCAGCAATTCGTCTTCGCTCAGCTGGTTGAGGCTGGCGCTGAGTTCGGCGTCCATCGAACCGCGACGATCAGCCTTGGCGCCTTTGCGGATCTGCTCGATCTTGTCGAGAAAGTCGTCCCCGTATTGTTCACGAATGGTGTTGCCCAACAGCTCACCCAACAGGTGAACATCCTCGCGCAAGCGTGCATCAATATCGGTCATCAGCAGTTCTCCAGCGAAAATCCGGGCGGCTATGCTCAATGCCAGTGTAGGAAGCCAGGCTTGCCGGCGAAGACGTCCTTGAGAGCGCCTTCGCCGGCAAGCCTGGCTCCTGCACTGGCATTGGCGGCTATGCTTTGTTGTTAGAAGCTCTGTCATAGAGAGTGCCGTCGTAAAGCGCTTCTTACAAGCAGACGACGACGGGACTTCAACGAAGCCAGTCTCAACAATAAGCCGTACAACGGCTGCCGCCGGCCACCGCCGGACACTCACCCGGCCTGCCACGAGCAGGTGCGCAATGAGGTCATCATGAAAATCCGCGAGCTCGCCAAGCATTGGGAAGAAAACGCCAAGGGTCGCCTGACCGACTCGGGCTACACGATTCGTCTGGACGTGGAAGCCGCCGCACGGCTGGCGGCGATTATCGAGATGTACCCCAAGCGGCACCCCGAAGAACTGCTCGGTGAGCTGATCGGCGCCGCCCTGGAAGAACTCGAAGCGAGCTTCCCCTATGTGAAAGGGTCAACGGTGGTGGCCACTGATGAAGAAGGCGATCCACTGTACGAAGACGTCGGCCCGACCCCGCGTTTTCTCGCCTTGTCCCGGCGTCATTTGCATGATTTGTCGGACGATATCGACAAGCAAAAACACTGAATTTTCCGCCGAACCTGTGGGAGCGGGCTTGCTCGCGAAGAGGCCGTATCAGTTGATATTAATGTCGACTGACACACCGCTTTCGCGAGCAAGCCCGCTCCCACATTGGCTTGCATATTCCTTCGACAATTGGGTATTCCCGGGGTCAGAAACGGCCGGGAATACCCCCGCGCAACCTGAAAGTTCCCGAGTTAGAGCCTTGTCCAATCGGTCAAAGTTTTTTCGGGCGATAGGCCATCTTCTCTGAACTTTTGAAAAACACTTTGGGTCAACCCAGTAACCATGCCTGGGACGGCCGTTTCAAAAAGCACTCTGGAATTATAGGTTGCGGCTCCTTGCCCAGGATGGATTCAGATGTTTTTCAGGAGTTATCCAATGGAGTTGAAGACCATGAAGACCAGTACTGCCCCATCCTCGTTCACCCATCTGCGCGGTCTCAAACTGGCGGCCCTGGCCATCGGCAGCACTTTCGTTCTGGCCGGTTGCGCCGGTAACCCGCCGAGCGAGCAATACGCCGTGACCCAATCTGCCGTGAACAGCGCCGTCAGCGCCGGCGGTACCGAATTCGCCGCCGTGGAAATGAAGGCCGCTCAAGACAAGCTCAAACAAGCCGAAATCGCCATGCACGACAAGAAGTATGACGAAGCCAGAATGCTGGCCGAGCAAGCCGAGTGGGACGCCCGTGTCGCCGAGCGCAAGGCCCAGGCGATGAAAGCCGAACTAGCTGTGAAGGACTCCCAGAAAGGTGTTCAGGAACTGCGTCAGGAAAGTCAGCGCCCCGTGCAGTAAGCGCGCATCCCGATTTCCAGACCTGAAACTTTTATCGATAGAAAGGACGAACCATTATGCGCAAACAATTGATGATCCCCGCCCTCCTGGCCGCAAGTGTTGCACTGGCTGCCTGCTCCACACCGCCCAACGCGAACCTGGAGCAAGCCCGTACCAACTACGCCGGCCTGCAAGCCAACCCGCAAGCCAGCAAAGTCGCGGCGCTGGAAACCAAAGACGCCAGCGAATACCTGGACAAGGCCGACAAGGCTTACCTGGACCGGGAAGACCAGGCCAAGGTCGACCAACTGGCTTACCTGACCAATCAGCGTGTTGAAGTGGCCAAGCAGACCATCGCCCTGCGCACCGCTGAAAACAACCTGAAAAACGCAGCGGCACAACGGGCCCAGGCTCGTCTGGATGCCCGCGACCAACAGATCAAGCAACTGCAGGACAGCCTGAACGCCAAACAGACCGATCGCGGCACCCTGGTGACTTTTGGTGATGTGCTGTTCGCCACCGACAAGGCTGATCTGAAATCCAGCGGTTTGGTGAATATCAACAAACTGGCGCAGTTTCTTCAGGAAAACACGGACCGTAAAGTGAGTGTCGAAGGCTATACCGACAGCACCGGCACGGCTTCGCACAATCAGTCGCTGTCCGAGCGTCGCGCGACCTCGGTGCAAGTGGCCCTGATCAAGATGGGTGTAGATCCTGCGCGCATCGTAGCCCAGGGTTACGGCAAGGAATACCCGGTTGCGGAGAACTCCAGCGTCTCGGGCCGTGCGATGAACCGTCGGGTGGAAGTGACTATTTCCAATGACAACCAGCCGGTCATTCCGCGTTCGGCGATCAGCGCCAAGTAAGCTGACCACGCTGAAACTTAAAAGCCCCGCCTGAATTGATCAGGCGGGGCTTTTTTATTTGACGATCATTGAACCTGTGGGAGCGGCGGTGCGACGATTCGACTTGCTCGCGAAAGCGGTGTGTCAGACAACAGAGATGTTGAATGTTATACCGCTTTCGCGAGCAAGCCCGCTCCCACATTGGATCTTCGGTGAACACAGTATTTGTGTACGAACGAGTTACTGTTCGAGTTTTTGCGGCGTTTCCTCGCCCATGCAGCGCACGGCTTTTTTCTTGCTGTTGATCAGCACGCCGGTCAGGCCTTTCTGTTCGGTGTCGAACAGCACCAGCACGCCATCGATGCACTGGGCCACTTGCGGGGCTGGTTCCAGGGAGACTTTATAATCTTCGCCCGGCACGGTCTTGAGCATGGTGAAGTCGCTGAGCAATAGCGCATCTTCGGGTTTGGCGAAGTGCAGGTAGCCGTACCACCACAGGGCGCCCACGGTGCCGAGGATGCTGCAAATACCGGTGATGATCAGCGGGATGGCGTTACGTTCTTCACTCATTGCGGACTCTCTGGTGGTTCATCTTCAGAATTCGGGGGTGCCGGGTAATTCGGGATCTCACCCAGGCGACGCAGGCCGTTGAAATGCTGCGGGTCTTCGAGGTAGCGCAGCATGACCTTTTGCCAGACCGGGTCGGCGAAGGTTTGCACATGACCGCCCCGGGTCAGTTGCAGCACTCGCGGCGGCGGCGCAGCTTGATACAGTCGGATGCCGTTGGAAAGGGGCACCAACTGATCATCGATACTGTGATAGATCAGTTTCGGTACGCCGTTGAGCTGCTTCATGGAATGGATCGCGCTGTCGCCATCCGGCACCAACCAGGACAACGGCACCTGGAACGGCCAGGTCATCCATGACGTGCTCAGGGCGAAACGCCCGACAGCGCGGTAACTGGCCGGCACGCCATCGAGCACAAACGCCTTGAGTTGCCGCTGGCGCTCGGGATGCTGGGCCAGGAAATGCACGGCCATCGAGCCGCCAAGGCTCTGACCGAGAAGGATCAGCGGCTTGCCCTTGACCTCCGGGGCCTGGTCGAGCCATTTGAACGCGGCGTCGATGTCCTGATAGATCGCCGGCAATGCCGGTTTACCTTCGGACCAACCGTACCCGCGATAGTCCACCAGCAACACCTGATAGCCCTGCTCCGGCAACCACCAGCTCCCACCCAGATGCCACGCCAGGTTGCCGCCGTTGCCGTGCAAATGCAGCACCGTGCCTTTGACCTCGACACCTTTTTTTGCCGGCAGCCACCAGCCATGCAGCTTGAGGCCGTCAGCGGTGGTCAGGGTGACATCGCGGAATTCGAGTTTGGCTTTTTCCGGGGTGAACGGCTGGCCGGGCTCGGGATAGAACAGCAGAGAGTCGCAACCGCCGAGGGCCAGGAGCAGGCAAAAGATGCCGAGGATTCTCATCCGGTGAAGCCTCGCGAAAAATAGGGGTTGGAGTACGATCCAATGTGGGAGCGGCGGTGCGACGATTCGACTTGCTCGCGAAAGCGGTTTTCCATCCAGCATTGATGTCGACTGACACACCGCTTTCGCGAGCAAGCCCGCTCCCACATTTGGACTGCGTCATCGTTACAGGATATTGGAATAATCCGCTTCGATCCGGTCCAGGCTCAGGTGGTTGAGGAAGTTGGAGAAGCACATCCAGGCCGAAAGCGCATTCATATCGCGGAATTGGTCGGGCAGGTACTTGGGCGGTACCACCAGGCCTTCGTCCACCAATTGGCGCAAGGTCCGCATGTCTTCCAGCGTGGTCTTGCCGCAAAACAATAGCGGTATCTGCTCCAGCTTGCCTTTACGCACGGCCAACTGAATGTAGTTGTAAACCATGATAAAGCCCTTGAGGTAGGACAAGTCTTTGGTAAATGGCAGACCGGTGGGCACCGAACCGCGGAAAACCCGACTGGCGTTGCCGTAGCTTTCAGCCATTTCGAAGCCTTGCTCACGGAAGAATTCGAAGATCTGCAAGAAGTCCGCGCCCTCCTCCACCATATGAATGGCGCGGGTGCGGTTGGTCAGTTTGCGCAGGCGACTCGGATACGAGGCGAAGGTGATGATTTCCATCAGGATCGCCAGGCCTTCCTGGGTCACGGTGGACGACGGCGGGCCCTTCGACAGGAACGTGCAGATCGGCTGATTCAGGCCGTTGAGCGTGGTCCCCACATGCACCAGCCCTTCGTGGACTTCCAGCGCACGCACGTCACGGTTGTTGAACATCGCGTCGGCACGGATCTTGATGTAGTCGGCCCCGGCCGCAGCGTCGGCAACGATCCCGTCGGACTCGAACACGCGGATGGTTTCCTCGGTCTCGCCAAACACCTTGTTCAACCGATGTTGCAGCAGGTCGACGGCTTCCTTGGCGGTTAGGACTTTCGGTTCGTCCTTGAGGTCGCCACGACCGTCGATGTTGTTCAGGTAATCGGAGAGCATCAGCCCCAAGTCGGCCAAGGTCGGGTCGCCGGCATGGAAGGCGTCGGACGCGGCGCCATACAACTCCTGGGAAATCAGCCCGAAATCCTCGGTGCCGCGCGCTTCGAGCATGCGCACCACCATGCGGTATTCCTTGCACATGCGACGCATGATCTGCCCGACCGGGTTGAACTGGCCGAGCTGGCGGGTGATGTCGCGCTCGATGTTCTGGAATTCCAGCTTCACTTTGCTGGAGTCGAACGACAGTGGTCGATTGAGGTAGTAGTCGCGGTCCACGGCCGGCATTTCCTTGCCCTTGCCTTTGAGGAACCCCTTGCGAATGCTGTCATCCCACTTGACCGCATCCAGAACGCGAATCGGCGTCTGCGCCAGCACTATGCGATCGGACAAAATGCGTATCGTCTGCTGGTATTCGTCCACCCGAAACTCCTGAAGAAAAAACCGTTACGTGCTGGGTTTATTTGGTTTTGGCCTGGCGCTGATAGCGCACCGCTTCGACGAAGACGTCGGAATTGGCCGGGTCGTCGAGGTAGGCAAATACCTGATCCAGGCTGTTGCTGATCAACACTCCGTCACCGTCGTCGATCTGGAAGCCTTCGCCACTGAGGGCTTCTTGGCCCATGGCCTGTTTGATTTGCTCAAGGTCGAGGTTGTAGACCACCAGTTCATGCTTATCGTTGAGCTCGAAACCGGTGATGGTGAAATTCCCGCCGAACTGCGCCGGCACCTTCGCCGACAGGTACCAGCGACTGCCATGGCGCGACACGGTGAAGGGATAGGCTTCACGCTCATGGGGCTTGGCCTTGAAGTAGCTGACCGCCTGATAGCGATTGTCGCCGATGCGCGTCAGTTCCAGGTTCATCGGCTCGCCCCAGGCATTGGTGCTGGTCCATTTGCCGAGCAGCCCTTGGGGCGCGGGCTCGCTGGCGGGCAGCGGCTCCTTGAAGGTCACCAGACAGCCACTGAGCAGCAAGATCGACAAGGCGATCACCATGACGCGCCAGGCTTTCATTCAACACTCCCTATCGATACACGATGACTTTTGCGCATTGATCGTTCCCACGCTCTGCGTGGGAATGCATCCGGTGACGCTCTGCGTCACGTCGGTAAGGGACGCGGAGCGTCCCGGGCGGCATTCCCACGCAGAGCGTGGGAACGATCGGAGTACCGGGTTACACCGACGCCAATACCAAATGCATGTAGCGGTTGAGGATGCCGAGCATTTCCTCTTCGGCAACAGGCTCGGCGTCGTTGAGCAGGCCCTGATATTCCATCCGTCCGATAATCGCAGTCAACACTTTGGCATCCTGTTGTGGCTCACGGGAACCCAATACTTCGAAAAGTTGGCAGGTGCCCTGCAGGAGAATCTGCTGATGGGAGCGCACCAACAACGCCAGACGCGGGTTGAGCAAGGCTTCCTGGCGGAAGGCTTGCTCGGCCATCAAGTGCTCGCGGCGATTGATCAATTGCCGATGAACATAGTCAGCCATCAGCCGTGCGATATCGTCCGCCAACTGTGAGCGGGACTCGGGGGTGCCATCGCCGCTGACAACCATCTCGCGCAACAGACCTTCGTTGCTGGCCCACAACCGGGCCATGAACGCCGCGCTACGCTCCACGTATTGAGCGAAGGTATCGGTGAGCAGGTCATCGATGTCCTTGAAATAGTACGTGGTGGCCGACAGCGGCACACAAGCCTCGGCGGCCACCGCACGGTGACGCACGGCCCGCACGCCATCGCGCACGACAATGCGCATCGCTGCGTCGAGAATGTCCTGTCGACGCTGTTCGCTGCCCTGTCGGCTGGCCTTGCGGCCCTGGTACTGAACACTTTCAGCGACCGCAGTGGCGATACCCGCTGCACCTTCTTGAGCCATTGCACGATTCACGACCGGTATTCCTCTCTAAACGTCAAAAGTAACCAATTGATACGTTTGTACCAGACAGGCAATAAAAAGCCGCCTGTCATAGGCGGCTTTTTAATTGAAACACTTACGCTTGTGGCCGCATGTGCGGGAACAGGATCACGTCGCGGATGGAAGGTGAGTTGGTCAGCAACATCACCAGACGGTCGATGCCGATCCCTTCACCAGCGGTTGGCGGCATGCCGTACTCCAGCGCGCGAACAAAGTCGGCGTCGTAGTGCATGGCTTCGTCGTCACCGGCGTCCTTGTCGGCCACCTGCGCCATGAAGCGCTCTGCCTGGTCTTCCGCGTCGTTCAACTCGGAGTAGGCGTTGGCGATTTCACGGCCACCGATAAACAGTTCGAAACGGTCGGTGACGTTCGGGTTCTCGTCGTTACGACGGGCCAGCGGCGACACTTCGAACGGGTACTGGGTGATGAAGTGCGGCTGCTCCAGCTTGTGCTCGACCAGCTCTTCGAAAATCATCACCTGCAGTTTGCCCAGGCCTTCAAAGCCGAGCACCTTGGCGCCGGCCTTCTTGGCGATGGTGCGAGCCTTGTCGATGTCGTTCAGGTCGTCAGCGGTCAGCTCAGGGTTGTACTTGAGGATCGAGTCGAACACCGACAGACGCACGAACGGTTCGCCGAAGTGGAACACTTTGTCGCCGTAAGGCACGTCGGTGCTGCCCAGAACCAGCTGCGCCAGTTCGCGGAACAGCTCTTCGGTCAGGTCCATGTTGTCTTCGTAGTCGGCGTAAGCCTGGTAGAACTCCAACATGGTGAATTCAGGGTTGTGACGAGTCGAAACGCCTTCGTTACGGAAGTTGCGGTTGATCTCGAACACTTTCTCGAAACCGCCGACTACCAAGCGCTTGAGGTACAGCTCAGGCGCGATACGCAGGAACATTTCCATGTCCAGCGCGTTGTGATGCGTCTCGAACGGCTTGGCCGCCGCGCCGCCTGGAATGGTTTGCAGCATCGGCGTTTCCACTTCCAGGAAGTCACGCTTCATCAGGAAGCTGCGGATGTGGGCGATGACTTGCGAACGAACGCGGAAGGTCTGGCGCACATCTTCGTTGACGATCAGGTCAACGTAACGCTGACGGTAGCGCTGTTCGGTGTCGGTCAGGCCGTGGTGCTTGTCCGGCAGCGGGCGCAGCGACTTGGTCAGCAGGCGCACGTGAGTCATTTCGACGTACAGGTCACCTTTGCCGGAACGGGCCAGGGTGCCTTCAGCGGCGATGATGTCGCCCATGTCCCAGGTTTTCACCGCGGCCAGGGTGTCTTCGGACAGGGTTTTACGGTTGACGTAAACCTGAATCCGCCCGGTCATGTCCTGAATCACCATGAACGAACCACGGTTGAGCATGATGCGACCGGCAACCTTGACCGGGATTGCAGCCTCTGCCAGCTCTTCCTTGGTCTTGTCCGTGTATTTCTTCTGCAGATCATCGCAGTAGTTTTCGCGGCGGAAGTCGTTCGGGAAGGCATTGCCCTTGGCGCGCTCGGCAGCAAGCTTTTCCTTGCGCAGGGCGATCAGGGAGTTTTCTTCCTGTTGCAGGGCTTGCGGGTCGAGTTCTAGGTCGCTCATGTCTTTAAATATTCCATCAGGTTCGTTGCCCCTGCCTGGCGGCAGGGTTCGCGGGCAAGCCTCGCTCCTACAGGGTCGTATTGCCCCCCGTAGGGCGTGCGTTAAAGCCCTTGTTTGAGGCTGGCTACCAGGTATTCGTCGATGTCGCCGTCGAGCACCTTGTCGCAGTCGCTGCGTTCGATGTTGGTACGCAGATCCTTGATCCGCGAGGCATCGAGCACGTACGAACGGATCTGGTGACCCCAGCCGATATCCGACTTGGTGTCTTCCAGCGCCTGGGAAGCGGCGTTGCGCTTCTGCACTTCCTGCTCATACAAACGCGCCCGCAACATTTTCATCGCGGTGTCTTTGTTCGCATGCTGGGAACGTTCGTTCTGGCAGCTGACCACGGTGTTGGTCGGTACGTGGGTAATCCGTACGGCCGAGTCGGTGGTGTTTACGTGCTGACCACCGGCACCGGAGGAACGGTAGGTGTCGATGCGCAGGTCCGACGGGTTGATGTCGATTTCGATGTTGTCATCGATTTCCGGCGACACGAACACGGCCGAGAACGAGGTGTGACGACGGTTGCCTGAGTCGAACGGACTCTTGCGCACCAGACGGTGCACGCCGATTTCGGTACGCAGCCAGCCAAAGGCGTATTCGCCCTTGATGTGCACGGTAGCGCCTTTGATACCGGCGACTTCACCGGCCGACAGCTCCATGATGGTCGCGTCAAAACCGCGTTTATCCGCCCAGCGCAGGTACATGCGCAGCAGGATGTTGGCCCAGTCCTGAGCCTCGGTACCGCCGGAACCGGCCTGGATGTCCAGGTAGGCGTTGTTGGCGTCCATCTCACCGCTGAACATGCGACGGAATTCGAGTTTTTCCAGGGACTCGCGCAGGCGCTCGACTTCGGCAGCGACGTCATCGACGGCGGCCTGGTCTTCTTCTTCGGCGGACATCAGCAGCAAGTCTTTGGCATCGGCCAGGCCGCTATGCATTTCGTCGAGGGTTTCGACGATCTGAGCCAGCAGCGACCGCTCGCGGCCCAGCTCCTGGGCGTACGACGGGTTGTTCCAGACACTCGGATCTTCAAGCTCGCGATTGACTTCAGTCAGACGCTCATGCTTTTGATCGTAGTCAAAGATACCCCCGAATAGTTTCGGAGCGCTCGGACAGGTCCTTGATACTGTTAAGGATCGGGTTGATTTCCATGGCGGGCAGCACTCGTTGGCGAACTTTTGAAAGCCGGCGAGTATAACGTAATCAGGCTGTCAAGGCAGCCCGCCTGGCGGCTTTAGCGGCGAATGATTAAAGCGAAAGCCGAGTAANCCGATAAATCGGCAAATAAATTTATCTTTAAAATCAATGAGATAAATTTTGTTCTATAAGAGCTCCCGCTGGACTGCGTAGCAGTCCCCTTCTTTTGTGGATAAGAGGGGCCGCTGCGCGACCCAGCGGGAGCAAGCTCCCTCGCCACAGGGGGATTTGCCAGCCATCCGGTCGGCGGTTACTCGATGCCGACTTGATTACGCCCATTGTTCTTCGCCAGGTACAGCCCCTTGTCCGCCGCCGAGATCAATTGCCGGCAATCGCTGCCCGGCTGCGGGGTCATGGTCGACAGGCCGATGCTGATGGTCAGGCTCGAACCTTCGGTCGGGGAAATGTGCTGAATTTTCAACGCAGCGACAGTCAGGCGCAGTTTTTCCGCCACCAGCCGTGCACCACCCGGCGAGGTGTTGGGCAGGACCAGGACGAACTCTTCGCCGCCGTAACGGGCCGGCAAGTCCGAAGGTCTGGAGCTGGCGTCGCGAATCGCCGTGGCGACTTTGCGCAGTGCCTCATCGCCTTCGAGATGGCCAAAGCTGTCGTTGTAGGATTTGAAGTAGTCGACGTCGATCATCAGCAATGACAGTTGGGTCTGGTCCCGCAGCGAACGCCGCCACTCCAGCTCCAGATATTCGTCGAAATGCCGACGGTTCGACAGCCCGGTCAGGCCGTCGGAGTTCATCAAGCGTTGCAGCACCAGGTTGGTGTCGAGCAACTGCTGCTGGCTGACCCGTAACGCGCGATAGGCCGCGTCACGCTGCAGCAGGGTCATGTAGGAGCGCGAGTGATAGCGGATGCGCGCCACCAGTTCGATGTTGTCCGGCAGTTTGACCAGGTAATCATTGGCGCCGGCAGCAAACGCCGCGCTCTTGATCAACGGGTCTTCCTTGGTCGACAGGACAATGATCGGGATGTCCTTGGTCGCCGGGTGATTACGGTATTCGCGCACCAGGCTCAGGCCGTCGAGGCCGGGCATGACCAGATCCTGAAGGATCACCGTCGGTTTGATGCGCACCGCATGGGCGATGGCCTGGTGCGGGTCGGCGCAGAAATGGAAGTCGATGTTTTCCTCGTTCGACAAACCACGCCGCACCGCTTCGCCGATCATCGCCTGATCGTCCACCAACAACACCATGGCGGCGTTTTCGTCGGTTTTGAAGTCGTCGAGCTGTAAATCATTCATGTGCGGTCACCTGAGTACTGCTTTTGCCTCGATTGCTGCTAATGATAGTCATTTTGGGAAAATCTCCAGCAATCGTGACGCTATCTTGTCCAGTGGGCGAACTTCCACAGCCGCGTCGATGGCGGCGGCCGCCTTCGGCATGCCGTACACCGCACTGCTTTGTTGGTCCTGAGCGATGGTCAGGTAGCCCTGTTGGCGCATGAGTTTAAGCCCCTGCGCGCCGTCGCGCCCCATACCGGTCAGCAGAACGCCCACGGCGTCACCGCTCCAATAACTGGCCACACTCTCGAAAAACACATCGATCGAAGGCCGATAGATCTCATTAACCGGTTCGGCGGTGTAGGCCAGGGTGCCGTTTTTCAGCAAGCGAATATGATGATTGGTACCGGCCAGCAGGATCGTGCCGCTTTGTGGCGGTTCGCCTTCCTGGGCCAGGCGCACGTCCAGGCCACTGGCGCTGGCAAGCCATTCGGCCATGCCGGCGGCGAACACCTGATCCACATGCTGGACCAGCACGATGGCCGCCGAAAAATCTCGAGGCAGGCCCTTGAGCAGCACTTCCAGCGCCGCCGGCCCGCCAGCGGATGAACCGATGGCCACCAAATGCTGGCGCGAGGACGAGTGGCGGTGCGAGCTCGGTGCCGATCGCACCCGATTGCTCTTGTCGCCGATCAGCCAGCCAATGTTCATGATCTTACGTAGCAGCGGTGCGGCGGCTTCCTGAGGATTGCCGCCCCCTATAGCCGGGGTATCAACCACATCCAGCGCGCCGTAGCCCATGGCTTCGAACACCCGGTGCACATTCTGCTCGCGGTCGACAGTGACAATGACAATCGCGCATGGAGTCTCGGCCATGATTCGCCGGGTCGCTTCCACACCGTCCATCAACGGCATGATCAAATCCATCAGGATCAGATCCGGGATGTATTCGGTGCAACGTTGCACCGCCTCGGCCCCATTGCCGGCGACCCAGATCACCTCGTGCGCCGGTTCGAACGCCAAAGCGCGGCGCAAAGCCTCTACCGCCATGGGCATGTCATTGACGATAGCGATTTTCATGCCCGCGCGCCTCCAATGAGCTCAACCACTGCATCCAGCAAAGCGTCATCATGAAAACTCGCTTTGGCTAGATAATAGTCGGCTCCGGCGTCCAGGCCACGGCGGCGGTCTTCTTCACGATCCTTGTAGGACACCACCATCACCGGCAGAGATTGCAGGCGGGTATCGCGACGCAATAAAGACACCAGCTCGATGCCATCCATGCGCGGCATGTCGATGTCGGTGATCAGCAGATCGAAATCCTCCGAACGCAGGGCGTTCCAGCCATCCATACCGTCCACCGCCACCGCCACGTCATAGCCGCGATTGAGCAGCAATTTGCGCTGCAACTCACGAACGGTCAGCGAGTCGTCCACCACCAGAATCCGTTTACGCGCCGCTTCCACGGCCAGATTGGCATGCCGGGCAATGCGCTCCAGACGCCCGGTATTGAGCAGTTTGTCCACCGAACGCAGCATGTCTTCGACGTCGACGATCAGCACCACCGAGCCGTCATCGAGCAAGGCTCCGGCGGAAATGTCCTGCACCTTGCCCAGGCGCTCGTCCAGCGGCAGCACCACTAGCGTCCGCTCGCCGATAAACCGCTCGACCGCCACCCCGTAGATCGCCTCGCGCTCGCGGATGACCACGACTTTGAGGGTCTGCGCGTTGTTCTGGCTCGCCGGACGATGCAGCAGCTGACTGGCGGCGACGAGCCCGACATGCCGACCTTCGTACCAGAAGTGCTGCCGGCCTTCGACCTGCACGATGTCCTCCGGCTCCAGGTCGCACATGCGCTCGATGTGCGCCAGCGGGAAGGCATACGCCTCGTCACCGACTTCCACCACCAGACTGCGCACCACCGACAACGTCAGCGGTACTTCAAGATGGAAACGACTGCCCGCGCCCGCCGTTTGCTCCAGCACTATGGCACCGCGCAACTGACGGACCATGTGCTGAACCGCATCCAGGCCGACACCGCGCCCGGAGACTTCGGTGACCGTGTCGCGCAGGCTGAAACCGGGCAGAAACAGGAACGTCAGCAACTCTTCTTCGCTCAACTGGGCTGCGGTTTCGGCTGGGGATAGCTGCCGCTCGACAATGTTGCGACGGAGTTTTTCCAGATCGACGCCATTGCCGTCGTCGCTGAGTTCCAGCACCAGCAGACCCGCCTGATGGGAGGCTCGCAAACGGATCACGCCTTCTTCCGGTTTGCCGGCCAACCGCCGCTGCTCCGGGGTTTCGATGCCGTGATCCACCGCATTGCGCAGCAGATGCGTCAGCGGCGCTTCGAGTTTTTCCAGTACGTCGCGGTCGACTTGAGTCTTGTCGCCCTCGATCTCCAGCCGCACCTGTTTGCCAAGGTTGCGGCCGAGATCGCGGACCATGCGCACTTGCCCGCTCAGCACGTCGGCGAATGGCCGCATGCGACAGGCCAGCGCCGTGTCATACAACACCTGCGCGCGCTGGCTGGCGTGCCAGGCAAACTCATCGAGCTCGGCGTTTTTCTCCGTCAGCAATTGCTGGGACTCCGCCAGCAATCGGCGGGCATCGCCCAAGGCTTCCTGAGCTTCGAGGCTCAAGGCATGGTCCTTGAGATGGACGTTGAGACTTTCCAGCGCCCGCAGGCCGTTGCTCTGCATGCGTTTAAGGCGCTGCATGGTGGCCAGATGCGGCTTTAGCCGCTGGGTTTCCACCAGGGATTTACTCGACAGGTCGAGCAGGCTGTTCAAGCGCTCGGCCGTGACGCGCAATACGCGTTCGCCACTTTCGGTGGTGCGTTTAGCCATGGGCGCTGGCTCGGCGGGCGCTGTCGAGGGAGCTTCGGTGGTGGCCGGCATGGGCGGCTCAACCTTGGGCGTCGGCGGTTCCAGCTGAAGTTCTGCCATCGGCGGCGTCATGGGGGCAGTGGCCGCCATGTGATCAAGCAGCCGTCCCATCAAGACGACGTAAGCTTCGATATCCGCAGGCGCCGGAGCGTTGCCCGGGGTCGCAATCCGCATCAGCAGATCGGTGCCTTGCAACAGTGCATCAATGTGTTCGGGCCTCAGGTACAGGCGCCCTTCCTGGGCGCTGACCAGATAATCTTCCATCACATGGGCGACGCTGACCCCGGCATCGACACCGACAATCCGCGCCGCGCCCTTGAGTGAATGGGCCGCGCGCATGCACGACTCAAGGTAATCGGCCTGGGTTGGATCGCGCTCAAGCGCCAGCAGACCGGCGCTCAGCACCAGGGTCTGGGCCTCGGCTTCGAGGCTGAACAGCTCCAGCAAAGAGGCGTCACGCATTTGCTCGGGGGTCATGTGAGGCTCCGGGTCACGGCGGCCGACAGCTGCTCTTCATCCAGCCAACGCAGGCTGCGACCTTTGAATTGCAAAACGCCACGGGTGTATTTGGCGCTGGCCTGGGTGCCGGACTGAGACGCCGCATCGAGAATGCGCTCGTCGATGGCGTGAATTCCGTCCACCTCATCCACCGGCACCACCACCGGCCCGCCGTGGGCGGCGATGATCAGCATCCGCGGCATCACACGCGCGCCAGACGCCCCGCCACTGGTGCCGTCGAGCCCCAGCAGCTCCACCAGCGACAGACATGCCACCAAGGCACCGCGCACATTCGCCACGCCGAGCAACGCCCGGGAGCGCTGATGCGGCAAGGAGTGAATCGCCTGCAGCGGCGCCACTTCGACCAGGCTGCGGGTGGCCAGGCCCAGCCATTCTTCGCCGAGGCGAAACATCAGCAGCGAGCGGGTTTTCACATCGCTCTCGACCACGGTCGAGACCTGCTCGCGGTCGTCCTGCTGCAACGCATAGCGGTCGAGCAAGCGCGTGGCAGCGGCAGAATACACCGCGCAATTGCGGCAATGAATGTGCTCGATCAGCAATGGGCAGGACTTGTCGCCGTGGATACCGATGCGGTTCCAGCAGTCGTCGATGGCCTGGGCATCTTCATGGGTGACGCTCAAGGTGTCGGCGGCGTTCATCGTTTACGCTCACTGTCTGCGGCGCGCTCGCTGCGGGCGGCGCGGGCCTGCAATCGTCTGGCACCGGCCGTGTCGCCCTGGGACTGGAGCAAGGCGGCCAAGTGCATCAATGCGTCGGGGTGTTGCGGTTCGAGGTACAACGCCTTGCGATAAAACCCTTGGGCCTCGAGAGCGCTGCCGGCGATATCGCTGAGCAGCCCCAGCCAATAGAACACCTGGGCCACCGGTTCGTGACTGCGCAAAAAACTTTCGCACGCGGCGCGGGCCTCGGCACTTTTGCCTTCGTTGGCCAGCGCGGCGATGTTCGCCAGCAGCGTGGCGGCGTCCGAAGGGATGGTTTTCGAAAGGTTGGCGGCGACCTGAGGCATCGGCACGACCGTCGCGAAAGGCCGACTGCGCACTGGCGGCGGTGCCACACTGCGCACCGGTTGTTGCACCGGCAGTGGCAGCGGCGTCGGCACGAAGGACGCAAGCGGTTCGGGCGCACTTTGACGACTGAAGGCAAACGACTGCGGGATACCAATCGAGCGCATGCCGAAACGCCCCAGCAGACTGCCCTCTGCCGGGCCGATAAACAGCACCCCGTCGACGTGGGTCAGGCGCTTGAGCACTTCGAACACTTGCTGCTGGGTCGGCTGATCGAAATAGATCAGCAAATTGCGACAGAACACGAAGTCATATGGCGGCTCACTGGCCAGCAAGGCCGGATCCAGCAGATTGCCGACCTGCAAACGCACCTGCTCAAGCACGCGCCCGCTAAGACGATAGTTGTCGTTTTCAGCCGTGAAATGCCGCTCGCGAAAGTCGATGTCCTGGCCGCGAAACGAATTTTTGCCGTACAGCGCGTGCCTGGCCTTTTCCACTGACAGCGGGCTGACATCCATGCCGTCGACTTTGAACTGGTGCGGCGCCAGCCCGGCATCGAGCAATGCCATGGCGATGGAGTACGGCTCTTCGCCGGTAGAACACGGCAGGCTGAGAATCCGCAGGGCGCGCATGTTATTGATCGCCGCCAGCCGCTTGGCCGCCAGTTTCGCCAGTGTGGAAAAGGATTCCGGGTAACGGGAAAACCAGGTCTCAGGGACGATTACCGCTTCGATCAGCGCCTGCTGTTCATCGCGCGAGCCCAGCAAGGTGTGCCAGTACTCATCGGCCGTCAGCGCCCGAGCCGCCGTGCAGCGCTGGCGCACAGCACGTTCGATGATCGCCGGGCCGACCGAGCCCACATCCAGGCCGATTCGCTCTTTGAGGAAATCGAAAAACCTTTGATCGCTGCTCATCCCTGCTCCTCAAACTGCGCCAAGTCCAACGGCGGCGAGGGAAACAACAAGGCGCGAACCTGTTCGTCCAGCAAATCGGCAACTCGCACCCATTGCAGTAAACCCAGGGCATCTTCACGCACCGGGCCCAGGTATGGCGCTTGGCGATTGTCCAGGCCATAAGGCTGAAAATCCGCCGGGTTGCAACGCAATGTGTCGGTGGCCTGTTCCAGAATCAGCCCGAGCAATTGCGCAGGCGTCGCCTCATCCGGCCGATAGTGCACCAGCACCAGCCGCGTGCTGGTGCGCGCCTGGGCCGGTTGGCCGAACGTCAGAGCACTGAGGTCGATCACCGGCACCACCGCGCCGCGATAGGCGAACACCCCGGCCACCCAGTCCGGCGCCCGGGGAATGGGTTTCAACGGCAGCTGCGGCAGCACTTCGGCCACCTCGATGGCCTGCAAGGCGAAACGCTCGTTGCCGATGCGGAATACCAGAAACAACGACTGTTTCGCCGGCATCACCGTGCCGCGTTTGGCAGCAAGTTCGCTCATCAGACTTTGAATCGCGAGACGCCGCCACGAAGCCCTACAGCCACCTGGCTCAGTTCATCGATAGCGAAACTGGCCTGACGCAGGGACTCGACGGTCTGGCTGCTGGCATCGCCCAACTGCACCAGTGCGTGGTTGATCTGCTCGGCGCCGGTGGCCTGGGCCTGCATGCCTTCGTTGACCATCAACACCCGTGGTGCCAGCGCTTGAACCTGATGGATGATCTGCGACAGCTGCTCACCCACCGACTGCACCTCGGACATACCACGACGCACTTCTTCGGAAAACTTGTCCATGCCCATGACCCCGGCCGACACCGCCGACTGGATCTCGCGCACCATCTGTTCGATGTCGTAGGTGGCCACAGCGGTTTGGTCCGCCAGACGCCGCACTTCGGTGGCGACCACGGCAAACCCGCGACCGTATTCACCGGCCTTCTCGGCTTCGATCGCGGCATTCAGAGACAACAGGTTGGTCTGGTCGGCGACTTTGACGATGGTCACCACCACCTGATTGATGTTGCCGGCCTTCTCGTTGAGGATCGCCAGTTTGGCGTTGACCAGATCCGCCGCGCCCATCACCGAGTGCATGGTGTCTTCCATGCGCGCCAGGCCTTGTTGACCGGAACCGGCCAGCACCGAGGCCTGATCGGCGGCGGTGGAGACTTCGGTCATGGTGCGCACCAGATCCCGCGAGGTGGCGGCAATTTCCCGCGATGTCGCACCGATTTCGGTGGTGGTGGCGGCGGTTTCGGTGGCCGTGGCCTGCTGCTGCTTGGACGTCGCGGCGATTTCCGTGACCGACGTGGTGACCTGCACCGAGGAGCGCTGCGCCTGGGACACCAGCGAGGTGAGCTCGGTCATCATATCGTTGAAGCCGGTTTCCACCGCGCCGAACTCGTCCTTGCGATCAAGATCCAGGCGACTGCTGAGATCGCCGGTGCGCATGATTTCGAGGATATCCACGATGCGATTCATCGGCGCCATGATCGCGCGCATCAGCAGCAGGCCGCAGAGGCCGGCGACGATGATCGCCACCAGCAAAGAGATGCCCATGCTGATTTTGGCGGCCGTCACCGCTTCGCCAATGGCCAGCGTGGCTTCTTCCGCCAGATCGTGATTGCGCTCGATGAGGCTATTCAACTGCTTGCGCCCATTGACCCAGGCCGGTGTAAGCTTTTGCTCCAGAGCAAGACGCGCCTGTTCGTATTCCTTGCGCTGATAGAGGTCGAGAACGTTCGTCATTTCTTTATTGAAAGTCTGATGACGCGCTTCGAACTCGTCGAAGATGGCCTGATCGTCCGCCTTAAAAATGGTCTTGCGGTAATTGGTCATTTGCTCGTTCAAGCGCTCTTCGAAGCTCTTGTACATGACCTGGTCGGCAGCGGTCATTGCGCGATTTCCGGAAAGGCCGACAATCTGCTGGGTCAGGTTATAACTGTCGACCCAGGCGCCGCGCATCATCGAACTGAAATACACCCCGGGAACCGCATCGGTACGGACCTTTTCTTCGCTGGCCTCGATCTTCATCAGCCGGGAAAAGGACGCCACGACCATCAACAACATGATCGCGATAATTACCGCAAAGCTCGCCAAAATGCGTTGGCGCAACGTCCAGTTCTTCACAGTCAGTCCTCGGTGCGGTTCAAATTGCGGAGGAGTATAGCTGAGGGTGGTGCTTCATTTATCAGGCGCTGAGTTCCGCTTCTCATCCTGCCGACAAAAAGCCGGGATTCGGCAGAAACGGACCGTGGATCGGTCATTGGGGAAAGTTGTCGCGGTCGAAGACGCCATCGCGAGCAGACTCGCTCCCTCACGTTGATTACTGTCGCGCACAGACTGTGTATTCACTGCAGATCTATTGTGGGAGCGAGCCTGCTCGCGATAGCGTCCACCCAGTGAAAAATCTGTTGCCTGGCACACCGCCTTCGCGGGCAAGCCTCGCTCCTACGGATCAGCGTCGACGACAATCGTGTGTTCGAATTCACTGTAGGAGCGAGGCTTGCCCGCGAAGGCGGTCTGAAGACCTACACCGAAGCCTGTCGCACCTGCTTCTCCAACTCCGCCTTCAACCCCGGTTCCAGCTTCAACTGCCGCGCCAGTTCATCCAGGTAGGACTTCTCCATGAAGTTCTCCTCATCCACCAGCATCACACTGGCGATGTACATTTCAGCCGCCATCTCCGGCGTGCTGGCAGCGCGGGCGACGTCGGTCGGGTCCAGCGGTTTGTTGAGTTCGGCGTGCAGCCAGTGTTGCAGCTCCTGATCATTGTCGAGCTTGGTGAACTCGCCTTCGATCAATTGACGCTCACGCTCATCGACATGACCGTCGGCCTTGGCCGCGGCCACCAACGCCTTGAGGATCGCCTGGCTGTGTTGCTCGACCAGGGCCGCCGGCAAGCGATCGATAGTTTGCGGCTCGGTTGTGGCTGCGGTGCCCTGCTGGGCCTGCCAGTTGCCATAGGCCTTGTAGGCGATCACGCCCAATGCCGCGAGACCGCCGTAGATCGCCACTTTACCGCCGACCTTGCGCACCTTCTTGTTGCCGAGCAACAGGCCCATGGCACCAGCCGCCAGAGCACCGCCGCCAGCGCCGGACAGTACACTGCCGAGGCCGCCCGAACCACTGGAGCCTTTGAGCAAACCGCCCAAACCACCGCTGGACGCTTTGTTCTGGGTACCGCCGGCCTTGTTCTGCAACAGATCCTGACCGGATTTGAGTAGTTGATCGAGCAATCCACGAGTGTTCATTTTGCTGCCTCCACGAATTCGGGTTAACCGGATCTTTAAGGCCCCCAGCCTAGATCGAAAGTGCCCGACATCTCTTCATGAGAGTGCTTCCAGATGTTGCTCACATTTAGGCAAACCGGCGGGAACGCCCTCCATGCGCTCTATTTCATCAAATGCAGCCTTTGGGATTTGTCGACCGTGAAACCGCGCACTAGGCTGGATAAATCCATAAGACAGCCCGGCCTCAGTCTGCCTCTCACAAAGCGCACTAAGCTAATAACAAGCCACTCACGGCGCATCACCCCGTTCAACATTGCCCCGACCATAATTTAAAGAAGAGGGTTCACCCATGCTTGTGCACAAGACCGCACTGCTCAGTGCAATCACCACGGCCCTTCTTGCCAGCGCCAGCCTGCAGGCCGCCGAACCGCTGAAAGCCGTCGGCGCCGGCGAAGGTCAGCTGGATATCGTCGCCTGGCCCGGCTATATCGAACGGGGTGAAACCGACAAGGCCTACGACTGGGTCAGCGCTTTCGAGAAGGAAACCGGCTGCAAGGTCAACGTCAAGACCGCCGGCACGTCCGATGAAATGGTCACCCTGATGACCAAGGGCGGTTACGACCTGGTGACGGCGTCCGGCGACGCCTCCCTGCGCCTGATCGCCGGCAAACGTGTGCAACCGATCAACACCGCACTGATCCCCAATTGGAAGAATCTAGACCCGCGCCTGAAGGATGCACCGTGGTATGTGGTCGATAAACAGACCTACGGCGCTCCATATCAGTGGGGTCCGAACGTGCTGATGTACAACACCAAGGTGTTCACGCAACCGCCGACCAGTTGGGGCGTGCTGTTCGAAGAGCAGAAGCTGTCCGACGGCAAATCCAACAAGGGCCGCGTACAAGCGTATGACGGCCCGATCTATATCGCGGATGCGGCGCTGTACCTGAAAACCGCCAAGCCGGAACTGGGCATCACGGATCCGTACCTACTCGACGAAAAACAATACAAGGCCGCTCTCGATTTGCTGCGCGCCCAGCAAAAGTTGATCCATCGCTATTGGCACGACACCACCGTGCAAATGAGTGACTTCAAGAACGAAGGCGTGGTGGCGTCCAGCTCCTGGCCCTATCAGGTCAACGGGCTGATGAACGAGAAACAGCCAGTTGCCTCGACCATTCCGAAAGAAGGCGCCACCGGGTGGGCCGACACCACTATGTTGCACGCCGAGGCCAAGCACCCGAACTGTGCCTACAAGTGGATGGACTGGTCGCTCACGCCGAAGGTCCAGGGTGATGTGGCGGCGTGGTTCGGTTCGTTGCCGGCGGTTCCGGCGGCGTGCAAGGAAAGCGAATTGTTGGGCGCCGAGGGTTGCAAAACCAACGGTTTCGACCAGTTCGAAAAGATCGCTTTCTGGAAAACCCCGCAGGCTGAGGGCGGCAAATTTGTGCCTTATAGCCGCTGGACCCAGGATTACATTGCGATCATGGGCGGTCGCTAACACCAACTGATCGTTCCCACGCTCCGCGTGGGAATGCATCAACGGACGCTCCGCGTCCATTCGCAGAGCTGACGCAGAGCGTCACGGGCTGCGTTCCCACGCAGAGCGTGGGAACGATCATCAATGGAGATTTCAGAAGTCCAGGCAAGGCCACAGTGACGACCCTCGCCTTTTTGGAGCTCCGCACCATGACGCTTGCAGTCCAGTTCACCAACGTTTCCCGTCAGTTCGGCGAAGTGAAGGCCGTTGACCGGGTTTCTATCGATATCCAGGACGGCGAGTTCTTTTCCCTGCTGGGCCCTTCCGGCTCGGGCAAAACCACCTGCCTGCGCCTGATCGCCGGTTTCGAACAACCGAGCACCGGCTCCATCCGCATTCATGGCGCCGAAGCCGCCGGGCTGCCGCCTTATCAGCGCGACGTGAACACCGTGTTCCAGGATTACGCGCTGTTCCCGCACATGAACGTACTCGACAACGTCGCCTACGGTTTGAAAGTCAAAGGCATCGGCAAGACCGAACGCCATAAACGCGCCGAAGAAGCCCTCGACATGGTCGCCCTCGGCGGCTACGGCGAGCGCAAACCGGTGCAACTCTCCGGTGGTCAACGCCAGCGTGTGGCCCTGGCCCGCGCATTGGTCAATCGCCCTCGCGTGTTGCTGCTCGACGAACCTTTGGGTGCCCTCGATCTGAAACTGCGCGAGCAAATGCAAGGCGAGCTGAAGAAGCTGCAACGCCAGCTCGGCATCACGTTTATCTTCGTCACTCACGATCAGACCGAAGCGCTGTCAATGTCCGACCGCGTGGCGGTGTTCAACAAGGGCCGCATCGAACAAGTCGACACGCCGCGCCATCTCTACATGAAACCGGCGACTACCTTTGTCGCCGAATTCGTCGGCACTTCCAATGTGATTCGCGGCGATCTGGCCCGGCAGTTGAGCGGCAATCCACAGCCGTTTTCGATCCGCCCGGAACACGTGCGTTTCGCCGAAGGTCCGCTGGCCAGCCACGAAATCGAAGTCAGCGGCCTGCTGCACGACATCCAGTACCAGGGCAGCGCCACCCGCTATGAACTGAAACTTGAAAACGGCCAGACCTTGAACATCAGCCAAGCCAATGTTCAGTGGCTGGACGTCAGCGCGCAACATCAGACCGGGCAACGCATCAGCGCTCGTTGGGCGCGCGAAGCGATGATCCCGCTGCACGACCATGTTGTGGGCGGGGTGTGAGATGAACAGCATGGCCGCTTCTCAAACCCCGGCCAGCGGCTCGCCGTTGCGCCGGTTTTCCAACCTGCTGTACCGGCGGCCGAACCTGTATCTATCGCTGCTGCTGGTGCCGCCGCTGCTGTGGTTCGGCGCGATCTATCTCGGCTCGCTGCTGACCCTGCTGTGGCAAGGCTTCTACACCTTCGATGACTTCACCATGGCGGTCACCCCCGACCTGACCTTGGCGAACTTCGCTGCGCTGTTCCAGCCGTCGAACTTCGACATCATCCTACGCACCCTGAGCATGGCCATCGTCGTGTCGATCGTCAGTGCAATCGTGGCGTTTCCGATTGCCTACTACATGGCGCGTTACACCACTGGCAAGACCAAGGCGTTTTTCTACATCGCGGTGATGATGCCGATGTGGGCCAGTTACATCGTCAAGGCCTACGCCTGGACCTTGCTGCTGGCCAAGGGCGGCGTGGCGCAGTGGTTCGTTCAGCACCTGGGGCTGGAACCGGTGTTGCAGTTCGTGCTCGGGATTCCGGGCGTCGGCGGCAGCACCTTGTCGACCTCGCATCTGGGACGGTTCATGGTGTTCGTCTATATCTGGCTGCCGTTCATGATCCTGCCGATCCAGGCTTCACTGGAACGCCTGCCGCCGTCGCTTCTGCAAGCTTCGGCGGACCTCGGTGCCAAGCCGCGTCAGACCTTCATGCAAGTGATTCTGCCACTGTCGATTCCGGGGATCGCCGCCGGTTCGATCTTCACTTTTTCGTTGACCCTGGGAGACTTCATCGTGCCGCAACTGGTGGGCCCGCCGGGCTACTTCATCGGCAGCATGGTCTACGCCCAACAAGGGGCAATTGGCAACATGCCGATGGCGGCCGCCTTCACGCTGGTGCCGATCGTGCTGATCGCCATTTACCTGTCCATCGTTAAACGTCTGGGGGCTTTCGATGCGCTCTGATGCTTCATCTCAAGATCGGGCATCCCTGGGCCTGCGCATAGCCGCCTGGGGCGGGTTGATGTTTTTGCACTTCCCGATCCTGATCATCTTCCTTTACGCCTTCAACACCGAAGACGCAGCGTTCAGCTTCCCGCCCAAGGGCTTCACCCTGAAGTGGATCGGCGTGGCGTTCTCGCGTCCTGACGTACTGGAAGCGATCAAGCTGTCGCTGCAGATTGCGTCCGTCGCAACGTTGATTGCGTTGGTCCTCGGTACGCTGGCGTCGGCGGCGTTGTACCGCCGGGATTTCTTCGGCAAGCAAGGCATCTCGCTGATGCTGATCCTGCCGATTGCCTTGCCCGGGATCATCACCGGTATCGCCTTGCTGGCGACCTTCAAGACGCTGGGGATCGAGCCTGGGATGTTCACCATCATCGTCGGTCACGCGACCTTCTGTGTGGTGATTGTCTACAACAACGTCATCGCCCGGTTGCGTCGCACTTCTCACAGTTTGATCGAAGCTTCGATGGACCTCGGCGCCGACGGTTGGCAGACCTTCCGCTACATCGTCCTGCCGAACCTCGGCTCGGCGATGCTGGCCGGTGGCATGCTGGCGTTTGCCCTGTCGTTCGACGAAATCATCGTCACCACCTTCACCGCCGGCCATGAACGCACCTTGCCGCTGTGGCTGCTCAACCAGCTCAGCCGCCCACGGGACGTGCCGGTGACCAACGTCGTCGCGATGCTGGTGATGATGGTGACCATGCTGCCGATCCTCGGCGCCTATTACCTGACCCAAGGTGGGGAAAGCGTTGCGGGCAGTGGCGGGAAATAACGGACAACGACTAACCCCCTGTTGGAACGGAGATCTAAATGTGGGAGCGGGCTTGCTCGCGAAGGCGGTGGGTCAGCCAACATCAATGTTGAATGTGATGGCCTCTTCGCGAGCAAGTCGGATCGCCGCACCGCCGCTCCCACATTAGATCCGGTTCCCATAGAGGAAAAACAACAGCTTCGATGAGGACATAGCCATGCAAACCAAACTCTTGATCAACGGCCAACTCGTCAATGGCGACGGCCCTGCCCAAGCCGTGTTCAACCCGGCCCTCGGCCGCGTGCTGGTAGAAATCAACGAAGCCAGCGAAGCCCAGGTCGACGCCGCCGTGCGGGCCGCCGACAACGCCTTCGAAGCCTGGTCGCAAACCACGCCGAAAGAACGCTCGTTGCTGCTGCTCAAACTTGCCGACATCATCGAAGCCCATGGCGAAGAGCTGGCCAAACTGGAGTCGGACAACTGCGGCAAACCCTACAGCGCGGCGCTGAACGATGAGATCCCGGCGATTGCCGACGTGTTCCGTTTCTTCGCCGGCGCCAACCGTTGCATGAGCGGCGCGCTGGGGGGTGAATACCTGCCCGGCCACACCTCAATGATCCGCCGCGACCCTGTGGGCGTGATTGCCTCCATCGCGCCGTGGAACTACCCGCTGATGATGGTCGCCTGGAAAATCGCCCCGGCCCTGGCCGCCGGTAATACCGTAGTGCTCAAGCCATCGGAACAAACCCCGCTGACCGCCCTGCGTCTGGCAGAACTGGCGTCGGACATCTTCCCGGCGGGCGTGCTTAATCTGGTGTTCGGTCGTGGTCCTACGGTCGGCAGCCCATTGGTCACTCACCCGAAAGTGCGCATGGTGTCGCTGACCGGCTCCATCGCCACCGGCTCGAGTATCATTTCCAGCACCGCCGGCAACGTCAAACGCATGCACATGGAACTGGGCGGCAAGGCGCCGGTGATCATCTTCGACGATGCCGACATCGACGCCGCCGTGGAAGGCATTCGCACCTTCGGTTTCTACAACGCCGGCCAGGATTGCACCGCCGCCTGCCGCATCTACGTGCAGGCAGGCATCTACGACCAGTTCGTCGAGAAGCTCGGTGCCGCCGTCAGCAGTATCAAGTACGGCTTGCAGGACGATCCATCGACTGAGCTGGGCCCGTTAATCAGCGCGCAACATCGCGACCGCGTGACCGGATTGGTTGAGCGTGCGATGGCGCAACCACACATTCGTTTGATCACTGGCGGCAAAGCGGTGGAAGGCAATGGCTTCTTCTTTGAGCCGACGGTGCTGGCCGACGTGCAACAGGACGACGAGATCGTGCGCCGCGAAGTGTTCGGACCGGTAGTGTCGGTCACCAAGTTCACCGATGAAGCGCAAGCACTGGCCTGGGCCAACGATTCAGACTACGGCCTGGCGTCGTCGGTCTGGACCGCGGACGTCGGCCGCGCGCATCGCCTGTCTGCACGCCTGCAGTACGGCTGCACGTGGGTGAACACCCACTTCATGCTGGTCAGCGAAATGCCTCACGGCGGTCAGAAACTGTCCGGTTATGGGAAAGACATGTCCATGTATGGGCTGGAGGATTACACCGTTGTACGGCATGTGATGTTCAAGCATTAAAAGCTTCGCGGGCAAGCCTCGCTCCTACAGTGCTCAACCTGTGGGAGCAAGCTTGCTCGCGATGGTCTTCCCCCCATCAACGAAGAACTCAAAAACCTTTACCGATTGCCAGCTCGACAGATATATCCGTGGAAACAGAGAGCTCTCAGACCGGCACTATCAACTCAACCGATGGAAAATAGCTACGGTAGCGCTTGGCATCCCGCGTCAATAGGGGCAACTTTTTCACAGCAGCATGAGCCCCGATGAAAAAATCCGCCAAAACATTATTTTTTCCACCACCCACTTTACGGTAACGAACGAAAGCCTTTCCTGCCAAAAACAAAGCGGGGCGCGGGACTTCTTGCATCGCAAGACCAAGCTGAGTGACGACATCATCCAACGCTTCGAAATTGGAAAATGTCTGTGACAGTTCGGTGTAAATAATCGGATTGATAGCCAATTCATGGATCTGGGATTGGGCGCGAAGCTGTTGTATGGACCAATCAGCCCAGACAGGGTCGTCCTCCAAGACATCAATCAACACGTTCGTGTCGACCAATATCATCAGTCGTCACCCCGTAATAGCGCCATCAAATCGTCGGTTCGCCATTTTATATCCGCCTTTCCACGCACGGCTTCGAAGCGGTCGATAGTGACTGCCTTACCCATTTTGGGTTTACCGCTGTGCAGTACCACTTCACCTTGCGCGTTGACACTGAATTCAATTGCCGCACCTGGCTTCAGATGCAATGCATCACGAATAGGCTTGGGAATGGTGACTTGCCCTTTACTGGTCATGGTTGTTGTCATGATGATCTCCTGAAGTATTACTCTACGGACAAACGTAATACTTAGCGTGCGAGCCTGCAACCGCCGCTCATCGTAGGCAAGTTCTCTTCGTTCTGAAGGATCCGACCACGACAATGCTGTCATGGCCGAATCCATCACCTCCTCAAAACCGCGAAACACTGCGCATCGCATCCACCAGATACCGCATCGCAATCCGGTCACTCTCCGACAGCTCGCGATACCGCTCCACCAACTTCAACTCCTCCGAACTGAGCCGACGCCTTCGCCGCCCGATGGTCAGGCAGGGGAAGATTCCTAACATTTCAGTGATGCCTTGTACTTTCGACATGGACGATGTCCTTCTATACGTCAGAGAAAACTTCAAAACCGCATCGCCCTATCACTTTCAACGGTCACCTTGTGCCCGCTGAACCCACCGGTCTGAAGGGCCGAAACCGGTCATGCCCCATAGAATAGAAATTAAATCGGCGCTGAAAAGCGTTTTTAGAGTAATTAGTCGAAAAAAGCAGATATGCCCTATAAATCAGAAAGTGCTGTGAGAAACGTTACCTGAAATGTCTTGTTTCATTGCCGCGCTGTCGCTGTGCCATCAATCATTTTTGCTCTGCAACCGAACGGTTTAAGCTATTTGGCATCTGTTCTAAAGTCCGTTGCGTTTGGCCAAGGCATGTCCGAACCGTTATTTTTGATCCAGCACGTGCCAGGAACGGCGCGGGATTGTTCACGACAGGTTGTACTTATGCACCGCAGGAATTTGCTCAAAGCCTCCATGGCCATCGCGGCTTACACCGGTCTCTCGGCCACCGGTCTATTGGCGGCACGCGCCTGGGCTGGCAGCAGCACGGCTGATGGCGACGCTGTGGCGTTCGACTTCGAAGCGCTGAAGAGCCAGGCCAAACAACTCGCCGGCAAGCCTTATCAGGACACCAAGCAGGTGCTGCCGCCGACGCTGGCGACCATGACGCCGCAGAATTTCAACGCGATTCGCTACGACGGCAACCACTCGCTGTGGAAGGACCTGAAAGGTCAGCTGGACGTGCAGTTTTTCCACGTCGGCATGGGTTTCAAGCAACCGGTGCGCATGTACAGCGTCGATCCCAAGACTCGACTGGCGCGCGAGGTGCATTTCCGCCCGTCGCTGTTCAACTACGAAAAAACTACTGTCGACACTAAACAGCTCAAAGGCGATCTGGGTTTCTCGGGGTTCAAGCTGTTCAAGGCCCCGGAGCTGGATCAGCACGACGTACTGTCGTTCCTCGGTGCCAGTTATTTCCGCGCGGTAGATGCCACCGGCCAGTACGGTTTGTCGGCTCGCGGCCTGGCGATCGATACCTACGCCAAGAAGCGTGAAGAATTCCCGGACTTCACCAAGTTCTGGTTCGAGACCCCGGACAAGGACAGCACCCGTTTCGTGGTTTACGCCCTGCTCGATTCGCCGAGCGCCACTGGCGCCTACCGTTTTGACATCGATTGCCAGGCCGAGCGTGTGGTGATGGAAGTCGACGCCCACGTCAATGCCCGCACCGCCATCGAGCAACTGGGTATCGCGCCGATGACCAGCATGTTCAGCTGCGGCACCCACGAACGACGCATGTGCGACACGATTCACCCGCAAATCCACGACTCCGATCGCCTGGCCATGTGGCGCGGCAACGGCGAGTGGATCTGCCGTCCGCTGAACAACCCGGCCACCCTGCAATTCAATGCCTTTGCCGATACAGATCCGAAAGGTTTCGGCCTGGTGCAGACCGATCACGAGTTCGCCAATTATCAGGACACCGTCGACTGGTACAGCAAGCGCCCGAGTCTGTGGGTAGAACCTACAACCGCGTGGGGCGAAGGCTCTATTGATTTGCTGGAAATTCCTACAACTGGCGAAACCCTTGATAACATCGTCGCGTTCTGGACGCCGAAAAAACCGGTCGCGGCCGGGGACTCCCTCAATTACGGCTACAAGCTCTACTGGAGCTCCCTGCCACCGGTGAGCACGCCGCTGGCGCGGGTCAACGCGACCCGTTCGGGCATGGGCGGGTTCATAGAAGGCTGGGCGCCGGGCGAGCATTACCCGCCAGTCTGGGCGCGACGCTTTGCCGTGGACTTCACCGGCGGCGGTCTGGACCGCTTGCCCGAAGGCGCGGGGATCGAGCCGGTGGTGACCTGCTCGAATGGCGAAGTGAAGGACTTCAATGTGTTGGTGCTCGATGACATCAAGGGCTACCGCATTACTTTCGACTGGTACCCGACCAATGACAGCGTGGCACCGGTGGAGCTGCGGTTGTTCATTCGCACCAATGACCGGACGTTGAGTGAAACCTGGTTGTACCAGTATTTCCCGCCGGCGCCGGAGAAGCGTAAGTACACCTGAAAGTTAGTCGGGGTCTGATATGGCCCCTTCGCGAGCAAGCCCGCTCCCACAGTTGATCTTTGTCGTATACAAAATCTTTGCCTCAAGGGGATCCAATGTGGGAGCGGGCTTGCTCGCGAAGACGGCCGAATAGCCGACCAATATCCCGACCCTGAAATCAAAAAGCCCCGGTCAACTCGACCGGGGCTTTTTAGGTTTTACAGCAGCATTCAATCACGCAAATCCGATTCATGAATCGGCTGATCACGATGAGTGGCCCGCTGGTATTGCGCCGGCCAGATAGCCTTGTTCCCGCCCAGATCATCATCGGCATGCAGCGGCCAATACGGATCACGCAACAGTTCCCGGGCGAGGAAGATGATGTCGGCCTGACAAGTACGCAGAATGTGCTCGGCCTGAGCAGGTTCGGTGATCATCCCGACCGTGCCGGTGGCCATGCCTGACTCCTTGCGTACGCGCTCGGCAAAACGGGTCTGGTAACCGGGGCCTGTAGGAATCTCGGCGTTTACCGCCGTACCGCCCGATGAGACATCGATCAGGTCCACGCCCAGATCTTTGAGGCGTCGCGCCAGCTCTACGGTTTCATCAGGGTTCCAGCCGTCCTCCACCCAATCGGTGGCCGACACCCGCACAAACACCGGTAATTCTTCAGGCCACACCGCACGCACCGCTTCGGTGACTTGCAGCACCAGCCGAATTCGATTTTCGAACGAACCGCCGTACTGATCGCGTCGCTGATTGCTCAGGGGCGAAAGAAATTGGTGCAACAGGTAACCGTGGGCGGCGTGTACTTCGACCACTTTGAAACCGGCGGTCAGTGCCCGTTTGGCCGAATCGACGAAGGCTTGAATGACGTCGGCGATCTCGCCCTCATCGAGCTGTTTCGGTGGTGTGTGCTGAGGGTCGTAAGCGATGGGCGAAGGGCCGACCGGGATCCAGCCGCCGTCTTCCGGCTTGACGCTGCCATGCTTTCCGAGCCACGGCCGATGCGTGCTGGCCTTGCGCCCGGCGTGGGCCAACTGAATGCCGGCAACGGCGCCCTGGGCGGCGATAAAGCGGGTAATACGTTGCAAGGGTTCGATCTGTTCATCGTTCCACAGACCGAGATCCTGGGCAGTGATACGCCCGTCGGCGGTGACCGCCGTGGCTTCGGTGAATACCAGACCAGCACCGCCAATAGCGCGGCTGCCAAGGTGGACCAGATGCCAGTCATTAGCCAGCCCATCGACGCTGGAATACTGGCACATCGGTGACACCGCGATGCGGTTAAGCAGGGTCAATTGACGAAGGGTATAGGGTTCAAGCAGCAGACTCATGGGGCACCTCTCGAATCAGTGGGCAGGCTCCAGGGTTCTGTTTGAATAGTCGACGAGTGACAGGAAAAAGGTGCAACACCCGCCCCCGCGGGCAAAAAATTCGACAAGACGTCACAAGGATAATCAAGCAGTGCTTAGAGCCTAGTCGACATCGGGGGATGAGGGAGGGTTCCGAGAGATTCGGTGTAAGGGAAATCGCTTTCGCGAGCAAGCCCGCTCCCACAGGATTAGCGCAGACCCTGTGGGAGCGGGCTTGCTCGCGAAGGGCTTAACGCGGTTCGATGTGAGCAATCATCAACTGAACGGTCTCGTTGCCACGGAACTCATTGAGGTCGAGTTTGTAGGCCAATTCGACCCACTTGATGGTCGGATTCGGCCAGATATCACGGTCGATACCGAAGGCGATTCCATCAAGCTTCACCGAACCACATTCACTCTTCAGCACCACTTTGAGGTGCCGCTCACCCACGACGCGCTGCTCGACCAACTGAAACACCCCGTGAAACAGCGGCTCCGGGAAGTGTTGCCCCCACGGCCCGGCGTGGCGCAGGGCGCGGGCCAGTTCCAGGTGAAACTCTTCGACCGCCAACGTGCCGTCCGACAGCAGGCGCCCGGTCAGGTCTTCTTCACGCATTTGCCTACGCACTTCGGCGTCAAAGGCCTCGGCAAACAACGGAAAATTCGCCTCCGGCAGCGTCAGGCCGGCCGCCATGGCATGGCCGCCGTACTTGCTCATCAGGTTCGGATGCTGCGCCGCGACCACGCTCAAGGCATCGCGAATGTGAAAACCCTGAACCGAACGCCCCGAGCCCTTGAGCAGACCATCGCCAGCATCGGCAAAGGCAATGGTCGGACGGAAATAGCGCTCTTTCATACGCGATGCGAGGATACCGATGACGCCCTGATGCCACTCGGGATCGAACAGACACAGGCCGAACGGCATCGATTCCAGCGGTAAATCCTTGAGTTGGGCCAGCGCCTCACGCTGCATGCCCTGCTCGATGGATTTGCGGTCCTGGTTCATGCCATCCAGCTGAGCGGCCATTTCACGGGCAGCGCCCGCGTCTTCGGTGAGCAGGCATTCGATGCCCAGGCTCATGTCGTCCAGACGCCCTGCCGCGTTCAGACGCGGGCCGAGGATGAAGCCCAGGTCGGTGGAAGTGATGCGCGAATGATCACGCTTGGCCACTTCAAGGATCGCCTTGATTCCCGGCCGCGCGCGCCCGGCGCGAATTCGCTCCAGGCCTTGATGCACCAGAATCCGGTTGTTGGCATCCAGCGGCACCACGTCGGCGACGCTGCCCAGCGCCACCAGATCCAGCAGTTCGCCAATGTTCGGCTGCGGCTTGCTTTCGTACCAGCCCAGGCTGCGCAAGCGCGCGCGCAGGGCCATCAGCACATAGAAGATCACCCCGACACCGGCCAGGGCTTTGCTCGGAAACTCGCAACCCGGCTGATTCGGATTGACGATGGCATCGGCCAACGGCAGCTCATCGCCGGGCAAGTGGTGATCGGTGACCAGCACCTTGAGCCCGGCCTTTTTCGCCGCGGCCACGCCTTCGACGCTGGAGATGCCGTTGTCCACGGTGATCAGCAGGTGCGGCTGGCGAGTCAGCGCCACTTCGACGATCTCCGGTGTCAGGCCATAGCCATACTCGAACCGGTTCGGCACCAGATAGTCGACATGCGCCGCACCCAACAGGCGCAACCCCAGCATGCCCACGGTACTGGCCGTCGCACCATCGGCGTCGAAGTCACCGACGATCAGAATCCGTTGACGCTGCTCCAGGGCCGTCACCAGCAAATCCACCGCCGCATCGATGCCTTTGAGCTGCTGATACGGAATCAGCCGCGCCAGGCTCTTGTCCAGTTCAGCCTCGGACTGCACGCCCCGCGCCGCGTAAAGGCGGGTCAGCAGCGGTGGAATATCACCGAGGAATGGCAGGGTGTCGGGCAACAGGCGAGGTTCGATGCGCATGGGGTGACAGGTGCTTCTCTTGAATACGTAGGATAAAACCGGGTAACGCTGTTCAGCGGCGAATAATCAGCCGCGCTCACCGCTCAGCCATTGCAACTGGACTTCGTGCTGACCACGGTCGTCGGTGACGAAAATCGTTCCTTCGCTGATCATCACGTCCCACTTGATAACGCGCGGCATGTCCTTGGCCAGGGTTTCCAGCACTTCCTGAGGCACAGCAGCGATGTGAACGTTTTTCAGGTTTTTGATCGCCGGGATCACTTTGGTTTCCCAGACACGCAGGCTGCCGTAAGCCAGCAGGCTGGTGCGCTCGGTGCGGCGCGAGCACCAGGTCAGGCGATCGGCGTCTGGCTGGCCGACTTCGATCCAGTGCAGGACACGATCATCCAGGCTCTTTTCCCACAGCGCTGGCTCATCCACGTCTGACAGACCGCGGCCAAAGGACAGCTGCTCGTTGTACCAGAAGGCGTAGGCCAACAGCCGCACGGTCATGCGCTCTTCGGTTTCCGAAGGGTGACGGGCGATGGTCTGCTTCACGCTCTCGTAGACGCTGCGGTCGAGATCGGTGAGGTTCAGTTCAAACTTGTAGGTCGTGGACGGCTGGGCCATGAACGGGCTTCTTGATACGAGGAAAGGCGGCAAGTCTAACCGATGCAACAGGCAATCAACGAATTGAAGGCGATCAACTTTGAGCGACTGATGCCGGCCTATGTTAAAACGCTGTATTCGCTCAGCCCTTGTCCTACAGGATTCAGTATGCCGTTCTCCAACAAGCCGCTCTCGGGTCTGAAAGTCATCGAATTGGGTACGTTGATTGCCGGGCCGTTTGCCTCGCGTATTTGCGGCGAATTCGGCGCCGAAGTGATCAAGATCGAGTCCCCGGACGGCGGTGACCCGTTGCGCAAATGGCGCAAGTTGTATGAAGGCACTTCGCTGTGGTGGTTCGTTCAGGCGCGCAACAAAAAGTCTTTGACCCTGAATCTGAAACACCCGGATGGCCTGGCAATTCTGAAACAGCTGCTCAGCGATGCAGACATCCTGATTGAGAATTTTCGCCCCGGCGTGCTGGAAAAACTCGGCCTGGGCTGGGACGTCTTGCACGCGTTGAACCCGAAACTGGTGATGGTGCGGCTTTCGGGCTTTGGCCAGACCGGGCCGATGAAAGATCAGCCGGGTTTCGGTGCGGTCGGTGAATCCATGGGCGGCCTGCGTTACATCACCGGGTTCGAGGACCGGCCGCCGGTGCGCACCGGGATTTCCATCGGTGATTCGATTGCCGCGCTCTGGGGCGTGATCGGTGCACTGATGGCTTTGCGTCATCGCGAGGTCAACGGCGGCTTGGGGCAAGTGGTGGATGTGGCGTTGTACGAAGCGATCTTCGCCATGATGGAAAGCATGGTCCCGGAGTTCGACGTGTTCGGCTTCATCCGCGAACGCACCGGCAACATCATGCCGGGCATCACGCCCTCCTCCATTCACACCAGCGCCGACGGCAAACACGTGCAGATCGGCGCTAATGGCGATGCGATCTTCAAGCGTTTCATGTTGATCATCGGTCGCGAAGACCTGGCTAACGACCCTGTGCTGGCCAGTAACGACGGACGCGATAGCCGTCGCGACGAGATTTACGGGGTGATCGATCGCTGGGTCAACTCACTGCCGCTGGACACGGTGATCGCGCAGCTGAACCAGGCCGACGTTCCTGCCAGCCGCATCTTCAGCGCCGAAGATATGTTCAGCGATCCGCAGTACCTGGCCCGGGAAATGTTCTTGCAAGCCAAGCTGCCCGACGGCAAGGACTTCAAGATGCCCGGCATTGTGCCAAAACTCTCTGAGACACCCGGCAGCTCCGAATGGGTCGGGCCGCAACTGGGTGAACACAATGCGCAGGTACTCCACGACCTTGGCTACGACCCGGCGCAGATCACACGATTGCGTGAAGACGGGGCCATCTAAGCTGAAGCGCCTGCTTTCATCAGCAATGACAAATCGCAGGCAAAAAGAAACCCCGAGAAGTGGGGAGACAACTCGGGGTTAAACGTGGCCTGAATAAAGGCCAGTGACAACAAGCTACAAACACCGGAGCACAATGCTTGATCCTGCTGTTACATGGTCTGACTGACCTTGGCGCAGGAAGGTTCCCACAAAAAACAATTCAATTTCGGCTGGTCAGGATCTTGTCTTGAGCAGCATTGCGCAACGCCGCAATGACACAGGGCTCCAGACGTCCTTCCGCGATCAGAACGTCGCGGTGCAGCCCGTCGACGACATCCGTCAGCAGACGTTTATCGGTTAACTGGGCCTGATTGAACAGCCGTTCGACCACGATAGCGTCGCTCGCACTCTTCAGTGTCACCAGGCATTCGCCATGGGCACCCGATGGGGTCAACGTGACCTGATACGGGCTCAGAGCCTCACCGAGCAATAGACTGATACTTTCCATCTCGATCACCACTCCATAGTCCGAAAACAAAGTGCCTGGGGCGTGTCCACAGTAAATGACCCCAGGCCCGAGAAGAAAGTTCTGGATTCCAACGGCAGGCGCACCGGCGCCTCTGGTAGATAGAGCATGCACGGTAAAGATGACAGCAAAAAAACAGCTGGTTCACGCTTAATGCCAGGTGCAGAACTTGTGGGAGCGGCGGTGCGGCGATCCGACTTGCTCGCGAAGACGCCGGTACAGTCAACATTGATGTCGCCTGATATATCGCTTTCGCGAGCAAGCTCGCTCCTACAGGGATTGCGCTTAACTGACAGGCATTGTCAATTCACACCTGGCGTGTACGCTTGCCGATATCGCTCCATCCGCCCAGCAGTCCTCGCAATTGACCGTCCGCACTGTAAAACGGCACCGTCCACTGGTAGATGTCCCTGACGCCATCCTTGAACATCAACTGACGTTCGCTGAAGCGGGTCTTGCGAGTACCGAGTTGAGTCATGAACTCGGCGTGCAGCTGCTCGGCGGTCTCTTTGGGCAAGACATCGAGTTCGATCAGTCGTCGCCCCTGAACCTGGTCGAAACGGGTCGACAAGCGCTCCTCATAACTTTTGTTGCACATGATCAAACGCCCTTCCAGATCACGCACGAACATCGGATCGGGCATGGCGTCTATCAATGCGTGCTGGAAGGCGAGCTGGTCATTGAGGTCTTTCTCGGCGTCCCGACGTTGTTCGATCAACGCAGCAAGGCGACGGTTCCAAAGCAATGAGAGCAAGCCGAACAGGCTAACGATGAACAGGCTCCAGCAACCCCACTGGGTTATCCGCTGCCAGGCCGAGGGCGCGCGTACCGGCACAATTCCGTTCAGCCACTTCAGCCGCATGGCGCGTAATTCGGCGGGCGGAAATGCTTCGAGCGCCTTATTGAGGATGCTCAATAACTGCGGCTGTCCTTTACGAACCGCCAAGTGATCAGCCTCCCATTTGCCTTCCACCGCATGTCCTACCTTGAGCCGGCCCAAGGGGTAGAGCTGCGCCCCGATTTCGTTTTCAATGGTGGCGTAGGCCTCGCCACTTTCCACCAGTGCCCGGGCTTCAGCGTAGGTTTTGACCGAGCGCAGCTCGATCGCCGGGTAGTCACGACGAATCGTGCCCTCCAGGGCGTGCCGGGTCGGCAGCACCAGGACTCTTTTCGAAAGCTGTTCCAGGGACTGTATCGCTGGCGTACCTGCCAGCCCCACGAGTACCCAGCCCGCCCCGCCGAACGCATGGCTGAAATCCAGGAATACCTTGCGCTCGTCATTCATTGCCAGCGTCGTGCTCATTTCCGCCGCGCCGCTTTCCAGTCGCTCCAGCAGTTGGTCGGTGGAAAACGACTCTTCATGGACGAACCGCAACCCTGTCATGGCGCTGATGCGGTTGAGCATATCGTTGTTCAAACCGCTCCAGTGACCGTGCTCATCCTTGAACAGGTACAGCGGGTACTGCGCCGACGCGACGATAACCATCGGATGTTCAGCGATCCATTGCCGCTCCTGAGCGTCCAGCTCAATGCGTGCGACGGTGGCTGACTCCCGGGATTCATGTGTCGCCAATTGTGCGGCCTTTACCCATTGCCCAAAGCCCAGGGCGCCCAGCAAAAACATCCAGCACACGGCTGGCTTAAACCCTCTGAAAAACAGCATTGCCACTTCCTTGGTGATCGTCTCGCCCGTCCTTCATGGGCGGCTCTTCTTTTACGAAACCCGACAAGTGTGGCATGCAGAAATGAGAAAGCCCGTCAGGAGACGGGCTTCAAAATGTGACAGCTTTTACCGGTTACAGCGGCTTGCCGCGGTTGCCATGCTGACTGACAAAGGCCTGCACGGCTTTCAGGTCATTCGGCAACACGGTGCAACGTTCATCTCGCTCAAACAAATCAGAAAGATGTGCAGGTAGTTCGAGCGCTTTTCCTACACCGGCTTTTTCCACTGCGTCCGGAAATTTGACCGGATGGGCCGTGCCGAGGATCACCATCGGGATATCCAGGCTGCGACGGCATTCGCGCGCGGCCTTGACGCCGATGGCTGTGTGCGGGTCCAGCAGCTCGCCGGTTTGCTCAAAGACTTCGGCAATGGTTTCGCACGTTTGGGCGTCGTCCACGGCCAGCGAATCGAACAGTTTGCGTGCCTCGGTCCAGCGTTCCTGTTCGACGCTGAAACCGCCGCCCTGCTTGAAGGTATCCATCAAGCCGGCAATCGCCGCGCCGTTGCGACCGTGCAGGTCGAACAGCAGGCGTTCGAAGTTCGACGAGACCATGATGTCCATGGACGGCGACAGCGTGGCGTGCAGGGTTTCCTTGACGTACTGATTGCCGCTCATGAAGCGGTGCAGGATGTCGTTGCGGTTGGTGGCGACGATCAACTGGTTGATCGGCAGGCCCATGTTGCGCGCCAGGTAACCGGCGAAGATATCGCCGAAGTTACCGGTCGGCACCGAGAACGATACCGAACGCGCCGGGCCGCCCAGTTGCAGGGCTGCGTGGAAGTAGTAAACGATCTGGGCCATGATCCGCGCCCAGTTGATCGAGTTCACCGCCACCAGGCGCGTGCCCTTGAGGAAGCTCTGGTCGGCGAAGCTGGCCTTGACCATTTCCTGGCAGTCATCGAAGTTGCCTTCGATGGCGATGTTGTGGATGTTCTCGCCGAATATGGTGGTCATCTGGCGACGCTGCACTTCGGACACACGGTTGTGCGGGTGCAGAATGAAGATGTCGACGTTTTCGCAGTGCTTGCAACCTTCGATCGCCGCCGAACCGGTGTCGCCGGAGGTGGCGCCAACAATCACCACGCGCTCGCCGCGCTTTTCCAGCACGTAGTCGAGCAGACGCCCCAGCAGTTGCAGGGCAAAGTCCTTGAACGCCAGGGTCGGGCCGTGGAACAGCTCCAGTACCCATTCGTTGCCATTCAGCTGACGCAGCGGTGCCACGGCGTTGTGGGAGAACACGCCGTACGTTTCTTCAAGAATTTTTTTGAAATCGGCATCAGGGATGCTGCCGGTCACGAACGGGCGCATCACCCGGAAGGCCAGCTCGTGATACGGCAGGCCAGCCCAGGAAGCGATTTCTTCCTGGGTGAAACGTGGCAGGTTTTCCGGAACGTACAGACCGCCGTCGGTGGCGAGACCGGCCAGCAGGACATCTTCGAAATTCAGGGCCGGTGCCTGGCCGCGGGTACTGATATAACGCATGACTGGCTCCAATAGACAGTGTTCGCAATGCCGGGCCCGCGTGCGAGCCCGGTGAACGATAACGGCTTAGTTCAGGTGCTCGACGCGGATCCGTACGACCGGGCCGACCACGCCTTCCAAGGCCTCCAGGGCGTTGATCGCGTCGTTCATGTGCTGCTCCAGCACACGGTGCGTCAGCAGGATCATTGGCACCAGACCGTCATGCTCTTCGACTTCTTTCTGCATGATCGATTCGATGTTGATGCCGCGCTCCGACAGGATGCTCGCCACCTGAGCCAGCACGCCCGGATGGTCCTTGGCCTGAATGCGCAGGTAGTAAGCGCTTTCGCAGGCCTCGATCGGCAGGATCGGGTGGGCCGACAGCGAATCCGGCTGGAACGCCAGGTGCGGTACGCGGTTTTCCGGGTCGGACGTCATGGCGCGAACCACGTCCACCAAGTCGGCGATCACCGACGAAGCGGTCGGTTCCATGCCGGCGCCAGCGCCGTAGAACAGGGTCGAACCGGCAGCATCACCGTTGACCATCACCGCGTTCATCACGCCGTTGACGTTGGCGATCAAGCGATCGGCCGGGATCAACGTCGGGTGCACACGCAGCTCGATGCCGGCCGCGGTGCTGCGCGCCACGCCCAGGTGCTTGATGCGATAACCCAGCGCTTCGGCGTAGTTCACGTCAGCGGTGGTCAGCTTGGTGATGCCTTCGGTGTACGCCTTATCGAATTGCAGCGGAATGCCGAACGCGATGGACGCCAGGATCGTCAGCTTGTGGGCTGCATCGATGCCTTCGACGTCGAAGGTTGGATCGGCTTCGGCGTAACCCAGGGCTTGCGCCTCGGCGAGTACGTCTTCGAAGGTGCGGCCCTTCTCACGCATTTCGGTGAGAATGAAGTTGCCGGTACCGTTGATGATCCCGGCCACCCAGTTGATGCGGTTGGCGGACAAACCTTCGCGGATCGCTTTGATCACCGGAATGCCGCCGGCCACAGCCGCTTCGAACGCAACGATCACGCCCTTCTCGCGAGCCTTGGCGAAAATTTCATTACCGTGAACGGCGATCAGTGCCTTGTTCGCGGTGACCACATGCTTGCCATTCTCGATGGCCTTGAGTACCAGCTCGCGGGCAACGGTGTAGCCGCCCATCAGCTCTATAACGATGTCGATCTCAGGGTTCGTGGCCACTTCGAACACATCGTTGGTAATCGCAATACCGGTCGTCTGGAACTGAGGCTTTGGCGTGCGCATGGCAATTTGTGCCACTTCGATTCCACGCCCGGCACGACGAGCAATTTCCTCGGCGTTGCGCTGAAGTACGTTGAAGGTACCGCCACCGACGGTCCCTAACCCACAGATGCCTACTTTGACCGGTTTCACTGTGAACTCCCCATGAAACGGCCGACTCAAGGCCGGCCGTGAAAACAACCGCATGTTCGCGGCTCTCTATTAATGGCCCGACAATGTTGCCGCCAGACCATGATCGTCAAGGCTGACCGTGACGATGCGAAACTATTTCGCGCCCAGCGCCAGTTTGGCGACTTGTGGCGCAGGCTGGTAGCCCGGAATGACCTGCCCATCGGCCAAAACGATGGCCGGTGTACCGTTCACACCAATCGACTGGCCGAGGGCGAACTGCTTGGACACCGGGTTCTCGCACTTGGCGGCCTTGATTTCCTTGCCATCGACCATTTTGTCCATGGCGGCTTTCTTGTCTTTCGAGCACCACACGGCTTGCAGTTGCTCGTCACCCGGCGAGCCCAGGCCCTGGCGCGGGAACGCAACATAACGCACTTCGATACCCAGCTTGTTCAGCTCCGGCACTTCGGCGTGCAGCTTGTGACAGTACGGGCAGGTGGTGTCGGTGAAGACAGTGATGTGCGACTTGGTTTCGCCGATGGCCGGGTAGACCACGGTTTCAGCCACTGGAATGCCGTTAATCAGTTTCGAAATGCCCAGGCGCTCGGTCTTCTCCGTCAGGTTGACCGGTTTGCCGTCCTTAAGCTGAAACAGATAGCCCTGAACGACATATTGGCCGTCGGCACTGGCGTACAGCACGCGGCTGCCCTTGAGTTTGACTTCGTACAGACCTGGCAACGGGCTGGCGGTGATGGTTTCGACCGGCACGTCAAGCTGGAGGTTTTCCAGGCTTTTACGAATGGCTTTGTCGGCCGCATCATCGGCGACGGCAAAGGTGCTGACCAACGCAATGGCTGCGGCGGCGAAAATCTGGGTCAGACGCATGAGAACTCCTGAAGGCGGACAAATGGGACGATCAGAACGCCCGTGCCGAAACACCGGGTCATAAACGCCCATCGTGCAAACCGGCAAAGCCTACCACATAAGGCCCCTGTGGCCGAATGCGGGTGACGCGAGACATTGTGGCCGTGCTGGCTTTTATGTGGGAGCGGGCTTGCTCGCGAATACGGTGTGTCAGTCGACATCATCTTTGACTGGTACACCGTATTCGCGAGCAAGCCCGCTCCCAGAAGAATGGTGTCAGCCGCGCGGGTGATGTTTGGCGTGCAAGTCCTGCAAACGTGCGCGGGCGACGTGAGTATAGATCTGGGTGGTCGAGAGATCGCTGTGGCCGAGCAGCATTTGCACCACCCGCAAATCGGCACCGTGGTTGAGCAAGTGCGTGGCGAAGGCATGACGCAGGGTATGCGGCGACAGCGACTTGCCAATACCGGCGACCTTGGCCTGGTGCTTGATGCGGTGCCAGAAGGTCTGGCGGGTCATTTGCTCGCCGCGCAGGCTGGGGAACAGCACATCGCTGGGACGCCCGCCCAGCAGCTCGCCACGGGCATCGCGCATGTAGCGTTCGACCCAGACAATCGCCTCCTCGCCCATCGGCACCAGCCGCTCCTTGCTGCCCTTGCCCATCACCCGCAGCACACCCTGACGCAGGTTGACCTGCTCCAACGTCAGGCTGATCAGCTCTGTGACCCGCAAGCCACAGGCATAAAGCACCTCAAGCATGGCGCGGTCACGCTGACCGATGGCTTCGCTCAGGTCTGGCGCGGCCAGCAGCGCTTCCACATCGGCCTCCGACAAGGATTTAGGCAACGGCCTACCCAGTTGCGGCATATCAACGCGCAAAGTCGGATCGACAGCGATCAGCTTTTCACGCAGCAAATAGCGATAGAAGCCGCGCACACCAGAGAGAAATCGCGCAGTAGAACGGGGTTTGTAGTTTTGCTCCAGGCGCCAGGCCAAGTGATCGAGGATCAACTCGCGGCCGGTATTGATCATCTCCAGGCCCTTCTCCTGCAACCAGCCGTTGAACAACGCCAGGTCACTGCGATAGGCATCGCGGGTGTTATCGGAAAGGCCTTTCTCCAGCCACAAGGCGTCGAGGAACTGGTCTATCAGGGGATGGTCGATGGCGGGCATGGGGTCTCAGACAGGCAGGCGTAAGGCCGCGAAAAATGAAGAGTCTTTCATAGCACGTTGGCGGTGAACATAAAATTCAGGCACAAAAAAAGCATCCCTCTCGGGATGCTTCTTTTTGCTTGAGGCGCTCAGCTTATTGTTGAGCCGGTTCGTTCTGCCCCAGGATCAACTTGCCTTCCTTGTCGACCGGAATCTGGTTGCCCGGATCGCGATCCATCCGCACTTTGCCTTCCTTGCCTTCCAGCGAATAACGAACGTCATAGCCTACAACTTTGTCGCTGATGTCATTCACGGTGTTACAGCGAGTTTGAGTCGTGGTGTAGGTATCACGCTCCTGCATGCCTTCCTGCACCTTGTTACCCGCATAACCGCCGCCGACCGCACCGGCCACTGTGGCGATTTTCTTGCCTGTACCGCCGCCGATCTGGTTGCCCAACAGGCCACCCGCCAGCGCGCCGACCACCGTACCGGCGATCTGGTGTTGATCTTTTACCGGCGCTTGCCGGGTAACCGCAACGTCCTTGCACACTTCACGTGGAGTCTTGATTTGTGTCTTGACCGGTTCAACGGCCAGCACTTGCGCATACTCAGGGCCGCTTTTTACCAGGTTGTAGGTGGCAACAGCACCCCCGGCAGTGACACCGACAGCACCCAATACCGCACCAACCAGCAACGACTTGTTCACATGAACCTCCTGGCCATCACAGGCGGGACAAACCCGCGCTTCTCCCAGCCTTGGAGCATAAAAAAAGGCGCGAGTTCAATACTCGCGCCTTCTCGGCCATAGCGGGAAAAACGATTACCGTTATGGACGGTCGTCGACTTCCGTCTCGACCGCCGCAACAGGAATCAGGTCCTCGCTGCTCAGGTTCAGCCAGATCAGCACCACGTTCGCGATGTAGATCGACGAGTAAGTACCCGCCAGAACACCGATGAACAGGGCAATGGAGAAGCCGAACAGGTTGTCGCCACCGAAGAACAACAGGGCCGCGATCGCCAGCAAAGTGGAGATCGACGTCGCCATGGTCCGCAACAGGGTTTGCGTGGTCGAGATGTTGATGTTCTCGATCAGGCTGGCCTTGCGCAGTACCCGGAAGTTCTCACGAACCCGGTCGAATACCACGATGGTGTCGTTGAGCGAGTAACCGATGATCGCCAGCACTGCCGCCAGTACCGTCAGGTCGAAGGTGATCTGGAAGAACGACAGGATACCGATGGTCACGATCACGTCGTGAATCAGCGAAACGATCGCACCGACTGCAAACTTCCACTGAAAGCGGAAAGCCAGGTAGATCAAAATGCCGCCCAGCGCCATCAGCATGCCGAGGCCGCCCTGGTCGCGCAGCTCTTCACCGACCTGAGGGCCAACGAATTCGACGCGCTTGACCACCGCAGGGTTGTCGCCACCGACCTTCTGCAAGGCCTCGGCCACTTGGTGACCCAACTGCGGATCTTCACCTGGCATACGCACCAGCAAATCGGTAGTCGCACCGAAGCTCTGTACGATCGCCTCGTGATAACCCGACGTAACCAGCTGCTCACGCACCTTGGTGACGTCGGCCGGACGTTCGTAGGTCAGCTCGATGAGCGTACCGCCGGTGAAGTCCAGCCCCCAGTTCATGCCCTTGGTGGCGACGCTGAACAGAGCCAGAACCGTAAGGAACAATGTGACGCCGAACGCAACGTTGCGAACGCCCATGAAGTTGATTGTACGTAACATGGCAGCCCCTTAAATCCACAACTTCTTGAAGTCACGACCGCCGAAGATCAGGTTGACCATCGCGCGGGTCACCATGATGGCCGTGAACATCGAGGTAAAGATCCCGAGGGACATGGTCACAGCGAACCCCTTGACCGGGCCGGTGCCCATGGCAAAGAGAATCCCGCCTACCAACAAGGTTGTCAGGTTGGCGTCGAGAATCGCGGTGAATGCCCGGCCGAAGCCTTCGTTGATTGCCCGCTGCACCGTCATGCCAGCCGCAATCTCTTCACGTATCCGCGAGAAGATCAGCACGTTGGCGTCGACCGCCATACCCATGGTCAACACGATACCGGCGATACCCGGCAGGGTCAGCGTTGCACCCAGCAGCGACATCAAGGCCAGCAGCATCACCATGTTCACCGTCAGCGCGACGGTGGCGATGAGGCCGAAGAAGCGGTAGATGGCCATGATGAACAGCGAGACAAACAGCATTCCCCACAGCGATGCATCGATACCTTTGGTGATGTTGTCGGCACCCAGGCTTGGGCCGATGGTACGTTCTTCAGCAAAGTACATCGGTGCCGCCAGACCACCGGCACGCAGCAGCAGCGCCAGTTCGGACGATTCGCCCTGGCCGTTCAGGCCAGTGATGCGGAACTGGGCACCCAGTGGCGACTGGATGGTCGCCAGGCTGATGATCTTCTTCTCTTCTTTGAACGTTTGAACCGGTACGTCTTTCTCGACGCCGTTGACCACTTGCTTGATGTAAGTGGTGACAGGACGTTGTTCGATGAAGATCACCGCCATGCTGCGACCGACGTTGTTGCGAGTCGCACGACTCATCAGCTCGCCACCGTGGCCATCCAGACGGATGTTCACTTCTGGCGTGCCTTGCTCGCCGAAGCCAGCCTTGGCGTCAGTCACCTGGTCACCGGTGATGATCAGGCCACGCTCGATCAGCGCCGCAGGACGATTGCCTTCACGGAACTCGAATGACTCGGAAGTGGCTTTCGAAGCGCCAGGCTCAGCCGCCAGACGGAACTCAAGGTTGGCCGTCTTGCCGAGGATACGCTTGGCTTCTGCAGTGTCTTGCACGCCCGGCAGCTCAACCACGATGCGGTTGGCGCCTTGGCGCTGAACGATAGGTTCGGCAACACCCAGCTCGTTGACGCGGTTACGTACCGTGGTCAAGTTCTGCTTGATGGAGTATTCGCGGATTTCCGCCAGCTTGGCCGGGGTCATCGCCAGACGCAGTACCGGTTGGCCATTGAGGTCGGCCGGAACAATGTCGAAATCGTTGAAGTTCTTGCGAATCAGCACACGGGCCTGTTCGCGGGCTGCTTCATCAGTGAAACCCAGCTGAATGGCACCGCCCAGTTGCGGCAGGCTGCGATAGCGCAGTTTCTCTTTACGCAACAGGCTCTTGACGTCGCCTTCGTAGACTTTCAGGCGTGCGTCGAGGGCTTTGTCCATGTCCACTTCCAGCAGGAAGTGCACACCACCGGACAAGTCCAGACCCAGCTTCATCGGGTGCGCGCCAAGGCTGCGCAGCCATTGCGGGGTGGTTTGTGCCAGGTTCAGTGCAACGACGTAGTCATCACCCAATGCCTTGCGCACGACGTCTTTGGCTGGCAGCTGATCTTCAGCCTTGGTCAGACGGATCAGACCGCCCTTGCCGCCCGCAGCCAGGGTGGCCGCTTTGACGTTGATCCCGGAGTCCTTGAGCGCGGTGCTCACACGATCCAGATCAGCCTGAGTGACCTGCAGCGCCGTGCTGGCACCGCTGACCTGAATGGCCGGATCATCAGGATAAAGATTGGGAGCGGAATAAATCAGACCGATCGCCAGCACCGCCAGGATCAGAATGTATTTCCACAGAGGGTATTTGTTCAGCATCACGCCGCCCGCTTATGACGCGGGGCGCCTTGCGCGCCCCGTCGATTGAGTAGAAGTTGAAACTTAGATCGCTTTGAGCGTGCCTTTTGGCAGCGTGGCGGCGATGGCGCCTTTCTGGAACTTCATTTCGACGGTGTCGGAGACTTCCAGAACAACGAAGTCATCGGACACTTTGGTGATCTTGCCGGCGATACCACCGGTGGTCACAACTTCGTCACCTTTTTGCAGGCTGCCCAGCAGGTTCTTCTGCTCTTTGGCGCGCTTGGCCTGTGGACGCCAGATCATCAGGTAGAAGATGACCAGGAAACCGACCAGGAAAATCCACTCAAAGCCGCCGCCCATTGGGCCTGCCGCAGGTGCAGCAGCGTCAGCCATGGCATTAGAGATAAAAAAGCTCATTTAGCACTCCAGTTGCAAATGTTGAATCTTGGGGTCAGAAAACTCAGTCCAAAGGCGGAACAGGTAACCCGCGTTTGGCGTAGAAGGCATCGACAAAGGCGGCCAATGTACCCTGTTGAATAGCCTCGCGCAAACCAGCCATAAGCACCTGGTAATGGCGCAAATTGTGGATGGTATTCAACATGCTACCCAGCATTTCGCCACACTTGTCCAGATGGTGCAGATAAGCACGGGAGAAGTTCTGGCAGGTGTAGCAGTCGCAAGTCGGATCCAGCGGCGAATCATCATGGCGATGGAACGCGTTACGGATCTTCAGCACGCCTGTATCAATGAACAGATGCCCATTGCGGGCATTACGGGTTGGCATCACGCAATCGAACATGTCCACACCGCGGCGCACACCCTCAACCAGATCTTCCGGTTTGCCAACGCCCATAAGGTAACGAGGTTTGTCAGCCGGCATCTGGCCCGGCAGATAATCCAGCACCTTGATCATTTCATGCTTGGGCTCGCCCACCGACAAGCCGCCAATGGCCAGGCCATCGAAACCGATCTGGTCGAGGCCTTCCAGGGAACGCATGCGCAAATCCTGGTGCATGCCGCCCTGCACGATGCCGAACAGCGCCGCCGTGTTGTCGCCATGCGCTTCTTTCGAACGCTTGGCCCAACGCAACGACAGTTCCATGGAAATGCGCGCGACGTCTTCGTCAGCCGGGTATGGCGTGCATTCGTCGAAAATCATCACGATGTCCGAGCCCAAGTCACGCTGGACCTGCATCGACTCTTCCGGCCCCATGAACACTTTGGCGCCATCCACCGGAGAGGCGAAGGTCACACCCTCCTCCTTGATCTTGCGCATCGCGCCGAGGCTGAACACCTGAAAACCGCCGGAGTCGGTAAGAATCGGGCCTTTCCACTGCATGAAATCGTGCAGGTCGCCGTGCTTCTTGATCACTTCAGTGCCGGGACGCAGCCACAAGTGGAAGGTGTTGCCCAGAATGATTTCCGCGCCGGTCGCGGTGATATCCCGCGGCAGCATGCCCTTCACGGTGCCGTACGTACCGACCGGCATGAACGCCGGGGTCTCGACGGTACCGCGCGGGAAGGTCAAACGACCGCGACGAGCCTTGCCGTCAGTAGCAAGCAACTCAAACGACATACGACTTTGGCGACTCATTCTTTGTCCTCAGGGCCACGTGGCGCGGGATTACGGGTGATAAACATCGCATCACCGTAGCTGAAAAAGCGGTATTCATGCTCGACGGCGGCTTTATAAGCGGCCATGGCTTCGGGATAACCGGCGAACGCCGAAACCAGCATCAATAGCGTGGATTCGGGCAAATGGAAGTTGGTGACCAGGGCATCGACCACATGAAACGGCCGGCCCGGGTAGATAAAGATGTCGGTGTCGCCACTGAACCGCTTGAGCACACCATCGCGCGCGGCGCTTTCCAGTGAACGCACGCTGGTGGTCCCCACGGCCACCACACGACCACCGCGAGCACGGCAGGCGGCAACGGCATCGACCACGTCCTGACCGACTTCCAGCCATTCGCTGTGCATGTGGTGGTCTTCAATCTTCTCGACCCGCACCGGCTGGAACGTGCCCGCACCGACGTGCAAAGTCACGAACGCGGTCTCGACGCCCTTGGCGGCAATCGCCTCCATCAGCGGCTGATCGAAATGCAGCCCCGCCGTCGGCGCCGCCACCGCGCCCAAACGCTCGGCGTACACCGTCTGATAACGCTCGCGGTCCGAGCCCTCATCCGGGCGGTCTATATAAGGAGGCAACGGCATGTGCCCGACGCGATCGAGCAGCGGCAACACCTCTTCGGCAAACCCCAGTTCGAACAACGCGTCATGACGCGCCAGCATCTCGGCTTCGCCACCGCCGTCGATCAGGATCTTCGAACCCGGTTTCGGCGACTTGCTGGAACGCACATGCGCCAGCACGCGATGACTGTCGAGCACCCGCTCCACCAGAATTTCCAGCTTGCCGCCGGAAGCCTTCTGGCCAAACAGCCGCGCCGGAATCACCCGGGTATTGTTGAACACCATCAAATCGCCGGGGCGCAAATGCTCCAGCAAATCAGTGAATTGACGGTGTGCCAGGGCGCCGCTGACCCCGTCCAGGGTCAACAGGCGACTACCGCGACGCTCGGCCAAAGGATGGCGAGCAATCAGCGAATCAGGGAGCTCAAAGGTAAAGTCAGCAACGCGCATGATGGGGTTCGTCTAGCAGGGCCGGGAAGTCTAGCGGAAATATCAAAAATTCTCCATGTACCTGATTGACCGACGGTTATCTCATCTCTATACTTCGCCGCCATTGAGCCCTGATGGCGGAATTGGTAGACGCGGCGGATTCAAAATCCGTTTTCGCAAGAAGTGGGAGTTCGAGTCTCCCTCGGGGCACCATATAGCAGTATCTGAAAGTCTCTACCAGACTCTCAGACCCAGAGAAACCGGCCACTTGAGCCGGTTTTTTTGTGCCTATCTATCCACCCCTGTCTCCCCCTATACGTTGTATCCCTGTATCCCTGCTTGTATCCTGAGAAAAATACCGAACTTTGGGATACAAGGATGAAGCGCGCAGACATCAAGCGCCGCCCTCTCGCTGACACGACACTTGCGGGATTGGAGCCGGAATCAAAGGAATACCGGGAGCTGGATGGAAACGGCCTCTACTTCAGGGTCAAACCTGATGGTGGTAAATCCTGGCAGCTCCGTTACAAACGTCCGGCGGGCAATTGGGCTTGGATGGGGCTAGGGGGTTACCCGGAAGTAAGTGGTGCCTTGGCACGGGACAAAGCTGCCGAACTGCGCAAAGTAGTGAGTAGTGGTGCCGATCCCCTCGAACAAAAGCGATCTGCGAAAGCTGCAATCGATGCGGCTAAAACTCGAACCTTCCAAGCAGCTGCCGACGCTTGGCTCAAGGCGAAAGAAGAAAAGGGTCTTGCCCCTTCTACCCTCAATAAGATCCGGACGTACCTCGACAAGGACATCCTCCCAGCACTGGGGGACAAACCCCTCGACGAGATTTCCCGCACAGATTGTGCAGAACTCCAAGCATCCATAGAAGCTAGAGACGCTCACAACGTAGCGGAAAAATGTCGCACTTGGATCAACCAGATCTTCGGTCGAGCCATTGGATTAGGCTTAACCGAAAACGACCCAGGGAGCCGCCTTCGCGATATCGCAGCCCAAGCACCAAAGACTCAACAGCATCCACATTTGCTAGAACCAGAACTCGGCGACTTTCTGACCGCACTGAAGAACACCCCCAGCAGACTGACGGCCCGAACAGCAGCATGGCTTTGCATATGGACGGCATCGAGACCGGGAATGGTTCGCTTAGCTGAATGGAAAGAGTTCGACCTTGATAAAGCGATCTGGACGACACCTGCCGCTAAGATGAAGATGCGTAGGGATTTTGTGTGCCCACTCCCTAAGCAGGCGCTATCCGTTCTCAAAGAACTCCAGTGCCTCACCGGGCGCAGTCGATGGCTGTTCCCCGGAGTCGGCGCTAAGAACCCGACCATTAGTGAAAACACCATCAACAAAGTCTTTGCGACAGTTGGTTACAAGGGCCGCTTGGTTGGTCATGGCACTCGCCATACTGCTAGCACTTTGCTCAGGGAACACGGTTGGCCGAAAGAACATGTCGAAGCGCAGCTTGCTCATAAAGAAGAGGGAATCTCTGGGGTGTACAACAAGGCTCAATACCTTGAGCACCGAGTGAAGATGATGCAGTGGTACGCGGATCACCTCGATGCGCTTGCAAGCGGAAAGGTTATCAAGGGACAGTTTGGAAAAGCGGTATGAGTAAGCCCATCCACTCCCCCTCGAAAATCCATGTTACGAGTGTTACTCGTGTAACGCCTCACGCTAAACGCCCAGATTCATTGGCTTTCACAGCTGTTACACGTTTGCGTGACCTTCCGTACACCCGATGTAACGCCGCCCTAGCGTGTAACGCCAGACTCAGCCCACGGTTGCTGCGGGCTAACGTTCGGTACGAGTGGCTACTGCGCGATTCTCGCTGGTTACGCCTGCAAAACGGAGGGCGTGGGATCGAGCGTTACACGCTGAGAGACCTTGGCGATGATTGATCACCAACCCACTTTGCATTCAGCGCTAACCGCTGGACTGATCAAGTATCTCTCGGCGCAACCGCTCTACGAGTTCTGCCATGAGCAACTCGCTGACGTGTGTTACTTGATCGATCAGTGCTGCCTGCGTATTCAGACCGGCGGCATCGACAGCGATCTCAGCAGCATGTGCATCAAGACGACGATGCATGAAGAGACGATTTTTCAATATGCCTCAACCGACAATAGAGCACGTCTCGCGCATTGGGTTCGCCAATACAGCAACTGTTACTCGGCTTCGGAGCACGAGGCGCATGCTGCCTACATCATGGCCTGTGCTGTAAAAGCGCTGGGAACTTTAGCCGACTGGATGCGTGCCGCCGATCAAGAGGCTTGGTCACATACTTCTGAACCACCGACTGACTGGCCATGGGATCTCTATTGCCAGTTCGTAGAGATGCAGGTCGACCCGGACGAGCGCATCCAGGCTCTCGATCAGTATGTCCTTCACCTAGAGCCCATTACTTCCCTGCCCTGCTTGATCAATGACGAGCTGACGCCCGTCGCTGATCGTGCGATCAAGAATGCCATCCGCAGCAAAGGAGGCATCATCAGCGGCATGGAGCGCGGCATGGACATCAGTGCCCGCGACGCGGCAATCGTTAAACAAGGTCGCTATTATTTGGCGAAAGGCATGCCTGAACGGAACGTCAAAACGGCCGTGCACGCCTGGCTGGAACGTGAAGTTGCTAAACCACCCAAACAGCGCCCCGAGTGGATCGCCCTCGAAACCGAAAAGGCGCTGACACGCAAAAGCGTGGAAACCATCCTCAAACGCAATTTCGTGCTGTAACTGAAATTTCAATTGGAAGTGAACTGCTCACCGCTGACCTACCCCTAGATCATTGCTCTCAGTCCTAACCTGTCGAGAGCAAGACCTATGAAAGCCTCTGTCACCGAACTTCCCCGCCTTATCTCTGCAACCTCTAACGCACTGTTCGATGCATCTTCGACTTTGATCCGCATGCCCGAAGTTGAGGGCATCGTGGGCATGAAGCGTTCCACCATCTACAAGCTCATGCAGCGTCCCGACTGCGGCTTTCCGCAGCCCGTCAAACTGAGCAATAGCACTGCTCGCGGCGCACCTGTCGCTTGGGTTCTGTCCGAAGTCCAGGCATGGGCACGCAGCCGCATCGAGGCGCGCGATCAGGTGGCCGCATGAGCCGCAAGATCGCCAGTAATGCGTTGATGCATCCCTTTTCCGTGCTACGCCGGATCGGCTTTTCACACCGTCTCATGCAGCGTCTTGAGCGCTACCGCAGCCAGCAGGACAAACAAGGTCGCGTTGTCAGCGTACTCAGCTGGGCCGACGGTACTTGGTGCGCCCTCTCCCTCCACTGCGAAAAGATCGGTGCCGTGATCGTCGACGAAGGTCAGCAAACGCAAGCCTACGAAGACGCCCACTCCATGCTCAGCGGCGGATTTCTGCCCCTGCTCTCCCTGCGCTGGGAAGCCCATGCCTGAAACGAAAACGCCTCCGGGGGCAATCCGGAGGCGTTGAGGTAAATCTACATGCACGAACAATTTATGCCGCACCTGAAAAATCCGCAAGCCATCAGCGCAGTTGCACTTTCGAAAAACGGACGTTACTCTCTGGCCGTCGCTGCAAAATCAGCGACCGGGTTTAGCGGCCCGAGTACATACAGGCGCACAGGCGCCCCCATACCGATTGCTGGCGCTTTTTTTGTGCCCGCATTCCTGCTTTATGGTGGCTGTGCGTGGGAGACCTTCGGGTCTGCCGGGGTCCTGTATGCCCGGTCCGCTAACCCGCGCACAGCTGCCACCCCAATTCGTTTAGCGGCGAACTGTGGCAGCTCCTCACATACAGGAGTTACGCCAGATGAAACACGCCCTCAATCCGTCCAAAATTCGCGCCGCTGCCCATCGTGCAATGGCTCTCGCCGCTTTACACGCCAATTCCAGCCTCGCAACACGCCTCGCCCGCTACAACACTCACATGGCCAAAGCCCGCGTACTCGAATCCGCAGGCGGTGCCCAATGAACAACGCACTGAGTTTTGCCCTGCCCGAAGATCTGCTGTGCGTCAGCACGAACGCGGAAGCCGGTGTGCCCATCGACGCCATCACCTGTGCCATTAATCGCGCCGACTCGGTGCTGACCCTGCTTGAAGATCACTTCGACAGCGAGTCGCCCCGCCTTGCAAACCACGTCATTGCCGCCGTTCTTTGGGATGTGCGCGGCACGCTCGGCCTGATCAAGACCCTCGCCTTGCACGGTGACACCACCTCGATTCCTGCGGCGCAGAAAGGCGGTGCGCTATGACCATTTCCACCACCCTTGGCCACGCCACATTTTCCCGCGTCAACGCTTCCGACCTGAAGCTGTTTCGGGTGAACGCCGGTGTCCCAGTCGAAGATGCGCTGGAGATGGTTTCTCAACTGCAGCACCACGCTAACCAGCTCAACCTCGACGCCGCCATGAGCGACCACGGCGAGCGTTTCAGTTGGCCCGCCCTGTACTTGGGTGAGATGGCCAAAGCCCTGATCGACGACATCAACGACGCGCTGTTTTTGCCGAGGGTCGACACATGAGCCAACGACCGAACAGCACCGCGAAACGTCCGAGCTTTGCAGACGTAAAAGCCGCCGCGCTAAAAGACATTGATCGCGTCCTGTCGCACTGGCTGCCTAACGGCAAGCGCGTAGACGGCGGCAAGGAATACACCGCCCCGAATCCTACCCGCAGCGATAAACGCGCCGGTTCGCTCAAGATCAGTTTGAGCAAGGGCACCTGGGCCGACTTCGCCACCAGCGATAAGGGCGGCGATCTGATTGATCTGGTGCGCTATCTGGACGGAGGCACCGACGTCGAGGCCTGTACCAAACTGGCAGACCTGCTGAACGTCTCGCCCGGCGCCGCCCAGGCGAAGCCAGCCCCCGGCAAGACTAAAGCACATGAATGGATTGCCATTCAGCCGATCCCGGCCGAGGCCATGAACAAGTGTCCGGCCAAGCACCGGCAACACGGCGCGCCCTCTAAAGTGTGGATCTACCGTGATGCACTGGGTCAGCCCCTCATGGCGCTCTACCGCTTCGACCTCGGCCCGGAAGACGACGGCAAACCGAAGAAGGTATTTGCGCCGCTGACGTGGTGTCAGCGCTCCGATGGCCAAACCACACAATGGCGCTGGCAGGGTCTGCCAGATCCGCGTCCACTGCTGCGCCTTGATGAACTGGCACTGCGCGCTGACGCACCGGTTGCCCTGTGCGAAGGCGAAAAAGCCGCCGACGCCGCCGCTGAACTGCTGCCGGATTACGTAGCCACCTGCTGGCCGAACGGCTCCAACTCCTGGCACAAAGCCGACCTGACACCGCTTAAAGGTCGCGACGTGCTGTTGTGGCCAGACAACGATGTCAGCGGCAAAGCGTGCATGGAAGCTATCGCCGACAAACTGCGTGAGATCGGTGCCGCCTCGGTTCGGGTCATCGCGCTGGATGTGTTCAAACGTAAGCCCATGCTGAAGAACGATCGCGCCGCCTTCGCCAAAGGTGGTCAATGGAACGACGGTGACGATGCGGCCGATGCGCTCGCCAAAGGCTGGACAGCTGCTCACTTCACTGAGTTGGAAAGCAGCGGTGAGCTATTCGGTTTGCCCGTGGAAAAGCCGACGATTGAGCAAACCGAAGACAAGCCGGAGCCAAAGACAAAAACAGCGGCCAAGCGCCCTGCAAAATCAAAGAATGACCTCATGCCCGGTGGCTTCCGTCTAACGCCCGAAGGGGTGTTTTATGCCGGCGACGACGGCGAGGCGCGCCCAGTGTGTTCGTCTCTGGAAATACTCGCCCGCACTCGCGACGACAAAGGCCAGAACTGGGGTCTGCTGGTCGAATTCGACGATCCAGACGGCGCCAAAAAACGGTGGAACATCCCGGCGCGCACCATGACCGGCGACTTCGGTAAGGACGTGCTCGGCCCATTGGTGGACATGGGGCTGCGCCTCGCTGGAAGCCGTTCGGGACGCAATGCACGCAATGACCTGCAAAGCTATCTCGGGGGTTTCGACAGTGCGCAACGGGCGCGGCTGGTGACCCGCTTGGGTTGGCACGACAGCGCCTTTCTGCTGCCCGAGCAACAGGTCGGCGCACACAGCGAACACCTACACTTCTACGAGGCCGGTGCGCAGCTTCCACCGATCAGCGAAGCAGGCACCTTGGAGCAATGGCAAGAACAGATCGGCGCGTTGTGCGTCGGCAACCATCGCTTGGCGTTTGTCGTCGGCGTGGCCTTTGCTGGCCCGCTGTTGCACATGCTTGGCCATGAGTCGGGCGGCTTTCACTTGTACGGCGACAGTTCGGGCGGTAAGACCACACACCTGCAAGTTGCCGCCTCGATCTACGGCGGACCGCGCTTGGTGCGTTCGTGGCGCTCCACCGATAACGCGCTGGAGTCCATCGCTGCAGCTCATTCGGACGGCCTCCTGGTGCTAGATGAAATCGGCATGTGCGATCCGCGCATCATTGGCGAGACGGTGTACATGCTCGGCAACGGCACCGGCAAGGCACGCGCCAATGACCGAGGCCAAGCGGGCCGACAGGTACAGGAGTGGCGTCTGCTGTTTCTCTCCACTGGCGAGAAGACACTGGCTCAGCACATGGCCGAGGCCAACAAGGAGCTGAAAGCGGGCATGGAGGTACGCATGCTCGCGGTTCCGGCCGATGCGAGCAAAGGCCTCGGTATGTTCGACGCGCTCAACGGTTTCGAGGATGCCGCGGCGCTGTCCGATGCGCTCAAAGCGCGGGTAGCGAAGTACTACGGCACACCGCTTACAGCCTTCCTGACGGCATTGTGCGAACCCGGCAAGCGTCACGGTTGGTCTGCCATCCTGCGCCGCACATTGGAAGGGTTTATCGCCCAGTCACTACCGGCATCGGCCAGCGGGCAGGCGCACCGTGCAGCTGCTCGCTTCGGCCTCGCGGCCGCAGCTGGCGAACTAGCCACCGCGATGGGCATCACCGGCTGGCCCGATGGAACCGCCACTACCGCTGCTCGCGTGTGCCTAAACGCATGGATGAACGAGCGTGGCGGCGCCGGTAACTTCGAGGGCGATGCGATCTTGGCGCGGCTGCGCCAGGTCATCGAGCGCTTCGGCGAAAGCCGCTTCACCCGCTGGGAATCGGCGGCGGCGAAGATCGACGAGCACGGCCCGCGCACCATCGACCGCCTCGGCTTTCGCAAGACGCTGGAGCACGGCATGGGCGACTCCCTGCACACCACGAACACCTATTACGTGTTGCCCGAGGCATGGCGCTCGGAGATCTTCCGGGGCATGAACATCAATGCGGTTAACAAGGAGCTGCTGCAGCGCGGCGTTCTTGAGCCGGGAAGTGATGGCAAAGCGTCGAGTCTGGTCCGGTTGCCCGGCCTCGGCCCGCAACGCTGCTACATCGTGAAGACGGTTCCGGGAACGGATGAGAGCGAGGCTCGGGCTGCCTGACAGCATCCCTTCTGATCGAGGTAGCGCCGGCTCATTCCCGGCCTCGCCAGCCGCTCAACTAACCCATAATCGAATTGCACAGAGACAAAACAGATGAACGAAATCCAAGAACTGAAAGACCTCCGCACAAAAAAAATCCTCGAGAAGGAGACACTTCAGCGCGAGTTGGCTCCCTATGCGGATGCGCTAGAAAACTATGAGGTCATGCAAAGTCTGGAAAGCAACCTGCGATATGAACTCACCGATAAAAAAAGAGAACTCGGCTACCGTGATCGGGACATCCAAACACTGGATAGAAAGATCCATCGTCGAAAAAACCTGGCAGATCATCACAGTTTGATGGCAGGCCACATCGAAGCCATGACTACTTGGAAAAACGACGAAGAAGAACTCAAGCAAAAACGTAATAGCATCAGTACTCGCCTGGAGCAGGTCCGCCTGCAGGCCCAGGAAGATATGACAAAAGCCCGACAGGCTGAGACAGAGGCTGCAACAGCTTATGCGCAGGCGGTTGCCTGGGGTGATGAAGAAGGCGAGAAAGCCGCCAATGCCGATGCGCAAAAGGCCGCAAAACATCTCACCACGGCGACTGAGCATCATCGTCGACAACAACTGATTATCACAGCGCTTGAGCAAGAGCTCGTCACTATCGATAAGCACATCACCGAAGCTCAGAGCGAACGCGCGAAGATTGAAGATCAAGCGGCAGATCTGGCAAACACAGTGCTTGAGGAAAAGTGGAATGAGGCCGCAAAAGCGCTACTCGATGTAGGCGGTAAGCTATGGGCAGTTCGTCGCCTAATCGACCGTGACCCTGTGGCGCTGTACAAGCTGGATATTCCGGAACAGGGCGAGAACTTTAGAAGCTGGACTTGTAGTGATCTTTCTGACCGCTCAAATCAGTATAGCCTGCAAGACGTCCTAGCGATGTAACAGCCATCTCCCCCGAAACAGCCTCAGGGTAGGCTGTTTCGGGCATCCAAGAGGCCTAGCCATGAACACTACAATCCATAGCAAAGTCGGCACATCCGAAACCCTGAAAGCGAGAAAAGCTCATTTGAGCGGGCTCCTCAACCTTGTAAAGCCAAGGACAGGTAAAACTACTAAAACAGAGACTCTTACGATTGCAGCAATCGATGCAGAGATGAGCCTCATAGAACAACAGCTAAAAAAACGGGGTTAATGCTAAAGCGGAAGCTCTCTAGGCTTCCGCTTTAGCCTGACTTTCAAGTCTCGGCCAACAGCCCTACCAACCCCTTCAATGAACATCTTCATGCCCTCATAAACTCTTCAAAAGCTCCGTATTTGGCCGATTGAAGACCTTTGCGACTGACCTCAATCGGCCATTAGCGGACGTTGAGCTAGTTCTCCTTTCGAACCATAACAGCCAGCCACAGCGACTACCGAATCAGGAGATCGCATCATGGAAGCCAGCACGGTTGAAGCTTGTCGGATGAGTGTATAGACAACTACACGCCAGCGAAGCAAGACGTTAATCACCCAAATCTGAGAAATGAAAAGGCAAAAATGCTGCTGACATGTCGAGACTTGGTGGCCCGGTGATTATTATCAACTAGGGCGGCACAGGGCCCTTTTGCTGTACAGGAAGGGAGATTGTGTCTAATCGTCTTTCAACTTATCTGAAGCCAAAACTGATTGTTACGTGCTTACGCCGAGAGGTAATCGTCTACAGATTTAACGGTACTGTAGCCGAACTCAAAAGCTGCCATCATCACCGCATGCACCTGAGCGGCAGGTACAGCCACGCCCCGGAAAGTAAGATCCGATGTGGCGCATGCATCATGCAGTACAGTAACCGGACACCCCATGTCCACCGCTGCACGCACCACGGCGTCGATGCACATGTGACTCATCGCGCCTATGACCACAATCTCCTGGATATCAGCGGCGTCCAACTGCTGCTTCAGATCAGTTTCCCTGAAAGCGTTAATGTGTTTTTTTACGATTACAGGTTCATTACCTTGTGGAGCTACATCTGCTTGAATTTCCGCACCGGTGGATCCCTTCGCAAAGATTGGAGCTCCTTCTTCGGACTCATGCCGTATGTGGAAAATAGGAAATCCTGAATTGCGCGCGTGTCTGATCACCCGGATTGCGTTCTCTACAGCGGCGTCAATACCGGTCAAAGGCATATTGCCCGTGGGTAGGTATTCGTTTTGCAAGTCAACTACAACGAGACCTCGCTTCATAAATAATCTCCAGTCATATTTTGAACGTGATGTTATCGAGGCCGAGCGTTTACCGGCAGATAAGCCAGCGTCCCCTGCGGCCCCTTTAATCAGAACTCCAGCGAAGTGCCGTCTTCCGGAATATCGACTCGGCTTTCGATGCCATGCTTCTTGACGTAGGTGTGCAGCTCTTCACGGGTCAATGACATGTGGTTGATTGCGTCCATATGCACTGCAACAATTTTCGCGTCTTTCGCAGCCTTTGAGGCGCGCAAGACGTCTTCCTCACCCATGATGATCGACCCCTTGTACCCAGTCATCATTGCCTTTCCGGCGTTGAGTACGATGACTTCAGGATGAAATTTCTCAATAGTCTGGTCGACCTCTTTACGCCAGACAGTGTCGCCAGCAAGGTAAAGGGTCTTGTAGCCCTGCGCTTGGAAGACCACGCCCATAGCTTCGCCTAGCGGTTTCGCAAGGGCTGGCACGGCATACATTTCGTCTGTGCCATGTTGACCACCAGTCTTGGTGATCTTGACGCCGCCAAATTCAGCCTCATCAGTCAGTACGTGCACATTCTTGAAACCCTGGGAGCGAATCAGCTGCGCATCTTCTTCATGTTGAGCGAACAGAGGGATGTCTTTTGGCAGTGCTTTCTGAGCCGCATCGTCCCAGTGGTCAAGGTGGGTATGGGTGACGATGACGGCGTCGACACCAGAGATCACTTTTTCGGGCGACTCGGTCAGATCAACCAATGGATTGCGCAAGTTGCTACGGTAGGTGTTTTCAAATCCAGGGTAGGCACCCTTTTTTGCCAGCATTGGATCGATTAGAAACGTCGTACCGCCATAGGTGATTTTTACCGTTGCGTTGCGAACTTGCTGTAAGTCCACCTTATGAGAAGCGGCAGATACCTTAGGGTCGTTTGTCCCTGCGAACGCTGATGTGCTTGCTGCCGCGCAGGCCATGCTGAGTACAAGGGGGAGAATTCTGAATTTCATGTGATTCATCCTGTTGATACATTGATGACTCCATTCTTGCTGAATGCTTTTATGCTCAACAGTGGCCTGAATGACATATTTCGATATAATCGGGCCATCGAGTCGTCATCCCTTAATTGGACTGGCCGCATATCCCGTTCCCCTAAACAATCGAAGGCATGAGTGGTTGTCCATGATTTACTAGGGATACATCTGATCCAAGACGAGGCTGCCTGATGCAAACCATACGCGTCGCTGTCCTAGCTTTTAATGGAGTGAGCCTGTTCCATCTTTCTGTCCCCGGAGTGGTTCTGGGAACAGCTCAATCCGCGCCTGGTGAACCTCAATACGACGTCAGTTACTGCGCAGAGTCGCCGGGTATGGTGAGTAGCGATCAAGGGATTGGTCTGGAGGTCACTCATGGCTTGGAACTGATGGAGGCATCCGACGTAATTGTCATTCCGGCATGGGGCGATCAATCGGTCGTCGCATCTGCACAGTTGGTGAAGGCGCTCCAGCTCGCCAATGCCCAAGGCAAGCTCATAGTGGGATTATGTTTAGGCTCATTCGTCCTCGGAGATGCCGGGTTACTTGATGGCAAGGAAGCAACCACTCACTGGGCCGCCAGAGAGGAGTTCGCGCGACGTTTCCCTGAGGTTCGCTTCAGGCCCGAAGTGCTCTACGTCAACGATGGCAATATCACGACCTCTGCGGGAACCGTGGCGGCAATCGATTGCTGCCTGCATCTGATACGCCAGCGGCTAGGTGCTGATGTGGCGAATCGCACCGCGAAGATGCTGGTGACACCGCCGCATAGGCAGGGAGGCCAAGCTCAATACGTTGAGCATCCTGTGCCGGAGCTTTCTAGCGAGACTCATTTGTCTGATGTACTTGCGTGGGCCCGCATAAACCTGGCCGGTAATTTGTCGCTCGACGTCCTTGCAGACATGGCAAAAATGAATAGGCGGACCTTTACTCGTCGATTCAAGGAGGCCACCGGTACTACCGTGTCCAAATGGTTAAACGCCGAACGAGTTGTGAGAGCACAGGAGCTACTAGAAACGACTGAACTACCGATTGAATGCATCGCGGGTGAAGTAGGTTTTGGAACTTCTCTATCTTTAAGACAACAATTTGGCGCTCAACTAGGTACAACTCCATCTGACTATCGGAAGATGTTTTGTCTCGGAATGAATCAAAAAAACTTAACGAAAGGGTGACAGCGTTTGTCGAACTCGCATGTTGGATCTCACTCCATAGGCGCCGAGATGAAAGCATGCTGAACCTGACAAGTTGATCTTCAGGCGAAAATCATATTTTGAGCAGCTGGTCCTGCAATTCGGCTCCAGGCTACCTGAGCCGAACGTCTGCTTATGGCCGGTTGCTGCCTGTCGCGAAGGACTGCAATCGAAAACGACCTGACAGTTATGGTTTTACCGCGCCGCCGCTGTTTTCAATTGCCATGGTTTAAAACTCAACCACAGCAACATTCCCGGTACCTGCAACGCAATCATCACTCCCAGCGACCACTGATAAGCCTCCACCGGATGTCCTTGCCCGGTTGCTGGCCACAGGTTCAAAATCTCCCCCATCAACCATTGCAAGACGAACGCCAGCACGAACACCACCAGGTTGAACGACGAGCTGACCCGCCCGGCCAGCTCAGGCGATACCGACTGAGCTACGATTGCGTAGTTCATCGTGGTGGAGGTACCGAAGAAGCTGAAACCCATCGCAATCAGCAGCGGCGATACCGGTAGTCCGCTGATCATCAGTGATTGAAATACGATGAATATCGAAACCCCGGCGCCGCACACCATGATCGGCTGCACGCCAAAGCGCCGCAGGTAGTCGGTGATCGATCCGAAGGCCAGCGAGCCTGCCACCATCGCCACGGTGCCCCAGAGCAAGGTATTGGCCATGTTGGACTCGCTCAACCGGGCGACATCGCGTAGCCACGGTCCCATCCACAGCGACAGCACCGACATGTAGATCGCATGGGCAAACACCGAGTACAACGTCAGTCGCCAGAATATCCACGAGGAGTAAAGCGTCCCCACGGCCTTGGACATTTCGGCGAGCGTGGTGGGTTTGGGTTTGTAGGTACGCGGCACGCTGAGATGAATGACAACGCAGACGAACAAGGTCAGCAGCGCCAGAATCAGAAATGCTTCACGCCATGAAATCCACTTGAGCAGTTCATGCAACGGTGTGGTGGACGCCATGGCGCCCAGACCGCCTACCGATAACAGGCACGCCGTACTCAGCGGCAGGCGCTCAACCGGCAGCCAGATGGCGCACGCCTTGATCGCACTCATCAGCGAACCGGCAACACCCAGGCCGATCAGACCGCGACCAATGATCAGACCCAGTTCAGTATGGGAGAAGCTGAAAATCAGCGAGCCCAATACAGCGAACAGCAGCATGGGTGCCTGCACGCTGCGCGGACCGTAGCGGTCGAGCATGACGCCGAGCGGAATCTGCGCCGCGGCGAAGGTCAGAAAGTACACGCCGGTCAGGAGGCCCAGGCTGCTGGCGGGCAGGTGCAGTTCCCGTTCCAGGTCCACATAGATCAAGGCGTTGACCGTGCGAAACAGGTACGACACGAAATGACCGAGGCCAAAGGGGATAAATATGGTCAAAAACAGGTACAAGAACGTGTGCTTGATTTCCTGATCGGCCTTGGCGCAAGAGCCTGTATTCTCATTACTCATGCCGCAAGAGCCTCGAAAAACCTGGAAGGAGCGGGCGATAGTAGGGCGGTCAAAGGGAGAACGTTAGATACAGATTGACTAACAAAACGTCATACAACGGTCGCAGCACTGGGTATGCGCTTCCTGGGAATATGTTGCGACTTCAGCGTGAGCAATGGCTTGTTCCAATAGCGCACCTAAACACTCTGACGCAGTCAACCACGGGCATTATGGATGACCGCTTTTGGCCGATTGCTACCTGTCACCACTGGCTGCAATCGACCCAAAGCTGACGGAGCCAGCCACTGGTACGTACTTGGACGCAAGCGTATTGTTCAATGCGCTTTATCTCCCTTGCGAACTTTCCGCTAATCGCCGAACCCACCGCTTGGGCCAAACCATAATAAGTAAACGTTCATCAGCCAGATCAGTCCGGCGTATGACGGTGCTGGATCTGACGGATTCGCTCGCGAGTTTCCTCGTTGGCGCCGGGGCCTGCACTCAGGCCAATGTAGGCCAGCTCCAGCGGGGTGCCCTGATCATCCTGAAAGCACAGCGGTGCCAGCGGCACGCGGGTCTGGCGGTTGACCAGCACCACGGGTGGGCCTTCGGCCTGCGGATACCAACGGTCGCCCCATTGCAGCAGGCTGACGATGATGGCCAGCACCTCACGGCCCTTGGCTGTGAGGTGGTAATCAACGCTGCTGCCCTGGCTGCGCTTTTCCAGAATGTCGTGCTCCAGCAGCAGCTTCAGGCGCTTCGACAGAATGCTCTTGGACATGCCGAGATGGCGCTGGAAGTCATCGAATTTGCGGGTACCCCACAGTGCCTCGCGGATGATCAGTACGTTCCACCAGTCGCCTAGTACATCTAGGGCTCGGGCGATCGAGCAATTGCGGTCTTCGAAACTCACTCTTTCCATGGGGCTGTCCTGACGGTCGGATGATTCCAGCGGCAAGGCGTTAAAGGCCTTGACAGGTTCTATCATGAAACTTACTGTCGATCTCAGGTTTCATAATGGAACCAAGCGCCATGAACGTCAAACCCAAGGAGCGATCAACATGAGCCCAATACTGTCTGTGAGTCTGGCGGCCGCTATCGCTGTCAGTGTTGTGTTTCCCGTCCAAGCGGCGCAACCGCACTGTCTGACCACCGAAATCGAGCCCGAACTGATCAACAGCAGCCTGGCGCTTAGCGTTGGCCAGTGTCACCTCGAAGCCGCAGCAGCCGATCCGGCGCAGGCACTGATCCATGCCCAGTATGCCTACAGCTGGTTTGTCCAAGCCGAGCAGTTGGAGGCCGGCAGTGCGGCCAGCAAACTCATGCGGGCCCACCAGACGCTGGATGAGATTGAGCATCAGGGCCGCACGCCAGCGCTGACCGCGCAAGTCAGCGGGCATTGACCTTACCCGGCATCGGCGTAGGTCGAGGCTGCAGCCGCATTTTTTTCAATAAACCAAAGTCGCAACAAGGAACAATCGATGAGTACCGAGCAGAACATGTCCTGCGCCCAAGTAGGTGAGCCGCAGCAGTGGATGAACCACCTGTTTGCGCATCCCCGGCTACCGAGACCGATGAAGGGCAAGCATTTCCTCAAAGAGGTGCTGGGGCTGAGCGGGATGGAAATCTCCATCAACTCGCTGCCTGCTGGAGTCACCATGCCGTTCACACATGCCCACAGGCTCAACGAGGAGGTGTATTTCTTTCTAGGCGGTGAGGGTGAGTTCTGTGTGGATGACTGCATCGTGCCGGTAGGGCCGGGGTCGGTGATTCGAGTGGCACCGGAAGGACGGCGCTGTTGGCGCAATACCGGCGAGGTGCCGTTGAATTACCTAGTGATTCAGGCCCGTAACGGCAGCATGGTCGGGGATTCCATTGAAGATGGCCTGCCTATACCCGGCACTCCATGGCAGTAACGGATTCGCTGAGGCCCTCAACACGTGGATCTCTGGTAGAAAGGGGGCCGCGGTTGGGGTCGGACGGCAAGGCGTCAGAGCCCAAATAAGGAGGAGTTAGCGGTTGCTTCTGGCCGGATCGCGACGGCTACAGTGCGTCGCGCCAGCAGCTAAACTGAAGCGCCCCAGGTTTTGTAGGCAGCCCGAATGACTGCTTCTGGCCGATTGCCGTCTGTGGCGAAGGGCAGCAACCCAAAGCGGACATCTACACTCTCTGATTGAATAAGCTATCGCCCACTGCACGATACTCGGACTTGAACGAATGACAGACAATCCTTTTCGTATTCCAACAGATGCTGAAATTGCTGACGCAGAGAGCAGGCTCAATTTTCGATTTCCCGATCAATATATCCGGTTCCTGAAAGGTGGCAGCGATGTCGCAAACGCCGCATTTGAACCAGCGGTGATTTTGGGGGGATGCATCCATCTGGATATCTTTGAAATTACCGAAACCGCCTGGGCCCAGGGTGTGCCCCGGGATTGGTTGCCTTTCATTGAAGATAACAGCGACTACTTCTGCATATCGGAGGCTGGTGTTGTTCGATACTGGTCACACAACGGAAGTACAGACGAAAGTTGGCCAACCTTTGCCGCCTGGTTCGAACAGGTCTGCATAGCCCTTGAGTAGTGTCTGTACGAGATCTGCAATCCATACCCAGCGTCCGCTTTTGGCCCAGAGTGTGTAAAAACGCTTCACCAAAATTGAAGTGTCCGCGTCTACGTCAAATCTGAAATTTATCGGCACGTCAGCAGATGTGGATTTTGCGTAGAAGCGCGATTTTCGGTCCGGTTTTGAGTACCTGTCGCGCTCAAAAACGTTTTTACACAGCCTCGGCCGATTGCTGCCTTTGGCCAACGGCAGCTTTGGGGTCGATAGAAACCAATCCAAGACGCAATTATATGTAACACCTACAGCCCTTGTAACACTTGCCTCTGAGTATGATCCACAGCGGTGTAACAAATAAAAAAATGAGTAAAATCAATACACTAGCCTGAAACGTAACACGCGTAACACCCGTAACACAGCATTTGAGAGAACATCCCCTAGCCCCCCTAAGCGATGACTCCTCCAGCGACAGGAGCTAGGGCATTTCTCCGTGCTTCGAAAAGTGGTGGGGGACCCTGCGAAGCTTCTTGAGGCACGGGGCAGGAAACCCGCGTGATCGTGTTAGCGGAAAAGTGCACAGCTTAGTGAACTGCTGTTCACCTGTGCATTTGCCCTATCGCTTGGTAGCTCGCCGGGGACCCTGGGCATTTCGAATGGGTACGGGGCAAAGAACCCGCGCGTTCGTGTTAGCGGCTGGATTTTTTAAGTTGGTTGACAGGTTGACGGAGTTGACTCGGTTGACCAACGCCAAGCGTGCGTTATCAGCAACACAAAGGGGCATGAGAGTGTCAGATTTTTTGTGTGCGGGCCGGTAACGGCCTGCCGTCAGGCAGGCCTTCATTTC
>NZ_AZRW02000023.1 GCF_000512695.2 Pseudomonas sp. QTF5 | reverse complement strand
CAGGACGAGAAAAGAGCGGCATAGCTGGACGGTTGACGCGACAACTACCTTGAAAAACGCCGAGTAGGTGGTTTTAGATAAGAAAGTCGGCAGAACAAGGATTTACTCTCGCGTGTCAGGCGACGCTCAAACTATATGAGCCCACCTCAGCCAGAGCAATGCGCAATCGGGGCGCGGCTTCCGAGCGATATGTAGGACTTAACTGCTTTTCGGGTACGACCTTTTCAAACCGCCCTCAAAGCCCCATTTCAGGTGAGTTCCGCTCCCCTGTTAGACTGCCAAACCCCTCGACGGGAATCGATCTCTATACTCAATTCTCGCGCCGTTTTCCCCGTCGTTTCGCCCTATCGACGACAGCTCTGAACAAGGACATTTCATGATCACCACCACAACCCACACCATCGAAGGTCGGCAAATCACCGCTTACCTGGACATCGTCAGCGCCGAGTCGGTGCAGGGCGTTAACGTGATCCGCGATCTGTTTGCCGGCATGCGGGATTTTTTCGGCGGGCGTTCTCAAACGTTGGAGCGGGCATTGAAGGATGCGCGGATTCAGGCCACCGACGAGATCAAGGAACGGGCGCGGGCGCTTCAGGCGGATGCAGTGGTGGGGCTCGATTATGAGATCAGCATGCCGGCCGGCAAGGGTGGAATGGTGGTGGTGTTTGTGACCGGGACGGCGGTCAAACTGAGGTAAGTGGGTGTGAAAAAATCTTCACTGCGCCGCCGTGCCAAGGACGTGCACCTTCTGGTTATTCGCCATCCGGTTTTGTAGGAGGCAGACGCTGCCCATTCGTCGGGCACGTAACAATCTGAATCACAAGTCCGGGAATGACCAGCTAGTCTCAAAATCCTGGGTGGTCGATATTTTTCAGGCAAATAGGGCTTGCCGGTATCGACCCGTTGAGAGGAGCGAAGATATGACTGAGCCGTATATCGAAGACGACGGGGCGGATTTTCCAATCAATAATTGCGTGCAGTGTGGTCAGACGGACTATGTGCCGAGCTTCGGTGAAGACCGTATCAAGATCAACAAAATCAAATCCGCAGTGCCTCGGACCCGAGGGCCGAAATCGAAATTCATGCCCAAGCTGGGGGCGCCCTCCAGGAAGTAAACAGTGACTCGTCGAGCCCCGCCATTGAGCGGGGTTTCTTGTTTTTTAAGGGTAGAAATCACCCTTGGAGGCAATGCGAAGAAACGTCCTACAATATTGCGAACACTAGTGGTTTTTTTCACAAACTTTTCACACCAGCCTACGTAGTCTCAGCTCATCCGTTAGAAAGCAGTACCCTGGCCCGTCTCCCCAGCGGGCTTTTTTTTGCCTGTTATAAAACCTTTTCCATAAATGCTGTCCAACCGTCGCCAATGACGAGGTTGTTCCGTGTTTGTGTCTGGACTTTGCCTCCTCTAAAGCATTCAATCTCCGGCCTTTCGGTTTCCCCCCTTTTTTTGAGGCTCTCGTTATGCGTTTGACACTGCCTGCTCTGGTTCTGGGCCTTTTGGTTGCTCAAGGTGCGATGGCTGCCGGTGATGGCACTGCCGCGCTCGGTGGTGGTCTGGGTGGCGCGCTGGGTAATGTGGTCGGCCAGAAAATGGGCGGCAGCACCGGTGCAGCGATTGGTGCTGGCGTAGCGGGCGCAGCCGGCAGTGCTGTTGCAGCACGCAAAGGCAGCCGCACCAAAGCGGCCATCGGCGGCGGTGTCGGCGCGGCAGGCGGTTCGGTTATCGGCAACAGCCTGGGCGGTAAGACAGGTTCCACCATCGGCGCTGGTCTGGGCGGTGCATTGGGCGGCGGCGTGGGCAGCAATCTGTCCAAAAAGGGTCACTGATCCTGAATGATCCGCTGAAAAAGCCCGGCTCGATGCCGGGCTTTTTCGTTTTGGAACGTTTCTCCCGGATGTGGCTCAAATCTCGTACAGTCGGTATTTGCTTTGCTGTTCAACAGACGCAGATGCCAGGCTGAGGCCTATCCGCGGCACGTTCTTCCCCCGATGCGGAAATTAGAGGTTCATATCATGCGTTTGACATTGTCCACGGTGGTTTTAGGACTTTTGGTCGCTCAGGGTGCAATGGCTGCCGGCGACGGCACCGCTGCAGTGGGCGGTGGTCTTGGCGGCGCGTTGGGTAACGTAGTCGGCGGTCAACTAGGCGGCAGCACAGGAGCAGCGGTTGGCGCTGGCGTCGGCGGTGCGGCAGGCAGCGCGGTCGGTGCGCGCAAGGGCAGCCGCACAGAAGCGGCCGTTGGCGGCGGTATCGGCGCGGCGGGTGGCTCGGTGATCGGCAATAGCCTAGGCGGCTCTACCGGCTCGACCATTGGTGCGGGCGTGGGCGGCGCAGCCGGTGGCGCGGTGGGCAGCAACCTGGGTAATGACAGCGGCAGCTCACATTCCGGTGGCGGCAAACACAAGCACAAGCATAAAAATAAGTACAAGCATCGCTAACTCGATATCGAGTGACCGTAGAAACCCGGCCCAGTGCCGGGTTTTTCGTCTCTATCGTTAGGACTCTGGAACGATTGGCTGGAGGACGTCTCGAACTTTATATACACCCTGAACGTTGTGAGGCATGCCATGGCTCCAGAATCCGAAGACAAGGAAGAAGGCCCGATCAACGATCCTGGCAACGAAGATCCGGGGTCTTTGATGGACGACGCCACGGTGCCGCTCAACGATGCCGATGACGCAGGCGACGTGGGCAATTGCGAGTACGACGAATACGACGAGGAAGACGACGAGTGATCGTGCTTTGCGGTCGGGCCGACCGATCGTCCCTCTGATCGAACCGCGTCTATCGTGGTGTCCTCGAAATGTCAGGATCTGCTTTTCAGGTCCATTGAGAGGTGCGTTATGAACGCTGATCCAAAAGACTCCGACATCGACGACGATACCCCCGAATACCCGCTGCCTTCACCCACCGACTCCCTCAGTCGCGATCAGCGCCCGCCCGACGATGACGACACCGGTGTGGAACAAGTGCCCACCGATGATGTGAAGCGCGGTGATGTGGAAGCCGACCCGGAAGACCCGGACATTGCCGGGGATGACGCCTCGGGCGAACCGAGCTGAAGCCTGCGCAGCGATCCATCGCCGCTCGTCGATGGTGCGGCACCTTTAAAAAGCGACCGCTGCCTGAGATCAGATAAAGCACTCTTTAAAGGAGGTGCGCCATGATCAGGTCAAAACTGACGACCCTGACGGTGTTCGGCTTATTGTCGATCAGTGCATTGGCGGCGTTTGCTCAATCGTCTGGCCGCGATGCGCCGGTCGACAAGGGCGGGATGCCACCTTATTCGGAAATGAATGCGGGTACCTCGGACGGGAAGGCGCCGCCACCGGACACCATTGGTGGTGGGAATGGCGGCGATGCCAATGGAAGCAGCACCAGCCCGGGGAAGGGAGGTGGGTCGATGAGCGATGGAAGTTCGATGGGGAGTGGTTCTGGAAGTGGGTCTGGAGAGTCAGGTGATTTTGAAATTGATGAGAGCGGTGGTGGAGCAGGAAGTGGAGGTAAAACCGGTAGTTCTGGCGGCTAAGTCAGAGTTTTTTTTGCTGTAGAACTGAGCCCAGCGTCGAGCTGGGCTTGGATGTTTTTCACAGACTATCGAAAGTTTCCTAGCCTCTTTTCTCGACTCGTTACTCCTCTGAAATGTCTGACTCAACCCAGCGCATGAAGAAGTCTCTTTGAACCTCCGGATCGTTCGTAAGATTGTTTTCTTCATAGTCAAAAATATTGACCAGATCACTCCTTGATGCATATTTACCTAGTGTGAGTTCATATGCTTTTACACCGAGCGACATCTGGGAGGACATGCTGGAAGGGTGTACGTTTATTTTGGCTCCCTTGCACAGAAACACTACGTCGCAGTGTTCTTTTCTGATGTTGCCAAGGCAGTCGTAAAAATCCGCTCCTCCATAACAAAATTAATGGTCAGCGTTTCCGAGTCGCAGAGAAGTTTCGCGACCTGGCGTCTACCGTTTTTGATCATTAAGATTTCTACGCTGTCCACTTTCTATTTTCTGTTCGGATTTAAAGGTGGTTGGCCTGATAGGCGACTATTAGTATCGATGAGTGTGTCGCCGAAATATCTGCCATGTTAACTTTGTCTTGAACACTTTATTTTGCTATCTGCAAGGTTTGTTTTTTCGAGCTAAATAAGTCAGTCTTCTTTAAGCTGGATTTTGGTTGCTGAATTAGTTTGTTTTGGTCGAAAATGGCTTATCCATTGATGGTAAAAATTTATTTGTTCGGAAATGTCAGTGGTGATGTTTTTGTCCTCAAAATCAAAAATGTGAACAATATTATCACGCGATGCTGCTTCTCCCAGTGTCATCTCATAGGCGACACCTCCATTGCTCATCTGGGAGCACATTCGTGAAGGGAATACATTAAGTTTTGCTCCTTTGCAAAGGAATTTTATTTCAGGGAAGTCTCGTCGGATTTGTGCCAGGCATAAATACAGGTCGTGGTCGGTGTAGGTTTTTCTGAATCCATTTTTCATTTTGAACGTCAGTGAGCTAAAGCGCTCTTCAAGCGTTGCATCTTCAATGGTGTTTCCGACTTGTAGTTTTATGTGATGTTTCATTATGTTTGCTCTAGTTGTCAGATTTAGTAAGTGGGGTCGAATATATGGCTGAATGTTCTGTGGCTAGATGTTTTGTTTTGATATGGCTGCTGTGAATTGTAAGTGCTGTTACCGGCACTTGGCGCATTTGCTCGATGAGCGGTTTTGCGTGAGTTCATGACTCTATGTTGTTGGTTGTTTTATTGAATATTGTCTTCAGGTTTTTTTGGCGTCGTTGTAATAATCAATGACTCGATCCAGTTTTTGTAGAAAGTTTTTTGCTCCTCAATATTGTTAGTGATGTTTTCGTCTTCGTAGTCGAAAATTCGTACTATGTCCTCTTCTTCGCTAGGTTTTCCAAGTTTAAGTTCGTACGCGACTAATCCATTAGACATTTGGGATGACATTCGTGAAGTATGAACATTTAATTTGGCGCCTTTGCACAAGAATTTTATCTCAGGATAGTCGGCTCTTAACATGCCAAAGCATACGTAAAGGTCGTAGGCTGTATAAGTTTTTTTTAGGCCACTTTGCATCGTGAATGTGAGTGCCGGTTTTCTTCTGTCGCATTCGATTGTGGCTGTCTCTACGATCCCATGGTTATTTATTAATATTTCTATTGGTTTCATGGTTGCTTCCTGAAAGGGTTTGGTATGGAGTAGCCCTTATAGCTACCATCATCATAGACGGGGGTGGCGCCGACGATGTCATGATTTTTTATTCCTCCTGGGAATGCTATCTCAACCTCACGCCGATGTGGTGACATCATGCCAAGTTCTTTGTTTACATCAATTCCCCTAATGTTTTTCAGTGCGTATATGTAACCATCGGCAATCCCGTAGCCTGTGGCAAACTTTTTTGCCTCATTTTCGTTTGTCGTAGTGCTGACAAAGTAACTGGGAGGGCTTCTATTATCTAGTGCGTGCAAGTACAGATCTGTACTGTCTCCCAAGGGTTCAAATCCTGCCTCAAAAATTTCCCATGGTTCTCGGTCGTCACCACGGTACAAATAATAGTTCTCTTGTTTTGGATTCGGGGTTCTGGGCTCCCCCTCATCAACCCCCACCTTACCCGCCGGATCCTCATCCCCAAACGATGGCTTCTTACACCCATCCCCTCCAGGGCACTCACTCAACCCCAACGGGTCAACCCAACCCGCCGGATTGCGCGTGTACTGATAGCCGTTTAACCCACCCGTCAACTTGCTCGGATCCGGCGTCAGGTACCGCCCGACATCTGGATTGTAGTAGCGATGCCGGTTGTAGTGCAGGCCGGTTTCCGCGTCGAAATACTGCCCCTGAAAGCGCAGCGGTTGATCGAGGATTTGGTGGGTGTCACGGTTGAGGCGGGTGAGGCGGCCATACGCGGTGTATCGGGCGGCCCAGATGATGTCGCCGCTGTAGTCGGTGAGTTCTTGCGGTGTGCCGAGGTGGTCGAGTTGGTAGTAGAACGGACAGGCTTGGCGCGGGCCCTTGCCGTCGAGCATGGCCAACGGGCGGAAGCTGCCCGGTTCGTAGACGTAGCTGCGGTAATGCTCCTTGCTGCTTTCGGCGACGACCTGATCGCCTTGCCAGAAGAACTCGGTGGTTTTGCCGTCGACGGTTTTCTTGATACGCCGGCCGAAGGCGTCGTAGCGGTAGCTTGAACAACGACCGTCCGGGGTGGTGACGCCGATCAGGCGGTGCTGGCAGTCGTAGCTGTATTCGGTGACGAGTTGTTGCGCGGTGCCGCGGCGTTCGCGGGTCAGATTGCCGAAGGCGTCGTAGTCGTAATGGCGGTCGCCCTGCATCAGCAGGCGATTGCCCTTGACGGTCATCGGGCCGGGTCGGTCCTGCATCAGCAGGTTGCCGGCCGGGTCGTGGGCGAAGCTTTCCGGCGGTTGGTCACGGGAATAGCGGACGCGGATCAGGCGGTCGAGCGAGTCGTACTGGTAGCTGCGCTGGCCGTGGCGGGTGTCGGCAATATGGTCGAGATTGCCGTTGGCGCTGTAGGCATAGTCGCGACGGTACAGCGGATGTTGAGGTCGGCTGACGGCATGAGCTTTCAGCCGGCCCTGATCGTCATAGGCATATTCGCTGGTGAGTTGACCTTGTTGGCGTTGCTGTTCGCGGCCGAAGGCAAGCTGGTGGGTGGTGAGTCGTGTGCCGTTGAGGTCGATGGCCGTCAGCGCACCGCCCTTGGCGTGGTGGTAGTCGAGTTTGCTGTTGTCCGGCAGGCGCAGGTGGGTGAGTCGGCCGCAAGCGTCGTAGCGATAACGCAAGGTGCCCCAGCCCTGGTGTTCGGTGATCAGGCGGTCCTGTTGGTCGTACTTAAACTCCAGCGGGTGATCGTGGCCGTCATTGACGCTGACGAGTCGGCCCAGCGAGTCGTAGCGGTACTCGACCTTGATGCCATCGGGCAGGGTCTTGACCAATAGGCGTCCGGCCGAATCCCGTTGATACCCCGTAACCAGCTGCGAGCCGTCATCACCGAACTCGGTTTTTTCCAGCAAGTGGCCGTTGAGGTCGTAGACGTACGCGGTGCGGCGGCCGTCGAAGCCGGTTTCCTGTCGGATCAATCCGCTGGTCGTGTAGTCCAGCTGATATTTTTCGCCGGATTCGTTTTCGATTTCCGTGAGCAGCAGCTGCGCGTTGTCGTAGCGGTACTTCAGCTGGGTGCCGTCGGGATTGAGGCGACGGCTGACCAGATGCAGATCGTCGGCGTATTCGTAGCGGGTGACGCGGCCCAGTTCATCGCGTTCGGCGGTGATCTTGCCGTAGGCGTTGTAACTGAAGGCGCGGCTGGCGCCGGTAGGCAAAATCGTCTGAGTCAGTCGGCCAGCGGCGTCCCACTGGTAACGGGTGACGGTTCCGTGTTCGTCCTGACGGGTCGTCTGCCGCCCCAATGCATCGTAGGAAAACTTGCGCTGACCACCGTCCGGCAGCGTTTCCTCAAGCAACTGCCCCAAGGCATTCCAGACGAACACATGCCGGCTGGTGTCCGGGTAGCGGATCGACAGCAGCCGCCCCTGAGCGTCGTAGTGGCAATGGGTGATATGGCCGTCGGGATCGGTCGCCTCGGTCACATCGCCCTGAGCATTGCGCTGATATCTCCACACCGCTTTACCGCGATAGCGCGCATGCAGGAAACCGTTGCGATACTCGTAGTCCGTTGGCTCGTCTTCCGGCGGAATCAGCGCGATCAGGCGTCCGACGTCGTCATAACGGTATTCAGTGACGGCCCCCAGCGGATCCTGCTCGGCCACCAACCGGCCCTGTTCGTCATAGGCCTTGAGCTGTTCGCCACCGTTAAGCCCGACCTTGCGCACCAGCCGCGCGCGGTCGTCGTGCTCGTAAACCGCTTCGCTGCCATCGATGTTCTGGACGGTGACGCTGCCGTGGTCATCCCAGGCATATCGCGTATCTATCTGCGCAAATGACGCCCAATGCCGCACGCAGCGTGCCGCCTTGCCAGAGCGTTCCCACTCCCAGAAGAAACTTGCGCCACCGGCCAGTTGCCGCTGCAGGATCACATGCCGGTCGTCGTAGTCGTAACGCTCGCTTTCCCCGGCGGCATTGGTTACTTCGATCAAACGTTGGCGAGCGTCGTAGCGATAGAAAGCCAGCGTCTGCTCTGTACGCCAGGCTTCATTCATGGCATCGGTGCGGTGAAACGACTGGTATTCGACGGCGACGAGGTGCCTGCGCTCGTAGCACAACAGCAGCGAACGACCGGCGCGGTTATCGAGGCGTTGAATGCGATCCTGACGGTCGCGAGTGATATGGAGGCGGTTGTTGTAGGCGTCGCTGATCGCCGTTAAGCGGCCCCCTCGAAAGTGGTAGAACCGGCTCTTTTCGCCGGCCAACGCGAGAATCAACTCTTCCGGCTCGTCCCCGAGGTAAATCGCCGCCCGCGACAGGCTGTTGTGGATCACCGGGCGCTGGGCGCTCGGCAGCGGAAACGTCGTACGACGGTTTTCATGGTCGATCCAGACGACGTGTTCATCGTCCAGCTCCAACCGCTGCGCCAGTGAATGGCTCCAGCCCCAGCCCAGCCCGCAATCGATCTCCACCGCGCTGGTGCGGTACAACCGGGTGAAGGCAAACGGCAGCAACCCATCCAGCGAACCGTCGGTCAGGGTCAGCAGTTCTTCGCCACTGACCATTGACACCGGACAGCCGTTGGTAGCGGTTCTATTCGCCGAATCGGCACTGTCGCCGTTGGGATTTTTCGCCTGATTAGATGCATCGTCGTGAGGTTCGTGACGGCCCAGCCGGGTCATGGCGCCGGACTTGTCGCGAGCGATAGCGACAGGGTTGTTCACCTGTACAACTGGAGAGTTGCCAGCACTGATCTGTAACGGAACCGTCGGTGCCGGTTTCAGTGGTGCATTTCGCGCGTTGACCACGAGCGGTTTGAGCGCGCCAGCGTGGGCTGTCAGGTCAGATTTGGCCGTCAGTTCGGCCAGTCGCAAACTGGCCGCCGCCAACCACTGTCGAGCCTGCCGGGACTTGATCTTGTCCAGTACTTTGGCGCTCATGCCGAGCTTCAGGCCCGTAGGTCCGGTGAGGCGCACCAGCAGGAAACTGATCAACAGTTCTGTACGAATTTGCGCCACGACTTCGGCGATGTACTGCGGCGGCAACATCCTCAGCCAACTGGTGAAGGCCGCGAGATGGATGAACATCAACGGTTCATCGCTCAACATCAGCAACACATTGGCGATGGCTTCAGCCGAGGCATTCAGCAGCGTCTCAAGCTCGCCTTGGGTCAGGTACTCAAGGAGTTTTTCGCTGTTGGTTTGCAGGTCTGCTACCAGGGCGTAGACCTGCTTCACGTCATCCCACAAACCGTGCAGCGAACGCTCGAAGCCGCGCCAGTCGGCCTGTTGCAACATGCCGTAGCGCCGGGTGAACCCTGCCTCGGAAAAAACTGCCCATAAAGGCTCGAATTCGCTCGTCCATTCATTGCGCAGCCAGCCTTCCAGCTCGCCGATAACGTCCTGATAGGAGGCATAGAGTGCTTTGACGTGATCAGCGCAAACATTGGGGAAGAAGGTGATGCGATAGCGCTGGCCGCGCCAGCATTCGGGGATTTCGAGGATGCCGCTGGGGCCAATGGTTTTGTGGACGGGCTCACCGAACGTCAGTTCACCATTACGCTGCGAGATAACCGGTTCGAGCATCACCGGCGTATTGCCGATCGGCACGAAACGCGCGGCCTCAAACAGGTGCACCAGGGTCAACGGACCACTGGCGGGGCATATGGCGAGTGTCGAACCGACAGGGGCGGTGGAGTCCTTCGGCGCGCTGAGCCGGACTTCGTTGCCGACCTTGAACACTTGCTCGACATTCAGCGCCCCACCGGTCCAGAAGTTTTCCGCCCAGGCCTCGTAGTCGTTGAGGCAGAGTCGAAAATCACCGAGCAACGCTTCGACGTCCGGACGCTCGGGATTCATGGCGGCGACCACCAGCAAGCCGATGGCATTGTTCAAGGCCAGGACCTTGTCAGGTTCGAACATTCGCAGTCCCTCGCGCTGATCAATGTGGAACGCGAGACTTTGCGGGGGATCAGCAAGAAAAGAAGTCGGGAAAGGAGGTGTTTGGTGTAGGGGAAGTCGCTAAATCATCGCGGGAGTCTCGACACAGATTTTTGTATCCGTCAGGCGTTGCCCGTTGCTCTCTACCAATCGCGCTCGCTATGCTGCTGAACCCTTTAATCCATCACGGACCCGGTCGTGCCTGAGCCGCTCCTGGGATGCCATGAGAAAACGGATCTGATGCGATGAATGCACCCTTGGATGAGTTCGGCCCGATCAAGGCCGTGATTTTCGACATGGACGGCTTGTTGCTGGATACCGAGGGCATTTACACCGAGGTCACGTCCATCATTGCCGAGCGTTATGGCCGGACCTTCGACTGGAGCGTCAAACAGAACATCATCGGTCGTGGCGCGGGTGATCTGGCGCGCTATGTGGTCGAGGCGCTGGACCTGCCGATCACCGCCGAAGAATTCCTGGTGATCCGCGAACCCTTGATGCGCGAGCGTTTTCCGACGGCGCTGGCGATGCCTGGCGCAGAGGAGCTGGTTCGGCACTTGAAGGCCAATAACATTCCTATTGCGGTGGGCACCAGTTCTTCACGTCAGTCGTTCGGTCAGAAAACCACCTTGCACCGCGACTGGTTCGCGCTATTCGACTTCATCGTCACCGCGGATGACCCGGAAGTGGGGGCAGCCAAGCCGGCGCCGGATATCTTCCTGACAGCGGCGCGGCGCCTGGGTGTCGCGCCGGAGGATTGCCTGGTGTTCGAGGATTCACCGTTCGGCGTCACTGCAGCGAAAGCAGCGGGGATGACGGCGATTGCGATCCCGGATGCGGCGATGGCCGATGAAAAGTACGCACACGCCGATGGCATTCTTCGTACGTTGAAGGCGTTCAAGCCTAGTGCATGTGGCTTGCCGGCACTCGAGTGGGCTTAACACCGGTATAAATGTGGGGGCGGGCTTGCTCGCGAAGAGGGAGTGTCAGGCAACATTCAATGTCGACTGATACGACGCTTTCGCGAGTAAGCCCGCTCCCACAAGTGACCTGTATCAGGCGCCGAAACCACCGTCGATGGTCAGGCTGGCACCGGTGATGTAGCCGGCTTCGGGACCGACAAGGTAGGCGACGAAGCTGGCGATTTCTTCCACTTTGCCATAACGACCCACGGCCATCAGCGGGATCAGGCTTTCAGCGAAGTCGCCGCTGGCGGGGTTCATGTCAGTGTCGACCGGGCCCGGTTGCACGTTATTGATGGTGATGCCCCGTGGGCCGAGGTCGCGAGCCAGACCTTTGGTCAGGCCGACCAGCGCCGATTTGCTCATGGCATACGGGCCACCACCGGCGAAGGGCATGCGCTCGGCATTGGTGCTGCCGATGTTGATGATGCGACCGCCTTCGGTCATATGTTTGGCCGCTTCCTGGGTGGCGATGAACACACTGCGTACGTTGATGGCCAGGGTCTGGTCGAAGTCTTCGAGTTTGAAGTCTTCCAGCGGTGCGACGGCCAAAACGCCTGCGTTGTTAACCAGGATGTCCAGGCGACCGAAGGCTTCGACGGTGGCATTAACGGCATTGCGAATCGCGACGGCATCGGCGCTGTCGGCCTTGATGGCCAGGGCTTTGCCGCCTGCGCTGATGATGCTGTTTTGCAGCTCTTCGGCTTTTGCGGTGGAGCTGACGTAAGTGAAGGCGACGGTAGCGCCTTCGGCGGCCAGGCGTTTGACGATGGCAGCACCGATGCCGCGTGAACCGCCTTGAATCAGAGCTACTTTGCCGCTGAGGTGTTGAGTGGTCATGTCGATCTCCAGAAATTCAAGGCGGGCTGCCTTGTTGTCGGAGTCGAGTATCGGCTTCGCACTACCCAGCGGGTAGACCGTCATTGCTATAGTCTGTGTAAACCAGAAGTTTATAGTGGCGCTTATGGAAACCTTCAGCAGTATCGAATGCTTCGTGCGTAGCGCCGAGGTCGGCAGCTTCGCCGAAGCGGCGCGGCGCTTGAGCCTGACGCCGGCGGCGGTGGGCAAGAGCGTCGCCAAGCTGGAGGCGCGACTGGGTGTGCGGCTGTTCCAGCGCAGCACGCGCAGCCTGACGCTGACTGAGGCCGGCCAGCTGTTTCTCGGCGAAGTCAGCGCCAGTCTGCACACGATCCAGAATGCGGTGGCCAACCTGGCCAGCGCCGAAGGACGCCCGGCGGGAACGCTCAAGGTCAGCATGGGCACAGTGTTCGGGCGCTTGTACATCGTGCCGTTGCTGGGCGAGTTTCTGCAGCGCTTTCCGGCGATCAACCCGGACTGGCATTTCGATAACCGCCAGGTCGACCTGATTGGCCAAGGGTTCGATGCTGCGATTGGTGGCGGATTCGAGCTGCCCCAAGGGGTGGTGGCGCGCAAGCTGACGCCCGCCCATCGGGTATTGGTGGCTTCAGCCGAGTACTTGGCGGGGCACGAGACGATCGTCGAGCCTGACGACCTCAAACACCACGACGGCATCTTGATACGCTCGCCGCAGACGGGACGCGTGCGTTCCTGGCAGTTGACCAGTCGCACCCGGCAACACAGCCCGCTGACACTCAAGACGCGGATGACCATGAGCGATTCGGAAGCCGCCTGCGCCACGGCGGCTCAGGGGTTGGGCATTGCGTTGGTGAGCATGCCGTTTGCCGTGGGTTATCTGGATACCGGGACGTTGCAGCGGGTACTGCCTGACTGGTACGTCGACGATGGCAACATCTCCATCTATTACGCCGAACACAAACTGCTACCGGGAAAGACCCGGGCGTTTGTCGATTTCATCATTGAGCAGTTTACGGAGCAGGGGTTGGGCGCGCGGTTCAGTGCTCTGTGAGTCTGATTTAGAACCGAGGTGCGGCCTTCGCGAGCAAGCCCGCTCCCACAGGGTTTTGAGTCGTATCGTAATGATGTAAACGACACAAAACCTGTGGGAGCGTGGCTTGCCCGCGATGAACGATAACGCGGTCTACGACTGTGATTTTTTAAGCTTTGGATTTGCTGATGATGTTGCCGGCATGCAGCCCGCATTCTTTCTGCGTGGCTTCTTCCCACCACCAACGACCTTCGCGCTCGTGCTGGTTTGGCAACACCGGACGGGTGCAAGGCTCGCAGCCGATGCTGATGAACCCGCGCTCATGCAGGCTGTTGTATGGCAGCTCGAGCATGCGGATGTAACCCCAGATTTCTTCGCTGGTCATTTGCGCCAGCGGGTTGAATTTGTACAGAGTGCGTTCCGGGGTGGAGAACGCGGTATCGATTTCCAGCACGGCGACCGCGCTGCGGGTGCCTGGGCTCTGGTCCCGACGCTGGCCGGTGGCCCAGGCGGTCACCCCCGAGAGCTTGCGACGCAACGGCTCGATCTTGCGGATGCCGCAGCACTCGCCATGGCCGTCCTTGTAGAAACTGAACAGGCCTTTTTCCTTCACGAAAGGTTCGAGTTTGGTGTAGTCAGGCGACACCACTTCGATGTCGATCTTGTAGTGCTCGCGCACCTGCTCGATGAAGCGGTAGGTCTCGGGGTGCAAGCGGCCGGTGTCGAGGCTGAACACCTTGACGTTCTTGTTCAGCTTCCAGGCCATGTCCACCAGCACCACATCCTCGGCGCCGCTGAAAGAAATCCACAGGTCATCGCCGAACTCGGCGAACGCGAGTTTCAGGATGTCTTGGGCGGATTTGTTGGCATAGGTCGTGGCGAGTTCCACGACATCGAACGATGGGCTCATCAGGGCGGCTTCCTACAGGTCGGTGGCGCTGGGCGCTCTATATGTGCCGATGGTAACAAAATCCTGCGGCGGCTGGTGCGCCCTCTGCGTTGCACAGAGAAGGACGAGTCGCTAGAGTTCGGCAGTCCTTTTGCTCGCTCGACTCAATAAACAGTACAAAATGGGAGTGTCTTGTGGAAATTGCCTGTCTGGATCTTGAAGGTGTGCTGGTCCCGGAAATCTGGATCGCTTTTGCCGAAAAAACCGGGATTGACTCCCTCAGGGCCACCACTCGGGACATTCCCGATTACGACGTGTTGATGAAGCAGCGCCTGCGGATTCTCGACGAGCACGGCCTGAAGCTTTCCGACATCCAGGAAGTGATCGCCACGCTCAAGCCTCTGGAAGGCGCCAGCGAATTCGTCGACTGGCTGCGTGAGCGCTTTCAGGTGGTGATTTTGTCGGACACCTTTTACGAATTCTCCCAGCCGCTGATGCGTCAACTGGGCTTTCCGACGTTGCTTTGCCATCGTCTGATTACTGACGATTCCGGTTGCGTCACGGGCTATCAACTGCGTCAGAAAGATCCCAAGCGTCAGTCGGTGTTGGCGTTCAAGAGCCTCTACTACCGGGTGATCGCGGCGGGTGATTCTTACAACGACACGACGATGCTGGGCGAGGCGGATGCCGGGATCCTGTTCCATGCACCGGATAATGTGATTCGCGAGTTTCCACAATTTCCGGCGGTGCACAGCTTTGCCGAGTTGAAGCAGGAGTTCATCAAGGCTTCGAACCGGGCGTTGAGTTTGTAAACACAATATTGTGGCGAGGGGGCTTGTCGGAACGCCGCATCGCCCCGTTCGGCTGCGAAGCAGTCGTAAACCGGTGCATGCGTTCTATTTGAAGATTCGCGGTGTCGGGTTTTGGGGGCGCTTCGCACCCCAACGGGGGCAAGCCCCCTCGCCACAGAAGTGCGGTATCAGAGGTTCTGCAAGGTATCGAGCAACACCTTCACCTTGGTTATCGATTCCTGATATTCCGCCTGCCAGTCCGAATCCGCGACGATTCCGCCGCCGCCCCAGCAGCACACCTGCCCATCCTTGACCAGCAAGCTGCGGATAGCGATGGAGCTGTCCATCTCACCGCGCACGTCCAGGTACAGCAATGAACCGCAATACAACCCACGACGGGTCGGTTCCAGCTCATCGATGATCTGCATGGCCCTAATCTTCGGCGCGCCGGTAATCGAGCCGCCGGGGAAGCTGCCGGCGATCAAATCCAGCGCATCCTTGCCATCCCCCAGCTCGCCGGTAACGCTACTCACCAGGTGATGCACGTTCGGGTAGCTTTCCAGACTGAACAACTCCGGCACCCGCACCGAGCCGATGCGGCAGGTGCGGCCGAGGTCGTTACGCAGCAAATCGACGATCATCAGGTTTTCCGCGCGGTCCTTGGGGCTGGCCAGCAGTTCGGCGGCGTTCGCCGCATCTTCAGCAGCAGTCAGGCCGCGGGGGCGGGTGCCTTTGATCGGGCGGGTTTCGACGTGGCGCTCGCTGACTTTAACGAAACGCTCCGGCGACAGGCTCAGCACGGCGTCGCCGTCGGGCAGGCTCTGGAAGCCGGAAAACGGTGTCGGGCACGCCGCTCGTAAAGCGCAGTACGCGGCCCATGGGTCGCCCTGGTATTGCGCGCGAAAGCGCTGGGCGAAGTTGACCTGATAACAGTCGCCGGCCTGGATGTATTGCTGAATGCGTTCGAAGGCTTGTCGATAGTCATCGGCGCTCAGGTCGGCACTCATCGGGCCGTCCAGTTTGAAAGGCTCGATTTTCTGAGGTGCAGATTGCGTGAACAGTTCGATCAGCCGCTGTCGTTCGCTGTCGATCAGCGTTGGGTGAAACACCAGTTGGCTGGTGGCCAAGTGGTGATCGCTGATCAGGGCCCAGTCGTACAGCCCGAAACGTGCGTCGGGCAATTGCAGGTCGTCCCGCGCCTGGCTCGGCAGGTTTTCCAGATGCCGGCCGAAGTCGTAGCTCAGATAACCGATCAGGCCACCGGCAAAAGGCAGGTCGAAAGGAACAGCGGCTTCGCCGAGTCGCGTCAGAGTGTCGCGAAGGCGTTGCAGGAAGTGGCTGCCGCTTTCGTCCGGTAATACGGCCAATTGCTCCAGCGGCCAGGCGCTGAGCAGGTCATAACGCCCACGCTCGGCGCTCGGCCGACCGCTGTCGAGCAGCACGGCACCGGGGGCATGACGAATCGCCGCGAAGTATTCGGCGGGGTTGGCGCGATAGGGCAGCGGGTGTACGGAACAGGTCAACATGGGCGGGGCAGATCAGCCATCGAGGCGGGGGAGCGATTGTAGTCCTCTGCAGGATTTGCTCCTAGAGGGGATGTCGGGGATTGAACTGTTGGTGCCAGGGTTGAAAGATTGGGTGGCTGTTAGTCAGCCTTCGCGGGCAAGCCTCGCTCCTACAGGTACAGCGGCGTCCATGTAGGAGCGAGGCTTGCCCGCGAATGTCGCGCCTCGGTCTCGGATCAACCCTCAACCGCAGGAATATGCCCAAACATTTCCTGAACGAACTCCACGCGTTCCTGCACCGTTTCGGTTATCCCGCGCGCTTTCAATTCTTCCAGTCGCGCTTCGACCGCGTGGGTACGCAACGTCAACCCGCAATCGTTGGCGATCTGAATGTTCAACCCCGGTCGGGCATTAAGCTCAAGAATCAGCGGCCCTTTTTCCTGGTCGAGCACCATGTCGACCCCGATGTAACCCAGCCCGCACAGCTCGTAGCAGCCGGCGGCGAGTTTCATGAAACCGTCCCAGTAGGGCAGTTGCACGCCGTCCACGGCGTTGGTGGTGTCCGGGTGTTTGGTGATGATGTTGTTCAGCCAGGTGCCGCGCAATGTCAGGCCGGTCGCCAGATCGACACCGACACCAATGGCGCCCTGATGCAGGTTGGCCTTGCCGCCGGACTGGCGGGTAGGCAGACGTAACATGGCCATCACCGGATAGCCCATCAATACGATGATGCGAATGTCCGGCACGCCTTCATAGCTGATGCTTTTGAAGATCTGGTCCGGGGTCACGCGGTATTCGATCAACGCGCGGTCACGGTGACCGCCGAGCGAGTACAGGCCGGTCAGGATGCTGGAAATCTGGTGCTCGATTTCCTCATGGCTGATGATCTTTCCCGACACCGTGCGATAGCGGCCCTCGAAGCGGTCGGCGATCACCAGAATGCCGTCGCCACCGGCGCCCTGGGCCGGTTTGACCACGAAGTCGTTGCGCCCGCCGATGATCGCGTCGAGGTTGTCGATTTCTTTCTCGGTGGAGATCACGCCATACAGCTCCGGCACATGAATGCCGGCGGCGATGGCGCGCTCCTTGGTGATGATCTTGTCATCGACGATCGGGTACAGGCTGCGCTTGTTGTACTTGAGCACGTAGTCTGCGTTGCGCCGATTGATCCCCATGATGCCCCGGGCCTCCAGGGCTTTCCAGGTCTTCCAGAGACCGAACATCAGGCGTCAGCCTTCTTCAGGAAAGCCTTGAAACGCACCAGTTCGGTCAGGCGGTAACCGCGATAGCGACCCATGGCCAGCATGAAGCCCACCAGGATCAGCAGGATTGTCGGGAAGGTGAACACGAAGTACACCAGCTCCGGCACGCTCATGATCAGATGCGCCAGGGAGGCGGCGATCAGCGTGCCGATCGCCACTTTCATGGCATGGCCGCCACCGCGCTCTTCCCAGGTGATCGACAGGCGTTCGATGGTCATGGTCAGAATCACCATCGGGAACAGCGCCACTGACAACCCGCGCTCCAGGCCGAGTTTGTGGCTGAACAGGCTGATCATCGCGATGAGCACCACCACGAAGGTCAGCACCACCGACAGCCTCGGCAGCATTTGCAACTTCAGATGTTCAAGGTAGGAGCGCAGCGACAGCCCCAGCGCCGTGATGATCGTAAACAGCACGATGCCAAAACCGAGCTGGGTTTCCCGGAAGGCGAGGGCGATCAGCACCGGAGTGAAGGTGCCGAGTGTCTGAATGCCGATCAGGTTGCGCAGGATCAGGATCACCAGCACGCCGATTGGGATCATCACCATGATCATGAAAGTCTGCTGGGTTTGCAGCGGCAGGCCGTACAGCGAGTATTCGAGGAAGTTGGCGTCGGAGTTTTCGTCGGTCAGCTTGGCCAGGCGAATGGCATTCATTTCGCTGTTGTTCAGGCTGAACGTGACGTTGGCTTTCTTGCCCCCATCGACGGTGATCAGGTTTTCGTCGCCGGTCCACCACAGCAAGCGGTCGGTGGGCAGGCCCTGTTCGCCGGTCTCCGGGTTGAAGTACAGCCAGTCGGTGCCGTTGAAGCTGCGCAACCAGAGTTCAGGCATTTGCGGCTGATCGGCCACCAGGCGGATGGTGTGAACCTTTTCCACCGGCACGTGGGCGATGGACAGTACCAGCTCGACGATTTTGGCTTTGTTCACGGTGGACGGATCGCCGGCCAGCAGCAGTTTGACGTTGTCGTCGTTGAGGTTGTTGACGCGCTTGATGGCTTCGCCGATGAAGGTTTCGACGTCGGCCGAATGCTGACGGATCGGCGCGAGCAGGGCGTCGGCGGCGACTTTTTCCGGGCCTTCGACGGCGATGCTGTCGCGGAAGGTCGGGCCTTTGACCTTGGATTTTTCACCGCTGTAGCGTTTGGTCAGCACCAGACGGTAATAAAGGGTCTGGTTGCCCTTGGCCCGACGCGCCGACCAGGTGACCTTGCGATTGCCGTCGACACGGTTCACCGACACGCCGTAATTGTTGGAAATGAAACTCTCGTTGAGGCTCACGTAGTCGCGGCTCAGCGGCGGCACGAACATCTGGATCTTGATCGGATCCTTGGGGTTGGCGACGAACTCGACCTTGGCGTCGATGTTCCACAAGTCGTCGGTGGCGTCTTCGGTCACCGGAATACCGAGTACGAAAATCTGATAGGCCGTAACTGAAATGCCCAGCACCACCAGGATGGCGATCAGCAGTTTCAGATGGAGGGTAAGAGAGCGCATTGGAATTACTCTGCGGTATGTGCGTCGGTGGCGCAGGCGGGTTTGCCAGCAGCGTATTTAAGACTGGGGTCGACCAGCGCATCGAAGCGTTTGAGCGCTTCGGAGCCGATCAAGAGCGGGTATTGGAAGGCACTGCGGTCGGTCAGGTTCACTTCGATGCTGCGTAAAGCCGAACCCATGCAGATATCCAGCTCGATGACCGGACGGGCGGTGTATTTCTTGCCTTCTTCCGGGTCGTAGTCGCCGGCCCGGCGCTTGATCTTGCTGACACGGGCCAGCGGTCGTTCGATCGGGTGCGAATGCGCGGCGTCGATAGCCAGATAGAAGCGCACCCAGGATTCGCCATTGCGTTTGAAGCGTTTGATGTCGCGGGCACTCAGCGAAGCGGTTTTCGCCCCGGTGTCGAGTTTGGCGGCGACTTCCAGATTGATGCCGTCCAGCGAAGCGTACTCATTGAGGCCATACACAGTCTTTTCCCCTGCCGCGGCGAAACCTGGCAGGCCAAAAAGACATAGGAATGTAGTGAAGGGCTTGAGTCTCATAAATCCTGGTGCGCAGCGGTCCGTTCTTCAATTCAAGGCCCTGGCATTGCTGCACAAGCTCCCTCGGTATGCCTATCCGCTTTTTATGACAGGCAATGCAGATGACAAGCAAATGCGGGCGGCATTCTAGCACGGTGGGTTTATGGCGCCAGCGCTGGCCGACGGCTATAACTTGAGGTGTTGCTTCCTTATGGTGCAGCGGGTTATTAGACGATTGTCGACAATATCGATTTATCCTTTGACGTGATCGGCCATATTCGCTAGTTTTTGCGGCATTGGTATTCAAGGTGTCGACAATATGCTGGATCAACTCGATCCCCCGGTCACAGTTCAGGACGACTCGGAAACACTTTCCGAAAACGTCTTCCGACGCATTCAGGCGGCCATCGTCAAAGGCGAGATCGCCCCGGGCAGCAAGATCTCCGAGCCAGAGCTGGCGCGCACCTACGGCATTAGCCGCGGGCCACTGCGTGAGGCCATTCACCGTCTGGAAGGCCAGCGCCTGCTGGTTCGCGTGCCGCACGTCGGGGCGCGGGTGGTGTCGCTGAGCCACGCTGAATTGCTGGAACTCTATGAAATTCGCGAATCCCTGGAAGGCATGGCGTGCCGTCTGGCGGCTGAACGCATGACGGTCGAAGAAATCGACGAACTGCGCCGCGTGCTCGAAACCCACGAGCGCGATGCGGCGTTTCAGGCAGGTGTCGGCTACTACCAGCAGGAAGGCGATTTCGACTTTCATTACCGGATCATCCAGGGCAGCGGCAACCGCACCCTGACCCAGATGCTGTGCGGTGAGCTCTATCAGCTGGTGCGCATGTACCGCATCCAGTTTTCCACCACGCCCAATCGGCCGCGCCAGGCGTTTGCCGAACACCACCGAATTCTCGATGCCATCGCCGACCGTGACGGTGAATTGGCCGAGTTGTTGATGCGCCGTCACATCGGCGTCTCCAAACGCAATATCGCCCGTCACTACCAGGACGGCGCTAACCCGACAGCCACTGAACGAGGTGAGTCATGAGTTCCAACAAGAGCACTCCAGGCCAGCGTTTCCGCGATGCGGTCGCCAGCGAGCATCCGCTGCAAGTGGTCGGCACGATCAACGCCAACCATGCACTGCTGGCCAAGCGCGCCGGTTTCAAAGCTATTTACCTGTCGGGTGGCGGGGTGGCTGCCGGCTCCCTCGGCGTGCCAGACCTGGGGATTACCGGCCTGGATGACGTGCTGACCGACGTGCGCCGCATCACTGACGTCTGCGACTTGCCACTGTTGGTGGACGTGGACACCGGTTTCGGTTCCTCGGCGTTCAACGTCGCCCGTACCGTGAAGTCGATGATCAAGTTCGGCGCGGCGGCGATTCACATCGAAGACCAGGTCGGCGCCAAGCGCTGCGGTCACCGTCCTAATAAAGAGATCGTCTCGCAGCAGGAAATGGTCGACCGCATCAAAGCGGCTGTCGATGCCCGCACCGATGACAGCTTCGTGATCATGGCCCGCACCGACGCCTTGGCGGTGGAAGGTCTTGAGTCTGCGCTGGATCGTGCGGCGGCATGCATCGAGGCCGGCGCCGACATGGTGTTCCCGGAAGCGATCACCGAGCTTGAGATGTACAAACTGTTCGCCAGCCGCGTGAAAGCGCCGATCCTGGCCAACATCACCGAATTCGGCGCGACGCCGCTGTACACCACCGAGCAGCTCGCCGCCGCCGACGTGTCGCTGGTGCTGTACCCGCTGTCGGCGTTCCGCGCGATGAACAAAGCCGCGGAAAACGTCTACACCGCGATCCGCCGCGACGGCACGCAACAGAATGTCATCGACACCATGCAGACGCGCATGGAGCTTTACGATCGCATCGATTACCACACCTTCGAGCAGAAGCTCGATGCGTTGTTTGCTGCAAAGAAATAAAGAAAGTCCTGTAGGAGCGAAGCTTGCTCGCGAAGACGGACTGACATTCAAAATCAATGTCGTCTGACACACCGCTTTCGCGAGCAAGCTTCGCTCCTACAAGTTTCCCTAACAAATTCAAGAAAACTGGAGACAGCAATGGCCGAAGCAAAAGTACTCAGTGGCGCCGGGCTCCGTGGCCAGGTGGCCGGGCAAACCGCACTGTCCACCGTGGGCCTGTCGGGCGCAGGCCTGACCTATCGCGGCTATGACGTTCGCGACCTGGCGGCTGATGCCCAATTTGAAGAAGTGGCTTACCTGCTGCTGTACGGCGAACTGCCGACCAAGGCACAACTCGCTGCCTACACCCAGAAGCTGAGCAAGCTGCGTGACCTGCCGCAAGCGCTGAAAGAAGTGCTGGAACGCATCCCCGCTGACGCTCATCCGATGGACGTGATGCGCACCGGTTGCTCGTTTCTGGGCAACATCGAGCCGGAGAAAGACTTCTCCGAGCAGCACGACAAAACCGACCGCCTGCTGGCCGCGTTCCCGGCGATCATGTGCTACTGGTATCGCTTCAGTCACGACGGCAAACGCATCAATTGCGTGACCGACGAAGCCTGCATCGGCGGCCATTTCCTGCACCTGTTACACGACAAGAAACCGAGCGAGTTGCACGTCAAGGTGATGAACGTTTCGCTGATCCTCTACGCGGAACACGAGTTCAACGCCTCGACTTTCACCGCCCGGGTGTGTGCGTCTACGCTGTCGGATCTGTATTCCTGCATCACGGCGGCCATCGGTTCCCTGCGCGGCCCGCTGCACGGCGGCGCCAACGAAGCGGCGATGGAAATGATCGAGCGCTTTTCGTCGCCGGAAGAGGCGATCAAAGGCACCCTCGGCATGCTCGAGCGCAAGGACAAGATCATGGGCTTCGGCCACGCGATCTATAAGGACAATGATCCGCGTAACGAGGTGATCAAGGCCTGGTCGAAAAAACTCGCTGACGAAGTGGGCGACACGGTGCTGTTCCCGGTGTCCGAAGCCATCGACAAGACCATGTGGGAACAAAAGAAACTGTTCCCGAACGCCGACTTCTACCATGCCTCGACGTACCACTTCATGGGCATTCCGACCAAGTTGTTCACGCCGATCTTTGTCTGCTCGCGCCTGACCGGCTGGGCGGCGCATGTGTTCGAACAACGTGCCAACAACCGCATCATCCGCCCGAGCGCCGAATACGTCGGCGTCGAACAGCGCAAGTTCGTGCCAATCGAACAACGCTGAATGGTGGGCGCTACCGCGCTGGTTACTGAATGAACCGGGAACCAGTGTGGGAGCGGGCTTGCTCGCGAAGACGGACTGACATCCAACATTGATGTCGACTGACACACTGCTTTCGCGAGCAAGCCCGCTCCCACATTTGACCGTGTTCACTTCGGGAACTGCGCCAGGCCCCCACCCTTTGTAACCACCGTGACCGAGTCCTGACGATGAACACAGAATTCCGCAAACCGCTGCCCGGCAGCCATCTGGATTATTTCGACGCCCGCGCGGCGGTCGAGGCCATTGCGCCCGGCGCCTACGATACCCTGCCGTACACCTCCCGCGTGCTGGCGGAAAACCTCGTGCGTCGCTGTGACCCGGCCACGCTCACCGAATCGCTCAAACAATTCATCGAGCGCAAACGCGATCTCGATTTTCCGTGGTTCCCGGCCCGCGTGGTGTGCCACGACATTCTTGGCCAGACCGCCCTGGTCGACCTCGCCGGCCTGCGCGATGCCATCGCCCTGCAAGGTGGTGACCCGGCGCAAGTGAACCCGGTAGTGCCTACTCAGTTGATTGTCGACCACTCCTTGGCCGTTGAACGCGGTGGCTTCGATCCCGAGGCGTTCGAGAAGAACCGCGCCATTGAAGACCGTCGCAATGAAGACCGTTTCCACTTCATCAACTGGACCAAGAAAGCCTTCAAGAACGTCGACGTGATCCCGCCGGGCAACGGCATCATGCATCAGATCAACCTGGAGAAAATGTCTCCGGTGATCCAGGTGCGTGACGGCGTGGCCTTCCCCGATACCTGTGTCGGCACCGACAGTCACACCCCGCACGTTGATGCGCTGGGCGTGATCGCCATTGGTGTTGGTGGTCTGGAAGCGGAAAGCGTGATGCTCGGCCGCGCATCGTGGATGCGTCTGCCGGAAAGCGTCGGCGTTGAGCTGACCGGTAAGCTGCAACCGGGCATCACCGCCACCGACATGGTGCTGGCGCTGACCGAATACCTGCGCAAACAAAAAGTCGTCGGCGCGTGGCTGGAATTCTTCGGTGAAGGCGCTTCGGCGCTGACCTTGGGCGACCGCGCGACCATTTCCAACATGGCCCCCGAGTACGGCGCCACGGCAGCGATGTTCTACATCGACCAGCAAACCATCGACTACCTGAAACTCACCGGCCGTGAAGACGAGCAAGTGCAGCTTGTGGAGAACTATGCCAAGCAGACTGGCCTCTGGGCCGACAGCCTGAAAGGCGCGCAGTATGAGCGCGGGCTGAGCTTCGACCTGTCCTCGGTGGTGCGCAACATGGCCGGCCCGAGTAACCCGCACGCCCGTGTCGCCACTTCCGATCTCGCGGCGCAAGGCATCTCCGGCCAGTGGGACGACGTGCCGGGCCAGATGCCGGACGGCGCGGTGATCATCGCCGCCATCACCAGTTGCACCAACACCAGCAACCCACGCAACGTGATTGCCGCAGGCCTGCTGGCGCGTAACGCCAACAAGCTCGGGCTGACTCGCAAGCCATGGGTCAAATCCTCGCTGGCGCCGGGTTCGAAAACCGTCGCGCTGTATCTGGATGAAGCCGGGCTGACTAATGAGCTGGAGCAACTCGGCTTCGGCGTCGTGGCTTTCGCCTGCACCACGTGCAACGGTATGTCCGGCGCATTGGACCCGGTGATCCAGCAAGAGATCATCGACCGCGATCTGTATGCCACCGCAGTGCTCTCCGGCAACCGCAACTTCGACGGGCGGATTCACCCGTACGCCAAAAACGCGTTCCTGGCTTCGCCGCCATTGGTGGTGGCTTACGCCATCGCCGGGACCATTCGTTTCGACATCGAAAAAGATGTGCTGGGCCTGGACGCGAACGGCAAGGAAATCCGCCTGAAAGACATCTGGCCGAGCGACGAAGAAATCGACGCGGTGGTCAAGGCCTCGGTGAAACCGGAGCAGTTCCGTCAGGTGTACATCCCGATGTTCGCCATCCACGAAGACACCGGTCCGAAGGTCACGCCGCTGTACGACTGGCGCGAGATGAGCACCTACATCCGTCGTCCGCCTTACTGGGAAGGCGCGCTGGCCGGCGCTCGTCCGCTCAAGGGCATGCGTCCGTTGGCGGTGCTGCCGGACAACATCACCACCGATCACCTGTCGCCATCGAACGCGATCATGCTCGACAGTGCGGCGGGCGAATACCTGGCGAAAATGGGCCTGCCGGAAGAAGACTTCAACTCCTACGCGACTCACCGCGGCGACCACTTGACCGCGCAACGCGCCACCTTCGCCAACCCGAAACTGTTCAATGAAATGGTTCAGGAAAACGGCAAGGTCAAACAGGGTTCCCTGGCGCGGGTCGAGCCGGAAGGCCAGGTCATGCGCATGTGGGAAGCCATCGAAACCTACATGGAACGCAAGCAGCCGCTGATCATCATCGCCGGCGCCGACTACGGCCAGGGTTCGTCTCGCGACTGGGCGGCCAAAGGTGTGCGTCTGGCGGGTGTGGAAGCGATCGCCGCTGAAGGTTTCGAGCGCATCCACCGCACCAACCTGGTGGGCATGGGCGTGTTGCCTCTGGAATTCAAACCGGGCACAGATCGCCACACCCTGGCCATCGACGGCAGCGAAACCTACGACGTGATCGGCGACCGCACTCCGCGTGCGACGCTGTCGCTGGTGATCAATCGCAAGAATGGCGAACGCGTCGAAGTGCCGGTGACCTGCCGCCTCGACACCGCTGAAGAAGTGTCGATCTACGAAGCGGGCGGCGTGCTGCAACGCTTCGCTCAGGACTTCCTCGAAGAATCGGCGGTTGCCGTTTAACACGATGAGTTCGGGCGGGACCAAGCGGTCCCGCTCGATCCTAAAAGGAACATCATGGCTCACGCACCTCAAATCGCCCCTCAAATTAGAATCGCCGCCACCTACATGCGCGGCGGCACCAGTAAAGGCGTGTTCTTCAGCCTGAAGGACCTGCCCGAAGCGGCGCAGATTCCCGGCCCGGCTCGGGATGCGTTATTGCTTCGAGTGATCGGCAGTCCCGACCCATACGACAAGCAAATCGACGGCATGGGCGGTGCGACGTCCAGCACCAGCAAAACCGTGATCCTGTCGAAAAGCCTCAAGGCCGATCACGACGTCGATTACCTGTTCGGTCAGGTCTCCATCGACAAGCCTTTCGTCGACTGGAGCGGCAACTGCGGCAACCTGTCGGCGGCGGTCGGTTCGTTCGCCATCAGCAATGGCCTGGTGGACGCCAGCCGCATTCCGCACAACGGTGTGGCGGTGGTGCGCGTGTGGCAGGCCAACATCGGCAAGACCATCATTGCCCATGTGCCGATTACCAACGGTGAGGTCCAGGAAACCGGCGATTTTGAACTCGACGGCGTGACCTTTCCGGCGGCCGAAGTGCAGCTCGAATTCATGGACCCAGCGGCGGAAGAAGAGGGTGGCAGTGGTTCGATGTTCCCCACCGGCAATCTGGTGGATGACCTCGAAGTGCCGGGCGTCGGTACGCTCAAGGCGACCCTGATCAACGCTGGCATCCCGACCATTTTCATCAATGCCGAAGACATCGGCTACACCGGCACCGAATTGCAGGGCGCGATCAACGGCGACCTGAAGGCCTTGGCGATGTTCGAAACCATCCGCGCATACGGCGCGCTGCGCATGGGGCTGATTCAGCATCTGGACGAAGCGGCCAAACGTCAGCACACGCCGAAGGTAGCGTTCGTCGCCAAACCGGCGGATTACATTGCGTCCAGCGGCAAGAAGATCGCCGCCACCGACATTGACTTGCTGGTGCGCGCGCTGTCCATGGGCAAACTGCACCACGCGATGATGGGCACGGCGGCAGTGGCGATCGGAACGGCGGCGGCGATTTCCGGCACGTTGGTGAATCTGGCGGCAGGTGGCATCGAACGCAACGCTGTGCGCTTCGGTCACCCCTCCGGCACCTTGCGCGTGGGCGCCGAGGCCAGCCAGGTCAACGGCGAATGGACCGTGAACAAAGCCATCATGAGCCGCAGTGCGCGGGTATTGATGGAAGGTTACGTCCGCGTGCCGGGGGATTCTTTCTAACCCCGACACTGAGCCAATGTGGGAGCGGGCTTGCTCGCGAAGGCGGTGTATCAGGCAATATTGATTTCGACTGATACTCCCTCTTCGCGGGCAAGCCCGCTCCCGCAGTTAATTGCATTTCAATAACAAGAATGGCGTCACCAACTAAGATTGATCCTGAACCGAGGTCCCATCAGCGAACCACTGACCGAGTGAATCGAACATGAGCGCCAACGTCGACCTGAACAACCGCCCCGACTACGACACGGTCCTGCAGGACATCGCCGACTACGTCCTCAACTTCAAAATCGAATCTACCGACGCGCTGGATACCGCCCGCAATTGCCTGATGGACACCCTCGGCTGCGGTCTGCTGGCCCTGCGTTTTCCCGAATGCACCAAACACCTGGGACCCATCGTCGAAGGCACTGTCGTCCCGTTTGGCGCTCGCGTGCCGGGGACCAGTTACCGTCTCGATCCGGTCAAAGCCGCCTGGGACATCGGGTGCATCGTCCGCTGGCTCGATTACAACGACACTTGGCTCGCCGCCGAATGGGGTCATCCGTCCGATAACCTCGGCGCCATTCTCGCGGTGGCCGACCACCTGTCGCAAAAACGCCTGGCCAATGGCGATGCCCCGCTGACCATTCGCGTGGTATTGGAAGCCATGATCATGGCCCACGAGATTCAAGGCGTGATTGCGCTGGAAAATTCGTTCAACCGCGTCGGAATCGATCACGTCATCCTGGTGAAAGTCGCCTCGACCGCCGTCACCGCCAAGCTCATGGGCGCCAATCGCGAGCAACTGCTGTCGGCGTTGTCCCATGCCTTTGCCGATGGCCAGGCGCTGCGCACTTACCGGCATGCGCCAAATGCCGGGTCGCGCAAATCCTGGGCAGCGGGGGATGCCTCCAGTCGTGGCGTGCGTCTGGCGGACATTGCGATGCGCGGGGAGATGGGCATTCCCGGTGTACTGACCGCCAAACAATGGGGGTTCTACGATGTGTTGTTCAGCCACACCAACAATGACATGGCGCTCAAGCCTGAAGACAAGCGAGCCTTCAGATTCTCTCGGCCGTTCGGCAGTTACGTGATGGAAAACGTGCTGTTCAAGATCAGCTTTCCCGCCGAGTTTCACGCGCAAACCGCCTGCGAGGCTGCCGTCACCCTGCATCCATTGGTCAGGAATCGCCTGCACGAAATCGACAAGATCGTCATCACCACCCACGAATCGGCGATCCGCATCATCTCCAAGGTCGGCCCGCTGGCCAACGCTGCGGACCGCGACCACTGCATCCAGTACATGACCGCCGTACCCCTGGTGTTCGGTAATCTGGTGGCCGAGCAGTACGAAGACGACTTCCACGCCGTACATCCGATTATCGATGTGCTGCGCGACAAAATGCTCATCGTCGAAGACCCACGCTTCACCCGCGAATACCTGGAGCCGGACAAACGTTCCATTGCCAATGCGCTGCAGGTGTTCTTCAAGGACGGTTCCAGCACCGAGAACGTGGTGGTGGAGTACCCGATCGGCCATCGCCGTCGTCGCACCGATGGTATCCCGCTGCTGGAAGAGAAATTCAAGGCCAATCTGGCGACGCGCTTCACGGCTCAGCGGAGTGCAGAGATCTTTGCGCTGTGCAAGGACCAGGCTGCGCTTGAAGCGACGGCGGTGAACCGGTTTGTGGATTTGTTTGTGATCTAGGAGACCGCGTTATCGTTCTTCGCGAGCAAGTCGAATCGTCGCACCGCCGCTCCCACATTTGATCTTTGTCGTACACAAAATCTGTGTTCGCTGAAGATCAAATGTGGGAGCGGGCTTGCTCGCGAAGGCGGCCTGACAGGCGCTAAAGAATTACTTGAACCGTCGCTCCACACCTTTCTCTACTAAAATCTTCGCAGAGATCTCTTCCACGGAGAAATGCGTGGAATTTATGTGGGCAATGTTCTCGCGGCGAAACAGATTCTCCACCTCGCGCACTTCGAATTCGCACTGCGCGTAGCTCGAGTACCGGCTGTTGGGTTTGCGTTCGTTGCGGATCGCGGTGAGGCGGTCCGGGTCGATGGTCAGGCCGAACAGCTTGTGATGATGGGCGCGCAGGGCGGTTGGCAGTTGCAGGCGCTCCATGTCGTCTTCGGTCAGCGGGTAATTGGCCGCGCGGATGCCGAATTGCATGGCCATGTACAAACACGTCGGGGTTTTGCCGCAACGCGACACGCCTACTAGAATCAGATCAGCTTTGTCGTAATAGTGGGTGCGGGCGCCATCGTCGTTGTCGAGGGCAAAGTTCACTGCCTCGATGCGCTCCATGTAATTGGAGTTGCCGCCGATGGAGTGGGATTTGCCGACGGTGTAGGAAGAATGCTCGGTCAGTTCCTGTTCCAGCGGAGCCAGGAAGGTCGAGAAAATGTCGATCATGAAACCATTCGACGTTGCGAGAATCTCACGAATGTCCTGATTGACGATGGTGTCGAAAATAATCGGACGAAAACCATCGTTTTCGGCGGCTTTGTTGATTTGTTGTACCATGGCCCGCGCTTTATCCGCGTTGTCGATGTAGGGCCGCGTGATCTTGCTGAAGGTAATGTTTTCGAACTGCGCCAGCAGGCTTTGACCGAGGGTTTCGGCTGTAATACCCGTGCCATCGGAGATAAAGAAAGCGGATCGTTTCATTTGCACCTTGGGCCTTAAGTGAGTGTCCTGTGTCACAAATGCGTTCCCTTTTGACGGCGCCTGTTGTCGCCATACTGCGTTGCCGCTCCTCGTCATAGCCAGCTTTGACTCGTCGCGGCGCCTTGTCTGGCAACAACAGTCACTCGCCAAAAAGGAACGCATTTGCAACACAGGACACTTGTAACGATTCTTGGATATAGTAGGCGCGATTTGTCGGCCCCAATGGCCCGCATTCTCACTTATTTTCCAGGTCCAGGCCATACAGCCGGCAAACGCTCCCCCGAGTCGCCGGCGTCTGAGCTTTTCCAACACAGTTAGTGGAGAGATCACCTTGGTAGAGTACGTAGTTTCCCTCGATAAGCTCGGCGTCCATGATGTAGAGCATGTGGGGGGCAAGAACGCATCCCTGGGCGAGATGATCAGTAACCTTGCAGGTGCCGGTGTATCGGTGCCCGGTGGCTTTGCCACGACAGCTCAGGCGTATCGTGATTTCTTGGAACTGAGCGGTCTGAACGATCAGATCCATGCCGCCCTCGACGCGCTGGATGTCGACGACGTCAACGCCCTGGCCAAAACCGGTGCCCAGATCCGTCAATGGATCATGGAAGCCGAGTTCCCCGAGAAGCTCAACGCCGAGATCCGCACCGCGTTCGCCACGCTGTCGGCCGGCAACCCTGACATGGCCGTTGCCGTGCGCTCTTCCGCTACCGCCGAAGACTTGCCGGACGCTTCCTTCGCCGGTCAGCAGGAAACCTTCCTGAACATCCGTGGCGTCGAAAACGTCATTCGTGCCGCCAAAGAAGTGTTCGCTTCCCTGTTCAACGACCGCGCGATTTCCTACCGTGTCCACCAGGGCTTCGACCACAAGCTGGTTGCCCTGTCGGCCGGCGTGCAGCGCATGGTCCGCTCCGAAACCGGCACCGCCGGCGTGATGTTCACCCTCGATACCGAATCGGGCTTCCGTGACGTGGTGTTCATCACCGGCGCCTACGGCCTGGGTGAAACCGTCGTACAAGGCGCGGTGAACCCGGATGAATTCTATGTCCACAAAGGCACGCTGGAAGCCGGTCGTCCGGCCATCCTGCGGCGCAACCTGGGCAGCAAAGCCATCAAGATGATTTACGGCGAAGTGGCCACGGCCGGTAAATCGGTCAAGACCATCGACGTGGACAAGGCCGATCGTGCACGTTTCTGCCTGACCGACGCCGAAGTCAGCGAGCTGGCCAAACAAGCGATGATCATCGAGAAGCACTACAAGTGCCCGATGGACATCGAATGGGCCAAAGACGGCGACGACGGCAAGCTCTACATCGTGCAGGCCCGTCCGGAAACCGTGAAGAGCCGCACTTCGGCCAACGTCATGGAACGTTACCTGTTGAAAGAAACCGGCACCGTGCTGGTGGAAGGTCGCGCCATCGGCCAGCGCATCGGCGCCGGCAAGGTGCGGATCATCAAGGACGTGTCCGAGATGGACAAAGTCCAGCCAGGCGATGTTCTGGTTTCCGACATGACCGACCCGGATTGGGAACCGGTCATGAAGCGCGCCAGCGCCATCGTCACCAACCGTGGCGGTCGTACCTGCCACGCGGCGATCATCGCCCGCGAGCTGGGCATTCCGGCCGTGGTCGGTTGCGGCAACGCTACCCAGCTGTTGAAAGACGGCCAGGGCGTGACCGTTTCCTGCGCTGAAGGCGACACCGGTTACATCTTCGAAGGCGAACTGGGCTTCGACATCAAGAAAAACTCCGTGGATGCCATGCCGGATCTGCCGTTCAAGATCATGATGAACGTCGGCAACCCGGACCGCGCCTTCGACTTCGCGCAACTGCCGAACGCCGGTGTGGGCCTGGCCCGTCTGGAATTCATCATCAACCGCATGATCGGCGTGCACCCCAAAGCGCTGTTGAACTACGACGGCCTGCCGCAAGAAATCAAGGACAGCGTCGACAAGCGCATCGCCGGTTACGACGACCCGGTCGGCTTCTATGTCGAGAAACTGGTCGAGGGCATCAGTACCCTGGCGGCAGCGTTCTGGCCGAAAAAGGTCATCGTGCGTCTGTCGGACTTCAAGTCCAACGAATACGCGAACCTGATCGGCGGCAAGCTCTACGAGCCGGAAGAAGAGAACCCGATGCTGGGCTTCCGTGGTGCTTCGCGTTACATCAGCGAATCGTTCCGCGACTGCTTCGAGCTCGAGTGCCGCGCCCTCAAGCGCGTGCGTAACGAGATGGGCCTGACCAACGTTGAAATCATGGTGCCGTTCGTTCGCACCCTGGGCGAAGCGAGCCAAGTGGTCGATCTGCTGGCTGAAAACGGTCTGGCCCGTGGCGACAACGGTCTGCGCGTGATCATGATGTGCGAACTGCCGTCCAACGCGATCCTGGCTGAAGAGTTCCTCGAGTTCTTCGACGGCTTCTCCATCGGCTCCAACGATCTGACTCAGCTGACACTGGGCCTGGACCGTGACTCCGGGATCATCGCGCACTTGTTCGACGAGCGAAATCCAGCGGTCAAGAAGTTGCTGGCCAATGCTATTCAGGCATGCAACAAGGCCGGCAAGTACATCGGCATCTGCGGTCAGGGTCCTTCGGACCACCCGGATCTGGCCAAATGGCTGATGGAGCAGGGCATCGAAAGCGTTTCGCTGAACCCCGACTCCGTGCTGGAAACCTGGTTCTTCCTGGCTGAAGGTCAGGCTCCGGCCTGATGGTGTGAACGGGCCGCTCTCTGTGGGAGCGAGCCTGCTCGCGATGGTCGTAAACGATAACGCGTACTCGCTGGATAAACGCGTTGTTCTGGCGTCCTTCGCGAGCAGGCTCGCTCCCACACTGGCCGGCTCTTTTAGATATTCAAGTAGGGCGGGCTCCTCTGGATGCCGCCCTTTTTTGTGCAAGAGCATTATGCAAAGCAGCAGCAATCTATTTCCTGTCGCCCTGATCAGCGCCGAGCGGCGCGGTGATCTGAGCGAAGACGTCTATCGTTTGAAACCCGGCAACAGCCCCGACGGTACCGTCGAACTGGCTGTGACACGCCTGGGCCTGGCCGATGAGCCGGCGGTGCGTGGCGTGCCGGTGATTCTGTTGCACGGCAGTTTTTCCAATCGACGGTTCTGGTTCTCTCCCAAAGGTCTGGGGCTGGGGGCTCATCTGACGCGTCTGGGATTCGATGTGTGGATTGCGGAAATGCGCGGTCACGGCCTGTCTCAGCGCAACCAGGACTATCGCAACAACCGCGTCGCCGACTATGCGCGTTACGATCTGCCGGCCATTGGCGCGTTCGTACGCGAGCAAAGCGGCCAGATCCCGCACTGGATTGGCCACTCGCTGGGCGGGATCACCCTGGCGGCGGCGCTGGGCGGCGAATACATCGGCGAACCGGTGGTGGCCTCTGCGGCGTTTTTCGGCACGCAGGTCAGCCGCACCTACTGGCCATTGAAGTTTCCACCGGTGGAATGGAGCGGGCGCTTTATTCTCAAGCGTTTTGCCCAGCTGTCAGGTTCACGGCTCAAGCGCGGCCCGGAGGACGAGCCGATTGGCCTGGCTCTGGAAAGCATGCGCTGGTACGGGCTGTTCGGTCGTTTTGGCGATGCTGACAAGGACTGGTGGGCGGGTTTGGCCGAGGTTCAGTTGCCAGTGCTGGCCGTGAGCGCCGCGGGCGATCATCAGGATCCGACCTGGGCCTGCCGCAAGCTGTTCGATCAGGTCGGCTCCGAGCACAAACAATTCATCACCCTTGGCCGCGAGCAAGGCTTTAGCGATAATTTCGGTCACGTGGAAATGCTTGTCAGCAAGGCTGCGCAGACTGAAGTCTGGCCGTTGGTGGCGCGCTGGCTGGCGGATCAACAGACGCCTTTGCTGGGTGGAAAGCCGGATTTGGACGCAGCCGTTTGAGCCTGATGCTCTAACAAGGGCATTTCGCTCTGAACGGCTTGCGGCTAAGATATGACGCATTAAGCGGTTCTGGTCACTTTTGGTGATTGACTCGATCGGCGCGTTTGCAGCCGTTCAGCCTTGGTCCGCGTATGTTGCCTACTCGATTGTCTTCCTCTTTACAGGAGTTTCTCGATGAACCATTACCTCACGCCTGACCTGTGCGACGCCTATCCGGAACTGGTGCAGGTGCTGGAACCGATGTTCAGCAATTTCGGCGGTCGAGATTCCTTCGGCGGCGAAATCGTGACGATCAAGTGCTTCGAAGACAACTCGCGGGTCAAGGAGCAGGTCGAGCTCAAGGGTAATGGCAAGGTGCTGGTGGTCGATGGCGGTGGTTCCCTGCGTCATGCGTTGCTGGGTGACATGCTGGCCGAGAAAGCCGCGAAAAACGGTTGGGAAGGGCTGGTGATCTACGGTTGCATCCGCGACGTTGATATCATCGCGCAGACCGATCTGGGGGTTCAGGCCCTCGCCAGCCACCCGAGGAAATCCGACAGGCGCGGGCTCGGCGATATCAACGTTGCGGTGACCTTTGCTGGCGTGACCTTCCATCCAGGTCACTACATCTATGCGGACAACAACGGCGTGATCATTTCGCCAAGCCCGCTGAAGATGCCTGAATAAAGCGCGTTTCATTAAAGGGGTGAGGATGTTCGAGGAAGAAAACGCGCAATGGGGGCTGGTACATGCCCTGGTGCTGGACGGTAAAGGCGGTGCGCGTTCGATAGCCCGGACTGAACTCGATGACTTGCAGTTGCAGTCCCATGAAAGCTTGTGGTTGCACTGGGATCGCAGTCATCCGCAAACCCAGACCTGGCTGCGTAAATACAGCGGTCTGAGTGAATTTAGTTGCGACTTGTTGCTGGAAGAGAACACCCGGCCGCGCCTTTTGCCGCTGCCGGACTCCGAGCTGTTGCTGTTTCTGCGCGGGATCAACCTCAATCCAGGTGCCGAACCGGAAGACATGGTCTCGGTGCGGATCTTCGGTTCGGCCCAGCGGGTGATCTCCCTGCGTCTGCGGCCGTTGCGCGCCACCGATGAGTTGCTGGTGCAATTGGCCGAAGGCAAAGGGCCGAGAACCGCTTCCGAACTGATCCTTTATATGGCGCAATACCTCACTAACAAAGTGCAGGATCTGGTCAGCTGCCTCTCGGAAATCGTCGATGAGGAAGAAGAAAGGCTGGATACCGACGAACGGTATACACCGGAGCATGGGGCTGTTTTGCAGATCCGTCGCAGGGCGGCTGCACTGAAACGTTTTCTGGCACCGCAACGGGATATTTTCGGTCAGCTGACGCGGATAAAACTGCCGTGGTTCGTTGAAGACGATGGCGATTACTGGAACGAATTGAACAACAGTCTGACCCGTTATCTCGAGGAGCTTGAATTGACCCGGGAGCGCGTGGGGCTGCTCCTGGAGGCCGAAGACCGGCGTCTGAGCGTGCGTATGAACCGCACGATGTACCGCTTCGGGATCATCACCGGGATCTTTTTGCCGATGAGTTTTCTGACCGGTCTTTTGGGCATTAACGTCGGCGGCATTCCGTTCTCCACCAGCCCTTATGGCTTCCTGATCGCCTGCTTGCTGGCAGGCTCGGTAGCGCTGGGGCAGTGGTGGCTATTCCGACGTTTGCGCTGGTTCTGATGATGAGTCATGTGACCCGACCAAATTTAACCGCGTCTTTCACAGATATCACGAGAGGTGCGTATGCACGATCCGTTTGAACAGTCTTTGCGTGACATGCTCAAAGCTTCGCCGTCCAGCCGTGACGACGATGCATGCCTGGGTCGCGTGCTGAAAACCGCCAACCGTCAGGTCGGTGCCGGCGATCTGTTCAGCCTGCTGGGCCGCTGGCTGCCCGCGCTGATGATCGCCTTGAATAACGGATCGGCCCACGTCGCGCCGGTTTCCCGTCTTCGTAAACCTACCGCTCGCACTGCTGATAAGGCTGATTGAATATGGAACTTGATCTCTGGACTCAGAGCCTCGTCACTGCAATGACTGCGTTATGGACCAAGGTTGCGAACTTCATTCCGAACCTGTTCGGCGCATTGGTTGTGCTGCTGCTGGGTTTTGTCGTGGCCAAACTGTTGGACACGCTACTCTCCAAATTGCTTGCCAAACTGGGTCTCGATCGCTTGATGGGCGGTACCGGGCTGACCAAGTTGCTATCCCGCGCCGGCCTGCAGGTGCCTATCTCGACGCTGATCGGCAAGATCGTCTATTGGTTCGTTCTGCTGATTTTTCTGGTTTCAGCCGCAGAATCACTTGGACTTGAGCGAGTTTCGGCTACGCTGGACATGTTGGCGCTGTATTTGCCGAAAGTATTCGGTGCTGCGCTGGTACTGCTGGTGGGTGTCTTGCTGGCGCAACTGGCCAATGGGCTGGTGCGTGGCGCGGCAGAAGGCGTAGGGCTTGATTACGCCGCGGGCCTGGGGCGAATTGCCCAGGGCCTGGTGATCATCATCAGTATTTCGGTTGCGATCAGCCAGTTGGAGGTCAAAACAGACCTGCTCAACCATGTGATCGTGATCGTTTTGATTACCGTTGGTCTGGCGGTTGCGCTGGCCATGGGCTTGGGAAGTCGGGAAATTGCCGGTCAGATTCTTGCGGGAATCTATGTGCGTGAGTTGTATCAGGTTGGGCAACAAGTGCGAGTTGGCGAGGTCGAAGGTCAGATCGAAGAGATCGGCACGGTTAAAACCACCGTGCTGACCGATGAGGGTGAGCTAGTCTCTCTCTCGAATCGGATTCTCTTGGAGCAGCATGTGAGTAGCCGCTAACCCGGCAAATCCTGCTAATGTATGCCGCCGCAAAATGCCCTGAGGGCTGCGGCGGACATTGACCTGACTGTCGGCCAGACTTGTTTTGAATAAAGCTCAATTGCTCTCCACGCGCTACGACCCCCGCGAGCTCTCTGATGAGGAGTTGGTCGCGCGCTCGCATACCGAGCTGTTTCACGTAACGCGCGCTTATGAAGAACTGATGCGGCGTTACCAGCGAACATTATTTAACGTTTGTGCACGGTATCTCGGGAACGATCGTGACGCAGATGATGTCTGTCAGGAAGTGATGTTGAAGGTGCTGTACGGCCTGAAGAACTTCGAGGGCAAATCGAAGTTCAAGACATGGCTATATAGCATCACGTACAACGAGTGCATCACGCAGTATCGGAAAGAACGGCGAAAGCGTCGCTTGATGGACGCTTTGAGTCTGGACCCCCTCGAGGAAGCATCTGAAGAAAAGATGCCGAAACCTGAGGAGAAGGGCGGACTTGATCGCTGGCTGGTGTATGTGAACCCGATCGACCGTGAAATTCTGGTGCTACGATTTGTCGCAGAGCTGGAATTTCAGGAGATCGCAGACATAATGCACATGGGTTTGAGTGCGACAAAAATGCGTTACAAACGCGCTCTAGACAAATTGCGTGAGAAATTTGCAGGCATCGCTGAAACTTAGTTCGGCGCAAATATCTCTTACGTGTAGGCAAGTTCTGATAGACTTGCCGCCGAGTTGTCCCCCGGTTTGCGGGACTGCTTCACAATCACCAGATGGGGATTTAACGGATGAAACTGAAAAACACCTTGGGCTTGGCCATTGGTTCTCTTATTGCTGCCACTTCGTTCGGCGCTCTGGCACAAGGCCAAGGCGCAGTTGAAATCGAAGGCTTCGCTAAGAAAGAAATGTTCGACAGCGCTCGTGACTTCAAGAACAACGGCAACCTGTTCGGCGGTTCTGTTGGTTACTTCCTGACCGACGACGTTGAACTGCGTCTGGCCTACGACGAAGTGCACAACGCACGTGCTGAAGATGGTCGTAACATCAAGGGCTCCAACACCGCTCTGGATGCTCTGTACCACTTCAACAACCCGGGCGACATGCTGCGTCCGTACGTATCGGCTGGCTTCTCCGACCAAAGCATTGGTCAGAACGGCAAAAGCGGTCGTAACGGTTCCACCTTCGCCAACGTTGGCGGCGGTGCCAAGCTGTACTTCACCGACAACTTCTACGCCCGTGCTGGCGTTGAAGCTCAGTACAACATCGACCAGGGCGACACCGAGTGGGCTCCTAGCGTTGGTATCGGTGTGAACTTCGGTGGCGGCTCCAAGCCTGCTGCTGCTCCAGTTCCAGCACCAGCTGAAGTCTGCGCCGACAGCGACAACGATGGCGTTTGCGACAACGTTGACAAGTGCCCGGACACCGCGGCCAACGTAACTGTTGACGCTGATGGCTGCCCAGCAGTTGCTGAAGTTGTTCGTGTTGAGCTGGACGTGAAATTCGACTTCGACAAGTCGGTAGTCAAGCCTAACAGCTACGGCGACATCAAGAACCTGGCTGACTTCATGAAGCAGTACCCATCCACCACTACTACTGTTGAAGGTCACACTGACTCCGTCGGTCCTGACGCTTACAACCAGAAACTGTCCGAGCGTCGTGCAAACGCCGTTAAGCAAGTTCTGACCAACCAGTACGGTGTTGAATCGTCCCGCGTTCAGTCTGTTGGCTACGGCGAATCCCGCCCAGTTGCTGACAACAAAACTGACGCTGGTCGCGCTGTAAACCGTCGCGTAGAAGCGCAGGTTGAAGCTAGCGCTAAGTAATTAGCTCGCAGCTCTGGAAAAGCCCGGCTTAGGCCGGGCTTTTCTTTGTCTGCGATTTGGTGATGAGGGATTTGGTTGTGAGGGGAAGGTAGGTTCAGGCTGATTGATCGGCCGCCATCGCGGGCAAGCCGCGCTCCCACAGAGATGACGTTGCACAGGCTGCCACGGTTCCAATCACCAAAATGGCTGGGCTTTTCAATTCAAAGGCGCAGGCATCTTCCTCCATCGCTGTCAGATCGCTCCGACATTCCCGTTGGTGCGGCAGGGAAGCATTTTCGATCATCGCCACAGGTGTATCGGCTGCCATTCCGCCGGCCAGCAATTGCTCGCGAATTTCACTGAGCTTCGCCACGCCCATGTAGATCACCAGTGTGGTGCCCCCTTGAGCCAGGGCCTGCCAGTTCAGGCTGCTGTCATCCTGAGTGTGCGCCGTGACCAGTGTCACGCCACGCGCCACGCCCCTCAGCGTCAGCGGAATATCGCATTGGGTCGCGCCGGCAAGACCCGCCGTGATGCCATTGACCAGCTCAACCTCGACGCCACGCTCGCGCAGCCACTGCGCTTCTTCACCGCCGCGCCCGAAGATGCACGGATCACCACCCTTGAGCCGCACCACGCATTTGCCGTGGCGGGCATAACGCAACATCAGACGATGGATGAAGGCTTGGGGCGTGGAGCGACAGCCGCCGCGCTTACCCACAGGAATAATTCGCGCGCTCGGGCAATGCTCCAGCACCGCGTCATTGACCAGATCGTCGATCAGCACCACGTCTGCTTCGCGCAACGCTCGAACCGCTTTGAGGGTCAGCAATTCAGGATCGCCAGGACCCGCACCCACCAGCCAGACTTTTGCGCTCATAGTGTTTTCCTCACGAGATGACGGCGACTGGCTGCGCAGTGGCGGCCAGCAAACGCTTGATTTCCGGGACGCAGGAGCCGCATTGCGTGCCGCAGCCCAATTCTTGTTTCAAACCCTGCAAATCCAGACCACGGCCAATGCCGGCACAGACCGCGTTCTGGCTGACGTTCATGCAATTGCACAGAGTTTTGGTGCCCGATACCGGACCGCCAGCGCCGCCCGGTGGTGCACTCAAGGGCGCCAACAGCCAACGGCGTAGCTGTTCGTCGGCGCGACCTTCGAGCCACAGGCTTTGCAGCCAGTGCTGAGCGAGGGTTTCACCGGCCAGGCGAATCGCGGTGATCCGACCGTTCTCGATCCGTACCCGTTTGCCGATCGAGCGCCGAGGATCGTCGTACGCCAATACCGGGCCTGCGTTGAGCCCCAGACATTGATCGATATCACGCAATAGCTGTGGATCTGGCGCGGTGGCGCTGGCGGCGCGTATCAGCAGTGCAGGGCGTTCACGGCCGGTCAGGCTGAGGCTGGCGTAGGAAAACGCCTCGCAGAGCGGTCGTAGTGTCTCCAAGTGCTGTTGAACATCACCTTCTATCAGAGCGAAAAGCTGCCAAGGTAATTGCACAGGTTCGAGGCGCACACCGCTGTGTTTGAGTTCCGGTTGTTTCGACAATGGGTCGAAGGCGGGAAGGGTGAGGGTATTCACGCCGCCCTTGAGAAAGCGGTCGCCCCAATGCATCGGCAGGAAGGCCTGGCCCGGACGTACGCTGTTGTCGCTGCTGACCGGTACGATCACCGAGCCCCGGCGACTTTTCAGATTGATCAGATCGCCAGGTTGCAAGCGATGCCGACGCAGTTCATCCGGGTGCAGGCTCAACACGGCTTCGCTGACATGGCCGAATAGTTGCGCGGCGGTGCCGGTGCGGCTCATGCCGTGCCATTGATCGCGCAGGCGGCCGGTAATCAGGGTCAGCGGGAAGCGCGCATCGCGTTGCTCCTTGGCGGCGCGATACGGGTCGGTGACGAACTGTGCACGCCCGCTGGCGGTCGGGAAAACCCCGTCGAGATACAGCCGCGCCGTGCCTTCGCGGGCACCGGCGGGGAAGGGCCATTGCTGCGGACCGAGTTGGTCGATCAATTCATGGCTGATCCCGGACAGGTCGAGGTCGCGGCCGCGAGTCAGGTGTTTGTATTCATCGAAGACCTGCGCCGGGGTTTCAAAGGCAAACAGGCTGGTTGCTCCAGGGCGCAGATGTTTTTCCAGGCGCTGTGCGAAATCCACGGTGATCGCCCAGTCGGGCCGTGCTTCACCGGGTGCGCCAATGGCCTGACGGACGTGGGAAATGCGCCGTTCGGAGTTGGTGACCGTGCCGTCCTTTTCACCCCAACTGGCGGCGGGCAGCAGCAGGTCGGCGAACGCGGCGGTTTCGGTGGTCCGAAAGGCTTCCTGCAACACCACGAATGGGCAGGCTTGCAGTGCCGCGCGTACAGCGGTTTGATCCGGCAGCGACTGGGCAGGGTTGGTGCAGGCGATCCACAGGGCTTTGATCTTGCCGCTACGCATCTGCTCGAACAGTTCGATGGCCGTCAGCCCGGTGTTTGCGGGCAGTTGATCAACGCCCCAGTAGTCGGCAACTTGCGCGCGGTGGTCGGCATTGGCCGCTTCGCGATGGCCTGGCAGCAGGTTCGACAAACTGCCAGTTTCCCGGCCGCCCATGGCATTCGGCTGACCAGTCAGTGAGAAAGGTCCTGCACCGGGCCGGCCGATTTGCCCGGTGGCCAGGTGCAGGTTGATCAGTGCGCTGTTCTTCGCGCTGCCGGCGGTGGACTGATTCAGCCCCATGCACCACAGCGACAGAAAGCTGGGTGAAGTGCCGACCCATTCCGCGCATTGCTGCAATTGCTCGACGCTGATGCCACAGAGTTGCGAAACCATTGTCGGGGTGTAATCGCGCACCAGGTTTTTCAGCTCGGCCAGGCCTTCGGTGTGGGCCTTGATGAAATCGCGGTCGACCCAGTCTTCCCACAGCAACAGGTGCAAAATCCCATGGAACAAGGCGACATCGGTGCCGGGCAGAATCGCCAGGTGCAGGTCAGCCAAATCGCAGGTGTCGGTGCGCCGTGGGTCGATGACGATGACTTTCATCTGTGGGCGGCGGGATTTTGCTTCTTCCAGGCGACGAAAAAGGACTGGGTGGGCGTAGGCCATGTTGCTGCCGACGATCATCACGCAGTCGCTCAACTCCAGGTCTTCGTAGCTGCAAGGCGGAGCATCGGCACCGAGGCTGCGCTTGTAGCCGACCACCGCAGAAGACATGCACAGCCGTGAATTACTGTCGATGTTGTTGGTGCCCACCAGCGCCCGCGCCAGTTTGTTGAAGGCGTAGTAATCCTCGGTCAACAACTGCCCGGAGATATAGAATGCGACACTGTCCGGGCCGTGCTCGGCGATGGTCTCGGCGAAGACGCTGGCGGCGTGATCGAGAGCCGTGTCCCAGTCGGTGCGGCTGCAGGCCAGGCCTTTGCCGAGGCGCAATTCCGGGTACAACGCCCGTGCTGCCAAGTCGCCGGTCAGGTGCAAGGTCGAACCTTTACTGCACAATTTGCCGAAGTTGGCCGGGTGCGCGGGATCGCCGCTGACGCCGAGGATGCGCTCGCCATCGTGCTCGATCAGCACGCCGCAGCCGACCCCGCAATAGCAGCAGGTCGAGGCGGTGATTTGCTTGTCCATCAGCTTGCTTCCCGTAGGGCCAGCAGTACCCGGCCGTTCTCGACCCGTGCCGAATGATGATGGGCGCAGCCGACATCCGGGGCCAGGGCCTCGCCGGTTTGCAGATCGATCTGCCAGTTGTGCAGCGGGCAGGCTACCCGTTTGCCGTAGATCAAACCCTGGGACAGCGGCCCGCCCTTGTGCGGGCAGCGGTCATCAAGGGCGAAAACCTCATCGTCGCTTGTACGAAAAATCGCAATGTCGCCTTTCGGGCCGGCGATGATCCGCGAGCCCAGTGCGTTGATTTCTTCCAGTGCGCAGATATCCAGCCAGTTCATACCGATACCTCCAGGTTCTTCACGGGAATGACCTCGAATTCTTTTTTCAGCAGTGGCTGTTCGAGGCGTTCCTTCCAGGGGTCCTGTTCCAACGACAGGGAGAACTGCAGGCGATCGTTCAATGCCTTGCGCCGCTCCGGGTCTTCCAGCACTGCTTTCTTGATGTATTCCATGCCGACCCGTTGCAGGTAATGCACGGTGCGCTCGAGGTAGAAGGCTTCTTCGCGATACAGCTGCAGGAACGCGCCGTTGTATTCGCGCACTTCTTCGGCGGTTTTCAGCTTGACGAAGAACTCCGCGACTTCGGTTTTGATCCCGCCATTGCCACCGATGTACATCTCCCAGCCGGAATCTACGCCGATAATTCCGACGTCCTTGATCCCCGCTTCCGAGCAGTTGCGTGGGCAACCGGAGACGGCCAGTTTCACTTTGTGCGGCGACCACATGTTGAACAGGTCGTGCTCAAGCTCAATGCCCAGTTGCGTGGAGTTCTGGGTGCCGAAGCGGCAGAACTCGCTGCCGACGCAGGTTTTCACGGTGCGGATGGATTTGCCGTAGGCGTGACCGGAGGCCATGTCCAGGTCTTTCCAGACGCCTGGCAGATCCTGCTTTTTGATCCCCAGCAAGTCGATGCGCTGGCCGCCGGTGACTTTGACCATTGGCACGTTGTACTTGTCGGCCACATCGGCGATGCGCCGCAGCTCTGAAGGATTGGTCACACCGCCCCACATCCGCGGGACTACAGAGTAAGTGCCGTCTTTCTGGATGTTGGCGTGGGCGCGTTCGTTGATCAGACGCGATTGCGGGTCGTCCTTGGCTTCGCCCGGCCAGGTGGAAATCAGGTAGTAGTTGAGCGCCGGACGGCACGTGGCGCAACCGTTCGGGGTACGCCAGTTCAGGTAGCTCATGGTGCCGGCAATGCTCAGCAGGTGCTGGTCGCGGATGGCTTGGCGGATTTGCCCGTGGTTGAGGTCGCTGCAACCGCAGATGGCTTTTTCGCTTTTCGGTTTGACGTCCGCCGCACCGCCCACGGTATTGATCAGGATCTGCTCGACGAGACCGGCGCAGGAACCGCAAGAACTGGCAGCCTTGGTGTGTTTTTTCACGTCATCGACGCTGAACAGACCGTGTTCCTGGATGGCCTTGACGATGGTGCCTTTGCACACGCCGTTGCAGCCGCAGACTTCGGCGGTGTCGGCCATGCTCATGGCCTTGTCCTGGCCTTGGTGTCCTACGTCACCGAGGGCGTTTTCGCCGAACATCAGGTGATCGCGGATCTCGCCGATGGCATGGTTCTCACGGATCTGCCGGAAATACCAACCGCCATCTGCCGTATCGCCGTACAGACAGGCGCCGACCAGCACGTCATCCTTGATCACCAGTTTTTTGTAAACCCCGCCGATCGGGTCGGAGAGGGTGATGGTCTCAGTGCCTTCGCCGCCCATGAAGTCGCCGGCGGAAAACAGGTCGATGCCGGTGACTTTCAATTTGGTCGAAGTCACCGAACCCTTGTAGGTGGCGAAGCCCAATTGGGCGAGGTGGTTGGCGCATACCTTGGCCTGTTCGAACAGCGGCGCGACCAGACCGTAGGCGACTCCACGGTGGCTGGCGCATTCGCCGATGGCGTAGACCCGAGGGTCGTAGGTTTGCAGGGTGTCGTTGACCAGAATCCCGCGGTTGCACGGGATGCCGGATTTTTCCGCGAGTTCGGTGTTTGGGCGAATACCGGCGGCCATCACCACCAGGTCGGCAGGGATGATGTCGCCGTTCTTGAACTGCACCGAGCCGACCCGGCCATTGCCGGCATCGTGCAGAGCCTGGGTCTGTTCGCACAGACGGAAATGCAGGCCACGGGCTTCCAGGGCGGTTTGCAGGAGTTGGCCGCTGGTTTTGTCCAGTTGCCGTTCCAGCAGCCATTCGCCGATGTGCACCACGGTGACGTGCATGCCGCGCAGCATCAGGCCGTTGGCGGCTTCAAGACCCAGCAGGCCGCCGCCGATGACCACGGCGTGCTTGTGGGTCTTGGCGGTGTCGATCATCGCTTGGGTGTCGGCAATGTCGCGATAACCGATCACGCCCTGCAAGGTATTGCCGGGGATTGGCAGGATGAACGGGGTCGAACCGGTGGCGATCAGCAGGCGGTCGTATTCGGCCTCGGTGCCGTCTTCGGCGATGACCCGGCGTTTGACCCGGTCGATCTCCACCACTTTGCGGTTGAGCAGCAGCTTGATGTTATTTTCCAGGTACCAGTCCAGATCGTTGAGCACGATCTCTTCGAACGTTTGTTCGCCGGCCAGTACTGGCGACAGCAGGATACGGTTGTAGTTGGTATGGGGTTCGGCGCCGAAGACCGTGATGTCGTACAGCTCATTACTCAGCTTGAGCAATTCTTCCAGGGTGCGAACCCCGGCCATGCCGTTGCCGATCATCACCAGTTTTAGTTTTTTCATCAGGTTCTCCGGGGAGCTCGGGCCTGCCTCATCAGGGCATTCAGGCCTTGCTCGACAAAATTTTGCGCAAACAAAAAAAGGCGTCCCGCTAGTTAACTAGCGAGGACGCCTTTGTCCTTGTCCCGTTCTCTCGGGCAGCGCAGCCTTCTACGTTGAAGGCCGGGCTTTATGTATGTTGGGAAAGGTAATGCAGTGGTTGTGCCAAGTCGCACAAATGCCGAATTTATGGGCTCTCAGCGTGGGAGGAGGGTGTTTGCGTGCACCGGTTCAAGGCGCGATGCCCGGTTTTGAAGCAGAAAAGTCAAAAGATCGCAGCCTGCGGTAATTCCTACAGGAGATCGTGGGCACCGGTAGGAGCTGCCGCAGGCTGCGATCTTTTGATCTTTTGATCTTTTGGGTTCAGTGAAAAACTCAACCATGAAACAGCAAAAACAGCAGCACCAGATTTACCAGCAACGACACCAGTGCCAACGTCCGCCAGACTTTCAGCGGTTCGCGCTCCAGCAACGGTCTGGGGCGCACGCTCAAACTGCGACGTTCTCCCTGTTCCAGTAGCAACAACCATTCTTCCGCCGTTTCAAAACGCTGATCCGGAGCCGCCGCCACCGCGCGCTCCAGACTTTGCGCGATCCATTCCGGCAGGTCGGGCCGGTAGCGACTGGCGCTGACAGGCACACCAAATCGTGGGCGCTGGAACGCTTCGATTTCGCCGTAGGGATATTGCCCGGTCAGCAGGTAATACAAGGTCACCCCGACCGCATACAAATCCTGTTGTGGCGTCGGCGGGTCACCACGAAAGGCTTCCGGCGCGATATAGCTGGGCGTTCCGGGCAGCGCGCAGGCTTGATCTTCGGACAGCCCCGGGCAGTAGGCTAGGCCGAAATCCAGTAGTCGCAGCTCACCGTCGTCCCCCAGCAGCAGGTTCTCCGGTTTGATATCGCGATGCAGAATTTGCCGTCGATGCAATATGCCTATGGCCCGCAGCAAGCGTTCGGCCAGATCCAGCCATTGAGCCAATGGCAGTGTTCCCACGCGTTGATGCAGCTCAGCCAGGGTAGACCCGGAATATTCACGCATCACGTAGTACAAATGCTGACGCTGACTGGCGGCATGGACTTCAGGAAAATGCCGCCCGGCCACACGCTTGAGAAACCATTCCTCCGACAACAATGCCTGCCCCGCCTGGTGATCGTCACGGAGCGCACCGGGCAAGGTTTTCAGCAGCCAGGGCTGTTGTTGTGCGTCGCGCACCCGGTAGAGCAGCGATTGCTGGCTCTGGCCGAGGATCCCTTCGACCTGCCAGCCTTCGAAGGTCTGGCCCGGCTTCAGCGCAGGCGGGAGGGGCCATTGCTGCAGATGAATCAGTGCATCGCCGATGCTGGTTTCACCGAGGGCATCGACCCGCACCAGCAGGGCGCTGGCGTTGTCCTGACTGCCGGCCAGGTGCGCGGCGCTGACCAGGGTCTGCGCGGCACTGTTCAGGTCAGGCTGATCGCGCAAAATGCCCGCAATGGCGGTGTCGCCCAGCACGGCCCAGATGCCGTCGCTGAGCAGTACGAAACTCTCGTTCAGGCGCAGTTCACCATCGAGAAAGTCCAGCACCAAGTGTTGATCCAGTCCGAGGGCCCGCTTGAGCACATGTTGCATGCCCGGCTGGTCCCAGACGTGATCCTCACTCACCCGTTGCAGCGTATCGACGTGCCAGCGATAAACCCGGCAATCGCCCACATGCGCCAGGGTAAAACGCCGGCCGCGCATCACCAAGGCACTGACCGTGGTCAGCAGCGGTTGCCCGCCACCGTTAGCCTGCAACCAGCGATTTTGCGCCAGTAGCAGACGGTCCAATGCCTGGGCGACGCCCCAGGTTTCCGGGGTGGCGTAGTAGTCCAGCGCCAGGGCCTGCAAGGTCGAACGGGCGGCGAGCCCGCCATCGGCACATTGGCTGACGCCGTCGGCGATGGCGAACAGGTAACCCTTGCTTGCCGCCAGCGCCGGGGCCGGAGTGACCAGGCGCAGAGCATCCTGGTTCTCCTCGCGGGGGCCGATGGCACTGTGTTCGGCAAAGCTCAGTTGCAGGCTCATTCAGTTCTCACACCCGAGCAGCGGTGACGGCTGCCGAACCCCAAGTGGTTCTCCAGCGACGTTTCACACCATGCAGACCGAACCAGGCAAGTACGCCAAGGCTGGCGAACAACCACAACGCCAGTTGATAGCTGCCAGTGCTTTGCTTGATCGCGCCCATGCCGGCTGCCAGTGCGAAGCCACCAATGCCGCCGGCCATGCCGATCAGCCCGGTCATCACACCGATCTCCCGGCGAAAACGCTGCGGCACCAACTGGAATACTGCGCCGTTGCCTGCACCCAAACCGAGCATGGTGCAGACGAAAAGCGCCAACGCGGCGTAGGAGCTCGGCAGATTGAAACCCACTGCTGCAATGCAGAGCGCTGCGACGGTATACATCGCCAGCAAGGTGCGAATCCCGCCGAAACGATCCGCCAGCGCGCCGCCCAACGGACGCATCAGGCTGCCACCGAACACACAAGCAGCAGTGTAGTAGCCGGCGGTCACCGGGCTCAGGCCGTATTGGTCGTTGAAGTAGCCGGGCAGGGCGCTGGCCAGACCGATGAAACCGCCGAAGGTCACACTGTAGAAAAACATGAACCACCAGCTGTCGCGGTCACCCAGGGCCTTGAAGTAGTCGGACACGGACTTGGCTTTCGGCCGCTCGGGGGCATTTTTAGCGAGCCAGGCGAAGACGATGATGGTCAGGATCAGCGGAATCAGGGCGAAGCCGAACACGTTGCTCCAGCCAAACGCGGCGGCCAGCACCGGGGCGATCAGTGCGGCGAGAACGGTGCCCGAGTTACCGGCGCCGGCGATGCCCATCGCTTTGCCTTGGTGCTGCGGCGGATACCACTGCGACGCCAGCGGCAGGGCAACGGCAAAGGACGCACCGGCCATGCCGAGGAACAGGCCCAGCAGCAGTGCTTGCTCGTAGCTGTGGATGCCGTGTTTCCAGGCGACGAACAGGGCGCAGATGACGATCACCTGGCCGATCAGTCCGGCAGTTTTGGGTGACAGGCGATCCGCCAGCATGCCCATGATAAAGCGCAACACGGCCCCGGCCAGAATCGGCGTGGCCACCATCAGCCCGCGCTGTTGGGTGGTCAGCTGCAAATCGGCGGCGATCTGCACCGCCATTGGGCCGAGCAGGTACCAGACCATGAAGCTCAGGTCGAAATAGAGGAAGGCTGCGAACAGTGTCGGGGTATGGCCGGATTTCCAGAAGCTTGAATTCATCGCGCACCTCAGCTGTCAGGCGTATCAAGAAGGAGTCATGAGCTTGCAGGTGGGGCGCCACAAAGGCCGCGCCACCGGCCCCGGTCTCTGGGGCCAAAACGGAAAAACGCCGCTACCCGATCCGCCAGGGGGCGAATGAGGTGAGCGACGTCTTTGTCGTAGGTGGGGCAACCGCCGTTGGTTACCTTGCAGGGATTTACTTAGCGAGATTTGTGCCAACAATCGGTGGTTGTGGCTATAGAGGTTGTTGTGGCGAGGGAGCTTGCTCCCTCGCCACAGGGGTAAGGCAGTCAGCCCAACAACTCACTCATGGCAATAATCTGCTCCGCCACCTGTATCAGCTTCTGCTGGCGGCTCATGGCTTGGCGGCGCATCAGGGTGTAGGCCTCTTCTTCATTGCAGTCCTTCATCTTCATCAGCAGCCCCTTGGCCAGTTCGATGCGCTTGCGCTCGGCCAGTTGCTGGTCGCGGGCGTGCAGTTGCGCGCGCAGGGCCTGGTCGCTTTCAAAGCGCGCCATGGCCACGTCGAGAATCGGCTGCAAGCGTTGTGCGTGAATGCCCTCGACGATGTAGGCACTGACGCCGGACTTGATCGCCCGGCGCATCACGCCGGGGTCGTGCTCGTCGGTGAACATCACGATCGGCCGCGGCTGGTCGCGGGTCACCAGCACCACTTGCTCCATCACATCGCGGCTCGGTGACTCGGTATCGATCAGGATCACGTCCGGACGCACCGTTTCGACGCGCGCGGGCAGGTCAATGGTCAGGCCGGACTCGTCGATGACCTCGAACCCGGCTTCGGTCAGGGCAGCCTTCAGACGCCCGACTTTTTTCGCGGTGTCGTTGATCAGCAGGATACGCAACATATTCGCAGGCTCCTGTCAGCGGCTGGCGAGAAGGGGAGCGCTGCCGCTCATGGCGTGCAGCGTGAAGCTGCGGGCATAGCCGGCCGGGTCCGAGCCGTCCCAGACTTTGCCGTCGATCAGTTGACTGCTGCGCATTTCCTGACTCCGGGCGGGCACACCGACCCCGGTGGCGGCCTCACGGTATAAGTCTAGTTGCTGGACCTGACGGGCCACGCCGAGATAGTCCGGGTCGCCACGCAACAAACCCCAGCGCCGGAATTGGGTCATGAACCACATGCCATCGGACAAATACGGCAGATTGACCTCGCCGTCACCGTGGAAACGCATCGCGTGCGGGTCTTGCCAGCGATTGCCCAGGCCATCGGCGTAGTCACCGAGCAAGCGTGGTTCGATGCAATCGAGCGGTGCATCCAGATACTCAGGCGCACTCAACAGTTGCGCGGTGCTGCGGCGATTTTCGCGGCTGGCTTCGATGAATCGGCTGGCTTCGAGGATCGCCATCACCAATGCCCGTGCGGTGTTGGGGTATTGCTCGACGAAGGCGCGGGTGCAGCCGAGGACTTTTTCCGGGTGATCGGGCCAAAGGGTCTGGCTGGTGGCCATCGTAAACCCGAGATTCTGTTGCACCGCGCTGGCAGCCCACGGCTCGCCGACGCAGAAACCGTCGATGCGCCCGGCTTGCAGGTGCGCGACCATTTGCGGCGGCGGCACCACCACGCTGTCGACATCCTGCAACGGATGAATGCCCTGACTCGCCAGCCAGTAATACAGCCACATGGCGTGGGTGCCTGTGGGAAATGTCTGAGCGAAGGTCAGTTTTGGGCGACTTTGGTGCACATGTCGGTCCAGTGCTTCAGGACTGGTCACGTCCAGGGCTTGCAAACCGTGGGAGAGGTTGATGCTCTGGCCGTTCTGGTTAAGACCCATGAGTACGGCCATGTCGGTGGAGGCTACGCCGCCGATGCCCAGGTGCACGGCGTAAATCAGACCGTACAGGCTGTGGGCGGCGTCGAGTTCGCCGCTGACCAGTTTGTCCCGTAGGTTGGCCCACGACGTCTGGCGCTTGAGATTAAGGGTAAGGCCGTAGGGCTGGGCGAAGCCCTGGGTGGCGGCGACCACCACTGAAGCGCAGTCGCTCAGGGCCATGAAGCCGAGATTGATTTCGGTTTTTTCCGGGGCATCGCTGCCGTTGACCCAGGCCAGTGGGCCGGCTGTGGTTTCATTCATGCCTGAACACCTTCCAAAAAAAAACGTCGTCCCAGGCTTTCGCGTGAGCAAAGCCTTGTGACGACGCCTTTGTCTTTCGACTCATCCCGTCGTTGGCATGAGTGCTGATGACAGGGGCAGTGCAAGGCATATGCCAGCTGCGTCCCATCAGCATTTCATCAGGATTCGATACGCCGCGTCTTTCATCCTGTCGACCACATCAACCAGGTTGCCAAGGAGACCGATGTGCAGATCGAACCACTTTGTGCCACAGCGTTCCCTGAAGTTCACCTCGACGAGCGTCTGTTGCATCTACGCGTCGTCGAAAACCCCGTGCGTCTGGCCTCTGCGAATTCTGCGGCGTGCTGTTGGCTGCCAGTCGGTTGGGAAGGCCTGATCGCGCTGGATCGAGTGATCCACGTGAGCGGCGGTCGCGTTGAGGTCATGAAGTTGTCCGAAGCGCCTCTGGTGAAATTACAGGTCTTCTTCGATGTGAGCAGTGCGCTGCACGATCAAGGCACATGCGCGCAACCGTGGGCCACCTTGCCAGTGGCTTATGAAACCCTCCAGTCCAATAAAGCCCTTGAGCGCTGGTACATCCAGCAGGCGCTGGGCGGTGGTTTGCCCTATCGGACCTTCGCCAGTCAGTTGCGCCACAACGAAAGCTACGGGTTGGTGCGGTTTCTGTTGGAGCAAGGCAGTCACAGCGAAAAGTTGAGCGCACTGGCGCAGCGCTATGGCGTGTCGGTGTCGCACTTTCGACGCCTGTGCCGCCAGGCGCTGGGCACTGCGGCCAAGCCAGCATTGCGCGGTTGGCGCACGGCCCAGGCGCTGCTGAACATGAACCTGAAGAACGGTTCGCTGACGGATGTGGCGCTGGAGTTCGGCTTTGCCTCTTCTTCGCATTTTTCCAAGGAAGTTCGTGAGCTGATGGGTTTCTCGCCCAGCAGCCTTGCGGATATCACCTACCTTTCAAGCAAGTGAGTCGATGAGCGTTCATTCCGTTGCGCTGCGTTTCGTACCGATACTAATGAGCTCCGTATTGGTTTTCGTCCCTATTTCCGTGCAGGCTCAAGCCGAGACTTACGTGGCGCGTGAGCAGAGCGTGCGCACGTTTTTCACAGAACTGTCGGGGCCGCTGGGCAAGCCGGTCATCGTCAGCAAGGCGGCCGCGGCCAAACGGATTTCCGGTGAATTCGACCTGGGATCGGCGCAAACGACCTTAGAGCGGATCACCGCCCGGATGGGCCTGATCTGGTACAGCGATGGCCAGGCGATCTACGTGTATGACGCCGCCGAAATCAAAAGCTCCATGGCGTCGCTGCAAACGCTTTCAGTGGCCAGGCTCAAGTCATTCCTGACGCAGTCCGGATTGCATGACGCCCGTTATCCATTGCGCAACGATGGCTTGCGCACCTTCCACATTTCCGGGCCGCCGATCTATGTCGACCTGGTGCTTCAAACCGCACACTTGATGGATAACCAGCGCTCTGACTTGTTATTGGGCAAGCAGCAGATTGGCGTTATTCAGGTACAGAACACCTTTGTAGGTGATCGCAAATACGAGCTGCGCGATGAAAAGGTGACCATCCCCGGACTGGCGACGGTGATCGAGCAACTGCTGCGTGGCGAGCAGGCCGAGGTGGAACCGCTGATTGCACAAACCACAGCACAGAAGTCCTCAGGGTTGATGCCGGCGTTTCCCCTGGAAGGATTGGCCACTGCGCCTTCAGCCGATGACCCGACGGCCCCGCGGATTCTTGCGCGGGAGGCGGCGGCGGGGAACATTCGAGTGGTGGCCTACCCCGACACCAATAGTCTGCTGATCAAGGGGCTGCCGGAACAGGTGCGCTTCATCGAGAACCTGGTGAGCGCTTTGGACACCGCCAAGCGTCATGTGGAGTTGTCGTTGTGGATCATTGATTTGCACAAGGACGAACTCAACCAGCTGGGCATCGAATGGCAGGGCTCGTTGAAGGCGGGCGGACAGTTTGCGGCGTCGCTCAATGCGGGCTCGGCGACCACGCTTGATGGCGCATCTTTCGTGACCAAGGTCATGGCGCTGGAGCGTACCAGCCGAGCCAATGTGGTCGCGCGACCGGTGATTCTGACCCAGGAAAACGTGCCGGCGATCTTCGACAACAACCGGACGTTTTACGCACCTTTGGTTGGCGAGCGCAGTGTCGACCTGCAACACGTGACGTATGGCACGTTGGTGAATGTGTTGCCGCGTTTCGCCCAGGCGGACGAAATCGAAATGTCGCTCAACATCGAAGACGGTAACGAAGTCGAGCGCCCAGACGCCGGCGAGCAGCCGAACGCTCTGCCGATGGTCGGCCGCACACGCATCAGCACCGTGGCGCGGGTGCCGCCGGGCAAAAGCCTGTTGGTCGGCGGTTTTACCCGGGATGACCACAGCGAGCAGGTCGGACGGATTCCGGTGCTGGGTTCGATACCCTGGATCGGTCGCCTGTTCAGCTACCGGCAGAGCCGCTCGGCGAATACGGTGCGGGTGTTTCTGATCCAGCCCAAGGAAATTCGCGCGGCATGGGAGCCGGAAGCCGTCGACCCGGGTACTCGCCTGATGACACCGGAGCAGCATGAACGCGTGCGTCGGGCCTACTTTCGCGCGGAACAGAAGTGATGCTGCCGACCATTTCCTCGGGGGGGCGCGCGGCTCAGGCGCGGCTGAACGCCGAAAAGGCCGCAGAGCAGCCTCAGCCTCAAGCCAATGTCGACATTGATGTCGAGGAAAGCGGTACGGTTGCGCTCACGCAACGCCTGGTGCAGATCAGCGATGAAATGTCGGCGGCCATGGCACAGTTCCGGAGCCGGCGGCATTTTGAGCTCAAGTCCGAGTCCTTGACTGACAGCTTCGAAAGGGTGCTTGAAGACGACACCGTGCCCAAGGCCCGGCAAGTGCTCAGTCTGGCGCGCCTGGCCGACAGACCCGTTGCCTGGTTGCTGCAGATGGCACGCAAACTGTTTCCCGACGACAGTGACCTGGCGCTGGTGCTGCGTGAGTTATTGCGCCGCAAGAAGCTCGATGCAGGCACCCGCCAGCGACTCGAAACCCTGCTGCAAACGGTGATTGACCAAGCCTCGCCCAAACGCATGAAAGCCGGAATCAACGCCGCCTTGAAAGCCAGGTTGTTCGGCGCGGCGCTTACGGTACGGGCGGGATTGCTGCGCGAAGCCTACCGTGACTTTCTGGAATCGGACGAAGGGCCGGTCAGTTGCTATCAGGACTGGATCGCTTTGTTTGGCGCGCCCCAGCGCATGAACGTACTGGCCTTCATCGAAGCGGCGCTGCTGACCGACATCAGCGCCCAGGACCCCAGTTGCTCACGCCAGGAGTTTGGCCACTTGCTGGCCAGATTGACCGGGCTCAAGCGTCTGCGCTCGGCCGAAGCTGTGTTCATCGACAGCTTGATTGGCGATCAATGGGTCTGTCGGCACAACGCTCGAGAGACTGATTGGCTGGTGTTTCTGCTGGGCCTGTTGACCTACCCCGACGAACTCGACCAGTTATTGCTCGGCGCATTGGGTGAAAGCGTCGTGCTGATTGCGCACCGCGAACGTTCAATGCTGCTGCAGGTGCTGCGAGGCGTGTGCCTGCAATTGCCACACGAATTATTTTGCGATGAAGAAGCGCCGCAACGCCTGGCGCAACAGTTCTGCCATTTGGCCGACATCGCTTTTGCTCATGAAAACATCGAACGGCGACACCTCGCCGGCGGTTCATGACGTTTCCAGGAATCTGAACTTTTCATGCTCAATATCTTTTTGCGCAACGTCAGCGCGCGCCCCGAACTGCTGATCCTGACGCTGATGGTGATGATCATCGCCATGCTGATCATTCCACTGCCGACCGTGCTGGTGGATTTTCTCATCGGCCTGAACATTGTCATTTCGCTGCTGGTGTTCATGGGGTCGTTCTACATCGAACGCATCCTCAGCTATTCGACGTTTCCGGCCTTGCTGCTGCTGACCACGCTGTTCCGCCTGGCGCTGTCGATCAGTACGAGCCGATTGATTCTGAGCCAGGCCGACGCCGGGGACATCATCGCCTCGTTCGGCGAATTCGTGATCGGTGAAAGCCTGGTGGTGGGCTTTGTGATTTTCTCCATCGTCACCATTGTTCAATTCATCGTGATCACCAAGGGGTCGGAGCGGGTGGCCGAGGTGGCGGCGCGCTTTTCCTTGGACGGCATGCCGGGCAAGCAGATGAGTATTGACGGCGACCTCAAGGCCGGCGCGATCAGTGCCGAAGAGGCCCGGGAAAAACGCAGCGTGCTGGAACGTGAAAGCCAGTTGTACGGCTCATTCGACGGCGCGATGAAGTTCATCAAGGGCGATGCAATTGCCGGCATCATCATCATCTTCGTCAACTTCATTGGTGGCATGGCCATCGGGGTCGGGCAGATGGGCATGGACATGTCCAGCGCGCTGTCGACCTATACCTTGCTGACCATCGGTGATGGTCTGGTGGCACAGATCCCCGCGCTGCTGATTGCCATCGGCGCCGGTTTCATCGTGACCCGCGTGAACGGCGATGACAACAATCTGGGCCGCAACATGCTCGCCCAAATGTTGGGCAACCCCTTCGTTCTGGGCGTGACCGCGTTGCTGGCGGTGGGCGTTGGCCTGCTGCCGGGTTTCCCGTTGATGACGTTTTTGCCGATTGCCGGCGTGCTGGGGCTGGTGGTGTTTTTCCGGCATCGCAAGGCTTCCAGGGTTGCGGGCCAGTCTGGCGAAGCGCGCGGGAACCTGCCAGCACCTGATGAAGCGAACACCGAGCTGGGTTTGCTGGACGACGTCGACAGCATCGCCACCGAGACCATCGCCTTGATGCTGCTGGTGCCGACCGCGCGCCTGGGCGAGTTGAAAGACGCTCGATTGATGGCGCGCTTTCGCAGCCAGTTCTTTGTCGATTACGGGCTGCGAATCCCCGAGCCTCTATTACGCGCCAGTGACACCTTGCCGCCTCACCAAATCGCCGTGCTGATCAACGAAGTGCGCGCCGATCAGTTCGACATCCATTTCGATCATTGGCGCCTGCTCGACTATTCACCCGACCTCGAACCCATGGGTTTCGCGCTGGTGCGCGGCACCGACAGTAACCGGTCGGGCGGCATCTGGATCAACGCCGACGACAAGGAGCGGGTGCAGCAATTGGGTTACCAACTGCGCCCGGCCTACGACGAGTGCTACCGCTGTCTGGTGACGTTGCTGGCACGCAACATCCAGGAGTTTTTCGGGGTGCAGGAAACCAAACAGCTGCTTGACGAGATGGAAAGCCGCTATCCCGATCTGCTGAAGGAAGTGTACCGCCACGTCACTGTGCAAAAGATTGCCGAGGTCCTGCAGCGACTGATCGGCGAGCGCATTTCCGTGCGCAACATGAAGTTGATTCTGGAATCGCTGGCCCATTGGGCATCGCGGGAAAAGGACGTGCTGGTGCTGGTCGAACACGTGCGCGGCGCGATGGCGCGCTACATCAGTAACAAGTTCGCCCATGGCAATGACCTACGCGTGCTGCTGCTGTCGCCGGAATTTGAAGACGTGGTGCGCAAGGGTATCCGGCAAACCTCGGGCGGCAGTTTCGTCAATCTGGAACCGGCTGACGCAGAAGAACTGATGGACCGACTCAGCGTCGGCCTGGACAGCTTGCACATTCCACACAAGGACATGGTGGTGCTGTGTTCGGTCGATGTGCGGCGCTACATCAAGAAACTGATCGAGGGGAAATTCCGTGAACTGGACGTGATGTCGTTCGGTGAAATCTCGGAAACCATCTCGGTCAATGTCATCAAGACCCTTTAAGGAAACCCGGTAAATGAGACAGATGGACATTGCCCGGTTGCTGCGCGAAGCGCTGTTGCACAGCGGCTGTACAGGCGGGCAACTGGGCCACTTCGACAGCCACAGTACGATTGAATTGCAGATGAAGGATTTGCCCAATATCAGCGTGGGCGACGTGGACGGGGAAGTGTGGGTCTGGGCGTCGATCACGGAAGTCAGGCCCCATGCGTTCGACCATTGCGCCGTCGATCTGTGGCAGTTTTTGCTCCAGGGCAGTCGCTGGTCCCGCAGTGGGCAGTTGCACCTGTGCGAGGTTCAAGGTCAGCTCGAGTTGCGCTTGATGTGTAACGAACAGGCCCTTCGCGACGCCGAGCATTTCGCCCAGGCCCTGGACGCTTTCGTGGCCGAGATCGAAGCGTTATGCGCCATCCTGCGCTTATGACCGCGCGGCTGGAGCGACGCGCGGCTCACCCCTTGCGCTTGAGCGGCCCGTTGATCGAAGCGGCACTGGTCGGTGTGGTCATCGGTGAAGTCTGCGAGGTCCGCCAGCACTGGCGTTCGTCGCAGGTGACGGCCAGGGCGCAAGTGATCGGTTTCAAGCCGGGCGTGGTACTGCTCAGTTTGCTGGGAGATGCACGAGGGCTGTCCCGAGAGTCGCTGATCGTGCCGACTGGCTCAGTGTTACGCCTGTCTTGCAGCGAGGCCATGCTCGGCAGCGTGGTCGATCCACACGGCAGGATTGTGGAGCGACTGGCACCGTCGACGGGCTTTGATGAGCAGGACTGCCCGGTGGACGCCGATCCTCCGGCATACCATCAACGTCGACCGGTGGCGTCACCCTTGATGACCGGCATTCGGGCCATCGATGGTTTGCTGACGTGCGGTGTCGGTCAGCGCATCGGCATATTTGCCGCCGCCGGATCGGGCAAAACCTCGCTGCTCAACATGTTGATCCAGCACACCGAGGCGGACGTTTTCGTCATTGGCCTGATCGGCGAACGCGGGCGAGAGGTGACCGAATTCGTTGAACATCTGCGCCAGTCTGAAAAACGCTCGCGCTGTGTGCTGGTGTTCGCGACCTCGGACTTTTCGTCGGTGGATCGCTGCAACGCCGCACTGCAGGCCACGGCCATCGCCGAGTACTTCCGCGACCGGGGTCAGCGCGTGGTGCTGTTGCTGGACTCGTTGACCCGTTATGCCCGGGCACGGCGCGACCTGGCACTGGCGGCTGGCGAAGCGCCGGCACGCCGGGGTTACCCAGCCTCGGTGTTCGATGCCTTGCCGCGCCTGCTGGAACGCCCCGGTGTCACGGCTCGGGGCAGCATCACAGCCTGGTACACGGTGCTACTGGAAAGCGATGACGAGCCGGACCCGATGGCCGAAGAGATCCGGTCGATTCTCGACGGGCATATTTATCTGAGCCGCGATCTGGCCGCCAAGGGCCATTTTCCCGCCATCGATGTGTTGCGCAGCGTCAGCCGCGTGGCGACCCAGGTCACGACCACACAGGTTCAACAACTGGCATCGTCCACCCGTGAGCTTTTGGCGCGCCTCGAGCAGTTGCAGATATTCCTCGACTTGGGGGAGTACACACCGGGCGCCGACGCGGCCAATGATCACGCCATGCAACGCCGCGATGCCCTGATCGACTGGCTGCGTCAGCCAACGAACGAGCATTCCTCACCTGAAGAGTCGCTGCGGAGTCTGAATGAACTCATTGCCTGACAGGCGCCGGTTGCTGGCGCTGAGCGATACCCGTCAACAACGCTGCGAACGGGCTGTTTTGCGCACGCAACAGCAGTTGCTGCCATTGCGTCAGGAGCTGGCGGGTTTTGCGGAACAGGAAGCGTCGCTGCACAGCCTGCTGGCCAGCCATCGCGCGCAGGACTGCGTGCTCGACCACGGCCAACTGCTCGCATTACTGAGGCGTCAAGCGGTGATCCGGCGGCAGATTCACCTGGTGCAGCTGGAGCGCGATCGCGTTGATCGGGAGTGCCGGCAGGTCGATCAATCGTTGTGCGAACAACGCGAACAGCTGCGTTTACTGCAGCGCCAACATGGCAAATATGAACGGTCTGTCCAGCAGCTGCTGCGTGTCCAACGGCTTGAACACGTGCGTCGCGAAGAACGAGAAATTGAAGAGATGACCGGAGTACGGCGATGAGAGAGATGAGTGTGGTGCCAAGGTTACCGGCTTCAGTTGAAGCGCCGGGCCATGACGGTCCGGTGGATGAGCTGAAGGATAAATTGATACCCGTTGAAGAGGACGAGCTGCCGCAAGGGCTGCTGGATCTGGCGGCCGCCTTGCTGGTGCGTCATCGACCGATGATGGGGACGGGTCGCCATGACAGGCTTCCACCGGCTCCTTCGTCAAGCGCGGGGATCATCGAGCGTCATGATTTACAGGCGCAGGTTGAAGTGCCTGCCGCGCAAGGACGATCCGCATCGCGCCAGATGGAGCCTGTGCTTTCGGCGATGGAGCGGGTGACGATCCCGGCATCGACCGTCGAAGCGCCGCTGCCACTACCGCGGACCAACAGCGCACCACAACCACTGTCACCGCAATCTCAACCTCAGCCTCTACCTCAGTCTCAGCCATTGCCGGATCGACTGTCGCGTCCGATGGAATCGGCGCCGGTTGATCTGTCACCGCCACCCGGCAAGCCAGCCGTTGCAGACAATCTTGTTGATCTGCCCGAGGCGCTGCCCGTCGCTCAGGCTCCGCGAAGTGCCCCCACAATGGCGTCACCGGTCACCGTCCCTTCGGCAACCTTGCCACCTTCACCACCGTCGGACATCACCCTCGAAGAAGCTGCGGGCGCCAGTCGGAATTTTTTGCAGATTCCGTTCAGCAAAGGTACTGCCAGTGGCCAAGTCACGATCACTCGACTGCCAGGAGAGTTCGCGCAGAACCTGGTGCTCAATCCCAGTAATCCGCAGGTTCTCGAGCACCTCAGGGAGCCTTTCGATCAGGTTCGCGAAAGCCACTGGCGCCTCGCTGATACCGCGGATGAGCAATCCCGTCATGGTTCGCGTCAGTCGCCGGACGATGAGCAGGAAGAGCAGCAGGAACATCCGGCATGAGAACGCTGGTGCTGCGACGGGTGGATGCGCTGACGCATTCGCGTTTACAGACAGTCCGGCGTTGGCGCGAAGCCGGTCATTGCGCGGGGGTTGGCAACCTTGATGGACAGTCCGGTTTCCTGAGCTTTTGCGCGCGGGGTGAACAGGGGGACTGGCGTGGGTTGATTCAGGCTGGCGACTGGCTGCACTACTCACTGCCGCAGTTGCAATCAGTGCTGCCCGACGCGTGCTCGGGGAAAAGTATCGCCGGGCTGTTTCGCGCGGTGTCACGCCCGCTGATGCTGGAGGTGGAAGGGTTGCATGACCGGGATCTGTCCGAGATCGAGTTGACCGACTCCGTTTGCGCGCAGCAACTGCCATGGCTCGATACCGCTCGGGGCCGGGTTTGGGTGATGGATCTGCCATCGGCTCAACCTTCAAACAGGGCGCCGCAGTCCGCTTCATGGTTGAGCGATCTGCCGCTGCGCCTGGTATTGCAGTTGGGCGTCAGTCACCTCAGTCGCGCGAGCCATGGGCGGCTCAGGCAAGGCGATGTTCTGCGGATCACCCGACTGACGCACCACTGTGTGCTGGCGGAGCGGGGTATCGGCGTTTTTACGTTCACTGAAGAGGGTTTACACATGGAATTGACTGCCGTCGATTCGCACACGCAAGCGGTTGTCGAGCCTTCAAACGGTGGGGAGCTGGCTCATTTGCCGGTTCGCCTGGAGTTCGTTCTGGCGACCCGGGACATCGACCTGGGCGCGTTACAACACATCATCGACGGCCAGCTCATTGCGCTGGATCCGGACGCTTCGCAGCACATCGAAGTGCGGGCCAATGGCAAGCCGGTTGCCCGGGGAGAGCTGGTTCAGCTGGACGCGCAACTGGGTGTCGAATTGCTTGAGGTCTATCGGAACGCCAGTGATGAATGATGTCTCGCTGATTGCGCTGCTGGCCTTCGCTTCACTGTTGCCCTTCCTGGTCGCGGCCGGCACCTGTTACATCAAGTTTTCTATCGTGTTTGTCATCGTGCGTAACGCCCTCGGGCTGCAGCAGGTGCCGTCGAACATGTCGCTCAATGCCATCGCGCTGATGATGGCGATTTTCGTCATGACGCCGGTGATGAAACAGGGCTATGGCTACTACAAGGAACAACAGATTGCGTTCACCGACGTGGAATCGGTGGTGGATTTTGCCGAGAACGGCTTGGGTGGCTACAAGGATTACCTGCGCAAATACACTGATCCAGAACTGGCGCAGTTCTTCGAGCGCGCCCAGGCGCTCCAGAGTGAAACCGAGCCCGGACTGCCCGATGATGATCAGCTTGAACCTTCCCTGTTTTCGCTGTTACCGGCTTACGCACTGAGCGAAATCAAGAGTGCCTTCAAGATCGGCTTTTACCTGTATCTGCCGTTCGTGATCGTCGACCTGGTGATCTCCAGCATCCTGCTGGCGCTGGGCATGATGATGATGAGTCCGGTGATCATTTCAGTGCCGATCAAGCTGGTGTTGTTTGTCGCCCTGGATGGCTGGGCGCTGCTTTCTACCGGGCTGGTCAAGCAATACCTGACCTTGCTGGCTTAGGGGGCCCTGATGAACGATCTGGTGTATGCCGGCAATAAAACCCTGTACCTGATTCTGTTGATGGTGGCCTGGCCGATCATTGTGGCCACCGTGGTCGGGCTGGTGGTGGGTCTGGTGCAGACCGTCACTCAGTTGCAGGAGCAGACGCTGCCGTTCGGCTTCAAACTGTTGGCCGTCGCGGCGTGCCTGTTCCTGCTCTCGGGTTGGTACGGCGAAACCTTGCTTGATTTCAGTCGTGAAGTCATGCGTCTGGCCCTGGGGTAGGCCAATGACGGTTTCGCTGTTTTTCGATCTGTATGCGTTGTTCGCCGCTGCGCTCCTGGGGTTCGCGCGGCTGGCGCCGATTTTTTTCATGTTGCCGTTCTTGAACAGCGGCGTGCTGACCGGCGCTCCACGTCAGGCGGTGATCGTGCTGGTGGCGCTGGGGTTCTGGGCGTACGTAGGTGAGCCGCTGCCTCGTCTCGACGGGCTAGCGTTTTTCGGCCTGTTATTGCGCGAGGCAGGTATCGGCGCTCTGCTCGGGTGCCTGCTGTGTTGGCCGTTCTGGGTGCTGCACGCCATGGGCAATCTCATCGACAACCAGCGCGGCGCCATGCTCAGCAGCACGGTGGACCCGGCCAACGGTGTCGATACCTCGGAGTTGGCCAACTTTCTGCAATTATTCGCCGCTGCGGTTTACCTCGAGGGCGGCGGGATGCTGTTGATGCTGGAAACCGTCGGCTATAGCTATCGTATCTGCGCGCCGGTCAGCTGCGAAATACAGTTGCAGCCCGTCATGACGTTGCTCGATGCCCTGGTCAGCAAGACATTGGTGATTAGCGCACCGGTGGTGGCCACGTTACTGGTCAGCGAGGCATTACTGGGATTGCTCTCGCGGTATGCACCGCAGATGAATGCGTTTTCGGTGTCGCTGACGGTCAAGAGCCTGGTGGCGCTGGTGGTGTTGATCCTGTATTTCGGCGCGCACTTGCCGGACGAAATCCTGCGCATGGGAAGCCAGTTCCAGGCGCCCGACGCTTTCCTCAACGGGGAGGTCGCCGATGTCTTCCAGCGCGTCGAAAACTGAGAAACCCACCCCCAAGCGTCTGCGGGATGCCTCGCGCAAGGGCCAGACCTTCAAGGCCAAAGACCTGGTGGTCACCTGCCTGACACTGTGCGGCATCACCTACATGGTATTCAACAGTTCGCTGCTGGAAATCATGGAAGTCTACCGGCGCATCATCGCCAGTGATTTCGACGCCGACCTGCAAAAGTATTCGGCGATGTTGGTGGTCGTCGGGCTCAAGGCGTTGTTGCCGTTGCTGTTGGTGTGCGTGTTGACCAGCGCTTTGCCTGCGTTGCTGCAAAGTGGTTTTGCGCTGGCCAGTGAAGCGCTGAAGCTCAACCTGGGGGCCTTGAACCCAATCAACGGTTTCAAAAAACTGTTCAGCCTGCGCACCGTCAAGGACACGGTCAAGGCGCTGTTGTACCTGGGCAGTTTTGCCATGGCGCTGTGGATTGTCTGGGTGACGCAACGGCATTTGCTGTTTGCCCAACTGTTCGCCCAGGCGCCAGATCTGTTTGCGATCTGGGGCCACCTGCTGCTGGTGCTGGTGTTGGCTTTTCTGGGGTGCGTCCTGTTGATCGTCGTGCTCGATTCGCTGTGCGAATACTGGCTGTTCATCAAAGAACAGATGATGGATTTGCATTCGGTAAAGCGCGAACACAAGGAGCAGGACGGTAATCCGGAAATCAAGGGACGCCGGCGCGACCTGCATATGGAGCTGCTGTCGGAGCAGGTCAAGTCCGACGTGCGCAACTCGCGCATGATCATCGCCAACCCCACACACATTGCGATCGGTGTGTATTTCCGGCCGGAAATCACGGTGCTGCCGTTCATTTCCCTGATGGAAACCAACCAGCGAGCCCTTGCTGTCCGGGCCTATGCCCGGGAGGTCGGTGTGCCGGTGGTAAGCGACATCGCCCTGGCACGGCGGATCTTCAAGACCCATCAACGCTACAGCTTCATTCAGGTTGAGGAAGTTGAAGAAGTGCTGCGCCTGCTGATCTGGCTCGAGCAGGTAGAGCAGGCCTGATCCCGTCCCGTTTCCTTTCTCCGAAGGCTGGCATGAGCGCAATTTGGCAGCGTGCTCACCAGCGCTTTGGCTCAATGCACCTGTCAGCGGCGCTGACGTTTTTCAGGAGTGTGGCCGATGAGTCGCAACAATCAACAAGATGAAGAGTTGGCCAGGCAGGTCGTGGATGCAGTGCTCGCGGGCGCACCGCTGAAGGAGGTGCAAGGCATCAGCGACGAGCACATGGAAGGCCTGTACGCCTTTGCGTTCCAGTTCTATGAACAGGGACGGCTGGACGATGCCGAGAAGTTCTTTCACTTCCTGTGCATCTACGACATTTACAACAGCCATTACTGGCTGGGGCTGGCTGCCGTGCATCAGCTCAAGCAAAACCACCAGAGAGCGATCGATCTGTATGCCATCGCGTTTGCCCAAGGCAAAGACGACTGCCGGCCCATGTTCTACACCGGCCAATGTCAACTCGCCCTGGGCAAGGTTGGCAAAGCGCGGTTGTGTTTTGAATGCGTGATCGAGCAGACCACGGAAGCGGATCTGCGCGCGCAAGCCCAGGTGTATCTCGACACCCTGGACCACCTGCATAGCACTGTTCGGAGGACTGAACATGAGTGAAATCAGAAGTACATCCAACCCGTCAATCCGGGGAACCCTTGGCCGTGCCGAGGCAATTGAAATCTACGGCAAGGCCGCCAGCCAGGCTGCCAGAACGCTTGACTACCAGAAGGCCGGTCAGGAAGCGCTGGCGGGTCTGATGTCGGTGCACTACGACGGTGACAAGGCTCAATCCGCCGCGGTTGCCGGTCGACCGCAGTTGCATGCACCCGTGCAACCCCACGGCGACAAACCGAAAGCGGAGGGGGACTTGTTCACCTTCCTGATGGCAATGCTCAGCGAATTGTTCAGCGAGGTTGACACCAACAAACTGAAAAATCGTCTGGCCATGTTGCAGGCGATGGCCGGCGCGAAACAACAAGGTCATGAAAAGCTGGCAGGTGAATACCAGTCTGCTGTCGATGCCTTGGCGGCGGCTGAAGAGGCCGTCGGCGGCAGTCAGGAGAAACTCGAAAAACTGCGCGAGCGGGTCCAGCATTTCCAGGGCCTGCTTGACGCAAGCGAGGCGCGTCTGGCGCAGCTGGACCCTGACTCCCCCGAGTACGCACGGGAGTTGGCGGTGCGCGATCAACTCAAAGGCGAGCTGGCGGGCCACACCCAGGCCTTTAAACAAGCCACCGATGCCCATCTGAAACTGGTAGACGTGGCCAACGCCGCGGCCAAAACCCTGGCAGTCGTCTCCGAGAAGGTACAGGCAGCGGGGCTCGCAGGCCCATCCATCAAACAGTCTGAAGAGAAGGCGCTGAGCAGTAGCGCACTGGCGCTGCTCAATCGGTTAAAGCTCATCGAATTACTGGGCGAGTCGGCGCAAAACAAGGAGGAGCTCAGTCAGGAGCTGTTTCTGGAATTGCAGGCCAAGCTGCAAGAGAAAATGCAGCTGGAGTCGGATAAATACCTGGAAGAAGTGCGCAAAGCCGAGGCCATGCAGAAAACCATGGGCTGTATCGGCATGATCGTTGGCGCCCTGTTGACCGTCGCAACCATTGCGGCCGGCGTGTTGACTGCCAATCCGGTGCTGATCGCGGTGGGTGTGATTGGCGCGGCGGTGATGATTTCCGATGCCGTGGTCAAGGAAGCCACCGGGGTGTCGTTCATGGCTGAGGCCATGAAGCCGCTGATGACGGTGATGCAGGAAGCCATCAAGTTGTTTACCGATCTCTACACCAAACTGCTGATTGCCTTTGGCGTCGATCCGGAGACCGCGAAGGAAATTGCGCAAATCGCCGGCATGATCCAGGGCATCGCGTCGACCCTCGCCGCCATCGCCCTGACGGCATTGGTCGGGGTCCAAGTGATCGGGCCGATGGTGAGCGCCGCTGCCTCGAAACTGGCGACGGTGATTGCGCAAGCGGCACCCGCGGCGATGCAGGCGATGAAGCAGGTGGCGTCCTCGGTGGGTAACACGCTGACCCAGTTGCTGACGCAACTGCGCAGCTTCATCACCAACGGTGCCGATCCCGTGGCCCTGGCCCGTTACGCGGCCAATCTTGAAATCGCTCAAGCCGTCACCGAGTTCGGCAGTGTAGCGGCGCAAAGCACGCTTCAGATCAGAAGCGGCGTACACCAGGCGCAGGCCGCCGAGCACTTGGCGGACGTGCGGATACGCATGGCCGTCAGTGAAGAAATTACCACCTACCTCACGCGCGTGGTCGAGGACTACGGACGCGCGATGCAGGAGCGTACCCGCCAGATCGAGCAAGTGTTTGCCGATATGCAACGCAGCCACTCGGTCAGCCTGAACATGGTTCGGCACGTTTGAAATCAATCATAAAAGGAATTCGTCATGGACATGATTAATGGTGTGAGGGCGTTGGCTCAACGCCCGATCAGTTTTACTCCAGAGATTAAAAGGGACTCGCTTCGTCCACTCGGTGATTCAGCGTTGGGCGATAAGGTTGGTAAGGGGCAGGTGCTCGATAGGGCGGCGATCGCCAGCTATACACCAGAGGAGCTGGACCTGAAAGTCACCGACCATGAGATCAGCGAGTCTGACCGGCAGGACTTTGTCGCCGCCTCAAAGATGCCCGGCAATGAAGCGCCCAACGATCTGGTGTTCGACCCCGGCGCCTGGGAGAAACATGCGAACGTATTGGTCGCCGCGATCATTGCATTGAACATCGCTCGAGTGACCAACGCCGAGTTGCGCGGGCATTTCAGCATCATGGCCGCCGACGCCGCCAAGTCCCAGGGCGCGGCAATCGTGGAGACTGGCAAGGCCGGTCTGTACAGCGCCATTACTGGCGCGGTGGTCTCCGGCGCGATAGCCGGTTTTGCAATGGTGAAAACCTTCCAGGGACAAGGGCTGAAACACGCGGACATTAACCTGCACAAACGCAATTCGCTGGACGCCAACAACATCGAGCGGGACCTGAAGCGTGATCGCGCCAGCGATGACTGGAGTCCGGACACGACCCACAAAATCAAGGTTTTCGATGATTTCGGCAGGTCGAAGACCGTGGACTTCAAGCCCGAGGGCGCCACGCTGACGGCTAAGGAACAGGCGTGGTTTGACGCTGAAATGCTCAAGGCGCAAAAAGTCGGCCAGACCTCTGACTGGTTGAGCCAGATGGGCAGCGGCAGCATCGAAAAGAAACTTGAAATCGGTCGGGCGCTCAACGCCATGTCAATGAGCCTGAGCCAGGTGATGTCCAGCATTGTGCGGATGGATGAATTCGCCGCCCGCGCAAAAGAAACGCTGCAGCAAAGTGCGCAAAACACTCAGAAAAGTCTAAGCGACGAAGTGGGGCAGAAAGACTCGGCCGACGCGGCGCTGTTGCAAAAGCTTATGGACATCGTGATGCAGCTTTTCCAGTCGCGTATTGAAGTCATTGGCGCGCTGACGCGCGCTTGATAGGAGAATGAAATGATAATTCCTGGCTTTAACCCGGCGAGTGGCCGACCTCCCGCACATGGCAATGAAAGGCTGCCCGCGTCCTCATTACCCGAACTAATACCCGAAGTTCCGCTGGCTTTTTCGTCGGCTCAAATGCTGGAACGCTCGGCGCAAGCACTCAATCGCAACCTTGAGAACATGCTCAGGTGTCAGCCGAACATCAACAAAGTCGTTGGTGACCTCTTGAACGGTGGCTCTGCGGAAAGTTCTATAGCGGAGTTTGCCGAACAGACCCAGGCCAAGCGCATTCGCTCGCAGATGTGGGCGCAACAAGCGCAGGTATGTTGTTCGGTGATGAAATCTGGCATTAACACGCTGTCAGAGGAACAGCTTCAGCAAGTTCTAACCGAACAGAAACGAGTTTTGGGTGAACTGAACAGCGAGCCAGTTCCAACTGAAGTTGAAGATCAATTCGAAGCAGTGATCAACTCGCCAAACGACTTCTTCGAAAAACTGCTGGAACTGATCGAACTGATCAAGAACGGTTACCTGGCAGGCTACGAACACATCATCGCCGCTTACTCCGACTTCTTTGCCGATTTCAACAAAGAAATCACTGCACAGATGAAAGACTGGATTGAAGGCGCGAATGACGGGAAGGAAGTTAAATTAAACGCCGGCGCGATCCGGGCCGCCTTGCAGTCACTGATTAATAAATATTCACATCCGAATCCCGCAGCGGTGTTATTCCCGGCGCCGGGCATGGAAGGCGCCACCCGAGAAGAAGCCGAAAAATGGCGCTTGGCGCTAGGCCTTCCCGCCAACTGCCTCCAGGAAAATGACGACGGCACGTACAGCGTGGTCATGGACCTTGGGCCTTTGACCATCATGAAGGACAGCTTGCCTAGTGGTGGTACGGTTACTTGGGATACATCAAAATTCCAGGCCTGGCAAACCGGCTTCAATGCCCAGGAGGAACGCATGAAAAACATGCTGCAGTCCTTCACGCAGAAGTATTCCAATGCCAACTCTTATCATGACAACTTTAATAAGACGCTGTCTTCTCATCTTAATCAGTTTACTGACATGTTGAAGGCGATGTTGAATTTTTGAGTGCGCACTTCATAAGTGGAGCGTCCTCTTGGTGGAAGTTGTTCGCTGCTTGGGATGTGAAAATTTGTTCGTGGTGAAGAGGGTTGCTTTGTTGTGGTTTATCGAGGTTGAATTTATGTGGCTTTAATAGCTTAAGTAAGGGGTTATATTTTGAGAGGGAGCTTGGTTGTCAGTGGTGATGTCTGAGTCGATATTGAATAATGTTGAGGGGGGAGGAGTGGGGGCGCAATTAAATAGTAGTTTGGGTATAAGTGCAGTGCATTGTAGAAATATTGAGGCTCTTGATCTAGAAACTGTTGGTGGCAGAGTTAGGTCGTCTTTTATGGGGGCTGGTAATTCTGCCTGTACGTTTCAGCGTAGGCTCGATAGTTTTGGCATAGATGTTTCTTTAACTAAAATGGAGTGTGCGTTGGACAGGAGCACTCCTGTAGTTTTTTCACATAAGCCCATTGGTGGGGAAGCTAAGCTTGAGTCTGGGCTGTTTATTTCGGATAAAAGCTCCGGAGATCGTTATGGTGAATTCAGGTTTTATTCGGGGCTGGGAGCCAAGAAGTACCAAGCGCCAGAGTGTAATGTTTTGGTTTTTGATGCGGAAAGTCTGAAGTCGCTAAGCAACACTTATCATAGGGTTAAGGGTGTCACACAGTTTTTGAGAGACCTTCTTGATATGGTTCCGTGCAAGGATTTGTCTGGTTATGAACTTGCTCGTGATCGATTTTCGTATTTCAATCCTTGTGATGCTACCACTAACGGCTTTTTGATTTTTCCCAACTTACCCTATATAGACTTCAGGGAGTATTCAGAGGAGCCTATGATTCTAAAGGAAAGAAAGTCGGGTATTACGTTGGGGGTTTGGGCAATTCATCCTAATCAAAATCTATCGTTCATCGAAGAAATTTGTACGCAACCTGGTGTGCGCTTGGACGGTCATCGAAAGGATGATTATGCTAACAATAAACGTGCCCTGTATGAAATAGAGTCGGGGACTGGTATTAAGTATCTTTCGTCGGTGCTTGACCTGGTGGAGGGAGATGTTCCTATGTTAAGAAAATTGAAGGAAGATGTGGTTTGCAATCTTTCAGAAGTTTATGGTGTCGATCATGTAGTTGACAAAGTGAAGCTTTTTTTTCATTTTCCTGTAGCTGAAAAAACTGCGACATTACACCTTCATGTATGGGTAAATAAGGCTGAGCATCCGCTTAATAACGCAAGATCTTTTGAGCTTGATGAGGTTATTGAATGTCTGGAGGCTGGTAGAACCATGGTCGATATGATTCTAGGTAGAAATGGTGGGAAGTATCTTGTGCCAGTTACAGACGAAATCGGTTCTATCAGTGGAATACCGAATTTCGGAAAAGTAAAAAACAAATTTATATTTAATATCTTTTGATAATGGTAAGTTTGTGTTTGAGGGTGTTTGATGGTGTTTGAGGGTGTTTGAGGGTGTTTGAGGGTGTTTGAGAGGTTATGTTATTGGGCTTCAAGTGGAGCGGTTTTGATAGGTTGTGTATTGTTTAAATCAATGCTGGTTTTTAAAAGAGGTCGTGAATTGTGAATGAGGAGTTTGGGGTCGATCTTCAGGTAATAGACGTCTTGTCTCACTGTTTTCTGGCGGGCCATGGGAAAATAGAAGTTGAGTCGCGATTAGTGGAAGATTTGTATATTGATTCGATGGGGTTGGTTGAAGTTGTCATGGCGCTAAATGAGCTTTTCGAAATCGACCTGCCTGAAAAAGATATATCGGAGTGGAGGTCCGTGGCTGATATCTGCGCTGCAGTAAGACGCTACAAATAATTTTGGTTTTAATTTTGAAGTTGTCGTAATTTCAAAGAAAACGAAGAAGGTTTGCTTGTTTCAAGGTGTTCGATGTCTGGCTGATAACTCATTGTGAAGATAAGCTGTCAACCAGACTTCTTATGTGTTGTGAGTGCAAGTCACAAGGTATTAAGTTTCTTGCGGGCTTCGAAACATGGATGAGCCCTCGAAAGGCTGGGAGAGAGGTAGGAGATACGGGTTATGAACTGACCCTTTATTTGGAATGTCTTGAATAGCCGCAACACTCTCATGTGCGCCTGTATAAAATACCCCATTATTTCTTCCTAGAATCATGTCAATTATACTTCTACCACTCCGTAGCGTATCGATGACTTCTATAAGCTCAAATGATCTGGCCTCGTTGAGGGGATGATCTGCTTTGTTTACGCGGGCATGGAGGTGCAAAGTAGAGGTTTCTTCCGCTACTGGGAAATGAAAAAACAGTTGTACTTTATCCTTAGCTTTATCAGCTTCATAAACGTTATATAGATGGTCTAAGATGTGTGTGTGTAATGTTTCTAACATTGGGACGTCCCTCACATCCAAGTCTAGGATGCTCGAAAGATATTTCACAGTCGTCCCGGATTCCATCTCATGGGCGGTCCGATTGTCGGTTGAATGGTGATCGAGAGTATTTAATCTGCTCAGATTTTCCATGCCTTTCATGTGATTAATTAGACGTAGGTCTTGATTCGGGTGTACCGCATATGCACACACCGCAATACCTTCTTTTTTGTCCTTCATGCTGGTAGGCGTTTTAAGTAGCGATGGGGTGTCGATGTAGGGTAGGTTGGGAAAAATCAGGAAGCCATTTGATTGCGCGTCATCAGGAGCTAAATAGGAAAATAGCTCAGGGTTGCTAATGTATGTGTTCAAATCTTTGCAAGGGCGAAGTGCAAGTAGGTCGCTCAGAAACTTAGTAGCGCCTGGTACTTCATGGTAGGTTTTACTCAGCCTCTCTAGACTTGTTTTGTCAAATTCCAGTTTGGCGACTTGTGATGTTTGATATTTTTTTGCTCCGCGGCCCTGATAAAACTTGAAGTCGCCGTACGCATCTCCATTTTTTGGATTGGAGATATACAGACCTGTCTCCAGCTTGTAGTTGCCTGCGTGGTCTTTGTGTGCAAGTACTGTCATCTGATCTGCAGCATTCGTTCCTGTCATCTTGTTCTTTTGTATGTCAATTCCATATTTGTCAAGTGTTCGGCAAAATTCTCGCGAAGAGCTAGTTGCATAATTAAGTTTCCCCGCCGTTACGCCATGTGACCTTTCTTTAAAGTTGGTTTCCAGGTTGGTCGAACTAAGTCCTGTAAGCGAGCTAATATTTGGGAAGTGCATTTTAACCCTTATATATCGGTTGGTTGAAGTTTGCTGCTTGCAAAGATTGCATTGCGTAAATTTGTGCGGCTTGTAAAAAACGCTTATTTCAAGGGTTTAATAGTTTCATGATTTATTAAAAATTCCGTCATTGCTTGGCTCTTACAGCTGTCGAAGTAAAGCGCTGTAGATGTTTTTCAGATGTTTATTAAGAAGTGTGGGCTTTAGATGGATGTTTTATGTTTTATGTTTTATGTTTTATGTTTTTATATGTAATGTGCTTGAGGCGACGAAAAATCTCAATATTGTTCATTTTGCGATGGTGACGTGATCGTGGGGGAATTGTCCTACAGCTTTCATTTTAATTTCCTACCAGTAAAAGATTGTAGTCCTACGGATAGTTCTCGCTCAACTTCTTATAGTCCTAACGCTTGTCATCTTGAGCCTGCTTAATCACAGGTTTAATTGCGCTTCAGTACCTTTCTATAGAGATGTCTCAAAGTATGGACAGTGCAACTGATCACCCACCATTCAGGTCATTTGTTTTTGACCAATGGCTACTGCAAAGCGATGGAACGCTGATGCGAGACGGCAAAGGAATACACGTCCCCCCCAAAGAGCTACAGGTACTGCGTCTGCTGCTTGGCTCGGCCGGCTCGGTCATCAGCAAGGACCACCTGCTGGACCGCGTATGGTCCGGGATTGATGCCGCCGAGGAGTCGTTGACTCGCTGCATCTACGCCTTGCGCAAGCTGCTCAAGGACAACAAGGACTTCATTGCGACGGTGTACGGCCAGGGTTATCGATTCACCTGCCCGGTTGCAGTGGTCGATCCATCCGGGCTAGTGCCGGCCACGGTACCGTCGCTGGCGGTTTTGGCTTTTCGCGGTGTGAGCGAGGCGAATGCTCTGGATATGCAGGATGCGGTGATCCGTCAGCTCACCACGGCATTCGGCGCAGCGCTGCGGGTTGTCCCTTCGGGGTTGATGGCTGAGTTTGATCAACGGACCGACGCCCGGGATTTGGTCAGGTGTTTGATGCCGGACTTCTACCTCAGCGGGCGCTGTACTCGCCCGGGCGAGCAAGCGCAGTGGTCGGTCGAGTTGATACGTGGCAGTGATCACGTTCTGCTACATGGGCAAATCCTGGGTGGCGATGGCCTGGGGGAGGCGCTCGCAGAGTTGACCTGTCTTGTCGCGCAGCGCCTGCCGGGGCTGCGTCCCTCTGGAAGCTTCTGCACTTCCTATCCTGCCGTGGTGGCTTATCTCAATGGCTTGTGCAGTGTGCAACGTCACACCCCGCAAAGCCTGCGCGACGCGCTGGTGCAATTTCAATACTGCCTGCAACTGGATGAACGTTATGCCGCTGCGTGGTGTGGCGTGGCCGATGCGTGGCTGGGAAAGGCGATGCTGGGTCTGTGTGAGCAGGAACGGGCAATCGATGGGGCTCATTCGGCCCTGTCCAGGGCATTGTCGCTGGACCCCGACAGTGCGCAAGCACTGCCGCGGCTGGCCTTGCTGACCAGCCTTCGAGGGTGCGACGACGCTGCGCAAGTGCTGTTTCGCCGCTGTTTGCTGACAGCCGATCAGGCCGATGTCCATTACCTCCACGCCTGGCACCACTGGTTTTGGCGGCGCAACGATCAGGCGGCTCAAAGTATCGACAAGTGTCTGCGCCACGACTCGAACTGTGTCCGGGCGAAGATTCTGCGGGTGCGCATCACGCTCACGGAAAATCCTCATGAAGTCATGTTCATGGCACGGAAAACCTTGCAACAGGACAATGGCAGGCGCCTGGCATGAGCGGTCGGGTCACGGGTGGGCTCCTGATGTTGATAGGTTGGGTGGCCGAACCCGCGCATGCTTATTGCTGGGGCCAGGCGGGCCGGCAGCACGCCATTGAACCCGAACTGCTGCAGGCCATTGCCGAGGTGGAGTCCGGGCAGCTGCCGAACGCGTTGAACTACAACAAGGACGGCTCGCGGGATATCGGGCTGATGCAGATCAACAGCTTTCATCTGCCGCGCCTGCGTGCACAGGGCATTACCGAACAACGGTTATTGGCTGAACCCTGTCTGTCCGTTGAAGTCGGGGCGGCGGTGCTGGCCGGTTTTGTGGCTCGTTACGGCTACAACTGGACGGCCGTCGGCGCTTACAACGCCGGTAACGCGCCTGATCGGCAAGCGGCCCGTCTGCGCTATGCGCAAAAGGTGTGGAAGCGTTACCGCATGTTAACCCCCAAAGTACTCGGGCAGCCCCGGACACCGAACGCAACGGCTGATTCTGATCATCGGCGTGCGAAACCGGCAGAATTCGATCAGGAACATCCCGGGTAATGTTCCTAGCATGGACGCTCATTCACTGCCTGGAGCGTGATCGGTGACCGTCACGTCGAGCCCCTCTCTACAACCCTGCGTTCTGCGAATCCTCAACGGTCCGCTGCAAGGTTGCGAATTCCCGCTCAGTGAGCCGAGAACCTTGTTCATCGTGGCGCCCGTGGATTTGCTGGGAAAAGGCAGCGGAGCGATTAGCGTGCCGCCGGACGCGATCTATGTGCCGCTGGATCAAGGGGGATGTAATTTTGAAGTGCTGCTGGATGAGAGCGTGCAGGACGGTGCAACATTGCGGCTGCTTGATCAGCCATCGGACACTCGACATTGCCCGTTCCAACGCAGTGAGCAAGTCGGCGCCCTGTGCATCGGCTTGCGGCCTCACGACCAGCCGTGGGCGCCCGAACCTCTCGAGATACAGGCACCGACTTCCTTTCAACTAGCCACGCGTACCTGGCGCCGGACACCCCCTGCGAAATGGCTCGGTGGCGGCTTGGCGTTGTGTTTGCTGTTGACCACGGTGGGCATCCTGTCGATACCGGAACCGACACCGGAAACTGATATTCGTACCCTGATCAACGGCACCAGCGCGGACGTCGACGTGGTGCATGGGCGGGACGACACGGTCTACGTTTTTGCGTCTTCTGAACGTGATGCCGGCTGGAGCCGCCAGGTGTTGATGCGTAATAACTTGTTGCCCGGCAAGGTGCTGGTGAAGGATCAGGAACGTCGCCGGCTGGAAAAACTGCTGGTTGACCATGAGCCGCAGTTGGCCTGGCATTCTCTTGATCTCAAGGACCCCGCACAGCCGCGATTACTGTTGAGCGCCCAGCGCAATCTGCTCACGCCACCGTTGCAATCGAAACTGAGCGACGTTTTGCTCGAAGCCGCCCCCTATGCCCGGGAAGTGGCGGTGCAGATGCAGGATGACAATTTACTGGCGGACCTCGCCCAGGAAGGCCTGCAGCGCCTTTCGCTGCGGTTCAAGCGGGACGAGCACGGCGACAGCGTGACGTTTTCGATTGAAGGCAATTTGCAGGACGCCGAATTGACAGCCGCTCGACAATACATCGACGGCTTTACCCGGCAATGGGGCGATCGCTACGTGCACTTCGCTATCGAGCTCAAGGACGACTTGCTCAAGGGCAAGTCGTTTCAGATTGGCCCTCAGGGCTACATCAAGATGACGTCGTCGTCTTGGCATTTTCCCAACTGAACAGAGTAGGTGACCGATGTCTGGTATTGGTATTCCCATCACATTTCCCGATGATTTTCTCGGGCGTCAAGCGGCGGCGTTCGAGCTTGGTGCCGCGAATCTGAAGCTCGCGCTGGATGAAGCACTCGAGGACCTCAAGGGTGACGCATCGGATCCTGGAAAGTTGGCCGCTTATCAGGCTGCCTTTTCTTCCTACACGGTATTCCGTAATGCCCAGACCAACACGGTCAAGGGCTTCAAGGATATCGACATGGCCATCATCCAGGCCGCGCGCTGACTCTTCCCCTTTTGATCGGCCATTGGTTCACCCAATGGCCTTTTTCATGAGTGCATTGCATGTCTATCCAGAGCGTTTCCCATTCATTCATCGAGCCGACAGCCTTTGCGCAATTGCGTAGCCCGCAGGAAGCTCCGCCCATTTCGCTTGAAAGCCGATTGATCGACGCCTTCGCCAATTCAGCGGTGAGCAGCGGCCAGGAGGTATCGTCGATCAATCAACTGATGCAAAACCCTGATATCACCAGCCCCGAAATGCTGGCTCGGTTGCAGGAGCAGGTCGGGCAGTACAACGTCGACATCAATTTGCTCAACGTGCTGGTCCGTAAAGCCGTGAGCACGGCCGAAACCCTGTTGCGTGCGTCATGAAAGCCAGTGCGTTGCTCATGCTGGTGTGCGTGGCGCTGGTGGGTTGTCGTCAGCCGAGCCTGCTCGAAGGGCTGGATCAACAGCAGGCCAACGAAGTGCTGTCTGTGCTGCAACGCAACAATATCGCGGCAACGAAAGTCGACGCAGGCAAAACCGGCTATTCGGTGACCATCGATCAGATCGATTTTTCGGCCGCTGTCGACTTGCTCAACCTCTATTCGCTGCCTTCCAAGCCTCGAATTCAAGTGGCCGAGATGTTCCCCAGCGATTCGCTGGTGGCCTCGCCCAGGGCCGAAAAAGCCCGGCTCTACTCGGCGCTGGAGCAACGAATCGAACAATCGTTGAGTGTGCTTGAGGGGGTGGTGTCGGCGCGGGTGCATGTCAGTTATGACCTGGATGCCGGTGAGGGCGGGCGAAAGGCAGCGCCCATTCATCTGTCGGCGTTGGTCATTCATGAGCGGGATATCGAGCCGCAGTTGCTGATCACCGATATCAAGCGCTTTCTCAAAAACAGTTTTGCGGGCGTTGAGTACGACAATATTTCGGTCGTCCTGTCACAGCGCTCGCCGACACAGCATGTCGCGCCGTCGGTGTCCGCCACGCAGAGTGATTCGCGCTGGGTCTGGCTGCTGGCTTCGTTGACGGCAGTGCTGATGGCGGGCGGGGCGGCGCTGGCCTATCGGCAATCCAGAGGAGAGCGGCGTGACATCCTGCGCTGAGCGTCTGCGGCAAATTTTCTACGAGCCTCTTGATTATGTGCACCCGCAGCGTTTGCGCATACCGGAGGGGTTTGACGGTCCTGATGCACGGGATGCGCTTAACCGGATCCTGCTCGAAGGGTTCGGCGAGCACCGTTCATTGCCGGTCACACCACTGACACCCATTGCTGATTTGTGGGTCCGGCAATGGCGCCAATTACCCTATGTCGCCTGCTTGATGGGCGCCTGGCGACTTTCTGCGCAGTTGGCACGAGGCGCAGCGTGGCAGCAGTTGCCGATGTCGTTACGCAGATTCGCCAGTTGCAGGCCAGGGCCGCGCGCCGACGTGCCGCTTGAACTGTCGACGGCGCCAACGCAACAGGTCGAAGTCGCCGGCTTCAATTCACTGTCGGGTTTGTCCGAACACCTGCCGCCTCTGCTGTTGCAGCGGCTGTCGTTGCAATTCACTCCAGAGGTTGTCGGCCTGCACAAACAGTGGCCGGTGGCTGAACCCGATCCGGCTCTTTTCTTTTTGGCGGCACAGCATGCTCGATACCATCCGAACCCTGACTGACCTACCCGAGACGATGGAGGTGCGCATGGCCGCCGATGACATTGTCGCCGCGCGCCAGCGTCGCGTACTGCAACGTCAAGCCCGGCGCTGGGCGCGCGATTGTGTCGACCAGGCCCGGCGCGATGCCGATGCGGTTCGCGCCGAGGCTTTTCAGGAAGGCTATGCCGAGGGCATTTTGCGGGCGGCCGCCGATCTGGTGAACGGTTTGCTCGAAAAACAGACGCTGGGGCAGGCATTGCGCAACGAGCTCCTACAGGCGGCTCGCCATTTGTTGGGCGACGTTCTGAGTCGCGATGAGTGGCTGGAGGAAATGCTCGAACGCTGGCTGGCCGATCAGCCGGGCCAGGCCGAGGCGGTATTGCAGGTGCTGCTGCCGATGCGCTGCAAGCCTCGGGCAGACGAAATCCGGCAACGGTTGCAGGCGCTGTGGCCCGGTACGATTGCTGTGGAGTTTCACCCTGAGGAACGCTACCTGCTGCGCCTGGCCGACCAATTGCTCGAATTCGACACCGAAACGACCCGCCAACGCCTCGAGCCCGGATTGCTGTCGCGACTGACAACGTTGCCCGAATCGGTGCGCTCGCTCGATCAGGCATCCCTGCAACGACTGAATGACTTGTGTTCGGCCTTCGGCAAGCGTTCTACCGATGTCGCTGAAAAAGCTACAACGCAGGTGCGCCATGAAGATTGAACCGATGATGAGCGTTAACCGCCTTGATCAGAGGTCTGCGGTCGAGAGCCTTGAATCACGCGTGTTGCAGGCGTCTGGCAATGCGGCTGAGGTCAACGGCAGCAAGCGCCCGGACCCCGAATTCGATTCGCTTTATCAACAGCTCTTGGCGATGGAAGGGCAGGGCGAAAAGGCCATCTTCCTTTTCCTGAAGTCACAACTGAAACCCGATGGCACGCCCGTGTATCCAAACGCCAAGGCGATTATGGCCGTCACGCATAAACTGTTGCTCCGTTTGAAAGACGAGAACCTGGAAAAGTCGCTGCTCTACAAGGAAATCAGCGGCGCCAATGCCCGGGCTTTCAGCATCGAGATATTCATCTCAAGTTTTATGCGCGATGTGTTCCAGCCGATGGGCGACGATAGTTGGGAAAAGAGCGAGTGGTGAGGCTGGGTTGCGTCAAGCCAAAATAGCTTGGCGCACAACGCTGTATGAACTTACGCAGGTTTCGTTCGCTCATTGACGTACACGGCACCAAAGCGTCCCGCGAAAACCACTGCGGCGACCAGCGTGTTGACGATATGGTCTACATCAGCTTTGGAAATCGGCAGGGTCGAGAAGTACCGGGTTGCGGAGATGACAACGGCGATGATTGTTTCGCTCACCGAGGTCCGAATGGCATTGGTGGACAAGAATTGGTTGGCGACTTGTTCGGCGGTGGGTACCCGTGCAGACATGTTGATTCGAAAGCCTTTGCCCGTGTTTTCACCCTGGAGAGCGTGCATCAGTTCGCCGCCAATCACTTGGCTGGCAACATCGGCTCCGGCGTTGTAGGCACCACGTAGAAAATCATGTCCAACCACCAGAGCGAGGGATTCGACAATCTCGTTGCCCCGACTCTGGACGGTTGGATTTGGATCGGAGACTGTGTCGGTATTTTGTGCCAACCACACTGCTAGCTGAGCGGCGAAAGTCTGACGCTCGGTCGATGGGGGCTCTTTGCCCTGTGACATGACATAGCCCGGACCGGAATGGGGCGCGGTGTAGTTCATGCCTGTAAAGGCCAGAAACTGGAGAGCACTGTTCAGCACTCCGCTGGCGGCAGTGCCACCAAGGTTGGCTTTTGAGTTGTCAGTTATCGGCAAGAACAGGTTAACCAGGTCATTGGCGAAGCTGTAGAAAGCCATTTGCGTGCCGTAGGCGGCTAATGCTGGCATCGCCGCTGCCGGCGCTGACGCCGTCAATGCCAAAGCAGCCATCGACAAGGTGAGTGTGGCGATCCGGGCCAAGCGCGTTTGCTGATTGGCCGTACCGTTGCACTCGTCTCTTATTGCACCAAGGATGTTCAGCGCGGGGCCGATTGCCAGGGCGATTGCGCTCATCACATTGCGTGTCAGTGGTGCGGCGGCATTGGAGGACAAGGATTTTTCCAAAGCGAAGCCAATCAGTTGCCTGACGGTTGTGAGAGTGCCGATGACCAGGCCTGTGCGCAGGCCGGAAATCGTCAGGTTGCTGGCCCATCGTCCGAGATCACCTTCGAATTCGTTGCGTCCCAACTTGGCCAGGAGTTCGCCGAGTGAGTCAACGATTGTCTGGGCGCGGTGTAGTGCTGCGGAGACTGAAGACTCTTCATTTTCTTCGGACTTCGGGAGCCCGATGTTCAGGACGTGTTCTGCCAGAGATCCGGGAGTCGCAGTCTCTCTCGCTGCGTCGAGATTAGCTTGAACAAGGTGCGCAATGGTCAGTGCAATCTCGCGTTCGGTATTATTGACAGGAGTCTCTGTAATGACACCTTTCAGTATTTCACCTGCATCCTCGAGCATAATTCTTGTGTCATCGGAACGCAGTTCAGTGACATGTTCGCCGGGCACATTTTGACTCAGGGTCTCGGCGATTGTCTGAGAATAGGCACAGCCTTCCATTTCCAAAATTATGTGATCTGGGCGGGCTGGAGGGGCGGAACTGACGGCATTTCCATGAAGTTGGAGTGTTGGTGGCGGTGATGAGGAAATTTGCATTGCGTTGTCTTCCATCGGCGCTGCGTCAGTGCAGTCGAATCGATCATTCACCCGCCCTCCAGCTGCGACTATCAAAAAACGCTCCGACAGGCATCGCCGATCGGGGGAATAAATCCCTTGGTTCTCGCCGCTGACTCTCCACACGGCTATAATCGCCGCCACTTTTCATTGCCCAGAGTCAAACCCGCCCATGTACACCCTGGCCCGTCAGCTGTTGTTCAAACTTTCCCCGGAAACCTCCCACGATCTGTCCCTGGACCTGATCGGCGCGGGCGGACGTTTGGGCCTCAACGGTTTGCTGTGCAAGGCACCGGCGAAAATGCCGGTGACGGTCATGGGCCTGGAGTTCCCGAACCCGGTGGGTCTGGCGGCCGGTCTGGACAAGAACGGCGCGGCGATCGACGGTTTTGCCCAGTTGGGTTTCGGTTTCGTCGAAATCGGCACCATCACACCGCGTCCGCAACCAGGCAACCCGAAACCACGGATTTTCCGCTTGCCGGATGCCGAGGCGATCATCAACCGCATGGGCTTCAACAACCACGGCGTCGATCACTTGCTCGCTCGCGTGGCGGCAGCCAAGTACAAGGGCGTGCTGGGCATCAACATCGGCAAGAATTTCGATACGCCGGTTGAACGTGCGGTCGATGATTACCTGATCTGCCTGGACAAGGTCTATGCCCACGCCAGCTATGTGACGGTCAACGTCAGTTCGCCCAACACCCCGGGCCTGCGCAGCCTGCAATTCGGCGATTCGCTCAAGCAATTGCTCGCCGACCTGGCCACCCGCCGGGCGGAACTGGCCCTGCATCACGGCAAACATGTTCCGCTGGCGATCAAGATCGCGCCGGACATGACCGACGAAGAAACCGCTCAAGTCGCCCAAGCGCTGATCGAAACCGGGATGGATGCGGTGATCGCCACCAACACCACCCTGAGCCGCGTTGGCGTCGAAGGCATGGAACATGGTGACGAGGCGGGTGGATTGTCCGGCGCGCCGGTTCGCGACAAGAGCACTCACACGGTGAAGGTGCTGGCGGCGGAACTGGCCGGTCGCTTGCCGATCATCGCCGTGGGCGGCATCACCGAAGGCAAGCACGCGGCTGAGAAAATCGCTGCGGGTGCGAGTTTGGTGCAGCTCTACTCCGGCTTCATCTACAAAGGCCCGGCGTTGATTCGTGAATCGGTGGATGCAATCGCCGCGCTGCGCTGAACCCTGTGGGAGCGGGCTTGCTCGCGAAAGCGTTGGGTCAGTCAACATCATTCTTGAATGTTAAATCGCTTTCGCGAGCAAGCCCGCTCCCACAGGTAATGTGTTTGCAGCTCGAGGTTGAGTTTTATGCAGGCATAAAAAAGGGCTCCTCGAAGGAGCCCCTGGGCCGAAGCCCGCCGTCCGGATGGGACGTGCGTGGTTAAGTCGTTGCGTAATCAGATTGTCGTGTCGTGTCGGAGTGTGTGCCCTGTATTAGCCGACGGCGTGAAGTTCGTTGAGTCTGTGGATGCCCGCAGTGCCGGTCATACCGTCCCAGTTGTCGCCGCGTCCTTCTCGCCAGCCATTGATCCAGGCTTGGCGTACCGACGGTAGAGTAAAAGGGCAAAGCTCACGGGATTTACCACCAACGCCATATTGATATCCGCGCAAAAATGCTCTTTCCAACGGATCACGCTTAAGTCTTCTCATAGGGTGTTGCCCTCACTTGTTGACTGTATTTATCGCGTCGACCTCAATCGAGGTCAGGCAGAAAAATTCTGCCGTTGGTGGCTCGCTGCCGGCGTCGCGAGCCAAGGTGTTGACGCCGTTGCGACGTCAACCTGAGTTGAGTTCTAACCAATGCGTCACATCGAGGGAATGATCGTTTTGTCATAAGAACGTAACCATAAAGATGCTATGGCCATAAGTAACACGATATTTGTCCCGTGTTTATTGGCCAAACCCCGGTATGATCGGCCCTGCGCGGGATGAGAGGGGTGAGGCCTTTAACGAGAATGACACCCGTTCACTTGGGGACTATTCGACGAAGGGTCGACTTATGACATTTTGTTGCATCAACTTTTTTATCTGCCCTGGCATCTAAGCTCTTTTAACCCGAGCAGTCAGGGTGGGACGGCACACCTTCGTGCCACGCGGGCGTTCTGTTAGAAAAACGCCTGATTGAAAACCGGATCGGCAATGCGTTGCCGATTCACTTAGCTAAAGGCTCTGGAATTACCATGTCCGATCGTTTCGAACTCTTCCTCACTTGCCCCAAAGGCCTTGAAGGCCTGCTTATCGAGGAAGCCGTCGGGCTTGGCCTTGAGGAAGCACGTGAGCACACCTCGGCTGTGCGCGGCATGGCCACCATGGAAACCGCCTATCGCCTGTGCCTGTGGTCGCGTCTGGCGAACCGCGTGCTGCTGGTGCTCAAGCGCTTCCCGATGAAGGACGCCGAAAACCTTTACCACGGCGTGCTGGATATCGAGTGGCAAGACCACATGCTCAGCGATGGCACTCTGGCCGTCGAATTCAGCGGTCACGGTTCGGGCATCGACAACACACACTTTGGCGCCCTGAAAGTCAAAGACGCCATCGTCGACAAACTGCGCACCCCGCAGGGCGACCGTCCGTCGATCGACAAGCTTAACCCGGACCTGCGCATTCACCTGCGCCTGGACCGTGGCGAAGCGATTCTGTCCCTCGATCTTTCCGGTCACAGCCTGCACCAGCGTGGTTATCGCTTGCAGCAAGGCGCGGCGCCGCTGAAAGAAAACCTCGCGGCAGCGATTCTGATCCGTGCCGGCTGGCCACGGATTGCAGCCGATGGCGGCGCCCTGGCTGACCCGATGTGCGGTGTCGGTACGTTCCTGGTCGAAGCCGCTATGATCGCCGCCGACATGGCGCCGAACCTGCGCCGTGAGCAATGGGGCTTCACCGCCTGGCTCGGTCATGTGCCGGCGCTGTGGAAAAAACTTCACGAAGAAGCCTCCGAGCGCGCCGCGGCCGGCCTGGCCAAGCCCCCACTGTGGATTCGCGGTTACGAAGCTGACCCGCGCCTGATTCAGCCGGGCCGCAATAACGTTGAACGTGCCGGCCTGAGCGAGTGGATCAAGATCTACCAGGGCGAAGTCGCGACGTTCGAGCCGCGCCCGGACCAGAACCAGAAAGGCCTGGTGATCTGCAACCCTCCCTACGGCGAGCGTCTGGGCGATGAGGCGAGCCTGCTCTACCTCTACCAGAACCTCGGCGAGCGCCTGCGACAGGCGTGCCTGAACTGGGAAGCGGCGGTGTTCACCGGCGCCCCGGACCTGGGCAAACGCATGGGCATCCGCAGCCACAAACAGTACTCGTTCTGGAACGGTGCCTTGCCGTGCAAATTGCTGCTGATCAAGGTCACGCCGGACCAGTTCGTCACTGGCGAGCGTCGCACCCCGGAACAGCGTCAGATCGAGCGCGAACAGGCCGAGTCCGATGCGCCGTCGAACATCGAAGCGCCGGGCAAGTACGAGAAGTACAACAAGAACGGCAACCCGATCAAACCGGCACCGGTGGTGATCGAGCAGCCGCGCTTGAGCGAAGGCGGGCAGATGTTTGCCAACCGCCTGCAAAAAAACCTCAAGGCGCTGGGCAAGTGGGTCAAGCGTGAAGGCATCGACTGTTACCGCGTCTACGATGCCGACATGCCGGAATATTCCATGGCCATCGACCTGTATCACGACTGGGTCCACGTCCAGGAATACGTCGCACCGAAATCCATCGACCCGGAAAAAGCCTCGGCGCGGATGTTCGATGCCCTGGCGGCGATCCCGCAGGCGTTGAACATCGACAAGAACCGCGTGGTGGTCAAGCGTCGCGAGCGTCAGAGCGGCACCAAGCAGTACGAGCGTCAGAGCGCGCAGGGCAAGTTCAACGAGGTCAACGAAGGCGGCGTGAAGCTGCTGGTGAACCTCACCGACTACCTCGACACCGGGCTGTTTCTCGACCACCGGCCGATGCGCATGCGGATTCAGAAAGAGGCGGCTGGCAAGCGCTTCCTCAACCTGTATTGCTACACCGCGACCGCCAGCGTGCATGCGGCCAAGGGCGGTGCGCGCAGCACCACCAGCGTCGACCTGTCGAAAACGTATCTGGATTGGGCGCGTCGCAACCTGTCGCTGAACGGTTTCTCCGACAAAAACCGTCTGGAGCAGGGCGACGTGATGGCCTGGCTCGATGCCTGCCGTGACGAATACGACCTGATCTTCATCGACCCGCCGACCTTCTCCAACTCCAAGCGCATGGAAGGGATCTTCGACGTGCAACGTGACCAGGTGCAGTTGATCGATCTGGCCATGGCACGCCTGGCGCCGGGCGGGGTGTTGTATTTCTCCAACAACTTCCGCAAGTTCGAGCTGGAGCCGAATCTCGGCGAGCGCTATGCGGTCGAGGAGATCACTGGGCAGACCATCGATCCGGATTTTTCCCGTAACGCCAAGATCCATCGCGCCTGGAAAATAACGGCCCGTTGACCCCCGTATCTGTAGGAGCGAGCTTGCTCGCGATGAACCTGAAAGCGCCGCGTGTTTCCAGAAAGCACGCGTTATCGTTATCGACCATCGCGAGCGAGCTCGCTCCTACAGTGCTGGTCAAATTAGTGGCTAATAGCTATAACTCCATTCATGGCCAATGGGCTTTTCCGGCACTTGGCATTTTGAGTTGTTTTTATGTCGTTGCACGCCGTGCGCCCCAAGATCCTGGGTTTTATCCGCGAAGATGTTTCGGCCGGGCTGGTCGCGCTGCTGGTATTACTCGTCGGCGGGATTCTCACGGGATTGCTGGCCTGGGCAACGTTCAATCAGTTTCATCAGCAATTGCGGCAACGTTTCCAACTGCTCGCCAGTGAACGTTACAGCCGTATCGAAGAACGTTTCGAAGATCAGGAGCAGCGCCTCGGCGGCCTGCGCCGGTTCTTTGTCTATTCCGGGACGGTGTCCCGCGAAGAATTCGACGGTTACACCAAGCCTCTTTTGCGTCGCACCCAGGCCTATTCCTGGGCGCCACGGGTTTCCCGCGCTGAACGACCTCTACTTGAGCGCGCGGTGCTTGAAGAGGGTTTGAGCAATTTCACCTTTCGCGAACTCAACGCCGATGGCCAGTGGCAGCCGGCCGCGGAACGGAACGAGTACGTGCCGGTGCTTTATACCCAAACCCAGAGCCGACTGCCCACACCGCTGGGTTATGACCTGCTGGCGCAACCCCTGCGCCGCTCGACTCTGGAGCGAGCCGATCGCAGTGGCAGCATGGTCGTGTCGCAACCGTTGCATCTGGTAGGCGTCGAGCCCGCCTATTCGCGGGGTGTATTGCTGGTGGCGCCGGTCAACCATCAGAACCTCCCGAGTGCCGCGCCCGCCGGGTACGTCATGGCGGTGATCAGCATGCGTCAGCTGCTGGCGGACGGGCTGCCGGAGGAGAATCACGACTCTCTCTCGGTGCGAATCCTCGACTTGTCCACCGATGATCAGCACGAAGTGTTGTACGAGTCGACCAACACGGCGGGGGCCAGTGACTTGTCCTCCACGCGATTACTGCGTCTGGCCGACCACGATTATCAAGTGGACATGCGCCCAAGCGCCGCGTTCCTGAACGCTAACCATTCCTCGGTAGCCAGCCTGGTGGTGCTCGGCGGTTTGCTCAGTCTGTTGCTCAGTGTGTTGCTCTATGTGTTGGTCAGCCAGCGCCAGCGGGCGCTGAAGATGGTGGAGCAGCGGACCCAGGAACTTCACGACCGCGAGCAAGAGTTGCGCGGCACCCATGGGCAGTTGCGCGGTGTGCTGGATGCCGCGACTCAGGTGGCGATCATTGCCACTGACTTGCGCGGGATTATCAGCACCTTCAATGCCGGTGCAGAGCAAATGCTCGGTTACTCCAGTGCGCAGGCCGTGGGCCACATGACCCTGGAAAATCTGCACCTGCCCCGGGAGCTTGAAGCGCGCTCGGCGGAGTTGAGCGCGCGCTATGGCAAGCCGATCCCGACGTGTCAGGCGATGTTGGTCGAAGGCGGGGAAGAGGGCGGTCACGAAGCCCGGGAGTGGACCCTGGTCCGTCACGACGGCAGCCATTTGCCGGTGAACATGCTGGCGACCCCGGTCCTCGACGAGGAAGGCTTGTGGGTCGGGCACCTGGCGATCTGTATCGACATCACCGAGCGCAAGCGCGTCCACGAGGCTCTGGCGGCACGGGACCTGTTATTGAAGAAGCTCAGCGCTCATGTGCCCGGCGGGATTTACCAGTTCAAGATGGAATTCGATGGGCGCTTCAGCGTGATCTACGCCAGCGACGGTATCCGCGAAATCTACGAACTTGAGCCGGACGTGCTGTTGCACAACGCCGAGGCGGTGTTCGCGCGGATTCATCCTCAGGATGCGCGCCGGGTCCGCGCGTCGATCCAGGCATCGGCGAACACCCTCAGCCCCTGGCGCGAGGAATACCGCGTGCAATTACCCCGGCGTGGTTCGCGCTGGGTCCGCGGTGAAGCGACTCCGGAGGAGCTGCCCGGCGGCGGTGTGCTCTGGCATGGCTACATTTCGGACATCTCCGACCTCAAGCGCGTGGAGGAGGAATTGCGCGCACTGTCGGTGACCGACTCCCTGACCGGAATCCATAACCGTCGCTATTTCCAGGAGCGCCTGACCACCGAAATGGCCCGGGTCGAGCGCGGCGGTGGGGAGTTGTCGGTGATCATGCTCGACATCGATCACTTCAAGCGCATCAATGACCAGCACGGTCATGCCGTGGGCGATCGGGTTTTGCAGGCCGTGTGCGAGCGCATTGGCGGTCGCCTGCGGCGCACTGATGTGTTTTGTCGCCTGGGGGGCGAAGAGTTCATGGTGCTCTGTCCGGATATCGACGGCATACAGGCTCATGTGCTGGCCGTGGAGTTGTGGCAAGGGTTGCGCAGTGCGCCGATCGACGAGGTCGGGATCGTCACCGCGAGTTTCGGGATTGCCAGTTGGAAGGCCGGGGAGGGCGCGGATGCGCTGCTGTTGCGGGCGGACTCAGGGGTGTATGCGGCGAAGCAGGCGGGAAGGGATCGGGTTGAGGGGCAGATGAGTTAAGCCGGGCCGCATGTAAACCCTGTGGACTGATCGCAATGCTGTGCTTTGACCCCAATCAATGTGGGAGCGGGCTTGCTCGCGAAAGCGGTGTGTCAGGCAACATTAATGTCGACTGACACGCCCTCTTCGCGAGCAAGCCCGCTCCCACATTATTTGATCTCCAGTGTCTGGACGATCGGGTTACAACACCGAAGCCGTAGTCGGCAGTTTCGGCTGGCGATACAGATCCAGCAGCACCTGATCCAGCACCGAGGAGGCGCCAAATGGTGCCTTGTCGTTGAGGATTGCCACCACCGCCCAGGTATTGCCATTGATGTCGCGGCTGTAGCCGGAGATGGCGCGCACGGTGTTCAGGGTGCCGGTCTTGACGTGGGCTTCACCGCGCATCGCGGTGGTCTTCAGGCGTTTGCGCATGGTGCCATCGGTGCCGGCAATCGGCATCGAGCTGATGAACTCGGCAGAGTACGGGCTGCGCCAGGCGGCTTGCAGCATCGCGGCCATTTCACGCGCACTCACTCGCTCGGCACGGGACAGACCGGAGCCGTTCTCCATCACCAGGTGCGGCGCCGTGATGCCTTTCTTTGCCAGCCACTGGCGCACCACGCGTTGGGCGGCCTTGGCGTCGTCACCATCGGCATCGGTGCGGAACTTCTGGCCCAGGCTCAGGAACAACTGCTGAGCCATGGTGTTGTTACTGTATTTGTTGATGTCGCGAATGATTTCCGCCAGATCTGGCGAGTAGGCCCGGGCCAGTACCTTGGCGTTGCTCGGCGTCGGTGCCAGACGATCCTGGCCCTGGATGCTGCCGCCCAGTTCCTTCCAGATCGCCCGCACGGCCCCGGCGGTGTAAGTCGCGTGGTCGAGCAGCGACAGGTAGGTCTGGGAACTGCAACCTTCGCCCAACTGGCCACCAACGGTCACGGTGACGCTGCCATCAGCCTGGGGCACCGGGTTGTAACGCACGCCACCGGTGCATTGCTTGGAATTGAGCGCCTTGACCTGATTGTCGATGCGGATGCTGGCAATCGGCGGCTCGACCGATACCAGGACCTTGCCCGAGTCGTTGCGAGCGACGAAGCGCAAGGCCTTGAGGTTGACCAGCAGCGCGTCGGGTTTGACCAGGAACGGTTTGTTCTCGTCATTGCCGTCGTCATTGAATTCGGGCAGTTGCGGTTGCATGAAGAAGCCGCGGTCCAGCACCAGATCACCGGTGACCTGGGTTACACCGTTGGCGCGCAAATCGCGCATCAGCAGCCAGAGTTTTTCCATGTTCAGCTTCGGATCGCCGCCACCCTTGAGGTAGAGGTTGCCGTTGAGGATGCCACCGCTGAGGGTGCCGTCGGTGTAGAACTCGGTTTTCCACTGATGGTTCGGGCCGAGCATTTCCAGCGCGGCATACGTGGTCACCAGCTTCATGGTCGAGGCCGGGTTAACCGAAACGTCCGCGTTATGAATGGTTGGGGTGCCCGGGCCGTTGAGCGGGATCATCACCAGCGACAGGGCACTGTCTTGCAGTTTGCTGGCCTTGAGGGCCTTTTCGACGTTGGGCGACAGGGCGGTGTTGATCGAAGCGGCGGAAACGGGGAGGGCCAGGGGCAGAAGAAGACTGGCCAGCAGCAATGGACGCAAAGATTTGATCATCTGAAATAAAACCCTACAGCCGAGGGGAAAAAAGACGAGGGCATGGAGATAAATTCCCTCAGCGGTCATGAAAGTGTCGGCATTATGCCCCAAGGTGTAGCGGCTTGTGCCGTACCCCGGTCGTCTAATCCGCTATTTTTTTACCGACGGTAGGTGTAGCGGTGTTCCGAGGCGGGCAATCGGCGCCTTAAACTGCTAAAGTGCTGCCCGTTATTACTTATGAGGATTGTTCCAATGGCGACTAACCGTTCCCAGCGTCTGCGCAAAAAACTGTGCGTCGATGAATTTCAAGAGCTGGGTTTCGAACTGAACCTGGATTTCAAAGAAGATTTGGCTGATGAAGCCATTGATGCTTTCCTCGACGCGTTCCTGAAAGAAGCCATGGAAGCCAACGGTCTGGGCTATGTTGGCGGCGACGACTTCGGTCTGGTTTGCCTGCAGAAGCGTGGCTCGGTCTCCGAAGAGCAGCGTGCCGCTGTTGAAGCCTGGCTCAAAGGCCGCAGCGAACTGACCGAAGCAACCGTCAGCCCGCTGATCGACGTCTGGTACCCGGAAAAGCCGATCAATCCGGTAGCTTGATGTTCTAAAAAACGGCGACCCAAGGGTCGCCGTTTTTTTGTTTCAGGCCTTGCGCCAGTTCAGAATCACCAACGTCAACACCCCCGCCACAATCCCCCAGAACGCCGAACCGATGGAAAACAGCGTCAGCCCCGACGCCGTCACCATAAAGGTGATCAGCGCTGCTTCCCGTTCCTGCACTTGCGCCATGGCAATGCTCAACCCATTGATGATCGAGCCGAACAGCGCCAGCGCGGCAATCGACAGCACCAACTCTTTAGGCAATGCGGCAAACAACGCCGCCAGCGTCGCGCCGAATACCCCGGCAATCCCGTAGAAAATCCCGCACCAGACAGCGGCGGTGTAGCGCTTGTTGCGATCTTCATGGGCATGCGGGCCGGTGCAGATTGCCGCGCTGATGGCGGCCAGGTTGATCCCATGGGAGCCGAACGGCGCCAACAACAACGAGGCAATGCCGGTGGTGGTGATCAGTGGCGAGGCCGGCACGTTGTAGCCATCGGCGCGCAATACGGCGATGCCCGGCATGTTCTGCGACGTCATCGCCACCACGAACAGCGGAATGCCGATGCTGATGGTCGCGGCCAGGGAAAAGTGCGGCGTGGTCCAGACCGGCGTCGCGACTTCCAGATGGAAGCCACTGAAATCCAGCAGCCCCATGAACCCTGACAGTGCGGTGCCGATCAACAGCGCGGCGAGCACGGCGTAGCGCGGTGACAGGCGTTTGACCACCAGATAGGTGAAGAACATCCCCAGGACCAGCGCAGTGCGGTGCTGGGCGGCGACAAAAATCTCGCTGCCGATCTTGAACAGAATTCCCGCCAGCAACGCTGCTGCCAATGAGGCAGGAATCTTTTTCACCAGTCGTTCGAAACTGCCGGTCAGGCCGCAAATGGTCACCAGCACCGCGCAAGTAATATAGGCGCCAATGGCCTCGCCATAGCTGACCCCGCCCAGGCTGGTGATCAGCAACGCCGCGCCGGGGGTCGACCAGGCGATGGTGATCGGCGTGCGGTAGCGCAGGGACAAGCCGATCGAGCACACCGCCATGCCAATGGAGATCGCCCAGATCCACGACGAAATCTGCCCGCTAGTCAGGCCCGCCGCTTGCCCGGCCTGGAACATCAGCACCAGTGAACTGGTGTAGCCGGTCATCATGGCGATGAACCCGGCGACGATGGCCGAGGGTGACGTGTCAGTCAGGGGGCGAAGCTGCGTGTGCGTGGCGTCGGTCATGACAGCGGTGTTCCTTGTTCTGATAAAGATGTCCGTAGCCGCTGAACCTTGTAGGAGCGAGGCTTGCCCTNGGCGACATCAATGTTGACTATGCCGCCGTCTTCGCGAGCAAGCCCGCTCCCACAGGTTTCGCACTTAACTGACTGGCATTAAGGCTTGCCCGCGAAAGCGTAGAGTCAGTCGATATCAATGTTGAATGACACGACGCCTTCGCGGGCAAGCCTCGCTCCTACAGGGATTGTGTTCAGGCTGCGGATTCTGTGTTCAAGCCTAAACTGAAAAGTAACCGGTCGTTGCAATACAGCGAGGGCGACAAACAGCCGTACAGTCGTGTTGCCACCTGCCATTGTGTACAATCACGGTGTTTTTTACGCGATACTTGCCAGCGACCCACTGTGCCGTATTACAGTCACGGTCAATTCGCCGCAGTTCTCCCGACTCGAGTGCCCATGAACGAACAGTTGCAACCCCTCAAGAAACAACCGCGAGCAGGCAAAGCCGGCCGTAGCGGTACCCAGGACGATATTGTCTACGCGCATATCTTCGAGGCCATCCTCGAACAGCGTCTGGCGCCCGGCACCAAGTTGAGCGAAGAAGCGCTGGGGGAAATTTTCGGGGTCAGCCGCACCATCATTCGCCGCGCGCTGTCGCGTCTGGCCCATGAAAGCGTGGTGTTGCTGCGACCGAATCGCGGTGCGGTCGTCGCCAGCCCGAGTGTCGAAGAGGCCCGTCAGGTGTTTCTGGCGCGGCGTCTGGTGGAGCGGGCGATCACTGAATTGGCGGTTCAGCACGCCACCGCCGAGCAACTTCTCGAACTGCGGCAGATGGTCAACGACGAGCGCGACAGCTTTTCCCGTGGTGATCGTGGTGCCGGTATCCGTCTGTCCGGCGAGTTCCATTTGAAACTGGCCGAAGCGGCGAAAAACGCACCGCTGATCAGCTTCCAGCGCAGCCTGGTGTCGCAGACTTCGTTGATCATCGCCCAGTACGAGAGCGGCAACCGTTCCCACTGTTCTTATGATGAACACACTCAGTTGATCGACGCGATCGAAGCGCGGGACGCGACGCTGGCGGTGGACCTGATGATGCATCACATGGACCACATCGACAGCAAGCTCAACCTCGACGAAGAAAGTGCGTCGGATGATTTGCATGCGGTGTTTTCGCATTTGTTGCAGACCAAAAAGCCTGGGCGGCCAGCGGTCAAGCTCTGATACCGCAGTGCGCCCTTCGCGAGCAAGCCCGCTCCCACATTAGATCTGTGGCATACACAAATATCGTGTTCACGGAGATCTAATAATGAAATGGCTACCCCCGCCGCCCCCTGCGATCGCCCACTAAGCTTTCGCAGGGGGCTC
>NZ_AZRW02000022.1 GCF_000512695.2 Pseudomonas sp. QTF5 | reverse complement strand
CCTGCGAAAGCTTAGTGGGCGATCGCAGAGGGCGGCGGGGGTAGCCATTTCATTATTTGATCTCGGGTGTTCACAGATACTGTGTTCGCCGCAGATCTACGGTGGGAGCGGGCTTGCTCGCGAAGGGATCGACCCAATTCAGGATTTGCCCAAATCTGCGGATCAATTCCTCTCTAGTTGCCTTCCTTGGCATTTAGCACCAGCGTCTCGATTTTTATGCTTGCTGAAACGTTTCTTCAAGTTTATAAAAATGGCACAACTCCAAGAAAGGCTGCTGCCATGACCCCGCTCAAACTCTTTGTTGCCCTCAGCGCACTGTCCGCTGCCTCCCAAGCCATGGCTTGGGACTATGTCCTGCTCGACACTGATAAAGCCGCCCAGAACTGGCAAATCACCAGCCAGCAACTCGGCGTAAAAACCGACAAACCCTTCAGCGTCACCCTGCGCACCTTGCACGGCGGGCGGCAAGAGGGCGTCAGCATCGTCGACATCGATAACGGCACGATGAAGCTCTCGGTGGTGCCCACTCGCGGCATGAACGTCCTGCAAGCGTCTGTAGGTGACGTGCGCATGGGCTGGGATTCGCCGGTCAAGGAAGTGGTCAATCCATCCTTCATCGAACTCAACGGCCGTGGTGGCCTGGGCTGGCTGGAAGGTTTCAATGAACTCGTCACCCGCTGCGGCTACGAATGGGTCGGTCACCCCGGCATCGACAACGGCGAACTGCTGACCCTGCATGGTCGCGCCGCCAACATCCCTGCGAACAAAGTTACCCTGCACATCGATGAAAAACCGCCGTACGCCATCACCCTGCGCGGCGAGCTGAAAGAACAGGCGTTCAAGAAGGTCGACTTCTCGGTCGCGACCGAGCTGGTCACCGAACCTGGCAGCGTCGCGTTCGCCCTCAACGACACCCTGACCAACAACGGCGACTATCCGAAGGAATACCAGGCGCTGTATCACAGCAACTTCAGCACCCCGTTCCTGGAGCAAGGCGCCCGCTTCGCCGCGCCGGTGAAACAGGTGTCGCCGTTCAACGACAAGGCCAAGGGCGATCTGCCCGACTGGCAAACCTACCGCGCACCGACCAAGGACTACGACGAAACGGTCTACAACGTGGTGCCGTATGCCGATGCCAAGGGCGATACGTTGACCGTGCTGCATAACAAGGCCGGCAGCCTGGGCGTCTCGGTCGGCTTCAACACTCAAACACTGCCCGTGTTCTCCCTGTGGAAAAACACCGATACCCAAGGGCAGGGCTATGTCACGGGGCTGGAGCCGGGGACGAGTTTTTCCTACAACCGTCGGTATCAGCGGCCATTGAACCTGGTGCCGACGATTGCGCCGAAGGAACAGAAGCAGTTCCGCATCAGCTATAGCTTGTTGTCGGATAAAGCGGCTGTGGATAAGGCGTTGAAGCAGGTGAGCGAGATTCAGGGTGGGCGGGAGACTGAGGTGCGGCAGACGCCGTTGGTTGATCTCACTAAGGGGTGATGCTGACTAGAGTGTTGTCGGCCGATATTGCAGCGCTTCGGCCAAGTGCTCACGGGTGATGCCATCGACCTGCTCAAGGTCCGCCAGAGTGCGAGCAACCTTGAGCAGTCGATGGGCCGCTCGAAGGGACAAGGTCAGCCGTTCACACGCCGTTTCCAACCAGGTTTCGTCAACTGTGGATAACTTGCAGTGTTTGCGCAGGCCCGGTAAATCGAGGAATGCATTGGCACAGCCTTGGCGTTTCTGTTGCCGCTCTCGTGCATCGGCGACCAGCTCGGCGGCGGTGGCAGTGTCGTCGCCGGGTTTCAGCGCAGGATTTAACGCCGTGGCTTCGCGAGCAACCGTCAGGTGCAGATCAATGCGGTCCAGCAGTGGCCCTCATAGGAATTTGCATCAACCCACAGTCCTGCAGCCGCTCAGCAGGTATAGATAAAATTACGTAAAAAGCAAAAGACCGAGCTCATCGAGGAACAACACGCCATGGTGGGCGAGGGTGATTTCGCCAGGTTGCGGTTTCGAGCCACCGCCCACCAGTGCCGGGCCTGAAGCGGAGTGGTGTGGCTGTCGGAAGGGGCGCTGCGGCCAATGACTCAACGGCACACAACTGGCGACGGATTGAATCGCCGCGACTTCCAGCGCTTCACTCTCGGCCAATGGCGGCAACAGGCCAGGCAGACGACTCGCCAACAGGGTTTTCCCTGTTCCTGGCGGTCCGCTGAACAGCAAGTTATGAGCTCCTGCCGCTGCAATCAGTAACGCGCGCTTGGCCGCGAGTTGCCCCTGCACTTCGTTCAAGTCGGGATAGGGTTTGCTGGCGTAGAGCAAGCCATTGGAAGCGTAGGGTTCGATGGGCGTATGGCCATTGAAATGCGCGACCGCCTCTAGCAAATGATCCACCGCAATCACTTTCAGACCCGAAGCCAGGCAGGCCTCCTCGGCATTCGCCCGCGGCACCACCAGCGTGCGCCCGGCCTTGCGCGCTGCCAGCGCCGCCGGCAACACACCCCGAACCGCCCGCACAGCGCCCGACAACGCCAATTCTCCCAGGCACTCCACGTCATCCAGCGTCAACGTTGGCACTTGCACACTGGCCGACAGAATCCCCAAGGCAATCGCCAGATCAAACCGCCCGCCGTCCTTTGGTAAGTCGGCAGGGGCGAGATTCAAGGTGATGCGCCGTGCCGGAAATTGCAGCCCTGAATTGATGATCGCGCTGCGTACCCGGTCTTTGCTTTCCTTCACCGCTGCCTCGGGCAGTCCGACCATGGATAGCGACGGCAAGCCGTTGGCCAGATGCACTTCTACGGTAACGGCGGGCGCTTCCACGCCGACCTGGGCGCGGCTGTGGACGATGGATAGGGACATGGTCGTTCCTTGAGCTGACGGGGAACCGCTTCCTGCGGTTTTTGAAGGGTAGCTGGGGAGTGAGGGTTTAGCGTGGCGGCAAGGGAAGGAAACTTTCGCAGGATGTTGCGAGTTTTGGTGAGCTAATTCGGGAGCTTCGTCAGGCTCGTGCCTGCAAGCCAGCCACTCGGTTCAAGTTCTTTGCCCTGAGCAGCGGCGACATCAAAAAAGCGGCGTTGATTGACCGATACGCTCCTGGCTAACCGGAGTGCCTCAGCGTGATATTCAGCGACGAGTAACTGTCTGGCTTTTTGTTTTTTGGATTTCATAGCGACCTCTTTTGGCTTTGTAGATTGGTTTTTTTGGTCAATCAGCTTAAGCGGTGGACACGGTTTTGATGCAATGGGAATTGGCGCTTGTTTTTGTAGGACTCGGCTGGATTTCGAAGCCTTCTGAAGGGCGCAGGTAGTCTTTTTCCTAAAGTTTTGAAAGGGTGGCCAAGAATCGCAACACCGCGTTTGCATAAGTGAATTCAGGTTATACACTCAAGATTAATGCATAACGTTAAGCTTTAAATTATGATCGTTAGCTTTAAGTGTTCTGAGACCGAGTACCTGTTTCGCAGCGGAAAGACCCGTATGTGGTCAGCCATTCTGAGTGTCGTGGAACGAAAGCTGACGATGCTTGATGCTGCTGCCGTGCTGATGGACCTTCGATCACCACCAGGCAATCGATTGGAGGCGCTGGAAGGAAATCGAAAAGGTCAGCACAGCATTCGCATCAACGCTCAATGGCGAATTTGCTTTGTTTGGGGGCTTAACGGACCAGAGAATGTCGAAATCGTCGATTATCACTGAGGTGAGTAATGACTAAGAATGGTATGCGCCCGGTTCACCCTGGCGAGATCCTCAAAGAGGAATACCTGGAGCCTCTGAGCCTTACGGCTGCAGCCTTGGCCAGAGCGTTGAGCGTTTCGACGCCTACGGTGAACGACATCGTGCTTCAGCGTCGAGGTGTCAGTGCCGATATGGCTCTAAGGCTATCTATCTGCCTGGACACGACTCCCGAGTTTTGGCTGAACCTGCAATCGACATACGATTTGCGAAAAGCCGAGATCGAACGAGGGGCTGCGATCCGGGATCAGGTTGAGCGGCTCCCGCACTGCGCCTGAACCACTGCTCCTGAACGAACCCCACGCGATAAACGTGGGGTTTTTTTTGTCGTTCAGAATGCCTGGAGTATTCGTGACGCACGCTTCCACCATGGAGCATTGACCGTACTTCGCGGTCGTTCCTCATTCGGCAGTAGCTGCGGAACATCCTGCAACCGAATCCACGGCTGGTTATTCCAGTGCAGCAAACTCAACGACATCTCCGGCCAATTGAGCAGGCTCAGAATCGGGCGTTCGGTTGAGGTGGGTTGTTGGGCGTCTCTGAGGGCTGGTACCACGTTGTGGGTCAGCCATTCGCGCAGGCCTCGGTATTCGGGGCAGTAGTGGTAGACCAATAACGCGTATATGCCGGATTCGCTGACCAGCAGTGTGTTTTCGACAGTGCCGTGGATGAGCATTTGCATGCTCTGGTGTTGATCGGGATCGAGTTTTCGTAGCGCTCGTTCGTCCAGGAATAGCCTGAGTAATCGGCCGAGGTCGCGGGCGCAGAACCAGGGTTGGTTTTCCAGAAGGAGGGCGTGGAGGTGGCGTTTGTGGCGGGTGAAAATGTGGGGGATTAGATAGTTTTCGTCCATGGTGCAGTTCTCGGGATCAAATGAAGAAAACTGCCTCTGATCGTCGCCAAACGAAAAGGGTGGCAGCCATGCGCGGGTTGGCGAACCGGTGACGCCCGAAAACCGGCAGACCCGAAGGTCTCCCACGCATAGCCGCCATAATTCGAGATGGGAACAAATTCCTCGGTCGAATGTGGTCGCGGTGCGTCGGGGTCTTCCGGGTCGCCAAACCCAGTGCTGAATATTCAGCAGAAGGTGAGCTTAAGAACCGGGGCCTGGCGGCGCAATCGGACGGCGGTGGTGTTCTTTGTAGGACGTTGCCGGGATGTTTGCGGGGCTTAAGATCAAAAGATCGCAGCCTTCGGCAGCTCCTACAGAACACATTGAATGATCGTTCCCACGCTCTGCGTGGGAATGCATCCCGTGACGCTCTGCGTCACATCTGGAGCGGAACGCGGAGCGTCCCTGGCGGCATTCCCACGCAGAGCGTGGGAACGATCAGGTTACTCGGCGTCAGCAGGTGGATTGAGCTTCGCTTCCAGCTCCGCCACTTTCGCTTCAAGGCTCTCCAGCCGTGCCCGGGTCCGTGCCAGCACGACCATCTGGCTATCAAACTCTTCCCGACTCACCAGGTCCAGTTTGCTGAAGCCGCTCTGCAACAGAGCCTTGAACTGGCTTTCGATTTCGCTTTTCGGCAGTGGAGTGTCGCCGCTGAAGAGGCGGGAGGCGGTGCCGCTCAGGGCATCGAGGAAGTCTTTGGGCGCGAGCATGGGAAATGTCCTGTCAAACAATGGCGGGCAGTGTATCACGCAGTGTCTATAGTCAATCTCGGCGGCTGCGATGCACGCTTTTCGCGCATAGGGATGGACGGTATCGCACTGTTGTTGTGCGTAACCGTTGCGTCAATCGGGCGAAAGGGCTTGAGGTAGCGGCCAAGGGATTGAAATCAATGGGTTTTTGATAGATGGCAAGCTTTCTGCTTAGTCGCTGGTGACCCATGCACTGATGCAGTCGCTGTGACGAATGCAGTGCGCCAAGCGAAACGGGGGAAGTTTCGTGCGGAGTGGTTCGCTGGCGTCGGACGGGCAGGTAAGGCCGACGATGCGTTACAAAGCCAGGCACTGCGCTTAGACTTGAGTCGGGTTTGTTTTCCTGGGGCAAGTCCACCAATTCGGGAGAGAGTTTTCATGAAGCTAGTCACTGCCATCATCAAGCCGTTCAAACTGGACGACGTGCGCGAGTCGCTGTCCGAGATCGGCGTGCAGGGCATTACCGTTACTGAGGTCAAAGGCTTCGGTCGGCAGAAGGGTCATACCGAGCTGTATCGCGGCGCGGAGTACGTGGTCGATTTTCTGCCCAAGGTGAAGATCGATGTCGCCATTGACGACAAGGATCTGGACCGGGTTATCGAGGCGATAACCAAGGCCGCCAACACCGGCAAGATCGGTGACGGCAAGATCTTCGTGGTCAATCTGGAACAGGCGATTCGCATCCGTACCGGCGAAACCGATACCGACGCAATCTAAGCCGCCACAAACCCAACGCCCCAGGAGAAAACAATATGACTCTGCGTAAAATCGCAGGGCTAGGAGCCCTGTTGTCCCTCGTAATGCCCGGCCTGGCCATGGCGGCAGACGAAGTGGCGGCCCCAGTCCTCAATTCCGGCGATACCGCCTGGATGATGACCTCGACAGCCCTTGTGCTGTTCATGACCATTCCCGGTCTCGCGCTGTTCTACGGCGGCATGGTTCGCTCGAAAAACATTCTTTCCGTGATGATGCAGTGCTTCGCCATTACCGGTCTGATCAGCATTCTATGGGTCATTTATGGCTACAGCATTGCGTTCGACACCACTGGCATGGAGCAGGGCGTCGTCAACTTCAACTCGTTCTTCGGCGGCATGGGCAAGGCGTTCCTCGCCGGTGTCACGCCTTCGAGCCTGACCGGTCCCGCGGCGCTGTTCCCTGAGGCGGTCTTCATTACCTTCCAGATGACTTTCGCCATCATCACCCCAGCGTTGATCGTCGGTGCTTTCGCCGAGCGGATGAAGTTCTCCGCCATGCTGATCTTCATGGGCATCTGGTTCACCCTGGTTTACGCGCCGATTGCGCACATGGTCTGGTCCGGCAACGGCGGCCTGATGTGGGACTGGGGCGTGCTCGACTTCGCCGGCGGCACCGTGGTGCACATCAACGCCGGTGTGGCCGGTCTGATTGCCTGCCTGGTATTGGGCAAGCGTAAAGGTTTCCCGACCACCCCAATGGCTCCGCACAACCTCGGCTACACCCTGATGGGTGCCGCGATGTTGTGGATCGGCTGGTTCGGCTTCAACGCCGGTTCCGCTGCCGCCGCCAACGGCACTGCCGGCATGGCGATGCTGGTCACCCAGATCGCCACCGCTGCTGCGGCGCTGGGCTGGATGTTTGCCGAGTGGATCACCCACGGCAAACCAAGTGCACTGGGTATCGCTTCGGGTGTTGTGGCCGGTCTGGTTGCAATCACTCCGGCGGCAGGCACCGTGGGCCCGATGGGCGCTCTGGTAATCGGTCTGGCGGCGGGTGTGGTGTGCTTCTTCTGCGCAACCACCCTGAAACGAAAACTCGGTTATGACGACTCCCTGGATGCCTTCGGCGTACACGGTATCGGCGGTATCCTCGGCGCAATCCTGACCGGTGTGTTCGCGGCACCGGCCCTCGGTGGCTTCGGCACCGTCACCGACATCGGTGCACAAGTCTGGATTCAGTGCAAAGGCGTGGGCTTCACGGTGATCTACACCGCGATCGTCACGTTCATCATCCTCAAGGTCCTGGACGCTGTCATGGGTCTACGTGTCACCGAGGAAGAAGAAGCTGTCGGCATCGATCTGGCGCTTCACAACGAACGCGGCTACAACTTGTAAGCACGCGCATGAAAAATTTGCCCGGCTTGCCGGGCATTTTTTTGTCCGGGATTTGTCAGTGAAGGAAGGGCTGAAAGGTTTTTTCTTACACGTTCGGTCGCGTTTACGACGGGCGTTTTTCTGCGGCCAATGGCTTACACGATTGAAGGAATATTAGGGCCTTTGTTTTTTCCCAGAGCGCGCTAGAATGCGCCCCGAACGTGCGGAGAACTGTATGTGGCAACAGACTCTGATTACCCTGCGAGCACGGCCCCGGGGCTTTCATCTGGTAACGGACGAATTACTCGCCGGCTTGCCTGAACTCAAGGCGTGTCGGGTCGGTCTGTTGCATTTGTGGCTACAGCATACCTCGGCGTCGTTGACCATCAACGAGAACGCCGATCCGGCGGTAGGTCGCGACTTCGAACGATTTTTCAATCGTCTGATCCCACAAGGAACAGACGGCTATGAGCATAACGACGAAGGCCTGGACGACCTCCCGGCGCACTTCAAGGCCAGCGTACTTGGCTGTCAGCTCAGTTTGCCGATCTCGGCAGGCCGACTGGCGTTGGGGACCTGGCAAGGTGTTTATCTGGGCGAGCACCGTGATCACGGCGGTGCCCGTAAAGTCCTCGCCACCGTGCACGGTGAAGGGGCATGAAAACCGCTGGTTACCAGCGGTGGTTGATTTTTTTCCGGCAGCCGTCGACAGACGGCAAAGCTGGGCTATAACTAATCTGCTTTTCGCAAGTCATGAGGTAGAACATGAGCGACGATGATCTGGAAAACGACGACCTCGAAGTAGGCGACGAAGACGAAACCGAAGAAGGCCTTGAAGCGGCGGCAGAAGACGTTGCTGAAGATGACGGTGGTGATACGCCCGTTCCAACTGCCAAAGGCAAGGCCAAGGCTGCGGTGTCGGTCGATGAGCTGCCGAGCGTCGAAGCCAAGAACAAGGAACGCGACGCCCTGGCCAAGGCCATGGAAGAGTTTCTGGCACGGGGCGGCAAGGTGCAGGAAGTGGAGGCCAATGTGGTCGCCGATCCTCCCAAGAAGCCTGATAACAAGTACGGCAGCCGGCCTATCTAAGCGCCTGCTTCTTGCTTGCTGAAAAAGCCCGCCGTCGCTGCGGGCTTTTTCATGGGTGAAACAAAAGTCATGAGCAGGGCGCGATCCAATGTGGGAGCGGGCTTGCTCGCGAAAGCGGTGTGTCAGCCGACATCAATGGTGGCTGATGCGCCCCCTTCGCGAGCAAGTCGAATCGTCGCACCACCGCTCCCACAGTGTATTTGTGTACTTACACAGGATTAGTGTTGGGCGTTCCAGCGGGCCAACAACCCTGGCAATTCGTTCAGGCTACGAATCTCGGCATCCGGCGCCTTCTCGGCTTCCCACACCTTGCCCGCCGGGTTAAACCAGATTGCCCGCAACCCCGCCTGCTGGGCGCCGGCAATGTCATCGCCAGGATGGTCGCCGATATGCACCGCTGTCTCGGCGGTCGCGCCGCCACGCTGCAGTGCTTCATGAAACAATCGCGCATCGGGTTTGGCGATGCCGATGTCTTCGGCGCACAGGGCAAACTTGAAGTAATCCGCCAGCCCCAATCGACGCACATCGGCGTTGCCGTTGGTGACCACGCCAAGCGCATAGTGATTGGCCAGAATTTCCAGGGTCGGTTGCACCTCCGGGAAGATCTCCAACTGATGTCGCGCATGCAGAAACACTTCGAAACCCTGATCGGCCAGGTCGGATGCTTCGGTATGTCCATAACCGGCTTCTTCCAGCGCATGGAACAACACCCGCCGACGCAGGGCACTGATGCGGTGCTTGAGGCTCGGTTCGTTGCTCAGCACTCGCTCGCGTATCGACCACAGATGCTCCACCGGCACCGCGCCCAGGTTCGGGGCGTGCTCGGTCAACCATTCACGCAATACGATTTCGGCGCTGGCGATCACTGGGGCGGTATCCCACAGGGTGTCGTCGAGGTCGAAGGTGATCAATTGGAGGGTCATGAATCATCGCCTTTAATGCGTTTGGCCCGTGGATGGGCACTGTCGTAGACCGTCGCCAGGTGCTGGAAGTCCAGGTGGGTATAGATCTGGGTGGTCTTGATGTCCGAGTGTCCGAGCAGTTCCTGCACCGCGCGCAAATCCTGAGAGGACTCCAGCAAATGGCTGGCGAAGGAGTGTCGCAACATGTGTGGGTGCAGGTTCTGCCCCAGTTCGCGCTCGCCGGCAGCCTTGACCCGCACCTGAATCGCCCGTGGACCGAGGCGCCGGCCTTGCTGGCTGACAAACACTGCGTCGTCCGCCGGGTTGGTCATGGCTCGTAGCGGCAGCCACAACTCCAGCGCTTCGCGAGCCTTTTTGCCCACTGGCAACAGCCGGGTCTTGCTGCCCTTGCCAAGCACCTGGACCATTCCATCAGCCAAATCCAGCTGATCGAGGTTGAGCCCGGTCAGTTCCGAAAGTCGCAGGCCGGAGGAATAGAACAGTTCCAGAATCGCCTGATCCCGACGCGCGAGAAAATCATCCTCCACGGCGCCTTCAAGTAGTTGCAGCGCGCGGTCAGTGTCGAGGGTCTTCGGCAGGCGGTGTTCACCCTTGGGCGGTGCCAGGCCATTGGCCGGGTCGTGATCGCACAGACCTTCGCGGTTCAGATAGTGATAGAGCCCGCGTACTGCCGACAGCAGCCGCGCCAGACTGCGAGACGATTGACCTTGGGAATGCAGGCGAGCGATCAGGCTGCGCAGGCGCTGGATGTCCAGCGCGGCCCAGCTGTCGATGTTCTGTTTGACGCACCAACCCAGCACTTTGTCGAGGTCGCGGCGGTAGGCGTACAGCGTGTGCGGCGACACCTGCCGCTCACTGCGCAGGTGTTCGCAGTAAGCGTCCAGTTGTCGTTCCATGGTCAGCGTACCGAGCGCAGGGAGCTGTTGACCCGTGGCAGCACACGGCCCATGACTTCGGCGATGTAACTCAGGAACAGCGTACCCACCGAGCTCTTGTAGTGCTGCGGATCGCGGCTGGCGATGGCCAGAACGCCGTGGATGCCCTGATAGCTGATGGCGACGACGGCGGTGGAGCCGATCTGCTTGCGCTGTTCTTCGCCGAACAGGAAGTCCAGTTCATGTTCGCGCAGACTGCCACAGACGCTTTTGTCTTCGGAGAGCAAGCCGCCGATGGCCGTTTGTGCTTCGGCATGTGTGACCCAGCGGCCCACCGGCATCGGGTTGTCGCCCAGCAAAATCAGGCTGACGAAGGGCACCTGGAAGTCTTGGCGCAGGCTGTCTTCGACGCTGATTACCACGTCCTCCAGGCTAGTAGCGTCCATCAGCGTGAGAATCAGGCGGCGGGTCTTGTCGAACAGTCGGTCGTTGTCGCGGGCTACGTCCATCAAGTGCGAAAGGCGGTGGCGCAACTCGATGTTGCGGTCGCGCAGGATGGTCATCTGACGTTCGACCAGCGAAATGGTGTCGCCGCGCTGGTGCGGTATGCGCAGGGCCGGGAGCAATTCTTCGTGCTCGATGAAGAAATCCGGATGAGCCTCCAGGTACGCGGCAATCGCCGCCGCCTCAAGGCTTTCGGAAGGAGATTCGTCGGGCTGCAGGGCGGGAACCTGGGGCTTGTCGGTCATGGATTTCGCTCACTCAAAGACGCACTTGTCCTTCGTATATGCGCACTGCCGGGCCGGTCATCATGACCGGTTGACCAGGGCCTGCCCATTCAATGGACAGACGCCCGCCGGGCAGGTCGATCAATAGCGGCGAATCCATCCACCCCTGACTGATCGCGGCCACTGCGGCAGCACAGGCGCCGGTTCCGCATGCCTGGGTTTCCCCGGCCCCGCGTTCCCAGACGCGCAACTGCGCACGGCTCCGGTCGATGACCTGGAGAAAACCGACATTGACCCGCGCCGGGAAGCGCGGGTGATGTTCGATTTTCGGCCCCAGTTCATGCACCGGTGCGTTGTTGATGTCGCTGACCCGCAACACGGCATGGGGGTTGCCCATGGACACCGCGGCCAGTTCGACCGTGGTGCCGTCGACGTCGACCTGATAGCTCAGGGCCTGGCTCGGGGCTTCGAACGGAATCTCGGCCGGCACCAGGCGCGGGGCGCCCATGTTGACGCTGATCTGGCCATCGTTGCGGATGTCCAGTTCGATGATGCCGCTTTTGGTCTCGACGCGAATCAGCCGCTTGGCGGTCAGGCGCTTGTCGAGCACGAAGCGGGCGAAGCAGCGCGCACCGTTGCCGCACTGTTCCACTTCGGAGCCGTCGGAATTGAAGATCCGATAGCGGAAATCCACGTCCGGGTTGCTCGGCGCCTCGACGATCAGCAACTGGTCGAAACCGATCCCCGTGTGCCGATCGCCCCAAAGCTTTGCGTGTTTTGGCAGGATGTGCGCGTGCTGGCTGACCAGGTCGAGAACCATGAAGTCATTGCCCAGGCCGTGCATCTTGGTAAAACGCAGCAGCATGGTTTTACTCCGGCAGCAGGCTTTCGCCAGCAAACAACTCGGCTACCGTCTCACGGCGACGCACTTCAAACGCCTGATCACCGTCCACCAACACTTCAGCGGCACGGCCGCGGGTGTTGTAGTTGGAACTCATGACAAACCCATAGGCACCGGCCGAATGCACGGCCAGCAGATCGCCTTCTTCCAGAGCCAGCTGACGATCCTTGGCCAGGAAGTCGCCGGTTTCGCAGATCGGGCCGACGATGTCGTAGGCGCGAGCGGCGCTGTTGCGCGGGCGCACGGCGGTGACGTCCATCCAGGCTTGATAAAGCGCCGGGCGGATCAGGTCGTTCATGGCCGCGTCGACGATGGCGAAGTCTTTGTGTTCGGTGTGCTTGAGGTACTCGACCTGGGTCAGCAGCACGCCGGCGTTGGCGACGATGAAACGGCCCGGCTCGAACACCAGCGCCAGGTCACGACCGTCGAGACGCTCGCGCACGGCTTTGATGTAGTCGGCAGCCAGTGGCGGCTCTTCATCGCGATAACGCACGCCCAAACCACCACCGAGATCGATGTGGCGCAGGTAAATGCCACAATCGCCGAGGCGGTCGACCAGGCCCAGCAGGCGGTCGAGGGCGTCGATGAACGGCGGCAGGGTGGTCAGCTGCGAACCGATGTGGCAATCGACGCCGACCACTTCCAGGTTAGGCAGTTGCGCGGCACGGACGTACACATCTTCGGCGTCGGCGATGGCGATGCCGAACTTGTTTTCCTTGAGACCGGTGGAGATGTACGGGTGAGTGCCGGCATCGACGTCCGGGTTCACGCGCAACGAGATAGGTGCGCGAACGCCCAGCTCGGCGGCCACCACTTGCAGGCGTTCGAGCTCATCGGTGGACTCGACGTTGAAGCAATGCACGCCGACTTCCAGCGCCCGACGCATGTCGTCACGGGTCTTGCCGACGCCGGAGAACACGATCTTGTCAGCACTGCCGCCAGCGGCCAGTACGCGCTCCAGCTCGCCACGGGAAACGATGTCGAAACCGGCGCCCAAACGCGCCAGGACATTCAGTACACCCAGGTTGGAGTTGGCCTTGACCGCAAAGCACACCAGGTGCGGCATGCCGGCCAGCGCATCGGCGTAAGCCAGGTATTGGGCTTCGATGTGGGCACGGGAGTAAACGTAGGTCGGTGTACCAAAGCGTTCGGCGATGGCGGACAGGGCAACACCTTCCGCGAACAGTTCACCGTCACGGTAGTTAAAAGCGTCCATAGCGTTCCCTTAGTAGACGTCGTGCTTGTGTGCCTTGGAGGCAGGCTGCTGTTGCGAGGACTTGGCCTGCTCGGCAGGATCCTGGTTCTCATCAGGCAGGTACAGCGGGCCTTTTTGACCACAGGCCGATAATAAGCTGACAAAAGCGACGAGCGAAGCGAGCGCAGCAAGGGAAGAGATCAGGCGCTTCATGGCGAAATCCTTGAAAATGCGTTAATTGCGCCGGAGTATACCGGCCACCCGGCAGCTTGCCTATGCGACGCACCTCCCGTCCGGCGGGGCTTGGCACGATGTCGGTCAGTTATGTGCAGTCCATTGTGGGAGCGGGCTTGCTCGCGAATGCGGTCATTCATTCGATATTGATGTCGACTGACACGGCGCTTTCGCGAGCAAGTCGGATCGCCGCACCGCCGCTCCCACAATGTATTTTGGCGCTATCAGGTCTTGCGTCGATATTTCATAACGCTAGCGAGCCCTTGGTGGTTATCCTTTGCAATCACCGGGGCTCGCCCGTATCTTGCGGCGCTTGAGCGTGAGTAGACACTTTTTGAGGTTCCCGCAATGAGTTTGACCGAAGCCCGTTTCCACGACCTGGTCGATGCAACCCAGCAGTCGCTGGAGGATATTTTTGACGAGAGTGGCCTGGATATCGATCTGGAGAGCTCGGCCGGTGTGCTCACCGTCAAGTTCGAAAACGGCAGCCAATTGATCTTCAGTCGTCAAGAACCGCTGCGTCAGCTGTGGCTGGCGGCGGTATCCGGTGGCTTCCACTTTGATTACGACGCAGAAAGCGAGCGCTGGATGTGTGACAAGAGTGAAGAGCAGCTCGGTGAGATGCTTGAGCGCATCGTCAAACAGCAAGCCGACGTCGAACTCGATTTCGAAGGTCTGTGAGATCGTGACCCAGCCTGCACCCGTTCGTCCGCCCAAACCGCTTTACAGCAATGTCAGCCCGGCGGTGCCTTCGCCGTGCAGCGGTGTGTGTCGGCTGGATGAACAGAAGGTCTGCCTGGGGTGTTTTCGCCATGTCGAAGATATTCGCGAATGGCGCTCGGCGGATGATGAGCGGCGGCGAGTGATTTGCGCGCAGGCTGTTCAGCGCAAAGCCTTGGCATAAGGGCTTTTGTGGCGAGGGAGCTTGCTCCCGTTCGGTTGCGAAGCAGCCGCAGGATTTTTAGGGCCGCTTCGCGCCCCAGCGGGAGCAAGCTCCCTCGCCACAGGCTCCTCCGCAAGTCTTAAGGGGCCGTGGTCGCCCCTGACTTGTATATTTATTGAGCTGTGATAGTGTCCAGAGACGCCTCAACCCATCGAGGCTCGTGAAAACCCCGCCTTTTTCTGGCGGGGTTTTGCTTTTTTCGTGCAGAAGAAAGGAGTCTGCCCTGATCATGACCGCACCTTCCATCACCCTTACCCGTCTGGACGTACAACGTCTGGAGCGCCTGATCGACAGCCTGGATGACACGCTGCCGGGCGTTATCGCGCTGCAAACCGAACTGGATCGCGCCGATACCCTGGTCGGTCACGAAGATGTGCCAGCCGATGTCGTGACCATGAACTCCCGTGTGCATTGCCGTGAAGAAAGCAGCGGCAAGGATTATCATCTGACCCTGGTTTACCCCAAGGATGCCAACGCCGACGAAGGCAAGATTTCCATCCTGGCGCCGGTCGGCAGCGCGTTGCTGGGGCTTAAGGTTGGTCAGCACATCGACTGGCCGGCACCGGGCGGCAAGACCTTGAAACTGACCCTGCTGGAAGTCGAATCGCAGCCTGCTCATGGCGGCGACTTCCCGGAATGAAACCCCTCAGACCTGCTTGAGCGCCTCGTTCAGTGCGCGTTCCAGGTCGGCCTTGTAGCGCAGATACAGCTGGCTTGAACCCTGACCATCACCGAGCAGGCCCGACAGGTCCAGGTCGGTGATGTAGCAGCGATAGCGTTCGCTCCCGCGGCGCTGCTCGACGATTTCCCGGGCGACTACGCTGAACAGTTCGTCGCCATGTTCCAGCTCTGAAAATTCCCGCTGATTGCAATACAGAGTGACCTGCACCTGCCCTGGTGCAGCTTTGCCGACGATGGCCTGCACGTCATAGAACGGTTTGTTGACCGGCGTTTGCGGCGCCGGCCGGGCTTCGACCCGACGCGCCCGTGCGGTACCTGAAGGCAACAACTGGTAATACAAAGTATCCAGGCTCAGTGGCTGGGCTGCATCCATCGGCAGCAAGGCATCGCGCCGGTACTGGATCGATTGCAGGAAGCGTTGCAGCGGCACCAGCAGGCTTTGTTCGTCGTGATAGGGCAGGCGCTGCTGCCACAGAGCATTGAACTCATCCAGTACGTACAGATCGGCTTGGTGTTCGTTGATCCGGTAGAACACTTGGACGCAATCGGGTTGTCCCATGGGCAGGATCAGCGCCAGATCGTGGTCTTCCAGTGCCATCGGGTCCAGATGAAACGGGCTGTAGCTCGCCAGTTCTTCGCCGAGGTAGTCGAACAGCGCTGGCAGGGTGGCGAGGGCGACGTGATTGACCTGGCCGGGCACCAGTTCCAGCACGTGGTAATGCTGCTGGACCTGAATCAGGTAGCGATGATTGAGTTTGCTTAGCAGCAGGTTCTGCGCGGTGTCGAGGATTTCTTCTACTCGCCGGGCAATGAATTGCGCGCGGTTGTGGCAGAAGCAACGCACCCGCAGCTTGGGCTGTCGTGGCCCATCCGGCAGGTCGTTGAGGTAATCGCGCAGGCAGTCGAGCAGGGCGTGGGGGCCGTCAAAACGGCTGACCAACACCTCGTTCCAGCTGTTGAGTGTGACCTGGTCCAGGGTCAGCACCAGGTTTTCCCGCACGCCGGCATAGCTCAAGGAGTCGGTGCGTTCGGTGGTCATCAGGATGTTCAGGTCGCGATGGTGCCTGAGCGGATCGACGCCGACGTTCACCAGAATCAGTATTTCGCTCGGCACACTGGCGCGCAGCAAAGGCTCTTCGGCGACGGTGGTCAGGGGCAGGGCAATGCTTTGTTGCAGGCTGCCGAGCAAGTTGAACAGTTCGAACTCGCTCAAGTCGCTGGTGCCGGGGTGCAGGGCCAGACGGGTGCTGCTGTCGATCACGCCGTTGCGGTGGCACCAGGTGAGTAGTTCCAGTAACTGACGACTGCGCTTGATCGGCGAGAAATGCTCCCACTCGTGGACGGTCAAACTGCCGTTGTACAAACCCCATTGGGTTTGTCCCGGTTCTTTTTTGTTTGGGGCCTGCACCAGCGTCAGGGTGTCTTCGGCGAGATCGGGGGCGATGCCCGGGTTGATGAATTCGACCTTGTCGGCCTTGCGCTCGAAGGTCGCGTACAACCGCCGGCCCAGCACATTGAGGTCGCGCTTGTTGATCAGGCTGACAGTCTGCTCGTTGCGGGCAAACTGCGTCAGAAAGCGGTAGCTGTAATTCAGCTCGCCGACCAGGGCTCGGCGTTCGGCGCTGACCTGGCGGACTTTCCATTGGCTGCGACTGTCGAGCAACGCGAGCTGACGCGGATCCCAATGCCATTCGTGGGCCAAGCGTTCGAGCAACGAACGCTGCCAGCTCTGGGTGCGACCGCTGCTGCCGGTGAGTTTGCGATTGACCTTCAGGTACAGCGCGCGGCGAACCAGCTCCAGCCGTTCCGGTTCGCCCCGGGCCGTGAGATATTCCTCGATGCGCCGGTAAACCACGACGTATGGATCCAGTTCGTCGAGATCCAGTCGATTGGCAAACACCGCCTGCTTGAAACGCAGGCTCAGGCAGTGGACCTTGGGGTGTTCGCTGGCGTAGACCTCGGTCAGCAGCAGTTTGAGCACTGATTTGTACGGTGACTCGATGCCTTTGAACAATTGCCAGAGCCCGGCACCGATGAACTCCCCGGGCGGGATATACGACAGATGCCCCAGGTCCAGGGTTTCGTCGGCACGGATGAAGCGCTTGGATAACAGCGTGTGGGTATAACGGTCGTACGCCGCCTCTTCATAAACCGGCACCAGCCACCAGATGGGTGTACGGCCAGCCAGCCAGATAGCGGTGCGGTAGAACTCGTCCAGCAGCAGGTAGTGCTGGGTGGTGCCGCAGTCTTCCGAACTCAGTTGGGTATCGCGCTCGCCGAGCACGAAGCGCGCAGGGTCGATCAGGAAAAAATGTGCCTCGGCCCCCTGGCTGGCGGCCCATAGCTCAAGCAACTGGCATTTCTTGCGCAGCTCAGTAAGCTCGCTTTCGCTCAAGTCCGGCCCGTGACAGACCCATACGTCCATGTCGCTCTGATCGGCCTGGGCCAGGGTGCCGAGGCTGCCCATCAGGAACAGGCCGTGAATCGGTCGCGGCGGATTGCTGCCGTGGCGCGGCTTGTAGGAAAACGAGCGGGTCAGGCGCTGGGCTTCGGCGAGGGCGTTTGCATCAGGTTCGAAATTCGACAGCCCGGCTGGAGTGCTGCCCGAGACGTAACCCGGTAATAGCGGATGATTGACATGGAAAAACAGCGGCAGCAGGGTCAGCACCGTTTGCTGGCGGGTCGACAACCCTTCCATGGCACGGGCCATGCGACCCTCGTTGAGCTTCAGAAAACGGGCACGCAGCTGGCTGAGAACCTTGCGGTCGATTCCCTCGTCCAGATCGGGGCGGATTTCATGGGTGCGGGTCATGTCAGCTCAATCCGGCTCGCGGGGCTCGGACGTGGGAGGGCTCGGGATGAGTGGCAGTTTAGCGCCTCGGCTCCGGGACTTTTCAGGTGATTTTGTATTTCTGGCGTCAGGTTTCTATCGCACGGCGACAGCGGGTACCAAGTGTGCCCGCGGAAATCCCGTGACAGAGGTTTCCGTGGGCGATGCGGTGATGCTCAGGCGGTTTCCTGGACGGACAGAATGGTTAGAACGGTTTGCACATTTTGTGCAGCGTCACGCCCCAGGCTGGTCAGATAACCGCCATCGGGCTGGGTGATCAATTCTTTATCGAACAGTCTTTGGGCGGCGGCAATGGCTTTCGGGGCAGCGGTCTGATGAATTTTCAAACCTTCCTGGGAACTGTCCAGGTTGAAGAGGGCGAGGATTTCCAGTTCGGCAACCAACTCAGGGGTAAGCGACATAAGGACTCCAGACTTTCTAGGAATTAGACGACAGCGCTCCTAAGGTGATCCCACTCGCGCAGCATGTCCAGTGCTCGTAACAGGGTTTTTTCGCCTCGGCGAACATTCCCCGGTAGGTGGTGCGGGCAGCGGGGTGGTGTCCAGTGTAGTCAGGGGCTGGGGTAAGGCGGGAGTGAATGGTGACAATCTGTGTGGAGGCGGGCTTCTGTGGCGAGGGGCTTGCCTGTGGCGAGGGAGCTTGCTCCCGTTGGGTCGCGAAGCGGCCCCAAAAGCTTTGCGACTGCTACGCAGCCGAACGGGAGCAAGCTCCCTCGCCACAAAAGCCCCGTGACAGGGCTGGGTTATTTCTTTTCCGGCGGCAACTCTGGCAGAGCGCGCAGCGCGGTTTCGTACCATTCGGTGTTGAACGCGCGGTCTTCTTCGAGGATCGCGTCGATTTCCACTGCCAGCACGTGGGCCATCAGGTTGAGGATTTCTTCACGCTCGTAACCCACCAGGGTCAGCTTGTTGAAGGTCGCCTTGGCTGCTGGTGGGTTATCGCTTTCGATCTGGTTCTCGATCGCTTCGATCAGCGTCGTTTCGGTGAACTCTTCTTCGTCGTTGTCGATGTCGTTTTGCTCGCTCATGGCAGGCTCCTCAAGGAAAGGCCGCCAGTTTACCCGCATTCAGCGCTGTGATGCTGCTGGCAAGAAGTGCCCGGGCGTTCTATAACTGGCGCTGCCAACCCCCTGCACGGCCTGGAGGCTATGTAATGCTCAAGCTTTATGGATTTTGCGTCAGCAACTACTACAACATGGTCAAGCTGGCGTTGCTGGAGAGGGAGCTGCCGTTTGAAGAAGTGCCGTTTTACCCAGGCACTACCCCCGAAACGCTAGCTATCAGCCCACGTGGAAAGGTTCCGGTGCTGGGCGTCGAACAAGGTTTCATCAACGAAACCAACGTGATTCTCGAGTACCTCGAGCAGAGCCAGAAAGGCACGCCGCTGCTGCCGAGCGATCCTTTCGAGCGAGCGCAGGTCCTGGCCTTGGCCAAGGAAATCGAGTTGTACATCGAGCTGCCGGCGCGCGCCTGCTACCCCGCAGCGTTTTTCGGCATGTCCGTGCCGGAGGCTATCCAGGAAAAGACCAAGGCCGAGTTACTGCTGGGGTTTGCCTCGCTGGGCAGGCACGGCAAATTCGCCCCTTACGTAGCGGGTGACAGTCTCAGCATGGCGGATTTGTATTTCCTGTACAGCGTGCCGATGGCTTGTGCCGTGGCGCAGAAGCTGTTTGATATTGATCTGCTGGCCGAGATGCCGGCGGCCAGGGCGCTGCTGGAACGTCTGGAGCAGAATCCGCATGTGCAGCGGATCGCAAAGGACAAGGACGCGGCGATGCCTGCGTTTCTGGCGATGATCGCGTCCAAAAAATAGGTTTTGTAGTGCTCTGAAGTCAGTCATCGCGGGCAAGCCCGCTCCCACAGGTTTCTCTGTCTGCCATAAATTTTGGCCAGACGGAGATCCTTGTGGGAGCGGGCTCGCCCGCGAAGCTTTTAACGGCTGGCGAGCAACGCCTGACCGCGAGCAACAGCCTTCTTGACCTGCGCCGGCGCAGTCCCGCCGATGTGGTCGCGGGCATTCACCGAACCTTCCAGGGTCAGCACGGCAAACACATCCTGCTCGATCTGGTCGCTGAATTTGCGCAGCTCTTCCAGGCTCATTTCCGCCAGATCCTTGCCGGTGTCCACGCCATACTTCACCGCGTGACCAACGATCTCATGGCAGTCACGGAACGGCAGACCACGGCGGACCAAATAGTCAGCCAGGTCGGTGGCGGTGGAGAAACCGCGCAATGCCGCTTCGCGCATCATCGCGTGCTTGGGCTTGATCGCCGGGATCATGTCGGCAAAGGCCCGCAGCGAATCGCGCAGGGTGTCGGCGGCGTCGAACAGCGGTTCCTTGTCTTCCTGATTGTCCTTGTTGTAGGCCAGCGGCTGGCCTTTCATCAGAGTCAGCAGGCCCATCAATGCGCCAAATACCCGGCCAGTCTTGCCGCGAACCAGCTCTGGCACGTCCGGGTTTTTCTTTTGCGGCATGATCGAGCTGCCAGTGCAGAAACGGTCCGGCAGATCGATGAACTGGAACTGCGCGCTGGTCCACAACACCAACTCTTCGGAGAACCGCGACAAGTGCATCATCGCGATGCTCGCGGCCGAGCAGAACTCGATGGCGAAGTCTCGATCGGACACGTTGTCCAGCGAGTTACCGCCGACAGCGTCGAAGCCCAGCAGTTGAGCGGTGTATTCGCGGTCGATCGGGTAAGTGGTGCCCGCCAGCGCGGCGCTGCCCAGCGGCATGCGGTTGGTGCGCTTGCGGCAGTCCACCAGACGCTCGTAGTCGCGGCTGAGCATTTCGAACCAGGCCAGCATGTGGTGCCCGAAGGTCACCGGCTGCGCGGTTTGCAGGTGAGTGAAGCCCGGCATGATGCTGCCGGCTTCGCGCTCGGCCTGCTCCAGCAAGCCTTGTTGCAGGCGGGTGATTTCGCCAAGAATCAGGTCGATCTCGTCCCGCAGCCACAGGCGGATGTCGGTGGCGACCTGGTCGTTACGGCTGCGGCCGGTGTGCAGCTTTTTACCGGTCACGCCGATGCGGTCGGTCAGACGCGCCTCGATGTTCATGTGCACGTCTTCAAGGTCGATGCGCCAGTCGAACTGGCCGGCCTCGATTTCACCCTGGATGGTGTTCAGGCCGTCGATGATGCTGTCGCGCTCGGCATCGGTCAGCACGCCGACCTTGGCCAGCATGCTGGCGTGGGCGATCGAGCCCATGATGTCGTGGCGATACAGGCGCTGGTCGAAGGTGACGGAGGCGGTGAAGCGGGCGACGAAGGCGTCGACGGGTTCACTGAAGCGGCCGCCCCAGGACTGATTGGTCTTGTCAGTGCTCATGAATTCGCTCGTATCGGCTTGAAGAAAGATGGCGTGGAACGCTGACGCGGATAATAACAGGGTTGCCAATCCTGTCGCTGACACTGGTCGATACGTTTTTTTCTCATGGAGCGGCCCGTACTCCAAGCAAGCCTTGTAGAAATTGCACAACGATATTTCTCATTTGAGCAATATCGTCCCGGCAACCGTCTACAGTTGGACAGAGGATCAGCGCACTTCTCGATGCTGCAGCTGACTATAGAGAGAAGAGGGGTGTTCATATTGCGTATCAGCAAACATTACGGCGATGCCTCGCCAACGCGGGCCTGGGCTGTCAGTCACCCGGCAGATAAAAATTTAGCCGCCGGTCTCGCGGCACTTTTTGGCCCTCGCGCTAGTCTTAGCGTGGATCGCGGTGACGGACGTCACTTCACCTGTCTACGCTATCTTTGTGCGAGACTCACGCAGGAATCCAGCGCAATATGAATGTCCTGATCGTTGATGACGAACCCCTGGCCCGCGAACGCCTGAGCCGAATGGTCGGTGAACTCGAGGGGTACAATGTCCTGGAGCCCAGCGCCACGAATGGCGAAGAAGCGTTGGCGCTGATCGACAGCCACAAGCCGGATATCGTGCTGCTCGATATTCGCATGCCGGGCCTCGATGGTCTGCAAGTGGCTGCACGATTGTGCGAACGCGACACCCCACCCACCGTGGTGTTTTGCACAGGGCCCGATGAATTTGCCGTGGAAGCCCTACAGGCCAGCGCCGTAGGTTATCTGGTGAAACCAGTGCGCACAGAACAGTTGCACGAAGCATTAAAGAAAGCCGAGCGACCCAATCGCGTCCAGCTCGCGGCCTTGACTCGGCCGGCGGCCGAAACCGGCAGCGGTCCGCGCAGCCACATCAGCGCTCGCACCCGAAAAGGCATCGAACTGATCCCATTGGATCAAGTGGTCTACTTCATCGCCGACCACAAGTACGTCACTTTGCGTCATGAAGGCGGTGAAGTGTTGCTCGACGAACCGCTCAAGGCCCTGGAAGACGAGTTTGGTGACCGTTTCGTGCGGATCCACCGCAACGCACTGGTTGCCCGCGAACGCATCGAGCGGCTGCAACGCACGCCCTTGGGGCATTTCCAGCTGTTCCTCAAAGGCCTGAACGGCGATGCGCTGATCGTCAGCCGACGCCATGTGGCCGGCGTGCGCAAAATGATGCAACAGCTTTAAGGCGACAACGCGGCGGGGAAACTAATTGAGAACGCCCCCTAATCCGCTGATCAGGGCGGATCTCTACCCTGTTACCGGACACTAAAGGCCAGGGCGTGCGTGCATTTTCTGATACAAGTCAAAGTGGATTTGGCTGAGCTGTTATTATCCGCCGTATCTATTCAGTACGGATTGATCCATGTCCTCTCGCGAAATCCGCATCGCCACCCGCAAAAGTGCTCTCGCCCTGTGGCAGGCCGAATACGTCAAGGCTCGTCTGGAGCAGGCCCATCCTGGCCTGCTCGTGACGCTGGTGCCCATGGTCAGTCGCGGCGACAAGCTGCTTGATTCGCCCCTGTCGAAAATCGGCGGCAAGGGTTTGTTCGTCAAGGAGCTGGAAACCGCGCTGCTGGAAAATGAAGCCGACATCGCCGTGCATTCCATGAAAGACGTGCCGATGGATTTCCCCGAAGGCCTTGGTCTGTTCTGCATCTGCGAGCGCGAAGACCCGCGCGATGCGTTCGTTTCCAATACTTACGCCAGCCTGGATGAGTTGCCGCCAGGCAGCATCGTCGGCACCTCCAGCCTGCGCCGTCAGGCCCAACTGTTGACCCGCCGCCCGGACCTGCAAATCCGCTTCCTGCGCGGTAACGTCAACACCCGCCTGGCCAAGCTCGATGCCGGTGAATACAACGCCATCATCCTCGCCGCGGCGGGTTTGATTCGCCTGGGCTTCGAAGACCGCATCACTTCGGCCATCAGTGTCGAAGACAGTCTTCCGGCCGGTGGCCAGGGCGCGGTCGGTATCGAATGCCGTCGCGTCGACACTGAAATCCATGCGCTGCTGGCGCCGCTGCATCATCAGGACACGGCCACTCGCGTTACCGCCGAGCGTGCCCTCAACAAACATTTGAATGGCGGTTGCCAGGTACCAATCGCTTGCTACGCCGTGCTTGAAGGCGAGCAGATCTGGTTGCGTGGTTTGGTAGGCGATCCGAGCGGCGGCCTGCTGCTCAGTGCCGAGGCCCGTGCGCCACGGGCTGATGCCGAGGCTTTGGGTGTGCAAGTGGCCGAAGACCTGCTGAGCCAGGGCGCCGACGCCATTCTGAAAGCAGTCTATGGCGAGGCAGGGCACGAGTGACTGGCTGGCGCCTGTTGCTGACGCGCCCTGCGGATGAATCGGTGGCGCTTGCCCGAGTGCTGGCCGACGCGGGGGTTTTCAGCAGCAGCTTGCCGCTTTTGGATATCGAGCCGATTCCTGCCTCTGACACAATGCGCGAAGTCATTCAGAAGCTGGATAGCTATTGCGCGGTGATCGTGGTCAGCAAACCGGCCGCCAGAATCGCTGTCGATCTGCTCAACCGGTACTGGCTGCAGCCACCGGTTCTGAAGTGGTTCAGCGTGGGCGCCGCGACGGCGCAGATCCTCGAGGATAATGGGCTGGATGTGAGCTTCCCGGTCGACGGCGATGATAGCGAAGCCTTGCTTGACCTTGCGCCGTTGCGCGAGGCTGTCGCCCGACCCGATCCGCGGGTGCTGATCATGCGCGGGGAGGGTGGGCGCGAGTTGCTGGCTGAGCGTTTGCGCGAGCTTGGTGCTAGTGTCGAGTATCTGGAGTTGTACCGACGCGGTTTGCCGCAGTACCCGTCGGCAACGCTGCCTGGCCGGATCAAAGCGGAACGCTTGAACGGGCTGGTGGTCAGCAGTGGACAGGGTTTTGAGCACCTGCACCAATTGGCTGGCGATGCCTGGCCGAGCATGGTGCGGTTGCCGTTGTTTGTTCCAAGCCCCAGGGTCGCCGAGTTGGCACGTGCCGCCGGGGCCCAAACAGTTGTGGATTGTCGCGGCGCCAGTGCCGCGGCCTTGCTGGCGGCGTTACGGGAACATCCCGTGCCCGTTTTCTAATGCAAAGGATGGATACGTGAGCGAAACAGCCTTGCCTAAAGATGACGTCCGGCCCGTGCTTGATGCACCGGTTGAAACTGCGCCACCTGCTGTTGATCAGCGCCGAGGCAATGGGTTGGCAATCGTTGCGCTGCTGTTGGGCGCAGCCGGTGTTGCCGTGGGCGGTTGGGGAGTCTGGCAGGTGCGTCACCTGCAAGCCAATAACCAGCAGCAGTTGAGTCAGGTACAGGCGTTGAACGATCAGGCACAGAGCCTGAAGCTCAACGAGCAGCGCCTGACGGCTCGCCTCGAGCAAATGCCGGCCGCCGAGGAGCTCGATGCGCGCAGTCGCTTGGTCATTCAACTTCAGGGCGATCAGCAACGCCTGAATCAACGCCTGGAAACCGTCCTCGGCGCGAGCCGCAAGGACTGGCGTCTGGCCGAAGCCGAGCACTTGCTGCGTCTGGCCAGCCTGCGTCTGTCGGCGTTGCAGGACATCAGCAGCGCTCAGGCCCTGGTGCAAGGGGCCGATGAGATTCTCCGTGAACAGAACGACCCGGGAGCGTTTGCCGCCCGCGAGCAAGTGGCCAAAACCCTGGTAGCCCTGCGCAGTACCGAACAGCCGGATCGCACCGGGCTGTTCCTGCGACTCGGCGCCTTGCGTGATCAAGTGATCAACCTCACCGAGCTGGCGCCTGAGTACAAGGACCGTGGCGAGTCCCTGCTGGGCCTGACCACCGATGGCGACGGTGCCAGTCGCTGGGCGCAATGGTGGGATCAGATCTCGCGTTATATCCGCATCGATTTCAACGCCGACAAGAATGTCCGGCCGTTGCTGGCAGGGCAGAGCCTGAGCCAGGTGCGTCTGGCCCTGAGCCTGGCGCTGGAGCAGGCGCAATGGGCAGCGCTCAATGGACAAGCCGCGGTTTACACCCAGGCGCTGGCCGAAGCGCGGGACGTGCTCAAGGGTAACTTCAACCCGGACAACCCCCAGAGCAAAGTCATGCTGGAGCAGGTGGCCGAGTTGAGCAAGCAGCCAGTGGCGGTGGTCACGCCGGATCTGACCGGCACGTTGAGTACGGTTCAGGCCTACCTTGAGCGGCGCAACGTCAACGCCGAGGAGTCGGTGAGACCGCTGGCCAAACCTGCCGCGAGCACTATGCAGGAGGCAACGCCATGAAGCGCCTCTATGTGATCGTGTTCGTGGTCATCGCCGCTGCCGCCGCACTGGGGCTGGCGATTGCCGAGCATTCCGGCTACGTGCTGATCGCCTACAAAAGCTTCCGTTATGAATCGAGTCTATGGGCAACCCTGGCTCTGGTGGTCGTGTTGTGGCTGGTGTTCTGGGGCATCAAGGCGTTGATCGAGCTGGTGACGACTTCCGGTGGAGTGGTCAATCCATGGTCGCGGCGCAATCGCAGTCGACGGGTGCAAGTGGCGATCGAGCACGGCCAGCTCGATTTGGCCGAGGGCCGCTGGGCCAGTGCGCAGCGTCATCTGTATCGCGCGGCGGAAGCCGAGCGCCAGCCGCTGCTCTATTACCTCGGTGCCGCCCGCGCCGCCAACGAACAAGGTCACTACGAGGAAAGCGACAACCTGCTGGAGCGCGCTCTGGAGCGACAGCCCCAGGCCGAGCTGGCGATTGCCTTGAATCATGCCCAATTGCAGACCGACCGCGGCGATACTGAAGGCGCGCTGGTGACCCTGCAAGCCATGCATGAGCGTCATCCTCATAATGTCCAGACCCTGCGCCAATTGCAGCGCTTGCTTCAGCAGCGGGGCGACTGGTCGGCTGTGATTCGCTTGTTGCCAGAGTTACGCAAGGACAAGGTGCTGCCACCGGCCGAGCTGGCTGAGCTGGAGCGTCGCGCCTGGGGTGAGAATCTTTCGTTGGCGGCGCACCGGGAAGAGGACGGAACGGTCGGGTTGCAATCGCTCAATCGCGCCTGGCAGCAACTCACCGCCGCTCAGCGCCAGGAACCGCAACTGGTGTTGGCCTATGCCGAGCAGTTGCGACAACTGGGGGCGCAGGTCGAGGCCGAAGAGATCCTGCGTGCAGCCCTCAAGCGCCAATACGACAGCCATCTGGCGCGCTTGTACGGGCTGGTTCGCGGCAGCGATCCGGCCAGGCAACTGCACATCGCCGAGGGTTGGCTCAAGGATCATCCCGCCGACCCGAGCCTGTTGCTGACGTTGGGCCGTTTGTGTCTGCAAAGCAGTCTGTGGGGCAAGGCCAGGGATTATCTGGAAAGCAGCCTGCGCGTGCAGCGCAACCCTGAAGCCTGCGCCGAACTGGCGCGGTTGCTGGCGCAACTGGGTGACACCGAACGCAGTAATCAGCTGTTCCAGGAGGGCTTGGGTCTTTTGGATGAGCGCTTGCTGGCGGCACCGCTGCCAGTGTCGGCTCACGCCTGATTCCGCCCTTGTAGCAGCTGGCTGCGCCAGCTGCTACAAGGGCGGGAATCGCTTCGAATCCGCCGCTGTTTCAGCGTTGTAATCCTTCGCCGGCAAAGTCCTACAGAGGACTACGTCAAATCCTCTCGACCCTGTCGGGAATTCCCTACACTTCTGCTGAAGTGTCCGTGGTGGCCTGCCTTGAAAGGCTGCTGCGCTTTCCTCTACCGTAACCGCCTGTCTCTACTGTTACGGAAAAGCCATGTCTTTGGCCTGCTCACGCTCCTTGTTTTTCATGGTTTTCATTGCAGGTGCCCTGGCCTTGGGCGTTTCCTATTACCTGGAATATGCGGTCGGCCTCAAGCCTTGCGGGTTGTGCCTGTTGCAGCGGGTTTGTCTGGCGCTGCTCACGGGTGTCTGCCTGGCGGCTTCAGTGCAGGGGCCTGGCCGCTGCGGATCATTTCTGTATTGGCTGCTGGGTTTGCTATGCAGTCTGGCGGGTACCGTCACGGCGTGGCGGCAGGTGTTGTTGCAGAGCGATCCGGTGCATCAGCTATCGGTATGCTCGCCTGATCTGGCCGATCTGTTCGCCAGTACGCCCTGGCTGTATGTCGTGCAGCGAATGTTCAAAGGAACCGCCGATTGCGCGGAAATTTCCTGGACGCTGTTCGACCTGAGCATCCCGGAGTGGAGTCTGCTGTTCTTCGTTGCGATGATGATTCTGGGCGGGTATCAGTTGCTGCGCCTTGTCTGGATCGCGTGTCAGCGACCGCTCAGCGGCGAGTCGTCGCGCCGGGTACTGGCGGGCGATTAAACACTTGTATGAACTTTATCTCCTGCGTACCTTGAAGCCATAGGCGTGCGGGCATAATCTGGCCCGCACGTGTCATTGGATTTATGTTGCTCGAATGACGCTCTGCCTGGTCGATCCTTGATCTTCAAGTGTGCGACAGGTGTAGAGCAGCATGACCCACAAGGGAAGAGAGAATCACCATGCTCGAAAGTTGTCAGAATGCTCAGGAACGTTGGGGTGGAGTGCATCTGCTGATCGATCGCTGGTTGCAGGAGCGTCACGAACTGGTTCGGGCCTATGACGCTCTTGGCGCCAAGCCCGAAGCTTTGGGCGAGAACCGAAAACCGCTGCAGGAATTTTGCGGTGTGCTGGTCGACTACGTGTCTGCCGGGCATTTCGAGATCTACGAGCAGCTGACCGGCGAAGCCAAGGCGTTCGGTGATACTCGTGGTCTGGAGTTGGCCGAGACGATTTACCCGCGCATCGACGTCATCACCGAGAAGCTGCTGGCGTTCAACGACTTGTGTGATGCCGGTAAGTGTGTCGCGGAGAAATTCAAAGAGCTGGGTGGCTTGTTGCACGAACGCTTCGAACTGGAAGATTGCCTGATCGAAGTGCTGCACACCGCTCACAAGGAAGAGGATTCGGTTCAGGCCTGAACCCTTCCCGCAAGACCCTCCCAAGAAACCAGAAACGGTGCGCAATGCGCGCCGTTTTTCGTTTGTGCGCCAGGCATGGCGCGTTGCGCGTAGCGCAACCAGCTTGGCTGTGGTGGCCACGCCGTCGAAATTCCCAAACCCAAAGGCGGCACCCGACAGCTGGGCATTCCCAGTGTCGTGGATCGCCTGATCCAACAGGCTCTGTTGCAACAGCTCACGCCGATCTTCGACCTCTGTTCTCGGACTACAGCTACGGTTTCCGTCCGGGTAGAAGCGCTCATCAAGCTATCGAAACAGCCCGCGCCCATGTGGTGACGGGACACCGTTGGTGTGTGGAACTCGATCTTGAGAAGTTCTTCGATCGGGTCAACCACGACGTGTTGATGGCCCATATAGAGCGTCATGTCGAAGACCGGCGGGTGCTCAGGCTGATCCGCCGTTACCTCGAAGCGGGTGTGATGTCGGGCGGGCTTGTCAGCCGACGACAGGAAGGGACGCCGCAAGGCGGCCCGCTCTCGCCGTTGCTGTCGAACATCCTGCTCAACGAACTCGACCGTGAGCTGGAACGGCGGGGCCATCGTTTCGTGCGCTATGCCGATGAGGCGAACATTTATGTGCGTAGTCGTCGAGCGGGCGAGCGAGTGATGGCAGGCGTCGAGCGGTTCTTGAGGCAGCGTTTGAAACTGACGCTGAATCGAGAAAAGAGCCGCGTGGCACGGCCTTGGGCCTGCGACTATCTGGGTTATGGGATGAGCTGGCATCAACAGCCGAGGCTGAGAGTGGCGACGATGAGTCTGGGTCGCTTACGTGACCGGCTCAGAGACCTGCTGCGTGGAGCGCGGGGCCGCAAGATGGCAACAGTCATCGAGCGAATAAACCCTGTACTGCGTGGTTGGGCAGGCTATTTCAAGCTAAGCCAGAGCAAGCGACCGCTTGAGGAGCTTGATGGGTGGGTGCGTCACAAGCTTCGCTGTGCCGTGTGGCGTCAATGGAAGCGGCCTTCAACGAGGGCTCGCAACCTGATACGCCTAGGTCTAAACAGGGATCGTGCCTGCATATCGGCGTTCAATGGTCGCGGCCCATGGTGGAGCTCCGGGGCACCGCATATGAATCAAGCGCTGCCGAAGACGCTGTGGGATCGGTTTGGCCTGATCTCAATACTGGATACGATAAACCAGCTTAATCGTATAACCTGAACCGCCGTATACGGAGCCGTACGTACGGTGGTGTGAGAGGACGGCGGCTGTGAAGCCGCCCCCTACTCGATCCGGTTTTCAGCTTGTAGCACCACGCAATTCAACTTCGAATACCAGCGGCGTGAACGGCGCGATCAAGTCGCCGGCACCGTCGGCACCATAGGCTTGGGCCGATGGAATCACCAGGCGCCATTTCGCGCCGACCGGCATGTTTTGCAACGCACTGCGCCATCCGCTGATTACGCTATCCAGACTGAACCACTGCGGCTGGCTGTTCTGGTCGAACACTGAGCCGTCAGGCAAGCGTCCGATATACAGCACCTGGACCTTGCCGCTCGGCCCCGCCTTGGCGCCGGTGCCTGAAGTCAGCTCCGTCAGCAATATTCCATCCGCCAGTTCGCGAACGCCGGGTTTGGCTTTTTCCTCAGCGAGAAAACGTCGCTCGTTTTCCAAAGCCAATTCGCTTTGCGGCACAGGTGATTGCATGGCAACCCGGGCTTCATGCTCGGCCAGAATCTGTTCGATCCGCTCATCTTTCAGTGCCAGCGGCTTGCCTTGATAGGCTTGCTGCAAACCTTCGAGCAGGGCCTGAAGTTGCAGGTCCGGAACCTCCTGGCGCAAGCGTTCGCCAAGGCTTGCGCCCAAGCTGTAAGCGAGATCGTGAGCGTCATTTGCGGCGGTTTTTTCGGCGGCCTGGGCCGCGGAAAAAAACACGCACAGCGATAAAAAAAGGTAGCGCGACATGGGCACTCTCCGACCTGAGATGCGCAGGATTATGCCAGTGAGAATGCGCTCGAAGGTGAACAGGTTTTACCTGAACGCAGAACTTTTTCGCTCCGTTGCAACGGAGTGCTTTCGATACTGTCAACATGCCCTAGCGGCGGTAGCAGCAGAGGTCTAGTATGAGCCGCATTCACTTCAGCCAGGAGGTAAACCATGTCGGCCACCAAGAAGCCTGTAAATACTCCGTTGCACTTACTCCAACAACTCTCGGGCAGCTTGCTCGAGCATTTGGAAAACGCTTGTTCCCAAGCTCTGGCTGATGCTGAAAAACTGCTCGCCAAGTTGGAAAAGCAGCGCGGAAAAGCGCAGGAAAAACTGCACAAATCCCGGACCAAATTGCAGGACGCTGCGGCGGCCGGCAAAGCCAAGGCGCAAGCCAAGGCCAAAGAGGCGGTGAAAGAACTTGAGGACTTGCTCGATGCCCTCAAGGGTCGCCAGTCCGAAACGCGCAGCTACATCCTGCAACTCAAACGCGACGCTCAAGAAAGCCTGAAACTGGCCCAGGGTGTCGGTCGTGTCCAAGAGGCTGTCGGCAAGGCGTTGTCCCTGCGTTCGGCCAAGCCAGCTACGGCACCTGCGAAGAAAGCAGCCGCCAAGCCAGCCGCCAAACCGGCGGCGAAAAAAACAGTCGCTGCCAGTGCTGCGAAACCAGCGACTAAAACGACGGCTGCCAAACCTGCCGCCAAGCCAGCTGCTGCCAAAACAACTGCTGCCAAAACAGCTGCCGCTAAACCGGCTGCGAAACCCGCCGTGGCAAAAACTGCACCGGCAAAACCAGCGGCTAAACCTGCTGCCAAGCCAGCCGCTAGAACTGCCGCCGCGAAACCGGCTGCCAAGCCAGCCGCCAAACCTGTCGCGGCTAAAACCGCCGCAGCCAAGTCTGCTGCGAAACCCGCTGCAAAAGCTGCGGCCAAACCCGCCGCTAAACCGGCTGCCAAAACTGCTGCCGTCAAACCAGCCGCTGCAAAATCGGCTGCAAAACCAGTAGCAAAACCAGTAGCAAAACCAGCAGCCAAGCCAGCTGCAAAACCGGCCGTGAAAAAGCCCGTCGCCGCTGCCAAACCGGCTGCTGCGCCAGCGATCAAGCCAGCAACTCCGGCCCCGGCCTCCTCGGCTTCGCCCGCGCCTGCAGCAACCACCTCGACCACCACGTCTGCGCCAACGCAAGCCGCGTCGTCGAGCACTGGCACCACCCCAACCAGCGCTTCCTAAGTGCCGGTTACCGCGACGCGCAGCTGATGCAGCGCGTCGCGGTCCAGGTTGGCGGCGCCTGCCGCCACACCTTCCAGCCAGGCCGAAAGATCGGTCGCCTCATCCTGCGGCCAACTCTGTGCCAAACGGTCCAGTCGCAACAACAAATGCCGTTCGGCTTCCATCTCCAGTGTTTTCACTTGTTCACGCAAATCATCCAGCCCGGCATCTTCGCTAGCGGCGGCTTTCCATTGCAGGCGCAAGGCGCGCAACGGTTGCACGACATCCGCGTCCCAAGGCCTGGCTGCATCACGAAGCAACTGCAAGCGTTGTTCGTTGCAGGTAACGCCACGTTCTCCCAGCCACAACCCGCACAGTAGCAGGCACACGTTCACCCCCGCCGACTGCAATTGCAGGCACGCATCTTCAACGCCGGGACGGGCGTAAGTGCCAAGGGAAAAGCTCCACAGGTCAGAGGACATAGTGCTACTCGCGCCAGTTGCGAGCGAAGCTGGTAGACTCCGCCGCCATTATGATTCGACTTCAGAACCTGACTTTACAGCGTGGCCCGCAACGTCTGCTAGAAGACGCCGAGCTGACCCTGCACGCCGGCCACAAAGCCGGCCTCATCGGTGCCAACGGCGCCGGCAAATCGAGCCTGTTCGCCTTGATTCGTGGCGAACTGCACCCGGACTCGGGTGACTGCTTTCTGCCGGCCGACTGGCGCATCGCCCACATGCGTCAGGAAATCGAGACGCTCGAACGCATCGCGGTCGACTACGTGCTCGATGGTGACCTGCGCCTGCGCGAGGTGCAACGCGACCTCGCCGCAGCCGAAGCGGCCCATGACGGCGCCGCTCAGGCCCGCCTGCACTCGGAACTCGACAGCGCCGACGGCTACACCGCCGACGCTCGGGCTCGAAAGCTGCTGGCCGGCCTTGGGTTCACCAATGAGCAGATGGATCGGCAAGTAGGAGATTTCTCCGGTGGCTGGCGGATGCGTCTGAACCTGGCGCAGGCTTTGATGTGCCCTTCGGACCTGTTGCTGCTCGACGAACCGACCAACCACTTGGACCTCGACGCCATCATCTGGCTCGAAGAGTGGCTTAAAAGCTACCCCGGCACCTTGATGCTGATTTCCCACGACCGGGACTTCCTCGATGCCGTGGTCGATCACGTAGCCCACGTCGATCAGCGCAAGATCACCCTGTATCGCGGCGGCTATAGCGCCTTCGAGCGCGCCCGTGCCGAACGTCTGGCCCAGCAACAACAGGCCTACGAGAAGCAGCAGGCGCAACGGGCGCACATGGAAAGCTACATCGCCCGCTTCAAGGCCCAGGCCACCAAGGCCCGTCAGGCCCAGAGCCGGATCAAGGCGCTGGAGCGGATGGAAGAGTTGTCTGCCGCGCACGTCGATTCGCCGTTCGATTTCGTCTTCCGCGAGTCGACGAAAATTTCCAGTCCGCTGATCGACCTGTCGGATGCTCGTCTGGGTTACGGCGACAAAGCCGTGCTGGAGAAGGTCAAGCTGCAACTGACCCCCGGCGCGCGGATCGGTTTGCTCGGCCCGAACGGCGCGGGTAAATCGACCCTGATCAAAAACCTCGCCGGTGAGCTTGAGCCGTTGGCCGGTCGCCTGACGCGCGGTGAAAACACCGTCGTTGGCTACTTCGCCCAGCATCAGCTTGATTCCCTCGACTCCAAGGCCAGCCCGTTGCTGCACTTGCAGCGCCTGGCGCCGACCGAGCGTGAGCAGACCCTGCGCGACTTTCTCGGTGGTTTCGACTTCCGCGGCGCGCGTATCGATGAGCCGGTGCTGAATTTCTCCGGCGGTGAGAAGGCGCGTCTGGCCTTGGCATTGATCGCTTGGGATCGACCGAACTTGTTGCTGCTCGACGAACCGACCAACCACCTGGACCTGGAAATGCGTCTGGCGCTGACCATGGCCCTGCAGGAATTCAGTGGTGCGGTACTGGTGGTCTCCCACGATCGCCATCTGCTCAAAAGCACTACCGACAATTTCTATCTGGTGGCAGACGGCAAGGTCGAGGAGTTCGACGGCGATCTGGAAGACTACGCCCGTTGGCTGGTCGAATACCGTCAACGCAATGCCCCGGTCAGCAACACTCCGGTCAATCCGGACAAGACCGACAAGAAGGCCCAGCGCCAGGCCGCTGCTGCATTGCGTCAGCAGTTGGCTCCGCACAAGCGCGAGGCCGACAAGCTTGAAGCCGAGTTGGGCAAGCTGCACGAGAAGCTGGCGAAGATCGATACCAGCCTTGGCGACAGCGACATTTACGAGCCGATGCGCAAGAACGATTTGCGTGATCTGCTGGCTGAGCAGGCCAAGCTGAAGGTGCGTGAAGCCGAACTGGAAGAAGCCTGGATGGAGGCGCTGGAACTGCTGGAAAGCATGCAGGCGGAGCTGGAAGCGCTGTCCTGATGGAAGCCTTCAAGCTGCCGGTGCCGGCGATGTGGGGCGAGCCGCTCTGGCTGGTCGTGCAAATCCTGCTGATCCTGCTGGCCGGTTATATCGCCCAGCGCGTCGTCGCTAAATGCCTGACTCGATTGGGCGAGCGCTACCCGTTTCCGCCGCAGTTTTTCATGCCGCTGCGTGGCGGTTTGCGCTGGCTGATCATGGGCAGCGCGCTGATCTTTGTGCTGGAGCGCCTTGGCGTGTCGGCCACAGTGCTCTGGACGGCGTTGTCCGGTTTCGTTGCAGTAGCCGCCGTGGCGTTTTTCGCCATGTGGAGCGTGCTGTCCAACCTGCTTTGCGCGATTCTGATCTTTACCGTCGGCCCGTTCCGCATCGGCGATGTGGTCGAGTTGGTGGATACCACTGACAAGCCCGGCGTCAAAGGCCGGGTGGTGGCGATCAATCTGCTCTACACCACGCTGATCGAAGCCGAAGAACTCGGTACCGGCAGCGCCATGGTGCAAGTGCCCAATAGCCTGTTCTTCCAGCGCTCGGTTCGACGCTGGCGTGGCACCGATATATTCCCGTCCAGCGGGTTTGAAAAATAGGCTTTGAATTCCTGCATCGATGTCGCCTGACACACCGCTTTCGCGAGCAAGCCCGCTCCCACACTAGATTGATGTGGATCACAAATTTTGTGTCCAACGAAGATCCCATGTGGGAGCGGGCTTGCTCGCGAAGGGGGCCTCAAGCCGTAAACGCTGGTTGGCAGTGGCTCTGTCCTACAAAAAATCGGTAGTCATCGGCCCAAAGGCGCATTAGCTTAGACGTCTGTCACGAGTCTGAGTCGAGGTGTGCGATGGTGCTTCAAACATGGCTGGCGTTTTTTGCCGCCTGCTGGGTGATCAGTCTTTCTCCCGGTGCCGGCGCCATTGCGTCGATGTCCAGCGGTTTGCGCTACGGTTTCTGGCGCGGTTACTGGAACGCCCTGGGTCTGCAACTGGGCTTGGCGTTGCAGATTGCGATTGTTGCTGCCGGTGTCGGTGCGATCCTTGCGGCCTCCGCCACGGCTTTCTATGCGATCAAATGGTTCGGCGTGGCCTACCTGGTCTATCTCGCGGTCAAGCAATGGCGCGCGCTGCCCAATGACATGAGCGACGACGCAGCCATACGGCAGATCGGCAAACCGATGGCGCTGGTGTTCCGCGGTTTTCTGGTGAACGTCAGCAACCCCAAGGCCTTGGTGTTCATGCTCGCGGTGCTGCCGCAATTCATCGACCCCCACGCGCCGCTGGTGGCCCAGTACCTGATCCTCGGCGTGACCATGATCTGTGTCGATCTGATCGTCATGGCCGGTTACACCGGGCTGGCGGCCAAGGTGCTGCGTTTGCTGCGCACACCCAAGCAACAAAAACGAATGAACCGTACCTTTGCCGGGCTGTTCATCGGCGCGGCGGCGTTCATGGCGACCCTGCGTAAAGCGGCGGTGTAAAACCTTCAGGCACAAAAAAGGCGACCTCTTCAGGTCGCCTGATCGTTCCCATGCTCTGCGTGGGAGCCTCAACGGAGGCTCCGCGTTCGGCTCTTTGGGACGCAGAGCGTCCCTGGCTTCTGCATTCCCACGCGGAGCGTGGGAACGATCAGAGCCTACTCAGTGCAGAATCACCGGCGCCGTATCCCGCGGCAGGTTATTGCGCAACGGGGCTTGTCCCGGCTGCTCATAGCCACCGCCGCCGAGCTGTTGGCTCAGTTGCGCAGCCACATCTTCACCCAGCGCCTTGGACACATCGCGCACTACCCGTGGGCGGTTCAGCGAAATCCTGATATCCCGCCCATTCACCAGTTTGGTGTCCTGACCTTCGCCCATCGCCGTGAAGGCCGAGGTGATTTCAAAGGTCTTGGTGTTGATCAGACTGAAATCCGCCACCAGCGTCAGCCCCAGCACTGCCGAATAGCTGTCGGTGTTGGCCAGCTCGGTCGTGTCGCGGGTGAAATCGATGTCTGACACGGTGCCGAACAGCACGTAGTCGGCACCCTTGAAGCTACCGGCCTTGATGCGCTTGATCACGTCATACACGTCACCTTTGGACGATGCTGTATAAGGCGTGCCCTGCACCAGCTGAAACATACCGGTGCGCAGAATCTCGCCCTTGATGTCGCCGGTGAATTTACGCAGCTCGCCTTGTTCGATGTAGCTGCTGGTCGCTTCGATCTCGTTGTAACTCGAAGAGCCGCTGGCGCCGTAGTAACTCTGGCTGTGGTTGCTCTGTGCCGAAACGATGTGGATGTATTGCTCCACTCGCTCCTGGTACGCCAGATCCGTCACCGCGACTTTCGGGGCCGCTTGCACGCTGAACGCACAAGCCAGGGCCATCATGCCAATCCATGCGCGCATCGCTTAACGCTCCGTGGTTTTGCGGATCTCTTTTTCGTCCATCCATTCGGCCAGACCGCTTTCAACGTCGATCAACTGCAGGCTGAATTTGTAGAAGACGTCCTTGTAGTCGCTGCTGCGCTTGACGATCGAGCTGATCGAACCTTCGATGCGATACTGGGCAGCGATCATGTTGCCAGTCTTGGCCACAGTGCTCTTCTTGTACAAACCGCTCTGGTTTTGCAGCTTGAGCTGGTCAACCTGGCTCTGCATCGCAGTGTTGTCGCTGGCGAAGCGGGCGACGCCGGTCTTCATCAGCTGAGTCTTGATGCTGGTGGTGATTTCGCGGGTATCGATGTACTCGCTGGTCTTGTTCTTCACATCGTAAACCTGAACCACCGGGCGACCTTGCAGGATGCCGGACTGGGCCAGGGAACGGGTCATGGATTCAGCGATCATTTGCAGGTCGGTGGAGCCGAACTCATTGGTCACGGTTTCCACGGCTTTGGTGTCGCCGTAGCTGATGTTTTTGCTGCCCAGCGTTGGCGAAGTGTTGGCGCAACCGCTGGCCAGGAGGGCGATGACGGCGATGAACGAAAAGCGTGCAAACATGGGAATGCTCTCTAAAACTGAACGAATAGGGTGTCGGGCTTAAGGCGTTTTGATTTCCAGACGGAAATCCACGGCTTTGGCGGTTGGCGCAATGGCCTGAATGAAACTGGTCTGCTCGCCGTACATCATCTGGCTTTTCCAGGTTTCCTCTTCGGCAACCGGGAAGCCTTCAGGGCCGAGCCAGGCAAAACGGTAGTAGAAGGTTTTGTTGTTGTAGCTGGTGTTGCTCAGCTGCGTATTGACCGTCATGAAGCCGTTTTCCCGGGCTACGCGCATGGCGCCGACCACGATGTTCTTGAGTTTGCCCATGGCCACGACCTTGCTGGCAGCGCTGCCTGGCTCCGGCGGTGGCGGGGTCGCGCAGCCAGCCAGCAAGGCCAGGGCGACGACAGCGATGAATTTGAAGCGCATGCAAAGACTCCGTTCTTAAGGTTGTTTGAGGCTGGCCACGGCGGTCGGGTTGGCGCTCGGGATCACGTGCGCAGCCACGCCGCTGGCGAATACTTGATTGCCCACGGCGCGCAGGGTGATGACCTGAAAGCGCTGATCGACGGTGACCTTGACCACCGAGCCGCCCACGGCGCTCGGCAGCGTGACGCTATGCTCGCCTTTCTTCAAACGCAGACGCACCACCTGAGTGTTGTCCGGCAGCGTGCGCCACGTACGGGTATCGGCACCTTCGAGTACGGCTGAAGTAATACCGACTGCAAGACCCGCCAGCGGGTTGGTTTCGTTGATCTGCTTCTGTGCCACACCACGAGTGATCGCCCGCACGGTGGTGCGCAGGATGATGCCCGGCATGTCATCACGCAGCGCGCGACGGGACATGGCAGTGGTGCTGTTGAGTTGGGTCAGGTCCAGCTGCTGACCGTCCACTCCGATCTGGGCGAAGGCGGCAGTGGAGGTATCCGGTTTGATGATCGGGAACGACAGCGGCGTGATCACCACGTTGTTGCTGATCGGCAACGGCAGCGGAATGCGGATCGAATCACGGGACGGCGCCAGACCGCTTTGCACGACGATCAGGATGTCGCTGTTCTCGTCCTTGACGGGTTTGTCGAGATTCACCAGTGCCTGTTCCAGCAGCGGCGTGTTCGGACGCAGTTCGGCGGCCTTGCGATAACCCGGCGCCGCCAGATCTTTCTCACCCAGGGCTTCGTAGACGAAACCGGCCAGATAATGGCTGAACGCACTCTGATAGCTGTTTTTCAGGCTGACCACTTCCGGCGCGTCGAGGCTGGCCACCGGGTAACCCTGAAGATCCTTGTACTGGGTTTTGACGCCTTCTTTCTCGGCTTGCTCTTCGCTCTTGAGGTATTCCTTGTCACGCAGGTCGGCGATCACCGCTTCACGTTCGTGAGTCTTCTTGATCGCAGTGCGCGCGCCGTCGAAATCGTTTACCGCCAGCAGGTTGAGGGCCATCTGCGTGGTCAGCATGACTTTTTCGTAGTCATAGCCTTCGTAACGACGGACCTTGTCGTTGACCAGGAAGCTACCGAATTGAGCCAGGTACTTGGCGCTGTCGAGCTTGACCGCGTCTTCCCACTTGCCCACTACCTGATCGGCACTGGTCCAGGCGTTCTGGCTACCGGACAAATCGCCCTTGGCGCGCAACAGTTCGCCCTTCTCGAAGTAATAGAGCAGGTCTTTGTCTTTGCTGGTGTTGTTCTTTTCCAGCAGGGTCAATGCGGCGTCGACGTTGCCTGAAGCCAGTTGCTGGTTGGTTTGTGCAAGTTCCGAGTCGTAGTTACGAAAGGCCGAGCAGCCGGAAAGCAACGTGACGGCGCTGAGCGCGATCAAGGTTGGGGCACGGAATGCCATAGGGGTACATCTTCCCTGAAGATAAGCAGCCGCGTGCTGGTCGGGCTGTTGGGACCTATCGGCAGGGAGACAGGCGTCCTGCCAATTCCTCATAAAAAGAGGAGCTTAAATGCCGAATCGCAATAACGACGGCGAGGCATTATAGACAGGGATGATGGCTATGTAATGGCTTTTTAACTCCATATGTTCAGAGCGATGCCATTACTTGTTGAAAGCCTGAAGCAACCGATTGTGGGTCCCACCGCAAAAACCAACACAACAAAGCTTGAGTGAAACTCATTGGAAGTGAACAATGTGTTACTTCGTATTTCCATTTGAGATTTATTCATGATTGCCTCCTCTCGTTTTCTGGCGTGGCTCGTGCTGCCGATGATCGCGTTCTGCAGCTTCAATGCGCTGGCCGAAACCGCAGAAGGTGCGCCCAAGGCCCTGCATTTGCTCGATTACATTGGCGCCGATTACCCGGCGACGGTCGAGGCGGGCAAAGTCATCGATGAGTCCGAGTACCGCGAACAGCAGGAATTCCTGAAGGTTCTGCACGGCTTGATCGCCGATTTGCCGGCCAAACCCGAGCGCGCGGAGCTGGAGCAGGGCGTCAGCAGCCTTGGCGCTGCGATCACCGCGCGTAAGGACGGCGCGGATGTCGCCCGTCAGGCGCGGCAACTGGGGGCAAAACTGGCGGTGACCTATGAAGTCAGCCAGGCTCCGGTCATCACCCCGGACCCGACTCGCGGCGCGCCGCTGTATGCCCAGCAATGTTCGGTGTGCCATGGCGATGCGGGCGCTGGTGATGGCCCGGCAGGTGTCGGTATGACGCCACCGCCGGCCAATCTGCGCGATGCCGTGCGACTGGACCGTCTGAGCCTCTACGCGATCTACAACACGCTGGGCATGGGCGTCGAAGGTACCGACATGCCGGCCTTCGCCGATCAGCTGGATGATCGTCAACGTTGGGACCTGGCGACCTATATCGCCAGCTTCAGTGCCGATCCGGCCGCGGCAAAATCCGGGAAAACCTACAACATCGCCGACCTGGCACGTCAGACGCCAGCCGAAGTGCAGGCCGCCGAAGGTCCGCAAGCGGCCGCGACCTTCCGAGCGCAACGGGCGCAACCGCCGCAGGTCAAGCGTGGCCCGGGGCAGCTGCTTGATTACACGGCCGCCACGTTGGACAAGAGCATCGCGGCCTACCGCGCCGGCGATCACGATCAGGCCTATGACCTGTCGGTGGCGGCGTACCTGGAAGGCTTCGAGCTGGTCGAAAGCTCCCTGGACAATGTCGACGCCAACGTGCGCAAAGACACCGAGAAGTCCCTGATGGCTTACCGTCAGTCATTGCAGGACGGTTTGCCGGTGGCCCAGGCCGAGGAGCGTCTGGAGGCGGCCAAGGCCAAATTGAAAGAGTCCGCTGGCTTGCTTGGCAGTGATGGCTTGAGCTGGTCGCTGAGCTACATTTCCGGTCTGTTGATTCTGTTGCGAGAAGGTCTGGAAGCGATTCTGGTGCTCGCGGCGATCCTCGCGTTCCTGCGCAATACCGGTCAGCAATCGGCGGTGCGCAGCGTCAACATCGGTTGGGGCCTGGCGCTGCTGGCCGGGCTGGCGACTTGGGCGGTGGCGGCATATGTGATCGACGTCAGCGGTGCCCAGCGTGAACTGCTGGAAGGCGCGACGGCGTTGTTTGCCAGTGTCATGGTGCTCTGGCTCGGGGTGTGGATGCACGACCGTCGCCACGCAGCGGCCTGGCAGGATTACATCAAGAGCAGCCTGGTGAGCGGCGGCGGGCGTTTCGGGTTTGCGATCCTGGCGTTCTTCTCGGTGTATCGCGAACTGTTCGAAGTGATCCTGTTTTACGAAACCCTGTGGTTACAGGCCGGGCCGGCAGGGCACAACGCCGTAATGGCGGGCGGGGCGACGGCGCTGGTTATGCTGGTCGGTCTGGCCTGGGTGATTTTGCGCGGCTCGGCGAAACTGCCGCTGGCGTTGTTCTTCGGCATCAATGCCGGGCTGCTCTGCGCGTTGTCGGTGGTGTTTGCCGGCCATGGCGTGAAGGCGTTGCAGGAAGCCGGGATCTTCGGCACGCGGCCGGTGCCGTTCTTTGACTTCGACTGGCTGGGGATTCACGCTGATGCGTATTCGCTGAGTGCTCAGGCCGTGGCGATCATTGCGATCATCGTGCTGTACAGCCGTAGCCGGATGGCCGAGAAGCGGCGGGTGTCGGTTTCTTAAAGCATTCGCTGCGCTCATATTCGCGGGCAAGCCCGCTCCCACAGGTTCAGCGCTAACCTTGTGGGAGCGGGCTTGCCCGCGATGTTTTTCAACAGAGGAAAATAATATGCGCGTGTGGATCGATGCCGACGCTTGCCCGCGGGCAGCCAAGGATCTGGTGGTGAAGTTCGCCCTCAAGCGCCAGTTCGAAGTGGTGCTGGTGGCCGGTCAGCCACAGATCAAACCGGGCCTCGCCCTGGTGAAGCTGATCGTGGTGCCCAGCGGCCCGGATGCCGCCGACGATTATCTGGTGGAACACGCGGTGCCAGGTGAATTGGTGATTTGCAGCGATGTGCCGCTGGCAGACCGGCTAGTGAAGAAGGGCGTTGCGGCGCTGGACCCACGGGGCAAGGAGTTCGATGCGCAGAACATGGGCGATCGACTGGCGGTGCGTAACCTGTTCACCGATCTGCGCGAGCAGGGTCAGATGAGCGGCGGACCGGCACCGTTCGGCGAGCGTGAGAAGCAGGCGTTCGCCAATGCGCTGGACCGGATACTTACCCGGTTGTCCCGCAAGTCTTAAGCCATGTATTGAACCCTGTGGGAGCGGGCTTGCTCGCGAAAGCGGTGTATCAGCCAACATCAATGTTGAATGTCAGTCAGTCTTCGCGAGCAAGCCCGCTCCCACATTGAGCAGTGTTACTCGTCGTTTTCGTGGGTCAGTTCCAGTACGCGGTCGACCAGTTTGTTGATGCCGGAAGCGGCCTCGCTGATCGATTGCGCCAGCATGTACGCCGGAGTGCTCACCAGCTTGCGAGCCTTGTCTTCGACAATGTCGGTTACCGCGCACTCGGCATGGGTGGCGCCCATCTTGTTCATCGTAGCGGCGGTATCGGCATCGTTGCCGATGGTGCAGGTCACACCCGGGCCGTAGATCTTTGCGGCCAGGGCCGGTGAGATGCAGATCAGCCCCACCGGTTTGCCGGCTTCGGCGAACGCTTCGGTCAACGCCAGGACGTCAGGCTGAACGCTGCAACCTGCGCCTTCGACGGCAAAGTTCGACAGGTTCTTGGCTGATCCAAACCCGCCAGGAACGATCAGGGCATCGAAGTCTTCGACGCTGGCCTCACGGATATCCTTGATGTTGCCCCGGGCGATCCGCGCCGATTCCACCAGCACGTTGCGCGACTCGGGCATTTCTTCGCCGGTCAGGTGGTTGATCACGTGCAACTGCGCGATATCGGGTGCGAAACACTGCACTTGGGCACCGCGTTGGTCCAGCCGCAACAGGGTGATCACGCTTTCGTGGATCTCGGCGCCGTCGTACACGCCGCAGCCGGAAAGGATCACTGCAATTTTTTTGCTCATGGGCTTTTCTCCAGATTCATGGCGTTAAATGTCCACTAATTTGTCACTCGTTGCCATAGGGTTAATTCGCGGCTACACCTAATCTCTGCTGAACGATTCTGATCAGGTCGCGTCATGAACTTCATTCTGTATGCGGTGCCGTTTTTCTTTGTGCTGATTGCGGTCGAGTTGCTGGCCGACCGTTGGCGCGGGGTGAGCAATTACCGCGTGGCAGACGCGATCAACAGCGTCAGCACTGGCGTGCTGTCGACTACCACGGGCCTGTTGACCAAAGGCATCGGCCTGGTGACTTATGCTTTCGCCCTGAAGCACCTGGCCTTGATCGAGCTGTCGGCCGACAGCGTCTGGGTCTGGGTGTTTGCTTTCGTCTTCTACGACTTCTGCTACTACTGGCTGCACCGCATGGGCCACGAACGCAACATCCTCTGGGCCGCCCACTCGGTGCATCACCAGAGCGAGGATTACAACCTCTCCACGGCCTTGCGCCAGACCAGCACCGGCTTTCTGCTGAGCTGGATTTTCTATCTGCCCCTGGCTGTGCTCGGCGTGCCGCTGGTGGTATTCGTCAGCGTTGCGGCGCTGAATCTGCTGTACCAATTCTGGGTGCATACCCGGCACATTCCCAAGCTCGGCTGGTTCGAATGGTTCTTCGTCACGCCGTCCAATCATCGGGCTCACCATGCACAGAATGCTCTCTACATGGATCGCAACTACGGCGGGGTGTTCATTATTTGGGACCGTCTATTTGGTTCGTTCCAGGAAGAGGACGACAACGAACCGGTGATTTTCGGCGTGACCACGCCGCTGGCGAGCTGGAATCCATTGTGGGCGAACGTGCAGTTCTATGCGCAGCTATGGGATGACGCTCGGCGCGCCGAAAACTGGTGGGACAAGCTGCGGATCTGGTTCATGCGCACCGGTTGGCGACCGGCGGATGTGGCGGCCAGATACCCGATGAGCAAACCGGACCTGAGCCAGTTCCGCAAATTCGAGGTGCCGCTGGACGGGCGCCAGCAGTGGTATGTGGCGCTGCAATTTTGTGTCTATATCGCCTTGGGCAGTTACTTGATGAACCTGGAACAGAGCCTGCCGACGTCGGCCCTGGTGTTGGGCTGGGGTGCCGTGGCACTGGGGCTGTTTGTGTTGGGCATGGCCCTGGAAAATCGCCCGCAGGCGTTGAAGCTGGAGCTGTTGCGTCTGGCATCGAACCTGCCGCTGGTGTGGCTGGCGCCGATGGTCGGGCTATGGCCGGGCAGCGCGGTGGGCTGGGTAGGGTTGCTCAGTTACAGCCTGCTCAGCGGCATCGGTCTCTACTGTTGTAGAAACCGCTTCACTCGATGGGCGTCGTAGGTTCGCTGGATTTGGCCTGTTCGGCTTTCAACGCTTGCTCGTCGGCGTAGATCTTCTTCGCCAGACGGGCATTCTTGAAGCGCCGCCGCAGCCACAGGCAAAAACCCAGTACCAGCAGGGCGCCCAGCACCCACAGCTCATATTTCTTGACGCTGCCCAGCATGCCTTCGAGCACTGCGCCGAAGTGATAGGCGGCGGAAGCCAGCGCGGCGGCCCAGATGGCTGCGCCAATTCCGTTGAGCAGCAGATAACGTCCCGGCGGATAGCCCGACAGACCGATCGCCACTGGCATCACGGTGCGCAGTCCATAGACAAAGCGGAAGCTCAGCACCCAGATGTCCGGGTGCTTGCGGATATGTTCCAGCGCCCGATCACCCATCAGTTGCCAGCGCGGTTTGCGCGCCAGCAATTTGCGCCCGTGCTTGCGTCCCAGGAAGTACCACAGCTGATCGCCGGCATAACTGCCGAGGAATGCCACGAGCATCACCACCTTGATGTCCATGTATCCACGGAACGCAAGGAAGCCCGCGAGCACCAGGATGGTTTCGCCTTCGAAGAACGTGCCGAGAAAGAGGGCGAAGTAGCCGAATTCCTGAAGAAATTGTTGGAGCATTGTCTGGGTGCTGGCGAAATGAACGCGCAGCCTAACCCCTCGGACACATTCAGGAAAGTGTCAAAATGTGTCTCGACGTGAACATTTCCTACAAGGACAATGGAATGCGGCTACCTGTCACAGGGGTGCACAGGTGTCTCGTCCTGGAGTCACGTTCAGTTGAACAGTGACTTCAAGACGAGACACTTTTGTCATGTGTTCGTCATAATGGCCGCTTATAACTGTCACGCTCGCCCGCCAGCGCGGGCTCAGGAGTCTGCCGTGAGCTTTACCCCCGCCAACCGTTTGTTTCCTGCAACCCGCCTGCGTCGCAACCGTCGTGATGATTTCTCGCGTCGACTGGTCCGTGAAAACGTGTTGACCGTCGACGACCTGATCCTGCCGGTGTTCGTGCTGGACGGTGAAAACCGTCGCGAAGCGGTGGCCTCGATGCCGGGCGTCGAACGCCTGACCATCGACTTGTTGCTGGAAGAGGCGGCCAAGTGGGTCGAGCTGGGGATTCCGGCGCTGGCACTATTCCCGGTGACACCGCCGGAACTCAAATCCCTGGACGCCGCGCAAGCCTGGAACCCCAACGGCATCGCCCAGCGCGCCACCCGAGCATTGCGTGACCGGTTCCCGGAGTTGGGGGTGATCACCGACGTCGCTCTGGACCCGTTCACCACCCACGGTCAGGACGGCATTCTCGACGAAGAAGGCTACGTGCAGAACGACATTACCGTCGACGCACTGGTTAAACAGGCCCTGTCCCACGCCGAAGCCGGCGCTCAGGTGGTGGCCCCGTCGGACATGATGGACGGTCGCATTCAGGCGATCCGCGAAGCGCTGGAGCTGGCCGATCACGTCAACGTGCGGATCATGGCTTACTCGGCCAAATACGCCAGCGCCTATTACGGTCCGTTCCGCGATGCGGTGGGTTCGGCGCTGAACCTGGGCAAGGCCAACAAGGCCTCCTATCAGATGGACCCGGCCAACAGCAACGAAGCCCTGCACGAAGTGGCCGCGGACTTGTCAGAAGGTGCGGACATGGTCATGGTCAAGCCAGGCATGCCGTATCTGGACATCCTTTACCGGGTCAAAGAAGAATTCAAAGTGCCGACCTTTGTCTACCAGGTCAGCGGCGAATACGCCATGCACATGGCGGCAATCCAGAATGGCTGGTTGAGTGAAGGGGTTATCCTCGAATCCCTGACCGCTTTTAAACGTGCAGGCGCTGATGGCATCCTGACTTACTTTGCCGTCCGTGCCGCTCAATTGTTACGAGAGCAAAAATAGCCCTCCCAGGAACATTCGATGAATACCGAAGGACTCACTGAAGTTGCCGTAAAAGACGCTCAACCTGTGGTGGAGCAAATCGCCGAAACCCCGCCGGAGCTGGAACCTGCTCCACCCGCGGTGGTGGCCGAGCCCGTTGTTGCGGCGCCAGCGATTACCATACCCGGCCTGGATGACAGCAGCCTGTACATCCATCGTGAGCTCTCGCAACTGCAGTTCAACATCCGCGTGCTGGAACAGGCGCTGGATGAGTCCTACCCATTGCTGGAGCGACTGAAGTTTCTGCTGATTTTCTCCAGCAACCTGGACGAGTTCTTCGAGATTCGTGTGGCTGGCCTGAAGAAGCAGATCACCTTCGCCCGTGAACAGGCCGGCGCCGATGGCCTGCAACCGCACCAGGCCCTGGCCCGCATCAGCGAATTGGTGCACGGTCACGTTGATCGCCAGTACGCGATCCTCAACGACATTCTGTTGCCGGAGCTGGAAAAACATCAGGTCCGCTTCATCCGTCGGCGTCATTGGACCACCAAGATCAAGACCTGGGTGCGCCGCTATTTCCGCGACGAGATCGCGCCGATCATCACCCCGATTGGCCTCGACCCGACGCACCCGTTCCCGTTGCTGGTGAACAAGAGCCTGAACTTCATCGTCGAGCTCGAAGGCATCGACGCCTTCGGTCGCGATTCCGGCCTGGCGATCATCCCGGCACCACGCCTGCTGCCGCGCGTCATCAAGTTGCCGGAAGAAGTCGGCGGCCCGGGCGACAACTACGTGTTCCTGTCGTCGATGATCCACGCCCACGCCGATGACCTGTTCCAAGGCATGAAGGTCAAGGGCTGCTACCAGTTCCGCCTGACCCGAAACGCCGACCTCTCGGTCGACACCGAAGATGTAGAAGACCTGGCCCGCGCCCTGCGCGGCGAGTTGTTCTCCCGTCGTTACGGTGACGCGGTGCGCCTGGAAGTCGCCGACACCTGCCCGAAACAGCTGTCCGATTACCTGCTCAAACAGTTCAACCTGCACGAGACCGAGCTGTATCAGGTCAACGGCCCGGTCAACCTGACCCGGCTGTTCAGCATCACCGGTCTGGACAGTCATCCGGAGCTGCAATACACCCCGTTCACCCCGCAGATCCCGAAACTGCTGCAAAACAGCGAGAACATTTTCAGCGTGATCAGCAAGCAGGACATCCTGCTGCTGCACCCGTTCGAGTCGTTCACCCCGGTGGTCGACTTGCTGCGCCAGGCCGCCAAGGATCCGCACGTGTTGGCGGTTCGTCAGACGTTGTATCGCAGCGGCGCCAACTCGGAGATCGTCGATGCGCTGGTGGACGCCGCGCGTAACGGCAAGGAAGTGACGGCGGTGATCGAATTGCGTGCGCGGTTCGACGAAGAATCCAACCTGCAACTGGCCAGTCGTCTGCAAGCGGCCGGTGCGGTGGTGATTTACGGCGTGGTCGGCTTCAAGACCCACGCCAAGATGATGCTGATTCTGCGCCGCGAGGCTGGCGAGATTGTCCGCTACGCCCACTTGGGTACCGGCAACTATCACGCAGCCAACGCCCGCCTGTATACCGACTACAGCCTGCTGACCTCCGACGATGCTTTGTGCGAAGACGTCGGCAAACTGTTCAGCCAGTTGATCGGCATGGGTAAAACCCTGCGCATGAAGAAACTGTTGCACGCGCCGTTCACGTTGAAGAAGGGCATGCTCGACATGATTGCCCGGGAGACTCAGTTCGCCCTCGACGGCAAGCCAGCGCACATCATCGCCAAGTTCAACTCGTTGACCGATCCGAAGGTCATCCGCGCGTTGTACAAGGCCAGTCAGTCCGGGGTGCGTATCGATTTGGTGGTGCGTGGCATGTGCTGCCTGCGCCCGGGCATCGCCGGGGTTTCGCACAACATCCACGTGCGCTCGATCATCGGTCGTTTTCTGGAGCACACCCGGGTCTTCTACTTCCTCAATGGCGGCGAAGAGCAGATGTTCCTGTCCAGTGCCGACTGGATGGAACGCAACCTCGACAAGCGCGTCGAGACCTGCTTCCCGGTCGAGGGCAAGAAGCTGATTTTGCGGGTCAAGAAAGAGCTGGAGCTTTATCTGACCGATAACACCCACAGCTGGAGTTTGCAGTCGGACGGTCGCTACATCCGCAACACGCCGACCGGCAACCAGAACCCGCGCAGTGCCCAGGCAACCTTGCTTGAGCGTTTGGGCAGCCCGATTCTGGCTGTTCGTTAACGTAGATTCGGTTGATACAAAAAGGGCGATCCATATGGATCGCCCTTTTTTGTTCCCGCCCGAGCGGTGAATGACTTGTGGCGAGGGAGCTTGCTCCCGTTGGACTGCGTAGCAGTCCCTCTTTTTTGGGCCGCTTCGCAGCCCAGCGGGAGCAAGCTCCCTTGCCACAGGGTTTAGCGGGCGTTGAGCACGATGTCCACACGGGTGAGCCATTCCGCTTCGATGGCGAAGTCGGCCTGGGTCAGCTGGTTGTCGTCCAGCCAGTGCTCCGGAAACAACACATCCAGGCTGTCACCGTTGGCGTGCAGCACGACTTGTGGCATTTCCTGGGTGCCGCGGATGTGATGGAACAGAATCGCAAAACGCAGCAGCACGCACAGGCGAATCAGCCTGATGCCGTCATCGCCGAATTCGGCGAACTTGTCTTTGGGAATGTTGCGTCGGTGGCCCCGCACCAGCAGCGCGAGCATTTGCTGGTCTTCGCGGGAGAATCCGGCCAGGTCCGAGTGCTCGATCAGGTAGGCGCCGTGCTTGTGGTACTGATAGTGGGCGATGTCCAGACCCACTTCATGGACCTTGGCCGCCCAGCTCAGCAATTCGCGCCAGACACCGTCATTCAGGTCCCAGTCTTCGGCCACCTGATCGAAAGCGTGCAGTGCCTTGCGTTCGACCCTCGCGGCTTGTTCCAGGTCAACGTGGTAACGCTCCATCAGCGAGCTGAGGGTGCGCTCACGGACGTCTTCGTGATGATGACGGCCCAGCAGGTCATAGAGCACGCCTTCGCGCAGGGCGCCTTCACAGTGATCCATGCGCTGCAGTTCGAGGGAGTCGAAGATCGCTTCGAGAATCGCCAGCCCGGCGGGGAAGATCGCCCGACGGTCGGGCTTGATGCCTTCGAAATCGATTTTATCGACATCGCCGAATTTGAACAGCTTGCGCTTGAGCCAGGCCAGGCCTTCGGCATTCACTTCGCCAGTGCCATGCCCGCCGGCCTTCAGCGCCAGGCCAATGGCGCGAATGGTGCCCGAGGAGCCGATGGCTTCATCCCAGGTCAGGCGGTGCAGGGCGTGTTCGATGCTCATGATCTCCAACCGCGCCGCGGTGTACGCCTGGGCGTAACGGGCCGGGGTGATCTTGCCATCCTTGAAATAGCGCTGGGTGAAGCTGACGCAGCCCATTTGCAGGCTTTCGCGCAGCAGCGGTTCGAAGCGCTGGCCGATGATGAATTCAGTACTGCCGCCGCCGATGTCGGCCACCAGGCGCTTGCCCGGGGTGTCGGCGAGGGTGTGGGAGACGCCGAGGTAAATCAGACGCGCTTCTTCACGGCCGGAGATGACTTCTACCGGATGGCCAAGAATTTCTTCGGCGCGACGGATGAATTCGGCGCGGTTACGGGCTTCGCGCAGGGCGTTGGTGCCGACGATCCGCACGGTGCCGGGCGGCATACCGCTGATCAGTTGGGCGAAACGCTTCAGGCAATCGAGCCCGCGCTGCATGGATTCTTCGCTGAGTTGACGCTCTTCGTCGATGCCGGCGGCCAGCTGAACCTTCTCCCCGAGACGTTCGAGAATCCGGATTTCGCCGTTCTGGGCCTTGGCCACGACCATGTGAAAGCTGTTGGAGCCCAGGTCGATTGCGGCGATCAGGGACAGATTCTTGGCTTGGGATTGCGGCATGGTCAGGGGGTCTCGGTCGATAACCTCGACATCCTGCCACGATCAAACGCTGCCGCCAACGCGTAGGAGCTGTCGAAGGCTGCGATCTTTTACCACGGGACACTTGCGGCGTTGCGGATGGCCCCTTCGCGAGCAAGCCCGCTCCCACATTGGTTCGGTGTTGTTCGCAGGAATATAGGCAATGCAAAATCCCTGTGGGAGCGGGCTTGCTCGCGAAGACGGCCTGTCAGCCACTGAAAATCGCTCAGCCCACCGCCTCAACCGTCCCAATGAAATTCGCCAGCTCCGCCGTCTGCGGATTGGCAAACAATACCTTCGGATCCCCCACCTCATGCACCTTGCCATGATGCATGAACACCAATTTATCCCCCACCTCGCGGGCAAAGCGCATTTCATGGGTGACCATGATCAACGTCATGCCTTCCTTGGCCAGTTGCCGAACCACGCTCAGCACCTCATTGACCAGTTCCGGGTCGAGTGCCGAGGTTATTTCGTCACACAGCAGCACTTTCGGTGACATGGCCAACGCCCGAGCAATCGCCACCCGCTGTTGCTGGCCGCCAGACAGTCGATCCGGGAACGCATCAAACTTCTCCCCCAGCCCGACCCGCTCCAGCATCTGCCGCGCCAGTTCGGCGGCTTCGGCTTTCGGCACTTTCTGCACCACTTGCGGCGCGAGCATGACGTTTTCGCCAACGGTCAGGTGCGGAAACAGATTGAACTGCTGAAACACCATGCCGACTTTCTGCCGCAGGCTGCGCAAGTCAGCGCGGGCGGCGTCGAGGTATTCGCCATCGACTTCGATCACGCCGTCATTGATCGACTCCAGACCATTGAGGGTGCGCAGCAAAGTGGATTTGCCCGAGCCACTGCGGCCGATGATCGCCACCACCTGGCCTTCGTCGACACTCAGGTCGATGCCTTTGAGCACATGGTGGTCGCCGTAATATTTATGCAGGGCGGAAATTCTAAGCAGAGGCATGCAGTCTCCTTTCCAGGTAGCGCGCACTGAGGGACAAGGGATAGCAGAGCAGGAAGTAACCGAGCGCCACCAGGCCGTAGACCATGAAGGGCTCGAAGGTCGCGTTGGCGAGCATGCCGCCGGTCTTGGTCAGTTCGGTGAAGCCGATGATCGAGGTCACGGCGGTGCCTTTGACCACTTGCACCGAGAAGCCCACGGTAGGCGCCACGGCGATGCGCAGGGCTTGCGGCAGGATCACGTAACGCAATTGCTCCAGCGGATTGAGCGCCAGGCTCGACGAGGCTTCCCACTGGCCGTTGGGGATTGAGTCGACACAGCCGCGCCAGATCTCCGCGAGATAGGCGCTGGTGAACAGCGTCAGGGCAATCGCTGCGGCCATCCACGGTGAAATTTCCAAGCCGGCCAGCGCCACGCCGAAGAACACCAGAAACAGCTGCATCAATAGCGGTGTGCCCTGGAACAGTTCGATATAGGTGCGGGCGAAGTGGCTGGGCAGGGTTTTTTTTGAAATCCGCATCACCATGACCAGCAAACCGATCAGCCCACCGCCGATGAACGCCACCAGCGACAATGCCAGGGTCCATTGCAGGCCCGTGAGCAGGTTGCGCAGGATGTCCCAGAAAGTGAAATCGCTCATTGGCTGGTCCTTGCGCTGTTTCTTGATATAAACCGCCGGCCGATCCAGTTCAGCAATTGGCGGATCAGCAGCGCCATGCACAGGTAGATCAGTGTGGTCAGGGCATAGGTTTCAAAGGCGCGGAAGTTGCGCGATTGAATGAAGTTGGCGGCGAAGCTCAGCTCTTCGGTGGCAATCTGCGAACAGACCGCCGAGCCGAGCATCACGATGATGATCTGGCTGCTCAGGGCCGGCCAGACCTTGCCCAGCGCCGGCAACAGAACCACGTGGCGGAAGGCTTCGAAGCGAGACATCGCCAGGGCAGCTGCGGCTTCCAGCTGCCCGCGGGGGATCGCTTGAATGCCGGCGCGGATGATCTCGGTCGAATAGGCGCCAAGGTTGATCACCATCGCCAGCACCGCCGCCTGCCATTCGGAAATCTGCAGGCCCAGCGACGGCAAACCGAAGAAGATGAAAAACAACTGCACCAGGAATGGGGTGTTGCGGATCAACTCGACGTAAACCCCGAAAATGCCGGCGAACGGGCGGATGTTCCACGCCCGCACCAGTGCCCCGACGATACCCAGACCGACCCCGAGCACCGCGCCAATGGCCGTCAACTCAAGGGTGAACAGCGCACCGCGCAGCAGCAGGTCGGTGTTTTCCACCACCGGCAAGAAATCGAACTGATAAGCCATAAATCGTCTCCCGCGCGAACGATCAGAGATCGGCCGGCAGCGGCTCTTTCAGCCAGGTTTGCGCGTTCTTTTCCAGCGCACCGTCAGTCTTGGCGGTGGTGAGGATGTCGTTGACCTTGCCCAGCAGCGCCGGCTCGTTCTTGTTAACGCCGACGTACACCGGCGAATCCTTGAGCTTCACTTTCAGCGCCGGCACGCGTTTCGGGTTTTTCTCACTGATCGCCACCATCACCACGTTGCCGCTGGCGATCAGGTCGACTTGCCCCGCGAGGTAGGCGGCGATGGTCGAGTTGTTGTCTTCGAAGCGTTTGATGGTCGCGCCTTCGGGGGCGACTTTGGTCAGTTCGATGTCTTCGATGGCGCCACGGGTGACGCTGATGGTTTTGCCCTTGAGATCGTCCAGGCCCTTGATGGCGGCGTCTGGCGGGCCGAACACGGCGAGGTAGAACGGTGCGTAGGCACGGGAGAAGTCGATGACTTTTTCGCGCTCAGGGTTCTTGCCGAGGCTGGAAATCACCAGGTCGACTTTGCCGGTGGTCAGGAACGGAATGCGGTTGGTGCTGTTGACCGGGGTCAGTTCGAGTTTGACCTTGAGCTGGTCGGCCAGCAGTTTGGCGGTGTCGATGTCCAGGCCCCGCGGTTTCATGTCCGGGCCGACCGAACCGAACGGCGGGAAGTCCTGGGGCACGGCGACTTTGAGGGTACCGCGCTTGACCACATCCTCCAGACCGTCGGCGTGGGCGGGTGCCTGGCTCAGCATCAGGCTTGCGAACAGGGCTTTGATGAGGACGCTGTAACGCATGGTCATGGCAAATCTCCGGATCGGCGGGAAGTGATTTCTGCGGATCGACAGAGCACGGGCCATGCCAAGATTGGTTTTTGGGGGCCGCAGGCCACGGTTTTGCTGGTGTCGTACGGTCTTACTGGTCTGAACAGTTGGGTGGCATTTCGCACCCTGATGGCGCACCCGTGAAAATTCCCGAACCCCCATGGGGCACGACTTGCCGGGCGTCGCGAATAGCTTTACAACTAGCCGCTCATTGGCCTGTCTCGACTGAAAAAACCATGAACTCGATTTCCCGCGCCGTACCCGAAGTGGCGCTGCAAGCCATCCGCAAGCTGATCACCGAGCAAGGTTTCGGGGCAGGGGATGCCTTGCCCTCGCAACGGGACCTGGCGGTGCAATTGGGGGTCAGTCGGGCGTCATTGCGTGAGGCATTGTCGTCGCTGAGTGCACTGGGCGTGATCAGTATCCAGCCGGGCAAGGGCGTGTTCGTGCAGTCACCGGTCGATCTGCCTCGCAGCGATGCGACGCCGGGCTGGCCGTTCGCGGCTCAGGCATCGCCGCTGGACATCTTCCAGTTGCGCTACGCGCTGGAAGGTTTTGCCGCCGGGCTGGCAGCCGTGACCCTGAGCACCGATGAGCTCGATGCCCTGGAAGACAACGTCGCCGCCATGCGCAACGAACTGCGCGCCGCCGACTTCGATGCGGCGGCGCGACTGGATTTCGAGTTTCACCGGCGCATTCTCCTGGCCAGCGGCAATCAGGCGATGCTGAGCATCCTGACGGCCAGCGCCGACATCTTTCTGGAGAGCCAGAAGCTACCGTTCATCCGGGCCGAACGGGCCATGGAAACCTGGCAGGAACACCGTAAAATCCTCCGCGCGCTGGCTCGTCGGGCCTCTGGTGCCGCGCAGAAGGCTATGCAAGAGCATGTGCGCAACGCCGCCCTACGCACCGGAATTGCTTTCGTCGCTCCCGCCACCTCATGACTTGAGCTATACCCAAACTCATGGGCCACCATAGCGAGACTCAATCATCTGCGGCTTCCTGAACGGGGGAAGGGCGGCTATGATGGGCCACGTTTTTTTGCTTACAACCTGGAGACTTCCATGAGCAGCGATCTTATCAAACACGTTAGCGACGCTAGCTTCGAGGCCGACGTACTCAAGGCCGAAGGCGCTGTACTGGTCGACTACTGGGCTGAATGGTGCGGCCCTTGCAAAATGATCGCTCCTGTTCTGGACGAAATTGCTGAAACCTACAAAGGCAAGCTGACCGTTGCCAAGCTGAACATCGACGAAAACCAGGAAACTCCGGCCAAGCACGGCGTACGTGGTATCCCGACGCTGATGCTGTTCAAGAACGGCAACGTCGAAGCCACCAAGGTTGGCGCGCTGTCGAAGTCGCAACTGGCTGCTTTCCTCGACGCCAACATCTAAGCGTTGTTATAAAGCGTCATGAAAAGGCCCCGCATAATGCGGGGCCTTTTCGTTATTGAGGGCTAGACGCTCCGAAACTCAGGTGGTACATTCGGCCCCGCACTGGTTTCTCCACTGCCCCCTGCTAGCCGTCGCCGACGCACTCCTTTTCGAATAAGTACGCGATCCTGTCGCCTTCTCTGCGGCGCGGCCTCATTAAGCCAAAAGCTTAATTTCCCCCCTCCATAAATGATTACGTCATTCCTATATGAATCTGACTGAACTCAAGCAAAAGCCGATTACCGAACTGCTCGAATTGGCCGAACAGATGGGCATAGAAAATATGGCCCGTTCGCGCAAGCAGGACGTGATTTTCTCCCTGCTCAAAAAGCACGCTAAAAGCGGCGAGGAAATCTCCGGTGATGGCGTGCTGGAGATTCTCCAGGACGGCTTCGGCTTCCTGCGCTCCGCTGACGCTTCCTATCTCGCCGGCCCGGACGATATCTACGTCTCGCCGAGCCAGATCCGCCGCTTCAACTTGCGCACCGGTGACACCATCGTTGGCAAGATCCGCCCTCCAAAGGAAGGCGAGCGGTATTTCGCGCTGCTCAAGGTCGACACGATCAACTACGATCGTCCCGAGAACGCGAAAAACAAGATTCTCTTCGAGAACCTGACCCCGCTGTTCCCGACCGTGCGCATGAAGATGGAAGCCGGCAACGGTTCCACCGAAGACTTGACCGGTCGTGTCATCGACCTGTGCGCCCCGATTGGCAAAGGCCAGCGCGGTCTGATCGTTGCACCGCCGAAAGCCGGTAAAACGATCATGCTGCAAAACATCGCAGCAAACATCGCTCGTAACAATCCTGAAGTTCATCTGATCGTATTGCTGATCGACGAACGTCCGGAAGAAGTGACCGAAATGCAGCGCACCGTGCGCGGCGAAGTGGTTGCCTCGACGTTCGACGAGCCGCCAACCCGCCACGTGCAGGTTGCCGAAATGGTGATCGAGAAGGCCAAGCGCCTGGTCGAACACAAAAAGGACGTGGTGATCCTGCTCGACTCCATCACCCGTCTGGCGCGTGCCTATAACACCGTGATCCCGAGCTCCGGCAAGGTGCTGACCGGTGGTGTCGATGCCCACGCCCTGGAGAAACCGAAACGTTTCTTCGGTGCTGCACGGAACATCGAAGAAGGCGGCTCGCTGACCATCATCGCTACCGCGCTGGTTGAAACCGGCTCGAAGATGGACGAAGTGATCTACGAGGAATTCAAAGGCACCGGCAACATGGAACTGCCTCTGGATCGCAAGATCGCTGAAAAACGTGTGTTCCCGGCGATCAACATCAACCGTTCCGGTACTCGCCGCGAAGAGTTGCTGACGGCCGACGACGAACTGCAGCGTATGTGGATTCTGCGCAAGCTGCTGCACCCGATGGATGAAGTCTCTGCCATCGAGTTCCTGGTCGATAAGCTGAAACAGACCAAGACCAACGATGAGTTCTTCCTGTCGATGAAGCGCAAGTAAATCGCAGAAAGTCAGCAAAAGCCGGGGAAACCCGGCTTTTTGCTATCTGATTTTTGATGAACCGGCAGTTCGTGGTTCTGAATAGAGGGGTTCGGCGCTAAACTGCCTGCCCCGAACGCCACGGCCAACACGAGGCTCACGCATGCAGTATCGCGACTTGCGCGACTTTATCAGCGGCCTGGAAAAGCGCGGCGAACTCAAGCGCATCCAGGTTCCAGTGTCCCCAGTGCTCGAAATGACCGAGGTCTGCGATCGCACGTTGCGCGCCAAGGGCCCGGCGCTGCTTTTCGAAAACCCTACCGGTTATGACATTCCAGTACTCGGCAACCTGTTCGGCACTCCCGAGCGCGTGGCGCTGGGCATGGGCGCAGAAGCGGTCAGCGAGTTGCGCGAAATCGGCAAGCTGTTGGCGTTCCTCAAGGAGCCCGAGCCGCCGAAGGGCTTGAAGGACGCCTGGTCCAAGCTGCCGATCTTCCGCAAGATCATTGCCATGGCGCCGAAAGTCGTAAAAGACGCGGTGTGCCAGGAAGTGGTCATCGAAGGCGACGATGTCGATCTGGCGATGTTGCCGGTACAGACCTGCTGGCCGGGCGACGTCGGTCCGCTGATCACCTGGGGCCTGACCGTCACCAAAGGTCCGAACAAGGATCGCCAGAACCTCGGCATCTACCGTCAGCAAGTGATCGGCCGCAACAAGGTGATCATGCGCTGGCTGAGCCACCGGGGCGGCGCGCTGGATTACCGTGAGTGGTGCGAGAAACACCCCGGCCAACCGTTTCCGGTCTCTGTGGCCTTGGGCGCTGACCCGGCAACGATTCTTGGTGCCGTGACGCCGGTGCCGGACAGCCTCTCCGAATACGCTTTCGCCGGTCTGCTGCGTGGCAATCGCACCGAGTTGGTGAAATGCCGCGGCAACGACCTGCAAGTGCCGGCCACCGCCGAGATCATCCTCGAAGGCGTGATCCATCCGGGAGAAATGGCCGACGAAGGCCCGTATGGCGACCACACCGGTTACTACAACGAAGTCGACAGCTTCCCGGTGTTCACCGTCGAGCGTATCACCCACCGAATCAAACCGATCTACCACAGCACCTACACGGGTCGTCCACCGGATGAGCCGGCGATTCTCGGTGTGGCGCTGAACGAAGTGTTCGTGCCTATCCTGCAAAAGCAGTTTCCGGAGATCACCGACTTCTACTTGCCGCCCGAAGGCTGCTCGTACCGCATGGCCATCGTGACCATGAAGAAGTCGTATCCTGGGCATGCCAAGCGGGTAATGCTCGGTGTCTGGTCGTTTTTGCGACAGTTCATGTACACCAAGTTCGTTATCGTCACTGACGACGATATCAACGCACGGGACTGGAACGACGTGATCTGGGCCATTACCACGCGCATGGACCCCAAGCGTGACACGGTGATGATCGACAACACGCCGATCGACTACCTCGACTTCGCCTCGCCGGTCTCCGGCCTGGGTTCGAAGATGGGTCTCGATGCCACGCATAAATGGCCGGGCGAAACCACTCGCGAGTGGGGCCGGGTCATCGTCAAGGATGAAGCCGTTACCCAACGGATCGATGCCATCTGGAATCAGTTAGGAATAGATTGATGCGTGTAACCTTGCAGCCCTCCGGAGCAGTGCTAGAGATTCTGCCCGGCGAGCGGATTCTCGATGGCGCGCGGCGCCTGGGCTATGAATGCCCGCAAAGCTGTCGCAATGGCAATTGCCATGTGTGCGCCGCGTTGCTGGTGGAAGGGCGGGTCGAACAGGCCGGCGATGTGCGCGACCATGGCGAGTTCTACACTTGCATTGCAGAGCCGCTGGAAGACTGCATCGTGCTGTGGGATGGCGTGCTCGCGCTGGGAGAATTGCCGGTGCGCAGCGTGTCGTGTCAGGTCATTGAATGCAGGGACGTCGGCGGCGACACCTGGCGCGTACGTCTGCGTGCGCCTGCGGGCAAGCCGCCGCGCTATCACGCCGGTCAGTACCTGATGATCGAGCGTGAGAACGGCGAGAAATCCGCCTTTTCCCTGGCCTCTGCACCGCATTCCGGCCGCGACCTGGAAATTCACGTGCTGGCGCGCGAAACCAGTGCGCTGAGCCTGATCGAACAGCTTCAGCGCAACCCGATGGTGCGGATCGAGATGCCATTCGGCGACACCCATCTGGCGGAACTGCCGGACGGTCCACTGGTACTGATTGCTGCCGGTACCGGTATGGGCCAGATCCATAGTTTGATCGAACATTGCCGGGCTACGGGTTTCAAGCATCCGGTGCATCTGTATTGGGGCGTGCGTCGTCCCGAAGACTTTTATGACATTGAACATTGGGACGAATGGTTGAAGCTGCCCAATCTGTATCTGCATAAAGTCGTCAGCGATCAATGCGGCTGGGGCGGGCGCTGCGGCATGTTGCATGAGGCGGTGTGTGAAGATTTCCCTGATCTGAAAGCCCTGCACGTCTACGCCAGCGGCTCTCCGGCGATGGTCTATGGCACGCTGGATGCGCTGGTCGAAGCGGGGATGGATGCCCATCAAATGCGCGCGGATGTTTTCGCTTACGCGCCCCGATCTTGATCCGCGATTTTAAATCGTTATAACGCCACATATAGCCGATCGGTATTTATAGATTTATATAAATGCCGGTAGGTTATATCTCATTCAGGCAATAAATTTTAGAGCGCCGCCATGGCACTTAAATTGCCTTAAAACATATGTGCCTTATTGTTACAGCGGTGCGTTCTATTAAGTAGTTCTTTACCCGCGGGGAGCTGAACGCTATTCGCCATGAGCGCCATTGAATCTGCTTTTTTGAATCTGGCTTACCCTCCGCGGCTCGATCTGGGGCCGCAGCTCACGCACGAACAATTACTCGGCTCAATGCAGGCGACCATGGCGCGCCACAAGGGTGGGCCGGTCTGGCTGTTCGCTTACGGTTCGCTGATCTGGCGCCCTGAATGTCCTGCGGTTGAGCGAGTGCGCGGTCGCGTGCATGGCTACCATCGCGGTTTGTACCTGTGGTCCCACGAACATCGCGGTACGCCGGAAGTGCCAGGGCTGGTGTTTGGCCTGGATCGCGGCGGCTCGTGCAGCGGGTTTGCCTATCGCTTGCCCGAAGAACAACTCGACGCTTCGCTTTATGCACTCTGGCAGCGTGAAATGCCATTCCCGTCCTATCGCCCACACTGGCTCAACTGCCGTCTTGAAGACGGAAGCCAGGTTCAGGCATTGGGATTTGTATTGGAACGGCACCTGCCCAGCTATGCCGGCAACTTGCCGGATCATGTGCTGAGCCAGGTGTTTGAAAGCGCTTGCGGGCGTTACGGCACCACTCGCGAGTATGTCGAGCAGACTGCGCACGCCCTGCGTAGCCACGCCATGCCAGACCGGAATCTGGAGGCGCGGCTCAAGCGCTGCAAATCAAAGGCCGATCAGGCGATCGCTTCGCGGCTCTGACTGGCGACTTGCTTGTGCCACAGCGTCGGCGCAAGGAAGGCCATCGCCAGCAGGCATGCACCGATCAGCAAGACGAAACCGCCGTCCCAGCCGAAATGATCCACGGTGTAGCCCATTGCTGCACTGGCCGCGACCGAACCACCCAGATAACCGAACAACCCCGTGAAGCCTGCCGCAGTGCCGGCGGCTTTTTTCGGCGCCAGTTCCAGCGCTTGCAGGCCGATCAGCATTACCGGGCCGTAGATCAGGAAGCCGATGGAGACCAGCGCGATCATGTCGACAGTCGGGTTGCCGGCCGGGTTGAGCCAGTACACCAGCGTTGCCACGGTCACCAGCGCCATGAACACCATGCCGGTCAGGCCGCGATTGCCACGGAAGATTTTGTCCGACATCCAGCCACACAGCAGCGTGCCAGGGATCCCTGCCCACTCGTAGAAGAAATAGGCCCACGAAGTTTTATCCACAGTGAAGCCTTTGGCTTCCTTGAGGTAGGTCGGTGCCCAGTCCAGCACGCCATAACGCAGCAGATAGACGAAGACGTTGGCCATGGCGATGTACCAGAGCATCTTGTTGCGCAGTACGTATTTGACGAAGATTTCCTTGGCGCTGAATTCCTCTTCGTGGCTGGCGTCGTAGCCTTCCGGGTAGTCATTCTTGTACTTCTCAATCGGCGGCAAGCCGACCGATTGCGGGGTGTCGCGCATGGTAATGAAGGCAAACGCCGCCACCGCCAGAGCCACCGCCGCGGGTACGTAGAACGCGGCATGCCAGTCGTTGAACAGCCCCATGCCGAGCAGGAACAACGGGCCGATCAGACCGCCGCCGACGTTGTGCGCCACGTTCCACACGGACACCACGCCACCGCGCTCCTTCTGCGACCACCAGTGCACCATGGTTCGGCCACTCGGCGGCCAGCCCATGCCCTGGGCCCAACCGTTGATGAACAGCAGGATGAACATCATGGTCACGCTGGACGTTGCCCACGGCGCGAAACCGAAAATGAACATCACACCGGCCGACACCAGCAGGCCGAATGGCAGGAAGTAACGCGGGTTTGAACGGTCGGACACCAAGCCCATGAGGAACTTCGACAGGCCGTAGGCAATCGCAATCGCCGACATCGCCAGACCCAGCTGACCACGGGTGTAACCCTCATCGATCAGGTAGGGCATGGCCAGGGAGAAGTTCTTGCGCAGCAGGTAATAACCCGCATAACCAAAGAAAATCCCGGCGAATATCTGCCAGCGAAGTCGTTTATAGGTGTCGTCTATTTTTTCTTCAGGCAATGGAGCCTGATGTGCGGCAGGACGAAAGAAAGCAAACATTCAAGAGCTCCAGATTTCTTGTTTTGACTGCGGATGCGAATGTTACAGTTTCGTTACCGAAAATAGCACCGGTTCGCATCGGCCAAACAGGGGGAATGTTGGAGATCGCATGTTCTTTTATGAACATGTCGCTCAGGTATAAATGAAGGACGGTATGGGGATGGCGGAACCGGGTCGCAGGGCTGCGATCCGGTTTAGGTGAAGCAGGTGAGTAAACGATCAGCGAACCTGAACCACCACTTTCCCGACCGCCTTGCGCTGGCCAAGATCATTGATGGCCTGCGCCGTATTGCTCAGGGGATAAACCTGAGACACCAGCGGCTTCAGCTTGCCTTCGGCAAACCAGCCAAACAGTTGCTGGAAGTTCGCTGCGTTGTCCTGTGGCTGGCGTTGGGCAAAGGAGCCCCAGAACACGCCGATTACTGCGGCACCTTTGAGCAGCGCCAAATTCACTGGCAGCTCAGGGATTCGTCCGCTGGCGAAACCGACCACCAAAAGTCGGCCGTTCCAGGCGATGGCGCGGATCGCCTGATCGAACAGGTCGCCGCCCACCGGATCGTAGATCACGTCAGCGCCCTGGCCGTCGGTCAGGCGTTTGATCTCGTCCTTGAGGCTGGTTTCGCTGTAGTTGATCAACTCATCAGCGCCGTCGGCCTTGGCCACCGCGAGTTTTTCCGCACTGCTGGCGGCGGCGATCACCCGGGCGCCCATGGCTTTGCCGATTTCCACCGCGGCGAGGCCCACGCCGCCGGAAGCGCCGAGCACCAGCAAGGTTTCGCCGGGTTGCAGGTTGCCCCGTTGCTTGAGGGCGTGCATCGAAGTGCCGTAGGTCATGCTGAATGCGGCGGCGGTGTTGAAGTCCATCGATGACGGGATCGGCAGCACGTTGTAGCCCGGCACCGCGACCTGCTCGGCAAAGCTGCCCCAACCAGTCAGGGCCATGACCCGGTCACCGACCTTGAGGTGACTGACCTTTTCGCCCACCGCGCTGACCACGCCAGACGCTTCGCCACCCGGAGAAAACGGGAAGGGCGGTTTGAACTGGTATTTGCCCTCGATGATCAGCGTGTCCGGGAAATTCACTCCGGCGGCGTGCACGTCCAGCAGGATTTCGTTCTTCTTCGCAACAGGACTGGCGACGTCTTCCAGCACCAGCGATTCGGCAGGACCGAAGGCTTTGCACAGCACGGCTTTCATCAGGGCTATTCCTTTGGGAGTGATGGCCGATAAGTGTAGGTGTGTGAGTCATTGGGTCAACGAGCATGCCCGACCCTGATAGTCAGCCATAAGCTTGTGCTTGAGCGGCGGGTCGTTATGCCAGGCCGCAAAACCGGATAAGGAGCGAATTGTGAAAGCGTGGATCATGTTGATGCTGGCCCTGTCTCTGCCTGTGGCAGCGATGGCCGAAGAAGCCAAAGAAGGTGAAGCCCCGAAGGTCAACTACATCACCCTGAGCCCGCCGTTCGTGGGTAACTATGGGCTGGACGGTACGCCCAGGCTCAAGGTCTACAAGGCCGATGTGGCGTTGCGGGTGACCGGTGAAGAGGCGACCAAAGCGGTGAAGGCCAACGAACCGTTGATTCGTAATCAACTGGTGGCGCTGTTTGCGCAGCAGACCACTGAAGCCATGAACAACGTCGAAGCCAAGGAAAAACTGCGTCAGGAAGCCTTGAAGCAGACTCAGCAAGTGATGAACGACGAGACCGGTAAGCCGGTGGTTGAGGATTTGTTGTTCAACAACCTCATTATCCAGTGAGACTTTTTTGTCTGGGCTGACCCCTTCGCGAGCAAGCCCGCTCCCACAGTTGATCGCGTACTTATCCAGCAACTCGGTTTCATGTGGGAGCGGGCTTGCTCGCGAAGGCATTCTTGCAGTTGCTACATCGCTCATGCCCGTAATGCAATCACCGCCTCCCACTGCTCGGCCGTCACCGGCATCACCGACAGTCGCGAGCCTTTCTGTACCAGCGGCATCTCGGCCAGTGCCGTTTGCTGCTTCAGATAATCCAGCTTCAGCACCCTGGAAAACGTCTCGATATGCGCAACATCAATCGCGCTCCAGGCGTTTTTCTCGGCAGTGGCCTTCGGATCGAAGTAATGACTTTCAGGTTCCAGCGCCGTCGGGTCCGGATACGCGGCCTCGACAATCTTGCCGATCCCGGCAATTCCCGGCTCCGGGCAGCTGGAGTGATAGAAGAAAAACTCATCACCCACCGCCATGGCCCGCAGGAAGTTACGTGCCTGATAGTTGCGAACCCCGTCCCAGCGCGCTCGGCCAAGCTTTTCCAGGTCTTTGATCGAGAGTTCGTCGGGCTCGGATTTCATCAGCCAATAGGCCATGGTTTTTGCTCCTTGCGAGGTGTACGGGCAAGTGGTGGGTCAATTTTATGACAAACCGACAGTCGGTTGACGCCAGCGTTTGCGTGTCGGTTCACGTTGTCGCAAAATGCCGGCCTTCCAAGCTTGACGCTGCTGCACGGCCTACACCTAAACGGAAACCGCTGCTGTCATCGTGTTGATGTGCCTTGAGGGGGGCAATCGATGAAACGCAAACCGGATTTACTATGGATATTGGTTATTTTGTTCGGTTTGGGCGTCGTGACCACCGGCTATGCCCAAAGCCTGTGGGCCAACAAGACCGATGCTCCCGTCGAGATCGCGCAGCAACAGCCGTCGGCCTTCAAACGCTGAACCTGTCTTTTGGACGCCGCTGATTTCAGTGGCGTCTAGTCCGCGAAATACCACGCCTTGTCCGTGACCGTTCCCTGCAGCGGCACATCCCAGCTCGCCTGAGCCAATCGTTGAACCTTCTGACATTCATGGGCCAGACCCAGCAGTGTCGGCTTGCGCCAGTCTTTGCGGCGCGCCAGGTACGCCAGGCTTCGGTCGTAGAAACCACCGCCCATTCCCAGGCGTCCGCCGACATCGTCAAACCCCACCAGCGGCAATAACACCAGGTCCAGTGCCCAGACTTTGCGTTGTCGGGCAATGTTGTGCCGTGGTTCGGGGATGCGAAAGCGGTTGGGTTTGAGCTTTTCGCCGGGACGAATCCGCTGGAACACCATTTTGGTTTGCGGCCAGGCACTGAGCACCGGCAGATACGTGGCCTTGCCCCGACGTTGCGCGGCACGCATCAGCAGGCGCGGATCGATTTCACCGTCCATGGGCAGGTACAGAGAGATGTGTTTTGCGCGGCGGAACAGCGGGTGCTGGGCCAATTGTTTATACAGCCCGCGAGCGGCCTCGCGCTGCTGACTGGGGGTCAGTGCGCGGCGGGCCTTGCGCAGCATGCGTCGAAGTTGCGGGCGGGGCAGCAGCGCAGGTTCGGTCATGGATTCAGGCTTCGGATGTGCGAGTACTGAAAGCGTACCCGTAAAAAAGCCGATGCCGGTATGAAAACCGGCATCGGACTGGAATCAGGCTCCCCGGATGAACCGCTGTCGACTTAGCCCTTGAACCCGAAAGTTCAAGGTGGAAGATGCAGTAGGCTTTAAGGCTTTCCGTCTAGCGGACATGCACACCAGCCCAACGTGCAACCTCCAGGGTAGTGCGAATCGGCTCAGGGACGTCGTCAACTGGCAAGCACCCCAGGGAGTGATGCGAGTATACCTCAAGCGGTTACGCGAATCAGCCCTTGGTGACATCCGGATCGGTGGCGAGCACCAGGTCGACGCGGTCCAGCAGGTCGCGAACCTGTTCTCGGGTCGAGCCGCTGGCCTGCACATCCGCACGATCTTCCTTGTGCAGAAGATCGTGCGTGATGTTCAGCGCGGCCATCACGGCGATGCGGTCGGCGCCGATGACTTTGCCGCTGCTGCGGATTTCGCGCATCTTGCCGTCCAGATAACGAGCGGCACTGATCAGGTTGCTGCGCTCTTCCTGGGGGCAGATGATCGAATATTCTTTGTCGAGGATCTGCACGGTAACGCTATTGCTTGAACTCATGAGTCTTGCTCCAGAGCCTTGAGGCGCGAAATCATCGATTCGACCTTACGCCGGGCGATTTCATTTTTTTCAATGAGGTGCGCGCGTTCCTCGCGCCAGGTCTTTTCCTGAGCTAATAGGAGTCCGTTCTGACTCTTTAGTTGCTCGACTCGAGTAATTAGCAGTTCGAGTCTGGCCATCAGCGCTTGCAGGTCGGTGTCTTCCATTGTGTCCACTGGGTTTGTGTCTGATGGTAGGTAACAGGCGGACAGCCTTTAATAGTCTTGGCGAGTCTGTCGATGTAGGATACAAGGCCTTCATTCTAGACATAGCGCCGTCTGGCGCCTAGCTGCCCATGCCCATTCAGAATTCTCCGTACCAAGCCTTCGCCACCCTGCTGAGCACCAGCGGCCATCCCGTCTCGCCTGCCGAACTGCATGGCCTGCTGCTCGGTCGCAGTTGCGCCGGTGCCGGCTTCGATGCCGAAGGCTGGCTGGTTGATGCCGCCGAGTTGCTCGAAGGCGAGCCGCAAGACAACGTTCGCAATGCTTTGATCGGCCTGCAAGAGATGGTCAAGGGCGAACTCACCGGCGACGACGTGACCGTCGTTCTGCTGCTGCCGACCGATGACGAGCCGCTGGCTGACCGGGCCGCTGCACTGGGCCAATGGTGCCAGGGCTTTCTCAGCGGTTTCGGCCTGAACTGCCGTGATAGCAGCATGCTGAGCACCGAGGCTACCGAAGTGTTGCAGGATCTGGCGGCCATCGCCCAAGTGCAAGATGCGCTGGAAGAGTCCGACGACGGCGAAAGCGACTACATGGAAGTGATGGAATACCTGCGCGTCGCGCCGCTGCTGTTGTTCTCCGAAACCAAAAAAGCCGATGAACCGGCTGCTGCCAAACCGTCGTTGCATTAATCGCGTGCCAGGGAAAGCCATCTGCCCATGATTCATATCCCGAAATCGGAATACAGCCGTCGCCGCAAGGCCTTGATGGCGCAGATGGAACCCAACAGCATCGCCATCCTGCCCGCCGCCGCGGTGGCTATCCGCAATCGCGACGTCGAGCACGTCTACCGTCAGGACAGCGACTTCCAGTACCTCAGCGGTTTCCCCGAGCCTCAGGCCGTCATCGTTTTGATGCCCGGCCGTGAGCATGGCGAATACGTGCTGTTTTGCCGGGAACGTAATGCCGAACGGGAATTGTGGGACGGCCTGCGTGCCGGTCAGGAAGGCGCGATCCGCGACTTCGGCGCCGACGACGCATTCCCGATCACCGACATCGACGACATCCTGCCGGGCCTGATCGAAGGTCGTGACCGGGTGTATTCGGCCATGGGCAGCAACCCGGAATTCGATCGGCACCTGATGGACTGGATCAACGTGATCCGCTCTAAAGCGCACCTCGGCGCCCAGCCGCCGAACGAATTCGTTGCCCTGGATCATCTGCTCCACGACATGCGTCTGTATAAATCGGCGGCAGAAGTGAAGGTGATGCGCGAAGCCGCACGGATTTCCGCCCAGGCACATATTCGTGCGATGCAGGCCAGCCGTGCCGGTTTGCATGAATTCAGTCTCGAAGCCGAGCTTGATTACGAGTTCCGCAAGGGCGGGGCGAAGATGCCGGCCTACGGGTCAATCGTCGCGGCTGGGCGCAACAGCTGCATCCTGCACTACCAGCAGAATGACGCGGTGCTCAAGGACGGCGATCTGGTGCTGATCGATGCCGGTTGCGAGATCGACTGCTACGCCAGTGACATCACCCGCACCTGGCCGGTCAACGGCAAGTATTCACCGGAGCAGAAGGCGATTTACGAGTTGGTGCTGGCTTCCCAGGAAGCGGCGTTTGCCGAAATCGCCCCGAATAAACACTGGAATCAGGCGCATGAAGCCACGGTCCGTGTAATTACCGCCGGGCTGGTGAAGCTGGGCCTGTTGCAGGGCGACGTCGACGAGTTGATCGCCAGCGAAGCCTACAAGGCGTTTTACATGCACCGCGCCGGCCACTGGCTGGGCATGGATGTGCATGATGTCGGCGAGTACAAGGTGGGCGGTGAATGGCGCGTGCTGGAAGTCGGCATGGCGCTGACGGTCGAGCCGGGCATTTACATTGCAGCGGACAACCAAAGCGTGGCGAAAAAATGGCGCGGCATTGGCGTGCGCATCGAGGACGACGTGGTGGTCACCAAAACCGGTTGTGAAATCCTGACTAACGGCGTACCGAAAACGGTCGCCGAGATCGAAGCCTTGATGGCCGCTGCACGGACACAAGCGGCATGAGTCGAGTTAATCTGGCAATCATCGGTGGTGGCCTGGTCGGCGCCAGTCTGGCGTTGGCATTGCAGGCCGGGGCCAAGGTCCGTGGCTGGAAGATTGTGCTGATCGAGCCGTTTGCTCCCGGCCACACCTACCAGCCGAGCTATGACGCCCGTTCTTCGGCGCTGTCGTTCGGCGCCCGGCAGGTTTATCAACGGTTGGGCGTGTGGCAGGAAATCTCCCGCCGCGCCGAGCCGATCAAGCAGATTCATGTTTCCGACCGTGGACGTTTCTCCACAGCGCGGCTGTCGGCGATGGAAGAGGGCGTTCCGGCGCTGGGTTATGTGGTGGAAAACGCCTGGCTCGGACAATGCCTCTGGCAAGGTCTGGACAAGGACGTGGTCAGTTGGCGTTGCCCGGCGGAAGTTACCCGCATGGAGCCGCTGACCGACGGCTATAGCCTGACGCTCGACGATGAAACCCTGCTGGAATGCGACCTTGCGGTGTTGGCCGATGGCGGGCGTTCGGGCCTGCGTGAACAACTGGGGATCGGCATCAAAAAACGCCCGTACAACCAGAGCGCGCTGATCGCCAACATCACCCCGAGCGAGGCCCACAACGGCATGGCCTTCGAACGCTTCACCGACGATGGCCCGATGGCTTTGCTGCCATTGCCGGAAAACCGCTGCGCTCTGGTCTGGACTCGTCTGGGCATGGATGCGCAACGGCTGGCGGCCCTTGATGAGCGCAGTTTTCTCAATGAGTTGCAGGGCATTTTCGGTTATCGCCTGGGCACGCTGAAGCAGGTTGGCGCACGGCATCTATATCCGCTGTCGCTGATCGAGGCCGAGGAACAAGTTCGCCCGCATCTGGCGATCCTCGGCAACGCCGCCCATAGCCTGCATCCGATTGCCGGACAGGGTTTCAACTTGTCCCTGCGCGATGCCCAGGCCTTGGCCGATACTTTGTTGGGCAGCGAGACCGCACTGGGCGATTTCGCCACCTTGCAGGCCTACCGCGAGCGTCAGCGAATGGATCAGAACCTGACCGTGGGCTTTTCTGATCAGGTCACCCGGTTATTCGGCAGCACTCAGCCGCTGGTTTCCCTGGGGCGCAACATTGGGTTGCTCGGCCTCGATTTGCTGCCGCCGGCCAAGCGCTGGTTCGCCCGGCAGGCCATGGGCCTGGGTACGCGTCCCGATGTATAAGCGGGCGCACCTGCAAGTCCATATTCACGACGGCGCGAGCACTTGGGTGACGCGGGTCGACAAAAACCTTTACGTGCGGCTCAAGCCGCAAGCGAGACAGGCTTAAAGCATGGAAATGCGCGCAGATCTGCTGATTGTCGGGGCCGGAATGGTCGGCAGTGCCCTGGCGCTGGCGTTACAAAACAGCGGGCTTGAAGTCCTGCTGTTGGACGGCAGCCCCCTGAGCGTCAAACCCTTCGATGGGCAGGCTCCGTTCGAACCACGGGTGAGCGCCTTGTCGGCGGCCAGCCAGCGAATACTCGAACGTCTGGGCGTCTGGGATGGCATCGCCAATCGACGCAGTAGTCCGTACACCGACATGCACGTCTGGGACGGCAGCGGTACCGGGCAGATCCATTTTTCGGCGACCAGTGTGCATGCCGAAGTGCTCGGGCATATCGTCGAGAATCGCGTGGTTCAGGACGCCTTGCTCGACCGACTGCACGACTGCGATCTCGGGATGCTCGCCAACGCGCGTCTGGAGCAGATGCGCCGCTCCGGTGACGACTGGCTGCTGACCCTGGCCGATGGCCGCACCTTGCGGGCGCCTTTGGTGATCGCGGCGGATGGCGCCAACTCGGCGGTGCGGCGTCTGACCGGGGTTGCGACTCGCGAATGGGATTACATGCACCACGCGATCGTTACCAGCGTGCGCAGCGCAAAACCTCATCGAATGACCGCGTGGCAACGATTCACCGACAACGGCCCGCTGGCGTTTCTGCCGTTGGAGCGGGACGGTCAACAGGATTGGTGCTCGATCGTCTGGTCGACCACGCCGAGCGAAGCCGAACGCCTGATGGCGCTGGACGACGAAGGCTTCTGCAAGGAGCTGGAGCGGGCCTTCGAAGGCTGCCTCGGCACGGTACTCAGCGCTGACCCGCGGTTGTGCGTGCCGCTGCGTCAGCGTCATGCCAAGCGGTATGTGGCTGAAGGCCTGGCGCTGATCGGCGACGCGGCCCATACCATCCATCCGCTCGCCGGGCAGGGCGTGAACCTCGGTTTTCTCGATGCCGCGGTGCTGGCCGAAGTGCTGCTGCAAGCGGCCGCGCGTGGCGAGCGGTTGGCCGACGTGAAAGTGCTCAGTCGCTACGAGCGTCGGCGCATGCCCCACAACCTGGCGTTGATGGCAGCGATGGAAGGATTCGAGCGTTTGTTCCAGGCCGATCCGTTGCCGGTGCGCTGGTTGCGTAATACCGGGTTGAAGATGGTCGATCAAATGCCCGAGGCCAAGGCGTTGTTTGTGCGCGAAGCGCTTGGGTTGATTGGGGATCTGCCGGCGTTGGCCAAGGCCTGAGATCTTCGCTGCGGTTGATGGCCTCTTCGCGAGCAAGCCCGCTCCCACATTTTGAAATGCATTCCAATGTGGGAGCGGCGGTGCGACGATTCGACTTGCTCGCGAAGGCGGCGGCACATTCAATGCACATCCAAACCGTGCAACATCCAGTAACGCCTCCACTCACTGTTCGATTGAGAAGCGAAATGTGAGTCCTTATCATTTGGCCTCACTTCCCCATTCGAGAGACCGCTTCCATGTTGGCACCCAAGCGTCTACTGACCGCACTGGCCCTGACCCTGATTGGCAGCACCGCCACCCAGGCCGCCGACGAGGTGGTGGTTTACTCCTCGCGTATCGATGAGCTGATCAAACCGGTCTTCGATGCCTACACCCGGAAAACCGGCGTGCAGGTGAAATTCATCACCGACAAGGAAGCGCCGCTGATGCAGCGGATCAAGGCCGAGGGCGAAAATGCCACTGCCGACCTGCTGCTGACCGTCGATGCCGGCAACCTCTGGCAGGCCGAGCAGATGGGCATCCTCCAGCCGTTCACTTCCAAGGTGATCGACGCCAACATCCCGCTGCAATACCGTGCTTCCTCCCATGCCTGGACCGGATTGAGCCTGCGGGCGCGGACCATCGCCTACTCCACCGACCGGGTGAAACCCGGTGAGCTGACTACCTACGAGGCGCTGGCCGACAAGCAGTGGGAAGGCCGCCTGTGCCTGCGCACGGCGAAGAAGGTCTACAACCAGTCCCTGACCGCCACGATGATCGAAGTCCATGGCGCCGATAAAACCGAGAAGATCCTCAAGGGCTGGGTCAACAACCTGTCCACCGACGTGTTCTCCGACGACGTCGCCGTGCTGGAGGCGATCAACGCCGGTCAATGCGACGTCGGCATCGTCAACACTTACTACTACGGCCGTTTACACAAACAGAAGCCAGACCTGCCGGTGAAGCTGTTCTGGCCGAATCAGGGTGACCGTGGCGTGCACGTCAACCTGTCGGGCATCGGCCTGACCAAGCACGCGCCGCACCCGGAAGCTGCCAAGGCGCTGGTGGAGTGGATGACCACGCCTGAAGCGCAGAAGATTTTCGCTGACGTGAACCAGGAATTCCCGGCCAACCCGGCAGTGGCTCCTTCGGAAGAAGTAGCGGCCTGGGGCAAGTTCGTTGCCGATACCCTGCCGGTGGAAGTGGCTGGCAAGCGTCAGGCAGAAGCGATCCGGATGATGGATCGGGCTGGCTGGAACTGAATCTGTGTTTGCCGCGACTGTGGCGAGGGAGCCAGCTCCCGCCGGGCTGCGAAGCGGCCCTAAAACCATGTGACGCGGTGCGTCAGTTAAATCGCATCGGCTGCTTTACGACTGCTGCGCAGCCGAGCGGGAGCAAGCTCCCTCGCCACAAAAATGGGGCAGACGCAGGCCCGCGTTGGCTCCGTACTTTCTAGAGAACTTTCCTTGGCCCACCCCGCCCAACGCCGCTGGTATCCCCTGGTCTTCGCCATTGCTGCGCTGGTCTTGCTGCCCCTGAGCGTTCTGCTTTTCTCATGGCAAACCATCGATCAGCAAATCTGGTCCCACCTGTGGGATACCCAGATGCCACGGTTGCTGGGCAATACCCTCACGCTGGTACTCGGCGTCGGTTTCGGCGTAACGCTACTGGGCGTCAGCCTGGCCTGGCTCACCAGCCTTTGCGAATTCCCCGGGCGACGTTGGCTGGATTGGGCGCTGATGCTGCCCTTTGCGATTCCTGCCTACGTGCTGGCATTCGTCTTCGTCGGCCTGCTGGATTTCGCCGGTCCCGTGCAAACCTTGTTGCGTGAATGGTTCGGCAGCGGCCTGAGGCTACCGCGAGTGCGCTCCACGGGCGGTGTGATTCTGGTGCTGGTGCTGGTTTTCTATCCCTACGTTTACCTGTTGGCGCGTACCGCATTCCTGGCTCAGGGCAAAGGCTTGATGGAAGCGGCGCGAGTCCTTGGGCAATCCCCGTGGCAGGCGTTCTGGCGCGTGGCGTTGCCCATGGCACGTCCAGCCATCGGCGCGGGGGTGGCGTTGGCGCTGATGGAAACCCTGGCGGATTTCGGTGCGGTGTCGGTGTTCAACTTCGATACATTCACCACCGCCATCTACAAAACCTGGTACGGCTTTTTCAGTCTTTCCACCGCCGCGCAACTGGCCAGCCTGTTGCTGTTGGTGGTGATGGTCGTGCTGTATGGCGAGCGCCGTGCCCGCGGGGCCAACCGGGCGAGCAACGAACGACCCCGGGTCAAGGCGTTGTATCACCTGCGCGGGGTCAAGGCACTGGCGGCCATGAGCTGGTGTGGTCTGGTATTCGCCTGCGCCTTCGTCATTCCCGTGCTGCAACTGGTGGTGTGGTTCTGGCAACGCGGACGCTTCGATCTGGATGAGCGTTATGCCGGCTTGATCATCCATACCCTGTACTTGGGCGGCATGGCGGCGTTGATCACCGTCAGTGTCGCGCTGGTACTGGCCTTTGCCCGTCGATTGGCGCCGACCCGTGCGATCCGTTCCGGCATCAGCCTGGCCAATCTTGGTTATGCCTTGCCGGGCTCGGTGCTGGCGGTATCGATCATGCTGGCGTTCAGTTACCTGGATCGCGAACTGGTGATCCCGCTGTCAGGCTGGCTTGGCGGCTCGGGCAAACCGTTGCTGCTGGGCAGTCTGTCGGCGTTGTTGCTGGCCTATCTGGTGCGTTTTATTGCGGTGGCCTATGGACCGCTTGAAAGCAGCCTGGCGCGAATACGGCCATCTTTGCCCGAAGCAGCACGTAGCCTTGGCGTCAGTGGGCCGCGACTGTTTTTCAAAGTGTATCTGCCGCTGCTGCTGCCGGGCACGTTGAGCGCGGCATTGCTGGTGTTCGTCGATGTGCTCAAGGAAATGCCCGCGACCCTGCTGATGCGCCCGTTCGGCTGGGACACGCTGGCAGTACGGATCTTTGAAATGACCAGCGAGGGCGAGTGGGCGAGGGCTTCGTTGCCGGCACTGACACTGGTGTTGGTCGGGCTGTTACCGGTCATCGGATTGATCCGACGTTCGGCGCATCGAAACACGTAGGTGTCAGTCCTACACCTTGCGGCTACAATGCGCGGCATTCGGTGCGGTCCGTCCTCGGACCGGGTCGCTGAAATCGGCTGAAAGCCTTTATTTACAGGCATTTCACCCCGTACAGCACCTGCCCGCACCTTCGCCACGCCCGGAAGGAGAAACCCATGGGACAGCGTACGCCTCTGTATGACCTTCATCTCGCCCTCGGCGCGAAGATGGTCGATTTTGGCGGTTGGGATATGCCTCTGCATTACGGCTCGCAAGTCGAGGAACACCATCAGGTGCGCCGCGATTGCGGGGTTTTCGATGTATCCCACATGACCGTGATCGATGTTGACGGCCCCCAGGCCAAGGCCTGGCTTCAGTATTTACTGGCCAATGACGTCGAACGTCTGCACAGCCCCGGCCGTGCCCTGTACAGCGCCATGCTCAACGAGCACGGCGGTATCGTCGACGACATGATCGTCTACCGTCTCGAGGACGGTTATCGCTTGGTGGTCAACGCCTCTACCCGCAATCAGGACCTGGCCTGGATGCAAGCTCATCTCGGCGACTTCGAGGTGCAACTCAACGAGCGCTCCGAGCTGGCAATGCTGGCCATTCAAGGGCCTCACGCCCGGCACAAGATTGCCGAACTGGTGACTCAGTCCCGTGGCACGCTCATTCAACAGCTCAAATATTTCGAAGGTCACACCGACGGTGACTGGTTCATCGCGCGCACCGGTTACACCGGTGAGGATGGTCTGGAAATCGTGCTGCCGGCCGATCAGGCACCGGGCTTCTTCAACGATCTGGTAGGTGCGGGCATCTCCCCGATTGGCCTCGGCGCCCGCGATACCTTGCGTGTCGAAGCCGGCATGAACCTCTACGGTCAGGACATTCATCAAGACGTTTCGCCATTGGCCTCCAACATGGCCTGGAGCATTGCCTGGGAACCGGCCACTCGTCAGTTCATCGGCCGCACTGCCCTGGAAGCCGAACAAACCGCTGGCGTGCAGCACAAATTGGTGGGTTTGGTCCTTGAAGAACGTGGCGTTTTGCGGGCGCATCAGGTGGTTCGCATCGCCGATGTTGGCGAAGGGGAGATCACCAGTGGTAGTTTCTCTCCTACGCTTAGCAAGTCGATAGCACTGGCGCGCGTGCCGGTGGCCACCGCCGACCGCGCTGAAGTGGAAATTCGCGGCAAGTGGTACCCGGTTCGAGTGGTCAAACCGACCTTCGTACGCCACGGCAAAACCTTGATCTAACTTTTTTTGGCGGGCAATGACCGCTGACATTTTTCTTGAGGACACAGAACATGAGCGAAATCCCTGTCGACCTGCGTTTTGCCGAGAGTCACGAATGGGCCCGTCTAGACCATGATGGCGGCGTGAAAGTGGGTATTTCAGACCATGCTCAGGAAGCCTTGGGTGACGTAGTGTTCGTCGAGCTGCCGGAAATCGGCAAAGTGTTCGCTGCCGGTGATACTGCGGGTGTCGTCGAGTCGGTCAAGGCCGCGTCGGATATCTACTCGCCAGTTTCCGGCAAAGTCATTGCCGTTAACGAAGAGTTGGCCAACAACCCGGAACTGGTCAACAGCGCGCCTTATGACAGCTGGTTCTTCAAACTCGAGCCAAGCGATACCTCTGAGCTGAACAACCTGCTCGACCCGGTGGCCTACAAGGCTGCTATCGGCGAGTAATTACCGCCAGAAGCGAATCATCCACAAGAACGCCGCGTTCCCATTCCCATGGGGCGCGGCGTTTGTGTTTATGCTGCCACTTCTACCGCTTTACTTACTCTGGCGTGAAGCGCCGTTACTTCTTCTGTTGTCAGGCGTTTTGCCGGTTCGCCGGGAACCCAAACACCACTGCCATTGTAAGTAATTGTTTGGGTTTCTCCGTTGTTCACCGTGACGACATAAAAATTCGATACGTCGGCAGGAATTAATGAACCCGTTGCCTGGGCCGCACCGAACCATAACTGGAACTGGTTTTTTGGTGTCATGGTAGTTGCGCCGATATTCATGCCGCCTGAACAGTCCACCCAGATACTGCAGCCTGTGGAATCCAGTAATATTTCACGCGGATAGGCCGGAAGTTGGTTGTTGATTAAAATATTTCCCGGCACACCGCCATTTTTTGCGGGGCTGAATACACCGTACTCACTCAATGTTGTTATTTGTCCGGTATTGATGGTCAGATTTTTGCCTCCTGAAGTGAACGTGATATCGCCTTCTTGCAATGGAGTGTTTGTAAAATTGACCATAAAGGAAACACTTGAAATATCGAAAATGTTTTTGTATTGATAGCTGGGTTGGCCGGTTGCCGCTTTGGGGCCCTTTGATAGCCATATGACGGTGAAGGTGTCGTTTACTTTCTTCGCCAGATAGAGACTGTAATTATTGATTTTCTGTGCAATTAATTGTGTCTCTTCAATATAAACAATAATTTGTTGATTGCTCATGGTGTTTCCCATTAATCCGGCGGGATATTTTATGGCGGAAATCCAGATCCATCTGGCCCGATAGTATCCACGGCCGAGGGGCATTAATAAAAACCCTGTAGATCCACGATGCACAGGGTTTTTATTCCCTAAGAAAAGCCTGCTGTCTAAAGGTTGTAAACAGTACGCGTAATACTCACAGCCCATCCGGCAGACGATGCCCGATCAGCCCGGCAGGCTATGCAGCATCTTTGATCCCGACCCTGGCATGAAGCGCCTTGACTTCTGCTTCGCTTAGGCGCTTGGCTGGTTCGCCAGTTACCCAAGTGCCTTCGTCTGTATAGGTGAGGGTAATACTGCCTCCATTCTGCAAGGTTGCCACATAGGCGTCGGATAAGTTGCTGGCAATCAGCGAGCCTGTTTCTTGAAGGTTGCCGAACCAGAGTTGGTATTGGTCTTTTGGTGTCAGTGTCGCGGTGCCGATGTTCATGCCGCTCTGGCGGTTTACCCAGATATTCTTGCCGTTGGAATCCAGCAGTATTTCGTGTGGATTACCTTGCAATTGGTTGGTAATAAGCACATCCGATGGCTTGCCGCCGTTTTTTGCCGGTGAAAACACGCCGTTTGCATCCAGTATTGTTGTTTGACCGGTGCTGATGGGCAAATTTTTTCCGCCGGAAGTGAAAGTGACATCACCTTGTTGAATCGGATCGTTGGTAAAGTTGACCATGAACGAGGGTGTCGTGATGTCGAACGTATTGCGGTATTGATAGCTAGGGTTATTAACGGTAGCTTTGGCACCTTTTGATTGCCAGATAACCGTAAAGTCATTGTTTACCTTTTTGGCTAGGTAAAGACTGTAGTTGTTGTTTTTTTGTGCAATCAACTGCTCTTCTTCGATGAATAAAATTACTTGTTGGCTACTCATTTTTGAACTCCATTTCGAATAAGTTGAAGCATCGAGTTTGGTTGTAACTGGGTAGTGGCGTTTTGTCTCCCGTGCCCAGCCCTAGACAAACATAGCATGCCGTTTTTTGATCTATAGATTGATTAGCTATTGTTGCGTCTTATCTATCGCGATTGGTTTTTCCAGAAAAAGAGGGTGCTGGCTAATGCTGGTTTTTCACATGTTTACAGGCGTTTTTTTAATTTGGCGTAGAGATGGCCTATTTCTGGCGCAAAAAAATAGCAAGAACTTCCCCTGTTTATAGCTATTGGCAACTGTATATATCGCTGAAATAAAAAAGGTTTGTAATACGACATTACAAACGGTGCGCTCGATAGGCGGGCGGGGGTTACAGGGCTCCGCGCATCATGAGCCTGAGGTGCAAAGACGCCATGCCGCGCGCGTAGGGGGAGCTATGCTGGTTTGACCGCATTGCATCGACGCCGAGCGCCAGTCAAGAGAGAGCCCGTCATGTCCCAGTTGCCGTCCTTGAGCCAGTTACGCGACCCCAACACCTTCCTGCGCCGCCACCTCGGCCCCGATGCCGCCGAGCAGCAGGCGATGCTCGACAGCCTCGGCCTTGGCAGCCGGGTCGAGCTTATCGAGCAGACGGTGCCGCCGGGAATCCGCCTCAACCGACCACTGGACTTGCCGCCCGCCCTCGATGAAGAAGCTGCACTGGCCAAACTGCGCAGCTACGCCGAGCAGAACCAGGTCTGGACCAGCCTGATCGGCATGGGTTACCACGGCACCCTCACGCCGGCCGTCATCCTGCGCAACGTGCTGGAAAATCCCGGTTGGTACACCGCTTACACCCCCTATCAACCAGAGATCGCCCAAGGCCGGCTCGAAGCGTTGCTGAATTTCCAGCAGCTGACCATCGACCTGACCGGCCTGGAACTGGCCAACGCCTCGCTGCTCGATGAAGCGACGGCGGCAGCCGAGGCCATGGCATTGGCCAAGCGCGTAGCCAAATCCAGAAGTAACCTGTTTTTCGTCGATGAGAATTGCCACTCGCAGACCATTTCCGTGGTACGGACTCGGGCCGAAGGGTTCGGTTTCGAGCTGATCGTCGATGCTGTGGATAACTTGAAACAGCACCAGGTGTTCGGCGCGCTGCTGCAATATCCCGACACCCATGGCGAAGTGCGCGATCTGCGTCCATTGATCGATCAACTGCATGCCCAGCAAGCTCTGGCCTGTGTGGCGACCGATCTTCTAAGCCTGCTGTTGCTGACCCCGCCGGGGGAGCTGGGCGCCGACGTAGTGTTCGGTTCCTCCCAGCGATTCGGCGTGCCCATGGGTTACGGCGGCCCGCACGCGGCGTTTTTTGCCAGTCGCGACGAATACAAACGGGCGATTCCGGGGCGGATCATCGGCGTGTCGAAAGACGCCCGCGGCAACGTCGCCCTGCGCATGGCCCTGCAAACCCGCGAGCAACATATCCGCCGGGAGAAAGCCAACTCGAACATCTGCACCGCGCAAGTGCTGCTGGCCAATATCGCCAGTTTCTACGCGGTCTACCACGGTCCGGAGGGGCTCAAACGGATTGCCCAGCGAGTGCACCGTCTAACCTGCATCCTCGCTGCCGGCCTGGAGCGTCACGGTATTGCCCGTCTCAACCAACATTTCTTCGACACACTGACCCTGGAGGTCGGTGGCACTCAGACCGCGATCATTGAAAGTGCTCAGGCGGCGCAGATCAATTTGCGCATTCTCGGCCGTGGGCAGCTCGGCCTGAGCCTCGACGAAACCTGTGACGAAACCACCGTGGCGAAGCTGTTCGACGTGTTTCTCGGTGCCGATCATGGCCTCAACGTCGGCGAGTTGGACGCGGAAGCGCTGGCATCTGGCATTCCTGCCGGGTTGCAACGCAGTACGCCGTATCTGCGTCATCCGGTGTTCAACGCTCATCACAGCGAAACCGAAATGCTGCGTTATCTCAAGCAGCTGGAAAACAAAGACCTGGCGCTCAATCAATCGATGATTCCGCTGGGCTCCTGCACCATGAAGCTCAATGCCACCAGCGAGATGATCCCCATCACCTGGCCGCAGTTCGCCAACCTGCATCCGTTCGTGCCGAAAGAACAGGTGGTGGGTTATTCCTTGATGATCGAGGAGCTGGAACGCTGGCTCTGCGCGATCACCGGTTTCGATGCGATCTGCATGCAACCCAACTCGGGCGCTCAGGGCGAGTACGCCGGGTTGCTGGCGATTCGCAAATATCACGAGAGCCGCCATCAGGGCGCGCGGGATATCTGCCTGATTCCGTCTTCTGCCCACGGCACCAACCCGGCCTCGGCGCAAATGGCCGGGATGCGGGTGGTGATCGTCGAGTGTGACGAGGGGGGTAATGTCGATCTGGATGACTTGAAAGAAAAAGCCGCGGAGGCGGGGGACAAACTCGCCTGCCTGATGGCGACTTATCCTTCTACCCACGGTGTCTACGAGGAAGGCATCAGCGAGATCTGTGAAGTTATCCACAGCCATGGCGGTCAGGTGTACATGGATGGCGCCAACCTTAATGCGCAGGTTGGATTGGCACGGCCGGCAGACATCGGTGCCGACGTGTCGCACATGAACCTGCACAAAACCTTCTGCATTCCCCACGGCGGAGGCGGGCCGGGGATGGGCCCGATCGGCGTTCGGGCGCACCTGGCGCCATTCGTCGCCAATCACCCAGTGGTGCCCATCGATGGCCCGCTACCGGAAAACGGCGCAGTGAGCGCGGCCCCTTGGGGCAGTGCAAGCATTCTGCCCATCAGCTGGATGTATATCGCCATGATGGGGCCGCAACTGGCAGATGCGAGCGAGGTAGCGATTCTCGCCGCGAATTACCTGGCGCGGCATTTGTCCGGGGCGTTCCCGGTGCTCTACACCGGGCGCAACGAGCGCGTGGCCCACGAATGCATCCTCGATTTGCGGCCGCTCAAGGCGCTGACCGGAATCAGTGAAGAGGACGTTGCCAAGCGCCTGATGGACTACGGCTTCCATGCGCCAACCATGTCGTTCCCGGTGCCGGGGACGTTGATGGTCGAACCGACCGAGAGTGAGTCGAAGGCGGAGCTGGACCGTTTTATCGGCGCGATGCTGAGTATTCGTGCGGAAATCACCGAGGTGCAGAACGGCAATTGGCCCGCCGAGGACAACCCGCTGAAACGTTCGCCGCATACCTTGGCCGATATCATCGGGGTTTGGGAGCGGCCGTACAGCATTGAGCGGGCGGTGACGCCGGATGCTCACACCAAGGCCCATAAGTATTGGCCGGTGGTGAACCGTGTGGACAATGTCTACGGTGACCGCAATCTGTTTTGTGCGTGTGTGCCGGTGGATGAATACCGCTGAAATCACGAGAGATGAAGATCTAATGTGGGAGCGGGCTTGCTCGCGAAAGCGGTTTAACTTTCACCATTGATGTCGACTGAAACACCGCTTTCGCGAGCAAGCCCGCTCCCACAATTGATCGCATTTCAGGCAAAAAAAATGCCGCTCATATGAGCGGCATTTTGTTAAGCAACGAATCTTATTTCGAGGCGATGGCATTCTTCGCCAGGATTGCGTTCGCCAGTTCCATGTCCGTGGCTTGCAGGCCAGGGTTGTCGGCGCGGACTTTCTGCATCGCAGCTTCCAGGTAGGGGCCGCGAATTGTGCCGTCACTGGCGACAAAGCTGCTGGCGTCGTCCTGAGCGGCGACGACCAGCTTGTGATCCCTGGAGGTCAGGTAGGACGTACCGGTGGTGGCACCGGAAGTAAGGACGTTACGCAAAAAGCTGTCATCAGCCATCGCCGAACCGACTGGAAGGGACAACACGGCGAAGGTAGCGACAGCAAGTTTGAGACGCATAAAAGGTGACTCCACTGGGTTTTAACTGGGGGCTTTGATCGCCAATTACCCAATCGAGTTCCGTGACGTTTATCGGCCTGCGGCAGCTCCTACGGCTTAGTTGACCGGCATCAGGGCTACTTCTGCTCACTCTGCGGCGTCACGCGCAACACCTCTTCGATCGTGGTCAAACCCGCCGCCACTTTCTGCGCCCCCGACAACCGCAAACTGCGCATGCCTTCCTTGAAGGCCTGACGCCGGACCGCCAGCAAATCGGTATCAGGGTTGATCAGCGCTTTAATGCCGTCAGTCAGCTGCATGATTTCGTACACCCCGGCGCGGCCGCGATAGCCGGTTTCGCGGCACTCCAGGCATCCGATGGCGCGTTGTGCGTTGCCTGGCAGTGGCGCTTGCCAGGGCCGGGTCAGGGTTTGCCAGTCGTCCTCGCCCAGGGTCAGCGGCGCCTTGCAGTGCGGGCAGAGAGTCCGGACCAGGCGCTGAGCCATGACCCCGAGCACCGTGGCCTTGATCAGGTAATGCGGCACGCCGAGTTCCAGCAGGCGGCTGATGGCGCTCGGGGCGTCGTTGGTGTGTAACGTCGACAGCACCAAGTGGCCGGTGAGTGCCGCCTGAATCGCCATCTCTGCGGTTTCGAGGTCGCGGATCTCGCCGATCATGATGATGTCCGGGTCTTGCCGCATCAGTGCGCGCACACCGGCGGCAAAGGTCAGGTCGATGTTGTGCTGGACCTGCATCTGATTGAACGCCGGTTCGACCATTTCGATCGGGTCTTCGATGGTGCAGAGGTTGACCTCCGGCGTCGCCAGTTTCTTCAGGGTGGTGTACAGCGTGGTGGTCTTGCCTGACCCGGTCGGCCCGGTCACCAGAATGATGCCATTGGGCTGGCGGGTCATGTCTTGCCAGCGACGCAGGTCATCGGCGGAAAAACCCAGCTGATCGAAGTCCTTGAGCAGCACTTCGGGGTCGAAGATCCGCATGACCATTTTTTCGCCGAACGCCGTCGGTAATGTCGACAGCCGCAACTCGACTTCACCGCCGTCCGGGGTTTTGGTCTTGACCCGACCGTCCTGGGGTTTGCGTTTTTCCGCTACGTTCATCCGCCCCAGGCTTTTCAGGCGGCTGACGATGGCCATGGTCACCTGCGGCGGGAATTGATAGACGTTGTGCAGCACACCGTCGATGCGAAAGCGCACCGTGCCTTGCTCGCGCCGGGGTTCGATGTGGATATCACTGGCCCGTTGCTGGAACGCGTACTGGAACAACCAATCGACAATGTTGACGATGTGCGCATCGTTGGCGTCCGGCTCCTGGTCACTGGCGCCGAGGTTGAGCAACTGTTCGAAATTGCCCAGGCTGCTTATCTGTTGATCGGCGTTGGTGGCGCCGCTGACCGATTTGGCCAGGCGGAAAAACTCCACGCTGAAGCGCTGGATATCCACCGGGTTGGCCACTACGCGCTTGATTGGCAGCTTCAACACATGGGTCAGGTCGGCTTCCCAGCTGCTGACGAAGGGCTGGGCACTGGCCACGGTGACGGCATCGCGGTCGACGGACACCGCCAGAATCTTGTGGCGTTGGGCGAAGGCATAGGACATCAACGGCGTAATGGCAGCGACATTGATTTTCAGCGGGTCGATGCGCAAGTAAGGCTGACCGGCCTGCTGAGACAGCCAGAGCGTCAGGCTTTCCAGATCGAGGTGTTTGCCGGGACGGCTGAGGTCGTCCAGGTGTTGGCTGGCGATGAATTCCAGCGGGTGCTGCTGACCATTTATGGCGTGACGGCGGCGGGCGTTGAGTGCGTATTCGGCCGAATCCTGGCTGATAAAGCCTTGGGCGACCAATTCACGCAGCAAATCATTGAGGTCCAGCCAGCGGTCCTGAGTGGCGAGTTGAACGGACATGCGGGCTCCTTATGAACAACCGTTCGCAAAGGATAGTCGCGCACCCGTAGACCGTTGGGCCACTACCGGACCAAGACGTGTCGGGTTTTTTCAGGGTTTTTTTAACCAGCTGCCTGAGCCGGCTCTCCCCACTCAGAATCAGCCGCTTGCAGGTTCACCGAGCAGACGCTGATCAGGTTACGTAATTTTTCCGCGATCACCTGGGCCCGGTGCCAGCTCAGGCCGTCCATGACGATGTCGACCGATAGCAGATCGTCCATACGCTGTACGTTGACCTGCTGCGGCGTCAGAAACTGCAAGGCGAACAGATTGAGCGCCCGACACAGCAGATCCGGTTCGGCCTCGGCCAGTAATTGATAGTGAACGCGGCAGTGGGCGTTGCTGACGTTCCAGACATCGGCACGGGCGGGCGGGGTGTTCACGGCTTCTAAATGCGGCATGTTCGGTCTCCAAAGTCACTGGAGGAATTTTTACATTCGGTGCCGGGCATTTCTTATCTATGATGGGGCTTATCGATCATTTATCGAATCGATCAATTCGATTTAGTACCCACTACAGGTTTTTCTATGCACAGCGAGCTGGATGGCTACGACCGCAAGATTCTCGCGTTGCTGCAAGAGGACGCTTCGCTCTCCAGCGCGCAGATCGCCGAACAGGTGGGGCTCTCGCAGTCGCCGTGCTGGCGACGGATTCAGCGGATGAAGGAAGAGGGGATCATTCGCGGTCAGGTGACGTTGCTTGACCGCAAGAAAATCGGCCTTAACACGCAGATATTCGCCGAGATCAAACTCAACGCCCACGGACGTTCGAACTTCACTGAGTTCACCGAGGCGATTCGCGGTTTTCCCGAAGTGCTGGAGTGTTATGTGCTGATGGGGTCGGTGGATTTCTTGCTGCGGATCGTCACGGCGGATATCGAGGCTTATGAGCGCTTCTTCTTCGAGAAGCTGTCGATGGTGCCGGGGATTCAGGAGGTCAACTCGATCGTGGCGTTGTCGGAGATCAAATCCACGACGAGTTTGCCGGTGTTGCGGGGGTAGAGATTTGCAGCGTTTGGGCGGGCCTCTTCGCGAGCAAGCCCGCTCCCACCTTGATTTTCTGTCGTACACATATTTTGTGTTCGCTGAAGATCAAATGTGGGAGCGGGCTTGCTCGCGAAGGCGGTGTTACAGACGCAGCAAAGTTTTCCAGGCACGATTCTGATACACCGCAATCGCCTGGTGCTTACGCGCATCCAGCGATTCATCGGTGATCGGCTCGTTGGCCAGTTGCGTCAGTTTGTTCAGCTCACCGTACAAGCGATCCATTTCCGGGATCTCCAGCACGCCACGTGCATGATGCAACCAAGACTGGATGCGCTCGATACGCGGCAGCTGCTCGGCCAAGTCTTCCGGTTGTTGCTGGTAACGCTGCAATTGCAGCGAGTTGGCTTCTTCGCCCAACAGGCGTGGCAGCCAGCTGCCCAGTTGCGCAGCGCCCTGGCGATCGCCACGGGTGTTGCGATCGGCGGCCCAGGTGCGGGCCAGCAACCAGCGCGAAGTGTTCAGGGAGAACAGACCCCAGCGCGGATCTTCCAGCTCTTCGAGGAACTGCTCCGGCGCAGCTTTGCGCACGTCTTCGTCGTCCAGGCCGGCTTGTACCAGCGGGCGCCAGTCTTCCAGCAGGGCATCCAGCGCGACCCGCAGATCGTGGGTCGACTGACGCGGTGCGGCTTGGCCGAGGCTGCTGATCAGCGCACGCATTTCAGCGAGGTTCTCGACCCAGTCCTGCAACAGGCGCCAGTGGCCATTGAAGCGATACTGCTCGGCCAGACGCTGGCTGCTGCTCAGCAAATGCCAGCTCAGGGCGGCGAACGCATCGTCCAGCGGCATTTCGGCGGTGATCTGCGGCGCCGGCAAGCTCAGCGAGTAGCTGTTGGCGTCGAACAGGCGATAACCGCGTTCGGCCTTGCTGATGTCACATGGCATCAGCGCCAGGGTCGCAGCCAGTTCGGCGGCCAGTTCCAGCAGCGCGGCCGGTTCGCCTTCGCGCAGTTCCAGTTCCAGCTCGCAGATTTCTTCTTTCTGCTTGCCGACCACCACGTGGCCCAGGTCCAGCGCGGCTTCGATGACCACTTTGGTCTTGCCACGGCCCCAAGCGATTTCCGCGCGTTCGCGAACGAAATCGGTGGTGAAGATGGCTTTCAGGGTTTTCTTGTCCAGCTCGGCCAGCTCTTCGGGCCAGCATTCACCGTCGAGTTTCTTCACGTCGAGCTTGGCTTTGGGCAGGGACCAGTCGTACTCGTGACGCTCGGACAGACCGGCGACGCTCTGGCCACGGGTCTTGAGGGTCTGAATCACTTCTTCGCCATCGCGGCGCAGGCGCAGGGCAACCTTGGCGCGGGCCAGGTCGCGCTCAGGCGTGTCGAAGTACTGGTTCATCAACTCACGGCGTTCCCAGCCACTTTTGTTGCGTTTTTTCAGTAACGGGTGCTCGCGCAGGGCGGCGAGGGTTTCGCGGCTGACGCGGAGTTTGATTTCGGTTTCTTTCTGCATGGCCGGAAAATCCAGGATCGGGAGCGCAGCCGGGGGAATGTGTGGCTGCCAAGGTCGTGCAGTGTACAGGACTCAAGAGTTGTAGGGTCTGTTGACACTTGGTGACAGCCGCGGCGGTTTATTCCTGTCGCCGGATGGCTCTATGATGGACTTCAATTCGGGAGTTGGGAGTCAGCGATGCCTTTGCCGTCCATGAAAGATCAGTTCGCTGCGCTGATTGCCGCGCCGTCCGTCAGCTGTACCCAACCCAGCCTGGATCAAACCAATCGGCCGGTCATCGACTTGTTGGCGACATGGCTCGGGGACTTGGGTTTTGCCTGCGATATCCAGCAGGTCAGCCCCGGCAAATTCAATCTGCTGGCCAGTTTTGGTTCCGGCCCCGGCGGCCTGGTGCTGGCCGGTCACAGCGATACGGTGCCGTACGACGAGGCGTTGTGGCAGACCGACCCGCTGAAACTGACGGAAGTGGATGGTCGCTGGGTCGGCTTGGGCAGTTGCGACATGAAGGGCTTTTTCGCCCTGGCCATCGAAGCCGTCAAACCCTTGCTCGATCAACCGTTCAAGCAACCCTTGCTGATCCTCGCCACCTGCGATGAAGAAAGCTCGATGTCTGGCGCTCGCGCTCTGGCCGAAGCCGGGCGGCCATTAGGTCGCGCGGCGGTGATCGGTGAGCCGACCGGGCTGAAGCCGGTGCGGATGCACAAGGGCATCATGATGGAACGCATCGACATCCTCGGCCAGAGCGGCCATTCCTCGGACCCGCGTCTGGGCCATAGCGCCCTCGAAGCCATGCACGACGCCATGGGCGAACTGCGCGGCCTGCGCCTGGCGTGGCAGCGCGAATTCCGTAACCCGCAGTTCAGTGTGCCGCAACCGACCCTGAATTTCGGCTGCATTCACGGCGGCGATAACCCCAACCGCATCTGCGGCCAGTGCTCGCTGGAGTTCGACTTGCGTCCGTTACCGGGTATGGACCCCAAAGCCCTGCGCGCGGCGATTCTGCAGAAGCTCGATCCGATTGCCGAACGGCATAAGGTGAAGATCGATTACGCGCCGCTGTTCCCCGAAGTGCCGCCGTTCGAGCAAGCCGAGGACTCGGAATTGGTGAGGATCGCTGAAAAGCTCACCGGCCATCGTGCCGAAGCAGTGGCGTTCGGCACGGAAGCGCCTTATCTTCAGCGTCTTGGTTGTGAAACGTTGGTATTGGGACCGGGCGACATCGCCTGCGCCCACCAACCGGGGGAATACCTCGAAATGTCACGTTTGCAGCCTACCGTGCACCTATTACGACAATTGATTGAACATTACTGCCTGACGCCGGCCAAAACGGCGATACCAGTCAGTTGAGCGCAACCCATGTGGGAGCGGGCTTGCTCGCGAATAGAGGAGTGTCAGTTGATATTAATGTGTCTGATACGCCGCCTTCGCGAGCAAGCCCGCTCCCACAGGTTCTGTGTTTTGGCTGACTAACCGTATAAATTGCCAGGGTCCCAACCCGTATTCATGAGGAGAGCGCGCGTGTTGCCAAGCCTGTTCCGACGATAACCATCAGCCCGCTGTGCGTTTACTGCTTTACCCTTTTTTCGGCTGCTATTTATTACAGGCCCAGGTTCATGCCCGAATACGTCAATTGGCTTCGTCACGCTTCGCCTTACATCAACGCCCACCGCGATTGCACCTTCGTCGTCATGCTGCCCGGCGACGGCGTGGAGCACCCGAACTTCGGCAACATCGTCCACGACCTGGTACTGCTGCACAGCCTGGGCGTGCGACTGGTGCTGGTCCACGGTTCGCGTCCGCAAATTGAAACGCGCCTCGCCGCTCGCGGCCTGACCCCGCATTACCACCATGGCATGCGCATCACCGATGCGGCGACGCTTGAGTGCGTGATCGATGCGGTCGGTCAACTGCGCATCGCCATCGAAGCGCGACTGTCCATGGACATGGCTTCATCGCCGATGCAGGGTTCGCGCCTGCGGGTGGCCAGCGGCAATCTGGTCACTGCGCGGCCGATCGGTGTGCTTGAAGGCGTCGACTATCACCATACCGGCGAAGTGCGTCGGGTCGACCGCAAGGGCATCAATCGCCTGTTGGACGAACGCTCCATCGTGCTGCTGTCGCCATTGGGCTACTCGCCGACCGGTGAGATCTTCAATCTCGCGTGCGAAGACGTTGCTACCCGTGCGGCCATCGACCTCGGGGCAGACAAACTATTGTTGTTTGGCGCTGATCCGGGCTTGATCGATGAAAATGGTCGCCTGGTTCGCGAGCTGCGTCCGCAACAAGTGCCGGCGCATTTGCAGCGCCTGGGCAGCAACTATCAAGCTGAGCTGCTGGACGCGGCCGCTGAGGCGTGCCGGGGCGGGGTGGCGCGCAGTCACATCGTCAGCTACGCCGAAGATGGTGCGCTGCTGACCGAACTGTTCACCCGTGACGGTGGCGGTACGCTGGTGGCTCAGGAGCAATTCGAAGTTGTGCGCGAGGCAGCCATCGAGGACGTCGGCGGTTTGCTGGACTTGATCAGCCCGCTGGAAGAGCAGGGGATTCTGGTACGGCGTTCCCGTGAGGTGCTGGAGCGTGAGATCGAGCAGTTCAGCGTGGTCGAACGCGAAGGCATGATCATCGCCTGCGCGGCGCTGTATCAGATTGCCGATTCGGATGCTGGGGAGCTGGCGTGTCTGGCGGTGAACCCGGAGTACCGCCATGGCGGTCGCGGTGATGAACTGCTGGAACGCATCGAAACCCGCGCCCGGGCACAGGGGCTGAAAACCTTGTTCGTGCTGACCACCCGGACGGCCCACTGGTTTCGTGAGCGGGGTTTCGTGCCCAGCAGCGTCGAACGCTTGCCATCGGCGCGGGCGTCGCTTTACAACTTCCAGCGTAATTCGAAGATCTTCGAAAAAGCGCTCTGACTGGGTGGCTGTCCGTATTGGCTTTTGTGGCGAGGGAGCTTGCTCCCGCTGGGCTGCGAAGCGGCCCCAAAACCAGTAAACACGTTATGACTGATTCACCGCGTTGTCGGGTTTGGGAGGCCTCCGGCCTCCAGCGGGAGCAAGCTCCCTCGCCACAGGTTTTGCGTGTTATTCAGAGACAAACTTCGCGCTGACATACGGCGAATAATCCGGCAGCACCGTCTCGACCTTCCCTTGCTCCTTCAAGAACTTCGCCGTCTCGCCAATCGCCTTGGCTGTGCCACCGTCCAGTAGCGCGGTGGTCTGTTGTGCCTTGGCATCCGGGAATGCGGAACCGGCCAGCAGCTCCGGTACATCGGCGGCATTGGCACCGGTCAATTTGGCGATTTTCTGCACGGGTACCGAATCGGCGGTCCAGCTGTCTTTATGGGCGGCGTAGTCGGCGAATGAATCCAGAGTGACCCTGGCAAATCGGGCCACGACTTCAGGATGCTTCTCGGCGTAATCCTTGCGAGCGACCCATACCTCGAAGGTCGGCGCGCCCCATTGGCCGACCTGCGCGGCGTCGGTCAACGTCTTGCCGGTCTTGCGGATTTCCCCCAGCGCCGGCGACCAGACAAACGCGCCGTCGATGTCGCCACGCTTCCAGGCGGCGGCGATTTCCGCCGGTTGCAGGTTCACCACTTTGACTTTCGAGGCGTCCAGACCCCAATGCTTCAGCGCGCCGAGCAGGCTGTAGTGGGAGGTTGAAACAAAGGGCGTGGCGATGGTCTTGCCGATCAGATCTTCCGGTTTATCAATGCCGCTGCCGTTGCGCACCACCAGTGCTTCTGCAGCGTTGATCTGAGCAGAAACAATGAACGCGACAATCGGCAGGTGGCGCGAAGCGGCTGCCGCCAGCGGGCTTGAACCGAGGTTGCCAATCTGCACATCGCCGGACGCAATGGCGGTGACCACTTCCGGGCCACTGTTGAAACGACGCCAATCGATTTTCTGGCCAATGGTTTTCTCGTAAACGCCATCGGCTTGAGGGACTTTGCTGGGGTCGATACCGGTTTGATAACCGACCGTGAGCGTCGCCGCGTGGGCTGAAAAAGAAAACATCAGCGACACACAAACTGTAACAAATTGACTAGATAGTGCGCGTTTGGCCATCATGGGCGTCGCCTTTTCGATAGTGATTGACGTATGGGAGATACGCAAAAGCTAATCGATCTAAAAAAAAGCCAATAAATACCATTTAGGAATTAGCTTATGAGCCGATACGTTGTGTCCCGGTTCGGATCGTTGGCGAAAAGATATATTCCTAAATGGCATTAAAAAGAATGAAATAATTCTTTTTGGGTTTATGAGGAAATCATTACCCTGCAGGGACCAAATCATTGCGGTTAGACCTTGGTCGTAGACACACATGGTTACGATTGACTTGTTAGTCACGGTCTGGCGCTAATCGCGCATCTGTGGATCTGGGGCGTTAGACCCTAGACCAAAGAATACAAAAATTAGAACGAGAGGAGCGAAACAATGAAGAAGTCCACCTTGGCCCTGGCTGTGGCCGTAGGGGTTTTGACGCAGCAGGCAGGCGCCGCCGGTTTCATTGAAGACAGCAAAGCTACATTGGGGTTGCGTAACTTTTACATCAACACGGATAACCGTAGTGGCTCCGCCGACCCGAGCAGAAACGAAGAATGGGGCCAAGGCTTCGATCTGCGCTTCATCTCCGGCTACACCCAAGGAACCGTAGGCTTCGGCATCGACGCCATCGGCTTGCTGGGAATCAAACTGGATTCAGGCGGCGGCACGAACGGCGCTTCCAACAACTCTTATGGCGGCACTGTTTTCCCAAGCGAATCCAATGGCGAAGCGGTTGATAACTTCTCCAGCCTGGGCCTGACTGCCAAAGCCAAGATCTCCCAGACCGAACTGAAATTGGGCACTCTGCAGCCAAAACTGCCGGTGATCGTGACCAACGACGGTCGTCTGCTGCCGCAAACCTTCCAGGGAGGTCAGATCACCTCGAACGAAATCAAAGACCTGACATTGGTCGGCGGTCAGATCGAGCATGTCAAGGGCCGTAACTCCAGCAGCAACGAAGAGATGTCGATTGCCGGTGCGAACGCTCGCACCGCTGCCGGTCGTGACAGCAACAAGTTCATCTACGGTGGCGGCGACTACAAACTCACCAAAGACCTGACTGCCCAGTACTACTACGGCAACCTGGAAAATTTCTACAAGCAGCACTTCCTGGGTCTGGTTCACAACTGGTCGATCGGTCCTGGCGTGTTGAAGTCTGACTTGCGTTACTTCAACAGCTCCGATGACGGTGCCAATGGTCACGACTCGGCTTATTTCAGTTCCGGTAACGATGAAGGCTTCCGTTCCGGTCGAGGTAAAGTCGACAACAACCTGTACAGCGGCCTGTTCCTTTACTCTGTTGCCGGTCACACTTTCGGCGGCGGTTATCAGGCCAGCAACGGCAACAGCGACTTCCCTTATCTGAACCAGGGTGACGGCGCGTCGGCTTACCTGACTACCGACAGTCAGATCGCCAAGTTCGCACGTGCCGGCGAACGTACCTGGCAAGTTCGCTACGCGTATGACTTCGCCAAGGTTGGCGTACCTGGTTTGACGGCGGGTATGGTTTACCTGCATGGCGATAACATTGACACCGTTGGTACCAACGGTCGCGAGAACAATTCCGACCGTTCCGAGTGGGAACGCGACCTGACCCTGGCGTATGTCGTACAAGAAGGTCCGCTGAAAAATGTGGGCGTTATGTGGAAAAACGCCACATGGCGCACCAACATCCCGGGCGTTCGCGACCAGGACGAAAACCGTCTGATCGTCAGCTACTCGATCCCGCTGTTGTAACAGCACTCGCGTAACCGACGTAAAAAAGCCCCGCCCGGCATCTCGCCGGGCGGGGCTTTTGCGTTTTCAAAGCGGGGTCACCCCCGTAATCTCGCCTTGAAAATCCCCTCTTTGCAGCAACTCAAGGCCTTCTCGAACCTTGTCGGCGATGTTCGTCCTCATGTGCATTCAGGTCCAGTGAACAAATATTTAATATTCACTTATGATCTAAATAAATCGATATTTATTCTTTTTAATCTATAAAAAACGCAGGCACAGTTGGGCTCAACAAGCACTCACAAGGAGCAGCACCATGAGCCTCAGACTTGGCGATATCGCCCCCGATTTCGAACAAGATTCCAGCGCCGGCACTATCCGTTTCCACGAATGGCTGGGCGATAGCTGGGGCGTGTTGTTTTCCCATCCGGCGGACTTCACGCCGGTGTGCACCACCGAGCTGGGTTTCACCGCCAGGCTCAAGGATGAATTCGCCCAGCGTGGCGTCAAAGCCATCGCCCTGTCCGTGGACCCGGTGGATTCGCACCACAAGTGGATCGAGGACATTAACGAAACCCAGAACGCCATCGTCAACTTCCCGATCCTCGCCGATGCGGACCGTAAAGTGTCCGACCTGTATGACCTGATCCACCCGAATGCCAACGACACCCTGACCGTGCGTTCGCTGTTCGTGATCGATCCGAACAAGAAGATTCGACTGACGATTACTTACCCGGCGAGTACCGGCCGTAACTTCAATGAAATTTTGCGGGTGATCGATTCGCTGCAGCTCACCGACAATTACAAGGTGGCCACCCCGGCCAACTGGCAACACGGTGATGAAGTGGTGATCGTGCCGTCGCTCAAGGACGAAGACGAAATCAAACGACGTTTTCCCAAGGGTTATCGCGCAGTGAAGCCGTACCTGCGCCTGACACCGCAACCCAACAGGTAACTCAGCTAACTCTCGTTCCCACGCTCTGCGTCACTAGTGTCCGGTAAACATGTTTCATAGCTGAAGGCTGCCTTG
>NZ_AZRW02000021.1 GCF_000512695.2 Pseudomonas sp. QTF5 | reverse complement strand
AAAATCTGACACTCTCTGGCAACACGCCAATGTCGGAGATTTCCCGCAACCCGCGTCGCCATCACCCACCTTGCACTCCTCCAACCACCCAGATAACCTTCTCTCCGTCGCTGCAAAATCAGCGACAAGGGTGTGGAAGCCCTTCACAAGATCTAGGCGCACAAGGCGCCACCAAAATTTCAGCGGGCGCTTTTTTCTCGTCTGCTGTTAAATTATGGCGGCTGTGCGCGGGGCACTTTCGGGTGCGCCGGGTTCCTAGATCCCCGGTCTTCCACACCTGCGTACAGCTGCCACCCATCATGTGGAAGTGATGCTGGCAGTTCCTTAATTTAATTCTAGGAACAAAAGCAATGAAGAAAATCACTCCAAATCCCCCCGAAACCTCAAGCATTTCCGACCCTCTCGATGAGCTCTCCAAAGCCACTCAGCGCGCTGTCAGCAAGCGCCTTCGTAACCCAAACCACGCCGACCCGATCAGCCACGTTTTCACCATCCTCCCCAACGTCGATACAGAAACCCTGTTAAGCCACGCCTGCGAAACCCTCGCGTCCCTAAACGTCCTAACCACCGACCTGGCCTGCGAACTCGAAGGTTCACACCGCAGTCTCGCGCTATCGATTCAGCAATTAGCAGTAGTCGGTGAGTTATTGGTAAACCGAGCCCAGGATAATCTTGACCCGCCCGACGGTGAGTCCCAAATTTCATCCGCCAGCCAAGCCTAAGCGGCCACGCTCGTTTGCCTAATGGAGGTTCAAAACCATGGCTCGATACATGCCAATCACCGGAATCGATTGCACAATTCCGTCGCTGTTGATCGATACCGAAGCCCCCGTCGACGTGTTGCACGACACGGCCGCATACCGCATCCGCACCGTCACGCAATTGCTGGAAACCCTTTCTCTGGGCGAAGGCATCAGTCGTGACGCATTGCTTCTGCAGGACTTCGCACGGGTGTTGGCGATTCCGCTACGCGATGGGTGCGATTTGATGGATGTGGTGGGGCGGCGGTTGCAGGCGCAGGTTTAGGCGTCGCTGCCGTTATAAGAAAAGGGCGTTCCTGAGGAACGCCCTTTTTTCAATTCAAGAAAACGCACTAGCTGAACCAACGCTGTCGTTCAGCAATGTTTCATCAAGTTCGTCAGGCTTGCGGCATAAGATGACCACCTAAGCTCGGTGTCGGCACGCTTCCAGCCCACAGGAAACTGAAAATGATCTCGAACCTGTTCAAAGTCGTGATGATCGCCGGCGCATTACTGTTGAGCGCTTGCTCGGGTATGAGCACCAGCACCTGTTTTTCAGAAGCCTGCCAACAGTTCGATAGCCTTAGCCCCAACAAGTTAAACCTCGGCGGCAGCGCCATCGGCAACAGTTTCAATGAATACAGCTCAGGCTTGCTGCACGATTAAAAGTGACGCAACGGCTGAAATGCTTCCGCCGTTGCGTGATTTACCTGATGCATCGCGCGTTCTGATTTTACAACTGCTGCGCAGCCGGACGCAGGCTTCGCCAGCTGCTACATGGAATGGGCCGCGGCGAGCTATTTCGCCTCCGGCACCGCAATCCACTGCCCCAGAATTTTCTGGTAATTCCCCGTCACCTTGGCCAAGTGCAGCCACTGATCGACATACAACTTCCAGCTAATATCATCCCGCGGCAACAGATAAGCCTTCTCCCCATACTGCATAAATTGCGTCGGGTTAACCGCACACAAACCCGGTTTGAGTTTCTGCTGGTACAGCGCTTCCGAAGCATCGGTAATCATCACGTCAGCCTTCTTATCCAGCAGTTCCTGGAAGATTGTTACGTTGTCGTGCAGCCGCAATTGCGCCTTGGGCAGGAAGGCGTGAACGAAAGCCTCGTTGGTGCCGCCGGCCGGTTCGACCAGGCGAACCGAAGGTTGGTTGATTTGTTCGATGGTCTGGTACTGCGCCTGATTTTCGCAGCGCACCAACGGGATTTTGCCGTCGACATCCAGTGTGGTGCTGAAGAAAGCTTTTTTCTGGCGTTCCAGCGTGACGGAGATGCCGCCGACGCCGATGTCGCATTTGCCCGCGAGCATGTCGGGCATCAGGGTTTTCCAGGTGGTCTGGACCCACTCAACCTTCACGCCCAGGCTGTCGGCCAGTGAGCGGGCCATGGCGATGTCGATGCCCGAGTATTCGCCGTCTTCGCCTTTGAAGGTGTAGGGTTTGTAGTCGCCTGTCGTGCAAACGCGCAGTTGGCCTTGTTGCAGGACGGTGTCGAGATGGGAAGGGCTTTGCTCTGCCTGAACGCCGCTGGCTAACGCGAGCAGGCCACAGAGCATCATTGTGCTTTTTATGGTTTTCATTGTTATCGGGCTTTTGTGATGGAGTGGGGTTCAAGCGGGAGTCAGTGTAGTGAAAGCGCTTCTTGACTGTCATCCATCGTCCCAATAGCCCATTCATTCCAATGCGTGATACGTGTCAGGCAAGGCCCGACACGTATCCCTTCACATTGGTTGTTTATCCACACGCCAAGGACTTCGAACTCTTAAGATGCGCTTCAATCGAGTTGCTAGCAGAGTGGACTCTTACTCCCTTGAGTTTATCGAGTGGCGGCTCTTTCCAAAGCGTTGATGCGTCGATGGGAAGGACGACCTGTACAACAACTCCTTGGGGCGGATCAGCAACAAAATCGAAGTCTTGAATGCCGTCAGGCGGGAACTGAATATAAACCCGTGGTTCCAGTCTCGGGTTTGTCCATCCAGCAGAACCCACAAGGCCAATTGCCGATATGTGTAGCTGCGGTGGGTTTGATTTAAGTATTTTTAAGTCGACATCCACCACTTTCATTACGCTAGCCATTTTCGAACTCCTTTCGATAATTGCGCCGCTTTTTCACCTTGGCGCTTGGGTGTTGAACCCTCTGGCTTGAAATCTAGTGTGGTTAGACGCTAGTAAAGGCCCCTCATCCTGTCCACTGACTGCTATGGCCGGTCATCGGATGCTGACATTCTCTACAGAGCGTCCATCTCCGGACTCAACGTCCCCAACCAGGCCACCAACCCCACAATCAACACCGCCGCCACCAATTCCACCATCACGCTGCGCCGCAACGCATTGGCGGCGACCGTGTATTGCCCGTCCCGCAACGACCGGTCCAAAAGCGGCCCAAGGTGAAACCGGTTCAGCGCGGCAAGCACAAGCATTCCGGCAAACAGCACCACTTTGATAAACAGCAAAACCCCATAAGTGCTGAGAAACACCTCATCCAGCTTCGGCCCAACGATGAACAGATAATTCACAACCCCCGTCACCGTGATGAGCACCACGATGACCGCGCCAATCACCTCAAACCGATTAACCGCGCGGGCCAGCAACCTGATGCGCGCTTCAGTTTGCAGAGCATTGATTTTCGCCATCAACGCAAACGCCACCAACGCCCCAACCCATGCCCCCGCCGCCAGCAAGTGCAGAATATCCACCACGAAATGCCAATAACGACGACTGCCTTCATCCATCGCCCCATGCCCGCTCCAGGCCAGGCTAGCGAGGGCAACACCGCCGGCAAAAGCCGCGACCAACAAGCTAAAACCAGGCGCACGGAGCATCACCGCCAAACCAGCGACGACCAGCGCAACGATGCGAACCACACAGGCCAACCCCACATCCGTTTCAAGCACCATCATTTCGATGTGCGGACGCAGTTCGGCGAAGTCCGATTCCCCGCTCATGGCACTCGCCATCATCAGCATGCTGGCAACGGACAACACTGCACCCAGTACCGCCGTCCCCGCCAACATCGACCGGAACGGCAACACCGTTCCCGACATCCGTTCCTGCCCTTTAAGGCTGTACAAGCCAAAAAGCGCCACCCCGAACGACAGCATCAAATCCACATACAACGCAAACCGCAGGGCAATGCTGACCGAGTCGCTCATCAATCACTTCACTTTGAACGTAACGTTGCCGGTGATCGGGTGAGTGTCCGAAGACACGGCGCGCCATTCGACTTTGTAGCTGCCGGTGGGCAGTGGCGAGAGCGGGGTGATGACCATGGTTTTCGGGTCGCTGCCGCCGGAGACTTTGGCCTTCATGGGCATGGGCGAGTGGGCCATGCCGGGCATGGCGGTCATGACCAGTTTGGCGCCGGAGAATTGGGTCATGAGGTTTTCGGAGAAGTGCAGTTCGATGTTACTCGGTGCTGCGCCGTCCGCGCCTTCGGCCGGGGTGGAGGAGAGCAGTTTCGGGTGGGCTTGAGCCAGTGCGCTCATGAGCAGCCCGGTGGAAAGTGCGATGGCAACAGCGGTAGTTTTAATCATGCGCATGCAAGGCCTCTTACCGCTTTAAGCGGTTGGTTTTTAGGTTTTTGAGTTGAAGCGTTTAGAACCACAACCGAACGCCAACGACGAGGCGGGCTTCGCTGCGGTCCTCGCCTTCGTCCTTGGCGTAGTCGGCGGTTTTGCCGTAGGTGCGGTTCCAGGTCACGCCGATGTAGGGCGCGAATTCCCGGCGGATTTCATAGCGCAATCGCAGGCCGGCTTCGGTGTTGGACACCCCGGAGCCGATGCCCCGTTGCGGGTCGTTTTTGCCGTAGACGTTGAGCTCGGCGGTCGGCTGCAAAATCAGCCGGTTGGTGAGCAGGATGTCGTAGTCACCTTCCAGCCGTGCGGCAGTCTGGCCACCTTCGCCGATGAAGGCCGTGGCCTCGGTTTCGAGGTTGTACAGCGCCATGCCTTGCACGCCGAACGCGGCCCAGGTTTGCGGCTCGCCGGGTTTGAAATCCTGGCGCACGCCGGTCACCACGTCCCACCATGGGCTGATCGCGTGGCCCCAGAGTGCCTGGACTTCGGCGTCTTCGGTTTTGCCATTGACGCGTTCGCCTTCGGAGCGCAACCACAGGCGATCGATGTCGCCGCCGATCCAGCCGGACAGGTCCCACGCCAACGCGCTGCCGTCGTCGGCGTCCTGCCATTCGAGTTTGTCGGCGAGGAAGTAATGGTTGAGCGCGGTGTCATGCACGGCGTGGCCCGTGGGGCTGACGTACACGGCGGCGCGGTCGGCATCGGTCAGTGCCGGGATCGGCGTGCGGCTTTGGGTTGGCGCGGCGGGCTGCATCTGGCCGTCGTCCATGCTCTGCATTTGACTGTGATCCATGCCCGACATCTGGCTATGGTCCATGCCCTGCATGTCGTCGGTAGCGGCCATGGCCGAAGACGCCGTGAAGCCAGCGAGTGCCAAAGCGAGGCGGGTAAAGCGAATCAGTCTGGTCATGGGTAGCGCCTCATTCTTCCACGCGAACTTCACGGAACATGCCCATTTCCATGTGGTACAGGAGATGGCAGTGATAGGCCCAACGGCCGAGCGCATCGGCGGTGACCCGGTAGCTGCGCTTTGATCCCGGCGGCATGTCGATGGTGTGTTTGCGCACCATGAACTGGCCGTTCTCGTCTTCAAGATCGCTCCACATGCCGTGCAGGTGAATGGGGTGAGTCATCATCGTGTCATTGACCAGCACCACCCGAACCCGCTCGCCGTACTTGAGTCGCAGCGGTTCGGCATCGGAGAATTTCACGCCGTTGAACGACCAGGCGAATTTCTCCATGTGGCCGGTCAGGTGCAACTCGATGGTGCGGCCGGGCTCGCGGCCGTCCGGGTCTTCGAAGGTGCTGCGCAGGTCGGAGTAAGTCAGTACGCGACGGCCGTTATCGCGCAAGCCAAGGCCCGGGTCGTCGAGTTTCGGCGAGGTGGTCATGGCTTGCATGTCCACCAGCGGGTTGTCTTTTTCCGTGTCGGGATGGGATTGCATACCGGCCATGCCGCCCATGGTCATGCTGCTGTGATCCATCCCGGCCATGTTGTCCATGCCCTGCATGTCCCCGCCGTCCATGCCCGTCATGCCTTGCATTGCACTGTGATCCATCCCCGCCATGTCGCCGCCCATGCTGCCGTGATCCATCCCGCCCATGCCCATGTCATCCATGGTCACCAGCGGTCGCGGATCCAGCGGTGGCACCGGTGCCGACAACCCGGCCTTCGCCGCAAGCGTGCCTCGGGCAAACCCCGTTCGATCCATCGACTGAGCGAACAGGGTGTAGGCGTCCTGGGTCGGCTCGACGATCACATCGAATGTCTCCGCCACCGCAATGCGAAATTCATCGACGCTCACCGGTTTGACGTGTTGACCATCTGCCGCGACCACGGTCATTTTCAGGCCGGGGATGCGCACGTCGAAGTAGGTCATCGACGAGCCGTTGATGAAACGCAGTCGCAGCTTTTCGCCGGGGCGGAATACGCCGGTCCAGTTCATGTTCGGCGCCTGGCCGTTCATCAAGTAGGTATAAGTGGCTCCGCTGACATCGGCCAGATCCGTCGGGTTCATCTTCATCTCGGCCCACATCTTGCGATCGGCGACCGTCGAGCCCCAGCCTTTCTCGCTGACGTCGTGGATGAAATCGCCCACGGTGCGCTTGTGGTAGTTGTAGTAATCCGATTGTTTCTTGAGTTTGCTCATCAGGCCGACGGCATCTTCGTCGGTCCAGTCGGTCAGCATCACCACGTAATCGCGGTCGTACTGGAACGGCTCCGGTTCCTTGGCGTCGATCACCAATGGTCCGTAAACCCCGGACTGCTCCTGGAAACCCGAATGGCTGTGGTACCAGTAAGTGCCGTTTTGCCGGACCTTGAACTGGTAGACGTACATGCCATCCGGTTCGATGCCGTGAAAGCTCAGGCCCGGTACGCCGTCCATGTTGGCCGGCAGCAAAATGCCGTGCCAGTGAATGGAAGTGGTGTCCTTGAGTTTGTTCTTCACCCGCAGCGTGACGGTGTCGCCTTCACGCCAGCGCAGCAGGGGGCCGGGAATGCCGCCGTTGATGGTCATCGCCGTGCGAGGGTTGCCGGTGATGTTGACCGGGGTTTCACCGATGAACAGGTCGAACTCGGTACCGGTCAGTACGTTCGGTTCGCCGGGGCTGGTGACCGCCCAGACCGGCGTGCGCCACAGCCCGAGGCCAGCAAGAACCCCGCCAGCGGCCAGGCCCTTCACGAAAGTGCGTCTTGAGGTGTTGGAATGCATGCCGTTTTTCCCGTCCGTCAATCTGGTGAAGCCCTCAGGTCCATCCTGAGCGGAGGGAAGAGAACTTCTGTAAGAGGAGGCTAACGGGCGGCGCCTTTCAGCAGGCTGAGGCCAAGATTACAGTTTTGACAGTTTCACACGGTGTTCAATGACTTCTATTCGGCTTGAACGAATCTGCCACGGTGGCATTACCGCAATTGATATACGAAGAAGACTTCAACCAGCGCTGATCCGGATAGTAAGAAAACAACAGCTGCCCATCTTTCATCGAGTCGATCAACTGATGTGCAATCGCAGGCCTCACCGCCGGGCAACCCAGGCTTCTACCGATCCGGCCATTCGCCCGCGCCAGGTCAGGACTGACATACGGTGCGCCATGAATGACGATCGCCCGCTCGAAAGCGTTGTCGTTGAAACCCGGTTCCAGACCTTCCATGCGTAACGAATAGCCGTTCTGCCCGACATAGCTGGACTGGGTTCGGTACAAACCCAGGCTGGTGGCGTAACTGGCATTACGGTTGGAGAACTGACGGGCCATGTTTTCGCCGCTGTTGCGACCATGGGCGACCAGTTCGTGGAACAACAATTTGCGTTGTTTAAGGTCGAACACCCAAAGACGTTGCGCGGTCGAGGGCAGGGAATAATCGATCACTGCTAGTCTTTGCGCCGGAGCCGCGCTTTTGGCCCGGCTGCATTGGGAAGCGCGTACGGCTAGGGCAATCACCTTGGCGTTGGCATTGGGGGCCGCTTTGATGAGCGCGGCTTCAAGCGAATCGGCGTAGGCTGCCGGTAAGGTACACGCGGTCAGCAACAGGGCCGTTATTAAAAAGCCGCAGCGGTCTAGGGCCATACGCAAGTCTCATCTGATTGTTTCGAGTCTAGCAGCGCGCACGACGCTAGCCGGTTGAAAACGGGAGATTAAGGATTATCCATGGGGCAATTAACAAGGTTATTCGTCATAAGCCGCATATTTTTTATGGGCTTTCTGATAAGCGGCATGGCAATTGCGGAAACTTCGCCGATTGAGCCGCCATCTCCCGTTAGCGCGGTTGCGGATGCAGCGCCTGGGGATTACGTCGGTCAGGCGATTCAGGCAGCATTGGCGCCATTGAGTTCGGCGTTTCCCCCGTTGCTCACCTCGCCGCGTCATCAACGGGTCGACGTTAACCGAGCAGTGCTGGATTTTTATAGCCATCGTGGTTATCGCGCCGCCTGGACGGACGATGACGATGTCGTCCAGTTATTGAAAAGCCTGAGCGACACCGGGGTCGATGGCCTGGACCCTGAGGATTTTCGGATTGCCGAACTGGTCACGGCCAGAAACTCGATGCAGACAACTGCACCCACTCCCGGGCAGCAGGCAGCTTTTGATATCACCGCGACCCAGACATTTATCACGGCGCTGCTGCAATTGCGGCGCGGCAAGGTCGACCCTTCGCGGCTGGACTTCCATTGGAATTTCGATCCGGTTGGCATCGATCCTCGGGAGGACGTCAATCTTTTCTTTGCCGCCCTCGACAGCCATGACGTCGCGCGCGCGTTCGCCCAGGCGCCGCCACAAGAAGCGATTTATGGCACGTTGCGGCAGGGCCTGGCGCAACTGCGCAGGGTTCGCGACAGTGGTGGCTGGCCAAAGATCCCAGGCGGGCAGACCCTCAGGCCCGGCATGGACGACGCCTCGGTTGCGCAGTTGCGAGCCCGTTTGGTGGCGGGTGGTTACCTGGCTGCGAAAAAGAACGCGCGCTCCGACTACGACGACTCCGTCATGGCGGCGGTGAAGAAGTATCAGGCCGAGCAATACCTCGGGGCAGATGGTGTGGCGGGGCCGGCGACACTCGCGGCGCTGAACGTGCCGGTCGAGGCGCGAATCGACCAGGTCCGCGTGAACATGGAGCGGGCGCGGTGGCTGCTGTACAAACTTCAGGGCACCTTTGTCATCGTCGACATCGCCGGGTACAAGGTTTCGTTCTATCGCGATGGCAAGCTGATCTGGCGCTCCCGGGTGCAGGTGGGTAAACCGTATCGCAGTACACCGATTTTTCAATCGGAAGTCACCTACGTCACGTTCAACCCGACCTGGACCGTGCCGCCGACCATTCTGGTCAAGGATATGCTGCCAAAGATTCGCAACAATCCTGGTTACCTCGATGCAAACCGGATTCGCGTGATCGATCGAGAAGGCAACGAGCTCGACCCGTCGACCGTCGATTGGGACAACCCGCGCGGCCTTACGCTACGTCAGGATGCAGGGTCGGATAACTCGCTGGGACAGGTGGTGATTCGCTTTCCCAATGACTACGCCATTTATCTGCACGACACACCCCATCGCGAGCTGTTTGCGCAATCCAATCGCGCGACCAGTTCCGGTTGTATTCGGGTAGAAAACCCGCTGCAGTTGGTGGAGCTGTTGTTCAACGACCCGGTTCGCTGGGGCAGCGCAGGGATTCAAAAGCAGCTGGCCAACGGCAAGACAGAGAACATCAGGCTCCCCGTGAAAGTGCCGGTGCTATTGGCCTACTGGACGGTAGACCTGAGCCTTGATGGGCGAGTGACGTTCAAGCCCGATGTGTATGGGTACGATAAGCCGGTGTTGCGGGCACTGAATCTGCCTTCGGAGTGGCCGTCGCTGGACGGGAGGCGAGCGGTGCCTCCCTCGATGGCGTTAGGACAGAGCAAGTTGTAGACCCTTAGAGTTCCAGCCCCTCTTGCACTACAGAGAGCAGATTGTGCTCCGTCAGCGCTACCGCATCCGGTTGTTGTACGGATTGCTCGATCGCCCGCAGCCACCACTGCGTTTCACCGTGTTCGGTCACGGTTCGCAATAGGGGGGCGAGTTCCTTGTCTGCTGAGCGTATTTCGACTCGCCCGGCACCGTCGGCGGTGAAGCGAGCGACAGGGTCGAAGGTGATGCTGTGGTGGTTGCCTTCGATCAGCAGTTGGTCGATGGCGTAATCGTAACTCGCCCCGTCCGGGGCACTCTCGAAGACGTGAGTGGAATTGCGTCGCAGCTTCAGCCCCACTTCGATCAATGGCTGCAGCCAGGCTTCGATCTGGTGATACAGCTCATAGACCTGGGCGGGCCAGCTGTCGATGGCCTGATCGGCGATGGTCGCGTCGGCACTGGTTTGCCGGGATTGTTTCAGCTTCTCGGCGAGCTCGTCTGCCTTACTCATTTCAATTTCCTGCCGTGATGTCAGTTAATCGTAGCTCCTTCAAGATAATGCGGTTTTGCCTTGCGTCATGCGATTGAATCGCCTGCGTGACAAAACGAGGCGGTATCGATGCCGCGCCGTTCATTGAGTCGCCCATCAGCATAGCGTCATGACCATTGATCCCCCAACCCTCCGTTTACCCCGCACAACCCCGTAGACTAAGCGCACAAAAAATAAGGGTTTTGGGTCTCTGCCCATGCCTTATCCTTTCAGGACTCGCTTTTGCCTATCCCCATTCCCGATCCGCACCACGCGCCCGAGGGTGCCTTGAAGCGGCTGCCCCTGCTCAAAGCTGCGGTGCTGTTTATTGCGGCGGTATGCCTCTGCCTCTGTGGGCTGCTTTACCTGCAACTGGAGCAGTCGCGCCGTCACGATCTGGCGTTGGCCGAGGTGTCTTCGTCGAACCTGACCCGGGCCATGGCGCAGCAGGCCGAAGACACGTTCATGCAAGCCGATCTGGTGCTGACCAGTCTGGTGGACTGGATTCAGGCTGAGGGTTTCGACGCTGCCCAGACGCCACGCTTGCAGAAAACCTTCGCTCGGCGGGTGCAGGCGCTGCATCAATTGCACGGGATATTTCTGTTCGACAGGCAGGGGCAATGGGTCGTGACGTCGTTCAAGAACCTGCCCCGTGGTCCAGGTGTGGCGGACCGTGATTATTTCCGGTTTCACCAGCAAAACGCGTCATCCCTGGCGCACATCGGCCCGGCAATTCGCAGTCGGGAAAATGGCGAGTGGATCATTCCGGTTTCCAAGCGGATAGACGACAAGAACGGCGGTTTTCAGGGCGTGCTGCTGGCCGGGATCAAGATGTCGTACTTCGATCAGTTCTTCAAAAGCTTCAGCATCGATGATAACGGTGCGATGTTTTTGGGATTGACCGATGGAACGCTACTGGCGCGACGGCCGTTTGTGGAATCGCAGATCGGCACCTCTTTGGCCCAGGGCGAGATTTTTCAGAAACTTCTGCCCAACGCGACATCCGGCAACGCCATGATCGACTCGGTGGTGGATGGCATCGTCCGGTTGTATGGCTACCGTCAGCTCGATGCTTATCCCGTGGTGGTCGCGGCGGCATCTTCCAAAGACGCGATCCTCAAGGACTGGTACGACACGGCGATTCAATCCAGTTTGATCGTCGCTCTGGTCGTCCTTGGCGTGGGGTTGTTCGGTTGGGTGTTCATTCATCAGGTGCGTGCGGGTGAGCGCATCGAGGCGGATTTGCGCAAGGCGCAGAAAACCCTGGAACTGATCGCCACCCACGACAGCCTGACCGGGTTGGCCAACCGCCGATTGTTCGAGCGGGCGCTGGAGATCGAGTTCGGGCGCGGCGCCCGGCGGTCGAGTCCGCTGAGCCTGATCATGCTCGATATCGATTATTTCAAGCGCTATAACGACACCTACGGTCATGTGGCCGGGGACCATTGCCTGGCCGAAGTGGCGCGGGCACTGAAGAGTTGCTGTCACCGCAAAGCCGATCTGGCGGTGCGCTACGGCGGTGAAGAGTTTGCGGTGTTGCTGCCGGACACCGACATCCATGGTGCGCTGACGATCGCCGAGCAGATCCGCCGCAGCGTCATGGACAAGAACATCATCCACAGCGGCTCACCCACGGGCTATGTGACGGTCAGCCTTGGCTGTTATTCGTTTGTGCCGACAGGGCACGACAGCACCGAAATGTTGATCAAACGCGCGGATGCGGCGCTGTACCAGGCCAAGCATTCGGGGCGAAATCGTTCGGCGGTGTTGTCCATGGAAGGAGGCGCCGAGGCGCTGATGCGCTCGGACCGATGAGGCGTGCGGCCATCGATTGGCAATGGCGATGTGATCTGTTCTTCAAGTGCGACAACGACTTGCGTTATTCAGGGGCGATGACCGAGCATGGCTGCTATGGTCAGTGCAGAGCCTGGCTGTCATGACGACAGACCAGACCCCGCCGGCCTCACCCGATAAGGCGATCGATTGACAGGATCAAGTGCATGGATTTGAGTGCCACTAACACCGCTGCACCTGCGCGTCATACACCGATTACCCGCAACCTGATGTTCGTCATCGGCCTGCTGTTTGTGGTTGGGGTGTTGATCGCGCTGATGGCCCTGTTCAGCATTGCCGGGCGGCTCGATGCCGAGGACCTGGCCAAGACCACGTTTTATACCCAGCGCGCGCTGGAAAACCGTATCACCGCCACGAAAAACTACATCACCAGCTATGCCAACTGGACGACGGCCTACGATCATCTGAACGGCGAGGTCGATGGGCAGTGGGCCTACGTCGAGCAGAACCTGGGTAAAACCCTGTTCACCATCGATCACTACGACGGGGTTTTCGTGGTCGATGGTCAGCGAACCAAATACGCCACGGTGCGCGGGCTGCTGGCAAACCGGCGCTGTTGACGGCAGCCGCGATCGTGCCCAATGACGAACGCCCGGCGGTCGATCCCAAGAGCACCTCGGTGCTGATATACGTCGATCAGTTAAACCCTGAAAAGCTCAGCACCTTGAGTGTCGATTACGGTTTGCATGACTTGAGCCTGATGTCCGACGGCGCTGTTGCGCTCGGTCAACCGGCCGTTGCCCTGGCCGGCACCGATTACAGCCTGGTCTCCCGGCTCGAGCAGCCGGGTCACCAATTGCTCTGGTCGCTGCTGCCGCCACTGGGCGGGGCGCTGCTGATTCTGGGGTTATTGACCGCTTACTTCTTTCGATATGTCCTGCGCACGTCCGGGCATGTGGATGCCAGTTACACCAGCCTCGATTTGTCGAACCAGGCGCTGGAGGCCAGTGAAGAACGCTTTCGTGCGGTGGCCGAGGCCGCGTCTGACTGGATCTGGGAAATCGACGATCAGCATTGCATCACTTATCTGTCGGGGCGCTTCAGCACCGTCACCGGGTTTTCCGATCAGCAATGGCTGGGGCAGAACATCGGGCAACTGCTCAACTGCGACACAACGCCCTTGTCGCTGTGGCTGAACAAACTCGATGAAGAGCAGGCCGTCAGCCACTTGCGCTGTTCCTATCGCGATCAGTCCGGGCAACAACGGGTCTGTCGGGTGTCGGCGCGACCGATCCAGCGCAAGGGCACAGTGCTGGGATTTCGCGGGACGGCCAGCGACATCACCGATGAGGTCGCCGCCCATGCGCAGATCCAGCATCTGTCGATGCACGACGCACTGACGGGCCTGCCGAACCGCAACAAACTGGCGCGCTATCTCGAAGACGCGCTGGCACTCAAAGAGCAATCGGCGGCGCTGACGTTGTTGATGATCGACCTGGATAACTTCAAGCCGATCAACGATTCCCTCGGTCACCCGGCCGGCGATGCGGTATTGCTGGAGGTTGCCATTCGTTTGCGCGAGTGCACGCGGGACATCGATCTGGTTGCCCGATTGGGTGGCGATGAGTTTGTGCTGGTGCTCCACGGCATGGACAGCCACGCGGAAATCGACCGGTTTTGCGAGCGCTTGCTCGACAGCCTGCATCAACCGATCCATCACGATCACCACACGCTGCACATTGGCGCGAGCATCGGTATCGCCCTGAGTCGGCGCCAGGGGCACCTTCCGGAGGAGCTGATTCGCTGTGCCGATATCGCGTTGTATCAGGCCAAGTCCGACGGCAAGAAGACCTGGTGCTACTTTGCGGCGCACATGAACGATCAGATCCAGCACCGCCGGCAATTGGAAAACGACCTGCGTCAGGCGATCAAGCACAACGAATTCGTGATGCATTACCAGCCGCGTTATCACGTCGATGGCAAGCAGATCGTCTCGGTCGAAGCGCTGCTGCGCTGGCAGCATCCGGTGCAAGGCTTGTTGAGCCCCGACGCGTTTATTCCGTTGGCCGAGCAGACCGATCTGATTGTGCCATTAGGCCGCTGGGTGTTGCGCGAGGCGTGTGAGACGGCCCTGACCTGGCCCGGTGCGATGATGGTGTCGGTCAACCTGTCGCCGGTGCAATTTGCCCGTAGCGATGTGATCGAGGATGTCCGGGAAGTGTTGGTCCAGACACGCTTGCCCGCCAGTCGACTGGAGCTGGAGATCACTGAAAACGTGATGCTCATCGACGTCGATGGCGCCCTGGCGACCATGACTGCGCTCAAGGAGTTGGGCGTACGGCTGAACATGGACGACTTCGGCACCGGTTATTCTTCGCTGGGTTACCTGCGCACGTATCCGTTCGACGGGATCAAGATCGACAAGCGCTTCATTGCGTCCATGAGCAACGGCAGTAATGACCGCGCCGTGGTGCAGGCGATCATCAATCTGGGCAAGGCCATGGGGCTGACCGTCACCGCAGAGGGCGTCGAAACGCTGGAGCAACTGGACTTCCTGATCTCGGACCAGTGCCATGAAGTGCAGGGGTTCTACCTCAGTCGGCCGGTGGACAAGCATGCGCTGCTGCCATTGCTCAAGGCGTCAAGAGAGGATTTTGCACCGCAGGGCACGCACCTTTAGTCGCCTGTTTCGTGCGCCATGGCAACTGCCGTGGCGCACCCCGGTCACAACTGGATATCGCCCAATCCGTTGCGAGCGTCGGATTATGAAGAACCTGAAAGTCGCCACCTTCAACGTCAATGGCATGCGCGCCCGCTTGCCGAATCTACTGGCCTGGCTTGCGCGGGAGCAGCCAGACATCGCCTGCTTGCAGGAACTCAAATCGGTGGACGGCGCGTTCCCCGTCGCCGAGCTGGAGGCGGCAGGCTATGGCGCTATCTGGCACGGCCAGGTGTCGTGGAACGGGGTGGCGATTCTGGCGCGAGATGCGCAGCCGCTGGAGAGCCGGCGCGGTTTGCCGGGGGATGATAGCGATACCCATAGCCGCTACGTGGAAGCTGCCGTGCACGGGATTGTGGTGGGCTGCCTATACCTACCCAATGGCAACCCGCAGCCAGGGCCGAAGTTCGATTACAAACTGGCGTGGTTCGAGCGGCTGATCTCGCATGCCAAGGATCTGCAGAGCAGCGACCATCCGGTAGTGCTGGCCGGCGACTACAACGTGGTGCCCACTGACCTGGACATCTACAACCCGCGCTCCTGGCTCAAGGACGCGCTGCTGCAACCCGAGAGTCGCGCGTGTTATCAGCGGTTGCTGGATCAGGGCTGGACTGATTCCCTGCGTCAGCTGTATCCAGAAGAGCGGATCTACACCTTCTGGGATTATTTCCGGCAGCACTGGCAGAAAAACTCGGGGTTGCGCATCGATCATCTGCTGCTCAACCCGCCACTGAGTCCTTACCTGCAAGAGGCCGGCGTCGATGCCTGGGTTCGCAACGAACCTCATGCCAGCGATCATGCGCCGACATGGATTCGATTGGGTTCGCGCAAGCGTCGATAGTCTTGGCGTGTGCGGCGATTGGCTAAATCAATTGTCAGTCCGACCGTGTTTTCCCTTATACATGGCGCCCATCGGCGGAGCGATCCGCGGACCTCTGCATAAAGGATTGAGCGATGAGCGAGACACGACTGACAAATCTTGCGCTGTACCTGCAGCGCCTGGGCTTCGATACGCCCCCGGCACCGACCCTGGAAACCCTGCGTCAACTGCAGCTACGCCACACCGGTGCCTTCCCGTTCGAAAACCTCACCACGTTATTGGGCGAACCGGTGCTCATCGATCTGCCGTCCATAGAGCAGAAAGTCCTGCACGCCGGTCGCGGTGGCTATTGCTACGAACTCAACAACCTGTTCCTGGCCCTGCTTCAGACATTGGGCTTCGACGCACGTGGCATCACCGGTCGCGTGGTCATGGGTCAGCCCGAAGGGGCATGGACCGCACGTACGCATCGCTTGAGCCTGGTGACCCTGGATGGCGTGCGCTACATCTCTGACGTCGGCTTCGGCGGCATGGTGCCCACCGCACCGCTGATGCTGGATACCGAAGCCGAGCAATTCACCCCCCACGAACCCTATCGCATCGAACCGCATGCCGACGGCTACACCCTGCGCGCCAACGTCGGCGGTGAATGGCGGGCGATGTACATCTTCGATCTGCAGCGTCAGGAAGACATCGATTACACCCTCGGCAACTGGTACGTCTCGACCCATTCCGAGTCGTCCTTCGTGAAACAACTGATGGTGGCGCGGACGGGGGAGGGATGGCGACGCACACTGAATAACGGCAGTTTTGCCATTCATCGCATGGGCAGCGAGAGCGAACGGCGCCAGGTGGCGGACGCTGAGGAATTGATCGGGTTGCTGGAAAGTGAATTCGGGATTCGGGTGCCGGCGCAGGAGGCGTTGAAGCGGGTGTTTGATCGGTTGATCGGGTCTGTGTAGCAGTCAAATCAAGCAACACGTAAAGGGGCGGATTTGATCAATCCGCCCCTTTTTTCTTGTGGTCGACCCAGGCTAGGAACGAACTTCAAGCTCCATCACGTGATGGATTTCGTTGAGGACCTCTGACAGTTTTTTTTCCAGGCTTTTCAGGTCGGAGGCCGTTATTCCTTTTTTGAAATGCCCGACATTGGCAACAGCAGTGTTCTGATCGGGTTTCGCCGTTTTGCCTTTATCGCTGAGCAATGCCTGGCGCAGGGTATTGTTGATCACCGTCTGATAGCCATATCCCTCGCTTTCTGCCAGAGCGCGCGCGGCCTCTATGACGACATCATCGAGCATGATGGTGATTCGGGTCTTGCCTTTGCTGGAGGCAACCGCTCCACGTTTGGCATTGCTGAAGTCGTATTCATCTTTCATCGGTCAAGCTTCCATATAGTGGCGACGCTCGTTTTTGGTGGCGATGCGCGCGGAAATGATTCGCACGAAATTCGGGTCGCGGTAGGTGTACACAACGACCAGCAGTCGACCTTTGGCATCCAGCCCGATGATGATCCATCGCGGCTCATCATGGTGGTTGTCCTGAAGCGTCAATGCTCGTTCGTCATAAAACACGAGTTCTGTCTCTGCGAGGCTGACCCCTCGATGCTTCAGTTTGTTGGCCGCGTTCTTTGCCTTGTGATACTGAATTTCGAATGACTTCATTATGCATACTTTATATGTATAAGCGAGGGGCGGCCGTGCCGGCGGTCACCTTGAATGCAAAAAGACTAGTGGTAGGGGAGGAACGGGGAGGAAGGATGTATTTCAAGGAGTTTTTGAACTGGAGGCGCCACGGCTAAAGGGCGGCATGGACATCTGTCCATAATTTGACTGACTAGTTGTATACAACTCTATAGACATTTGTCCTGAATCTTGAATACAGTGTGCGCACAACAAAAACCAGGGAACCCCCCAACCATGAAAACGCCCCATGTTTCACACCAACGGCCTGAGGATGAGAATCTCGGGATCGGCGCGAATATGGCTTACGGACTGCAACACGTTCTGACCATGTATGGCGGTATCGTCGCGGTACCTTTGATCATCGGTCAGGCTGCCGGGCTTTCGCCGGCGGACATCGGTTTGTTGATTGCTGCTTCATTGTTTGCAGGGGGGCTGGCGACGTTGCTGCAAACCCTGGGTTTACCGTTTTTCGGTTGTCAGTTGCCGCTGGTGCAGGGTGTGTCTTTTTCCGGCGTTGCGACCATGGTGGCGATTGTCAGCAGTGGTGGGGAGGGTGGCTTTCAGTCGATTCTCGGGGCGGTGATTGCCGCGTCGCTGATCGGCTTACTGATCACGCCGGTGTTCTCGCGAATCACCAAGTTCTTTCCGCCGCTGGTGACCGGCATTGTGATCACCACTATCGGCCTGACGCTGATGCCGGTGGCCGCGCGCTGGGCCATGGGCGGCAACAGCCATGCCCCGGACTTCGGCAGCATGGCGAACATCGGCCTGGCGGCGGTGACGCTGGTGCTGGTGCTGCTACTGAGCAAGATCGGCAGTGCAACCATCTCCCGTTTGTCGATTCTCTTGGCTATGGTCATCGGCACAGTCATCGCCGTGTTCCTCGGCATGGCGGATTTCTCGTCCGTCGCCCAGGGCCCGATGTTCGGCTTCCCGGCACCGTTTCACTTCGGCATGCCGACGTTCCACTTCGCGGCAATCCTGTCGATGTGCATCGTGATCATGGTGACCCTGGTGGAAACCTCGGCCGACATTCTGGCTGTCGGTGAAATCATCGACACCAAAGTCGACTCCAAACGCCTGGGCAATGGCCTGCGCGCCGACATGCTGTCGAGCATGATCGCGCCGATCTTCGGCTCCTTCACCCAGAGTGCATTCGCCCAGAACGTCGGGCTGGTGGCAGTGACCGGGATCAAGAGCCGTTTCGTGGTGGCCACCGGCGGTGTGTTCCTTGTGGTGCTCGGATTGTTGCCCTTCATGGGCCGGGTCATCGCCGCCGTGCCGACCTCCGTTCTCGGCGGCGCGGGTATCGTGCTGTTCGGCACCGTAGCGGCCAGCGGCATTCGGACGCTGTCCAAGGTCGACTACCGCAACAACGTCAACCTGATCATCGTCGCCACCTCCATCGGCTTCGGCATGATCCCCATCGCCGCACCGAACTTCTACGACCACTTCCCTAGCTGGTTCGCGACGATCTTCCACTCGGGCATCAGTTCCTCGGCGATCATGGCCATTGTGCTGAACCTGACCTTCAACCACCTCACTGCCGGCAATTCGGATCAACAATCGGTGTTTGCGGCCGGTACCGAGCGCGTCTTGCGTTATCAGGATCTGGCGGCGTTGCGGGAAGGGGATTACTTCAGCGAAGGTAAGCTTCATGACTGCGACGGGAATGAGATTCCGGTGGTGGAGGCAGGGCATGGGCATGCAGAGCCGCGGGCGGTGCATGCGAAAAGCAGTGAGCATGTCTGACGGCGGTACCCGGTAAAAGGTAGTAGATCGAAAGATCGCAGCCTGCGGCAGCTCTACAGGGGGGCTGTGTGAAAACGCATGCACCGTTTTGAAGTCCGCGTTGCTACATAAAATCTGCCAGCGCTTGGTTGGTCAGCCGGACCTAAAATTTGCGTAGGTACGCGATTTTTGTTCCGGTTCTGACCATTAATCCTGCTCTGAAACGTTTTCACACAGCCTGGACCCATAGCAGACGTTGCAGCGCGTCGAATATTGAACGCTCAGCTTCTATATTTCAGCGCCTCCACCAATGCAGAAAAGGCGGGAGACGCCTGGCGTCTGTTGGGGTAATACAAATGGTAACCCTGAAACACAGGACACCAGTCGGCCAGGACTTCTTTGAGTCGGCCGTCGGCCAGATACGGTGCGACCAATTCCTCTGGTACGTAGGCCAGACCAACGCCATCAACGGCGGCATTGAGAACATGCATGATGCTGTTGAAAACGAGTTGCCCATCGGCCTTGACCGTAAACGCCTGGCCATCTCGTTCAAACTCCCAGGCGTAAATCGCCCCAGATGGCCTGTGTCGAATATTGACGCAGTCATGGGCAGTCAACTCATGGGGCGTCGCTGGTGCCGGTTTGCGTTCGAAATACGCCGCAGATCCCACCACCGCCAACCGCCAATCCGGTCCTATGCGAACCGCAATCATGTCCTTGCTGATCGATTCGCCCATGCGAATACCGGCATCGAAGCGTTCCTCGACCACGTTGGTGAATCCATAGTCGACGTAGAACTCCAGTGTGATGTCCGGGTACTTTTTCAAGAAGCCTGCAAGCATTGGCCGAATGCACAACTCAATCTGATCGTCAGTGCAGGAAATACGGAGGGTGCCGCTGGGCTTGTCCCGTAATTCGCTCAAGGCTTCAAGCTCGACAGCGATCTGATCAAAAAGCGGGGCGATTGAGCGCATGAGTCTTTCTCCCGCCTCTGTCGGCGACACGTTACGCGTCGTGCGGGCCAGCAGGCGTATCCCCAGTCGTTGCTCAAGCGCCCGGATCGTATGACTCAATGCGGAAGGCGTAATGCCCAGTTTGGCGGCGGCCTTCGTAAAGCTTTGATCGCGCGCCACCGCCAGAAAAGCTTGGAGATCGTTGACTTTGGTATTGGCCATTGCTGAGCTTTTCTCACAACTACATGAAGATTACGGCTACTAATCAGCGTATCTCGAATACGTCAAGCTCTGTCAACTATCTGGAACGGAGTATTGATGATGAGCGAGACACCTGTAACCCTCCCTGAAGCTACTGAAGCCTTGACCCCTCCGGGGCTTGATCGGCGCGAATTCGTAAAGGCCACCGGCATCAGCATTGCGGCTTTGGGCGTCCTTTCGGTCGCAGGTGGCTCAGCCTTCGCAGCTGACTCGAAAAACGCTGTCAGCCCGCCGGAAGGCGCCGACAATTTTTATAAAAGCGACAAGGTCACCGTGCAAAAGGTGACCTTCAAGAACTCATACAATCTTCAAATTGTGGGCAATCTTGTAACGCTCAAAAATCTGGCTCGAAACGTTAAAGCGCCGGCGATTATCGTCGGTCATCCCATGGGAGCAGTCAAAGAGCAAAGCTCCATGCTCTATGCACAAAAGCTGGCGGAGCAAGGCTTCATCACGCTGGCGATTGACTTGCCTTTCTGGGGAGAAAGCGAGGGCCTGCCTCGTAACCAGGTTGCCCCCGAAATGTATACCGACGCATTCAGTGCCGCCGTTGACTACCTGGGTACGCGGGACTTTATCGATCGAAAGCGTATCGGCGTACTGGGTATCTGTGGCAGCGGTGGCTTTGCCATCAGTGCGGCCAAGATGGATCCTCGCTTGAAAGCTGTGGCCACTGTCAGCATGTACGACATGGGGGCGGTCACCCGTCATGGTCTGGGGCACTCAGTGACTGTCGAGCAACGCCAGGCCATGCTCGCCAAAGCCGCCGAGCAGCGCTACGACGAGTTCTCTACCGGGCAAATGCAATTTCTGAACTATTTGCCGGTGCAGCTTGGTAAAGATGCAGACCCAGTGACTCGTGAATTCTGGGACTTCTACCGCACGCCACGCGGCATCCATATCCCTCATGGCAGAACATTGGAACTGACGCAAAACCGCGCCTTGACCAGTGAAGTCAGGTTCGTGAATTTCTATCCATTCAACGATATCGAGACGATTTCCCCGCGTCCGCTGCTGTTCATCGCTGGCGATCAGGCGCACTCCAGAGAGTTCAGCGAGGACGCCTACCAACGCGCCGCCGAACCTAAGGAACTGGCCTGGGTTCCCGGTGCGGGGCACGTGGATCTGTACGACCGCGTGAACTTGATTCCCTGGACCAGGCTCACCGCCTTTTTTACCCGGCACCTGACGGCGGTGGGCTAAAAGGCCAGAGCTTCAGCCAACAACTATTTGATGAGAGGTTTTTCATGACGGCTCAAGTATTCGACACCCCGGCAGGTGATGCCCTCGGCACGCCGGGGACTGGGGAACGGCCGGCTTACTGGAGTGGCATCTTTGCGATGACACTGTGTGTATTCGCGCTGATCGCCTCGGAGTTCATGCCTGTCAGTTTACTCACGCCGATTGCATCGGATCTGCAAATCAGTGAGGGATTGGCCGGGTATGGGATCGCCATCTCCGGCGCCTTCGCGGTGCTGACAAGCCTTTCGATTTCCAGGCTTGCGGGCTCAATGGACCGCAAGACGCTGTTGCTGCTACTGACCGGGATTATGTGCGTGTCGGGGCTGGTGGTCGGTCTGGCGCCAAACTATACGGTGTACATGATTGGTCGTGCGCTGATCGGCGTGGTGATCGGCGGGTTCTGGTCGATGTCGGCGGCAATGGCCATGCGCCTGGTACCGTCCCATAGCGTGCCCAAGGCTCTGGCAATCTTCAACGGCGGCAATGCATTGGCAACTGTAGTAGCCGCCCCACTGGGAAGCTATCTGGGGAGTGTCATCGGTTGGCGGGGTGCTTTCTTCTGCCTGATTCCGGTCGCGATCATCGCGTTGATCTGGCAGTGGATCAGCCTGCCAGCCATGACGGCGGCGCCGCGCAAAGCGGGCGCAGGCAATGTCTTTCGATTGTTCAAGAGCCCATTGGTCAGTTTCGGCATGTTGAGTGTGGGCACTTTCTTCATGGGGCAGTTTGTATTGTTCACCTATCTGCGCCCGTTCCTGGAAACCGTCACTGGTGTAGATGTCTCCATGTTGTCGATGATCCTGCTGGTCATCGGTGTGGCGGGTTTTGTCGGGACCATTCTGATCGGCACTTTCCTGAAAACCGGCATGTACCGCGTCCTGGTCTGCATTCCACTCTTGATGGCCGTCATTGCACTTTCCTTGATTCTCCTTGGCGGCGCAGTCGTGGCAGCTTTTGTATTGCTGGGGCTGTGGGGCCTGATCGCGACGGCGGCACCTGTGGGGTGGTGGTCGTGGTTGGCCAAGGCGTTGCCCAAGGATGCTGAAGCCGGTGGCGGCCTGATGGTGGCAGTCATTCAGCTATCCATTGCGCTGGGCTCTACCCTCGGTGGGCTGCTGTTCGACGGGAGCGGCTATCGCATGACATTTCTCGCAAGCTCTATCTTGCTGGTACTCGCCGCAGTGATGGCCTTTTTCACATCGCGAAACCAGGTTTAATAGAAGGCAGACTTGAGTTCGCCCGCAGTGCGCACGAAGAAACAGTTTTAAGTAAGGCAGGCAACTGTCCGTAATTTGCCCGGATTTGATCCAGCGTCTGCTATTGGCCGCTTTCTGCCGGTCTCCCAGGGAAACGAGGAGGAGGGTGCATGCGATACCTGCGAAAGGGTCGTTTTGTGACTATATTACAATTTGGTCACAAGTTGTCAACCACCTTTGGGATGAGTAAGCTGCTCGCATGAATCAGCCATCAGTTTCTTCGCCCAGCGCCCGTGGCCCAGCCGATCACGACATTCGAGACCAGATTGTCGCGGCGGCCAACGAGCATTTCAGTCAGTACGGTTATGGCAAAACAACGGTTTCTGACCTAGCCAAAGCCATCGGCTTTTCCAAGGCTTACATCTACAAATTCTTTGAATCCAAGCAGGCGATTGGTGAGGCAATCTGTACAAATTGCCTGACTGAAATCGTTGCGGCAGTGGAGCAGGCCATCAATGTAGACGGCATCTCGCCGACTGAACGTTTTCGGCGCCTGGTCAAAACCTTAATCGCTACTGGTGTGAGTCTGTTCTTTAACGACCGTAAACTCTACGACATCGCAGCGTTCGCCGCGTCGGAGCGCTGGCCCAGCTCACAAGTCTATGACGCTCAGATCAAGAGCTTCGTGTTGCAAATCGTGCGTGAGGGGCGAGAGCTCGGCGAGTTTGAACGCAAGACACCGCTGGACGAGACGGTAGAGGCGATTCATCTCGCTCTGCGGCCCTTCATCAATCCTCTGCTATTGCAGTACAACCTCGATTTTGTTGAAGAAGCCCCTTCTCTCATCTCCAATCTTGTTCTGCGCAGCCTGATGCCATAAACCGTCTGCTGACGGATGCGCTGCGCATCCGTATCAGCGTGTGCGCCTGAAAAAACCAGATATCAAGCCTCTCTGCTTTGCTCTGATCAAGTGGGCGATGTTCATTCGCCCAGTTGGTGACTATTGACATAATTGGTCACTTGAATAAGCATGGCGCATCCGCTACCTAGAGGTCTTTATGATCCAGCGCCACCGCATGTCACTCATTTTCATTGTCTTGTTGCCGTTTGCCTTGGCGGCCTGCAACGAGGCCACGCCTGTCGATCCTCGCCTTCAAGTGCCCTTGGTGCGCATCGGCGTGGTTCAACCCTCCGCGCCTGCTGCACGGGTATTCACCGGTATCGTCGCGGCTCGAGTTCAGAGCGATCTCGGTTTTCGGGTGCCAGGGAAAGTCTTGGAGCGCTTGGTGGACTCTGGGCAGAGTGTCAAACGTGGGCAGCCACTCATGCGCATCGATGCCAACGACCTGACGCTGACCGCGAGGGCGCAGCAGGAAGCGGTGCTGGCCGCTACGGCCCGAGCCCGGCAGGCCTCCGATGATGAGCGTCGCTACCGTGACCTAGTGTCCGTCGGAGCGGTATCTGCTTCAGCTTACGCAGGATTCAAAGCGGCTGCCGACTCGGCTAAGGCCCAACTCAACGCTGCCCAAGCCCAGGCTGATGTGGCGAAAAACGCGACCGGTTACTCGACGTTATTGGCTGATGCTGATGGGGTTGTGGTGGACACCTTGGCTGAGCCGGGGCAGGTGATTGGCGCAGGTCAGGTGGTGGTGCGTGTTGCCCACTCAGGGCAGCGCGAGGCGGTGATCCAGTTGCCCGAGACGTTACGCCCTGCTTTGGGATCTTCGGGGACGGTTGAGCTATACGGCCAGCACCAGACTGCAGGTAAAGCGCGTTTACGCCAGTTGTCCGACTCTGCCGACCGACAGACCCGAACGTTTGAAGCGCGTTATGTGCTGGAGGGGGCGCTCTCCAACGCCACCCTGGGTTCGACGATCTCAGTGGTTATCGCTGACACGGATGTTGCTGATGCCAAGGAATTACAGGTGCCCATGGGGGCCCTCTACGACGCGGGTAAAGGCCCGGGTGTCTGGGTGGTTGAGGGAGAGCCGGAGCATGTGGTATGGCGCCCGATCAAGGTTCTCAGCCTGAATAACGAGGCCAGCGTGCGCGTGACAGGTGATCTCCAGGTGGGTGATCGTGTCGTCGCATTGGGTGCGCACCTATTGAATGAGGGAGAGAAGGTCAGGACTGAACTTGCCGGTGCCACGCAAAAAACGGTGGTTGAGGTGAGTCGATGAGCGGCTTCAATCTTTCGGCGCTGGCAGTACGCGAGCGCTCAATCACCCTGTTTTTGATCCTGCTGATTTCTGTGGGTGGGTTGTACGCCTTCTTCAAACTGGGGCGTGCGGAAGACCCCGCATTCACCATTAAACAAATGACGGTGGTCACCGCTTGGCCTGGGGCGACGGCCCAGGAGATCCAAGACCAGGTGGTAGAAAAGCTGGAAAAACGCATGCAAGAACTGCGTTGGTACGACCGGACCGAGACCTTTACCCGGCCCGGCTTGGCATTCACCACGGTTTATCTGCTCGATAGCACGCCGCCCTCAGCCGTCCAGGAGGAGTTTTACCAGGCGCGCAAGAAAATCCTGGATGAGCAGAAGGGGTTGCCGTCCGGGGTGATCGGCCCGATGGTCAATGATGAGTATTCCGATGTCACCTTCGCGCTCTATGCGCTCAAGGCCAAGGGTGAGCCGCAACGTCTGTTGGTGCGCGAAGCCGAGAGCTTGCGCCAGCGTCTGCTGCATGTGGCGGGTGTGAAGAAGGTCAACATCATCGGTGAACAGGCCGAGCGCATTTTTGTCGAGCTGTCCTACGAGCGTCTGGCGACACTGGGCATTTCCGCACGAGACATCTTCAGTGCGTTGAACACGCAGAACATGATAACGCCGGCCGGCTCAGTTCAAGCGAAGGGCCCACAGGTTTTCATTCGCCTGGATGGCGCGTTTGATGACCTGCAGAAGATTCGTAATACCCCACTGACAGTGCAGGGCAGAACCCTCAAGTTGTCCGATGTGGCTGAGGTCAAGCGCGGCTATGAGGACCCTGCGACGTTCCTGGTACGCAACAATGGCGAGCCCGCATTGTTGCTCGGCGTGGTCATGCGCGATGGCTGGAACGGTCTGGATTTGGGGAAGTCGCTGGACGCTGAGGCAACAGCGATCAATGAGCAGATGCCTTTGGGCATGAGCCTGACCAAGGTCACGGATCAGGCGGTGAATATTGGCGCATCCGTCAACGAGTTCATGGTGAAGTTTTTTGCTGCCCTGGGCGTGGTGCTGCTGGTGTGTTTTCTCAGCATGGGCTGGCGTGTCGGCGTTGTGGTTGCCGCGGCGGTGCCGCTGACCCTGGCCGCCGTGTTCATTGTCATGGCGGCCACGGGCAAGGACTTCGATCGAATTACCCTGGGCTCGTTGATTCTGGCGCTGGGACTGCTGGTGGACGATGCAATCATTGCCATTGAGATGATGGTGGTGAAGATGGAGGAGGGCTACGACCGAATCAAGGCCTCCGCTTATGCCTGGAGCCACACGGCCGCGCCGATGTTGTCGGGGACGTTGGTGACGGCGATCGGCTTTATGCCCAACGGTTTTGCCAAGTCGACCGCTGGTGAGTACACCGCGAACATGTTCTGGATCGTTGGCATTGCGCTGATCACTTCCTGGGTGGTGGCCGTGGTGTTTACCCCTTACCTGGGCGTCAAACTGCTGCCGCAGATCAAGGTGCCTGAAGGCGGGCATACGGCGATTTACGGTACACCGAACTACCAGCGTTTCAGGCGCCTGCTGGGCAGTGTGATCCGCCGCAAAGGCCTGGTGGCGACATCCGTCGTGGGCTTGTTTGTTGTTGCGATTCTGGGCATGGGCGTGGTCAACAAGCAGTTCTTTCCAACGTCCGACCGGCCTGAGGTGCTGGTTGAGGTGCAGATGCCTTACGGCACGTCTATCGAACAGACTGATGTGGCAGCGGCCAAAGTCGAGGCGTGGTTGGCTCAGCAGCCGGAGGCCAAGATCGTCACCGCTTACATTGGCCAGGGCGCGCCGCGCTTCTATTTGGCGATGGCACCTGAGCTACCCGATCCATCCTTCGCAAAAATCGTCGTCCTGACGGCGAATCAGCAAGAGCGTGAGGTGCTCAAGCTCCGCCTCAGGCAAGCTGCAGCCGATGGCTTGGCGCCTGAAGCCCGGGTGCGGGTGACGCAGTTGGTATTTGGTCCTTATTCACCGTATCCGGTGGCCTTTCGGGTGATGGGCGCCGACCCCGCGGTGTTGCGAGATATCGCCGCGCAGGTGCGTGAGGTCATGACCGCCAGCCCCATGATGAGGACCGTCAACACCGACTTGGGCGAGCGCACACCGGCGCTTCATCTCACGCTGGATCAGGATCGCCTGCAAGCATTCGGCTTGACCTCGACTGATGTCGCGCAACAGTTGCAATTCCTGCTCACGGGGGTGCCTGTCACCGAGGTGCGCGAGGACATTCGTTCGGTTCAGGTGGTCGCTCGCTCGGCGGGAGAGACGCGTCTGGATCCGTCGAAAATTGCCGCCTTCACGCTGACCGGCGTCCAAGGCCAGCGCGTTTCGCTGTCCCAGGTAGGGGCGGTGGATGTGCGCATGGAAGAGCCCATCCTGCGACGTCGTGATCGTACGCCGACGATAACTGTGCGCGGTGACGTGGCTGAAGGTCTTCAGCCTCCCGATGTCTCCAACGCCTTGATAGCGCAGTTGCAGCCCATCATCGAAAAACTGCCGGCGGGCTACCGCATTGAGTTTGCCGGCGCGATCGAGGAGTCGGGTAAAGCAAACAAGGCATTGCTGCCGTTGTTCCCGATCATGATCGCGCTGATGTTGCTGACCATCATCATTCAGGTGCGCTCGATGTCGGCAATGATGATGGTGTTCGCCACCGCGCCTTTGGGCCTGATTGGTGTGGTGCCAATTCTGCTGCTGTTCCAGCAACCGTTCGGGATCAACGCCTTGGTGGGACTGATTGCCTTGTCAGGGATTCTGATGCGCAACACGCTGATCCTCATCGGCCAGATTCACTCCAATGAGCAAGCCGGCCTGTCGCCTTACAACGCCGTGGTCGAGGCCACTGTGCAGCGCGCGAGGCCCGTGATTCTCACGGCGTTGGCGGCGATGCTGGCGTTCATTCCGCTGACCCATTCGGTGTTCTGGGGAACGCTGGCCTACACCCTGATTGGCGGTACGTTTGCCGGAACCGTGCTGACCCTGGTGTTCCTGCCAGCGATGTACGCCCTCTGGTTCAAGATCAAGCCTGAGCCCGCGCAGGAGCTTGCAGCGAACACTCATGTTGCTTGATACCTGCGTGCGGTCTGCGGGCTTGGCCGAACGGCAAGCGGAATCGGAGAGTGGAGCAGTGGTGCGCGATATAAGGGTACTCCCTTTATCGAATTGAACTTTATCCCAAACATTACCCTTAAAACGGATGCTCCCACCGGAATGCGACGGAACGCCAAAACGAAAAAACCCGCCAGAAGGCGGGTTTTTCGGGGGTTTCAGAGATTTTTGAAGCCTTCTCTGGAACCTTGTCTGGCTCCACGACCTGGACTCGAACCAGGGACCCAGTGATTAACAGTCACTTGCTCTACCAACTGAGCTATCGCGGAATGGCGTCTATGTTACTGATTCAAAAAGAGAAGTCAAGCCTCTGTTGGCTGTTTGACGTTTTCATCGGATCAGAGGGGGTTATCGGCCATTGGCGGTTACCAGAAACGCGTTAGAGGTCTACCATGGCCGCCCGGAAGTGGTGACACGCGCTGCCGGCCCTCCGCCGAAAAGGTATGCGCCATGAATCACCCAACCCTCACACCTCAAAACAGCGGGGTGTTCGCATGAGCATCGCTCAGATCAGTCTGCCCAAAGGCGTCGGCCCGCACGCCGAGAAACTGTTCGACGCTATCACTCAGGCCAGCACCGCTGACGAATTGAACCGCGCGGGCGGCAAGGCCGAAGGTTTTGTCCTGGGCCTGGAAAGCACCAAAGCGATCAAAAGCCAGGTGGCCGAGTCGCTTTATGTGGCGTACGACGACGCGGCCAGCCAACGCGCGAGCGAACTGGTCTAACCGCCGAAGGTAATGGTGGCGAGCATCAGCTTGGCGTACAGCATCGTGGCGGCCAGTTGCACCAGCCACAACGCCAGACCGCCAAGGAATACGCCCGCAGCCACCTGCAGCACCAGGTTATTACCGCGTTTGGCCGAGGAGCGGGGCACAAAGTGGTCCAGCTCGTCGCGGTCGGCGCGTAGGTCATCGTTTTTCATGTGGGTTCTCAAAATTCTCGGGTGTACTCATAACCTGTGGGAGCGGGCTTGCTCGCGAAGGCGGCGGCACATCCAGCATCAATGTGACAGATAGACCGCTTTCGCGAGCAAGCCCGCTCCCACATTTTTGATCTGCGTGCAGTCTAGAGCGACCGGTCGCTGAACTGGGAATTATCAAAGACAAATAAAAAACGGGAAGCCCTGTGGCTTCCCGTTTTCACATCACGCGACGACTCAGATCACCTGAACGATGGCCTTGGTCACAGCGTCGATGTTGCTCTGGTTCAGCGCGGCAACGCAGATGCGGCCGGTGTCCAGGGCGTAGATGCCGAACTCGTTGCGCAGGCGGGTTACCTGCTCAACCGTCAGGCCGGAGTAGGAGAACATGCCGCGCTGGCGACCGACGAAGCTGAAATCGCGCTGTGGAGCTTTTTCCGCCAGCAGGTCGACCATCTGGATGCGCATGCCGCGAATCCGCAGGCGCATTTCTGCCAGTTCCTCTTCCCACTGGGCGCGCAGTACCGGGCTGTTCAGCACGGCGGCGACGATGCTTGCACCGTGGGTCGGTGGGTTGGAGTAGTTGGTGCGGATCACGCGTTTGACTTGCGACAGCACGCGCGCGCTTTCTTCTTTCGATTCGCTGACGATCGACAGGGCGCCAACGCGCTCGCCGTACAGCGAGAAGGATTTGGAGAACGAGCTGGAAACGAAGAAGGTCAGGTCCGATTCGGCGAACAGGCGCACGGCCGCGGCGTCTTCATCGATACCGTCGCCAAAACCCTGGTAGGCCATGTCGAGGAATGGCACGTGACCTTTGGCCTTGACCACTTCCAGCACGTTTTTCCAGTCCGCCGGGCTCAGGTCCACGCCGGTCGGGTTATGGCAGCAAGCGTGCAGCACAACGATGGAACCGGACGGCAGGGCGTTCAGGTCTTCCAGCAAGCCGGCGCGGTTGACGTCGTGGGTCGCAGCGTCGTAGTAGCGATAGTTCTGCACCGGGAAACCGGCGGTTTCGAACAGCGCGCGGTGGTTTTCCCAGCTCGGGTCGCTGATTGCTACAACGGCGTTCGGCAACAGTTGCTTGAGGAAGTCGGCACCGATTTTCAGCGCGCCGGTACCGCCGACGGCTTGGGTGGTGATGACCCGGCCAGCAGCGATCAGCGGCGAATCATTGCCGAACAGCAATTTCTGCACGGCCTGGTCGTAGGCAGCGATGCCGTCGATCGGCAGGTAGCCACGGGAAACGTGTTGAGCAGCGCGAATCGTCTCGGCTTCGACAACGGCGCGCAGGAGTGGAATTCGCCCCTCCTCGTCGCAGTAAACACCAACCCCCAGGTTGACCTTGTTGGTACGGGTATCGGCATTGAATGCTTCGTTGAGGCCCAGGATTGGATCGCGTGGTGCCATTTCGACAGCGGAGAACAGGCTCATTATTGCGGCGGCTCTGAATGGAGTGTGGAGGGACGTGTCGCGCTCCAGCCGAATGCACTAGAGCGGTGCACAAACGGGGAGCTAGTATAGAGGTCATCAGCGATTGATGGCGACAGGCGATTCGGCTTTTACGGTAAGTTTTTCGAATTATTTTTCGATCGTTGGTCGGGTGATGTCGTCAAAGGTTCTATCCGATGTAGGACGTTTGCCTTGAAAGCGATGGCAATCGGCTCCACATTGAGCACAATCCAGTTTTTTCCTCGGGCGACGTCGGTCGTTTGCGGTCTTTTTCGTTCGTGCCCGGTCAGCCGTGCAGATGCGAACCCAGAGGTAGTTATGTCTGAATTCCAGCTAGTCACTCGCTTCGAGCCCGCCGGCGATCAGCCGGAAGCCATCCGCCTGATGGTCGAGGGCATTGAGGCCGGGCTGGCGCACCAGACGTTGCTCGGTGTGACCGGCTCGGGCAAAACTTTCAGCATTGCCAACGTGATCGCCCAGATACAGCGCCCGACGCTGGTGCTGGCGCCCAACAAGACCCTGGCCGCGCAGTTGTATGGCGAATTCAAGGCGTTCTTCCCGAACAACGCGGTTGAATACTTCGTCTCCTATTACGACTACTACCAGCCTGAAGCCTACGTACCGTCGTCCGACACCTTCATCGAGAAAGACGCCTCGATCAACGATCACATCGAGCAGATGCGCCTGTCCGCGACCAAGGCACTGTTGGAGCGCAAGGACGCGATCATCGTCACCACGGTGTCGTGCATCTACGGTCTGGGCAGTCCGGAAACCTATTTGAAGATGGTGTTGCACGTCGATCGCGGCGACAAGCTCGACCAGCGCGCGCTGCTGCGTCGACTGGCCGACCTGCAATACACCCGCAACGACATGGATTTCGCCCGGGCGACCTTCCGGGTGCGCGGCGATGTGATTGATATCCACCCGGCGGAATCCGATTTCGAAGCGATCCGCATCGAGTTGTTCGATGACGAAGTGGAGAGCCTGTCCGCCTTCGACCCGTTGACCGGTGAAGTCATCCGCAAACTGCCGCGTTTCACCTTCTATCCGAAGAGCCACTACGTGACCCCGCGGGAAACCCTGCTCGAGGCCACCGAAGGGATCAAGGTCGAATTGCAGGAGCGCCTGGAATACCTGCGCTCCAATAACAAACTCGTGGAAGCTCAGCGACTGGAGCAGCGCACCCGTTTCGACCTTGAGATGATCCTCGAACTGGGTTACTGCAATGGCATCGAAAACTATTCGCGCTACCTGTCGGGCCGTGAATCCGGCCAGGCGCCGCCCACGTTGTTCGACTACCTGCCGGCGGATGCCTTGCTGGTGATCGACGAGTCCCACGTCAGCGTGCCGCAAGTCGGCGCCATGTATAAAGGTGACCGTTCCCGGAAAGAAACGCTGGTCGAGTACGGCTTCCGCCTGCCGTCCGCGCTGGACAACCGGCCGATGCGTTTCGACGAGTTCGAAAGCATCAGTCCCCAAACGATTTTTGTCTCGGCCACGCCGGGTAATTACGAGGCGGAACATGCCGGTCGAGTGGTCGAGCAATTGGTGCGCCCAACCGGTCTGGTGGACCCGCAAATCGAAATCCGTCCGGCGTTGACTCAGGTCGACGACCTGCTCTCGGAAATCACCAAGCGCGTGGCTCTCGAAGAGCGTGTTCTGGTGACGACTCTGACTAAGCGCATGTCCGAAGATTTGACCGATTATCTGGCCGACCACGGTGTTCGCGTGCGTTATCTGCACTCGGACATCGACACCGTGGAACGGGTCGAAATTATCCGTGACTTGCGTCTCGGCGTCTTCGATGTGCTGGTGGGGATCAACCTTCTACGTGAAGGCCTGGACATGCCGGAAGTCTCGCTGGTGGCGATTCTCGATGCCGACAAGGAAGGCTTCCTGCGTTCCGAGCGCTCGCTGATCCAGACCATCGGCCGGGCGGCGCGCAACCTCAATGGTCGGGCGATTTTGTACGCGGATCGTATTACCGGTTCGATGGAGCGGGCGATCGGCGAAACCGAGCGTCGTCGCGACAAGCAGATCGCCTTCAACCTGGCCAATGGCATCACGCCGAAGGGGGTGTTCAAGGACGTCGCCGACATTATGGAAGGCGCGGTCGTGCCAGGTTCGCGCAGCAAGAAGCGCAAAGGCATGGCCAAGGCTGCCGAGGAAAGTGCCAAATACGAGGCCGAACTGCGCTCGCCGAGCGAGATAAGCAAACGCATTCGTCAGTTGGAAGAAAAGATGTACCAGCTCGCCCGCGACCTGGAATTCGAAGCCGCGGCGCAGCTGCGCGACGAAATCGGCAAGTTGCGGGAGCGGTTGATTGCGGTTTGATTTGTGGTGTCTGACAGGGCCTCTTCGCGAGCAAGCCCGCTCCCACAGTTGACCGAGTTGTCCAGGCGGACGCGGTCTAATGTGGGAGCGGGCTTGCTCGCGAAGGCGTACGACTGAACGCCATATTCGTCAGCTAAAGCGCTTCCCCCAGCCCTCAACCCACCTCGGCCTACGGGTGATGTAGAGGTAAATACCCCACTCACTGGAGCCGGGCGGCTATCGCCTGTTACCATTCGGCTCTTGTTGGAAGTTCGCTTTGATCTTCGCTTTTTATTCTTTTCGAGACATGCCATGACCACCGTCCGCACTCGCATCGCGCCATCGCCTACCGGGGACCCCCACGTAGGTACCGCTTACATCGCTTTGTTCAACTACTGCTTTGCCAAGCAGCATGGCGGTGAGTTCATCCTGCGGATCGAAGACACCGATCAACTGCGTTCGACCCGTGAGTCTGAACAGCAGATTTACGACGCCCTGCGCTGGTTGGGTATCGACTGGAGCGAAGGCCCGGACGTCGGCGGCCCGCACGGTCCTTACCGTCAGAGCGAGCGCGGCGATATCTATCAGAAATACTGCCAGCAATTGGTCGACATGGGTCATGCCTTCCCGTGCTTCTGCACCAGCGAGGAGCTGGACCAGATGCGCGCCGAGCAAATGGCGCGTGGCGAAACTCCGCGTTACGACGGCCGTGCGCTGTTGCTGTCCAAGGAAGAAGTCGCGCGCCGCCTGGCCGCCGGCGAGCCACACGTCATCCGCATGAAAGTGCCGACTGAAGGCGTGTGCGTGGTGCCTGACATGCTGCGTGGCGATGTCGAGATCCCTTGGGATCGCATGGACATGCAAGTGCTGATGAAGACCGACGGCCTGCCAACGTACTTCCTGGCCAACGTGGTCGATGACCACTTGATGGGCATTACCCACGTTCTGCGCGGTGAAGAATGGCTGCCATCGGCACCGAAACTGATCCTCTTGTACGAATACTTTGGCTGGGAACAACCGCAGCTGTGCTACATGCCGCTGCTGCGTAACCCGGACAAGAGCAAGCTGTCCAAGCGCAAGAACCCGACCTCGGTAACGTTCTACGAGCGCATGGGGTTCATGCCGGAAGCAATGCTCAACTACCTGGGCCGCATGGGCTGGTCGATGCCGGATGAGCGTGAGAAGTTCTCTCTGCAGGAAATGGTCGATAACTTTGACCTCAAGCGTGTCTCTCTCGGTGGTCCGATTTTCGACATCGAAAAACTGTCGTGGCTGAACGGCCAATGGCTGCGTGACCTGCCGGTGGAAGAGTTCGCCGCTCGTCTGCAAAAGTGGGCACTGAACCCTGAATACATGATGAAGATCGCACCGCATGTTCAGGGTCGGGTTGAAATTTTCAGCCAGGTCGCACCGCTGGCTGGCTTCTTCTTCGCCGGTGGCGTGAACCCGGATGCCAAACTGTTCGAATCCAAGAAGCTTTCGGGCGATCAGGTTCGTCAGTTGATGCAGTTGATTCTGTGGAAGCTGGAAAGCCTGCGTCAGTGGGAGAAGGACAGTATTACCTCGACGATTCAGGCGGTGGTCGAATCGCTGGAGCTGAAGCTGCGTGATGCTATGCCGCTGATGTTTGCCGCAATCACCGGGCAGGCCAGCTCGGTGTCGGTGCTTGATGCGATGGAAATCCTTGGCCCGGACCTGACCCGCTTCCGTCTGCGCCAGGCTATCGACCTGCTGGGCGGCGTGTCGAAGAAGGAAAACAAGGAGTGGGAAAAGCTGTTGGGTGCTATCGCCTGACACCTGTAGGCGCTGGCAAGCCAGCTCCTACAGGGGAAAAACTCCGGATTTGCGGGGGGAGGGCGGTAAGTGATTGTTATGTGGGCAAAAAATTTTGAAAATTGTTGAAAATAAGTTTGACAGTCTTCCGAAGCGCCATTAAGATTCGCCCCGTCCTCAGCGATGAGGGGCTATAGCTCAGCTGGGAGAGCGCTTGCATGGCATGCAAGAGGTCGACGGTTCGATCCCGTCTAGCTCCACCAATTTACACTTCAAGGTCTGGCCACACCGGCCTTGAAGCGATCAACACTCAGCGTTGATCAGTTGTATAGAAGGGTTTGCGTCCCCTTCGTCTAGTGGCCTAGGACACCGCCCTTTCACGGCGGTAACAGGGGTTCGAGTCCCCTAGGGGACGCCAGTTTTACAGAAGCGATGTTGAAAAATGTCGCTCCGCCGCGAGGCGAAAAATCCGGGGCTATAGCTCAGCTGGGAGAGCGCTTGCATGGCATGCAAGAGGTCGACGGTTCGATCCCGTCTAGCTCCACCAATTTTACAGTTCAAGGTCTGGCCACACCGGCCTTGAATCGATCAGCTCTCAGCACTGATCAGTTGTATAGAAGGGTTTGTGTCCCCTTCGTCTAGTGGCCTAGGACACCGCCCTTTCACGGCGGTAACAGGGGTTCGAGTCCCCTAGGGGACGCCACGATTACCCGCTCTGCGGGATTTTTAAGGGTCATTCAATTATTGAATGGCCCTTTTGTTTGTCTGGCGTTTGGCCAACTCTCCTTTTTCCTCAAAACTGTTCTTCAGACCAGCGGTCACATCCACGACTTGCGAAAAATTATTATGAGAATAATATTCTAGTCGTAATATTCGGAGGCAACGATGAACGATAAAAAAGCTCAAACCCGCGAACGCATCCTCAAGGCTGCCAGTGCCGCGCTGATCCAGCGCGGCCCGGCCGAGCCGAGCGTGGGCGAAGTGATGGGCGCGGCAGGCCTGACGGTCGGCGGCTTCTACGCGCACTTCGAAAGCAAGGACGCATTGATGCTGGAAGCGTTCAAGCGGCTGCTCAGCCATCGTCGTGGCTTGATCGCCGATATGGACGCCGAGTTGACCGGCGAAGAGCGTCGTGCGTTGGTCGCGGCGTTCTACCTGTCGCGCAAACACCGTGATTGCACCGAGCAGGCGTGTCCGATTCCAGCGTCGGTCGGCGAGCTGGGCCGTCTGCCGGACGAATTTCGTGTGGCGTTGAATGAGCATGTTGAGTTGATGGTCGCGCAGTTGGCGGCCAGCCCGGAAGAGGCCGACAAAGCCTTGGCCGACTTGGCCTTGATGGTCGGTGGTTTGAGTCTGGCGCGGGCGCTGGGGCCAGGAGAGTTGTCTGATCGATTGCTGCGCGCCGCCAAGTCGGCGGTGTTATGACCTAAAGGCGTCAGCCTGAGGAGATGGGCGATGAACACGTTGAGCTGGGTTCGTGGCGTTAATGGCACCTTGGGTTGGTTCGCGCCAAAGCTGGTCGCGAGCAAGATGCGCCTGGCATTCATGACTCCGCGGCAATTGCTGCCGCGCGACTGGGAATTGCCGCTGCTGGCGAAATCCGAGCGAATCACTTTGCGCTTCGGCCTCTCGGCGCTGCGCTGGGGCCAGGGGCCGGCAGTGTTGTTGATGCACGGCTGGGAAGGCCGGCCAACGCAGTTTGCTGCGCTGATCACGGCGCTGGTCGATGCCGGTTACACCGTGGTTGCCCTGGACGGCCCGGCTCACGGTCGTTCGCCTGGTCGTGAGGCGAATGTGGTGCTGTTCGCTCGGGCCATGCTCGAAGCGGCCGCTGAATTGCCGCCGCTGCAAGCGGTGATCGGTCACTCCATGGGCGGCGCCAGTGCCATGCTCGCAGTTCAGTTGGGCTTGCGCACCGAAACCCTGGTCTCGATCGCCGCCCCAGCGCGAATTCTTGGGGTGCTGCGCGGTTTCGCGCGCTATGTGCGCCTGCCGCCCAAAGCCCGTTCGGCGTTTATTCGCCAGGTCGAGAAAGACGTCGGCATGCGCGCCGCTGCGCTGGATGTTGCGCGCTATCAGCTCGACATGCCGGGGCTGATCGTCCATGCCGAGGACGACAGCTTTGTTCCGGTCAAGGAATCCCAATTGATCCACGAAGCCTGGTTCGACAGCCGTCTGTTGCGCCTGGAAGAGGGCGGGCATCAGCGGGTCTTGGCCGATCCGCGGGTGATCGACGGCGTTCTCTCGCTGCTGGCCGGTCGCAGCCTGCAATCGCGCCAATCGGCCTGAGCTTCCGTTACACTGCCTCGGTCGAAATAATCTGACCGGGAGTGGGGCATGGGCTGGGATCGGGCAACGCCGTTTATCATTGATCTGGAAGTGGGCGCCGAGGACATCGACGGGCTGGGCCACGCGAACAACGCGGTGTACGTGACCTGGCTCGAACGCTGTGCCTGGCGCCACTCGCAACGGCTGGGCCTGGACCTGGTCGAGTACCGTCGGCTGGATCGGGCGATGGCGGTGGTGCGGCACGAGATCGATTATCTGGCAGCAGCCTATGAGGGCGATGAGTTGCAGTTGGCGACCTGGATCGTCGATTGGGATCAGCGCCTGAAAATGACCCGACACTTTCAATTGAAGCGCCCTAGCGACAATACGACGTTGCTGCGAGCGCAGACCACTTTCGTGTGCATCGAACTGTCGACCGGCAAGCCCAAACGCATGCCGGCGGAATTTATCGAGGGCTACGGGCCCGCGTTGCAGGAGTTGGATTCAGCGAAAATCTAATGTGGGAGCGGCGGTGCGGCGATCCGACTTGCTCGCGAAAGCGGACTGACAGGCAGCACAATTGTTGAATGTTAAACCGCCTTCGCGAGCAAGCCCGCTCCCACAAGGGATCTGCGATGTTCTGCAGATTCTTCGCGCAATCCAGTAAACTGCCGCACGTTTTTCGTTGAGTGTGTTTTTCATGCAAATTGCTTTGGCGCCCATGGAGGGGTTGGTCGACAACATCCTGCGGGACGTGCTGACCCGTGTGGGTGGTATTGATTGGTGCGTGACCGAATTCATTCGGATCAACGATCAGTTGCTCACGCCTGCCTATTACCACAAGTTCGGCCCGGAACTGCTGACTGGCGCCCGGACCGCCTCCGGCGTGCCGTTGCGGGTGCAACTTCTAGGCTCCGATCCGGTGTGCCTGGCGGAAAACGCCGCACTGGCCTGCGAGCTGGGTTCCGAAGTCATCGACCTGAACTTCGGCTGCCCGGCCAAGACCGTCAACAAATCCCGTGGCGGCGCGGTGTTGCTCAAAGAGCCTGAGCTGCTCAACGAAATCGTCGAACATGTCCGTCGTGCCGTCCCCGCGCACATTCCAGTGACCGCCAAGATGCGCCTCGGTTTCGATAGCCCGGACGGTGCGCTGGTTTGCGCCACGGCTCTGGCCGAAGGCGGCGCGGCGCACATCGTGGTCCATGCGCGGACCAAGACAGACGGGTATAAGCCGCCAGCTCACTGGGAATGGATCCCGCGAGTGCAGGATGTGGTCAAAGTCCCGGTGTTCGCCAACGGCGACATCTGGAGCGTCGAGGACTGGCGTCGTTGCCGCGAGATCAGCGGCGTCGAGGACATCATGCTCGGTCGCGGTCTGGTATCGCGCCCCGATCTGGCCCGGCAAATCGCCGCCGCCCGCGCCGGTGAGGACGTCGTCGAGATGACCTGGGCTGAGCTGCTGCCGCTGATTCAGGACTTCTGGCTGCAAGCCAAGGCGCAGATGACGCCGCGCCAATCGCCGGGCCGCTTGAAGCAGTGGCTGGCGATGCTGACCCGCAATTATCCCGAGGCGGTAGAGCTGTTCACCGTCCTGCGTCGTGAGACCGAACTGGATAATGTCTCGCGTTTACTGGGTCTGCAGGTGTCTGAAGCGGCCTGAATCCACTTAAAAAAAACAGAAAATAATCTCTTGAAAAGCAATCAGCGGTCCTTATTTAAGGATTACGCGATGCCGAAATCGGGTCGCGGAGACAAAAAAACTTGCTGATTATGTTCAGGAGATTTGAATCATGAGTACTACATTTTCCATGGCTCCACTGTTCCGTTCCTCGGTAGGTTTCGACCGTTTCAACGACCTGTTCGAAACCGCCCTACGCAATGAGCCAGGCAGCACCTATCCACCCTACAACGTTGAAAAGTACGGTGATGATCAATACCGCATCGTCGTGGCGGCCGCCGGTTTCCAGGAAGAAGACCTGGACCTGCAAGTGGAGAAAGGTGTGCTGACCATCAGTGGCGGCAAACGTGACGCGGACGAAAGCGTCACTTACCTGTACCAAGGCATCGCGCAGCGCGCCTTCAAACTGTCGTTCCGTCTGGCGGACCATATTGAAATCAAGGCCGCCAAACTGCGCAACGGTTTGTTGAGTATCGATTTGCTGCGCGTGATTCCGGAAGAAGCGAAAGCCAAACGCATCCCGATCAACGGGACGGAAAAACCGGCTCTGCAGCACTGAGTCAGAGCAACGAAAAGGGCGCCATCCACTGGCGCCCTTTTTTGTTACCGTCACTTGAGCAGTTTCTGAAACTCCTCCACCGGCAGCGGCCGGCTGTGCAAATACCCCTGATACAAATGGCAGCCCAGCTCCTGCAAAAACTCCAGCTGCTCCAGGGTTTCCACCCCTTCGGCGATGACTTCCAATTCCAGGCTACGGGCCATGGCGACGATGGCGCGAATGATTTCGGCATCGTTGGGGTCGGTGGTGGCGTCGCGGATGAATGACTGGTCGATTTTCAGGGTGTCTACCGGCAGGCGCTTGAGGTAGGTCAGCGAGGAATAACCGGTACCGAAATCGTCCATGGCAAAGCTCACGCCGAGTTTTTTCAGGCGCCGCATTTTGCTGATGGTGTCGTCCAGGTTCTGGATGACGATGCCTTCGGTAATTTCCAGTTTCAGCAATGAGCAGGGCAGGCCATGGCTGCCGAGGCTGTGTTCGATGCGTTCGACGAAATCGTTCTGACGGAATTGCCGGGGGCTGATGTTCACGCACAGGCTGAAATTGAGCGGGTCGATCAGACCTTTGGCAGTCAGTTGTTTGAAGGCCTTGCAGGCTTCGTCGAGGATCCACGTGCCGACTTCCAGAATCAGCCCGCTGTCTTCCAGCACCTTGATGAACTCGGTGGGCGATTGCGCGCCCAGCTGCGGATGGTGCCAGCGCACCAAAGCCTCGGCGCCGGTTATGCGGTTGTCTCGAGCATCCACCTGCGGTTGGTATTGCACGCTGAACTCACCCCGGGAAAGCGCCAGACGCAGGTCGGTTTCCATGCGCAGGCGTTCGCTGGCGGCCTTCTGCATGGTGTTGTGATACATCTGCGTGGTGTTGCGGCCCGAGTCTTTGGCGCGGTAGAGGGCGATATCGGCACGTTTGAGCAAGTCGGTCGGGGTCGAGCCGTGGTCGGGGATCAGCGCGATGCCGATGCTCGGTGTTACTTGCAGGCGCTGTCCATCGAGGAACATCGGTTCGGACAGCAGTTCGCGCAGGGTGTCCGCCAACTCCCGGACCTGGGCGCTGACGTCGCTACGCGAGCCTTCCAGGCCGCTGAGCAGTACCACGAACTCGTCACCGCCCAGACGCGCGACGGTGTCTTCCATGCGCACGCTGGCTTCAAGGCGCGCGGTGATGATCTTCAGCACCGTATCGCCCACCGGGTGGCCGAGGGAGTCGTTGATATGTTTGAAATGGTCGAGATCGAGGAACATCAGCGCGCCGCGCAGGTTGTGGCGCTTGAGCAGGGCAATCTGCTGGCTTAGACGATCCATCAGCAGGGCGCGGTTGGGCAGGTTGGTCAGCGGGTCGTGGTAGGCCAGGTGACGGATCTGCGCTTCGGCGTTTTTCAGCAAGCTGACGTCCCGCGCGGTCAGCAGCAGGCACGCCGTTTCGTTGAGGGTGATCGGCTCCACCGAGACTTCGACGGTCAGCAACTCGCCACGTTTGTTGCGCCCGAGCATTTCCTGATGGTGAACCCGGCCCTTGATCTGTAGCTCCGCCAGCAGCGCCGAGCGTTGTTTCTCTTCGGCCCAGATGCCGACTTGATACACCGTGCGGCCGATCACTTCATCAGCGCGGTAGCCAGTCAGGCGACAGAAACCATCGTTAACCTCCAGATAGCGTCCGGTGTCGCGCTCGGTAATGGTGATGGCGTCGGGGCTTGAGTGGAAGGCCTTGGCGAACTTCTCCTCACTGGCCTTGAGCGCCGCTTCCGAGCGTTGCTGCTGGGTGATGTCGCGCAGGGTGGTGACGATGCAGGGTTGGTCGCCGACGCTGATCTGGCGGCTCGATATCACGCAGGTCAGGGACGGCCCGTCCTTATGCTGAACGATGATCGCCACATTGTTCAGGCCCTGTTCGCGGATGACCCGCTCAATCCTTTGCAGGCTTTTCGCTGAAGCGTCCCACAGGCCGATTTCGTCGGCGCTGCGACCAATCACGTCGACGGTGTTCCAGCCGAATGTCTGAGTGAAACTGGAGTTGATCTCGATGAAGTGACCGGTGTCCTGACGCGTGACGCAAATCGGGTCCGGGCTGACCTGAAACAAAGTGGCGAATTTCTCTTCCGACGCCACCAGTTGCTGTTCGCGCTCCACCTGATCTGTGATGTCCAGCAGTGTGCCGGCCATGCGAAACGGGGTGCCGTGATCGTCTCGATAAAGTCTGGCGCGGCTTTCCAGGTAGCGCGAACTGCCGTCCTGCAGTTGCACCCGGTACGTCAGTTGATAATTGCCGGCCGGGCCTTCGCGCAAGCTGCGGTAGGCGTCGCGCATGGTGTCGCGTTCTTCGCCGGGCACGCCTTCGAAAAACGCATCGAAGGATTCATGGAAGGGTTTGGGCTCCAGCCCATGCAACTGGGCGGCCCGTGCCGAGCCGTAAAGCATGCCGCTGGGAATGTGCCAGTCCCAGGTGCCGAGTTGCGCCGAATCCAGGGCCAGGTCGAGGCGTTCCTGGCTGTCTTTGAGGGCGTGCTCGGCAATTTTGCGTTCGGTGGTGTCAAGGAACGTGCTCAGCAGATAAGGCTGGCCCTCGAGTTCGACCTTTTGCGCACTGAGAATGCCGTCGTGAACCTGCCCATTGCTGGCGCGAAACTGCACCTCCATGTTGATCAGCTCGCCTTTGGCCTTGGTGGCCTTGACCAGTTGCACCCGTTGCTCCGGGTTGACCCACAGGCCCAGTTCCAGCGTGGTTCGGCCGATAGCGTCTTGCACCGGCCAGCCGAACAGGCTTTCGAAATACTGGTTGGCTTCGCTGATCAGCCCATCCTCCTGGCGGGTCAGCAGGACCATGTTCGGGCACAGGTGAAACAGCGTGGCGAAGCGTTTTTCCGAGCTGCTCAGCGCCTGTTCGCGCTGGCGCTGATGGGTGATTTCACGAATGACCCCAATCATTCGCGGCCGGCCGTTTTTGTCCGGGAGCAGGCTGCCGTTGATTTCCAGCCAGTGCAGGCTGCCGTCGGGCCAGCGGATGCGATGGTGCATGGCCTGTTCCAGCGGGGCGCCGGCGATCACTGCATTGAAGGCACGGATGGTTTTCGCCCGATCCTCCTGGGGCAGCAGGTCGAGGTATTCCAGGTCCTCGGGCAACGGTTGCCGGGGATCGAAGCCGAACAACGCCTGAGTACCCCGGGACCAACTGATTTGCCCGCGCTCGATGTCCCAATACCAGGCGCCGAGCCGAGCGCCGTTGAGGGCCGCTAGCAACTGCGGGGCGCTTTCCCAACTCTGCTCGGACCGTTTGGGGTCAAGCGCCTGAATTCGTGGCATCGGCGGCATACGTTCAACAGATTTGGGCATGGATAACAGGCCTTGGGCTGAATTGGGCGTTAGGCACAGGGTTTTGGGGCTCTATAGGCGTAGCACAAAAACAAGAAGCACAGCTTAGCCGCGAGTCCCTGGCTGATCGATTTGTGCATCCAGCAGGGCCATAAAGGCCCGTGCCGCGTTCGACAGCGTCCGTTCGGTGTGCAGGATATAGCCTAGCTGGCGAGTGAGCTGTATGCCCGGCAAAGGTATGCGCGCCACTTGATCGTCCAGCATGGTGCGCGGCAAAACGCTCCAGGCGAGGCCGATCGACACCATCATTTTTATGGTTTCCAGATAATTCGTGCTCATGGCGATGTTCGGCGTCAGGCCCTGGGCCTCGAACAGGCGCTGCACGATGTGGTGGGTAAAGGTATTGCCGCCGGGGAAAACCGCAGGGTGCAGGGCAATATCCGCCAGGCTGACGGGACCGTTAGCGATCAGCGAATGCTCCGGGGCGACCACGAAATCCAGCGGGTCGTCCCATACAGGCGTGGCCTTGACCAGTACGTGAGGTTCCGGCGCAAGAGTGATTACCGCCAGTTCGGCGCGGCCATGGAGGATTTCTTCGTAGGCCACTTCCGAATCGAGGAACTGAATATCCAGCGCCACTTGTGGGTAACGTCGAGTGAACTCCCTTAATAAGGGCGGCAAACGGTGCAGGCCAATGTGATGACTGGTGGCCAATGTCAGACGACCGGTGACTTCGCCAGTCAGATTGGTCAGTGCGCGACGGGTGTCATCCAGCACATTGAGGATCTGATAGGCCCGTGGCAGCAGGGCGCGACCGGCTTCGGTCAAGCTGACTTCCCGGCCCAGTCGATCGAACAGCCGCACCTTCAATTGCTGCTCCAGCCCGGCGATGCGCTTGCTGATGGCTGGTTGTGTCAGGTGCAGTCGTTCGCCGGCGCCGGAGAAGCTTCCAGTCTCGGCAATCGCGATAAAAGCATTAAGGTTGGCGAGGTCCATGATGATGTCTCGGTGGCATTCCAGTTGGTTATGCAAAGCATGAAAAATATGAATTTGAGTTATTTAATGTAACCCCCTAGGATCGACCTCACAAGCCAAAGGGTTATTGAAATGTTCAAAGCCTGGGGCATAGAAACAAGCTGATGAGGAACCGTCCGATGGCCGGCAAAACGCTCTACGACAAGCTCTGGGATTCGCATTTGGTCAAGCAGCGCGACGATGGCTCGGCGCTGATCTACATCGATCGTCACATCATCCACGAAGTGACCTCGCCGCAAGCCTTCGAAGGCCTGCGTCTGGCCGGGCGCAAGCCTTGGCGCATCGATGCCAACATCGCGACCCCGGACCACAACGTTCCGACGACTCCGGAGCGCAAGGGCGGCATCGAAGCGATTGTCGACCAGGTCTCGCGTTTGCAGGTTCAGACCCTCGACGATAACTGTGACGAATACGGCATCGTCGAATTCAAGATGAATGACGTCCGCCAAGGCATCGTCCACGTCATCGGCCCGGAGCAGGGCGCCACCTTGCCGGGCATGACCGTAGTTTGCGGCGACTCCCATACCTCGACCCACGGCGCGTTCGGTGCCCTGGCTCACGGTATCGGCACTTCCGAGGTCGAGCACGTGCTCGCCACTCAGTGCCTGGTCGCGAAAAAGATGAAAAACATGCTGGTATCGGTCGAAGGCCAATTGCCGTTCGGCGTCACCGCCAAGGACATCGTTCTCGCAGTGATCGGCAAGATCGGCACCGCCGGCGGTAACGGCCATGCCATCGAGTTCGCCGGTAGCGCGATTCGCGACTTGTCCGTTGAAGGCCGCATGACCATTTGCAACATGTCGATCGAGGCCGGCGCTCGCGTAGGTCTGGTGGCCGCCGACGAAAAAACCGTGGCTTACGTCAAGGGCCGTCCATTTGCTCCGAAGGGCGCGGAATGGGACTTGGCTGTCGAGGCCTGGAAAGACCTGGTTTCCGACGCGGATGCCAAGTTCGACACCATCGTCGAGCTCGATGCCACTCAGATCAAACCGCAAGTCAGCTGGGGTACCTCGCCTGAGATGGTCTTGGCTGTCGATCAGAACGTTCCCGATCCAGCGAAGGAAATGGACCTGGTCAAGCGTGGCTCCATCGAGCGCGCGTTGAAGTACATGGGTTTGACCGCCAATCAGGCGATCACCGATATTCAGCTGGACCGCGTATTCATTGGCTCCTGCACCAACTCGCGGATCGAAGACCTGCGCGCCGCTGCTGTGATCGCCAAGGGTCGCAAAGTGGCTTCGACCATCAAGCAGGCCATCGTGGTGCCGGGTTCGGGGCTGGTGAAGGCTCAGGCCGAATCCGAAGGCCTGGACAAGATTTTCCTCGAAGCCGGTTTTGAATGGCGCGAGCCGGGTTGCTCGATGTGCCTGGCGATGAACCCGGACCGTTTGGAGTCGGGCGAGCATTGCGCGTCGACCTCCAACCGTAACTTCGAAGGCCGTCAGGGCGCCGGTGGCCGTACGCACCTCGTGAGCCCGGCCATGGCCGCCGCCGCCGCGGTGAACGGTCGTTTTGTCGACGTCCGTGAATTGATCTAAAGGAGCGCAGCATGAAAGCTTTTACCCAGCACACTGGTCTTGTCGCGCCTTTGGATCGTGCCAATGTCGACACCGATCAGATCATTCCGAAGCAGTTCTTGAAGTCGATCAAGCGCACCGGTTTCGGTCCGAACCTGTTCGATGAGTGGCGTTACCTGGATGTCGGGCAGCCGTATCAGGACAACTCCAAGCGCCCGCTGAACAAGGACTTCGTCCTCAACGCCGAGCGTTATCAGGGCGCCAGCGTGTTGCTGGCCCGCGAGAACTTCGGTTGCGGCTCCAGCCGCGAACACGCGCCGTGGGCGCTGGAAGAGTACGGTTTCCGCAGCATCATCGCGCCGAGCTATGCCGACATCTTCTTCAACAACAGCTTCAAGAACGGCTTGCTGCCGATCATCCTGAGCGATGCTGAAGTCGATGAACTGTTCCAGCAGGTTGAGGCGACTCCGGGCTATCAGTTGCAGGTTGATCTGCAAGCCCAGACCGTGACCCGTCCGGATGGCAAGGTGTTGAACTTTGAAATCGATGCCTTCCGCAAACACTGTCTGCTCAATGGCCTGGACGATATCGGCCTGACCTTGCAGGACCACGAGGCGATTGCCACGTTTGAAGCCAAGCATCGCGCGAGTCAGCCGTGGTTGTTTCGTGATGCGTGATTGATCCGAAATTGATGTAGGTAGGGCCGGCCTCTTCGCGAGCAAGCCCGCTCCCACATTGGATTGCATTTCAAATGTGGGAGCGGGCTTGCTCGCGAAGACGGCAGATCAGACAACACAAATATCAGGACATAACTATGACCAGCACCGCCCCACACAGTCAGGTAGTACAAAAGCAATTCGGTGAACAGGCCTCGGCCTACCTGAGCAGCGCCGTACACGCTCAAGGCACTGAGTTCGCGCTGCTACAGGCTGAACTGGCAGGGCAGGGCGATGCCCGTGTGCTGGACTTGGGTTGCGGCGCTGGTCATGTGAGTTTTCATGTGGCTTCGCTGGTCAAGGAAGTGGTGGCTTACGACCTGTCTCAACAGATGCTCGACGTGGTGGCCGCTGCGGCCGTCGATCGCGGCTTGAGCAACGTGTCCACCGTACTGGGTGCCGCCGAGCGCCTGCCGTTCGCCGATGGCGAGTTCGATTTCGTCTTCAGTCGTTATTCGGCGCACCATTGGAGCGACCTCGGGCTGGCCCTGCGCGAAGTTCGCCGGGTGCTGAAGCCGGGCGGGGTGGCGGCGTTCATTGATGTGTTGTCACCGGGCAGCCCGTTGTTCGACACTTACCTGCAAAGCGTCGAAGTGCTGCGCGACACCAGTCACGTGCGCGATTATTCTGCGGGCGAGTGGTTGCGTCAGATCAGCGAGGCGGGATTGCATACCCGCAGCACCACGCGCCAACGGCTGCGCCTTGAATACACGTCCTGGGTTGAGCGCATGCGTACGCCGCAGGTGATGCGCGCGGCAATCCGCGAGTTGCAGCAATCGATGGGCAATGAAGTTCGCGAATATTTCGAGATTGAGGCCGATGGTTCGTTCAGTACAGATGTGCTGGTGCTGATGGCTGAACGATAAGCGCCAAGACTTTTTCCGGGTACGCCCAAGGGCGTGCCGACTGATGACATGAGGAAAGCATGAGCAAGCAGATTCTGATTCTCCCGGGTGACGGTATTGGCCCGGAAATCATGGCCGAAGCGGTCAAGGTGCTGGAGCTGGCGAACGACAAGTACAGCCTGGGCTTCGAACTGAGTCACGACGTGATCGGTGGCGCCGCCATCGACAAGTACGGCGTGCCGCTGGCTGACGAAACCCTGGCCCGTGCCCGTGCCGCCGATGCGGTATTGCTGGGTGCCGTGGGCGGCCCGAAATGGGACACCATCGAACGTGACATCCGTCCTGAGCGCGGTCTGCTGAAAATCCGTGCGCAACTGGGCCTGTTCGGCAACCTGCGTCCAGCCATCCTTTACCCGCAACTGGCCGAGGCTTCCAGCCTGAAGGCAGAAATCGTGGCGGGTCTGGACATCCTAATCGTCCGTGAACTGACCGGCGGCATCTACTTCGGCGCGCCACGTGGCGTGCGCGAGCTGGAAAACGGCGAGCGTCAGGCCTACGACACCCTGCCATACAGCGAAACCGAAATCCGCCGTATCGCCCGTGTCGGTTTCGACATGGCCCGCGTGCGCGGCAAGAAGCTGTGCTCGGTGGACAAGGCCAACGTGCTGGCGTCCAGCCAACTGTGGCGTGAAGTCGTCGAGCAAGTGGCCAAGGACTACCCGGACGTCGAACTGAGCCACATGTACGTCGACAACGCCGCCATGCAACTGGTGCGTGCACCGAAGCAATTCGATGTGATCGTCACCGACAACCTGTTCGGCGACATTCTTTCCGACGAAGCGTCGATGCTTACCGGTTCCATCGGCATGCTGCCGTCGGCGTCGCTGGATGCCAACAACAAAGGCATGTACGAGCCGTGCCACGGTTCGGCGCCGGACATCGCTGGCAAGGGCATTGCCAACCCGTTGGCGACCATTCTGTCGGTGTCGATGATGCTGCGTTACAGCTTCAATCTGCAGGATGCGGCCGATGCCATCGAGCAGGCCGTAAGCCTGGTATTGGATCAGGGCCTGCGCACAGGCGACATCTGGTCGGCCGGTTGCACCAAGGTCGGTACGCAGGAAATGGGCGACGCAGTAGTCGCCGCGCTGCGGAATCTGTAATCTCTCTGGCCCGCTGCGACTTTCAACCATGAAAGCAGCGGCCCACTTTTCAAGAAGGTGTAGTTGCGATGAAACGTGTAGGTCTGATCGGTTGGCGCGGTATGGTCGGTTCCGTGCTCATGCAGCGGATGCTGGAAGAGCAGGATTTCGATCTTATCGAGCCGGTGTTTTTCACCACTTCCAATGTCGGTGGCCAAGGCCCGTCCGTGGGCAAGGACATTGCTCCGCTCAAGGACGCTTACAGCATTGAAGAGCTGAAAACCCTCGACGTGATTCTGACCTGCCAGGGTGGCGACTACACCAGCGAAGTCTTCCCGAAACTGCGTGAAGCCGGCTGGCAGGGTTACTGGATCGACGCCGCTTCCAGCCTGCGCATGCAGGATGACGCAGTGATCGTGCTGGACCCGGTGAACCGCAAGGTCATCGACCAGCAGCTCGACGCGGGCACCAAGAACTACATCGGCGGCAACTGCACCGTCAGCCTGATGCTGATGGGCCTGGGCGGCCTGTTCGAAGCCGGTCTGGTCGAGTGGATGAGCGCCATGACCTATCAGGCGGCCTCCGGTGGCGGCGCGCAGCACATGCGTGAACTGATCAAGCAAATGGGTGTGACCCACACCGCTGTCGCCGATCAACTGGCCGACCCGGCTAGCGCCATCCTCGACATCGACCGCCGTGTCGCCGAAGCCATGCGCAGCGACGCGTACCCGACCGAAAACTTCGGCGTACCGCTGGCTGGCAGCCTGATCCCGTGGATCGACAAGGAACTGCCGAACGGTCAGAGCCGCGAAGAGTGGAAGGCCCAGGCCGAGACCAACAAGATCCTCGGTCGCTTCAAGAGCCCGATCCCGGTGGATGGCATCTGCGTGCGCATCGGCGCCATGCGCTGCCACAGCCAGGCGCTGACCATCAAGTTGAACAAAGACGTGCCGATCGCCGACATCGAAGGGCTGATCAGCCAGCACAACCCATGGGTCAAGCTGGTGCCGAACAACCGTGAGATCAGCATGCAGGAGCTGAGCCCGACGAAAGTCACCGGCACCCTGAACGTACCAGTCGGCCGTCTGCGCAAACTGAACATGGGGTCGCAGTTCGTCGGTGCCTTCACCGTCGGCGACCAATTGCTGTGGGGCGCGGCCGAACCGCTGCGCCGCATGCTGCGGATTTTGCTTGAGCGTTGATCGATTGATGTAATGAAGAACCCGCGCCTTGAAAGAGGTGCGGTTTTTTTTTGCGCACCGATCGTTCCCACGCAGAGCGTGGGAACGATCAGGATGGGGCGTGAATTGCCTCACTGCCAACCACCCGGTAAAGTGCCGCTCCCCCCGTTTCGCCAGAGGTAGAACCATGAGCCAGTCCTTTGATATTGCCGTGATCGGCGCCACCGGTACTGTCGGCGAAACACTCGTCCAGATTCTCGAAGAGCGGGATTTTCCGGTCGCTAACCTGCACCTGCTGGCGAGCAGTGAATCGGCCGGGCATTCGGTACCGTTTCGCGGCAAGAACGTGCGGGTGCGGGAAGTCGATGAATTCGATTTCAGCAAAGTCCAGTTGGTGTTCTTTGCCGCCGGCCCGGCGGTGACCCTCAGTTTCGCTCCGCGTGCCACGGCCGCCGGTTGCTCGCTGATCGATCTGTCCGGCGCCTTGCCGGCCGACCAAGCGCCGCAAGTGGTGCCCGAGGCCAATGCTGAAATCCTGAGCGGTCTGAAAAAGCCCTTCCAGGTCAGCAGCCCAAGCCCTTCGGCGACGACGCTGGCGGTGGTGCTGGCACCGTTACTCGATGTGCTCGACCTGCAGCGCATCAGCCTGACTGCCAGTCTGGCGGTGTCTGCCCAAGGTCGCGAAGCGGTTACCGAGCTGGCCCGGCAAACCGCCGAGCTGCTCAATGTGCGCCCGCTGGAGCCAGCTTTCTTTGATCGGCAGATGGCTTTCAACCTGCTGGCGCAAGTCGGTACGCCTGATACTCAAGGTCATACGCTGCTGGAAAAACGCCTGGTGCGCGAGTTGCGTCAGGTCATGGCGCTGCCGTTATTAAAGATTTCCGTCACTTGCATTCAAGCTCCGGTGTTTTTCGGCGATAGCTTTAGCGTGACCTTGCAGTCGTCGAGCGCTGTCGATCTGGCGAAAGTCAACGCAGCCCTGGAAGCGGCGCCCGGTATCGAACTGGTCGAGGCGGGCGATTACCCGACCCCGGTAGGCGATGCGGTAGGGCAGGACGTGGTTTACGTTGGTCGGGTTCGCAGCGGGATCGACGACCCGGCGGAACTTAATGTGTGGCTGACGTCAGATAACGTACGCAAAGGGGCCGCGCTCAATGCTGTGCAGGTGGCTGAATTGTTGATAAAAGACCTGCTGTAAAAGATACTTGGCAACAATTTATTGAATGATTCCCGTCGAGCGTCATGCTTGGCCGGAATGCTTAAGGTGAGCCACCCCGCAGGGCTTCCCATTGCATGAATGAAATGATCGCGCGCGACGACCCTTCGTCGCCGCGCGCAATGCCTTACGGCAGCGGCAATCAACACCTTCTCGCTGGCCGAGGAATGTTCAAACAAAGGAAGAGGTTATGGTTCAAGTTCGCAAACTGGTGTTAGCAATAGCGGCCGCCTCGGCGCTGTCCTCCGGTATGGCGCATGCCCTCGGGCTCGGGGAACTGACCCTGAAATCGACGCTGAACCAGCCTCTGGTCGCAGAAATCGAGTTGCTCGACGTCAAGGACCTCACGGCCGCCGAAGTGGTGCCGAGCCTGGCCTCGCCCGAAGATTTCGCCAAGGCTGGTGTCGATCGCCAGGCGTTTCTCAATGACCTGACCTTTACCCCGGTACTTAACGCCAGCGGCAAAAGCATCCTGCGCGTCACGTCCAGCAAACCCCTGTCCGAACCGATGGTGAAGTTCCTGGTTCAGGTGATGTGGCCCAACGGTCGTCTGCTGCGCGATTACAGCGTGCTGCTCGATCCGTCCAAATTCTCGCCGCAGACCGCCGACGCCGCCACGCAACCGGCGCCAGCCCAAGCGGTGACCGCGCCAGTCACCGGCGCTACCAAATCGTCGCAATACACCACCACGCCGCGCGATACCCTATGGGAAATCGCCGCGAAGGCGCGTAATGGCGGTTCGATCCAGCAGACTATGCTGGCCATCCAGGCGCTGAACCCGGATGCCTTTATCGACGGCAACATCAACCGACTGAAAACCGGTCAGGTGCTGCGTTTGCCTGATCAGGTACAGAGCTCCCACCTGCCGCAACCCAAGGCCATCGCTGAGGTTGCCGCGCAGAACACCGCGTGGCGTCAGGGTCGTCGCTACGTGGCGAAACCTGGAACCGGTCAGCAGCAACTCGATGCCACCAAGCGCACTCGCGGTGAAGGTGCTTCATCGCAAGCCGCCGCCGACAAACTGAGCCTGGTCTCTGCCGACACCGGCAAGGGTGGCAAAGGTGCCGCTGGTGATGCGAAAGCGTTGAGCAACAAACTGGCTGTCACCCAGGAAAGCCTCGACACCACTCGTCGTGACAATGCTGAGCTGAAAAGCCGCATGAGCGATCTGCAAAGTCAGGTGGACAAGCTGCAGCGCCTGATCGAATTGAAGAACAATCAGCTGGCCAAACTGCAGGCCGAAGGCGGCGCGGCACCGGCTACGAGCGCTCCGGCGATGTCGGCTGAGCTGGCGGCCAGTCCTGCGGCAACGCCAGCGGACGCGGCTCCGGCAACACCTGCGCCAGAGGCTGCTGCACCGCAAGCCGTCGAGCCGACGCCTGTCGCATCCGACGATCAGAAGTTCAACGAGCTGCTGACCAATCCGATTCTGCTCGGTCTGGTGGGTGGCGGTGCGGTGGTGCTGCTGCTCTTGCTGCTGTTGCTGGCCCGTCGCCGCAAAGCTCAGCAAGAGGCTGAGAAGCATCTGCGCATGGCCCGTGCCCTGGAGGAGGAGCAAGAGTTCTCCGTCGACCAGGACCTGCCGGAAAGCAGCTTCGAAGGTTTGGAGGTTCCGCCGCCGAGCGTGAAACTTGCGACCGCGCCAACGCCTGCCCCTGCACCAGCCCCGGTGATTGCTCCGGTTGTGATGACGCCGCCGATTGCTGCGCCACTGATATCGCCTGCCGCCGAGCGCTCTGACAGCGTACTGGCTCAGGCGCAGTCGCACATTGCAGGCGGTCGTCTGAATCAGGCCGCCGCCTTGCTGGAAGACGCGATCAAGCAAGAGCCACAGCGCAGTGACCTGCGCTTGAAGCTGATGGAAGTCTACGGTCAGCAGGGCGACCGCGATGCGTTCGTCGTCCAGGAGCGTCAGCTGGTGGCCAACGGCGACAACTTCGCCCGCGTCGAAGAGTTGAAAAGCCGCTTCCCGGCCATGGCGGTTGTGGCGGCCAGCGGTCTGGCTGCCGCCGCCATCGCCGCCGAGCTGGATGCGCAATACGTCAAGGAGCTGCTACTGGACGAACCGCAAGCCCCGGAACCTGCATTGTCCGACTTTGATAGCGCCTTCGATCTGAGCCTGGACGATCTGGATGTGGCTGCTCCTATCGCGCAAGTTGTTGCGGCGGGCCCAGAGCTAGAGCCCGCACCAGCACCGGCGCCAGATCCAGAACCGGTGGCTGAGCTGGACGGGTTTCCGCTGGACGACGACCTGAGCTTTGAGTCGGTGTTGCAGCAACAGACTGAAATCAAGGAAAACCTCGACGATCTGTCGGACTTCGACCTGGACATGGATCTGGGCGGCAATGCCTCCCCGGAAACGCTGGCCGAAGACGACTTCCTGCTGAGTCTGGATGAAGATCTCAAGGATTTGCCCGCCGCCGAAGCGTCGCCCGTGACCGAGCCGACGCTCGACGACCTGGAGTTGCCTGCGGATTTCGATCTGTCACTGGCCGATGAAATGGATGCCGCCCCGGATCAGCCTGACGCCTTCGAAAACGAACTCAACGACGTCAATGCCGAGCTGGATCGTCTGTCCCAGAGCCTTGGCGAGCCGAGCTTCACCGCCGAAGACGCCTTGGCCTCCGCGGCTGATGAGCCGGACTTCGATTTCCTCTCCGGCACCGACGAAGTCGCCACAAAGCTCGATCTGGCCCAGGCCTACATCGACATGGGCGACAACGACGGCGCTAGGGACATCCTCAATGAGGTGGTGACCGAGGGTGATGTCGGTCAGAAGAGCGAAGCCAAGGAAATGCTCTCGCGTCTGGCGTGAGTCATCGGTAAGGCATAAACAAAACGGCAGCCCATCGAGGCTGCCGTTTTTGTTTGGGCGGTGATGCGATGGCGCCTGTTGGATCGCCTTCGCGGGCAAGCCTCGCTCCTACATTGGATCGGGTTTGTTCGCATTATTTGCGCCAGACACCAATCCCCCCCGGTCAGGGTTGTCCACATTATTTGCGGCTGACACCAATTACCTGTGGGAGCGGGCTTGCTCGCGAAGGGGGTATCCCATTCAACATCCATGGAGGCAGTTACTCCGCTTTCGCGAGCAAGCCCGCTCCCACATTTGATCGGGGTTGCCTGCATTATTTGCGCCGGGCGCCAATCCCCTGTGGGAGCGAGCCTGCTCGCGATGAAGGCATCGCGTTCAACATCAAATCCGGCATTGCACCGGTCGGGTAGAGCACGAAGATCACGCGGCTCTGGCATCCCGGTCCGGCGGCCTTATAATGCCTGCCTTTGCGTAGATCAGCAGGCTGTCACCCCTTGGCAAATATAGATAATCCGGCCGCCGAAATGGCGGCCGACGGCTTTTTCCGGATTGCGTTGGGCGTTGAATACAAAGGTTCGCGCTATCGCGGCTGGCAGCGTCAGGCCTCCGGTGTGGCCACGGTGCAGGAAACCCTCGAAAAGGCCTTGTCCAAAGTCGCCGACTCCCCCGTGTCGCTGCATTGCGCCGGGCGCACCGACGCCGGTGTGCATGCTTGCGGGCAGGTGGTGCATTTCGATACCCAGGTCGAGCGTTCGATGAAGGCCTGGGTCATGGGCGCCAACATCAACTTGCCGCACGACGTCAGCGTCAGTTGGGCCAAGGTCATGCCGGCGGATTTCCATGCGCGGTTCAAAGCCATTGCCCGGCGCTATCGCTACGTGATCTACAACGATCAGATCCGCCCGGCGCACCTGAACGAAGAAATCACCTGGAACCACCGTCCACTGGACGTCGAGCGCATGTCCGAGGCCGCTCGGTATCTGGTCGGCACCCACGACTTCAGCGCATTCCGCGCCGGCCAGTGCCAGGCCAAGTCGCCGATCAAGGAGCTGCATCACCTGCGCGTAACCCGCCATGGCAAAATGATCGTGCTGGATATCCGCGCCAGCGCGTTCCTGCACCACATGGTGCGCAACATCGCCGGGGTGCTGATGACCATCGGTACTGGCGAGCGTCCCGCGGAGTGGATGAAGGAAGTCCTGGAAAGCCGTGTACGTCGGTCCGGCGGGGTGACGGCCCATCCATTCGGCCTGTATCTGGTGCAAGTCGAGTATCGCGACGAGTTCGAACTGCCCGAGCGTTACATCGGCCCACACTTCCTCACCGGCTTCTCGGAACTTGACGGCTGACGCCCTCGAACGCTTTTGTTACCATCCGGGACTTTCCCGGATTTGTCCTGAGGTTCTATCGACATGTCAGCCGTTCGCAGCAAAATTTGTGGGATTACCCGCATAGAGGATGCGTTGGCGGCGGTCGAGGCCGGTGCCGATGCCATCGGATTTGTGTTCTACGCCAAAAGCCCGCGGGCTGTGACGTTCCAGCAGGCGAGGGCGATCATCAAGGCTTTGCCGCCGTTCGTGACCACCGTGGGTTTGTTCGTCAATGCCAGCCGCTGCGAGTTGGGGGAAATCCTCGATGCCGTGCCGCTGGACCTGTTGCAGTTCCATGGGGATGAGACCGCGGCCGACTGCGAAGGCTGGCATCGGCCATACATCAAGGCGTTGCGGGTCAAGGCCGGTGATGACATCGCAGCCGCTTGCGATGCCTACGCCAGTGCCAGCGGGATCTTGCTCGACACCTATGTCGAGGGCATTCCCGGCGGTACCGGTGAAGCCTTTGACTGGTCATTGATACCGCAAGGCCTGAGCAAGCCGATCATCCTGGCTGGCGGCTTGACACCGGAAAACGTCGCCGAGGCGATTGCCCGGGTTCGGCCTTACGCAGTGGACGTCAGTGGCGGAGTAGAGGCGAGCAAGGGCATCAAGGATCACGCAAAGATTCAGGCATTCATCAAAGCAGTACGCGGGAGCCTACGATGATGTGACGGCTGGCAGACTGCCGCCGTCCACAGCTTGGTAGAAAAGAGGCTGAGGATTTTTTGGGTTGTACGAAGGTCAGTTTCGCTGACCCGGCCACCCGCCGATCATCGCCACACATGAATTTAGCTCAAGGGCATACGCGGGGCTGCGAACCAGAGCGTTCGGGCCGCCGGTACTGGAGAAAGAAAGCATGAGCAACTGGTTAGTAGACAAACTGATCCCTTCGATCATGCGTTCCGAGGTCAAGAAGAGCTCGGTGCCTGAAGGTCTGTGGCACAAATGCCCGTCTTGCGAGGCGGTGCTGTATCGTCCAGAGCTGGAAAAGACCCTGGACGTTTGCCCCAAGTGCAACCACCACATGCGTATCGGCGCGCGCGCGCGCATTGACATCTTCCTCGACGCTGACGGCCGTGCCGAACTGGGCGCGGACCTGGAGCCGGTTGACCGTCTGAAATTCCGCGACGGCAAGAAGTACAAGGATCGCCTGACCGCTGCGCAAAAGCAGACCGGCGAAAAAGATGCATTGATCTCCATGAGTGGCACCTTGCTGGGCATGCCAGTCGTGGTATCAGCCTTCGAATTCTCCTTCATGGGTGGTTCGATGGGTGCCATCGTCGGTGAGCGCTTCGTGCGCGCCGCCAACTACGCCCTGGAAAACCGTTGCCCGATGATCTGCTTCGCCGCCTCCGGTGGTGCGCGGATGCAGGAAGCGCTGATCTCTCTGATGCAAATGGCCAAGACCTCCGCGGTGCTGGCGCGTCTGCGTGAAGAAGGCATTCCGTTCATCTCGGTACTGACCGACCCGGTCTACGGCGGTGTTTCCGCCAGCCTGGCGATGCTCGGCGACGTGATCGTCGGTGAGCCGAAAGCCCTGATCGGTTTCGCCGGCCCGCGCGTTATCGAACAAACCGTTCGCGAAAAACTGCCGGAAGGCTTCCAGCGCAGCGAGTTCTTGCTGGAACACGGTGCGATCGACATGATCATTCACCGTCAGGAACTGCGTCCGCGTCTGGGTAACCTGCTGGCACAAATGATGGGCCTGCCGACGCCAAAATTCGTCGCCGCGCCGATCGAGCCAATCGTGGTTCCACCGGTGCCTGCCAACATATGACCCAACGCACCCTTGGCGAGTGGCTCGCCTACCTTGAACAGTTGCATCCTTCGGCCATCGACATGGGGCTGGAGCGTTCGCAACAGGTAGCGTCCCGCATGGGACTGGGCCAGCCGGCGCCTCGGGTGATCACGGTCACCGGCACCAACGGCAAGGGTTCTACCTGTGCGTTCGTGGCTTCGTTGCTGCGGGCGCAGGGCCTGAACGTCGGTGTCTACAATTCTCCGCATCTGCTGCGTTACAACGAGCGGGTGCAGGTCAATGGCGTCGAAGCCACTGACGCCGAGCTGTGCGAAGCCTTCGCTGCGGTCGAGGCCGGTCGTGGCGACACTTCCCTGACATACTTCGAAATGGGCACCCTGGCGGCGTTCTGGCTGTTTCAGCAGGCGGGGCTTGATGCGGTGGTGCTGGAAGTGGGGCTGGGCGGGCGTCTGGATACCGTCAACGTGGTCGATGCCGATATCGCGCTGGTGACCAGCATTGGTGTCGATCATGCGGATTACCTGGGCGACACCCGCGAATCCGTGGCCTTCGAAAAGGCCGGTATTTTCCGCCAGGGCGCGCCTGCGCTCTGTGGCGATCTGAATCCCCCTCAACCTCTGCTGGATAAGGCGCGCGAGCTCAATTGCCCGTTTTTCCTGCGTGGGCGCGATTTCGACTTGGGTATCACCGATCACAACTGGCAATGGCGCGGCCTTGATGATCAGGGGTGTGTAGTCGAGTTGCATGATCTGCCATTGCTCGATCTGCCGATGGAAAACGCCGCACTGGCATTGCAGGCTTACCTGCTGCTCGGTTTGCCTTGGGTAGATACACAGATTATTGAAGCCCTGAAAGCGACACGCGTGGTCGGTCGTCTCGATCGCCGTCAGTTCGACTGGCAGGGCAAGCGTCTGAATGTGTTGCTGGACGTGGGGCACAACCCCCATGCGGCAGAATACCTGGCCCGTCGTCTGGCCAGTCGACCGCCGGCCGGCAAGCGTCTGGCGGTGTTCGGGTTGTTGGCGGACAAGGATCTGGATGGTGTTGTCGGTGAATTGAATGCTAGTGTCCAGCATTGGGCTGTCGCCCCGCTGGATTCGCCGCGCGCGCGGCCCGTTGAGCAGTTGCACGCGGCGTTGCAGAACCTTGGCGCCTCGGTAACGTCTTATGGCAGCGTGGCCGCCGCCCTGGAAGGGCAGTGCGCGCAGGCGACGAGCGACGATGAAATTCTGTTGTTCGGATCATTTTATTGTGTCGCCGAGGCCCTTGAATGGCTGGCCCGGCACTCCACGGAGGAAGCGGCAAATGGCTTTGCTGGATAAGGCGTACAAACAGCGCATGGTCGGTGCCCTGGTGCTGGTGGCGCTGGCGGTGATTTTCCTGCCGATGCTGTTTTCCCGTCAGGACGAACAGCGCCAGGTGAGAGTCGACGCGCCGGCTGCACCGCAAGCGCCAGCTGTGCCGCACGTGCAGGTCGAGCCGGTGGTGGTGCCTGAACCGCAGGCATTACCGCAGGAGCCTGTGCCAAGCGATGACGAAATTGCCGAGCAGCAAGCGCCGTCGACACCGATTGCGCCAAGTGCTCCTGTGGCAGCGCCACCAGCGCCACCAGCGCCACCGGCTGCCAAACCGGTCACGCCTCCGGCGCCAGTCGCCAAGCCTGTGCCGGCACCTGCCCAGCCAATCGCTGCTGCACCGACCAAGCCGAGCACCACCCCAAGTCGCGTCGATGCCAATGGCCTGTCGGTCAGTTGGTCAGTGCAACTGGCCAGCCTGTCGAGCCGTGAAAGCGCTGAAAGCCTGCAAAAAAACCTGCGCAGCCAGGGCTATAACGCTTATATCCGCTCCGCCGATGGCAAAAATCGGGTGTTCGTCGGACCGCTGATCGAGCGCGCGGAAGCCGATCGTCTGCGTGACTTGTTGAGTCGCCAGCAGAATCTCAAGGGTTTTGTGGTGCGTTTTCAGCCTGAGCGCGGTTAAAACTATCGCCCTGATTTGAAAAGCACTGACAATCTCAGCTTACCGACAGCCATGGGCTCTGCTAAAATGCGCCGCCTTATCTGTCTGTAGGCTGCACTGTGCCATTTACCTGGGTTGACTGGGCGATCGTTGCAATCGTCGCCATCTCCGCTTTGATCAGTCTGAGCCGCGGCTTCGTCAAAGAAGCACTCTCGCTGCTGACCTGGATCATCGCAGGAGGCGTTGCCTGGATGTTCGGTGGTTCATTGTCCGAGTACCTCGGCGGATACATCGAAACGCCGTCGGCTCGCGTGATCGCGGGCTGTGCCATCATGTTTGTCGCCACTTTAATCGTAGGCGCAATGATCAATTATCTTATCGGCGAGTTGGTTCGCGTCACCGGGCTATCCGGGACCGATCGATTCCTCGGCATGGCCTTCGGCGCTGCGCGTGGCGTGTTGCTGGTGGTTGTGGCGGTCGGGCTGTTGAGCCTGGGGCCGGTACAGCAGGACGGGTGGTGGCAAGAGTCACAGCTCGTGCCAAAATTTCTATTGGTTGCAGACTGGTCCAAAAACCTGATCCTGGGTTGGAGTAGTCAGTGGCTTGCCAGCGGAATCAGCGTACCCGCTGATATACCGTTCAAGGAGCACCTCTTGCCGACGGTCAAAACGCCTCAGTGAGTTGTGTTCAGTTCAGATCCATTAAGTAGGGGTTGCGTCGCATGTGTGGCATCGTCGGTATCGTCGGTAAGTCGAACGTCAATCAGGCGCTGTATGACGCGCTAACCGTCCTCCAGCACCGCGGCCAGGACGCTGCCGGTATCGTGACCAGCCATGATGGCCGGTTATTCCTGCGCAAGGACAATGGCCTGGTACGTGACGTGTTCCATCAGCGTCACATGCAGCGCCTGGTCGGTCACATGGGCATTGGCCATGTGCGTTACCCGACCGCGGGCAGTTCGACCTCGGCCGAAGCTCAACCGTTTTACGTCAACTCGCCGTACGGCATCACCTTGGCGCACAACGGTAACCTGACCAACGTTGAACAACTGGCCAAGGAGATTTACGAATCTGACTTGCGCCACGTCAACACCAATTCCGATTCGGAAGTGCTGCTCAACGTGTTCGCGCACGAGCTGGCCCAGCGCGGCAAGTTGCAGCCGACCGAAGAAGACGTGTTCGCTGCCGTCACTGGCGTGCATAACCGTTGCGTTGGTGGTTACGCGGTCGTGGCGATGGTGACCGGTTATGGCATCGTCGGTTTCCGCGATCCGCACGGCATCCGTCCGATCGTTTTCGGTCAGCGTCACACCGACGAAGGCGTCGAGTACATGATCGCCTCCGAAAGCGTTTCGCTGGACGTACTCGGATTCACCCTGATTCGCGACCTGGCACCGGGCGAAGCGGTCTACATCACTGAAGACGGCAAGCTGCACACCCGTCAGTGCGCGACCAACCCGTCGCTGACTCCGTGCATTTTCGAACACGTCTATCTGGCGCGTCCGGACTCGATCATCGACGGCGTCTCGGTCTACAAGGCCCGCCTGCGTATGGGCGAGAAGCTTGCCGAGAAGATCTTGCGCGAGCGTCCGGATCACGACATCGACGTGGTCATCCCGATTCCGGACACCAGCCGCACCGCGGCCCTGGAGCTGGCGAACCACTTGGGCGTCAAGTTCCGCGAAGGCTTCGTGAAGAACCGCTACATCGGCCGGACCTTCATCATGCCGGGTCAGGCTGCACGGAAAAAATCCGTACGCCAGAAGCTCAACGCCATCGAGCTGGAATTCCGCGGCAAAAACGTGATGCTGGTGGACGATTCCATCGTTCGCGGCACCACCTGCAAGCAGATCATCCAGATGGCTCGCGAAGCCGGCGCCAAAAACGTCTATTTCTGCTCCGCGGCACCGGCCGTGCGTTACCCGAACGTCTACGGCATCGACATGCCAAGCGCTCACGAGCTGATCGCTCATAACCGTTCGACCCAGGACGTAGCCGACCTGATCGGCGCTGACTGGTTGATCTATCAGGATCTGCCTGACTTGATCGAAGCAGTCGGTGGCGGCAAGATCAAGATCGAGAAATTCGATTGCGCGGTGTTCGACGGCCAGTACGTCACCGGCGACGTCGACGAGGCTTACCTGAACAAGATCGAGCAGGCACGCAACGATGCCTCCAAGGTCAAGACCCAGGCAGTCAGTGCGATCATTGATCTGTACAACAACTGAGTAACTACCGGCCCTGAGGGGCCGGTTTTGTATCTACTACAGACTCTCTAAATCAAGAGCAGGGCAAGGAGTGACAGCATGAGTCAGGATTGGGATGCCGGTCGGCTGGACAGCGACCTCGAAGGCGTAGCGTTCGATACCCTGGCCGTACGCGCCGGTCAGCACCGCACGCCGGAAGGCGAACACGGTGATCCGATGTTCTTCACTTCCAGCTACGTGTTCCGTACCGCGGCCGACGCGGCCGCGCGCTTTGCTGGCGAAGTGCCGGGTAACGTTTACTCGCGCTACACCAATCCGACCGTGCGCGCGTTCGAAGAGCGAATTGCCGCGCTGGAAAGCGCCGAGCAAGCGGTGGCCACGGCGACCGGCATGGCCGCGATCATGGCGGTGGTGATGAGTCTGTGCAGCGCAGGCGATCATGTTCTGGTCTCGCGCAGCGTGTTCGGCTCGACCATCAGCCTGTTCGAAAAGTACTTCAAGCGCTTCGGCATCGAAGTCGATTACGTGCCCCTGGCGGACTTATCCGGCTGGGATGCGGCGATCAAGGCCAACACCAAGTTACTGTTCGTCGAGTCGCCCTCCAACCCGCTGGCCGAACTGGTAGACATCAAAGCGCTGTCGGAAATTGCTCACGCCAAAGGCGCGATGCTGGTGGTCGACAACTGCTTCTGCACACCTGCGTTGCAGCAGCCGCTGAAGCTGGGCGCGGACATCGTTGTGCATTCGGCGACCAAGTTCATCGACGGCCAGGGTCGTTGCATGGGCGGTGTTGTGGCCGGTCGTAGCGAGCAGATGAAAGAAGTCGTCGGTTTCCTGCGTACCGCCGGGCCGACCCTGAGCCCGTTCAACGCCTGGATCTTCCTCAAGGGGCTGGAAACGCTGAGCCTGCGCATGAAAGCGCATTGCGCCAATGCCCAGCAACTGGCCGAATGGCTGGAGCAGCAGGACGGTATCGAGAAAGTCCATTACGCCGGTCTCCAGAGCCATCCGCAGCACGAACTGGCCCAGCGTCAGCAGAAGGGCTTCGGTGCGGTCGTGAGTTTCGAGGTCAAGGGCGGCAAAGAGGGCGCCTGGCGCTTTATCGATGCGACGCGCCTTATCTCTATCACGGCCAACCTGGGCGACAGCAAAACCACCATCACGCACCCGAGCACCACCTCTCACGGCCGTCTGGCGCCGCAAGAGCGTGAAGCGGCGGGCATTCGTGACAGCCTGATCCGCATTGCGGTCGGTCTGGAAGACGTGGCAGACCTGCAGGCCGATCTGACGCGCGGGTTGGCGGCCTTGTGATTGAGTTGTCGACGCCGGCCACGGGCACCCATGGCCGCGTCGCGTTGGTCACCGGTGCTGCGCGCGGCATCGGTCTGGGAATTGCGGCCTGGCTGATCAGCGAAGGCTGGCAGGTGGTGCTGACCGATCTGGATCGGGAGCGCGGTTCGAAAGTGGCGAAGGTGCTTGGTGAAAACGCCTGGTTTATCGCCATGGACGTCGCGAATGAAGCGCAAGTGGCACTGGGCGTGGCCGAGGTGCTGGGACGGTTTGGGCGTCTGGATGCGCTGGTATGCAATGCGGCAGTGGCCGATCCGCATAACATCACCCTGGAAAGTCTCGATCTGGCCTACTGGAACCGGGTGCTGGCGGTGAATCTCGGCGGGCCGATGCTGTTGGCCAAGCACTGTGCGCCGTACCTGCGCGCTCACAACGGCGCCATCGTCAATCTGGCCTCGACCCGCGCCGGGCAGTCGGAACCCGACACCGAGGCGTATGCCGCGAGCAAGGGCGGTTTGTTGGCCCTGACTCACGCCCTGGCTATCAGCCTTGGCCCGGAGATCCGGGTCAATGCGGTCAGCCCCGGCTGGATCGATGCCCGCGATCCTTCCGTGCGCCGTGCCGAACCGCTGACCGATGCCGATCATGCCCAGCACCCGGCGGGCAGGGTGGGGACGGTCGAGGACGTGGCGGCGATGGTGGCGTGGTTGCTGTCGAAGAACGCCGGTTTCGTTACGGGCCAGGAGTTCGTGGTCGATGGTGGCATGACCAAGAAGATGATTTACAGCGAGTAAATCCAAGCGTGGCTGCGATGGATGTAGCCAGCATTGATGTTGAATGTGCCGCCGTCTTCGCGAGCAAGTCGGATCGCCGCACCGCCGCTCCCACACTGAATTTATGTCGATCACAAACCTGTGCTCCGCCGCAGATCCAGTGTGGGAGCGGGCTTGCTCGCGAAAGCGGTCTGACTGTGTAAGACACAATTTTGTCTTTTTCAGAAAAACTTCAAGCGGGGTATTGACTTAGCTTCGGTACCTGCGTAAATTTCGCGGCCTCGGAGATGCAAACGGGTGATTAGCTCAGCTGGGAGAGCGTCTGCCTTACAAGCAGAATGTCGGCGGTTCGATCCCGTCATCACCCACCACTTCCGGGAGTCTTGCGAAAGCAAGATGGAAGCTTTTAAAAGCCTCCACCGACGCGCAGCGGTAGTTCAGTCGGTTAGAATACCGGCCTGTCACGCCGGGGGTCGCGGGTTCGAGTCCCGTCCGCTGCGCCATATTTTCCGAGTCAGATTTATCTGGTTCGAGATTGAAAAGCTTCTGAGTTTTCAATCAGACGAGTTACTTGGGCGAAAGTCCAAAGCGATACGCAGCGGTAGTGCAGTCGGTTAGAATACCGGCCTGTCACGCCGGGGGTCGCGGGTTCGAGTCCCGTCCGCTGCGCCATATTTTCCGAGTCAGATTTATCTGGTTCGAGATTGAAAAGCTTCTGAGTTTTCAATCAGACGAGTTACTTGGGCGAAAGTCCAAAGCGATACGCAGCGGTAGTTCAGTCGGTTAGAATACCGGCCTGTCACGCCGGGGGTCGCGGGTTCGAGTCCCGTCCGCTGCGCCATATCTGCCTCAAGGCCCACTGAACGCCTTGGAGCTACGAAGCAAGCCGCCGGTAAAACCAGTGCCTGTTTCGAGTCGATAGCAAAGACCCTGGTCGAAAGACCGGGGTTTTTTGTGTCTGCGATTTGGCTTTTTCTCCTCTTGCGTCTTCCCGGTCTGACCTTTGTGCGCATTCGATGCACAAAGGGCTTGGTTCGCAGTACCGACATTAATTAGAATCACTCTCATTTACGATAACTCCTTGGCACACAGGGCTTCTAGAGATGAGTGATGCAGCGATGCCGAAGGAGCAAACCTTCCACGATCTGTACCGCGATCACCGTGGCTGGCTGGAAGGCTGGTTGAGAAGACGCATGGGCAATGGCTGTGATGCGGCGGACCTCAGTCAGGATACGTTCCTGCGTTTACTCGCCAGTTCTCAACGAATTGCCGATCTGCAAGAGCCCCGTGCCTATCTGCTGACCGTGGGCAAACGCCTGCTGAGCAATTTCTATAAGCGTCGAAACCTCGAGCAGGCTTACCTGACGGCGCTGGCGGCGCTGCCGGAAGACTGTGTGCCGTCGCCCGAGCAGCGCTGGTTGTTGCTCGAAACCCTGCAAGCCCTGGATGAACTGCTCGATGGATTGCCAGCAACAGTGCGCAGGGCGTTTCTCTGGAGTCAGCTGGAAGGTTTGAACTATCAGCAAATCGCCGAGCGCCTGCGGGTATCGGAGCGCACGATCAAACGCTACATGGCGCAAGCCTATGAGCATTGCCTGTTGGTGGAACTGTGAACAGTCCAGTGCCCGATGCCCGTCAGGCAGTGCGAGCTGCCGCGCAGTGGCTCGCCTTGCTGGAATCTGGAAGTGCCAGTGAGCAGGATCGTGCGAATCTGCAGCGTTGGCGCGACAGTTGCTTCAGTCACGAGCAGGCTTGGCAGAAGGCTCAAGCCTTGCGTCAGCGGTTTGCCAGTCTGCCTTCAGCATTGGCGCTCAAAAGTCTGGATCGCCCCGAGCCGGGTCGGCGTGTGGTGCTCAAGCGTGCATTGGGTGCGGTGGCGTTGGTGCCGGCCGCTTGGTTGATCAGTCGACAATTGCCTCTGGATGTCTGGCGAGCCGATCTGCATACGGCCACCGGGGAGCGCAAACAGGTGCAGCTCGCTGATGGCGGTTCCTTGCAACTCAACACGGCTAGTGCCGTCGATGTGGATTTGCAGAGCCGGCGCTTGAAGCTGATTGAGGGCGAGCTGTCGCTGAAGGTGCCGGGGGCGTCACCGCTGACGATCCAAACGAAGTTTGGACAAATCATCGTCAGCCAAAGCGAAGTCTGTGTTCGACAGGAGGCGCGCGGTTGCCGCGTATCGGTGTACAACGGCGCCGTGCAATTGCAGCCTGTGCAGGGGCCGGTGTTGGCTTTGCGCGGTGGTCAACAAGTCAGTCTCCAAGCAATCGGTGTCGGGCCGATCAGCCCATTCGATGTGCTTTCGCCGGGTTGGCGAGAGGGCGTGCTGATCGCGAAAAACCAGCCGCTGGGAGATTTCCTGCGCGAACTCAGCACTTATCGGCCGGGTGTGCTGCGTTGGGAGCCGGAGCTTGAAGCGTTGCGTGTCACTGGCAGTTTCCGCCTGGACGATACCGATCGCGTTCTCGCGCTGCTCGCGGCCAGCCTGCCGCTGGAGGTGCATTCACGTACCCGTTATTGGGTGACGTTGCAGCCGCGCAAAAATAGTGTATGAAGCCTGTCCCCTTTTTTCGACTCGCTTGTCATTCAAGGCATGTGAACGAATCAAGAGAACTCTATCAATGCCCGCACCTTGCTGTCCGCGCCCGGCTTCTTCCCGCCTGCGTCCGTTGTTGCACCTGAGCCTGTTGCTGGGCCTGAGTGCCAGTCCGTTATTCATCACTGCCAGTTGGGCCGAAGACAGTGCCCGGCGCAATTATCAGGTGCCTGCCGGCAGCCTGAGCGATGCGCTGACCCGGTTCGCCGGTCTGTCTGGGGTCAATCTCTCGGTCGACCCGGCACTGGTGGGCGGTCGCACCAGTCCCGGTCTTTCCGGCGAATACGCGGTCGAGGAGGGCTTTGCCCGGCTGTTGCAGGGCTCCGGTCTGCAACTGCAACCGGTGGGCGAACAAGCCTACATGCTGACCCCGGCGCCAGAAGGCAGCAGCCTGCAACTGGCCCCCACCTCGATTCTCGGTGCCACAGGCGGGGCGGACGGTGAGGTGTATGCCGGCGGCCAGGTCGCGCGCCGCGGTTCGCAAGGCTTGCTAGGCTCGAAAGACTTCATGGAAACGCCGTTCAGCATGACCACCTACACCGGCGAGGCGGTCAAAAACCTGCAGGCTCGTACCTTGGGCGACCTGATCGCCAGTGATCCCTCGGTTCGCGCCACCAACCCGGCGGGTGGGCGTTATGAGCAGTTCACCATTCGCGGGTTCAGCCTGTTCAACAGTGATGTCGCCTACAACGGTCTCTACGGCGTCCTGCCGACTTACACGATCGATATGGAGATGGCCGACCGCGTCGATATCATCAAAGGCCCGAGCCAGCTCTTCAACGGCATCTCGCCGCGGGGCAGTGTGGGTGGCGGGATCAACGTGGTGCCCAAGCGCGCGACCGACAAGCCCATCACTTCGTTTACCGGTAGCTACGCTTCCGACAACCAGGTCGGCGGTGCCGTGGATGTCGGCCGGCGCTTTGGTGAAGACAACAAGTTCGGTATTCGCTTCAACGGCGTGAAGCAGTCCGGCGACACTGAATGGGATCACCAGAGTGTCGACCGCGAGATGGCCGTGTTGGGCCTGGATTTTCGCGGTGAACGCCTGCGACTCTCGACGGACATCGGGCGCACCGAGCGTGATACCGACGCCCCGCAGGAGCGCGTGCAGGTCGGCGCCAATGCCAAGGTGCCGAACGCGAACGATGTGCGCGACAACTATGCGCAGCCCTGGAGCAAGGCGAGTACCAATGACACGTTTGGGACGGTGAACGGCGAATTCGATGTCAGCGATTACGTCATGCTGTACGGAGGCGTGGGCGCGCGTAAAAGCAATCATGACTTCCTTCGGCATGCCGTTGCGGTCACCAATGATGCCGGCGATTTCAGCGTTCAGCCGCGTGACTTCACCCGTGACGAAAATGTCCGGACGGCCACGGCAGGGGTGCGCAACTGGTTTCATACCGGTCCGGTGAGTCATGAGGTCAATCTGGCTGCCAGCTATTTCTACATGGACTTCGAAAATGGCGGCGCCCGTTATGCCGCGGCCCGCAGCAACCTCTACGACCCCGTGGAAACACCAACACCTGTAAGACCCACTCGACTCGATTCGAAGGTCTACACCGAGAATCGTTTTAGCGGCATGGCGTTGTCCGACACCTTGGGTTTCTTCGATGACCGGCTGCTGCTGACCCTCGGCGCCCGCTGGCAGCGCGTGAAGGTCGACGACTGGACGGATGATGTCAAAGGTGCCACGGCCTACGATGAGGAAAAGGTTTCGCCGTCGGGCGGTATCCTGTTTAAGGCAACCGATAAGCTGTCGCTGTATGCCAACTACATGGAGGGCCTGAGCCAGGGCAAGATCGCGCCGTCGACCTCTGTGAACGAGGACGAGATTTTCCCGCCGTTCATCAGTCGGCAGGTCGAGGTCGGCGCCAAGTATGACGCGGGTGTGTTCGCCGTGACTGCTGCGGTGTTCCGGATCAAGCAGCCGGCCTATGAGACCAATGCCACGACGCGGGTTTTCGGCCCTAACGGCAAGCGCGAGAATACGGGCGTGGAGCTGAGTGTGTTCGGTGAGCCGCTCAAGGGTTTTCGCCTGCTCGGCGGCGTCATGTACATCGACAGTGAATTGAACAACACCACCAATGGCACCTTTGACGGCAACCGGGCACCGGCCACGCCGAAATACAACGTCAACCTGGGCGCCGAGTGGGACGTACCGACCGTGCAGGGCCTGACCCTGACCAGTCGCGGCCTCTATTCCAGCTCGCAGTATCTGGACCAGTCCAACAACAAGGAAATCGACTCCTGGGAGCGTTTCGACGTAGGTGCACGCTACGCGTTCAAGATCGACGAAAAGAACATCACCCTACGTGCCAATGTCGAGAACGTGGCGGACAAACGCTACTGGAGTTCGGCCGGGGCCTCGGATGACAGCGAGCCTGGCTTGACGTTGTCGACCCCGCGCACCTACCTCCTTTCGGCAACCGTCGACTTCTGAGTGAACCGCTTTACGTAGGAGCCAGGCTTGCCGGCGAAGGCGCATGTGATGACGCCTTCGCTGGCACCTTTTCACCTCTATCGGTCAGTATCCGAACTTGTCCCGCAATCCGTAATACCAGGCGCCCAACGCCGCGAACGGCGTACGCAGCAATTGTCCGCCGGGGAACGGGTAGTGGGGCAGGTCGGCAAAGGCGTCGAAGCGCTCGGCCTGACCGCGCAAGGCTTCGGCCAGCACTTTGCCCGCCAGGTGTGTATACGTCACGCCATGACCACTGCAACCCTGCGAATAGTAGATGTTGTCGCCCAGCCGTCCGACCTGAGGAAGGCGCGATAGCGTCAGCAGGAAATTGCCGGTCCAGGCGTAATCGATTTTCACGTCCTTGAGTTGCGGGAAGGCCTTGAGCATCTTCGGTCGAATGATCGCCTCGATGTTCGCCGGATCGCGCGCGCCATAGACCACGCCGCCACCGAAAATCAGGCGTTTGTCAGCGCTCAGGCGGTAGTAGTCGAGCAGGTAGTTACAGTCTTCGACGCAGTAGTCCTGAGGCAGCAGGCGCTTGGCCAATTCATCGCCCAAGGGTTCGGTGGCGATCACTTGAGTCCCGCAGGGCATCGACTTGGCCGCCAGTTCCGGCACCAGATTGCCGATATAAGCGTTGCCGGCGACGATAATGAATTTGGCCCTGACCTTACCCTGAGGCGTATGCACCACCGGATTGGCGCCGCGCTCGATGCGCACCGCTGGCGACTGCTCGTAAATAGTGCCGCCCAGCGACTCCACGGCTGCTGCCTCGCCCAAGACAAGATTGAGCGGATGAATATGCCCGCCGCTCATGTCGAGCATGCCGCCGATGTATTGATCGCAAGCCACCACTTCACGGATGCGTCGCTGATCCAATAGCTCAAGTTGCGTGTGGCCGAAACGTTCCCACAGGCGCTTCTGGGATTCCAGATGGCCCATCTGCTTGGCGGTGATGGCGGCGAACACACCGCCATCCTTCAGGTCGCACTGGATGTTGTATTTGGCCACCCGCTCACGAATGATCCGTCCACCCTCAAACGCCATTTGCCCCAGCAGTTGAGCTTGCTTGGGGCCGACACTGCGCTCGATCACATCGATATCACGGCTGTAGCTGTTAACGATCTGGCCACCGTTACGCCCCGATGCGCCAAAACCTACTTTGGCGGCTTCCAGGACCGTTACCCGAAAACCGTTCTCCAGCAGAAACAAGGCAGAGGACAGTCCGGTATAACCGGCGCCGATGACACAGACATCAGTCTCTACATCATCCTGCAAGGCCGGGCGCGGCGGCGCCGCATTGGCCGACGCGGCGTAATAGGATTCTGGGTAGGGAGTGTTCGCCATCCTGCAGCCTCTGTTTAATATATTTTACGAGTGCATCGATCCTACCCGAGTTAAAAATCGACCGCCAGCCAGCGGAAAATCTTCTTTGCGGCCGTTAAATTAAATATTTTGCATATTCATAGGGTTAGGTGAAAAAAAGGTGTTGACACCCCTCCGGAATTCCGTAGAATGCCGCCTCACAGCAGGCACGTAGCTCAGTTGGTTAGAGCACCACCTTGACATGGTGGGGGTCGTTGGTTCGAGTCCAATCGCGCCTACCAAACAAAATCCGCTCTGCTGGGCGGTCTAGAAGGGCTCACCGAAAGGTGGGCCCTTTTTTGTTGTCTGCGATTTAAAAGCTTTTGTGAAGGCCCCACTTAAAACGCCAATTCGGCGCCCACCTCCAAGTACTCGATTTTCTTTTCGTCGTGCCCCATCAGCGCCTGAATATATTCCTGCTTGAAACCCTGCTGTTCGTACAGTCATGTCCCCAATGCGCGGATCTCGCTCTCGCAGAGAGGATCGGGCCGTTATCGCCAGGCTGAAGTGACGAAGGTTGTTAGTTTCACCTGGCCCAGCTATCTACTGACTGGGCCAGCTCTGCTCTCCGTTCGTTCGATTTTTGCGTCTGGCCCTGTGGCCAACTCCGGTGAACACAGTTTCTGAACTAACACAGCCATAACCGTCTACATTGCAAGGGGCATCCCCTTTCTGAGAGAACGGATATGTTTAGATCTCGCTCGTTGATTGCCGCTATGACGTGTCTTGCTTTGGCGTCCGGTTCAATGACTGCATTGGCCGACCCGGGAAACGGGAAGGGCCAGGGAAGCGGCAAGGGAAATCCACAAAACATCCAGGACCATGGCAATTCCGGCCATGGCAACAAAGGCAAAGGTTCAGGGGATGGCGATTGGAGTCACGGCCCCAGCGTCAACCACAGTAGCGTCCTTGGAATCGTGGGCGGTTATCGCGACTACTGGAGCCCCGGGCCCGCCTTGCCCCCCGGCATTCAAAAAAATCTCGCCCGCGGAAAACCGCTGCCGCCGGGGATTGCCAAAAAACTCGATGGTCGATTGCTCGGCAGGCTTCCGCACTACGATGGCTACGAGTGGCGGCAGGCTGGTACAGACCTGATATTGATAGCGATCGCTACTGGAATCATCTATGAGGTTCTCAATGGCGCGTTCGATTGATATGAAGGCGCCCCTTACAGAATGACGACCAGCAAAACCACGGGTAGCGGTGTGCATGTTCGATAACTGCATATTGCCTGCCCGCTGGTCATCGGCTTTTGAACTGTTGAAGGTTGCAATTGTCAGTTTCTCCATACAAAACAACCCTCACGGAATTCGCCATGTTATTAAAAAATAAAAGCCTCGCTGCTGTCATGTCGTGCGTAATGATGCTGGCAGCGGCCCCATTACTGCCTGCTGAACTGTCCATCATGAGCGCTGCATATGCGAAAGATGGCGGCGGTAACGGCGGTAACGGCGGTGGCAATGGTGGTGGTAACGGTGGCGGTAACGGCGGTGGCAATGGTGGTGGTAACGGTGGCGGTAACGGTGGCAGCGGCGGCCACGGCGGTTCCGGGCATTCTGGCGGCGGCAGCAGCAATGGCCGTGGCGCAGGCCTGAGTAGCGATCACACAGGCAAAGCCGTCCGGGACCATGGCGTCAGTGGCAACCACTATGGTAGCGAACGTAACAGTGACCGCGGCCATGGCTCAGTCACTTCAGGCATTGCGCATTCCAGGGACACGCGAGGGGTGGCGAAAGCCTCTGCCATTTCGGCATCTACGCCCGGCGTTCACAACACAAAAGGGTTGAGCAACGCTCGCACTTCGATTTCAAAACGAATCGATTAAGCCCAAGTACTCTTAAAGCCGGGTATCCATCAGGAGCCCGGTTTTTTTGCGCCCGCTATTTGCCAATAGAGTCGCAGCCTATCAGCACAGCCACATGCGTGAGCAAATTCCACACGATGGACTACTACTGTAAAGCGCATTCAACTTTGTCCCGATGGGAGTATGTCGATGCTGGCTCACTGGTTTCTGGCGGCGATTCACCTCTTGGCCTTTGCGCTGGGCTTCTGGGCCGTACTGACTCGCGGCACGGCTTTTCGTCGTCTGAATGCCGGGTTGGGGGAGGCTCGCAGCGTTTTGGTGGCGGATAATCTGTGGGGGATCTCTGCCGTCATTCTCTTGGTCACGGGTGCGATGCGAGCCTTTGGCGGGTACGGAAAAGGCACTGATTACTATCTCCACCAACCGCTGTTTCATCTCAAAATGACGCTCTTCGTCTTCATCCTGTTGCTTGAAATTGCGCCGATGGTGGTGCTGATCAAATGGCGGATTGCGCTGGGGCGTGGGGCGGCGATCGATACCGGGCGCGCAACGCTGTTTGCCCGTATCAGTCATATCGAAGCGCTGCTGTTGGTGCTGATGGTCGTGGCCGCCACGGGAATGGCGCGTGGGGTAACGTTTGGTTAGCCGAGAAGGAGGAAGCTCTTTCTCGCAGCAAAACCGAAACGTCTGACAGTCATGGTATGAGACGGGGGCGGGGCGGTAGTATCGGCTCCACGTTGCGACTGTTTCGCAAAGAGAGGCTGGGCGCAGAGCGAAGCGGTGCTTGAATCTTTAGCCAGCCGTTATTCGAGGCTGAATGGGCTGGCTACTGACCACCGCAGGATTCAGGGTGTTTGCGGCTTGTCTGGGGCGGTCAGGCCAGCCTGAATGCGTTGATAGATTTCTTCGCGATGCACCGCAACGTCTTTCGGGGCGTTGATGCCAATCCTGACTTGCTGGCCGCTAACGCCCAGAATGGTGATCGTAATATTGTCACCGATGTTTATGCTTTCACCGACTTTGCGGGTGAGTATCAGCATGGTTTTCTCCTTGATTGCTTTGTAGGGCACCTGATTCGGACAGTGCAGAGGTCGGTATAGGTATAGATTAGTGCGAAGTCTCGCAGTTTGGGTGCCTCTTTCTGACGCGCAGATGCTGCATTAATTCCCAAGGTGTAACTATACAGAGGCCGCAACCATCATTCTCGTTGTTTTGCGCCAAATTTGCGGCGCTCGAGACGGATCCATGAGTGTTAAAATCGCAGCTTTCAGCATTCAGAGGGAAGCGTTGTGCGCAAAATGGCCTTGGTAATCGCATTATTGACGTTGGCCGGGTGCGATGAGGGTAGGGGGGTTGACGCTCAAAAGCCGCAACCGGCAGTCGCTTCCGCACCCGCGGCGACAACCGGTCCGCAATGGGACGTCGAAGTGCGCGGCGAAACCCCCCAGGCGGTCAGCGACCTGAGCGGCTGGTTGATTGAGCATAGCTTCGTTTCCAACGTCATCAGGGAGAATGGAAAGGTTCGTATTCTGGTCGGACCGTTCAATTCGAAAACCGAGGCAGAAGCCAAGCAAGCTGAGGTGACGGCAGCGCTCACCCGGGCGAAAAAAAGGAACATCGAGTCACTGGTCGTTGAACACCCGACGGCTCAGTAATCGTCTGGGCCACTCACTGGTGCTATAACAAAAGCCGCGGTTAGAAACGAACAAAGGCCTGGGGTGTACTGCCCCAGGCCTTTGTTTTTTCAGCGGTGGGTCAGTCGCAGGTTTTCATGTCTACCGGGCCGACAAACTCGTTGCCGCGCCCCATCACGCACGCCACGCTCTGGTTGCGCTGACGTTCCCAGGCCTGTACCGGATAGGTCTTGTTCCAGGCTTCATACAGTTGCCGATCTTGTTTTGACAGGCGCAAACCGTACTGCTTGCTCATGTAGAAATACGTGCGGGCGATCATGCCGCGAATGGAAGGGCGGGGCATGACCTTCTTTGCCTTGAAGTCGACCTGTGTCAGGCATGAGCCGTATTGACCCGATTGCACGGGCAACCAGCCGAAGCTGAAGTTGCTGCGATCGCCATTCACCTCGCCGATGCTTGGCACCAGATTGTGCAGATCGGCCTCGGCTTTCTGATAGGTCGGGTCGTACCGCGTGCAGTTCTTGCGACCGCCTTGTTGCCAGCACTCGCGCTGATGGCCGATCTGCCAGGCCGGGACAATGTGCTCCCACTCGATGCGCGAGGCGCGCTTGGCGTTTTTGCGCGGCACGTAACCGCAGGCGGCGAGGTTTACGCGGTTGCCGGTGTATTTGCAGCCGCAATAAAACTCGGTGGATTGCGGTGCGTATAACTTCCACGCGACTTTCTTGGCTTCGTTGAAGGTGCGTGGGGCGCCAGCCTGGGCGCCGAGGGTGATGAGCAGAAACAGTAAAGCCAACCAGCGGACACTCATCGACTCAATCTTCCTTCGGCACAACCCAGAAAATCTGCACACCGCCATCGTCGCGATGGGCGAGGGTGACGTTGTCGTTCTCGTCGATTTCTTCGAGCAAGCGTTCCCACTCGTCCACGGGTTCGTCCTGAAGACGGAAGATCAGTGCTGCTTTGGCTTTCTGTGCGGTTGGGGAATTGATGATTTTCTGAACGCGCATACCCAGGCGTTCGTAGGCGTCAGGAGAGACAGAGGGAGGGGCCACGGAATTATCCTTATTAAGCTGTACGTGCATACAGTATTTAACTGTAAGCATTTTCGCAACTGCTTAAAATTCAAGAAAATCCTCTGACAGTAGTTTTTTCCTTTTGGTGTAGGACGGTGGGAAATTTTTTTGCCACAGAACAGATCGTTGACAAATTCCGGGAGGATTCGCATAGTTCGGTCTACGCAAACGTTTGCGCGGCCTCCTTGACGGCTTGATCCCGTGAAGGTCAGAGTCCAGCGCAAAGCGTTGCTCAAAATAATCATAAGATCGGAGTGAATCCATGAAGCTGCCATTCGCTGGACGTCTTCTCGCTGTCGCTATGCTGGCTGCCGCATCCGCCGCTTTGCCCCTCTCTTCGGCTTTCGCCGACACTGAAAAACCTAAAGTCGCCCTGGTCATGAAATCCTTGGCCAACGAATTCTTCCTCACTATGGAAGATGGCGCCAAGGCCTACCAGAAAGACCATTCCGGCGATTTCGAGCTGATCTCCAACGGCATCAAGGACGAAACGGACACGGCCGGCCAGACGCGTATCGTCGAGCAGATGATTCTGGCCAAGGTCAATGCGCTGGTCATCGCGCCAGCTGACTCCAAGGCCATGGTTCCGGTCATCAAGAAAGCGGTCGATGCCGGTATTACCGTGATTAACATCGACAACCAACTCGATCCGGCCGTCGTCAAAAGCAAAAACATCACGGTTCCGTTCGTAGGCCCGGATAACCGCAAAGGCGCGCGTCTGGTGGGTGAGTACCTGGCCAAACAGCTGAAGGCTGGTGACGAAGTCGGCATCATTGAAGGCGTTTCCACCACCACCAATGCCCAGCAGCGCACGGCGGGCTTCAAGGATGCGATGGAAGCGGCGCAGATCAAGGTCGTGTCCCTGCAGTCCGGCGATTGGGAAATCGACAAGGGCGGTAAGGTGGCCTCGTCGATGCTCAGCGAATACCCGAACATCAAGGCCTTGCTGGCCGGCAACGACAGCATGGCCGTCGGCGCAGTATCTGCCGTGCGCGCAGCGGGCAAGGCCGGCAAGGTGCAAGTGGTCGGATATGACAACATCAACGCCATCAAGCCAATGCTCAAGGATGGCCGCGTCCTGGCCACCGCTGACCAGTTTGCTGCCCGGCAAGCGGTGTTCGGCATCGAGACCGCGCTGAACATCATCAAAGGCGAGAAAGTCGATAGCGGCGTCAACGGCGTCATCGAAACTCCGGTAGAGCTGGTTACCCAGTAGTCTTTCTGGCGACACAACAGTGCTCGCCTCCTGGGGCGAGCACATGGAGAGTTTTTATGTCAGTTTGCACCCCGGACGCTGTCCTCTCGGTCAGCGGTATCGGTAAGACCTACGCCCAACCTGTCCTCACCGGCATCGACCTGACGCTGATGCGCGGCGAAGTGCTGGCGTTGACCGGCGAGAATGGCGCCGGCAAAAGCACCTTATCGAAGATCATTGGTGGGCTGGTCACACCGACCACCGGTCAGATGCAATTCCAGGGGCAGGATTACCGTCCCGGCAGCCGGAGCCAGGCCGAAGAGCTGGGCATCCGCATGGTCATGCAAGAGCTCAATCTGTTGCCGACGTTGTCGGTGGCGGAAAACCTGTTTCTCGACAACCTGCCCAGCCACGGTGGCTGGATCAGCCGCAAGCAACTGCGCAAGGCGGCGATCGAGGCTATGGCCCAGGTCGGCCTCGATGCCATCGACCCGGATACCTTGGTCGGTGAATTGGGTATCGGCCATCAGCAAATGGTCGAGATCGCCCGCAACCTGATCGGCGATTGCCATGTGCTGATCCTCGATGAACCGACAGCAATGCTCACGGCCCGTGAAGTCGAAATGCTGTTCGAGCAGATCACTCGCCTGCAGGCTCGCGGCGTGTCGATCATCTACATTTCCCACCGCCTCGAAGAACTGGCGCGGGTGGCCCAGCGCATTGCTGTATTGCGCGACGGCAACCTGGTCTGTGTCGAGCCGATGGCCAATTACAACAGCGAGCAACTGGTCACCCTGATGGTCGGCCGTGAATTGGGCGAGCACATCGACATGGGGCCGCGCAAGATCGGCGCGCCGGCCTTGACGGTCAAAGGACTGACCCGTTCCGATAAGGTTCGCGATGTGTCCTTCCAGGTGCGCGCCGGTGAAATTTTCGGAATTTCCGGTTTGATCGGGGCAGGGCGCACCGAGTTGCTGCGCCTGATCTTCGGCGCCGATACAGCCGACAGCGGCACCGTCGCGCTGGGGGAGTCGGCTCAGGTGGTGAGTATTCGTTCGCCGGCCGACGCGGTCGGTCACGGCATCGCCCTGATCACTGAAGATCGCAAGGGCGAAGGCCTGCTGCTGACGCAATCGATCAGCGCCAACATTGCCTTGGGCAATATGCCGGTGATTTCCAGCGGTGGCTTCGTCAATAACAGTGACGAGATGTCTCTGGCCCAGCGTCAGATCAACGCCATGCGCATTCGCAGTTCCAGCCCGGCGCAATTGGTCTCGGAGCTGTCCGGCGGCAATCAGCAGAAAGTCGTGATCGGCCGCTGGCTCGAGCGCGACTGCTCGGTGATGCTGTTCGACGAGCCGACCCGTGGCATCGACGTCGGCGCCAAGTTCGATATCTACGCATTACTCGGTGAGTTGACCCGTCAGGGCAAAGCGCTGGTAGTGGTGTCCAGCGACTTGCGCGAACTGATGCTGATCTGCGATCGCATCGGTGTGCTGTCGGCAGGGCGTCTGATCGACACTTTCGAGCGTGACAGCTGGACCCAGGATGATTTGCTTGCCGCCGCTTTCGCCGGCTACCAAAAACGTGATGCGTTGCTCAACGAAGCAGCGCCTAGGGATCTTCCATGAATACTGCATCTTTGGCCGGCAAACGTAGTGGCAATTTTTACGGCCTCGGCACTTATCTGGGCCTGGCCAGTGCCTTGCTGGCGATGGTCGCGCTGTTCTCGATGCTGAGCAGCCATTTCCTGTCTTACGACACCTTCAGCACTCTGGCCAACCAGATTCCCGATTTGATGGTGCTGGCGGTCGGCATGACCTTCGTATTGATCATCGGCGGTATCGATTTGTCGGTGGGATCGGTGCTGGCGCTCGCGGCCTCGGCGGTCAGCGTGGCGATTCTCGGTTGGGGCTGGAGCGTCTTGCCTGCGGCCTTGCTCGGCATGGCGGTAGCGGCATTGGCCGGGACTATCACCGGTTCGATCACCGTGGCGTGGCGGATTCCGTCGTTCATCGTGTCCCTCGGCGTGCTGGAAATGGCGCGGGGCCTGGCGTACCAGATGACCGGTTCGCGCACCGCCTACATCGGTGATGCCTTCGCCTGGCTGTCCAACCCCATCGCGTTCGGCATCTCGCCGTCATTCATCATCGCCTTGCTGATTATCTTCATCGCCCAGGCCGTGCTGACGCGTACGGTGTTCGGTCGTTACCTGATCGGCATCGGCACCAACGAAGAGGCGGTGCGTCTGGCGGGGATCAATCCCAAACCCTACAAGATTCTGGTGTTCAGTCTGATGGGGTTGTTGGCCGGTATCGCTGCGTTGTTTCAAATTTCTCGCCTGGAAGCGGCGGACCCGAATGCGGGCTCCGGTCTGGAGTTGCAAGTTATCGCTGCGGTCGTGATCGGCGGCACCAGCCTGATGGGCGGGCGCGGTTCGGTCATCAGCACGTTCTTCGGCGTCCTGATCATCTCGGTACTGGCGGCAGGTCTGGCGCAGATCGGTGCGACCGAACCCACCAAACGCATCATCACCGGTGCGGTGATCGTGGTGGCGGTGGTGCTTGATACTTATCGCAGTCAGCGCGCAAGCCGGCGGACCTGAGTCATGGCAACAATCAAGGATGTAGCGGCACTCGCGGGTATTTCCTACACCACGGTTTCCCACGTGGTGAACAAGACGCGGCCGGTCAGTGACGAAGTGCGGATCAAGGTCGAGGCTGCGATCAAAAGCCTCGACTACGTGCCCAGTGCCGTGGCTCGGTCGTTGAAAGCGAAAACCACCGCGACCATCGGCCTGCTGGTGCCTAACAGCCTCAACCCGTACTTCGCCGAGTTGGCCCGTGGCATCGAGGATTACTGCGAGCGCAACGGCTATTGCGTCATCCTCTGCAACTCCGACGACAACCCGGACAAGCAGCGCAGCTACCTTCGCGTGTTGCTGGAAAAGCGCATTGACGGCTTGATCGTTGCCTCGGCTGGTGGTGACAGCGGGCTGGCCGAAGGTCTGGCGGGTGTGCGTACGCCAATGGTGATCGTCGACCGAGGGCTCGAAGGCGTCGATGCGGATCTGGTGCGCATCGATCACGAATACGGTGCCTATCTGGCGACCCGACACCTGTTGGATCTGGGGCATCGGGACATCGCCACGATTGGTGGGCCGGCGAGTACCAGCGTGGCGCAGATGCGTCTGGCCGGTTATTGCCGCGCCTTGAAGGAGGCGGGCATCGAAGTGCCGTGCGAGCGCATGCTGGAAAGCGACTTCACCAGCACCGGCGGTTACAACGCCGCTGCGATCCTGCTCGAAAACAATCCACCCAGCGCGATCTTCGCCGGCAACGACATGATTGGCATCGGTGTGTTGCGCGCCGCTGCCGAGCGCAATATTCGTGTGCCCACCGAGTTGTCGGTGATCGGCTTCGACGACATTCAGATGAGCCGTTACGTCTATCCGGCGCTGACCACCGTGGGCCAGTCGATCCTGCAGCTTGGCGAGATGGCGGCCGAAGTGCTGCTGCGCAGGATTGCCACACCGGATCTGGCGACCGATCAACGCATCGTGACGCCCAGTATTATCCTGCGCGAATCGACTGCGCCACTGGCTGGTGTGTTTGCCCACTTCCGTTGAAAACAGACAATCGTCAAACCAAAAGCACCGCTGAAACCGAATTGATGAGTGATGTATGCCAGCAAAAGTAGTGGTAATAGGCAGCCTGAACATGGACCTGGTAACCCGGGCGCCACGGCTGCCCCGTGGTGGTGAAACGCTGATCGGCCAATCGTTTACCACGGTTTCCGGCGGCAAGGGCGCGAACCAGGCCGTGGCCGCGGCGCGGCTGGGGGCGCAGGTGTCGATGGTCGGTTGTGTCGGCAGCGACGCCTATGGCGAAGCGTTGCGGGGGGCGTTGTTGGCCGAGCAGATCGATTGCCAGGCGGTCAGCACGGTCGAAGATTCCAGTGGCGTGGCGTTGATCGTGGTCGATGACAATAGTCAGAACGCGATCGTGATTGTTGCCGGTGCCAACGGTGCGCTGACGCCCGAAGTGATCGACCGTTTCGACGCGGTGTTACAAGCGGCGGATGTCATTATCTGTCAGCTGGAAGTGCCGGATGCCACGGTCGGCCATGCTCTGAAACGCGGTCGTGAGCTGGGTAAAACCGTGATTCTCAATCCGGCGCCGGCCAGTCGCCCGCTGCCTGCGGATTGGTATGCGTCCATCGATTACCTGATCCCTAACGAAAGCGAAGCCTCGGCCTTGAGCGGTTTGCCAGTGGACTCCCTGAGCACCGCCGAAACCGCCGCGATCCGCTTGATCGCCATGGGCGCCGGCAAAGTGATCATCACCCTGGGTTCCCAAGGATCACTGTTCGCCGATGGCAAACGCTTTGAGCATTTCCCTGCTCCGAAGGTGAAGGCGGTCGACACCACCGCAGCCGGCGACACGTTCGTCGGTGGTTTCGCAGCAGCCTTGGCGGCCGGCAAAAGCGAGGTCGAGGCGATCCGCTTCGGCCAGGTCGCCGCAGCGCTGTCGGTCACCCGGGCTGGCGCGCAACCTTCGATTCCCACCTTGTCCGACGTACAGGCCTTTAAAGCACCATGAAAAAGACTCCTTTGCTCAACGTCGCACTGTCGCGGCTGATCGCCTCTCTTGGTCATGGCGACACGGTCGTGATCGGCGATGCCGGCCTGCCGGTTCCGCCTGGCGTCGAATTGATCGACCTGGCCTTGACCCACGGGATTCCGGATTTCGTCAGTACCTTGAAGGTTGTGCTCAGCGAAATGCAGGTCGAAAGCCATGTGCTGGCCCATGAGATTCTGGACAAAAAACCGTCGGCCTTGAGCACGCTGGATGAACTGAATGCCGAAGGTGCGCTGGGCCGGCGTGAACTGCTCAGTCATGACCAATTCAAAGTACTCAGCCGACAAGCACGGGCGATTATTCGTACAGGCGAATGTCAGCCGTACTGCAACATCGTGCTGGTGGCTGGAGTAACGTTTTAACTTTCCGTTCTTCCCACGCACAAGGAGTGCGCTATGCACCGCTATGCTCAGAAACTGCACCACCTGCTCCGGAGTCTGCTGCTTTTGTCCCTGATTACCGCAACAAGCGCCCAAGCGGCGGAAAAGATCGACTTGATCATCGACACCGATCCGGGTGCCGATGACGTGGTCGCCTTGCTGTTTGCCCTGGCATCGCCGGAAGAGCTGAATATTCGTGCGCTGACCACCGTTGCGGGCAATGTGCGTCTGGACAAGACCTCGCGTAATGCCCGTCTGGCCCGTGAGTGGGCAGGGCGCGAGGAGGTGCCTGTTTATGCGGGCGCACCGAAACCGATGATGCGCACGCCGATCTATGCCGAGAACATCCACGGCAAGGAAGGTCTGTCGGGTGTCACCGTGCACGAGCCGAAGAAAGGCCTGGCCGAAGGCAATGCGGTCAACTATCTGATCGATACCCTGAAGGCCGCCAAACCCCACAGCATCACCATCGCCATGCTCGGTCCACAAACCAACCTGGCCCTGGCGCTGATCCAGGAGCCTGAAATCGTTCAGGGCATCAAGGAAGTGGTGATCATGGGCGGTGCGCACTTCAACGGCGGCAACATCACCCCGGTGGCCGAGTTCAACCTGTTCGCCGATCCTCAGGCTGCGGAAGTGGTGCTGAAAAGTGGCGTCAAGCTGACTTACCTGCCGCTGGACGTGACCCACAAGATCCTGACCAGTGAAGCGCGCCTGAAGCAGATCGCCGCCCTGAACAACAATGCCAGCAAACTGGTGGGCGATATTCTCAACGAGTACGTCAAAGGCGACATGGAGCATTACGGCATTCCGGGTGGTCCGGTGCATGACGCCACAGTCATCGCTTACTTGCTCAAGCCAGAGCTGTTCACCGGGCGTTCCGTCAATGTTGTGGTTGATAGCCGCGAAGGGCCGACCTTCGGCCAGACCATTGTCGACTGGTATGACGGCCTGAAAGCGCCGAAAAATGCCTTCTGGGTTGAAAATGGCGACGCTCAGGGCTTCTTCGACCTGCTGACCCAGCGTCTGGCTCGCCTGAAGTAAGCTGTATACCCGCAGGTGCCAGCCTGCGGGTTTTTACGCGTCATTCGGTCTCTGTTGCGCCCATATAGTTCGCGGGGTACTTCTCGAACACTTGTGTGATGAATGTCTGGGCGGCTTGCGTCCCCAGTTCCTTGACCAGTAAATCAATACCAATGATCGCCAACTCTTCCGGGCTGCCCGGACTGTAAGAGCTATGGCCCTGTGGCCACTTGGCTTTGATGTCGGCGTCGATGCTTACGGTGGTCATGATGGCGCTCGTGAAGTCGGAAAAGGCTGAGTGTCGAGTTAACCATTTTGCGGGATGTTTGGCACTCCGACTTAGGCATGAGGGGAGGGCTATGCGACACTTGGTCTTTGACGAATTTTCAAGGACCGTGCTGTGCAGATCGATTTGAACACTCCTGACGGCTTGACCCTCGAAGCGGTGCGTCAGCTGCTGGCCTCTGCCAGCGACGATGAACACACTCAGCTGCGGGTCACCAAGGGCGGCATCGCCTACATTTCGTCGGGCATTGTGGGCGGCACTGATATCGACGGGTTGCTGTTCCGCCTGGAAACCTGGGCCAAGGGTTCCGGTTATGTCGGGCGGGTCGCGGCCAGCGATGAGGTCTGGGTCATGCAGATTTTCAATGCGCTCAAGCAGAACTGGCCCAAGCCGTCTTTTGACTACATCGACGTTTATTGAGCGCAGTTCATATTCAGTCACGATTGAGTGATGAACGGCATGACGATGCTCAGGCACACTCGTCGCGGTCCGGATCTAGGGCAGGGTGACAGTGCCTGCCTGAAACCAAACGCCAAAATGGCGGTCGCACGATCTCAGCTTAACTATTGAAAAAAGGAGGCTTCATGCCTTGGAAGCTCGCGTCATTGGGTACTTTGTTGGTTGCCACTCTGCTGGCCGGTTGCAGCAGCACGTCCACCGATTCGGCGAAGGACCCTGTGGCGACCGACACTGGCCACAGCCGTTGTGAAGCAAAGGCTGCCGAATTCACCATTGGCAAAAAGGCTTCGCCCGAATTGCTCGAGCAGGCACGTACCCGCGCAGGCGCGCAGAATGCCCGGTTCCTCAAGCCTAACGACATGGTGACCCTGGAGTACCGCTCCGATCGCCTGAACCTGAACACCGACAACAACCTGGTGGTCACTCGCGTCAACTGCGGCTGATTGCTTCAGGCTTTTGTTTCGCCCATAAAAAACCCCGTCACATGGACGGGGTTTTTTTAGTGCGGCAGAAAATTACTCTGCGCGGACTTGTGCAGCTTGCATACCCTTTTGGCCTTTCTCAGCCACGAAGGAAACGGTCTGGCCTTCTTTCAGGCTTTTGAAACCGTCGCTTTCGATAGCTTTGAAGTGTACGAACAGGTCGTCACCGCCACCTTGAGGAGTGATGAAGCCGAAGCCTTTTTCATCGTTGAACCATTTAACGGTGCCGGTTTGGCGATTAGACATGGTGTATCTCCAAGAAACATATATTTTCAGTAGTACTGTGCTGCTCAGGCCAACTGGGCACACCGGACTATCATAGTCGAAATGTTCGCTTTGGGAGCCCCCTGGGTGTGCTGTTTGCCCTGCAGTCGCGTTTGCTTTGTTGCTTCGTGTGGCTGAAAGCCCCGGTTTAAAAGGCTTTCAGCCGAAAGTAAAGACAATAAAAAAAGCTGAAAAACCTGCACAATTTGTACGAAAAAGCTAAATTCCATCACTTTTTATCGGCGGTGAGCCGAGTTAAAAGGGCTTTGTTCTCACTTTTTCGCCGGTGCATTGGCCTTGCATTTAGCTATCTGACCCAGCGCTTTCTGTTGCAGTTCAGGGCTGGCCTTGTTGTCCATCAGGGATTGAATGTCGCTGGCCGGGTACGATTTGATCGCGTCGGCACCACAAGCGCAGTGAGACTTGGCTGCCGCAGCGCCGATCTGCGGAGTGGCCGCCTGAGTGCACTGAGCCATGTATTTCTCGCGCTCGCCCTTTGGCCAATCGGCATGGGCAGCCAGCGGCAGCAACAGGGCGACGGGTGCGACGATGGCGAATAAACGATTCAGACGCATGCTGAGATGCTCCTTTTGGGTCGATGTCTTGTTATCTGAGGGGTAAAGCGGGGTTCAAGTTCAGCACTCTGGCATAAAAATGCCTGATTTGCCCCAGCAGAAAACCTTGCCGCCGCGACGACCGTTCATCTGTGCTAGCATGCTTCGCTCGGGCGTTTGCAGGCTCCGGATGACCTTCAGTCCCGGCAGCGGCAGCGGCTCGAATAACCCTGATTTGAATCCCAGTCACTCTGGTTCGGTTTTCCGGTTGGCCGCAAGGCTCCTGCCGCTGTAAGGCAGGCGTTCGTTATTGAATGGCCTGGATCGGATCTTGTACTGGCTCATCCCAACCCACGTGACCTTTGGTAGGGGTCACCACTAGGAGAGGAGGCGCCATGCCAACTATTACTCTTCCCGACGGCAGTCAACGTTCATTCGATCACCCGGTTTCCGTAGCCGAGGTCGCCGCATCCATCGGTGCCGGTCTGGCCAAGGCCACCGTGGCCGGCAAGGTCAATGGCAAGCTGGTCGACGCCAGCGACATCATCGACAGCGATTCCTCGCTGCAAATCATTACGCCAAAGGATGAAGAGGGGCTGGAGATCATTCGCCACTCTTGCGCCCACCTGGTTGGCCATGCGGTCAAGCAGCTGTACCCGACGGCCAAAATGGTTATCGGTCCGGTCATCGATGAAGGTTTCTATTACGACATCGCCTTCGAGCGTCCTTTCACTCCGGACGACCTGGCCGCCATCGAACAGCGCATGCAGCAGCTGATCGAGAAAGATTACGACGTGATCAAGAAAGTCACTCCGCGTGCCGAAGTGATCGAAGTGTTCAAGGCTCGTGGTGAAGACTACAAGTTGCGCCTGGTCGAAGACATGCCGAACGAGCAGGCCATGGGCCTGTACTATCACGAAGAATACGTCGACATGTGCCGCGGTCCGCACGTGCCGAACACGCGCTTCCTGAAATCCTTCAAGCTGACCAAGCTGTCCGGCGCCTACTGGCGTGGCGATGCCAAGAACGAGCAATTGCAGCGTGTTTACGGCACCGCATGGGCAGACAAGAAGCAGCTGGCGGCCTACATCCAGCGCATCGAAGAAGCCGAGAAGCGCGATCATCGCAAGATCGGCAAGCGTCTGGGCCTGTTCCACACCCAGGAAGAGTCGCCGGGCATGGTGTTCTGGCACCCGAACGGCTGGACTTTGTACCAGGTGCTTGAGCAGTACATGCGCAAGGTTCAGCGCGACAATGGCTATCTGGAGATCAAAACTCCACAAGTCGTTGACCGCAGCCTGTGGGAGAAATCCGGGCACTGGGCCAACTACGCCGACAACATGTTTACCACTCAGTCGGAAAACCGCGACTACGCCATCAAGCCGATGAACTGCCCGTGCCACGTGCAGGTGTTCAATCAGGGCCTGAAAAGCTACCGCGAGCTGCCGATGCGTCTGGCCGAGTTCGGTGCCTGCCACCGTAACGAGCCGTCGGGTGCGCTGCACGGCATCATGCGCGTTCGCGCCTTCACTCAGGACGATGCTCACATCTTCTGTACTGAAGAGCAGATGCAGGCCGAATCCGCTGCGTTCATCAAGCTGACCATGGACGTTTATGCCGACTTCGGCTTCAAAGACGTCGAGATGAAGCTGTCCACTCGTCCGGAAAAACGCGTCGGTTCCGACGAACTGTGGGATCGCGCCGAAGCTGCACTGGCTGCAGCCCTTGATAGCGCTGGCTTGCCGTACGATCTGCAACCGGGCGAGGGTGCGTTCTACGGTCCGAAGATCGAATTCTCACTGAAAGATTGCCTCGGCCGTGTCTGGCAATGTGGTACCCTTCAGCTCGATTTTAACCTGCCTGTCCGTCTGGGAGCCGAATACGTCTCCGAAGATAACAGTCGCAAGCACCCGGTGATGTTGCACCGGGCGATCCTGGGCTCCTTCGAACGTTTCGTCGGAATCCTGATCGAGCACTACGAGGGTGCGTTCCCCGCGTGGCTGGCTCCGACCCAGGCAGTGATCATGAATATCACTGATAAACAGGCTGATTTTGCTGCTGAGGTTGAAAAAACCCTCAATGAAAGCGGATTTCGTGCCAAGTCTGACTTGAGAAATGAAAAGATCGGCTTTAAAATCCGCGAGCATACTTTGCTCAAGGTTCCCTATCTCTTGGTTATCGGAGATCGGGAAGTCGAGATGCAGACTGTCGCTGTGCGTACTCGTGAAGGTGCTGACCTGGGCTCGATGCCCGTCGCCCAGTTCGCTGAGTTTCTCGCGCAAGCGGTTTCCCGGCGTGGTCGCCCAGATTCGGAGTAATTATTATTAAGCGTGAAATGAGACAAGATAAACGAGCTGCACCGAAAGCCCCGATCAACGAGAATATCTCGGCACGCGAGGTTCGGTTAATTGGAGCTGAAGGTGAGCAGCTTGGGATTGTGTCAATTGAAGACGCGCTTCTTAAGGCTGAAGAGGCCAAGCTGGATTTGGTGGAGATTTCCGCCGATGCAGTACCTCCTGTTTGCAAGCTGATGGACTACGGCAAATCGATCTTCGAGAAGAAGAAGCAGGTTGCCGCGGCCAAGAAAAACCAGAAGCAGATTCAGGTTAAAGAAATCAAGTTTCGTCCAGGGACGGAGGAAGGGGATTACCAGGTAAAACTGCGCAACCTGGTACGTTTCCTGAGTGATGGGGACAGGGCCAAGGTATCCTTGCGATTCCGCGGCCGTGAGATGGCCCACCAGGAGCTGGGGATGGAACTCCTCAAGCGAGTTGAAGGTGACTTGCTCGAGTACGGTTCGGTCGAACAGCATCCTAAGATGGAAGGACGCCAGCTGATCATGGTCATCGCCCCGAAAAAGAAGAAGTAATCAATAGGGCACGGCAGGCCTTCTGATTATGTTTATCAACTGAATGCGGAGTATCCGAACATGCCAAAGATGAAAACTAAAAGTGGTGCTGCTAAGCGGTTTCTGAAAACTGCTAACGGTATCAAGCACAAGCACGCTTTCAAGAGCCACATCCTGACTAAAATGTCGACCAAGCGTAAGCGTCAACTGCGCGGTAGCAGCTTGCTGCATCCGTCTGACGTGGCAAAAGTCGAGCGCATGCTGCGCCTTCGTTAATTTTAGTCAAGAATAGAGGAAGTAACTCATGGCTCGTGTAAAGCGTGGCGTCATTGCCCGTAAACGTCACAAAAAAATTCTGAAACTTGCTAAAGGCTACTACGGCGCTCGCTCGCGCGTATTCCGTGTTGCCAAGCAAGCGGTAATCAAGGCAGGCCAATACGCCTACCGTGACCGTCGTCAGAAAAAACGTCAGTTCCGCGCTCTGTGGATCGCTCGTATCAACGCTGGTGCACGTATCAACGGTCTGTCCTACAGCCGTTTCATCGCCGGCCTGAAAAAAGCGTCCATCGAGATCGACCGTAAGGTTCTGGCTGATCTGGCAGTGAACGAAAAAGCGGCGTTTGCTGCGATTGTCGAGAAAGCTAAAGCCACCTTGGCTTAAGTACCCCCGACAGTCACCCGGCCTCACCTCTGTGGGGCCAGGTGTTAAACGTCATAAATAGGGGAAGAGCCTTCAAGCTCTTCCCCTATTTTGTATCTGGAGTCTGTACATGGAAAACCTGGATGCGCTCGTCTCTCAAGCACTAGAGGCTGTGCAAAGCGCTGAAGATATCAATGCCCTGGAGCAAATCCGGGTTCACTACCTTGGCAAAAAGGGCGAATTGACTCAGGTGATGAAGACCCTGGGGAATTTGCCGGCAGAAGAGCGTCCGCAAGTCGGTGCGCTGATCAACGTTGCCAAGGAGCGTGTCACAGAGGTTCTCAATGCTCGCAAGGCACTGTTTGAAGAGGCCGACCTGGCCGCCAAACTGTCTGCCGAGTCCATTGACGTGACCCTGCCTGGCCGCGGTCAGACCTCCGGTGGTCTGCATCCGGTTACTCGCACTCTGGAACGTATCGAACAGTTCTTCACTCACATCGGCTACGGCATCGCCGAAGGCCCTGAGGTCGAAGACGACTATCACAACTTCGAAGCGCTCAACATCCCAGGCCATCACCCGGCCCGGTCGATGCATGACACCTTCTATTTCAATGCCAACATGTTGTTGCGCACCCATACCTCGCCGGTACAGGTCCGCACCATGGAATCGAAACAGCCGCCGATCCGCATCGTCTGCCCAGGCCGTGTGTACCGTAGCGACTCCGATATCACTCACTCCCCGATGTTTCACCAGGTCGAAGGCCTGCTGGTCGATCGCGATATCAATTTCGCTGACCTGAAAGGCACCATCGAAGAGTTCCTGCGTGTGTTCTTCGAGAAAGAACTGGCCGTGCGTTTCCGCCCTTCGTACTTCCCGTTCACCGAGCCATCCGCCGAAGTCGACATGGAATGCGTGATGTGCAGCGGTAAAGGCTGCCGTGTCTGCAAGCAGACTGGCTGGCTGGAAGTCATGGGCTGCGGCATGGTTCACCCGAACGTGCTGCGTATGTCCGGGATCGACCCGGAAGAGTTTTCGGGCTTTGCCTTCGGCATGGGCGTTGAGCGTCTGGCCATGCTGCGTTACGGCGTGAACGACTTGCGTCTGTTCTTCGACAACGACTTGCGGTTCCTCGCGCAATTTCGCTAGTCGTAACGAATTCTTAGGAGAGCAGGATGAAATTCAGTGAACAATGGCTGCGTGGCTGGGTAAGCCCGCAGGTAAATCGCGACGAGCTGGTTGCTCGTCTGTCGATGGCCGGTCTTGAGGTCGATAGCGTTACGCCGGCCGCCGGTGAATTCAGTGGCGTGGTGGTGGGCGAGGTGCTCAGCACCGAGCAGCACCCGGACGCCGACAAGTTGCGCGTTTGCCAGGTCAGCAATGGCTCGGAGACTTTCCAGGTAGTGTGCGGTGCGCCAAACGTGCGCCCGGGCCTGAAGATTCCGTTCGCCATGATCGGTGCCGAACTGCCAGGCGACTTCAAAATCAAGAAAGCCAAGCTGCGTGGCGTTGAATCCAACGGCATGCTGTGCTCCCAGGCCGAGCTGCAAATCGGCGAAGGCAACGATGGCCTGATGGAGTTGCCGGCCGATGCGCCGGTTGGTCAGGACATTCGTGAATACTTGAGCCTGGACGACGCCAGTATCGAGGTCGACCTGACCCCGAACCGCGGCGACTGCCTGTCCCTGGCCGGTCTGGCTCGTGAAGTGGGCGCGCTGTACGCCGCCAAAGTCACTCGCCCGGATGTTGCTAGCGTTCCGGCCGTGCACGATGAAGTGCGTTCCGTTGAAGTGCTGGCACCGGCCGCGTGCCCGCGTTACCTGGGTCGTGTGATCCGTAACGTCGACCTGTCCAAGCCTACGCCGCTGTGGATGGTCGAGCGTCTGCGTCGTGCAGACGTGCGCAGCATCGACGCTGCCGTCGACATCACTAACTACGTGATGCTGGAACTGGGTCAACCGCTGCACGCGTTCGATCTCGCCGAAATCAATGGCGGCATCCGCGTGCGTATGGCCGAAGAGGGCGAGAAGCTGGTGCTGCTCGACGGTCAGGAAGTCAGCCTGCGTAGCGATACGCTGGTGATTGCTGACCACGCTCGTGCGTTGGCCATTGCTGGCGTCATGGGTGGCGAGCACAGCGGTGTGTCCGCGACAACGCGCGATGTATTCCTGGAAAGCGCGTTCTTTGATCAGATTGCCGTCGCTGGCAAGGCTCGTTCCTACGGCCTGCACACCGATGCCTCGCACCGCTACGAGCGTGGCGTGGATTGGCAGCTGGCCCGTGAAGCCATGGAGCGTGCCACTGGCCTGCTGCTGGAAATCACCGGTGGCGAAGCGGGTCCGATCATCGAAACCGTTAGCGAGCAGCACCTGCCGTCGATCGCGCCGATTACTTTGCGTGCCCAACGCATCACCCAGATGCTGGGCATGGAGATGGATTCGGCCGAAATCGAACGTCTGCTCAGCGCCTTGGGCCTGACCATTTCTGCCGATGGGGCAGGGCAGTGGCGCGTTGAAGTGCCAAGCTTCCGTTTCGATATCAGTCTGGAAGTCGATCTGATCGAAGAGCTGGCCCGTCTGTACGGTTATAACCGTCTGCCGGTTCGCTACCCGCAAGCCCGTCTGGCGCCGCAAGCCAAGGCTGAAGCGCGCAGCGATCTGCCTGAGCTGCGCCGTCTGCTGGTGGCTCGTGGTTATCAGGAAGCGATCACTTACAGCTTCATCGATCCGAAACAATTCGAGTTGTTTAATCCTGGTGTCGAGCCGCTGTTGCTGGCCAACCCGATTTCCAACGACATGGCCGCCATGCGTTCGTCCCTGTGGCCTGGTCTGGTCAAGGCGCTTCAGCACAACCTGAATCGTCAGCAGGATCGCGTCCGCCTGTTCGAAAGCGGCCTGCGCTTCGTCGGTCAGCTGGAAGGCCTGAAGCAAGAGCCGATGCTGGCGGGTGTGGTGTGTGGCAGCCGTCTGCCGGAAGGCTGGGCCCAAGGTCGCGATGTCGTGGATTTCTTCGACGTCAAAGCCGATGTGGAAGCGGTGCTGGGCTTCGCCGGTGCGCTGGATTCGTTCACATTCGTGCCGGGCAAACACCCTGCGTTGCACCCGGGTCAAACCGCGCGCATCGAGCGTGAAGGCCGTTTGGTAGGTTTCCTTGGCGCGATTCACCCTGAGTTGTCGAAAACCCTCGGTCTCGACCGTCCGGTCTTTGTTTTCGAGCTGGTTCTGGCCGAAGTAGCTTCGGGCAAAATGCCTAAATTCCAGGAGTTATCGCGCTTTCCTGAAGTGCGTCGTGACCTTGCACTGCTGGCGGATAAAGACGTTGCGGCCACAGCCGTACTGGACGTAATCCGTGAAAATGCAGGTGAATGGCTGACAGACCTCAGGCTATTTGACGTGTATCAGGGTAAAGGCATTGATCCGCATAGAAAAAGCCTTGCAGTTGGCTTGACCTGGCAGCATCCATCGCGCACTCTTAATGACGATGAGGTGAATACCACGACGCAAAACATCCTCACCTCGCTCGAACAAAGGTTGAACGCCACGTTAAGGAAGTGACGTATGGGGGCTTTGACGAAAGCTGAGATGGCGGAACGTCTGTATGAAGAGCTGGGCCTGAACAAGCGGGAGGCCAAGGAATTGGTCGAACTGTTTTTTGAAGAAATCAGGCACGCTCTTGAAGACAACGAACAAGTCAAATTGTCCGGTTTCGGCAATTTCGACCTTCGGGACAAACGCCAGCGGCCTGGCCGCAATCCGAAAACGGGAGAAGAAATCCCGATCACGGCTCGCCGTGTGGTCACCTTTCGTCCAGGGCAGAAGTTGAAGGCCCGAGTTGAGGCTTATGCTGGAACCAAGTCATAACGACGAACTACCCGTCATCCCGGGCAAACGCTACTTCACCATTGGTGAAGTCAGCGAGCTATGTGCGGTAAAACCGCACGTGCTGCGCTACTGGGAGCAGGAGTTTCCTCAACTCAACCCCGTCAAACGCCGCGGAAACCGCCGGTATTATCAGCGTCAGGACGTGCTGATGATCCGGCAGATCCGCGCGCTCCTTTACGATCAGGGGTTCACCATCGGCGGCGCACGCTTGCGTTTGTCCGGCGATGAAGCCAAAGACGACACCACCCAATACAAACAAATGATCCGCCAGATGATTGCCGAGCTTGAAGATGTTCTGGTGGTGCTCAAGAAATAAATTCCTGCTTTTAAATACTTCCAGTTTTCAAAAGCTTGCGATATATTCTTGAGCGTTCCTCGAGATGAGGGGCAGATTTAACGCCTAGTCGGGGCGTAGCGCAGTCCGGTAGCGCACTAGCATGGGGTGCTAGGGGTCGAGTGTTCGAATCACTCCGTCCCGACCATATAATTCAAGGGGTTGCGAGGTTTTATTTCGCGACCCCTTTTTATTTCTAGGCGTTTTTACCCCTACAAAACGGCTGGCTCTCAGTAGAATCCTCACCAGTTCCGTGTGAGTCGGCGTTTTTCAAGGTAGTTGTCGCGTCAACCGTCCAGCTATGCCGCTCTTTTCTCGTCCTG
>NZ_AZRW02000020.1 GCF_000512695.2 Pseudomonas sp. QTF5 | reverse complement strand
GCCTTCAACAAAGGTTGAGTCGCCAGCGCGTGGGGCGCCGTAGGTGTAGAGGAGGATGTTGTATTTATGCGTGGTGTTTCGACGCAATGCTTCGGCCAGCAGCAAGGCGATGGCTCCACCGAGACTGTGGCCGCATATGATGATTTTTTGACCTGCGTAGAATCGGTGCAAATAGTTTTGCACGAACTCGCTGAGCGCCTGATATGCGCTGTAAAACCCCTTATGAACCTGCCCGACACCCTCCTCGAACGGAACCTGAAGCGCATGCACATCACGTAGTGCATCTTTCAGACTGGCCGTGCCGCGCACCGAAATCAAAACGACTTCATCGTGATGACACATGAACGCCTGGGTATCGCCGCCATCTTCCTGATCATCGAAAAAATGCTGGTTGGCCGGGTGTTCCTGATCCTTGCCTTTGTCCGGGTGATTTTGCTGATACAGCGTCGGGTTGAACGGCAGGATTTCCAGACGCTTTGAATAAGGCACGTCTTCGTACAACGGGTAAAACCTTTGGGTTTGGCTCCTATCGATTCGCCAGCTCTCCCGANCGCCATCTTCCTGATCATCGAAAAAATGCTGGTTGGCCGGGTGTTCCTGATCCTTGCCTTTGTCCGGGTGATTTTGCTGATACAGCGTCGGGTTGAACGGCAGGATTTCCAGACGCTTTGAATAAGGCACGTCTTCGTACAACGGGTAAAACCTTTGGGTTTGGCTCCTATCGATTCGCCAGCTCTCCCGATAGCTGGCCAATGCCTCGCCAAACAGATTGCCGATGCTCGGGTCCTCAGGAAAGCGCACTTTATCCAGCGGCTTTTCGCACGGGTCCTGGGCGAAGTCGGTGTAACTCAAGGTCGCCATCAGTGCCAGTTGATAAAGATTCAGCGCACAGAATTTGTCATCGGTGGACAGCAGTGGCCGCAAGGCGCGCATCGGCCGCACTTCCAGCACGTTGTGTTGGTTGGGGCTCAGCGCAATGCCGAACGAATGCTCGGGGCCGAAACCCAGTTCGCTCATGGCCCGAAGCAGTGCGCTTTGGGGTTCGTAGAAGCGCTGGGCCACCGGTGGCAAATGCGCGCCATCACGGACCAGGTCCCGCACCTCGACCTGAACAAAGACATCGGCGTCCTTGATGGCCGGGTTGTGTTCACGACGAAATCCGTCTTCGTGGAAAAAACGGGTTTGTTCGGCGCGGTACTGGAGTTCGGTGATGGGGAGGGGGTAGTACTCTCGTTTTATCAACCGTTCATATGGCTTATCGAGTCCGCTGTACCGCTTGTCCAAGGTGAGTACGACAGTTCCTCGGTAATGGTTCTCTAGCTTTGCAAATCCCTCACCATCCAATCGTCCGGTATACTCCTGGCCGACACTGTCCACAACGGAGTAAGGCAAACCACCATAGGGTTTTCCGTCACCCTGCTCGTCAACCAATCGAAAACTCGTCCAGTGTCCCCGTAGCGGGCAAACCAGCATTTTGCTGCTGAAACAAGAGTGATCTCGCTCCTGATGTGCCATATCTGATTTCCTTATTCAGTGCAGTTGGGGTAAACGGTGCAAGTTCTGCCGTCGGGCATTTTGAAAGGTTTGAAATCTGTGGTGTTGCCGCGACAGAAGGCGTCTTGATCCTCAAGGTTTTCACCCAGGCAACGTTTCCAACCTTGCGGAAAGCGGATCCAGGTGTCTTGCCCAAAGGGCCGTTCCTCGGCCGCCATTCCGAACACCATCCTCACCGTCCTGCCCGGCAACTGATCGCGCTGCAATACCCCGCCCGCTATGCGCTTCACCATCAGCCCATCCGCGTCGACGGCCCGACAGTGCAGGATTTTTATGATCGCCCGCTCGGGTCCCACAGTGCGAAACAGCCACTGGCATTGCCCTTGAAACGCCTGAATACCGGAGGCTGGAAAATCTGGACGGTCATCTGCAAGTGCGTCGTAAAAGGACAGGCTGGCAAAATCATTACTGCCATCGAGCCGAGCCGGCCCCCATTTCCCTCGCAAATTCAACCTCAAACTACTCAACACCAACGGACAGCCGCCCGCGCGCGTCGTCAGCGGGATCTGAAACTCGGCCGTGCGCGCAATGCTTTGGAATTCACTGGTGAAAAACTTGCGGTTCGGCGCCACCTTTCCGCGCTGGCGCGGCGGCGCCTCACAGGTTTCGCCGCTGGCCGGCTCGTAATAGGCATCAGCCTTGACCCTGAAATCGGCCGGCACTTCGGCCTGCAAGGTAAAGCTCTCTGCCGGTGCAAAAACGCAACCGCCAGCGGCAAGCGCCAGTGCAATGATTGCCAGTGCGCGGGCAAATTGCCGGCTCGCGAAACACAACGAAGGAGCGTTGTTGAGAATTGGCTTTTCCCATTCCTGGAGTACCGTCACTTGATGTCCCTGTCAAAAAACCACGCTGAAAAACGAAGTATCAACAGAGGTATAGCCGTCATCCAGAACGATTTGAGGGGCCAGGAAACGTTTGGGAACGCGCCTACGCCAGTCTCTGAAATATCTGACATTTGCAGCCATGCAATGACCGGGAGGGACCAAAGCCGAGGCGCTGGGCTGGTTGTTTGTTTCGGAAGGTTCGAAGCTCGGAGCCGCGTTTCTGATCAAGCGCGATGCTTTCCACCACTCAACAGGCCGAGCGTTAGCTCGCCTGCAGCTTTTGATCTTGACGCACCGCCCCTCGAGAGGCTTCGTTCCGGTTCTGCGTAGTGGGCAACCCGGCATGGATGCCGGGTTAGCCGCGCACGGCCATGGATGGCCGATCGCGGCGGCCCTACGGAGCAGGACCGGAGCGAGGGCATGCCGAGCCTGGGCGAGGCACCGAACGACAGGGGCAAAAGCCCTTGGTTACTTGGGGCTTTTCCAAGTGACCCGCCGTAAGGGCGGAACCCTAGGTGGCCGTGACCGCAGAAACGGATATGTACACCATCAAAGTCGTGAAGATATGTAGATACCCATGGCTATCGCGGGCAAGCCCGCTCCCACAGATTTTTCGTCTTGCAGTAATCACATTATTTAGCCGCGCTAACGCGCCACACCTTGTTCCCTACATCATCCGCCACCAGCAAGCTGCCCTGCTGATCGATCACAACACCCACCGGCCGGCCCATGGCTTTTTCCTCGTCATTGAGGAATCCGGTGAGCACGTCCACCGGTTGCCCGGTCGGTTTGCCGGTGCTGAATGGCACGAAAATCACTTTGTAGCCGCTGTGTGGCTTGCGGTTCCACGAGCCATGCTGGCCGATGAATGCACCTTGAGTGAACGGAGCGGGCAGCTTGCTGCCTTCGGCGAACGTCAGGCCCAGTGATGCGGTATGTGGCCCCACCGCGTAATCAGGGGCAATGGCCTTGGCCACCAGATCGGGGTTTTGCGGCTCGACGCGAATGTCGACGTGCTGGCCGTAATAGCTGTAAGGCCAGCCGTAGAACCCGCCATCCTTCACTGACGTGATGTAGTCCGGCACCAGGTCGCTGCCGATTTCGTCACGCTCGTTGACGGCGGTCCACAGTGCGCCGCTCTGAGGCTCCCAGGCCAGACCGTTGGGATTACGAATCCCCGAGGCGAAGATCCGATGCTTGCCGGTGGCGCGATCCACTTCCCAGATCGCCGCGCGGCCTTCCTCCTGATCCATGCCGTTTTCACCGACGTTGCTGTTTGAGCCCACGGTGACGTACAGCTTGCTGCCATCCTTGCTGGCGATGACGTTTTTGGTCCAGTGGTGATTCAGCGTGCCGCCCGGCAGATCGACCACTTTGATTGGCTGCGACTTGATCGCCGTCTCGCCGTTCTCGTAGTGGAAACGCAGCAGGCGGTCGGTGTCGGCGACGTACAGGTCATTGCCGACCAGGGTCATGCCGAAGGGCGAGTTGAGGTTTTCCAGGAACACCGTGCGGGTTTCGGCGACGCCGTCGTGGTCCTTGTCCCGCAGCAGGGTGATGCGGTTCGGGCTGGGGACGCCAGCCCCGGCGCGACCCATGACTTTGCCCATGACCCAGCCGCGAATGCCTGCGCCATCATCGGGTTTGGGTGGCGCGTTGGTTTCGGCCACCAGCACATCGCCATTGGGCAGCACGTAGAGCCACCGCGGATGATCGAGGCCTTCGGCAAACGCCGTCACCTGAGTCCCCGCCGCGGCGACAGGTTTCGCCCCTTCAGGCCAGCCGATTGCCGGGGCGATGTTCACCGTCGGGATCAGGGTTTTATTCGGCTCTGGCAGCTTGGGTGAGGGGCCTGTGCCATCCGAGACTTGCAGGCTGGAGGTTTCACCACAGGCGGCGAGCCCTCCGGCGAGCGCGATGATGAAAACGAGCTGGGGTTTGCGCATTACTGATCTTCCCTATGAATGCATTGACGTAATCATAGAGAAGCGTAGACGCTCGATGGATCAACCGGTCAGCCGCGGGCTTCCTTGAATAGCACGGCAATGCCGGGGTGATAGTTTCCGGCTTCGTTGCGCAACTTGCGGTAGGCGTACGGGAAATACCAGGCTACGGCGCAGCAGTGTTCCTTTTGCAGGTCGTCGACCATGTCCTGAAGTTCTTCCGGTGTAGCGCTCTGCTGAGCTTTTTGCGGCGCAACGAACAGGCAACCGAGTTTCAGGTCGCTGGCGTAGCTGATTCGCTTTGCGTCACAGGTGATGTCCGCCAGTGCCTGGGTCAGGTTCGGGCTGTTGACCCGCGGCCAGCGCTGGGTGGCCTGGAAATACGCGCGCTCTTCGCTGCTGGCGATAAACAGGTCGGCGTGGGTGTTGCGTTCGCCTTCTTCGTTCTGCTTGCGCGTCGGCGTTTGTTGCAAGGTGACCATTTCCGCCATCCAGGCCGCGGCGGAGAGCAAGCCGAGATTGGCTTTTTCGTCGTACCAATAAGGTGTGTCGTTATCGCCGCGCACAGTGTTGTAGCGGTCGATACAGTCAAACCAGCGTTCCAGCACCGGTCGCAGGAATTCCAGCTTCGGATTGCTGATGATCATGCCTTGCATGTGGCTCACCCTTGTTATTGTATTGTGAGGTTGTGGCTCTTTGATATCACTGCTGGCAGTGTGGCACAAGATTGGCGTCAGTTAATTGATCGACGGCAGTTATTCGCTCAGCGGCGCCCCGGCTTTAATTGACGCTCCATCCCCAACCCTCTAACCTTCGCGGCTTGTTTCAGGTGCTCTGTGACCTTGGTCGACAGAGTGAAACAGGGAAGCCGGTGAGTGACTCTCTTCACGCGAAGAATGATCACGATCCCGGCGCTGCCCCCGCAACGGTAAATGAGTGAAGGCTGCGCCTTGAGCCACTGTGTCGACGACATGGGAAGGCGCGCAGTCGGGCGCAAGCCGCTCATGAGCCCGGAGACCGGCCTGATTCATCCAACGGCATCACGGTGGGCGATGCCAGGCTTCTTGCCGTCTATTCTTGTGCCTGCCCGCCGTTATCCAGCCTCAACGGAGAGCTCCCCCATGACTGATACTCCCGATCGTGACGAACGCCATCTGGCGCGCATGTTGCGCAAAAAAGCCGTGATCGATGAACGCATCGCCAACTCGCCGAATGAATGCGGTCTGCTGCTGGTGCTGAGCGGCAACGGCAAGGGCAAGAGCAGCTCGGCGTTCGGCATGCTTTCGCGGGCCATGGGCCACGGCATGCAGTGCGGCGTGGTGCAGTTCATCAAGGGGCGCACCAGCACCGGCGAGGAGCTGTTCTTCCGGCGCTTTCCGGAGCAGGTGCGTTTTCATGTGATGGGCGAGGGCTTCACCTGGGAAACCCAGGACCGTCAGCGCGACATCGCCGCTGCCGAAGCCGCCTGGGCAGTGTCCCGCGAACTGCTGCGTGATCAGTCCATTGGTCTAGTCGTACTCGATGAGTTGAACATCGCCCTCAAGCACGGCTACCTCGATCTCGATCAAGTGCTCAGCGACTTGCAGGCGCGTCCGCCGATGCAGCACGTGGTGGTCACCGGTCGCGGCGCCAAGCCGGAGATGATCGAGCTGGCCGACACCGTCACTGAAATGGGCATGATCAAGCACGCCTTCCAGGCCGGAATCAAAGCGCAAAAAGGCGTCGAGCTGTGAACTGCACTTTATGAATAGCCATCGTCAATGCCCGGCGGTACTGATCGCCGCGCCGGCCTCCGGTCAGGGTAAGACCACCGTCACCGCCGCGCTCGCCCGTTTGCATCGCAATCAGGGGCGCAAGGTTCGCGTGTTCAAATGCGGCCCGGACTTTCTCGACCCGATGATTCTCGAGCGCGCCAGCGGCGCACCGGTCTATCAACTCGACATGTGGATGGTCGGCGAGCAAGAAAGTCGGCGTCTATTGTGGGAGGCCGCTGGCGAAGCCGATCTGATCCTCATCGAAGGCGTCATGGGGCTGTTCGACGGTACGCCGTCCAGCGCCGACCTGGCGCGGCATTTCGGTGTGCCGGTGCTCGGCGTGATCGACGGCACCGCCATGGCGCAGACGTTTGGCGCGCTGGCCCTGGGCCTTGCGCGCTATCAGCCGGACTTGCCGTTTGCCGGTGTGCTGGCCAACCGGGTCGGCACCGTGCGGCATGCGCAGTTGCTCGAAGGCAGCCTGACTGAAGGCTTGCGCTGGTACGGCGCGTTGTCCCGGGAGACCGGGATCGAATTGCCGAGTCGGCATCTCGGCCTGGTTCAGGCCAGCGAATTGAATGATCTCGACCTGCGTCTCGATGCAGCGGCAGAGTCACTGGCCAGCAGTTGCGACGTCGCGTTGCCGCCGGCCGTGGAATTCGCCGCGCCTGAAGTGATCGCGGCCGAACTGTTGCTGGCCGGTGTGCGGATTGCCGTGGCCCGGGACGAAGCCTTCGCGTTTACCTATGGTGCGAGCCTGGATTTGCTGCGGGCCATGGGCGCCGAATTGTCCTTCTTCTCGCCGATCCGCGACGCCGGGCTGCCGGAGGCCGACAGCCTCTATCTGCCGGGCGGTTACCCCGAATTGCACCATGTGGCGTTGTCACAAAACACGCCGATGCTGACCGCGATCCGCGCTCACCACGCGGCGGGCAAACCGTTGCTGGCCGAGTGTGGCGGCATGCTGTATCTGCTGGATTCGTTGACCGATGTCGAGGGCACTCGCGCTGAGCTGGTTGGCTTGCTGGCCGGTGATGCGGTGATGCAGAAGCGTCTGGCCGCGTTGGCCTTGCAGGCGGTCGAATTGCCGGAAGGGTTGCTGCGCGGGCACACGTATCACCACTCGCTGACCAGCACCGAACTTGAGCCGATTGCCCGAGGTTTGAGCCCCAATGGCGGGCGAGGGGCGGAGGCGGTTTATCGTGAGGGGCGGATGACGGCTTCTTATGTGCATTTTTATTTTCCGTCCAATCCGACAGCGATTGCCGCGCTGTTTGTGCCTGATCGTGAGGCCGCCTTCGCGAGCAAGTCGAATCGTCGCACCGCCGCTCCCACAGGGGAACGCATTTCAAATGTGGGAGCGGGCTTGCTCGCGAAGAGGCCATGACCGACAACGCATTTTCCGAAGCCGAACGCGCAGCCGTTTACCGAGCCATCGCCGAACGTCGCGACATGCGGCACTTCAGCGGCGGCACGGTCGAACCCGAGTTACTTCGTCGTCTGCTCGAAGCCGCGCATCAGGCGCCGAGTGTCGGCTTGATGCAGCCCTGGCGTTTCATCCGCATCAGCGACCGGGCACTGCGCGGCATGATCCAGCAACTGGTTGAACAAGAACGCATCCGCACTGCCGAAGCTCTGGGCGAGCGCTCCGACGAATTCATGAAGCTCAAGGTCGAAGGCATCAACGACTGCGCCGAGGTGCTGGTCGCTGCTCTGATGGACGATCGCGAACGTCATATCTTCGGCCGTCGTACATTGCCGGAAATGGACATGGCCTCGTTGTCCTGCGCCATCCAGAACCTTTGGCTGGCGTCCCGCGCCGAAGGCCTGGGCATGGGCTGGGTGTCGCTGTTCGAGCCGCAAGCGTTGGCGGACTTGCTGGGGTTACCGAGCGGGGCCAAGCCTTTGGCCGTTCTTTGTCTGGGGCCGGTCAAGGAATTCTATCCGGCGCCGATGCTGGTACTCGAAGGTTGGGCGCAAGCGCGCCCACTCAGCGAGTTGCTGTATGAAAATTATTGGGGAGTGAGTCAATGAGTGTGGCGTTGTTGAGTGTCGCCGCGGTCGCGCTGGATGCGCTGCTGGGTGAACCCAAACGCTGGCATCCGCTGGTGGCGTTCGGTCGTTTTGCCGATCGCATCGAGCAACGTTTCAACTCCGGTGGTCGCGGGTGGCGCAGTCACGGCGTTACGGCCTGGGTGATGGCGGTCGTGCCGCTGACCTTGCTGGCCACCGCATTTTCCTGGGCGCCTTATGTCGGTTGGATCGTCGAGATTCTCGCGCTCTATTGCGCCCTCGGCCTGCGCAGCCTCGGCGAGCATGTCGAGCCAGTGGCCAAGGCTCTGCGCAGTGATGATCTGATCGAGGCGCGCAAACGCGTCGGCTATCTGGTCAGCCGTCAGACCAGCGAACTGGATGAAACCGAAGTCGCCCGCGCTGCCACCGAGTCAGTGCTGGAGAACGGCAGCGATGCGGTGTTCGCCGCGCTGTTCTGGTTTGCCGTGGCGGGTGCGCCCGGCGTGGTGCTCTATCGCCTGAGCAACACACTCGATGCGATGTGGGGTTATCGCAACGAACGCTTCGAACGTTTCGGTTGGGCTGCGGCGAAGATCGATGATGTTCTGAACTACATTCCTGCACGCCTGGTGGCGTTGACCTACGCGCTGCTGGGCAAAACCCGACTGGCGCTGAAGTGCTGGCGTACCCAGGGCCCGACCTGGGACAGCCCGAATGCCGGGCCGGTGATGGCGGCCGGTGCCGGTGCGCTGGGTGTCGAATTGGGTGGGGCAGCGATTTATCACGGTGAACTGCATCAGCGCCCGCTATTGGGTGAAGGCGTGCCGGCGGATGCCGATTCCATCGACCGTGGCTGGCAATTGGTCCAGCGCGGGGTATGGTTATGGCTGCTGATTCTCTGCGTGGGGGCTGAGTTCTATGCTTGAGCACGGTGGCCGCTTGCGCAAGGCGGCGCTTGAATACGGCATTGCCGAAGCCGATTGGCTCGACCTCTCCAGCGGTCTGGCGCCCTGGCCATTCCCGGTCCCGGACATCCCGCTGCGGGCCTGGGCGCGGTTGCCGGAAACCGATGACGGTCTGGAGCAGGCCGCCTGCGACTATTATGGTGCGGCTCAGGTGTTGCCGGTGGCGGGTTCGCAAATGGCGATCCAGTTGCTGCCGCGTTTGCGTCGGGCCGGCAAGGTCGGCGTGCTGTCGCCGTGTTACGCCGAGCACGCCGAAGCTTGGCGTCGCAACGGTTACATCGTGCGTGAAGTGCTGGAGTCGGAAGTCGATTTCTTTCTCGACAGCCTTGATGTGCTGGTGGTGGTCAACCCGAACAATCCCACGGGGCTGAGCCTGACCCCGGCTCGCCTGCTGGATTGGCATGCGCGGCTGGCCCAGCGCGGTGGCTGGCTGGTGGTGGACGAGGCATTCATGGACAACACCCCGCATCTGAGTCTGGCGCCGTTCGCCAATCAGATCGGCTTGATCGTGCTGCGTTCCTTCGGCAAATTTTTCGGCCTGGCCGGTGTGCGGCTGGGGTTTGTATTGGCCGAGCGCAAGTTGCTCAAACTGTTGGCTGAACAGGTCGGGCCTTGGGCGGTCAGCGGTCCGACCCGCGTGCTGGGCCAGGCGTGCTTGACGGATACCGAGGGGCACACGCGACAGCGCATTCGCGCTGACGAAGCCGGCGAGCGTCTGGCGTTGCTGCTTGAGCAGTACGGTTTCAAACCTCAGGGTGGCTGCGCATTGTTCCAATGGCTGATCACCGAGCGTGCCGAAGCGCTGCATGAATTCATGGCCCGACGCGGCATTCTGCTGCGATTGTTCACCCACAACAGCAGCGTGCGGTTTGGCTTGCCCGCCGATGAAGCGGATTGGCAGCGTCTCGAGCAAGCGCTTGAAGCTTACTTTAAGGAAGCGCAATGACTACGTTGAAGGTGCAGGGCGCGACTTTGATGGTGCAGGGCACCACATCGGATGCCGGTAAAAGCACGCTGGTGACGGCGCTGTGTCGTTGGGTCACGCGTCAGGGTGTGAGTGTCGTGCCGTTCAAGCCGCAGAACATGGCCCTCAACAGCGCGGTGACCGCCGACGGTGGCGAGATCGGTCGCGCTCAAGCGGTGCAGGCCCAGGCCGCGAACCTGGAGCCGCACACCGACATGAACCCGGTGCTGCTCAAACCCAACAGCGATACCGGCGCCCAAGTGATCATTCATGGTCGCGCGGTCACCACCATGAACGCCGTCGCCTATCACGACTACAAAGCCATCGCCATGCAAGCGGTGCGGGCCTCCCACGAACGGCTGAGCGCGGCGTATCCGGTGGTGATGGTCGAAGGCGCGGGTTCGCCGGCAGAGATCAACCTGCGTGCCGGCGACATCGCCAACATGGGGTTTGCCGAGGCGGTTGACTGCCCGGTGGTGCTGATTGCTGACATCAATCGTGGCGGAGTTTTCGCGCATTTAGTCGGTACGCTGGAGTTGCTTTCGCCCAGCGAACAGGCGCGGGTCAAAGGCTTCATCATCAACCGTTTTCGTGGCGACATCGCCTTGCTGCAACCGGGGCTGGACTGGCTGGAAGCACGCACCGGCAAACCGGTGATCGGCGTTTTGCCGTATGTGATGGACCTGCATCTTGAGGCCGAGGACGGTCTCGATCAGCGTCAGACCGACAAGGCCGATCAAGTGCTCAATGTGGTGGTGCCGGTACTGCCGCGCATCAGCAACCACACCGATTTCGATCCGCTGCGCCTGCATCCGCAAGTGGACCTGCAATTCATCGGCCCCGGCCAGACGATTCCGTCGGCCGATCTGATCATTCTTCCCGGCTCGAAAAGCGTGCGCAGCGACCTCGCGTATCTGCGGGCCAACGGCTGGGACACGGCGATCTCGCGGCATTTACGCTACGGCGGAAAAGTGCTGGGGATCTGCGGCGGCCTGCAAATGCTTGGCGAGCAGGTGCACGACCCGCTGGGTCTCGAAGGCGCGCCGGGTTCCAGTGCCGGTTTGGGCCTGCTGGCGTTCGAAACGCAGCTCGAAGACGAGAAGCAGTTGCGCAATGTGCGTGGGCGCCTGGCGCTGGAGGACGCAGAGGTCAGCGGCTATGAAATTCATGCCGGCGTAACCACCGGGCCGGCCCTGGAAAACGCCGCGGTACAGCTGGACGATGGTCGCTGCGATGGCGCGCAAAGTGTCGATGGGCAGATTTTCGGCACGTATTTGCATGGGCTGTTCGAGTCACCGGCGGCGTGCAGTGCGCTGTTGCGCTGGGCCGGGTTGCAGGATGTGCAGGAAGTGGATTATCACGCCTTGCGCGAGCGCGATATCGAGCGGTTGGCGGATCTGGTGGAGAAGCATCTGGATACCGGGTTGTTGCGGGAGCTTTGTGGGTTTTAGGGTGAATGTGCTGGCCTCTTCGCGAGCAAGCCCGCTCCCACATTGGAATACGTTCGAATGTGGGAGCGGGCTTGCTCGCGAAGACTGAAGTCGCCTCACCGCACATCTTAAGGAATAAACCATGCTGCAACTGATCCTCGGCGGCGCCCGCTCCGGCAAAAGTCGCTTGGCCGAAAAACTGGCGACAGACAGTCAACTCCAAGTCACTTATATAGCCACCTACATCGCCACCAGCCAATCTCAAGACGGTGAAATGAACGAACGGGTGGCCCATCATCGCGCTCGCCGTCCGGCCGAATGGGCATTGATCGAAGAACCGCTGGAACTCGCCCGCGTGCTGCGCGAAAACGCCAGTGCCGATCGTTGCTTGCTGGTGGATTGCCTGACCCTGTGGATGACCAATCTACTGATGCTCGATAACGCCGAGCGCTTGTCGGCCGAACGCGAAGCCCTGCTGGACTGCCTGGCGTCGTTGCCGGGTGAAATCATTTTTGTCAGCAACGAAACCGGAATGGGTGTCGTACCGCTGGGCGAATTGACTCGCCGCTATGTCGATGAAGCCGGTTGGCTGCATCAAGCCTTGGCCGAGCGCTGTCAGCGAGTCGTCCTGACCGTCGCTGGCCTGCCCCTGACTTTGAAAGGAACTGCGTTATGACTCACTCCTGGTGGCTGAACCCGTGCAAGCCAATCGACGCGCAAGCGGTCGAACAGGCGCAGGCGCGTCAACAGCAACTGACCAAGCCAGCCGGCTCACTCGGCCGGCTCGAGTCGGTGGCGGTGCAACTGGCCGGGTTGCAGGGGCAGGTCAAGCCGACGCTCGATCAGCTGTGGATCGCGATTTTTGCCGGTGACCATGGTGTGGTCGCCGAAGGGGTGTCGGCGTTTCCGCAGGAAGTCACCGGGCAGATGCTGCATAACTTTGTCAGCGGCGGCGCGGCGATCAGCGTGTTGGCGCGGCAGTTGGGGGCTTCCCTGGAAGTGGTCGACCTCGGCACCGTCACGCCCTCGTTGAATCTGCCGGGTGTGCGTCACCTGAATATCGGCCCGGGCACGGCGAATTTCGTCCAGGGGCCGGCGATGACTCAGGCCCAAGGCGAACTCGCCTTGCAGGCCGGCCGCGAGAGTGTGCAGCGCGCCATCGCAGCCGGCGCGCAGTTGTTCATCGGTGGCGAAATGGGCATCGGCAACACCACCGCGGCCAGCGCGCTGGCCTGTGCGTTGCTCGATTGCCCGGTGGCGCATCTGGCCGGGCCGGGCACCGGTTTGAACGCGGCGGGTGTCAGCCATAAAGCTCAGGTCATCGAACGCGCCTTGGCGTTGCATGGCGCTCAACGGGGCGATGCGCTGCAGACCTTGTTCAACCTCGGCGGTTTCGAAATCGCTGCGCTGGTCGGCGCGTACCTGGCCTGTGCTCAGGAAGGTGTCGCGGTGTTGGTCGACGGGTTTATTTGCAGCGTCTCCGCACTGCTGGCGGTGCGTTTGAATCCGGCCTGCCGTGAGTGGTTGCTGTTCGGTCATCGCGGCGCCGAGCCGGGTCATCGGCATGTGCTCGAAACCCTGAACGCCGAACCGTTGCTGGACCTCGGTCTGCGACTGGGCGAGGGCAGTGGTGCGGCATTGGCCGTGCCATTGTTGCGTCTGGCCTGCGACCTGCACGGGCAGATGGCGACATTTGCCGAAGCCGCGGTGGCGGATCGCCCGGCATGACCTTGCGCCTGGACCTGTTGCGCCATGGCGAAACCGAACTCGGCGGCGGTTTGCGCGGCAGCCTCGACGATGCGCTGACCGGCAAGGGCTGGGAGCAGATGCGCGCGGCGGTGATCGAGCAGGGGCCCTGGGATCGACTGGTCAGTTCGCCGTTGCAGCGTTGCGCGCGTTTTGCTGAAGAGCTTGGGGCGCAACTGGGTTTGCCGGTGCAACTGGATAAGGATCTGCAAGAGCTGCACTTCGGCGCCTGGGAAGGGCAGAGCGCGGCGGCGTTGATGGAAACCAGCGCCGAGGCGTTGGGTTTGTTCTGGGCTGATCCTTATTCGTTCACGCCGCCCGAGGGTGAGCCGGTTGCGGATTTTTCGACACGGGTGTTGGCGGCCATCGAACGGCTGCACGCGACCTATGCGGGTGAGCGAATCTTGCTGATCAGCCATGGCGGCGTCATGCGTTTGTTGCTGGCTCAAGCGCGCGGATTGCCGCGTGAACAGTTGCTTAATGTTGAAGTTGGCCATGGCGCGTTGTTCTCGTTGTCGGTCGAGTCCGGCGTCTTGTTAAGGGAAGCGATCTGACAATGTTGCCGTTCTGGATCGCCCTGCAATTTCTGAGCAGCCTGCCGATTCGCCTGCCGGGCATGCCGGCCCCTGAGGAATTGGGCCGATCGCTGCTGTTTTATCCGCTGGTCGGTTTTCTGTTCGGCGTGATTCTGTGGGGGCTGAACGGGCTATTGCTGGGCACGCCATTATTGCTTCACGCCGCACTGCTGCTGAGCGTTTGGGTCGTGCTCAGCGGCGCGTTGCACCTGGATGGCCTGGCCGATAGCGCCGATGCGTGGCTTGGGGGTTACGGCGACCGTGAACGCACCCTGACCATCATGAAAGACCCACGCAGCGGGCCGATTGCGGTGGTGACGCTGGTGCTGGTGTTGCTGCTCAAGTTCGCCGCGTTGCTGGCGTTGATCGAGCAGCAGCACAGCGTGGTCCTGATCATCGTTCCACTGATTAGCCGCAGCGCGTTACTGGGCTTATTCCTCACCACGACTTACGTGCGCCCGGGTGGATTGGGGCAGGCGCTGGCCGATCATCTGCCGCGTTTAGCGGGTCAGCAGGTGTTGGCGATCAGTGCGGTGGCCTGTGTGCTGATGGCTGGCCTCAGCGGTGTGTGGGCGCTTGTGTTGGCGACGGTGCTGTTTGTCTGGTTGCGGCAAGTGATGGTGCGGCGTTTGGGCGGGACAACCGGCGATACGGCGGGGGCATTGCTGGAATTGCTGGAAATGGTGGTACTGGTGGGGCTTGCATTGATCCTGTAGGAGCGAGGCTTGCCCGCGAAGGGAGCGCTGCAGTCCATCAGGCCGACCGCGTTATCGTTCTTCGCGGGCAAGTCGGATCGCCGCACCGCTCGCTCCTACAGGCAATATGTGTCGAAAAAATTGCTTTCATTTAACCGCGGGTATATACACGCACTATGCTTCCTTCCCAATGTTTGTGCACTAACCTGCGTCGCGCCGCTCGTGGCGTCAGCAGGCATTACGACGGCGCCCTCGACGGCTTCGGGATCAACGTTGCCCAATATTCTCTGCTGTGCAATCTGCAGCGTCTGGATCAGCCGAGCATCTCGTCTTTGGCCGAAGCCATGGGCCTGGATCGCAGCACCCTCGGGCGCAATCTGCGGGTGCTGGAGGGCGAAGGCTTGGTGACGCTGGTCGAGGGTGAGGACATGCGCAATCGCATCGTGCTGCTTACCGAGGCAGGGCGTGAACGTTTGGCAGCGGCCTTGCCGGCTTGGGAAGCGGCCCAGCAGCGGTTGATCGACCGGCTGGGTGCCGAGAAGCGTGAAACCTTGCTGAAACTGCTGGACGAACTGGCTTGAGGCCGGTTTGTTCGATCTTAAGCGGGTATATACCCGCTACCGGAGAACAAGAATGACATCGATGTGGCGTACATGCGGTTGGGTGCTGTTGGGCAGTGCGCTGATTCTGGCGTTGTCCTTGGGTGTGCGACACGGCTTCGGGCTGTTTCTGGCGCCCATGAGTGCCGAGTTCGGCTGGGGTCGCGAAGTGTTTGCTTTCGCCATTGCTTTGCAGAACCTGATCTGGGGCCTGGCGCAGCCGTTCACCGGTGCTCTGGCTGACCGCTTTGGCGCCGCGAAGGTGGTGTTGATCGGTGGCGTTCTGTACGCATTGGGTCTGGTTTTCATGGGGCTGTCCGATTCGGCGGTGACCTTGTCCTTGAGCGCCGGGCTGTTGATCGGCATCGGTCTGTCGGGCACCTCGTTCTCGGTGATCCTCGGCGTGGTCGGTCGTGCCGTGCCGCCGGAAAAACGCAGCATGGGCATGGGGATCGCCAGCGCCGCCGGTTCTTTCGGTCAATTCGCCATGTTGCCCGGTACGCTGGGATTGATCGGTTGGCTTGGCTGGTCCGCTGCATTGCTGGTGTTGGGCCTGGTGGTGGCACTGATCGTGCCGCTGGTGAGCATGCTCAAGGACAAGCCGCTGCCGGTTCTCGGGCACGAGCAAACCCTTTCTGAAGCGCTGCGCGAAGCCTGTTCCCATTCAGGATTCTGGCTGTTGGCGTTCGGCTTTTTCGTCTGCGGTTTTCAAGTGGTGTTCATCGGCGTGCACCTGCCGGCCTATCTGGTGGACCAACATTTGCCAGCCTCCGTCGGCACCACGGTGCTGGCGCTGATCGGACTGTTCAATATCTTCGGCACCTATACGGCGGGCTGGCTTGGCGGGCGGATGTCCAAACCACGTTTGCTCACCGGTCTTTATCTGTTGCGGGCAGTGGTGATTGTGCTGTTCCTCTGGGCGCCGGTCACTCAGGTCACAGCTTATTCGTTCGGCATGGCCATGGGGTTCCTCTGGTTGTCGACGGTGCCCTTGACCAACGGCACAGTGGCGACCTTGTTCGGTGTACGAAATTTGTCCATGCTCGGTGGGATTGTTTTCCTCTTCCACCAGCTCGGATCGTTCCTCGGCGGCTGGTTGGGTGGGGTGGTGTATGACCGAACCGGGAGTTACGACTTGATCTGGCAGGTGGCGATTCTCCTGAGTCTGGTAGCCGCAGCCCTGAACTGGCCGGTGCGCGAGCAGCCAGTGGCACGTCTGCAAACCCGGATGAGTGCAGCATGAACAGTCTCTGGCCGCGGATGGCTGTAATCGCCATCGGCGTATTGCTGCTGGCCTTGGCGTGGTGGGGCTGGCGTCAGGGCGGGTTGGCATTGATGCAGTTGGGCATGGGTGCTTGCTAGCGAGCGACGAAGGCGAGTAATTTCGTTTTCTGACGATTATTGCTCAAGGGTGTCCGACATGCTGATGCGCTGGCTTGCAGTTCCCGCGTTGTTGGTGGCTTTTACTGGATTGGCGCGGGCCGAGTGCCCAGAGCTTTTGCAAGGCTCGCTGCCGAAACTGCGAGCCAAGGAATCCATCGATCTGTGCCAGCGCTTCGCCGGCAAGCCACTGGTGGTGGTCAATACCGCGAGCTTCTGTGGCTTTGCCCCGCAGTTCAAAGGCCTTGAGGCGCTGTATCAGCGTTACAAGGATCAAGGGCTTGAGGTGGTCGGTGTTCCGTCCAATGACTTCAAGCAAGAATCCAAAGATGGCGCAGAGACTGCCAAGGTCTGTTACGTGAACTACGGCGTGACTTTCACCATGACCGAGCCGCAGAAAGTTCGCGGCGATGACGCAACGCATTTGTTCAAGGTCCTTGCTGAACAAAGCAGTTCGCCGAAGTGGAATTTCTACAAGTACGTGGTCGATCGCCAAGGCAAAGTGATCGCCAATTTTTCCAGCCTGACCAAGCCGGATAATCCCGAGTTCATCGAGGCGATTGAGAAAGCTCTCGCTTCGCAACCCTGATCGACGCGCACTAAAAAGCCCCGCCTCTGTACAAGAGTGCGGGGCTTCTTCAATTCAATCGGCGAGTGATGAACCGTCAGAAACGGTAGGTCGCGCCTACACCGAAACCGTTCGCCCAGTTTTCATACTTGGCGTTGTAGGTCTGGCCACGGTTGTTGCTGTTGTTGACCTTGACCGACTCTTCACGCAGGTACGAGTACGCCACGTCGATGGTCAAATCGTCGGTCGGGCTCCAGCCGGCGCCCAGGCTGAAAATCTTGCGATCGCCTGTCGGGATGCGCGGGGAGCGGTCGACGTTGTTGGTCGGTGCCTGGTCGACGGACAGACCGGTACGCAGTACCCATTCCTTGTTCAACTGGTAGGACGCGCCGATGGCGTGAGCCCAGGTGTCGTGCCAGTTCTGCTCTTCGGTGATGGTGCCGAACTGGCCATTCAAAATGGTCGGCACGCCTTCGTTTTCGACGCGGATTTCTTTCAGGCGGCTCCAGCGAGTCCAGGTGCTGCCTGCGTAGAGGGTCCACTTGTCGTTCAGCGCGTGAGTGACCGAGAAGTCGACCGACTCAGGCGTGGTTACGTCCAGCGAAGCGTCGTACTTCTGGCTTGGGTTCTGGCCCACCGCTGCGAGGACGTTGTAGTTGACCTTGGTGTCGCCTTCGAGCTTGTACTTCACTTTCGAGTGGTAGGTCAGGCCAACGCGCGTGCTGTCGGTGGCTTGAACCAGCACGCCGATGTTGTAGCCCAGCGCGGTGTCGTCGCCCTTGATCTTGACCTTGCCGTCCGGCGCGGCCTGAGTGATCGACAGGTTCGATTCCAGGGTCCCTTCAATGCGGTTGATGGTCGGACCGAAGCCGATCGACACCTTGTCGTTGAGGGCGTAGCTGACGGTCGGTTGCAAGGTGATGACTTTCACTTCGCTCTTGCTGCCGAAGTAACGGCCGGCAAAGCCGTTCTCGTAGTCGGTCACCAGGCCGAAAGGGGCATACATGCCGATGCCGAATGCCCAATGGTCATCGATTGGCTTGACGTAGTAGCCCATCGGCACGGCAACGAGCGGAACCATGTCGCCATCGTTGCTGCCGCTGTTCGGGCTGGAACTGGCGTGGCTGATGTCGGTGTGTGCGTCGAGCAGTGCAGCGCCGCCGGTCACTTGTTCGCGCTTGAGGCGAGACATGCCGGCAGGGTTGCCGAAAATGGTGCTTGCGTCGTCGGCAGAAGAGGATCGCCCGGCAAAACCTGTGCCCATCCCGCTGATGCTTTGTTCGTTGATGGCAAAGCCACTTGCAAATATCTGGGTGGATGCCAAGGCAACGGCGAGGCTAAGGGTGGTTTTGAGCATTACTTTTTTCATTATTAGAACTCCTGGTGATCACCGGGGCGAAAATTACCAACATTTTCGTCCAGGCGCTATAGCCTGTATCGCTTGAGTTAGAGCGGTTTTGTAGGACAATCAGACCATAATCGCGACATTTTGTGCGATCTTCGGAAAATGGGTAAATCAGCAGGCGACCTGATTCAAGGATGAAACACAGGTTTGCCAGGCGTAGGTAAAATCTCGCAGACGACCTTGGGGCTGGAATGTCTGGCGCCAGATTCGGGCCATTCCCAGTAGGTCATCGGAGGCGGGGAGGGGAGTGTTCTGTTCTTCTACCAGCAGCCAGGCGATGGCAGTGGCGTAACGCAGGTTGACGGTCAATTCCACGTGCGGGCCGCTGAGAAAAGCATGCTGGCTGGCCAAGCCGCGGACCAGGCTTGCCCGATCCGGGTCCAGGGCCAGGTAGTGATCCCAAAGTGCCTTGTGGCGGGGCTCGGTGATTCGGTACAGGCCGTGTCCACGACGGTCATGCAGGGCTGAACCAAGGGCTGACTGACTGGCGGCGATGCCCAGTAGCAGGGATTCGGCAGTTGCGCTGTGGCGTCCGAGGTAGATCAATGTCGGACGGATCACATAACGACACAGTTCGCTGGCAGCGATACCCATAAAGCCCTCGAAACCTGAAGTGGTCGGCGAGACCTGAAGGGGGCCTTGGCAGCAATGGATCGATTCAGTCTCGCCGGAAGCGGATCAAGCCGCTTGAGTTGAAGTGTAGTGTCATTATTTCGCTGTAAAGGACTGTTTTTAAAATATTTCCGGCTTCGAGTTATAACCGTTATATCGGTTGGTGCTTAGCCGTAGGTCGCGAAATGAGAAATATCGGGCAATAAAAAGCCCCGCTTTTCAGCAGGGCTTTTGAGGTTTTCAGCCTTTCTGGCGTCTCAGGCAACCAGTGCCTGGCGAGTGCGTTCGATCACAGCCTGCAGCGGTTCTGCGCTGGAGTATTGATCCGGGTACAGGCGTTCGCTGTGACGAGCGATGCCGTGTTCGTTGACCAGAGTGAAGCTGAAGCAGCCTTTGCGAGCGGCCATAATCAGGCAGTTCATTGGAGCAAAAGCGTTGGTTAGGGTGCGAATGGCATCCTGAGTGTGGATTTGAGTGGACATAATTGGTGTTCCTACAAGCGACACGGATAAGAACCGTGCAAAGTTAAAACGTTCCAGTGACGACGACCACCATTGGTCGAACGAAGAACCCGACTGGAACAAAGCAGCCAGTTTGAAGCGCTGATAAATTGGCGCGCTTGGGCTGGCAGGTAGGTACTTAGGAGGGCAGGCAACACATCAAGGGCAAAGGTTCTGGGCCCGGGGTGAAGATCCTGATCAATTTGCAGGCTGGTTCGGTCAGAGTAAGTGAGCTTCGCAACACCCTTGGTTTTCGATTCAAAGGCTATGTTGGCGCAAGATTTACCTGGAAACCATCGAGGTGGTCGATCCCGCTTTGTCGGTGAAGGCGTCTCTTGGAGAAGGCTGACCGGGGGGATTTGTTCGACCAGAATTGACTTTCAGCTTGGTACTAACGCCGCGGATACTAACGGATTGAATTGCGAAAGGGAAGTCTGTTCGCAAAAAAGATCGCTGGAATACCTATCGACGAGTTCCGGCTGAGTGGTCGCAAGAGTCACCGGGAGACGAGTGCCCCGTAATAACCCGCAACCCGACCGTTGATCCGAGAGGACGATCGAGCCAGGATCAATCTGTAGCGCGGGTTGCACGGGTTTATCCCCAGGCATTACCAAAAAACGCGCCGAAAAAGCGCATCGATATAACTGCCTCGCAGAGACTTGTGCACATAAGTTGCGCGAACTGTAATCCCACTGTCATCCTCGCCTCAATGGGAGTGGGTGCCTGTAATGAAAATTTAAGTCAATGAAAAACATCGCTTTTTTTTACTGGTGAAAAAATCGTCAGTTTGACTGCGAGCCCCATCCCACACGGCTTTGCGCGAGTTCAAAGGCGGTTGTCCACTGAGTTATCCACAGCTTCTGTGGATTGTCCCAAGCGCTTGCTCTAGGACGGGCGTGCAGGCTTTTTTCGGCTTTACCTGTACGAAAAAAAGAGTAGAGTGGCGCGCCTTCCGATCTGCCCACAGTGCTTTATGAAGTTTCGCTCAGTATCAGCCCCTGCTGCCTCAACATCCCCCAGTATTACCCCACCCAAGCGCTTTTCGATGCGCGTGGCCGAGTGGCTACTGGACAGCCCGCGACTGGGCGAAAACTCCAACGTCAAACACTTCGCCGGACGCTTGCTCAAGCAGCCTGCCCGCGAAGGCGTCGTGGCCGCGCAAAGCCGCCTCGGCCAGCTGATGTGCCGCGAATGTGGAAATGCCCGGGACCGCCGCATTGGTCAGGAGCTGTTGCGTCAGGCCGCACGTGCGGGCGACCGACGCGCACAACAGGAACTCGGCCTGACCGAAGACTGAGCTGTCCAAGACCTGACGCTTTGGTTAACCTTCACGCTTTATCTGATCGGCAGGAGTGGCTATGGCGATGGACTTGACCAGCGCATTGCTGGGTCTGGCGGGCGCTGCACTGCCGTTACTGGTACTGGCCTGGCAACTTCAGCGTCGGGCAAGTTCGGGGCAGGCCGAGCTGGCGCTGTTGGAAGAGCGCCTCGCCATCGCCCAGCTGACGCAGGACGGCTTGAATGCCCAGCTTGATACCTGCCGTGATGAAATCGCCGACCTGAGCCAGGCCAACGCCGCCAAACAGGCCGATCTGGCCGCCGTGCGCCGTGAAGTCGAACTGCTGCAGATCGAACGCGACGATGCCCGCGACGCGGCCCACGCCTGGAATATCGAGCGCGCTGGCAAAGAGGCTGAATTGCGTCGCCTCGATGCTCAGGCAGCCTCTCTTAACGCCGAACTGCGTGAGCAGCAGGAAAGCCATCAGCAGCGCCTCAACGACCTGCAAGGCTCCCGAGACGAGCTGCGTGCGCAATTCGCCGAGCTGGCGGGCAAGATCTTCGATGAGCGTGAGCAACGCTTTGCCGAAACCAGCCAACAACGTTTGGGGCAGTTGCTCGATCCGTTGAAGGAACGTATCCAGTCGTTCGAAAAGCGCGTCGAGGAAAGCTATCAGGCCGAAGCCCGCGAGCGTTTTTCCCTGGCCAAGGAACTGGAGCGGCTGCAACAACTGAACCTGCGCCTGAGCGACGAAGCCACCAACCTGACGCGCGCCTTGAAAGGGCAGAAAACCCAAGGCAACTGGGGTGAACTGATTCTCGAACGGGTGCTTGAGCACGCGGGCCTGGAGAAGGGGCGTGAGTACCAGACCCAGGTCAATCTCAAGGGGCCGGACGGTGAGCGTTTCCAGCCGGATGTGATTATTTACCTGCCCGGCGACAAACAGGTCGTGGTCGATTCCAAGGTCAGCCTCACGGCCTATCAGCAATATGTGGCGGCCGAGGACGATGCCATCGGCCAGATCGCCATCAAACAGCATGTGCTGTCTCTGCGAAATCACGTCAAAGGCCTGGCCGGCAAGGACTACAAGCGGCTCGACGGCTTGCACAGCCTGGATTTCGTTCTGCTTTTCGTTCCGATCGAAGCGGCGTTTTCTGCGGCGTTGCAGGCTGAGCCGACGCTGTTTCAGGAGGCATTCGACCGCAATATCGTGATCGTCAGCCCGACCACGTTGCTGGCCACCTTGCGCGTCATCGACAGCCTGTGGAAGCAGGAACGCCAGAGCCAGAACGCCCGGGAAATCGCCGAGCGCGCCGGTTGGCTGTACGACAAATTCGTGTTGTTCATTCAGGATCTGGATGAAGTCGGCAATCGCCTGCAGCAACTGGACAAGGCCTACAGTTCTGCACGCAATAAGCTGACAGAAGGCCGCGGCAACCTGGTCAGCCGCAGCGAGCAGCTCAAACTGCTAGGGGCACGGGCCAGCAAGAGCTTGCCAGCGGACTTGCTGGAGCGGGCGATGACGGATGTCGATGGCTTGGCCGAGTTGCCGGAGTAGCCGAAAAGCTTCGCGAGCAAGTCGGATCGCCGCACCGCCGCTCCCACAGTGGATTGGTGTTGTTACACAAATAGAGTGAACACCACAAACCCCTGTGGGAGCGGCGGTGCGGCGATCCGACTTGCTCGCGAAGGCGTCAATCGCCCCACTACAGGGTTCAGACCTGCCGCATTACAACGGCAAATACCGACTCAACAACGCCCGCAACGCCGCCGGTTTCACTGGTTTGGCCAGGTAATCCAGGCCCGCCGCATGCACCTGGGCCACCGTCTCCGGCCGTCCATCGGCACTGATCACCACCCCCGGCACCGGCTCACCCAGTTGCGTGCGCAACCACGCCATCAACTCGGTTCCGGTCTCGCCATCGTCCAGGTGGTAATCCACCAGCGCCAGTTGCGGACGCATCCCATCACCGAGCAGCGTCGCGCATTCATCACGATTGCGCGCGGTCCAGACCTGGCAACCCCAGCGCGTGAGCAAACTGTTCATGCCGATCAGGATGCTGTCTTCGTTGTCGATACACAGCACCTGCGCGCCGCTGAGCAAATGGCCATTGAGTTCGGCGACTTTGGTTGGCATCGCGGTTTGTACCCGAGCCAACGGCACGCTGACACTAAACACGCTGCCGCGCCCCGGCCAGGAACGCACGCGCAAGGTGTGACCCAACACGCGACACAGCCCATCGGCAATCGCCAGGCCCAGACCCAGACCTTTCTCGGCCCGGGTCTGGTGGCTGTCGAGGCGTTTGAACTCTTCGAAAATCATCCGCTGTTTGTTTTCCGGAATACCCGGTCCACGGTCCCAGACCTCCAGGCACAGTTCGCCGTTGCGCCGCCGAACGCCGAGCAACACCGGCCCTTTGGCGTAGCGGAAGGCATTGGTCAGGAAGTTCTGCAAAATCCGCCGAAGCAGTTTGATGTCGCTGTCGACCCGCAGCGCGCTACCCCTGACGCGGAATTTCAGCCCCTGTTCCTGAGCCAGCGCCTTGAACTCGGCGCCCAATGTATGGAACAACTCATTGAGCATGAAGGGCTTGCGATCAGGGTTGATCTTGCCGTTTTCCAGGCGGGAAATGTCCAGCAGGTCGCTGATCAGGTCCTCGGCCGAGCGCAGTGAACTGTCCAGGTGATGAACCAGTTTCTGCGCCTCACTGGATAAACTGTCTTCCTGATGAGAGAGGGCGGCAGAGAACAGTCGCGCAGCGTTCAGCGGTTGCATCAGGTCATGGCTGACGGCGGCCAGGAAACGGGTTTTCGACTGGTTGGCCGATTCGGCGGTGCCCTTGGCTTCGGTCAGGGCAAGGTTGAGTTGCGACAGTTCGTGGGTTCGTTCGGTGACCCGTTGCTCGAGGCCTTCGTTGGCTTCTTTCAGCGCTTGCTCGGCTTCGCGGAACGCGGTGATGTCGGTGAAGCTCATGACGAAACCGCCGCCGGGCATCGGGTTACCGATCAGCTCGATCACTCGACCATTGGGAAACAGCCGCTCGGAGGTATGGGCCCGGCCCTGACGCATCCAGTGCAAGCGACGGGCGACATGCACCTCTGCTTCGCCGGGGCCGCACAGACCGCGCTCGGCGTTGTAGCGAATGATGTCGGCAATCGGCCGGCCAACGCTGATCAAACCGTCAGGGTAGTTGAATAACTCAAGGTAGCGCCGGTTCCAGGCCACCAGTTTCAACGACTGGTCGACCACGCTGATGCCTTGGGTGATGTTCTCGATGGCGCCTTGCAGCAGGGCGCGATTGAACTGCAGCACTTCCGAGGTTTCGTCGGCGATCCGCACGACATCCTCGAGCTGCATTTCCCGACCTTCGATGGCGGCTTTTACCACCGCCCGGGTCGAGGATGCACCGAGTACACCGGCCAGCAAGCGTTCGGTATGGGCGATCCATTCACCGTCCGCGTTCAGGTTCGGGTTGAAGCCTTTGCCCTGGCGGTAGGCGAAACGGATGAAGCTCTGACGAGCCCGTTCTTCGCCGACAAAACGGGCGGCCAGTTGCAGCAAGTCGTTGATCTGTACCGCCAGCATCGAACGGGCGCTTGGGCGGGCGCTAATTTCCTGGCCGATGAAGCGGCCGGCCTGCCAATGCTCCGAAACCCGCGTGCGTGACAGTAGCGAGACCCAGGCGAACAAGGTGAAGTTGCCCGCCAGGGACAGCACCACGCCTTGAGTCAGCGGTGTGATCGGCAGGTTCAACGGGTTGCCTTGCAGCCAGGCCAGGCCCGGAAAACTGCTCATGGGCAGACCGAGACTGTTGGCGGCGATCGGTAGCACCAGAGTGTAGAACCAGAGGAACGTCCCGGCGGCCAGTCCCGCGAACACCCCACGGCGGTTAGCCTGTTTCCAATACAGCGCGCCGAGCATGGCCGGGGCCAGTTGGGTCACGGCGGCGAAGGCGATCTGGCCGATGGTTGCCAGGCTTGCGGTGGAGCCCAGCAGTCGATAACTGACATAGGCCAATAGCAGAATGACCACGATGCTCACCCGGCGCACCGAAAGCATCCACTGGCGGAACACTTCGAACGGCCGCTCGGCGTTGTTACGCCGCAGCAACCACGGCAGCAGCAAGTCGTTGGAGAGCATGGTCGACAGCGCCACGCTGGCCACGATCACCATGCCGGTCGCCGCGGAAGCGCCGCCAATAAACGCCAGCATCGCCAGAGCAGGGTGGGATTGGGCCAGGGGCAGGCTGATGACGAATGAATCCGGCAGTACCGAACTGGGCAGCATCATCTGGCCGGCCAGCGCGATCGGCACGACAAACAATGCCGCCAGCGCCAGATAGGCCGGGAACACCCACTTGGCCAAACGCAGATCCTGAGGCTCGATGTTTTCCACCACGGTCACATGGAACTGCCGGGGCAGGCAGATGATCGCCATCATCGCCACGCCGGTTTGCACCACCATGGACGGCCAGTTGATGGTTTCTTTCCAGTACGCTTCGAGACGCGGGGCGAGCATGGCCTGGTCGAACAGATCGTCGAAACCGTCGTACAGGCCGTAGGTCACGAACGCGCCGACCGCGAGAAAAGCGAACAGTTTGACCAGTGATTCAAAGGCGATCGCCAGCACCATGCCGCGGTGGTGTTCCGTGGCGTCGAGGTTGCGGGTACCGAAAACGATGGTGAACAGCGCCAGCACCAAGGATACGATTAGCGCCGTGTCCTGCGCGCGGGTGCCCATGGCGTCGGCACCGGCGCCGATCAGCAGGTTCACGCCCAGCACGATGCCCTTGAGCTGCAAGGCGATGTAGGGCAACACGCCGACCAGACAGATCAGCGCCACCACCACCGCCAGCGATTGGGATTTGCCGTAACGGGCGGCGATGAAGTCGGCAATGGAGGTGATGTTCTCCTGTTTGCTGATCATCACCATTTTTTGCAGGACCCACGGCGCGCACACCAGCAGCAGGATCGGCCCGAGGTAGATCGGCAGGAATGACCAGAGTTGTTCGGCCGCCTGGCCCACTGCGCCAAAGAACGTCCAACTGGTGCAATAAACGGCCAGCGACAGGCTGTACACCCAGGCCCGCACCCGTGGCGGCAACGGCGTGCTGCGACGGTCGCCGTAAAAGGCGATAGCGAACAGGATGGCCATATAGGCCAGGGCGACGGTGGCGATCAGCCCGATGGACAGCGACATGGGAGCTCCAGACAAAAGACATCCGGGGGACTTCGCCCGGTCAAAACAGTTTCGCATGACCACCAGAGTTAGTCAGTGTCGACCAAGGTCGTGGCGCGGCGGGGTGTCGCAGGTTGGGAGTCAGTTGGATCTTTGGTGTCTTGTCGGGCCTCTTCGTGGGCAAGCCTCGCTCCTACAGCGAAGACGGCGTTACTGATTCAACGCAATATCGATCAACCGATGCAATCCGTCAAAGTCTGTGGCATCGATGTTCTATGACCGTTAGCCTTGGCACCGCCATTCATTTCGACGGACCGACCCATGAAGATCATCCGCAGCAAATCTTTCACCGGTGACCGTGCTTGGGCGGCGCTGGACATTGCCAACATGAACGGCATCACCACTCGTTTGCACTGGACCGATCAGCCCTATAAATGGCATATCAACGACGGTCAGGAAGTGTTCGTGGTACTCGATGGGCAGGTGCAGATGCGTTATCGCGAAGAAGGCCTGGAAAAGGAAACGCTACTCGAAGTCGGCGATATTTTTTATGCCTCCGTGGGCACTGAGCATGTAGCTCATCCGTTGAGTGTGGCGAGAATATTGGTGATCGAATCTGAAGGCAGTGTCTGATTAGTTATCTATAAAGCAGATAACAGTTAGAGATATTGCCCGTTATATCGATATTCTATTCGGATCTATCATGAACTCCACCTCACAAGAGGACAGGAGTTCACCATGACCTGCACCCATAGCGTTAAACCCGGTATCAAACCGCTCAGTCATTTGCAGCACCCACGTGAGGCCATCCGCCAATTCACCCCCAACTGGTTCGCGGCGACTATGGGCACGGGTGTATTGGCGCTGGCGCTTGCGCAATTGCCGGTGTCGAATCCCGGTCTGCATGCCTTTGCCGAAGGGGTGTGGCTGTTCAATATTGCCCTTTTTGTTTTGTTCACGGCCCTGTATGCCGCGCGTTGGGTCATGTTCTTCGACGAGGCGCGGCGGATTTTTGGGCACTCCACGGTTTCGATGTTTTTCGGCACCATTCCCATGGGGCTTGCGACCATCATCAATGGCTTTCTGCTGTTCGGTTTGCTGCGCTGGGGCGATGGAGTGATTCACCTCGCCGAAGTGCTGTGGTGGCTGGACGTGGCGATGTCGCTGGCCTGCGGCGTATTGATTCCCTACATGATGTTCACTCGTCAGGAGCACAGCATCGACCAGATGACCGCCGTCTGGCTGTTGCCAGTGGTGGCGGCGGAAGTGGCGGCTGCCAGCGGCGGCTTGTTGGCGCCGCACTTGGTCGATGCTCATTCACAACTGGTGGTGTTGGTGACCAGCTACGTGCTCTGGGCGTTTTCCCTGCCGGTGGCGTTCAGCATTCTGACCATCCTGTTGCTGCGTATGGCGTTGCATAAATTGCCCCACGAAAACATGGCCGCCTCGAGCTGGCTGGCCCTTGGGCCGATTGGCACCGGTGCGCTGGGTATGTTGCTGTTGGGCGCCGACGCGCCAGCGATCTTTGCCGCCAACGGTCTGCCGGGTATCGGCGAGATTGCCGCAGGGCTTGGCTTGGTGGCCGGCATCACACTGTGGGGCTTCGGGCTCTGGTGGATGCTGATTGCGCTGTTGATCACCGCGCGTTACTTGCGCGCCGGCATCCCGTTCAACCTCGGCTGGTGGGGCTTCACTTTCCCGCTGGGTGTCTATTCACTGGCTACGCTGAAACTGGCCAGCACCTTGAACCTGACGTTTTTCAGTGTTTTTGGTTGCGTGTTGGTGGCCATGCTGGCGGTGATGTGGTTGATAGTCGCCAAGCGTACGGTGCAGGGTGCGTGGCGGGGTGAGCTGTTTGTCTCGCCGTGCATTGCAGGATTAAAGAAATAACCGGCCAAGATTGGGTAATCTGTGGCCTGGATCGACGTTCGATATTCCAATAAAAGTATCCACGCCACTCTTTACCCACTCTCTACCCAACATCAGGGACACATGGAAGATGAGTCACCCCTCTCAGTTCACCTTGCTTCGTACTCGGCGCTTCCTGCCGTTTTTTATCACGCAGTCGCTCGGGGCGTTCAACGACAACATCTTCAAGCAGTCGCTGATTCTCGCCATTTTGTACAAGCTGACTATCGAGGGTGACCGCTCGATCTGGGTCAACCTGTGTGCGTTGCTGTTTATCCTGCCGTTCTTCCTGTTTTCGGCGCTGGCCGGGCAGTTCGGGGAAAAGTTCGCCAAGGACGCGCTGATCCGTCTGATCAAGCTCGGGGAAATCGTCATCATGGCGGTGGGCGCGGTCGGTTTCATGTTCGATCACCTGTCGCTGATGCTGGTGGCGCTGTTTGCCATGGGCACCCATTCGGCGCTGTTCGGGCCGGTGAAGTATTCGATCCTGCCGCAGGCCTTGCGCGAAGAAGAGCTGGTGGGCGGCAACGGTCTGGTGGAAATGGGCACTTTCCTGGCAATTCTCGCCGGGACCATTGGCGCCGGGATCATGATGTCGTCCAGCAATTACGCGCCGGTCGTGTCCACGGCCATCATCGGTATCGCGGTGCTCGGTTACCTGGCCAGCCGCAACATTCCCCGGGCCGCGGCGGCATCGCCGGAAATGCGCCTGAACTGGAATATCTTCAGCCAGTCCTGGGCCACCTTGAAACTGGGTCTCGGGCAAACCCCTGCGGTATCGCGTTCGATCGTCGGTAACTCATGGTTCTGGTTTGTCGGGGCGATTTATCTGACGCAGATTCCGGCCTATGCCAAGGAATGGATGCACGGCGACGAGACCGTGGTAACGCTGATTCTTACGGTGTTCTCGGTCGGTATCGCACTGGGATCGATGCTCTGCGAGAAGCTCTCCGGACGCAAAGTCGAGATCGGTCTGGTACCGTTCGGCTCATTCGGTCTGACGGTGTTTGGCCTGTTGCTGTGGTGGCATTCCGGCGGGATTCCGGACAGCGTTGCTGGCCATGGCTGGATCGAAGTCCTTGGGTTTGGCCGCGCCTGGCTGGTGTTGATCGATATTCTGGGGCTTGGGGTCTTCGGTGGTTTCTACATTGTGCCGCTGTATGCGCTGATCCAGTCGCGTACCGTCGAGAATGAGCGTGCTCGGGTGATCGCCGCCAACAACATTCTTAACGCTCTGTTCATGGTGGTGTCGGCGATTGTGTCGATCCTCTTGCTGAGCATCGCCAAGCTGTCGATCCCGCAGCTGTTCCTGGTGGTGTCGCTGCTGAACATTGGCGTCAACGCCTATATCTTCAAGATCGTCCCCGAGTTCAGCATGCGTTTCATGATCTGGCTGCTCGGCCATTCCATGTACCGCGTCGAGCATCGCAATCTGCAGCTGATTCCCGATGAGGGCGCGGCACTGCTAGTTTGCAACCATGTGTCGTTCGTCGATGCGTTGCTGATTGGCGGCGCAGTGCGTCGGCCGATTCGCTTTGTGATGTATTACAAAATCTACAACTTGCCGGTACTGAACTTCATCTTCCGCACCGCCGGGACAATTCCGATCGCGGGGCGTCAGGAAGATATTCAGATCTACGAAAAAGCCTTCACCCGCATCGCCCAGTATCTGAAGGACGGCGAGCTGGTGTGCATTTTCCCTGAAGGCAAGTTGACCGCCGATGGCGAGATCAACGAGTTCAAGGGCGGGCTGACGCGGATTCTCGAAGAAACGCCGGTGCCGGTGATTCCGCTGGCGTTGCAGGGGTTGTGGGGAAGTTTCTTCAGCCGTGATCCGGACAAGGGCGTGTTTCGCAGGCTGTGGTCGCGGGTGACTTTGGTGGCGGGGCCGGCGGTGGCCGTTGAAGCGGCTGAACCGGCGACATTGCAAGGGTTGGTGGGGGATTTGCGTGGGGCCGTTAGATAGTCGGTAACTTTGCGGGCCTCTTCGCGAGCAAGCCCGCTCCCACATTGGAATGCGGTCAAATGTGGGAGCGGGCTTGCCCGCGAAGACGGTAGTGGCCTAAGCGCTAACCTTGAGCCCAACCAACCCGGCAATGATCAACGCCACACTGGCCAGCCGAAACAGCGCCATGGATTCACCAAACAGAATGATTCCGGCGATCACCGTGCCCACCGCACCCACGCCAGTCCAGACCGCATAGGCCGTGCCCAGCGGCAATTCCTTCATGGCAAGGCCCAGCAGGCCAAGGCTGATCGCCATGGCGGCAACGGTCAGTGCGGTAGGAATAGGGCGGCTGAAACCGTCGGTGTATTTCAGGCCGACGGCCCAGCCGACTTCGAACAGACCAGCGAAAAACAGAATGATCCAGGACATCACAGACCTCATCGATGGATGGGGTCGTCCCCGGATTAATCACTCGATCGAGCCGCGAGGTCGTCCCCGCGTTGGGCAATAGAGTGCCCATCATTAACCCGAGGATCAAGTTTGCGGCTTAATCCGCTGCCTGCTGAGCAGCGATTTGCCGGTCTTCTTTCTCGCTCATACGACGGAAATACGTCGAGAGTAGCGCCCCGGAAATGTTGTGCCAGACGCTGAACAATGCGCTCGGCACAGCTGCCAGCGGCGAGAAGTGCGCACTGGCCAGTGCGGCACCCAAGCCGGAGTTCTGCATGCCGACTTCCAGTGCCAGGGATTTGCGCTGGGCCAGAGGCAGGTTGAACAGGCGCCCGGTGAAATAACCCAGCAAGTAGCCGAAGCTGTTGTGCAACATCACCACGGCCATGATCAGCAGGCCGGATTCGGCAATCTTCGCCTGGCTGGCAGCCACCACTGCGGTGACGATGATCACGATGCTCACCACCGACACCAGTGGCAACACATCCACCGCGTGACGAACCCGATCACCGAGTACGCGCTGGGCAACCACGCCGAGCACGATTGGCAGCAGCACGACTTGCAGGATCGACCAGAACAGCTCCATGAACGATACCGGCAACCAGGTCGAGGCCAGCAACCAGATCAGTGCCGGGGTCAGCAGCGGAGCGAGGAGGGTGGTGACGGCGGCAATGGCCACCGACAACGCCAGATCGCCGCGTGCGAGCCAGGTCATCACGTTCGACGAGGTGCCACTTGGGCAGCAGCCGACCAGAATCACGCCGACGGCGATTTCCGGCGGCAGGTGGAAAACCTGGCACAGCAACCACGCCACGCCGGGCATGATCACGAAATGAGCGACCACGCCCAGGGCCACGCGCCACGGATGGCGAGCGACTTCGGCGAAGTCTTCGAGTTTGAGGGTCAGGCCCATGCCGAACATCACCAGCCCCAGCAGCGGCACAATGGCGCCTTTCAAGCCGATGAACCAGGTCGGTTGCACAAACGCCACGACGGCAAAAATCAGTACCCAGTAAGCGAAGGTGTTGCCGACAAAACGACTCAATGCAGCCAGTGCGCGCATGGCCTGATCCTTGTTATTCGTATTCAAAAATTACGCAGGCCTAATGTGGGAGCGGGCTTGCTCGCGAAAGCGGTCTGCCATTCAACGATGATGTTGACTGTCAGGACGCCTTCGCGAGCAAGCCCGCTCCCACATTTAGACCGTGCGTCGGCTTAGATGCCCTGCGGGGTCTCTTCACCACCCAGCGCTTCAACCATCGACGGCAGGAAGTCGCCGAAGGTCAGCATCATTAGCGTGAAGCTGGCGTCCAGTTGGCCCAGGGCTTCGTCGCCACCGTCCTGTTCCGCCTGATCTTGCAGCAGGTCTTCGAACTTCAGGCGCTTGACCACCATTTTGTCGTCGAGCACGAACGACAGTTTGTCCTGCCAGGCCAGCGACAATTGAGTGACCACTTTGCCGGTGCTCAGGTGCAGCTGGATTTCTTCGCTGGTCAGGTCCTGACGCTTGCAGCGCACGATGCCGCCGTCTTCGTGGGTGTCGCGCAGTTCGCACTCGTCCAGCACGAAGAAATCATTCGCGGCTTTCTGGGTGGTAACCCACTCGGTCATGGTCGCGGTCGGCGACATCTTCACCGTCAGCGGACGCACCGGCAGGGTGCCGATCACTTCACGCAGGGTGGACAGCAGGTCTTCGGCACGTTTCGGGCTAGCCGAGTTAACCAGGATCAGACCCTGTTTCGGCGCGATGGCGGCGAAGGTCGACGAGCGACGGATAAAGGCGCGAGGCAGGAAGGCCTGGATGATTTCATCCTTGATCTGATCGCGTTCCTTTTTGTAGACCTTGCGCATCTGTTCGGCTTCGATCTCTTCGACCTTTTCCTTAACCGCGTCACGCACGACGCTGCCCGGCAGAATGCGTTCTTCCTTACGGGCGGCGATCAGCAGGAAGTCTCCGCTGACGTGTACCAGTGGCGCATCTTCGCCTTTGCCAAATGGCGCGACGAAACCGTAGGTGGTCAACTCCTGGCTTGCACATGGACGCGCCAGTTTGGTGGCCAGTGCAGTTTCCAACGCCTCGGCATCAAAAGGCAGATCTTGGGTCAGGCGATAGATAAGCAGGTTTTTGAACCACATGGGGTGAGTCTCTCCTTTATACAAAGGGGGGCATTATTGTCCTCCGTGTGCTGTAGGCCAACCCTTCTCTAAGCCTTTGGAAGGCCTGAGAAAATTAATTAAAAAAGTGCTTGCCAGAGGTTGGGTCGCTCCGTAGAATGCGCGCCACACCGAAAGTGAAGGGTGATTAGCTCAGCTGGGAGAGCGTCTGCCTTACAAGCAGAATGTCGGCGGTTCGATCCCGTCATCACCCACCATTCGCTTTAGTGTTACGCGCAGCGGTAGTTCAGTCGGTTAGAATACCGGCCTGTCACGCCGGGGGTCGCGGGTTCGAGTCCCGTCCGCTGCGCCATATTCGGTAACCTGGAACGCTGAACGCCAGGTCACCACGGAAAAGCCCGCTAACGCGGGTTTTTTTCTGTCTGTAGTTTGTCGGTAGTTCCTGCAGGGTGTGTCGTTTTACCGGTTTTCAGATTTTTTTGATTTTTTATCAATTAAATCAACACTTTATGAAAATCTGTGGCACAATGCGCCCCGCAACGAAGGTAAAGGGTGATTAGCTCAGCTGGGAGAGCGTCTGCCTTACAAGCAGAATGTCGGCGGTTCGATCCCGTCATCACCCACCACTTACTTTCAACGCTACGCGCAGCGGTAGTTCAGTCGGTTAGAATACCGGCCTGTCACGCCGGGGGTCGCGGGTTCGAGTCCCGTCCGCTGCGCCATATTCGGTATCTGGAACGCTGAACGCCAGGTACCACGGAAAGCCCGCTTAATGCGGGCTTTTTGCTGTCTGGAGATTGCCTTTGTGCGGTCCCTCCACTGAAAAAGCGACCGGTTCGGGTAATGCCAGTTGAGCGCAATCCAATGTGGGAGCGGGCTTGCTCGCGAAGGCGTCGGGTCAGCCAACATCAATGTTGAATGACACACCGCTTTCGCGAGCAAGCCCGCTCCCACAGGTTCCGCACCCGACCAGCATTAACCTTCTTGGGTCGCTTTTTTCGTTCCTGCCTTGCCTATTGTTCAGCGTTGCGGCTGTGTCGGTAGTCGCTCACCGCCTCGTACACCGCTTTACGCAACCGGTTGATCCCGCCAATCGGCCTATGGGCTTCAAGGCCGAACCATGGATTGAACGACTGATTGTCGCATTGCAGGTTCAGCGCCGGGGTGTCGAAGTCCTGGGCAGGCAGTTTGATCCGGGCCACGGTTTCGAAGGGCGCGTCACTTTCGCTCCACTCAATACTGGTGTCTTCGATCGGCATGTACTTGCCCGCATCCTGACGCTGGATCTGTAAAACGAAACACGCCGGCACCCGATCGGTCGATAGCTGCTGGTTCAGTGCACTGCGCAGGAAGTTCGGCAGGTTTTGATTTTGCGTGGGCAGCGCGTAGGCCGGGCAGCTATCAGGATCCGGCATCACCCGGAATTTGGCGTTGGCGTCACCGAACTTGTATGGCGATACCGAAAAGTAAGTGGTCTGCGTCGGGCTTGTCGGGGCAGGGGAGAGCGTCGCCAGCGCAATAAACAGATGGCGAACCTGCCAGGTGCGCGGGTTCCAACCCGGGAAGAACGCCATCACCTTTTTGCCATCAGCCTGAGCAGCCACATTCTGACGATACTCGGCGACATCGCTGACAAAGAAGTTCGGATGGTTGAACATCACGAAATCCTGTTCGCTGCGCCCTTGCCGGTCACTCAGCAACTGTTTACCAGGCACATCGAACAGTTTGATCGCCATGCCCCGGGCATCGCGGATGCTGTCGAACTGCGGATACGCATTGCCGTTGGACAGCCGCATCGTCGCCTGCCAGGTTTTGCCGGGTTCGCTGAATACGCCTTGACGTAACTCCGCCGCCAGATCCGGCAGCACCTGAACCTCGGCCTTCACGCAGCCATGAGCCTTGGCGTGGGCATCGCGCAGGTAGCGGGTACTTTCACGGTGTTGATCGACGATACGCACGGCCGTCTGGATGATGTCCTGGGTCATTGCCGCTTCGCCGTCCGGAATCAGCTCTTCAGCCGATACCGGGCCGCGATGCTGCCAGGCGGACCAGGCCATGATCAGCGCCCAGCCGAGCAGGCCCAGACCTATCAACCACAGCAGGGTTTTGCCGAGGAAGACGCCAAGGCGCAACCAGAGAGTGATCAGCATGGGTCAATCCTTTTGACTGAGAAAGCGGTCTGGCAATTGTGACTCCATCGGGCCGCCCAACACTTTCAGGTATTCCAGCAGCGCCCAGCGTTCCTCCGGTTGCAGCAGGCGACCAATGACGCCGTTGCCGCGCTCGCCTGCGCGGAATTCATGACCGCTGTTGTGATTGCCAGTGATGCGCGTGTCGAACACAAAACCGTTGGTGAAGGCTTCGGTGCGATAACCCAAATGTTTGGGGTCGTATTCGAAGGTGCCCTTGTAGAACGTGGTGGCGCGTTCATCCTGGGGCGAGAGCAGTTGATAAATACTCGGAACCGAACCGTTGTGCAGAAACGGCGGCGTGGCCCAGACGCCTGCCAGTGGTCGGGCTTTGTAGCTACGCAATTCCTGAACGCCGATCGGCAGGCCGAATCCGTCCAGGTTCGGGCGCTCTGCAGGTGTCACATTGGCTTCGCGGTAGGCCTGGTTGCTCACGAAAGCAGTGACATAAGCGAGTCCCTTGGCCACTGACAACTGGCTCATATCCAATGGTTCCGTGGGTTTGGGATGCAGTTGTACGTCCAGTTGCGCAAGCTCTGCCGGATCCCACTGCAAGGCCGTCAGGTCGAAGCGATGGTCGGCAATGTTGTTGGCGGCGCCGGCGTCTGTGCCAATCACCTCCACAGGCAGTAATTTCAGATGATGCACCGGTCTGCCGTCGCTTTGTGTGACGCGAGGTACGTGGCATCCGGCGCAGTTTTCAGCGAACAGTTCGCGGCCTTTTGCGGCCAGGGGCTTGTCGATGTTGCCCAACAGGGCTTCCGGCCAGGCGGGCGGTTTGAGGCGTTGCAGGGTTTCTTCGATCCGGTGCAGATCGCGCACCCTGACGCTGGACGGGTAGCGGTCGTCGCCCTTGAAAGGCTGCCCGCTGCTGTCGAAGAAATTCAGCGTGGCGCCCACACCCAAGGCTTCACCGATATTACGGGCCATCGGTTGCTGCGCCGAACCGTTCCATTGCACCCAGTCGAAGGTCCACATCTCCCACAGTTGCGGGTAGTCCACCGGAGCATTGGCAACGCGGTAGTTGGCGGGTGAAATCGCGTCGCCGAAGCTGGCGTTGGCAATACGCCCGAAAGCGTCAGTGCGACCGGGGCCTTCTTCGGTGGGGTAGAGGCCGCGATGGGTGTCGTTCCAGGCCACTTTCAAGAAGGTATCGAGGGAGACTTTGAAGTCTTTGCGCAACTGTTGATGCCGGGCGTCGTAGTCCTGGCCCAGAACGTTTCGTGCGAAACGTTCGAACTTCCAGGGGTTGTAGTAAGTCGAGGTCAGACTGGCGACCAGTGCTTGTCCGAAACTGCCGCCTCGCAGCGTAGGAACGCTGGACGGCAACACATGCTGGGCCGAGCCACCGTCGATGCGCACGGCCTGGCCATTGAAGCGCAATTCGCCGGTGTGGCAGGCGGCGCAGGTGATGTCCAGAAACTCGTCCTGACTGCCGGGATTTTGATGACGGGCAAAGCCGACGGGCAGGTTCCCAGGGTTGTTCGGCGTGGCTTTCTGGCTCGGGTCGATCAGAAAGCCAAAGCGTGCGAGGTATTCGGGAGCGGCGAATCGGCGTTGCGAGAAGGGCAGCTCCAGGGCGTTGAACCAGTCATAGCGCAAACCTTTGACCTGGGTACCCTGAGGCGTGAAGTAGTAAGCCTGGCGGTCGGCGGCGCTCCATTGCTCCAGATAGTTCACCTGTTGCGCCGGTGACCAGACCGGCAATTTCGGGTTGGCGACGTAATACAGCACTATGGCGAGGCCTAGCCCCAGTAATACGGCGATCAGAATCAGCAAGCGGAATATGAGGCGCAAGATAAACATCCTTGTCAATTTGTAGCTCTCTTATGCCTCAGCTGACGAGGTGCGGCAAGAGGCCATTACGCCAGAGGCTGTGGGAACCGACCTTTGAGTTTGTAAGAGCCAAATGACAGAAGCTTCATCCTTCTATGGCCGAAATGCGTTTAAACACCTGAACTTATCAGACGTTTCCTGCTCTCATGCCGGTAGCCATTGGTCGTGGCGGCCTGATAAGCTCGCGGCTTTACTCGATTGCCCTTTAGGCGCATGAACAAGGAAATAGCATGAAACAGCATCGGTTGGCGGCGGCGGTGGCCCTGGTTGGCCTGGTACTTGCGGGTTGTGATTCGCAGACCAGCGTAGAGCTGAAAACCCCGGCGCAAAAAGCTTCCTACGGTATCGGCCTGAACATGGGCAAAAGCCTGGCTCAGGAAGGCATGGATGACCTGGATTCCAAAGCGGTAGCCCAGGGCATCGAAGATGCCGTCGGCAAGAAAGAACAGAAGCTGAAAGATGAAGAGTTGGTCGAAGCCTTCGCCGCACTGCAAAAGCGTGCTGAAGAACGTTTGACCAAGATGAGCGAAGAGTCGGCAGCCGCCGGCAAGAAATTCCTCGAAGAGAACGGCAAGAAAGCGGGTGTCACCACCACGGCTTCCGGCCTGCAATACGAAGTGGTCAAGAAAGCCGATGGCGCTCAGCCTAAGTCGACCGACGTAGTGACTGTTCATTACACCGGTAAATTGACCAACGGCACCGTTTTCGACAGTTCCGTCGAGCGCGGCAGCCCGATCGATCTGCCGGTCAGCGGTGTGATTCCGGGTTGGGTCGAAGGCCTGCAACTGATGCACGTTGGCGAGAAGTACAAACTGTACATCCCTAGCGAGCTGGCTTACGGCGCCCAAAGCCCAAGCCCGGCGATTCCAGCCAACTCGGTGCTGGTATTCGACCTGGAGCTGCTGGCCATCAAGGATCCAGCAAAACAAGACGCCACCAAGTAATTCGCGTCTGCTCTGAAAACAACGCCTCGCTTATGCGGGGCGTTGTTGCATCTGGGGTTCAGTGGAGGTAAACAAAGCGAACGGATGCGGTACGCTGAAGTCATAGCCAGTGAGGGCGCTCGAGCTAGACGGGCCAGAACGCCAAGTCAATGAAATCTTGGGGTTTTTTTATGTGAGTAAAAAACGCCCGATCTGAGTCAGGCCCTTATGAAACGGGGCTTTCAGCGATGAAATGCAGCTCTGTTCACAAGGTTATCCACAATTTGTGTGGATAACATTTCAGCGGGAGGAACAAATGAAAACGCCCTGGAATTTCGCTCGTTTCCTGCCTCTGGCCGGACGCCTGCTCGCCCGTGGTCGTTTGCCGACCCTGCTGTTCGCGGTTGCCAGCAAAGGTGCCAGCCAGGGTAATCGTCTGGGCAAGCTCAAAGACGATTTGCGCCTGTTGCAAGCTCTCTGCCTCGCTTACTGGCGTGGCGAATACCGGGCCATCAGCCCGAAAGCACTGCTTTCGGTGGTGGCCGGCCTGATGTATTTCCTGAGCCCCATAGATGCAATCCCGGATTTCATCCCGATGTTCGGCATGCTCGACGACATTGCTGTGCTGGCCTGGTTGATGAAGGTCCTCGATGACGAGCTCAACGCCTTCCGCGCCTGGCGCAAGCGCCAGCTGCCGGAGAAGCTTGCGGTAGTCGAACGCTTGCCTGATACCCCCGAACAATTACAGGTGCAGGGCCCGAAAAAAAACTGAGCCAATTCAGAATCCTCCAGATATTCATGCCCCCCCGCGACCTTGGCCGCTGTTAGGATTACACTTCTAAGGAAAAGCGCCGACTCGCTAAGTGTCGTTGTCCTACGGGGTAGTCATGGATATTCAGATAATTACACGCGAAGGCGAACCCGAATATGCGGTTCTGCCATGGGCTCAGTATCAGGCTCTACTGAAAGCAGCAGGCATCAAGCAACAACCACCGCGTGACGCCACAGTGCCTCCCGCGGCGGCACCAGACCAGATTCTTCCGGGTCTGGATCAACTACGCAATTTGCGCGAAGGGAAGGGCATCGCCATTGAGGCGCTCGCCCGCACGGTAGGCATCAGCCCGTCATATCTCGCCTTGATCGAAAGCGGTGAGCGTCAACCCGACGCTGCTATTCGCCGCAGCCTCGCCTGGGAATTGACGGTGCCAGGATGGAGGGATGAATCGTGAGCGTACGCATCAGTCGTCAACATTGGGATGGATTGTTGGGGGAGCTGGATCAGGCGCGTCGTCAGCGCCATCTTTTGACTTATCGGGCGTTGCTGGAGCGTTTGCAGCTACCCACGCCGGCCATGCAAACCTTGACCGCAGCCCTTGAGCACTTGGCCGCGCTGGATGCCAGAGCCGAGCAGCCGTTGCGCAGCTCGTTGGTGATCAGCCAAGGCGCCAGCCGCTTGCCGCGCACCGGCTTCTTCGAATGTGTCGAGCGCCTCGGGCGCTTCTCCGGCCCGTCCGATGGCGTGGCTGCCGCGTCCTGGCATGCCTCGGAAGTGGTACGAGTGTTCGAATACGAGTACCCCGAGTCGGCGGAAGCCTGAGTGTTTTTACGACTCAAGGCGCGGGCCAGTTACTGGCTGGCCCGCCGATTGTTTCACTGGTCATGGTTTGTACGTCAGCCGCGAGGCTGGAGATGGCTCGAGGGCCAGTTCGCCCGTATGGCCAACCTGGGTGATGTCGGCGCCCAGAGCTTCTACGGCCATATTCTGACCTTTCGCGGCGTCGGTCTTGGTGCGCGCGAGGAGGGTGTGCGATTACTGCGCCTGGCCGCGTTGGCGGGGGATGGCAAGGCAGCGTATCAGGTTGGTGTGATCAGCCTGGCCGGTACACCGAGCAAGGCGCCGGATCCGGCTGAAGCGGCTCGCTGGTGGGAAATGGCGGCGAAGGCCGGGCATCCGTTGGCCGAACTCAAATTGAAAGAGTTGGCGTCTCGTGGTTCTACGGATTAAATAATTGTGTGTCTGACAAATTAACGTGGTGAGAGGGAAACCTCTCGCCACGTTTGCGTTTCTGCCTGCTTGTTGATTAATTGAGTGATCATTAGCGAATCGCCCTACATCAACATCATCCTTGCCTGACTTTTTTCCTGATTGAACCCCTGCAAAGTCTCGAGCGTTTATTGCCGGGCAGATCCATCGGAGATTTCCTTCAAGTTGTAGCGGTTTGCATGAACTGGTGCGGAATGCGCTCCATCGATAGTCTTGGGGTTGTCACTGCAAACTCAGTGACAGGGCGTGGAAGCCCTTCTATCGTTAGGCGCATCAAGCGCCACCAGTTCGGCGTTTTTTATCGTCTGTGTTTTATGGTGGCTGTGCGCGGGGCGCTTTCGAGTGCGCCAGGTGCCTAACGTCCTGGTCTTCCACACCTGCGTACAGCCGCCACCTATTGCGTGGAAGTGATTTCTGGCGGCTCCAATCCATACGTTAGGAATCAAACAATGACAGCAATTACCCCTGATCCACCCTACGAAAAACCAATTCCCCACCCCAAAAGCCGCTTCATGGCGCTCACCAGCAACTGCAACGACATGCCCACGCTGTTCGTCGATACCCACGCGCCGCTCGATATTTTGACCGACGCTGCTAGTTATCGAATTCGCGCCGTCACCCAGGTACTTGAGAATCTGTCCATGCGCGGCTCTATCGAGTGCGATTCAATGATACTCAGTGACTTTGCGCTGCTCTGTGCCATTCCGTTACGGGATGGGTGTGATGTGCTGGATGTGATTGGGCGGCGGTTGCGGGCGCGACCTTCGGATGCTGGTTAGCCGAGTATCAGAGCTCAAGAGTTGTGTTGTTTGAGCGGGCGTCTTCGCGAGCAAGCCCGCTCCCACAGGGGTATGTCGAGTCACACAGATTGTGTGCTTCCAGCAAAACCAATGTGGGAGCGGGCTTGCTCGCGAATGCGCCCCATCAATCACCGCTGCCCTATAAGCAATTCATCTTCTCGCCCAGGCACCGCCAGACTATCAATCACATGCACGCTATACCCCGGCACATTCTTCGCGTGGTGTTTGGCCTGTGAGGCCATCTCTGCCAACTGGCTCGCGTCGAGTTGTCCGCAGGCCTGTGGATGCAAATGCACCACGCCGATGGACAGTGACAGCAACGGAAACTCTTGTCTTATGCCCTGACGATTAGGGGCGATGAAGCAGCCGGCTTCCAGGTGTTCGCTGCGGTAAAAGCGGCGACATTGGCTGTGGAAGTCGTCCAGCAGTTGATTCAGGCGTTTGCGCCAGTCTTCCGGGCCGAGGACCAGCAGGAAGTCGTCGCCGCCGATATGGCCGACGAAGTCGCGGGAAGGGTCGACGCGGTCGTTCAGGCATTGCGCCAGGCACAGTAGGACTTCATCCCCGCGACCGTAGCCGTAGATGTCGTTGAAGGGTTTAAAGCTATCGATGTCCACGTAGCAGATCACCGATTCCCGTTCCTGTTGCAGCAGGCGTGTCAGGCATTGCTGGATCGGCACGTTGCCCGGTAGCAGGGTCAGCGGGTTGGCGTAGCGGGCTTGCTGGATTTTCAGTTCGGTAATCAGCTTGAGCACGTCGATCACTCGGCCCAGCCCCAGATAGCCGCCGTTGAGGGTGATGATGAAGTCTTCTTCGATACGCTGGCGCGCGCGGCTGGTGATCAAGCGACTGACCTGTTGCAGCGACTGGCTGAGCTCCACGGCGAGGAAGTCGTCGCTCATCAAGCGGCTGATGGGCTTGCGGGCAAACAGGTCGGTGGCAAAGGGCTTGAGCAGGGCGTCCGAGAGTGAATGACGGTGGACAATGCCGCAGGGCTGGCCCTGTTCGTCAAGCACCGCCAGGGAGTTCAGGTTGGCCTGGCGGCGGAAGGCTTCCAGCACGGTGGCGGTCGGGGTGGCGCTGGTCACCGCCGGCTGGTCGTTGAGCAGGGCGCTGAGGTCACTGACTTCCTCATTCAGTATCGCGGCGACGCTGTTTGGTTTGGGAATGAAACTTCGGGCATCGCGGGGCGGATGCTCCTGGGGCCGGCAGAGCAGATAACCTTGCAGCAGATCAACGCCCATCTCAGTCAACACCGCCAGTTCTTCCGGCAATTCGATGCCTTCGGCGATCACTTTTGCCCGGGAAGCCTTGGCGATCTGCAGAATCGAGCCGACGAACTCACGCTTGAGCGCGTCCTGATGAATACCGTCGATAAAGTGCCGATCGATCTTGACGTAATCCGGGCGCAACTCGGACCAGAGCCGCAAGCTCGAATAGCCGGCACCCAGATCATCCAGTGCAATGGAGAAGCCCATTGCCCGATAGTGATGCAGGGCGGTTTGCAGCAACTGGAAATCGTCGGTCGGGGTCTGTTCGGTGAGTTCGATCACCACCTGGCTCGGTGGTATGCCGAAATCCTGCAGCAGTTGCAAAGTGCGTCCGGGTTGATGCGCTGCTTCGAGCAGGGATTCCGGGGACACATTGAGGAAGAGTTTGCCGGGCAGTTGCTGTTCATTGAAACATCGGCAAGCACTTTGACGGCAAGCGATCTCCAGTTCGCTGAGGCGACCGGCCTGGCGAGCTACCGCGAACAGGGCGATGGGGGAGTGCAGCGGACTGTTGGAGGGGCCACGGCTGAGGGCTTCGTAACCGATGATGCATCGTTCGGAGAGGGAAATAATCGGCTGGAACAGGCTGTGCAAACCGCTTTGAGTCAGTATCGAGCTCAAGGCACTCAGCTGTTCGGTTGTGGTCATGGTGTTCTCTGGCGATAAAAAAAGGACCGAGTGCAATGTGCACTCAGGTCCTTTATTTCACGACAGAATGATGACTGTTTGATGACGCTTCGGGGAGCGTCAACATTAAATTGCCATCATCTTGCTTGTAACAACTTAGTGCTTGGCAACCGCGGTGTTGAGTTTCAAGTAATCCAGCAGAATCCGCCCGGTCTCGCTCAGATAAGCATCGTCTTCTGGCTTGGTCTTGTCCGGCTCGGCCGCGAGGGCATCTTCGTCTTCTTTCTTCAGCTCTTTGAGCGGCTCTTCGCCTTTGGCCTTGCGACGGATGTTTTCCATGACCAGTTGCTTGGCTTCGATATCGGCATGTTGTGCGCGACGCTCGCCTTCATTGAGGCTGACGGTTTTTTCGCTCATCAACTTCTGCGCCAGGGCCAGTTTGTCGCGGATGAAGACAAACTCCGCGTCTTTGGCCGTGCGCACGTCATGCTCGGACTTGAGCTGCGTGATGTACGGTTTGAACGGGTCAAGTGCAGGCTTGATGGCCGCACGAATGGTGTCCCACGGCATGGCTTCCGGCAGGGCGCTTTCACCGATTTCCTTGGTGTCGATGATCGACGGGTAATCGATGTCCGGCAAGACGCCCTGGTGCTGGGTGCTCTGACCGGAAACCCGGTAGAACTTGGCCAGGGTCAGTTTCAGTTCGCCATGGTTCAGCGGCTGAATGGTCTGCACAGTGCCTTTACCGAAGGTCTGGCCGCCGATGATCAGCGCGCGGTGGTAGTCCTGCATGGCGCCGGCGAAAATCTCCGAAGCCGAGGCGGACAAACGGTTGACCAGTAACGCCATCGGGCCTTTGTAGAACGCTCCCGGGTTTTCATCTTCCAGAACATCGACCCGACCGTCGGCGTTACGCACCAGTACCGTCGGACCTTTGTCGATGAACAGGCTGGTCAGCTCGGTGGCTTCCTGCAAGGAACCGCCGCCGTTGTTGCGCAGGTCGATGACCACGCCGTCGACCTTGTCTTTCTGCAGCTCGGTCAGCAGCTTCTTGACGTCGCGGGTGGTGCTCTTGTAGTCCGGATCGCCGGCACGGAAGGCCTTGAAGTCCAGGTAGAAGGCCGGGATCTCGATGACGCCGAGCTTGTAGTCCTTGCCATCCTGCTTGAGGTTGAGGACCGACTTCTTCACCGCCTGGTCTTCGAGCTTCACCGCTTCGCGGGTGATCGGCACGATCTTGGTGGTCTGGTCGTTCGGCGCATTGCTGGCCGGGATCACTTCCAGGCGCACCACGGTACCTTTCGGCCCACGAATCAGTTTGACCACTTCGTCCAGGCGCCAGCCGACCACGTCGACCATCTCTTTGTTGCCCTGGGCCACGCCGATGATCTTGTCGGCCGGTGCAACCTGCTTGGTCTTGTCGGCCGGGCCGGCAGGCACCAGGCGCACGACTTTCACTTGATCGTTATCGCTCTGCAACACGGCGCCGATACCCTCGAGGGACAGGCTCATGTTGATGTCGAAGTTCTCCGCGTTATCCGGCGACAGATAGTTGGTGTGCGGGTCGTAGGACATGGCGAAGGTGTTGATGTACGCCTGGAAGATGTCTTCCGCACGGGTCTGGTCCAGACGCGTCAGCTGATTCTTGTAACGCTTGGTCAGGGTTTCCTGAATCTGCTTCGACTCTTTGCCGGAGATCTTCATCCGCAGCACTTCGTCCTTGACGCGTTTGCGCCACAGGTCGTCCAGTTCGGCGGTGGTCTTGAGCCAAGGGGCATCCTTGCGATCGACCAGCAAGGTTTCCTTGGCGGTGAAGTCGATCTTGTCGACGCCCTTGTTCAGCTCGGCAAGGGCAAAGTCCAGACGCGCCTTGACGCGGTCCAGGTAGCGCTTATAGATGGTGAACCCGGCGTTCAGGTCGCCGCTTTTGAGGAAGTCGTCAAACTGGGTTTTCCATTTGTCGAATTCGGCAATATCGCTGGCCATGAAGTAGCTGCGCGAGGGATCCAGCAGCTTGATATAGCTGTCGTAGATGATCACGGAGCGCGCATCGTCGAGCGGTGGTTTGCTGTAATGGTGACGCTTGAGCAATTCGACGACGTTCAGACTGGCGATTACTTCGTCACGATCGGGCTGAAGCTTATCCCAGCTGTTGGCTGCGAACGAATTGCTCGACATCGGCAAAAGACCGAGGCCAATGACAAGAGCGAGGGCGGTGCTGGGGAGCAGATGCTTCATGCTGATTCGACGCGGTGACAATTGATAACGCATATTAGGCCGTCTTTGAAGTCGCCGGATCCACAAGGACCGGTCGCATAATGCAAAAAGCCCGACGCTACAGCTTCGGGCTCAGTCCAGACTCACTATGGAGGCACTGTGAAAGCATTGCAAGGCGTTGAGGGGCGAGTGGAGTGGGTTGAAGAGCCGAGTCCTGCGTGTGATGTAGGACAAGTTCGCATCCGAGTAGCGGCAGCAGGACTCAATCGCGCCGATTTGTTACAGAAAGCAGGGCTTTATCCGCCACCACCGGGGGCCAGTCAAGTACTGGGTCTTGAGTGTTCGGGGGTGATCAGCGAGGTTGGTCCGGGCTCGTCCTGGCAGGTCGGCGATCGGGTTTGCGCCTTGCTGGCCGGGGGAGGGATGGCCGAAGAGGTAGTTGTCGACGGACGGCATGTGTTACCGGTTCCCGAAGGTTTGTCCCTGGCCGAGGCTGCGGCGTTGCCGGAAGTGTATGCGACCGTTTGGCTGAATTTGTTTCAGCTGGCGGCGCTCAAACCGGGTGAGAAAGTTCTCCTGCACGCCGGAGCGAGTGGAATCGGTTCAGCGGCCATTCAGCTATGCAAAGCGTTTGGTAATCCGTGCTGGGTCAGCGTCGGTTCCGCCGAGCGTCTGGCCTACTGTGAAGCGTTGGGCGCGCAGGGTGGAGTGGTGCGCAACGACGATCTGGATAGCTTGAACGATCTTGGGCCGTTCGACGTGATCCTCGATCCGGTGGGTGGCAATTACGCGGCGTTGAACCTCAAGCTGCTGGCTCGCGATGGTCGTTGGGTGCTGATCGGTTTGATGGGCGGTCGGGAGGCTCAGTTGGATCTGGCGCAGGTACTGGTCAAGCGTGTGCAACTGCTGGGTTCGACCCTGCGCAATCGCGACGAGCAGTTCAAGGCCGACTTGTTCAGCGATCTTGGCCAGCATGTCTGGCCGCTGTTTGCCGAAGGACGTTTGAGCCCGCAACTGGCCAGGGCATTTGCGATCAAGGATGCCGAAGCAGCGTTTACGGAACTGGCGACTAATAAGGTTTCCGGCAAACTGGTGTTGGTGATCGACGAAAGCCTCACCTAAACCCTGTGGGAGCGGGCTTGCTCGCGAAGGCGGTGTGTCAGTCGACATCAATGTTGAATGACACACCGCCTTCGCGAGCAAGCCCGCTCCCACATTGGTTCCTGGTTACTTCCAGATATGGATCGGCCAGCCGGCTTTTTCGGCGTGTTCGAGCAGGACCGGATCCGGGTTCACCACGTGTGGGAAATCCACCTTCAGCAGCAGCGGCAAGTCATTGCGTGAGTCCGAATAGAAACTCGCGCCCTCCAGGTTTTCCTCTTCCGCATCCAGCCATTCCAGCAACCGGGTGATCTTGCCCTCGCGGTAGGTCAGGGTGCCAACGGTGTTGCCGCTGTACACCCCGTGCAGCAGTTCCAGTTCGATGCCGAGAATCTCGTCGATGCCCAAGCGGTCGGCAATTGGCTTGACCAAATGCGTGCCCGAGGCCGAGATCACCAGAATCCGGTCGCCGGCCTTGCGGTGGGCGGCAATGGCTTTGGTGGCGTCGCTGAAGATGATTGGCTCGATGAAGTCTTCCACCCAAGGCGCCACCAAGTGTTCGACCTCTTCCGGTGTGCGGCCGATCATCGGCTCCAGGCTGAAGGTCATGTAATCCTCCATGCGCAACTTGCCGTGACTGTAAGCGTCCATCAGTTCGTTGTTCTGACGCATGAACGACTCGGGATCGACCCAGCCCAGGCGGCCCATTTGCTCGCTCCAGAGGGTGGCGCAGTCGCCGTGGATCAGGGTTTCGTCCAGATCAAAAATTGCCAGGGCCATCAGTGCAGTTCTCTCTTCAACATCAGCAAAGGCATCAGGCTACCTCACACAGGGCCGTCGGATCGATGGAAAGCGCCAGGCGCTGACCATCGGGATGCAGGTCGGCCGCCGAGCGGTTCAGCACATCCACCACCAATTCCACGCCTCGGGCTTCGACCCGGTAGCGAATCACGTTGCCCAACAGGCTGTGGCTGCGAATCTGCGCGTCGAGTTCGCCGTTGAGGCTCAGTTCGATGGCTTCCGGGCGAATGGCGAGGCGATGGGTGATCGGTCGTTGCAGCAGTTTGCTGGCGCTGTCGGCGTCCAGCAGGTTGTAGTTACCAATGAAGCCTGCGGCAAAAACATCGACTGGCGCGGTATAAAGGGTTTCGGCATCGCCGCTCTGTACGATCTTTCCCTCATTCATCAGGAAGATTCGATCAGACATGGTCAGGGCTTCTTCCTGATCGTGAGTGACGAATATCGTGGTCAGCCCCAGTTCGCGCTGGATCTGACGGATCTGTTCGCGCAGATGCTTGCGAATCCGCGCATCCAATGCCGACAGCGGCTCATCCAGCAACAACAACCGAGGCCGGGTCACCAGCGAGCGAGCCAGCGCCACACGCTGGCATTGGCCGCCGGACAATTGATGTGGGTAACGGGCGGCGAAGTCATTGAGTTCCACCAGTGTCAGCACTTCGGCGACGCGCTTGTGGCTGTCGTCGGCGTTGACCTTCTGCATGCGCAAGCCGAAGGCGACGTTCTGCTCCACGGTCATGTTCGGGAACAGCGCATAACTCTGAAACACCATGCCGATCCCGCGTTTTTGCGGGCTCAGCGGGACGAGGTCCTGACCTTCCAGCAGGATCTTGCCGCCATCCACCGACGTCAGACCGGCGATGCAACGCAGCAGGGTGGACTTGCCGCAACCGGACGGGCCGAGGAGGGTGACGAATTCGCCTTTCTTGACTTCGCAGTTGATGTCGCTGAATACCGTTGTTCCAGAATAATTTTTTTGAAGATGTTGGACGCTGACATAGCTCATTCGCTTTTGTCCTTGTTCAAGATATTGGCCGCCCAGGTCAGAACCAGCACAAAGAAGAAGTAGGAGATCACCACCGCGCTGGTGAAGTGGCCGCTGCTGTTACGCATGTTGTTGAGGTAGACCTGCAGGGTTTCGTAGCGGGTGCCGACCAGAATATTGGCGAACACGAACTCACCGAACAGGAACGAGAACGACAGCAGCAACGCCACCATCAGACCTTTGCGCAAGTTCGGCAGCACCACCAGGAATGCCGCCTGCCAAGTGCTGGCACCGAGCAGTTGCGCGGCGTCCATCAGGTCGCGCAGGTTGATCGCTTGCAGGTTGTTGGTGATCGCCCGGTACATGAACGGCAGCGCCACGGTGAAGTAGCAACCGATCAGAATCCACGGCGTGCCGACCATCGCGAACGGCCCCGAACCGTAGAGCTGCAGCAGCCCCACCGACGACACCACCGGCGGCACCGCGAAGGGCAGCAGGATCAGAATGTTCATCAATGCGTCGAGTTTCGGGAAGTGGTAATGCACCACGAACAGCAGCGGCAGAATCAGCACCACCGACAGAATCAACGAGCCGACACAGACCAGCAATGACTGACCGAACGCGTTGAGAAAGCGCGGATCGCTCCACAGCTGGATGTACCACTTGAAGGTAAAACCGCTGGGCATAATCGTCGCGGACCAACTGCTGGAGATCGAGTAGATCAGCGTTCCGATCAGCGGCAACAGCAGAATGGCAAACAGCAAATACACCACGACGCGGTGATAGACACCGACGGGGCCCAGTTCAGCGCGAGACATGGTAGCTCCTCTTCAACAGCAACTGATGCACGATGGTCACAACGGTCATCAACGCCACCAGCACCACAGCCAGGGCACTGGCCAGGTTCGGGTCGAGAGAAATGTCGCCGGAAACCATCGCTGCGATGCGGATCGGCAACACGTTGAAGTTGCCGGTGGTCAGGGCGTAGACCGTGGCATACGCGCCGAGGGCGTTGGCCAACAGGATTACGAATGTGCCCAGCAGCGCCGGGGTCAGCACCGGCAAACCGATATGCCGCCAGAACTGCCAGCCATTCGCACCGAGCAATTCGGCAGATTCACGCCAGTCTTCGCGCAAGGCGTCGAAAGCCGGGTAGAGCAGCAGCACGCCCAAGGGAATTTGGAAGTAGGTATAGAGAATGATCAGCCCGGTTTTCGAGTACAGGTTGAAGTCCTGAATAATCCCGGCCTGTTTGAGCATGATGGTGATGCTGCCGTTGAAACCCAGCAAAATGATGAACGCGAAGGCCAGGGGTACGCCGGAGAAGTTGCTGGTCATGTTGGCGAAGGCGTTGACGAAGTTGCGCAGTTTCGAATCGACCCGGCGCAAGGAGTAGGCGCCGAGTATGGCGATGATGATGCCGAACACGCTGGACCAGAAACTGATCTCAAGGCTGTGCTGGATCGCCTGCAAATAGAACTTCGAGTTGAAGATTTTGCTGAAGTTGGCCAGGCCCCAGCCGAACTCTTCCGATTGCAGGCTATTGATCATTATCCAGAGCAGCGGGGCGATCTGGAACACGAAGAAGAAAATCGCGAAAGGCACCAGGCACAGAACGGCCAGCCATTTACCGCGGGTCATGGTGTTCACTTGAGCAGCTCCCGGCACACAGGTTTGTCGTGGGGCACGCCCAGCAGTTCGCAGACAGTGCCGCAGATTTCGGTCTGTTTCGGTGCGGCGTTCTTGTTGAGGCTGAAAGCATCGCCGAGGACGAACAGCGGCACTTCGCGTTCTTCGGGCAGCAGGCCGTTGTGCGAGCGGTCGTTGTTCATGCCGTGGTCGGCCGTCACCAGCACCTGGTAACCGGCGTCCAGCCAGCCTTGCAGATAGTCAGCCAGGATGATGTCGGCCGAGCGAGCGCTATTGCGATACTGCGGGGTGTCGAGGCCGTGCTTGTGCCCGGCGTCGTCGATGTTCATGGGGTGGACCAATAAAAAGTTTGGTGCGTGGCGCAGGCGCAGGTTTTCCGCGTCGGCGAACAGGTGCGAGTCCGGGTAGTGGTCGCTCCAGTAGAAATGACCGTGCTGGATCGGCAGTTTGGGGTCGTCGGTGTGACGGTCCCGGGCAGCTACGAACGGCGAACGGTTATACAACTCGCTGACCCAGTGATAGGCCGCGGCCGCGGTTGTAAGGCCCGCGTCGGTGGCGTAATGGTAGATGCTGCGCTGGTTGGACAGGCGTGAGACGTTGTTGTGAACGATGCCGCTGTCGATCGGCGTAATGCCGGTCAGGATGCATTCGTAAAGTGGTCGGGACAGGGCCGGCAGTTCGCACTCCAGTTTGTAGAGTGCCGCGCGTCCTGCGCCAACATAAGCCTGCAGATGCCCCATGGCGTGGCGCGCGACTTCGTAATTGAGGCCGTCGAGCACGACAAGGATGACGTTGTGCTTCATAGGGCTGGGACTCCGCGAAAACAGATGATTCAAGTACGCAACCAATCCCTTGTGGGAGCGGGCTTGCTCGCGAAGGCGGACTGTCAGCCAACATCAATGTTGAATGTCAGTCCCTCTTCGCGAGCAAGCCCGCTCCCACATTGGATCTCCATCAGATCCCCGAATGGGGATCTACCGCCTTACGGCATGTTGATAATGACTTCTTCCTGCCACTTCTGCGGCAGCGACTTGGAGGTCTTTTCCCACGCGTCGGCGTCTTTGATCGGCGTGACCTTTTTGTACTGCTCGTTAGGCAGCAGCTTGGTCTTCACGTCTTCCGGCAGTTTGATGTGCTCGGCGCGGATCGGACGGGCGTTGCCTTTCGCCAGGTTGATTTGGCCGGCATCGCTGAAGATGTACTCGCGGGTCAGCTTGGCGGCGTTCGGGTTCTTGGCGTATTTGTTGATGATGGTGGTGTAACCGGAAATCACCGAGCCGTCGGACGGAATCAGCACGGTGTAATCATCCGGATTCGCCATCTTGGCCTTGTAGCTCAAACCGTTGAAGTCCCAGACCACGCCGACTTCGATTTCACCCTTTTCCATGGTGGCGATCGTCGGGTTGGCCATGGACAAGCGACCTTGCTTGGCGATGTCAGCGAACAGCAACAGGGCTGGCTGAATGTTTTTCTCGTCACCACCGTTGGCGAGGGCGGCGGCCAGTACACCGTTGGCCGCCTGGGCCGCGGTGCTGACGTCACCGATAGAGACTTTGTACTTGCCAGTCTTGAGGTCGGCCCATTTGGTCGGTGCTTCAGAACCGTGCAGCAGTTTTTTGTTGACGATAAACGCGATGGTGCCGGTGTAGGCCAGCGCCCAGTTACCGTCCTTGTCCTTGGCCCAATCGGGAATCTGGTCCCAGGTAGTTGGCTTATAAGGTTGCACCACACCCTGCTTGACCGCGATCGGGCCGAAGGCGGCGCCGACGTCGCCGATATCGGCGCTGGCGTTGTCTTTTTCCGCGGCGAACTTGGCGATTTCCTGGGCCGAGCTCATGTCGGTGTCGATGTGTTTCAGGCCATATTTCTTGGCCAGGTCTTCCCAGGTGCCTTTCCAGTTGGCCCAGTCATCGGGCATGCCGACGCTGTTGACTGCGCCTTCCGCTTTCGCAGCGGCTTCCAGGGTTTTCAGATCATCCGCCGCCATGGCGGTGGTGCACAGGGCAATGGTCGAGCCTAACAGTGATGCCAGGAAAAACTGTTTCATCCGAAGCTCCTTTGGGCGTTTTCAACGCTGCGATTGCGGTTGTGTTGGTCTAGGTCAGCAATACCTGAGCCAATTTAGGCGGATTGGATGACATTTTAATGTCGACGACCGGTCGGCCTGAATTTTCTGCGCTCGGATACGCGGGGTGCGAGATAAGCGTAGACCATGGCTAAAAGGCTTATATGAAAGGGACTTGGCCATAAAATTGCAGGTGTCTGGCGCGACCGTTCGGCGGCTTTGTCATCTGTCAGTCATATGCAGTGCCTAGGCTTGCAGGCAGTTGAGGGAACCGATTTGAATGGCGGTTCTGCCCTGAATCAGTGCTGGTCTAGTCCAGATAGGTAACGTTGATGCGCATCGAGACAACCAAAGCGGTGACAGCCATCGGGCAGGTTCTGCAGGAACAGCTCGACCATGGCCTGTTGGCGCCCGGAAGCAAGTTGCCGGCGGAGCGCAAGCTCAGTGAGTTGTTCGGTACCACGCGGATCACCGTGCGCGAGGCTTTATTGCAGTTGGAGGCTCAGGGCCAGATTTATCGTGAGGAACGGCGCGGCTGGTTCGTGTCGCCACCGCGGCTGGCTTATAACCTGATGCAGCGCAGCCACTTTCACGCGATGGTCAGTGCCCAGGGACGGGTGCCATCCACCGAGGTGATTTCGGCGCGGTTGCAGCCGGCGTCGGCGGCGGTGTGTGCCTGGTTGCAGTTGCCGGCGCTATCGAGCGTGATCCAGATCTGCCGCTCGCGACGGATTGACGGGCGATTGGTGCTGTATGTGGAGCACTACCTCAATCCGCAGTTTTTTCCGGGGATTCTGGACTTCGATTTGAATCAGTCGATGACCGAATTGTATGCACGGCATTACGACTTGCATTACGGGCGGGTGCGCTTCGAGATGGTGCCGACGGCATTGTCGGTGGACGCGGCGGCGGCTTTGCGGGTGTCGGTGGGCAGCCCGGGGTTGCGGATTGCGCGGGTCAATTACGATCAGCATGAACGACTGATCGATTGCGACCTGGAGTTTTGGCGCCATGATGCGATTCATGTCGGGGTGGATGTGGTTTGATTCTTTGATCTTCCGTAGGAGCGGGCCCGCGGCCTCGGGAGGTACGACCCCGTAAAAATCAATGCGAGCCAGGCGCGAGAATTTATTCGTTGAGTTTGGCGAGAATCTTGTAAATCACGGTGGCGAGGATCATCAGCATGCCGACCCACATCGCGAACACGCCCGCGTTCTTGTCGCGAAAGTTGAAGCCGATGGCCAGCATGATCATCCCGGAAAGAATCGGGATCAGCATGGCGTGAAACGAAGACATCGAGATCATGGTGACAGCCTTGTCGGAGAGGGGGTACTGGAAGTCTAGGCGGCTTTCGGACGAGCGGAGGTGATGGAGATCATTGTGGCGAGGGAGCTTGCTCCCGTTGGGCTGCGAAGCGGCCCCAAAGAAGGAACTGCTGCGCAGTTCAACGGGAGCAAGCTCCCTCGCCACAAAAGTTACTTTTTAATCACCAAGGACTACGGCAATTCGCGGCAGGTGTAGAACGCGCTCAGCACTTTGACCAGGTGCGCCAGGTCATGGCTGCCGCACAGCTCGCGGATCGAGTGCATGGCGAATGTCGGCAAACCGATGTCCACGGTGCGCACGCCCAAGTGGCTGGCGGTGATCGGGCCGATGGTCGAGCCGCAGCCCATGTCGCTGCGCACCACGAAGCTCTGCACCGGTACTTCTTCGGCCATGCACAAATGGCGGAAGAACCCGGCGGTTTCGCTGTTGGTGGCGTAGCGCTGGTTGCTGTTGACCTTGATCACCGGGCCGGCGTTGAGTTTCGGGCCGTGGTTGGCATCATGCTTGTCGGCATAATTCGGGTGCACGCCGTGGGCGTTGTCGGCGGAGACCAGCAGGGATTTCTGAATGGTGCGTACGAATTCATCGCCTTCGGGCAACAGACGGCGCAGGGTTTGCTCAAGCATTGGACCGTCGGCGCCACAGGCCGAGCAGGAACCGACTTCTTCGTGATCGTTGCAGACCAGCACACAGGTTTCGTCGGTTTCGGCCGTCAGCAATGCTTGCAGGCCGGCGTAGCACGACAGCAAATTATCCAGACGCGCACCCGCAATGAAATCGCCGTGCAGGCCAATGACTGCGGCGCTTTGGGTGTCGTAGAAGCTCAGCTCGTAATCGAGCACCACGTCAGCGTTCAGGCCGTGTTCGCGTGCCAGCTGATCGGTGAGCACGGCGCGGAAGTCCACGCGCTCGTCACCGGCGAATTGCGCGAGGATCGGCGGCAGTTCGGTCTGGGCATTGATCGCCCAGCCCATGTTGGCTTCGCGGTTGAGGTGAATGGCCAGGTTCGGAATGGTCGCGATCGGTGCCTTGAAGTCGATCAACTGGCTCTCGACCTTGCCATCACGGCGGAACGTCACGCGGCCGGCCAGAGACAGATCACGGTCGAACCACGGCGCCAGCAGTGCACCGCCATAGACTTCGACGCCCAGTTGCCAGAAGCCCTGACGTTGCAGTTCCGGTTGGGGTTTGACCCGCAGGCACGGGCTATCGGTGTGCGCGCCGACCAGGCGAATACCGCCGTGCAGCGGCGAGTGGCGACCCATTTTGATCGCGACGATCGAAGAGTCGTTACGGGTGACGTAATAACGACCGTTGGCTTCGGTGGTCCATGGCTCGCGCTCGTCGAGGCGCATAAAACCGGCCGCTTCCAGACGCTGAACAAGGCTGGCGGTGGCATGGAACGGGGTAGGGGAGGCCTTGAGGAAGTCGATCAGGCCTTGGTTCAACTCTTCGCGCATAAGTAGCTCCAGACAGCAGTGGCGCCAGTTTAACGTATTGGTCGCAGAATTGGCGGTGGGCTGCTGCTGGGGTGCACTCGAATCTGTGCCTGCCAGAGATCTCCTTGTGGGAGCGGGCTTGCTCGCGAAAGCGGTGTATCAGGCGACATGGATGTCGACTGGCACTCCCTCTTCGCGAGCAAGCCCGCTCCCACAGGTTGCTCATTGGCCTTAGAACGGTGCAGGGCACTCGAAGCGCAGGCGTTCGCCCGTCTGGGGATGAGTAAAGCTGAGCATGCTCGCGTGCAAACAAAGTCGTGGCCAGGCGGCCAAGGCTTGCTCATGGGCATAGAGCCCATCACCCAACAGCGGGTGGCCGATGGAAAGCATATGCACGCGCAACTGATGGGAACGGCCGGTGATCGGCGTCAGCTCGACGCGGCACCAGTCGCCACAACGCTCCAGCACACGCCAGAAGGTCAAGGCGTGCTTGCCAAACTCGTGGTCCACCACATGGCGTGGCTTGGTCGGCGGGTCGTAGCGCAGGGGCAGATCGATGCTGCCGCTGTCCAGTTCCGGTTGTCCCCAGCACAGGGCGGTGTAGGCTTTTTCGGTTTCGCGGTCGTGAAATTGCCGAGACAGTTCGCGATGGGTATCCGGGTCACGGGCCAGCAGAATGATGCCGGACGTTTCCCAGTCCAGCCGATGGACAATGCGCGCTTCCGGGTAGCCGTTTTCTTGCAGGCGGGTAATCAGGCAGTCCTTGTTGTCATCGGCCCGGCCAGGGACAGAGAGCAACAGGGTCGGTTTGTCCACCACCAGTACGGCGGCGTCCTGATGGATGATGCGGATGTTGGACAACGGCATTAAAACAGCCTCGTAACAAACGCCAACGGCGGCTCAGGCCCCGCCCCTGTAGGAGCGAAGCTTGCTCGCGAATGCGTCACCTCGGTCTATCAGATACACCGAGTTGCCTGTGTTCGCGAGCAAGCTTCGCTCCTACGGAGTGCGTAAGAGCCTGAGCCGCCGTGGCTCCCGTCGGATCGACTCAGCGATCGGGCAGGGTGATATTGAGTTCCAGGATCGAGCAGCTGCCCTGGTTTTCCAGAGCGACGTGCACGTCATCGGACCCGATATTGACGTACTTGCGGATCACTTCCACCAGTTCCTTCTGCAAGGCTGGCAGGTAATCCGGCGTACTGCGCTGGCCGCGTTCATGCGCCACGATGATCTGTAGACGCTCTTTCGCTACCGACGCGGTACTGACCTTTTTACTGGCACGAAAGAAGTCAAAAAGGTTCATTACCTACCTCCAAAAAGTCGCTCGAAGAATCCCTTCTTCTCGACATCGAGGAACCGGTGTTCGCGATTTTCGCCCAGCAGGCGGTCAACGGTATCGCTGTAGGCCTGACCCGCGTCGCTCTGGTCGTCGAGGATAACCGGAATACCCTGGTTGGATGCCTTGAGCACCGCCTGGGATTCAGGGATCACGCCGAGCAATGTCACCGAGAGAATATCCTTGACGTCTTCGACACCGAGCATTTCGCCCTTGCTGACACGTTCTGGATGGTAGCGGGTGATCAGCAGGTGTTCCTTGATCGGGTCTTCGCCTCTTTCGGCACGACGGGACTTGCTGGCCAACAGGCCCAGCATGCGGTCCGAGTCACGTACGGAGGAGACTTCCGGGTTGGTCACTACAATCGCTTCGTCGGCGAAGTACATGGCCAGGTGGGCACCTTTCTCGATACCGGCCGGGGAGTCGCAGACCACGAAATCGAAATCTTCCTTGAGCTGCATCAGGACTTTTTCCACGCCTTCGACGGTCAGCGCGTCTTTGTCGCGAGTCTGACTGGCGGCCAGGACATAGAGGTTTTCCAGCCGCTTGTCTTTGATCAAGGCCTGTTGCAGGTTGGCTTCGCCGTTTACCACGTTGACGAAGTCATACACCACGCGGCGCTCGCAACCCATGATCAGGTCGAGGTTACGCAAGCCGACGTCGAAGTCGACGATAACTGTTTTGTGGCCGCGCAGAGCGAGGCCGGTACCGATAGCGGCGCTGGTGGTGGTCTTACCCACACCACCCTTGCCGGATGTAACCACGAGAATCTTGGCCAAGGTGTTTTACCCCTAAGGAAAAAGGACGTTTAGCCCCTGAAAAACATCTCTTGAAAAACTACTGCAGTCGGACAGCCTTGGCTGGAATCCGGTTCTGAGCGGCGCTTACCCCCGGTAAACACTGCTTTTAGCCTTTTTCCTACTTCGTTTGAGCCGTTTTCGCTACGTTTTAGAGATGCTTGGAAAATGCGGCAGTATCCGTTAAAGCCGAATGATGTTCAACACGTCGCCCGACAGGCTGACTTGTACGCCCGCGCCCCACAATGGATCGCGACGCAGATCCTCGGAAACCTTGTAGTGGCCAGCGATAGAGACCAGTTCAGCGGTCATCTGCTGACAGAAAATCCTGGCTTTCGTGTCACCTTTGACGCCGGCCAAGACACGACCGCGCATCGCGCCGTATACATGGATGTTCCCATCGGCGAGAAGTTCCGCCCCCGGGCTGACCGATGAAATCACCACCAAATCGCAACCCTGGGCATAAATCTGCTGGCCACCGCGTACTGGCGAAGTGATGATTTTGGTTGGTTTGATGGTCGGTTCCGGTGGTTTTTCCGGTTTTTTTACAACAGTGCCTTCGTGCGGGTCGAGCGGTCGCTCACGGGCGCCGGACGGCGGTAGCACCGGCAGATCGACCGCGATAGCGGCGGCGATGTCTTCAATGCGGCTGGCACGGATCGCCAAGGTGCGCAGGCCATGCTGGCGGCAGATGCGCATCAGCCCCGGCAGATCGACCGAGCCTTCGCTGGCCGGGAGTTTGTCCAGGGCCAGTACCAGCGGCGCATTGCTGAAAAAATTGGGCGCCTGGGCGACTTTGGCGGCCAGTTGCCGATCAAGGTTCTCAAGGTCGTTACGGGCCAGTTCCAGCACCGTAATGGCAAGCATGCTGCCCTTCAACTGGAACACGGGATCTTGGTCTAGCGGTTCGGTTTGGCTCATGGTCGGCATACAACGGCTTGTCACTAAAAGTGCCGAGACTTATAACGAGAACGCCCGCGGGCCGCAAGCCGGGTCGAACGATGTAGAATGCGCGGCCACTGTCTTGACGGAACCTTTAATGGATCGCCCGCGTTTTCGAACAGCATTTCTTTCTCCACGTTTCTGGCCGCTGTGGTGTGGCTTGGGGCTGTTGTGGCTGATTGTGCAGCTGCCGTATCCGGCGTTGCTGTCGATCGGTCGCGCCCTGGGCGCATTGATGTATCGAGTGGCCGGCGACCGACGGCGCATTGCCAAGCGCAATCTTGATCTGTGTTTCCCTGAAAAGTCCGCTGCCGAGCGCAAGCGTCTGCTCAAGGAAAACTTCGCCTCCACCGGCATCGCCTTCTTCGAGATGGCCATGAGCTGGTGGTGGTCGCGCAAGCGTCTGGCGAAACTGGCCCATGTCGAAGGCCTGGAGCATTTGAAGCAGGCCCAGACGGAGGGCAAGGGCGTGATTCTGATGGCCGTGCATTTCACTACGCTTGAGATCGGCGCGGCGCTGCTCGGCCAGCAGCACACCATCGATGGCATGTACCGCGAGCACAAGAATCCGCTGTTCGACTACATCCAACGTCTTGGCCGCGAGCGGCACAACCTCGACTCGCTGGCGGTGGAGCGTGACGACGTGCGCGGCATGCTCAAACTGCTGCGGGCAGGCCGAGCGATCTGGTATGCACCGGATCAGGACTACGGCGCCAAGCAAAGTATCTTTGTGCCGTTGTTCGGGGTTCAGGCGGCGACCGTCACCGCCACCAGCAAATTCGCACGGCTGGGCAAAGCGCTGGTAGTACCGTTCACCCAGGAACGCCTGGCGGACGGCAGTGGTTATCGGTTGATGATCCATGCGCCGCTCGAGGGCTTTCCCGGCGAAACGGAAGAGGCTGACTGCATCCGGATCAACCAGTGGGTCGAAAGTGCATTGCGCGAATGTCCGGAGCAATACCTCTGGGCACATCGCCGCTTCAAGACCCGTCCACCGGGCGAGCCGAAGCTGTACGCCAAACGCGGTTGAGTCACCGATCCCTTTAAGCACCATGGAGTGTTGCGATGAGTTCTGCTGAACCGGTTACAGGGTTGATACTTTCCGGCGGCGGGGCTCGGGCGGCTTATCAGGTGGGTGTGCTGGCGGCGATTGCCGAGCTGCTGCCGGTAGGGGCGGCTAATCCGTTTCCGGTCATCGTCGGCACTTCGGCCGGCGCAATCAACGCGGTCAGCCTGGCCAGCGGGGCGATGGACTTTCGTGGCGCGATTCAGCGTCTGACCGCCTTCTGGCAAGGTTTCCGCAGCCATTTGGTATTGCGCAGCGACTGGCCGGGGGTGATCCATCAAGCCACCCGCTTTGTCAGTCACAGTTTGCTGGGGATTGGCGCTCAGGTGCCAGTGGCCTTGCTCAACAGCTCACCGCTACGCGGTTTACTCAACGACAAACTGCACATGTCCGGGATTGCCGAGGCCATCGCGCAAAAGCAATTGAAGGCGGTGGCGGTCACGGCGTTTGGCTATGAGTCCGGTCAGGCTGTCACGTTCTATCAGGGCGGCGGCACCATCGAGTCCTGGTTGCGCCATCGGCGAATCGGCGTGCCGACACAATTGAGCGTCGAACACTTGCTGGCCAGTTCGGCGATTCCGTTGCTGTTTGCGCCGGTGAAAATCGGCGAAGAATATTTTGGCGATGGCGCGGTACGTCAATCGGCACCGATCAGTCCGGCCCTGCACCTGGGTGCCAGCCGCGTGCTGGTGGTGGGCGTCAGCGGCAACCCGCGCGGGGTCGACCCGGAACAGCCGCTGCAACGCGCCTACACCGGGCAACAGCCGACCTTGGCGCAAATCGGCGGGCACATGCTCAACAGTACGTTCATTGATAGCCTGGAAAGTGACATTGAGTTGCTGCAGCGTCTGAATCAGTTCAGTCATCTGCTGCCCGACGACACGCCGAGTCGTGCATTGGGGGCGGCGCCAGTGGAGGTGCTGGTGATTTCGCCGAGTCAGCCAATCGATGAGATAGCCGCGCGGCATCGCCAGGAATTACCGGCGGCCTTGCGCCTGTTTTTGCGCGGGCCGGGGGCGACCAAGACCAGCGGGGCGGGGGTGCTGAGTTATCTGCTGTTCGAGGCGGGGTATTGCAGCGAGTTGATTGATCTGGGGCGGCGCGATGCGTTGGCCAAGCGCGATGAGCTGTGCCGGTTTCTGGGGTTGGTGGAGCCTGCGGTTTCGGCTTGAGATTTGCGGTGCGGCTATTCGCGGGCAAGCCACGCTCCCACAGGTTCTGTGTCGTTCGCCGATGATGTGAACGACACAGAACCTGTGGGAGCGGGCTTGCCCGCGAAGCTTTTACGATCAGAAGTGGAACTTCACCAGGAAGCTCGTGTTGCTTTGATCGGTCTTGAAGTACTGGCTGTCCTTGATCCCGTACTTGTCTGACCAGTAGTCGTACTCGACACCGACGTACAACTGCTTCTCGCCAATGCTCAGCGCTTTGCCCAAGTCGTATTTGATCTGTGGGTTGAAGTGCAGGTTGGCGTGGTAGGTGCCTTTGCTGTTCTTGTCGTTGTCGACCACCCAGTCCATGAAACCATCGATCAGGATGTTCGAATCGCCCACTGGAATGGTGTAGGACCAAACCGGGGTGATCTGCCAGACGTTGTCACCCGGGCGACTGCCCTCAGTGTGGCGCTGGTAGAAGTTCAACTGGAAGTAGTCGAACCCGGGAATCGCCAGGTCGAAACCCGGACCGATCAGGTAAGACTCGGTATCGCCCTCACCGAACTCGTACGTCATGGCCAGCAGCACGTCTTTGATCGGGCCGAATTCGATTTTCTGGTCGAGCACTTTGCCCAAGGAAATACGCGGCTGGAACTCACCATAGTAGGTGTTCGGGCCGGCGTTGAAGTCCTTCTCGCCGTTGTAGAAAATCTTGTCGACGAAGAAGAAGTTATCCCCGTATTTCCAGGCATCGGCGTGCTCGAAGGTGACGGTTTGCTGAATGCGCGGGTTGACCTGGAAGTCCTTGCCATAGAGGTAGGTCAGGCTGTTGTTCTGCCATTGCAGCAAGTCGCCGGCCATTGCCTGGCCCCCGGCCAGCAAGGATCCCGCGAGCATCAGGCTGGTGCACGTACGTTTCATTCGGTTGCTCCCAAAAAGTAGGTGGTTCCACGTTATTTTTCTAAGGTCGGCGCTCTGGTGTGGCGCCTTTTCTTGCTGCTGTAAAAAATCATCCAGTCGGTCAGCTTCAATGCTGTTAGCAAGCGCTGAGCCAAGGCTTTAAAAAAGCAAAAAAACGCCCGTTCGGCTGTTCGAAAACAGTCGATTGAGCGTGATTTTGGGGTGCCTTGGTACTGTCCAGAGCCGGGGTAAGTTGGCTTTCCGGTCAGAAATTACATCCGCGCTTTTTTTTTGAGCGGATTCGGGCGGGCGCGGAGAATACTGACTCCCGCGCCATGGCTCAAGTGCCCCGCAACAGAGCGGCGGTGACAGGTTTGGGGCACGGTTGTCGGCGGTCAGCCTGGCGTCGTTGAACTGCAGGTTTGTCGGGGTACGAATCATCTGTTGCTCCCTCTTGTTTTTATTGTTTGAGGCGCAGGCAGCTCCCACAGGGTTTTGTGGTTTTGTGGTGGGCGTGGCAGTCGTTGATGGTCGTGCGCATCAGGGTGACCGCGGTGCGGCCACTCGCTGGCAAGCCAGCTCCTACAGGTCATGCACGTGTAGGAGCTGGCTTGCCAGCGAAGCTTTTCAACGATGAATCAGTTGGTCGGCGCTCCCTGAACGATCCACGCGCCGATCAGGTCACGTTCCTGCTGGGTCATCTGGGTGATGTTGCCCAGTGGCATGATCTGGCTGGCGACGGCTTGGGCCTGGATGCGCGGGGCCTGGAGTTTGATCTGTTCGGGCGTGTCGAACATCACGCCAGCTGGCGCCGCGCTGAACAGCGGGCTGGTCGGTTTGGCCGAATGGCACACGGCGCAACGTTCCTGGATCACGCTGTGAACCTTGTCGAACGACGGCCCCTGATTTGACGCCTGAGTCGGTTCAGCAGCCGGCGCTGCTTTTGCCGCTTCAGGTTTGGCACCACCGCCAAGGGCGGTTTCCGGCAGCGGCTGGTACTCGATGGTCCCAGGCGCCTTGGCCACTTCAGGTGCACTGGACATCGGCGCCGGCCCGGTCACGTAGGCCAGGCAGATCATGCCGACCGCCGCAACGGGCAGGGTCCAGGCAAACTTGTGGCTGTCATGACGGGTGTTGAAGTAGTGACGCACCAACACCGCCAGCACCGCGATCCCGGCCAGGATCAGCCAGTTGTATTGGCTGCCGTAGGTGCTCGGGAAGTGGTTGCTGATCATGATGAACAGCACCGGCAAGGTGAAGTAGTTGTTGTGACGCGAACGCAGCAAGCCTTTGGCCGGCAGCGCCGGATCGGGCGTGCGGTTCTCGGCAATCGCTGCCACCAATGCGCGCTGCGCCGGCATGATGATGCGGAACACGTTGCCGACCATGATGGTGCCGATGATCGCGCCGACGTGCAGGTAGGCACCACGACCGCTGAACACTTTGCTGAAGCCGTAAGCGGCGCCAATGATCAGCACGAACAGGATGAAGCCTAGCAGGGCAGGGCGTTTGCCCAAGGCCGAGTCGCAGAGGAAGGAGTAGACGAACCAGCCGACGAACAGCGAACCCATGCCCAGCAGAACACCTTCAGGGCCGGTCAGGCTGCTGCCCGGAGCGAGCAGGTACAGCGTCGGGTTGGAGTAGAACACCACGCACAGCAGCGCGACCCCCGACAGCCAGGTGAAGTAGGCTTCCCATTTGAACCAGTGCAGGTTGTCCGGCATGGTCGGTGGAGCCAGTTTGTATTTTTCCAGGTGATAGATACCGCCGCCATGGATCGCCCACAAATCGCCCGCCAGCCCGTTTTTCGGATTGACCCGATTGAGGTTGTTTTCCAGCCAGACGAAATAGAACGACGCGCCGATCCAGGCCACGCCAGTGATCATGTGAACCCAGCGCACGCTCAGGTTCAGCCATTCCAACAGATGTGCTTCCACAGTCTTTACCTCTCGCCTGTCACTCTGTCGTCGAGTGATCAGACCTTCTCTTATTGGTGGGGGGCGAGGATCAAACACTCATCCTCTTTGAAAAAATGCTCATCGCAGTTATTGCCTTTGCCACTGCGATCAACCACCAGGAAGTCATCCCGCTTTTCGATCGTCAGCACCGGGTGGTGCCAGACGCCGCGATGGTAATTAATGCCCTGCCTGCCGTTGGTGACGAAGGCGCGGACCAAGCCTGATACAGGTTCATCGCCAAGTGGCGCGACCACGATCAGAAAGGGGTTGCCGAGCAGCGGAATGAAAGCCTGGCTGCCCAGCGGATGACGCTCCAGCATGCGGACGGTCAGCGGCATGTCCTGCGCGTCGGCGCGGAAAATGCTGATGATCGCGTTGTCCTCTGGCGTGGCGGTTTCGACCACAGCCAGTTTGTGAAAGCGCATGGTCGAACCGTTGTTGATCATGAAGTGATCGCGGCCAGAGGTTTCGATCACGTCACCGAAAGGGGCGAAGGCTTCTTTGGTCAGTGGTTCAATCGTCAATGTGCGCATGCTGGTCTTCTTTTCGTTAAGTTCTGTGTTGTCTGTTCTGGCGTCTTCGCGAGCAAGCCCGCTCCCACAGGGGAATGCATTTCAAATGTGGGAGCGGGCTTGCTCGCGAATGGCCTCACCGCTTATTTCGCGACCTTGCCCAATACCCGCAGGCGGCTCACACCACCATCCGGGAACACGTTCAGGCGGATGTGGGTGATCGGGCCCAGTGCCTTGATCTGCTCGGCGAAGGTGTGTTCGGCGTGCATTTCCAGCTTCTGGCTTGGCAACAGTTCGCGCCAGAACAAAGATTGGGTCTCGATCTGGCTGTCGGTGCCGCCTTTCACGAATGCACCCTGGATCGAACAGGTGTCCGGGTAGTTGCCCTTGAAGTGCAGGGTGTCGACGATGACTTTCTCGATCTCGCCCGCATGGCCCAGCGCGACGATCACCCAGTCATTGCCCGGCGTGCGACGACGTGCGGTTTCCCAGCCGTCGCCCATGTTGATGCCACGGCCCGGATTGAGGATGTTGCTCATGCGGCCGAAATGTTCGTCGGAGCAGGCCAGCGCACGACCGCCATTCAGGGCAGCAGCCAGGTCGACCTGTTCGTTGTCGCCCACAGCGGACCAGTCGCGGAACGGAATGCCGTACACGCGCAGACGGGCCACGCCACCATCCGGGTAGATGTTGAAGCGCAGGTGGCTGAACGCCTGGTCGTTATTGATTTCGTGGTAGTGGTGGCTGTTGCCTTGCAACTCGACGGCCGACAGCACTTCAGTCCACTGGGTGTTTTCGTCCGGCTCGCCCGAGGCCAGGAAGCAGGCTTCCAGGGAAGCCGACGGCGGGAAGTTGCCGGTGAAGAATGAAGTGTCGATGTCCACGCCTTTGATCGAGCCCGGTACGCCCAAGCGGATCACCGCGCTGTCGTAGCCTTCGAAGCGCTTGCGGCGCGACTCCCAGCCGTCCATCCACTTGCCGTTGTCATCGAACACGCCCTCCTTCCACACGGCCGGGGTCGGTTGGAACAGACGGTTGGCGTCTGCGAACCAGTCATCGGTGACCGAGATGATTTTGGTGCCCAGGCGGGCGTCGGCCAGGTTGACGAACTTCTCGAAAGGTACGGCGTAAGCTTTCATTCTTCTTGTCTGCCTTTAATAAGTTGGCTTGGGATGCTTGCGAGGCCCTGGGTACTTTTCGCGTTTAAGAGCACTCGGGCCAGGCTTGCTATAGGGTCAGTAATCGGAACAACGCGATCTTGTTGATCTCCGCCAGCGCACATTTGAATTCGGTATCCGCCGAGTTGTGAATGCGCGTTTCGAACGCCGCGAGGATCTGATGCCGGTTGCTGCCTTTTACCGCCATGATGAAGGGAAACTTGAACTTGGCTTTGTAGGCGTCGTTCAGCTCGGTGAAGCGAGAAAACTCTTCGGCCGTGCATTGGTGAATACCGGCGCCAGCCTGTTCGTTCGTGCTGGCTTCGGTCAGTTGGCCCTGGACGGCGGCTTTGCCGGCCAGGTCCGGGTGAGCGTTGATCAGGGCCAGTTGGCTGGCATGATCGGCGCTCAACAGGATGTCGCTCATGCGCTGGTGCAGGGTTTCGATCTCGTCGATCGAAGGGTCCTGGCCCAGGTCGAAGGCCTTCTCGGCCACCCATGGCGAGTGTTCGTAGATGTCAGCGAAGGCGGCGACAAACGCGTCGCGGCTCAGGATCGATGGCTTCAGGGTTTGGAAGTGGCTCATTTCGCGGCCCCTTGATACGGGTGGGTTTCGTGCCAGTGACGGGCGATGTCGACGCGACGGCTGAACCACACCTGTTCATGACTTTTAGCGTATTCGATAAAGCGTTTGAGCGAAGCCAGACGTGCCGGACGGCCGATCAGGCGGCAGTGCAGGCCGATCGACAACATTTTCGGCGCCTCGGCGCCTTCGGCATACAACACATCGAACGCGTCTTTCAGGTATTCAAAGAAATCGTCGCCCTTGTTGAAACCCTGGACCTGGGTGAAGCGCATGTCGTTGGTGTCCAGGGTGTACGGGATCACCAGATGCGGCTTGCCGGTCGGGTTGTTCGGTTCCCAGTAGGGCAGGTCGTCGTCGTAGGTGTCGCAGTCGTAGAGGAAACCGCCTTCTTCCATCACCAGTCGACGGGTATTCGGGCCGGTGCGGCCGGTGTACCAGCCCAGTGGGCGCTCTCCGGTTATTTCAGTGAGGATGCGGATCGCTTCGAGCATGTGCTCGCGTTCCTGCGCTTCGTCCATGTATTGGTAGTCGATCCAGCGATAGCCGTGGCTACAGATTTCATGGCCAGCATCGACCATGGCGCGGATCACATCCGGGTGGCGCTGGGCGGCCATGGCCACGGCGAAGATGGTCAGTGGGATGTCGAATTCCTTGAACAGTTTCAGAACCCGCCAGACGCCGGCACGGCTGCCATACTCGTAAAGGGATTCCATGCTCATGTTGCGCTCGCCTTGCAGCGGCTGCGCCGAGACCATTTCCGAGAGGAAGGCTTCGGACTCTTTATCGCCGTGCAGGATATTGCGCTCGCCACCTTCCTCGTAGTTGAGTACGAAGGACAGAGCGATGCGGGCATTGCCCGGCCAGTGTGGGTGAGGAGGGTTACTGCCGTAACCGATCAGGTCGCGTGGATAGTCAGCGCTCACTGCAGTCTTCCTTCTTGTTCGTGTCGACTTATTCAAAGTCAGGGTGTGTGGCGGCCTGGCGATGAGAGGGCAGGCTGGCGTCACAGCGATGGAGTGATTGTATACAACTTTATATTCACTTTGTAAGCCTGATTTTTTGCATTTTTCACTGACTATCGACTTTGAAGGGTGTTGCAAGAAACCTGCCTGACTGGTCAGCTAATGGATAGAAGGTGCTCTGATCTTATGGTTTGGCGCAAGATTCGCTGACAAACGCTGAATGGCGAGGGTAGCGGTAAAAATGTCGTTTTTATTGTGTACAATTTTTATGAAAAATGTCTTAATCAGTCGCTCGCCGCAGCTTTTCGTGCTCCGAAACGGTGCGGTCTCCTTTTCAACTGACTTCGGGAGGCGCGAGGTCTGACTGCTCCACGCAGGCAGGCGCGCAGAATCAATGGGACGTTTGACTACACACGTTTTGGATGCTGCACACGGTTGCCCGGGCAGCTCGATCAAGGTCGAGTTGTACCGCGTTGAAGGTTCGCAGCTGGAATGGGTCGCCACTGCGATTACCAACAGCGACGGTCGTGTCGATTCGCCGCTGCTGCAAGGCGATGACTATCGGTCCGGGGTCTATCAGCTTCAGTTTCATGCGGGTGATTACTACCGCGCCCGTGGGGTTCAGCTGCCTGAGCCTGCGTTCCTGGATGTGGTGGTGCTGCGTTTCGGCATCTCTGCGCAGCAGGATCACTACCATGTGCCGTTGTTGATTTCGCCGTATAGCTATTCGACCTACAGAGGAAGCTAGACTCCCCCAAGAATCTGCGCATAAAGCTTCTTTGGTCTTTGCCCGCTCACACTGCGGGCTTTTTTTTGCCCTGAGATGTGTGGTGTTGCTGATGACGCCTTCGCGAGCAAGCCCGCTCCCACACGAGGATCTTCTGCGAATACATTATTTGTGACCGGCAGAGATCAAATGTGGGAGCGGGCTTGCTCGCGAAGCTTTTGCTTTTAACGGCTCAACAACGACGCCGCACCGGCGCCACTGAACAACCCGGCACTCACCCGGTTAAACCAGCTCTGCCCCTTGCCGCTGCGCAAATACCCCGCCGCGCCATGAGCCCCCAGCCCATAAGCCAGCTTGCACAGCAGATCCAACACGGTCCAGGTGACAATCATCACCAGCAACTGCGGCAGGAACGGCTGTTCGGCGCTCAAAAACTGCGGCAGGAAAGCGGCAAAGAACAAAATATCTTTCGGATTACTCGCGCCGAGCATGAACGCGCGCCCGAACAGTGCGCGAAAGCGCGGCACCGGTGCAGCCTGGGGCACTTCGGCGCCCTGGGATGGCTGACGCGATTGCTGCCAGCTCTGCCAGGCGAGGTAGAACAGGTACAACGCACCGACGATTTTCAGGGCGCTGAACAGCTGTTCCGACGCCAGCAACAATGCGCCCAAGCCAAGCGCTGAAGCACTGAGCAGGCAGATCGACGCAATCACGCCACCCAGAAACGCCGGGTAAGAACGGCGCAAACCGTAATTCAGACTGTTGCTGATCATCAGCAACGACAGTGGCCCCGGGACCAGGATCACCACCAGCGCAGCGCCGCTGAACAGCAGCCAGGTTTCCAGACTCATCACTTTCCTCCCTATGTGCAAAAGCCCCACCCGACGGGGTGAGGCTGTTTTGAAACACTGTTTTTGAAACGTAGACGGCTTACAAGAAAATGAACTTGGCGATGAAGATCGCGCACAGCACCCACAAACTGACGGAAATTTCCTTGTGCTTACCGGTAAAGGCCTTTAGCACCACGTAAGTGATAAAACCCAGCGCAATACCATCGGCGACCGAGAAGGTCAGCGGCATCATGATCGCGGTGACGATCGCCGGAATGCTGTCGGTCGCCTCGTCCCATTCGATGTGTGCCATACCGCCCATCATCAGCATCGCCACATAAATCAGCGCACCGGCGGTGGCGTAAGCGGGAATCATGCCAGCCAGCGGTGCGAAAAACATCGCGGCAACAAATAGCACACCTACGGTCACAGCGGTAAGACCAGTCCGACCACCCGCTGCGACGCCAGCGGCACTTTCCACGTAGCTGGTGACTGGCGGAACACCGACCACCGCACCGAACACGCTGGATGCACTGTCGGCTTTCATGGCGCGGGAAAGGTTTTCGATTTTGCCGTCGGGGTTCACCAGATTGGCGCGTTGGGCGACGCCCATCAAGGTGCCGGCGGTATCGAACATGTGCACGAAGAGGAACGCCAGGACCACGCTGATCATGCTGACGTTGAACACGCCGGCGACGTTCATGGCCATCCAGGTCGGAGCCAGGCTTGGCGGGGCAGACATGATGCCCTCGTAATGCACCAGGCCCAGGCCCCAACCGGCCAGAGTCACGGTGATGATGCTGATGAGGATCGCACCGAACACTTTGTGGTAGCTGAGCACGGCGATCATCAGGAAGCAGATGGCAGCCAGCAGTGGGCCAGGTTCGCGCAGGGAGCCGAGTTTGATCAGCGTGGCCGGGCTATCGACGACGATACCGGCGGTTTTCAACCCGATCAGTCCGAGGAACAAACCTACGCCGGCACCCATGGCGAAGCGCAGGCTCACTGGAATGCTATTGAGCAGCCATTCGCGGATCCGTGAGAAGGTCAGAATCATGAACAACACACCGGACACAAATACCGCGCCGAGTGCGGTTTCCCAGTTGTAGCCCATGGTGCCGACCACGGTGTAAGTGAAGAACGCGTTCAGACCCATGCCCGGCGCCAGGCCGACCGGCCAGTTGGCGTACAGCCCCATCAACAGGCAACCCAGCGCGGCGGCGATGCAAGTGGCGACGAACGCCGCCCCATGATCGATGCCGGCATCCGCCATGATGTTCGGGTTGACGAAGATGATGTAGGCCATGGTGATGAAGGTTGTCAGACCGGCTATCAGCTCGGTCTTCACCGTGGTGCCGTGCAAGCTGAGTTTGAAGATGCGCTCCAGCCAGCCATTGCGTAATGGCGGCGAGAGTTCCAGCGTCGAGGCTTCGGATTTGCGGCTTTCCACAGCGAGTACTCCTCAAGAGTTTTATTGTTATTTCCAGGGCCGGACCCATGAGGGTGGCAGCGACCCTTTGAGGTGCTTGCGAATTTGTTGACTTGTTGGTCAAGAACTCGCACGAAGCGAATTATGCTTTTGTATACAAATAAAGCAAATAATGTTTTTGATTTTGTAGACGAAAAGTTTGGCAATAGGGATATATCGCCAGGAAGGACGCCTTCGCGGGCAAGCCACGCTCCCCACAGGTAAGCGCATTCCCCTGTGGGAGCGTGGCTTGCCCGCGATAGCTTTAGATCAGTCGATACACATGTCGCGGGTAGAGCGTTTCAGTCAGCTGCCTCCTGACTTTTCCCCATCGCCAGGTTCACCGCCAGCCACCCATTCACCGCAGTCTCCCCAGCCTCGGCAAACACCCGCTCCAGCAATTTCACCTGCTCGCGCCGCAACGACTGCTCGAATCGCGCGCCTTCCGCAGTCAGTTCCAGCAGTCGCTTACGCTTATCGGTTTCGGACGCGACGCTGTTCACCAAATGCATTTCCACCAACTGACGTAGCGGAATGTTCAGCGCCTGTTTGCTCACGCCGAGTAACGCCAGCAACTCCTTGACGCTGAGGGCAGGGTAGCGGGCGATGAAAAACACGATGCGTTGGTGCACCCGGCTCAAGCCGCGACGCTCGAGCATTTCGTCGGCCTTGGCGGTGAACGCCTGGTAACCGAAGAAAAACGCTTCCATGGCTTGTTGCTGAGTGCTGGGGTTTTTAAGGTCAAGCATGTTGACGTATCCGCTCGGTCTGTCGTAATTTCGGTCAACCAGTTTGACTCATTTTCCTCAGGCCTCGCTACCGGTGACTCCCATGGCTTTTTCCGAACGTGTCTCGCGCCTTAAAAGTTCTTTGATCCGTGAAATCCTCGCCGCCGCCCAGCGTCCGGAAGTGATGTCGTTCGCTGGCGGTTTACCGGCCGAAGCCATGCTGCCGAAAGTCGAGTGGGCGGACATGCCGCTGTCCATGGGGCAATACGGCATGAGCGAAGGCGAGCCGGCACTACGTGAAGCGCTGGCGGCCGAAGCCCGAGCGTTGGGCGTGCCGTGCGAGGCGAGTCAGGTGCTGGTGGTCAGCGGTTCCCAGCAAACCCTCGATCTGGCGGCCAAGCTTTACATCGACAAAGGCACCGAGATCCTGCTTGAAGCGCCGACTTACCTGGCAGCGTTGCAGATCTTCCAGTTGTTCGGCGCCGACTGCATCACCGTCCCGCTGGAAGCCGATGGTCCGGATCTGGCGCAATTGCGCAGCCGTCTGGAAAAACACAAACCAGCGTTCATTTACCTGATTCCGACGTTTCAGAACCCATCGGCGGTGCGCTACAGCGAGGCCAAGCGTGATGCAGTGGCGGCGTTGCTCGACGAGTTCGGCGTGACCCTGATCGAAGACGAACCCTACCGCGAGCTGACCTTCGACGGCGGCAGTGCCACGCCGATCGTCAGTCGCTTGAACAAGGCCAGCTGGATCTACACCGGCACCGTGTCGAAAACCCTGTTGCCGGGCCTGCGGGTCGGTTACCTGATCGCCAGCCCAGACCTGTTTCCGCACTTGCTGCGGCTCAAGCAATCGGCCGATCTGCACACCAACCGCATCGGGCAGTGGCAAGCGCTGCAATGGATCGGCACCGAAAAATACCAGCAGCACCTGGGTGAGTTGCGTGACTTCTATCGGGCTCGTCGGGATGCATTCCAGTCAGCACTTGAAAAGCATTTCGGCGACCTGGCGCAGTGGAACGTGCCGCAGGGTGGGCTGTTTTTCTGGCTGACGCTAAAGCAGCCGCTGGATACCCGAACGCTGCTCAAGGCTGCTCTGGCGGCGGATGTGGCGTTTATGCCAGGCGAGCCATTTTTCCCTGAGCCGGACAAGAACCCCGGTCACCTGCGGCTGAACTTCAGCCACATCGACCCGGCGCGGCTGGACGAAGGGCTCAAGCGATTGGCGACGGCGGTGCGTCAGGGCCAGGCGGCAGAAGCGGCTTGAGAGGAGGGTATAAAACAATAAACCGGCCATTCGGCCGGTTTATTTTTGTCCGGGATTTGCAGTGCTTGTGCCGACGCCTTCGCGGGCAAGCCTCGCTCCTAACAGGTTTAGTGTTTGCCCATCATTTGGACACGACACAAAACCTGTAGGAGCGAGGCTTGCCCGCGAAGAGGCCATCAACAGCACCACAAAACCTCAGGCTGCAGCAAACCGCTTATCCAGATAATCAATGATCACCTTGGACTCATACATCCAGGTGGTCTGGCCATTCTCTTCGATACGCAGGCACGGCACCTTGATCTTGCCGCCTTGCTCAAGCAGGGTCTGGCGATCCTGTTCGTTGTTCTTCGCATCGCGCAACGCCACCGGAACGTTCAGGCGGCGCAGGGTGCGGCGGGTTTTCACGCAGAACGGGCAGGCGTGGAACTGATACAGGGTCAGGTCCTTGGCGGCCGTTTCGACCTGAGCCTGAGCGGCGGCGGGGCGCTGCTTCTTGCCTGGACGAGTAATGAAATCGATGAAGATGATCAGTTGGCCGAGGCCGATACGAAGCGCTTTAACGAACACGGGATAAGCCTCACAGGGCAAACAGAAGGCGCGCAGCTTACCTGATTTTTCGCAGGCGAAAAAAAACCGGCGATCAGTGCCGGTTTTCTTCGTGCTGCGAGTTACTTGATCAGGCTGAGAAACTCGCTGCGGGTGGCCGCATTTTCGCGGAACTCGCCGAGCATCACCGAGGTGATCATCGTCGAATTCTGTTTCTCCACACCGCGCATCATCATGCACATGTGCTTGGCCTCGATCACCACCGCCACGCCCAGGGCGCCGGTGACTTGCTGGACCGCATCGGCGATCTGGCGGCTGAGATTTTCCTGGATCTGCAGGCGGCGGGCGTACATATCAACGATACGCGCGACTTTCGACAGCCCCAGAACCTTGCCGCTCGGGATGTAGGCAACATGGGCCTTGCCGATGAACGGCAGCATGTGGTGCTCGCACAACGAGTAGAGCTCGATGTCCTTGACCAGCACCATCTCGCTGTTATCGGAGCTGAACAAGGCACCGTTAGTGACCTCTTCCAGTGTCTGTTCATAACCGCGGCAGAGGTACTGCATGGCTTTGGCGGCACGTTTTGGCGTGTCGAGCAGGCCCTCGCGGGAGGCGTCCTCGCCCAATTGGCCGAGAATCTCGGTGTAATTCTGTTCCAGGGACATGAAACTACCTGTGGGATTTTACGCAAAGGGCAAGGGTACGGTGACGGACACGGCGCTGCAAGCGTGAAGCGACGGCATCACTCGTCGCGACCTTCCATCATGGTGCGTTTGAGCATCACATAAACCGCTCCGGCGCCGCCGTGTTTCGGTTGGCACGAGGTGAAGCCGAGCACCTGTGAATGCTGGCGCAGCCACGTGTTGACGTGACTCTTGATCATAGGCCGCTTGCCGTCCAGGCGTACCGCTTTGCCGTGGGTGACACGTACGCAGCGGATTTCGAATTTGGTCGCTTCGGCCAGAAAGGCCCAAAGGGTTTCACGGGCCTTTTCCACGTTCATGCCATGCAGATCGAGGCTGCCTTCGAACGGAATCTGTCCGATCTTGAGCTTGCGCATCTGGCTTTCCTGGACACCGTCGCGGGCCCACATCAGCTCATCTTCTGGGCCGACATCAATGACGAACTGATCGGACAGCCCGTCAACGGCGGTGGCATCGGTGCGCACGGTGGCGGCCTGGCGCAGCTTGGCGATTTGCGCGCGGTCGGCCTTGGGTTTGCCGGTTTCGGCGCGATCGTGCTTGATCGGCTTGACGCCTTGGATCGCGCTTTTGAACAGGGAAAAATCGTCGTCTTGCATGTCAGCCTCCGCGAAGGGCGGCCAGTTTACCCAAGTCGGGACGAATCGGGCGCGACAAAACGTCCGGCGTTGGGCTTAGTCGTGTTTTTTCATCAAGTGTGGAGACATGTTCAGCTCTCGCGACTGGCGCGAGCGGCGACGGCAGCGGCGCCATAGCCACACGCCGATGTACAGCACGAACAGGCCCACGGCCAGAATGATCGCCGAGCCCAGCGGGCTGGCATTCAACTCGCCCAGCGCCGGTGGCCGGCCCAGCAAGCTGGCCGCGCCGGCCATCGCCAGCAACACACCGCACGTCGCCAGCAAGGCAGCGAACGCTGCGCCGAAGCGAAAACGCCAGTTGCTTTGGCCTTTGGGCCGCAAGCGGCGTGCATCAAAACCATCGGATAACTTCATTCCGACCTTCCTCAATGGGTATCGGCCCTTCGACCGGCAGTTAACCGGGATGTTCCTGAGGCTAGGGCAATTACAGCAAATAAGAGGCTTTTGCGGATGAGCGGCGGCCTGGACCGCTCATCGAAGGTTGATCAGATCAGTTCGCGGGTCTGGGCGAGGGTGGCGAAGTTGTCCGCCATGATCGCCATTTCGGTGTGCTGCACATGCTCGGCGCTCAGGACGCCACCCTTGTAGGGCAGGTCGCGAGTCGCGCAGGCGTCTTCAACCAATGTGCAACGAAAGCCCAGGTTTTTCGCAGCGCGTACGGTCGTGCTGACGCTGGAATGGCTCATGAAGCCGCAGACGATAAGGTCCAGCGAGCCGAGATTCTGCAGGCGCTCCAGCAGTTCAGTGCCATGAAACGCACTCGGCAGCAATTTGCCGATAATGGTTTCGTCGCCCTGTGGCTCGAGCCCCGGGATGAACTCGCCGCGCTCGCCTTGCGGGTCGAACAGCCCACCGACAGTGCCGAGGTGGCGCACATGCACGATCGGCCGACCGGCTGCACGGGCAGCGGTCACCAGTTGTTTGATGTTCGCGACGGCAGCATCCATGCCGCTCAGTGCCAAGGGGCCGCTGAGGTATTCTTTCTGGGCATCGATGATGACAAGGGTCGCATGACCCAGATTGGCCGCTGCATAACCACGGCCGCTGAGTTGAAACATCGTTTTTGGAACGGACATTCTGGGGCTCCTTCGGGTGGGGCTTTTGCGACATTGTCCTCTGGCTGAGCGCTTCTGTGAATCGCTACCATCGTAGGCACCGCCGTTGTTGGGTCGCAGCCTTGTCAAGATACTCGTTCTGTTCAATAGCTTGCTGAAAAAATAGAAGGGTCCTACATCTGATCCGGTGTTTTTCCTGCGTCGTCGTGGCGTCTTTTGGCTGTTAGAATCGTCAGTCGTTTTTTCTGGAGTTTGCCCCGTGATCACTTCCCGACTTCGTACCCTGCGTGACCATATCCGTTGGGCCGTCAGCCGCTTCCATGGGGAGGATCTGTTTTTCGGCCATGGGACCGACAACGCCTGGGATGAAGCCCGTCAACTGGTGTTGGGTGCGCTGCACTTGCCGTGGGAAATTGCCGACAGCTATCTGGACTGCCGTCTGGAAGATGACGAATTGGTCAATCTGCAACGCTTGCTCAAGCGCCGCATCGAAGAGCGCATTCCGACCGCTTACCTGCTGGGCGAAGCCTGGTTCTGTGGTATGTCGTTCATTGTCGACGAACGCGTGCTGATCCCGCGTTCGCCAATTGGCGAGCTGATCGAAAAGCGTTTCGAACCGTGGCTCGGCGCCGAACCTGCACGCATTCTCGACCTGTGCACCGGTTCCGGTTGCATCGGCATCGCCTGTGCTTATGAGTTCCAGAATGCCGAAGTGGTACTGGCCGATCTGTCGTTCGAAGCGCTGGAAGTGGCGAACCAGAACATCGAGCGCCACGGTGTCGATGAGCGGGTGTTCACCGTTCAAGGCGATGGTTTCGATGGCTTGCCGGGTCAACGTTTCGACCTGATCGTGTCGAACCCGCCTTACGTCGATGCGGAAGATTTCGCCGACATGCCGGACGAGTATCAGCACGAACCGGAGTTGGGCCTGGCCTGTGGCGACGACGGTTTGAACCTGGTGCGTCGCATGCTCGCCGAAGCGGCGGATCATCTGGCCGAGAAGGGTTTGCTGATTGTCGAGGTGGGTAACAGCCAGGTTCACGTCGAGGCGCTGTACCCGGAAGTCGACTTCGCCTGGCTGGAGTTCGAGCGCGGTGGGCATGGGGTGTTCATGCTGACAGCGGAGCAGTGCCGCGATCATCAGGCGTTGTTCGCTTCTCGCGTCTGACTTAAGAAAGCTTTCGCGAGCAAGCCCGCTCCCACAGGAATTCGTTGTCGATCACAAATATGTAGTCAGACACAGATTCATTGTGGGAGCGGGCTTGCTCGCGAATGGCCGCGCCTCGGTCTCAAATCTTTACCGATGCGTAGCAATCCAGATCAACAACCCCGCCTGAAACACCGCAAACGCCACCAGACAGGTAATGGTAAAACGCAGCCCGGCGTCTTCGCGTTTGTACTTGCTGACCTTTTCTTCGTGCTTCTTCAGTTTGACTTCCTGTTCCGCCAGGTTCTGCTCGGCTTGCTGGAGCATCTGCGCGGCTTCGAGGATTTCCACCTGCTGCAACTTTTCGCTGTTCCAGTCGCTGAGCAAATCACCGACCGACACCTCTTTAACGCTGCCCTTCAAATGCTGGGCGTCGGCGTAGACCACGTCAAAACCATGCACCCGCAGAACGTGATCGCGACGCAGGCGAGTGTCTTCGTTCAGCGCATCCTTGTTGTTCAGGTCGGTGCCGTCGACGGTGTAGGCGGGCCATCTCTTCTTCGCCCAGGTAATGCCCTGAGCGGCCATATAACGCCCGATGCCGCGGTTCATCGGCTCGATCTGCAAGCCGCTTTCCGGTCCGAAATGCACGCATTTGGTGGCGTGATCGACCCACACGTCCAGATGATTCTGTTCTTTGCGCACACGCTGGCCCGGCAGCTTGATGGTCATGCGCAGCAGGCTGTGTTCCTTGCTAGTGCGTTCGGCGTAACCGAATTCGACAAAGCGCAATGGCCGCCCGCCAGTGTTGCGGTCGGTTTTCAGCGGCGCCAGGCGGAGCATTTTGTGGTGCTCGACGTGGACGTCCGCCCACGGCAGCTCGACCGCTGGCGGTGCGTCTTTTTCAGCGGTGGTGTCGGGTGAAGTCTGGGTATCAGTCATAACGGCGAGATCCTGTCCAAGCCCTGCTTGCCGCCAGCCATTGCGCTGGCGACAAAGGCTTATCGGCCGTTTTTTTCAGGACTGGAGGGTAACCGGTTAACGGGTGCGAAGTCCGTCAATAAACCCGAGGATTCGCGCGCCGAGTTCGGCGGCCAGCGGTAATTGCGGATCTTTATAGGAGGCCAATTGCCGCTTCACGTCGTTGGGCACGATGCGCATCACGTGGTTCATGCCTTCGATCAGCGCCAGTTCGGCGTCCGGTTTGGCGGCCTTGAGTGCCTTGGCGTCCCCCACGCCGACCTGAATGTCGTTGCTGCCCTGGATGATCAACGCCGGCATTTTCAGTTTGGCGAAGGCCGCGGCCGGGTCTTGGCGAAACAGCGAAATCAGATACGGCTGCACGCTGGGGCGGAAAATCACCTGCAATTGCGGGGGCACGTTGTCGTCGGTATGCCCGGCCTTGAGGCTGTCGAGCAGTTCATTGCTGCGCAACATCAACGGTGGTGGCAGGCGATTGCTCAACTGCTGGCGCAGTACCTGATCGATCGGCCGGGCGCTGCCGGACATGGAAATCACCGCCGCGGCATCGACGTTCGGCGCCGCCAGGCTGGCGATCAAGGCACCTTCGCTGTGGCCCAGCAAAATCAGTTTGCCAAAACGCGGATCGGCTTTGAGCTTCTGGCCCCAGGCTTCGGCGTCGGCCACATAGGCCTCCACCGACAGATTGCGCTCATCGGGCGTGGCCGCCAGGCTCGCCGCCACGCCGCGCTTGTCGTAGCGCACGCTGGCGATGTTGTGTTTGGCCAGCACCCAGGCCAGTCGTTTGAGGCTGTCGTTGCGTCCGCCGTCGGGGTTGTTTCCGTCACGATCCGTAGGACCAGAGCCGGAAATGATCAGGACAACCGGTACAGGCGTGTCGGACTTGGGCAGCAACAGCGAGCCGAAAAGCTCGCCGCTGCCCGTGTCCAATGTGATCGGGCGTTGCAGGACAGTGGCCTGTGCAAAGCCGGTAAACAAGGTAAGGCTCAAGGCTAGAACTCGCAGCATCATCACGCCATCATCAACAAGGTGCCGGTTGGACTCGCAGGCGCCCATAAGGTTCGAGGATGAACTAGTCGGGTAGCCTGCGTATACTGGCGCGCATTACGTATTTTAGTTTCGATTTCACGGAGCGTCCCGCATGTCCGGCAATACCTACGGCAAGCTGTTCACTGTCACCACCGCGGGCGAAAGCCATGGTCCGGCGTTGGTCGCCATTGTCGATGGCTGCCCGCCGGGCCTGGAGATTTCCCTTGAGGATCTGCAGCGCGACCTGGACCGCCGCAAGCCCGGCACCAGCCGCCACACCACCCAGCGCCAGGAAGCCGACGAAGTCGAAATCCTCAGCGGCGTGTTCGAAGGCCGCACCACCGGTTGCGCCATCGGCCTGTTGATCCGCAACACCGACCAGAAGTCCAAGGACTATTCGGCGATCAAGGATCTGTTCCGCCCGGCCCACGCCGACTACACCTATCACCACAAATACGGCGAGCGCGATTACCGCGGCGGCGGTCGCAGCTCGGCCCGTGAAACCGCGATGCGCGTGGCAGCCGGTGCGATTGCCAAGAAATACCTGGCCACCCAGGGCATCGTCATTCGCGGCTACATGAGCCAGCTCGGCCCGATCGAAATCCCGTTCAAGACCTGGGATTCGGTGGAAGAAAACGCCTTCTTCAGCCCCGACCCGGACAAAGTGCCGGAGCTGGAAGCCTATATGGACCAGTTGCGTCGCGACCAGGATTCGGTCGGCGCGAAGATCACCGTGGTTGCCGAAGGCGTGATGCCGGGCCTCGGCGAGCCGATTTTCGACCGCCTCGATGCAGAACTGGCCCACGCGCTGATGAGCATCAACGCGGTCAAAGGCGTGGAAATCGGCGCCGGGTTTGCCAGCATCGCCCAGCGTGGCACCGAACACCGTGATGAAATGACCCCGGAAGGTTTCCTCAGCAACAACGCCGGGGGCATTCTGGGTGGCATCTCGTCCGGTCAACCGATCGTGGCGCATCTGGCACTCAAGCCGACCTCGAGCATCACCACGCCGGGCCGTTCCATCGACATCCATGGCAACCCGGTCGAGGTTGTCACCAAGGGCCGTCACGACCCGTGCGTCGGCATCCGCGCCACGCCGATTGCCGAAGCGATGATGGCCATCGTGTTGATGGATCACCTGCTGCGTCACCGTGGGCAGAATGTCGATGTGCGCGTGAGCACGCCGGTGCTGGGCCAGCTTTAATGGCTGTTCTTAAGGCCGCTGCAGTCTGATGGCCGTGGCGGCGCTTCCGTACTGGCGGCTCTCCAGTTTCTATCTGTTCTATTTCGCCTTGCTCGGTTCGACGGCGCCGTTTCTGGCGCTGTACTTCGATCATCTGGGCTTTTCCAGTGCGCGTATTGGCGAACTGGTGGCAATCCCGATGCTGATGCGCTGCGTGGCGCCGAATATCTGGGGCTGGCTCGGTGACTACACCGGGCGACGTCTGGCCATCGTGCGGTTCGGCGCGGTCTGTACGCTGCTGACCTTCTCGCTGATTTTCGTCAGCAAAAGCTACGCGTGGCTGGCGATGGTCATGGCCTTGCACGCGTTCTTCTGGCACGCGGTATTGCCGCAATTCGAAGTCATCACCCTGGCGCACTTGAACGGCCAGACGTCTCGCTACAGTCAGATTCGTCTGTGGGGTTCCATCGGTTTCATCATCACCGTGGTTGCGCTCGGCCGGTTGTTCGAATGGCTTAGCCTGGACGTCTATCCGGTGGCGTTGGTGCTGGTCATGGCCGGTATCGTCGTCAGCAGTTTGTGGGTGCCTAACGCGCAACCGGTTCAGAGTGAACGGTTGGCGGGGGAGGGATTCCTCCAGCAGTTGCGTAACCCCGGGGTGTTGGCGTTCTACGGTTGCGTGGCGCTGATGCAGATGAGTCACGGGCCGTATTACACCTTTCTGACGTTGCACCTTGAGCGACTCGGTTACAGTCGCGGGCTGATCGGCATGCTCTGGGCGGTCGGTGTGGTTGCCGAGGTCTTGATGTTTCTGGTCATGAGCAAGATTCTGGCGCGCTTCTCGGTGCGCCGAGTGTTACTGGCGAGTTTCCTGCTAGCAGCCCTGCGTTGGCTGTTGCTCGGTTCGTTTGCCGAATTCCTTTGGGTATTGTTGTTCGCTCAAGTGCTGCACGCCGCAACCTTCGGCAGCTTTCACGCGGCTGCCATCCAGTTCGTGCAACGTAGCTTCGGCGCGCGACAGCAAGGGCAGGGCCAGGCGTTGTATGCCGCACTGGCCGGCACCGGCGGCGCACTGGGCGCGCTGTATTCCGGCTACAGCTGGAATGCTCTCGGTGCCACATTGACCTTTAGTATTGCCAGTCTCGCAGCCTTCGCCGCTGCCGTTATCATTGCCACACGCATGCAAGAGGACAGGCCTTGAGCCTGCGCGCGAGCGACGCACTGCTGCAGATCGAGGCGTTTGAATTTCTGTTCGAGTGCGAGTTGAAGACGCGCTCGCTCTCGAACCATAAAGCATGAACCGTTAAGGAGTTGCCCAGATGAGCAGCCTGTCCGTTTACCACGTCAGCAGTCCTGACCTGCCGAACAAGGTATTGACCCACCTCGAAGACATCGCCTCGACCCTGGCCGAACAGGGCGTGCGCTTTGACCGTTGGCAAGCCGCGGCCAAAATCCAGCCGGGCGCCAGCCAGGAAGAAGTGATCGCCGCGTATCAGCAGCAAATCGACAAGCTGATGACCGAGCGCGGTTACATCACCGTCGATGTCGTCAGCCTGAACAGCGATCATCCGCAAAAAGCCGAGTTGCGCGCCAAGTTCCTCGATGAACACCGCCATGCTGAAGACGAAGTACGATTTTTCGTCGCCGGTCGTGGCTTGTTCACCCTGCACATCGGCGATTACGTCTACGCCGTGCTCTGCGAGAAAAACGACCTGATCTCGGTGCCAGCCGGCACAAAGCACTGGTTCGACATGGGCGAGCATCCGCATTTCGTCGCAATCCGCCTGTTCAACAACCCCGAAGGCTGGGTGGTCAATTTCACCGGCGATGACATCGCCAGCCGCTTCCCGCGTCTCGAGGACTGAGCGATGCCGGTCAAAGCGATTCTCACCGACATCGAAGGCCCTACCAGCGCGGTGAGTTTTGTGTTCGACGATGCGGCACGCACGGTCGGCATGGCAACTTGCGGCCTGGCCCGTGAGGGCGGGGAACTGGCAGGTCATGTGACCGTCGACAGCTTTGCGCGGATAAACCCTTCTGCCTTGTAACCACGCGTAACCCGTAGGAGCCGAGCTTGCTCGCGAAGGCGGCGGGTCAGCTGACATTAATGTTGGCTGACACACCGCCTTCGCGAGCAAGCTCGGCTCCTACAGGGATTGCGTTGTAACGACTTACATCGAGTGATAGGTCGGCAAGGCGAACCGTTGCTGGCTTTGCAGCATGGAGATCTGCGGCAGTTCGCTGGCCTGTTCGGCAACGTCACGGCGAATCGCGCTGATCACCCACGACAGCTGATCGCCGGCATGCAATTGCTGATAGGAAATCGAACGTTTGAAGACTTTGCCGTCCGTACTGCGCAGGGTCAGCAGAATGCCGCCGTCAGGCCGTGGCTGGGTGGTCACTTCGAAGTTGGAGAATAGCGACGAAAATTTTTCCTGGATCAGGCTCATGTCTATCGGCTCCGTTTGTGCTTGAAGGGCAACATGGAGAGGTAGTTGCAGTGATTGTGCCAGCGCCTGTTTTTTTAAAAAACCATATAAATCAATAAGTTAGCTTTAAGGCGTTTTTGTGCTTTCGTGCAATCTGCATGAATGGCCATCGTGCATCCTGCATTTTGCGTGGTCGGCCCGTGATTAGATGGAACCAATCACAACGCCAGGGTTCCGCTTTGCGATGCCTGGTCGGAACGCTTCGGTCGCGGATACAAAACATTTCAAAAACCGCGTGTACAGCTCAAGAACCGCTGACGTATTTTCCGTTTCAATCAACGCCGCCCGACAATAAGAAGATCGAACGGGAGCACCATGAGCCGCACGCTGAACGACACGATTACCTGGGGCATGATGCTCCGCAAGCTGCCTTCCATTGCCAAAGCCATTCCCCGGGTGGTGAAGGGCATGAAAGCCGCCAACGTCAAGGACCCGACCCAAGCGTGTGGTCTTGGCTGGAGCTTCGAGCAGGCGACATTGCGCAATCCCGATGGCCCGGCCTTGCTGCAGGGTGAGGTGGCGCTCACCTATGCACAGGTCAATCAGTGGGCCAATCGCATTGCCCATCACTTGATCGCCCAAGGCATCGGCAAGGGCGATGTGGTGGCGATTTTTATCGAAAATCGTCCGGAACTGCTGGTGACGATATTGGCGATGGCCAAGGTCGGTGCGATCAGCGCCTTGCTCAATACCTCCCAGACCCGCGATACCCTGGCCCATAGCCTTAACCTGGTGGCACCCGTGGCGATCGTGGTCGGCGAAGAGCTGGTTCCAGCCTTTAATGCGGTCCGCGAGCGGGTGTCTATCGATACGGCGCGCACCTGGTTTGTCGCCGATCAAGACACTTATCGCCATCCGGGCAATTCGCCCGATGGCTTCATCAACCTGATGACGGTCAGCTGCGACGCGTGCAGCGATAACCCCGTCAGCAGCCAGCAGGTTTTTCTCGACGATCCTTGTTTCTACATTTACACCTCGGGCACCACCGGGTTGCCCAAGGCCGGGGTGTTCAAGCACGGCCGCTGGATGCGCAGCTCCGCCAGCTTCGGGTTGATTGCGCTGGACATGCAGCCGCAGGACGTCGTTTATTGCACCTTGCCGCTGTACCACGCCACCGGGCTCTGCGTGTGTTGGGGCTCGGCGATCAGCGGGGCGTCGGGGTTTGCCATCCGCCGCAAGTTCAGCGCCAGCCAGTTCTGGAGTGACGTGCGCACATACCAGGCGACCACTCTCGGCTACGTCGGCGAGTTATGCCGCTACCTGGTGGATCAACCGCGCAGCCCGGACGACAGTCGGCACAGCGTGACGAAGATGATCGGCAATGGGCTGCGTCCCGGCGCGTGGAGTGAGTTCAAGACGCGTTTTGCCGTTGACCATATCTGCGAGCTGTATGCCGCCAGCGATGGCAATATCGGCTTCACCAACATCCTCAACTTCGACAACACCATCGGTTTTTCCCTGATGTCATGGGAACTGGTGGCGTACGACCACGACAGCGGCGCACCCACCCGTGACGCCAAGGGCTTTATGCATAAAGTCGCCAAGGGCGAGCAGGGCTTGTTGTTGGCGAGGATCGACGACAAGGCGCCGCTGGACGGCTATACCGATCCGCAGAAGACCGCAAAAGTCGTGCTCCACGATGTATTCAAGAAGGGTGACCGTTACTTCAATACCGGCGACTTGCTGCGCAACATCGGTTTTGGCCACGCGCAATTCGTCGATCGTTTGGGCGACACCTACCGCTGGAAGGGCGAAAACGTCTCGACCACCGAGGTCGAAAACATCCTCCTGCAACACCCGCAGATCGCCGAAGCCGTGGCCTATGGCGTGGAAATCCACAATACCAATGGGCGTGCCGGGATGGCGGCGATCACACCGGCTGAATCCCTGGCGACCCTGGACTTCAGCGAGTTGCTGGCGTTCGCCAGGCAGCAAATGCCTGCCTATGCGGTGCCACTTTTCCTACGGGTGAAAGTGAAAATGGAGACCACCGGAACCTTCAAATACCAGAAGACCCGACTCAAGGACGAAGCCTTTGACCCGAACAAAACCGGCGATGATCCGATCTACGCCTGGTTGCCAGGGACCCAGACTTACGTACAAGTCACCGAGCAGGTGCTGGCGGATATTCACGGCGGCAAGCACCGCTATTAAGTATCGCTATTGAATGTGGCTCCTATTGAATGTGGCTATGGCCTTCCATGAGAAAAAACAAGTGACAGGTTCCGGAGCGCTCGGGAAACTATCGGCTTTCCGATTGACCGAATGTGGAGTCCCCAATGTCAGACAAAAGCCGCCAGATGACCCCCGAAGAGGCTTCTGAATTTGCCGAACAGGTGTTCAACAAAGCGCGCGAGGGCGATGCGGCCATGATGGCTGCGCTGCTGACCAAGGGCTTGCCGCCGAACCTGCGCAACCACAAGGGCGACACCTTGCTGATGCTCGCTGCGTACCACGGCCATGTCGAGACGGTAAAAGTCCTGCTTGAGCACAAGGCCGACCCGGAAATCCGCAACGACAACGGCCAGAGCCCGATTGCCGGCGCGGCCTTCAAGGGTGATCTGGCGGTGGTCAAGGCGTTGGTGGAAGGTGGCGCGCAAGTGGAAGGTTCATCCTTCGACGGTCGCACTGCATTGATGATGGCGGCGATGTTCAACCGCGTCGAAATCGTCGACTACCTGATCAGCAAAGGCGCCGATCCGAAAGCCAAGGATGCCAACGGTGTATCCGCGCTGGACGCGGCCAAAACCATGGGCGCGGTGGACACCACCGCACAATTGCAGAAACTCCTGGCCTGACCTTCGTGGCTGCGGGGCTTTTGTGACGGGGGAGCTTGCTCCCGCTCGGCTGCGAAGCAGTCGTAAACCCGGCGAATGCGGTCTATCTGAACGACTGCGGTGGCTGATTTTGGGGCTGCTTCGCAACCCAGCGGGAGCAAGCTCCCTCGCTACAGGTTCATGCCTGGTCCCGCAATCCGTTTCCGAATGCGCTATCCTTCGCGCCCTCAAATCTCCCTCGCTACAGGATCCACCTCATGAAAGCCGCACTCGTCGAACTCATCAGCAAAATCAGCTCCGGGTGCATGAGCGAGGACGAAATCCTGAAAGTCGCTGACGAAGCGGCTCAGGCCTACGCCGATCCAGAGGCTTTTCTGGCGGCCAATCCGGACATCAACTACGACGACACCTTCCCGATCCCGTTGGGCGAGTGGGTGGTCGTCGGCAGCTTGCCGGAAACCGTGCTGTTCCAGGCCGACACCTACATGGGCCTGTTTGCGCAGATCGTCGCTTCGTTCGGTCCTGGCGTCGATTTCAACATCAAACCCAAGCAACTGGCCAAAACCGAAGCCCTGACGGCGCTTAACCGCATTCAGGTGCAGATGAGCAGCATGAACAAGGAAAACGGCGGTTACACGCTGATGAACTTCAGCCAGTTGCTCGACGACGAACTGCAAGTGGTGCTGGTGTACGGTAACGACGTGCCACGGGTGCTGGAGTTGTGCACAGAAGTCGGCATCGCCGCCGCGCCCTCCCTGGAAGCCCTGAAAGTGGCGATCCACGTCTGAAGCTGTCTAGGACGGTAATAAAACGGAACCCTCGCAAGGCCCGACTATCCTAAGAGTGCATATCACTCTTCGGGAGCGTCACCATGGGTTCCACGTTCAACAGCCTGGTTGGCCTGATTATTCTTGCCCTGGATATCTGGGCCATCATCAACGTGCTTAAAAGTGGCGCCGAGACCGGGATGAAAATCATCTGGGTGCTATTGATCCTCCTGCTGCCGGTCCTGGGCCTGATCATCTGGGCCATCGCCGGGCCAAGGGGCAATGTGCGGATCTGATCTTTCCCGCAAGCAACACTGTACCTGTGGGAGCGTGGCTTGCCCGCGATGCAGGCGCTGCGGTCAGTCAGACTCACCGCAGCGGTCCTATCGCAGATCGGTATCTACATATCTTTCCGAGTTTGATGGTGTACATATCCGTTTCTGCGGTAACGGCCACCGAGGGTTTCGCCCTGACGGCGGGTCACTTGGAAAAGCCCCAAGTAACCAAGGGCTTTTGCCCCTTTCGTTCGGTGCCTCGCACAGGCTCGGCGACACAGGTTTCTGTGTTTTTTTCATGCCTGCACGCGGTAATCCGTTTGAACGATCACTCAGGGCAAAAGTCCAGATACTTGTAAGCCCATCCATGGGTTTTATCGAGGAGGCACCGATGCAAAAGTGGAAAATCACTTTCGTGGATGATCACGGTGAAACAGTGGACGAGCTCTTCGAGTGCGAGGAATGCCCGAATAGCGAGCAAGCCGCCAAACTCATTCGCGCCCGGCGCTTGCCGGTCGCTGCCGAACTGGACCTCAATGATCTGGAGGGGCGTACCGATGATCCGACCGTCAAAAGTCTGAAATCCCAGAACAGCATTGAAATCATCAGTATTACTCCAATCTGATACACCTCTCGTCACATTCATACCCAGGCCTTGGCAGCAGCTCTATCTAGGGGCTACTCTGCAAGCGAGATCAGCGAATGACTCGCTAAGGTCTGGTCTTGTCAGCTACATGCTTGCTTCCCGTCGGCAACCTCTGTTGCCGTATCGCTCTCACCAATCGGTTGAAAGTGCAGGGAATACGGAAAGTCTATCCATCAGTCTGAGGGGGACGTTTCATGAGCACAGCCTATCAAGAAGACATCAGCAGCAGCGTGCTGCGCCGCATGAAAGAAGGCGGTTTCGACTTTTCACGATTCCATCCCATCGAGTTCTACGCCATTTTTCCGGACGAGGAGCGGGCACGCAGGGCGGCAGGTCATTTCAGTGGTGAATCCTTGAATGCCCAGATCAGCGTGCGCGACGACGGCGCGTGGCATCTGGAACTGAGCAAAGTGATGTACGCCACCTACGACGGAATCGGCGACTTTGAGCAGGACTTCGAGGCGGTGGTCGAGCCTCTGGGCGGTATCATCGAAGGATGGGGCGTCAAGCAGGAGGTACGAGGGTTACTCGCATAGTCTTATGAACAGTGACAACACTCAGCAACGGCTGACCTTTGGGTTGGCCGTTTTCGTTTTAATTCACAACATTTCAGGCAGGCAAAAAAAAGCCACCTAAACAGGCGGCTAAAGGGAAGTTCGGCAAGTGTTCGGTCATCTTTTCTGCGAATGCGCGGATTATCCGCATCGCCTTCCGGGCAGTGAAATCAACTCTGGCTATGCTGCTGATAGGCGACAGCATTGCTTCGCCATGAAGCGGGGGTGATCAGGTTGGGGTATTTACCGCACAGGATTGGTGCGGTATGTGCAGCGCCTATATCCAACTGATTGATATCAAAGCGTTTATGCCGATGGCACGGGCCTTGCGAAGGCCTGGATGTCCGGGTGACAAGGAGTACGGCATGATCCGCACCTATTTTGATGAGATGTACGATGCCGGCGGCCAGGTCCGCCCGCATTATCGGGAGTTTGCCCGTTGGCTGGCCGAAACGCCTGACGAGCTTTTGGCACAACGGCGACGCGAGGCCGATCTGTTATTTCATCGTGCCGGGATTACATTCACGCTCTATGGAGATGAGCAGGGGACAGAGCGCCTGATTCCCTTCGACACCATTCCCCGCAGTATTCCCGCCAGTGAATGGCGGGTCGTCGAGCGCGGCTGCATTCAACGGGTCAAGGCATTGAACATGTTCCTTGCCGACCTCTATCACGAGCAGCGCATCATCAAGGCCGGTATCATCCCGGCCGAGCAAGTGCTGGCCAACGAGCAATACCAGTTGGCGATGCAAGGGCTGGATCTGCACCGCGATATCTATTCGCACATTTCCGGTGTCGACCTGGTGCGCGATGGCGACGGCACGTACTACGTGCTCGAAGACAATCTTCGTACCCCCAGCGGCGTGAGCTACATGCTCGAGGATCGCAAGATGATGATGCGCCTGTTCCCCGAGTTGTTCTCGGCCCAGCGCATCGCACCGATCGACCACTATCCGAATCTGTTGCTCGACACCTTGAAAAGCTCCAGTCCGCTCGACAACCCGAGTGTGGTGGTGCTGACGCCGGGGCGCTTCAACAGTGCGTTTTTCGAACATGCGTTTCTGGCCCGGGAAATGGGCGTTGAACTGGTGGAAGGCGCGGACCTGTTCGTGCGCGATGACAAGGTGTTCATGCGCACCACGGACGGGCCGAAAGCCGTCGACGTGATCTACCGTCGCCTCGACGATGCCTTCCTCGATCCGCTGGCGTTCAATCCGGATTCGATGCTCGGCGTGCCAGGGCTGCTGTCGTCCTACCGCTCCGGCAACGTGGTGCTGGCGAATGCCATCGGTACCGGGGTCGCGGACGACAAGTCGGTGTACCCCTTCGTCACGGACATGATTCGTTTCTACCTGGATGAAGAGCCGATCCTGAAGAACGTGCCGACATGGCAGTGTCGTAATCCCTCTGAACTGTCCCACGTGCTGGCCAATCTTCCAGAGCTGGTGGTCAAGGAAACCCAGGGCTCCGGCGGTTACGGAATGCTGGTGGGGCCGGCGGCGACGGCGGCGGAAATCGAATCGTTCCGCGAGCGGATCAAAGCCAAGCCCCACGCGTACATCGCCCAACCGACGTTGTCTTTATCGACCTGTCCGACCTTTGTCGAAAACGGCATCGCTCCACGCCATATCGACCTGCGTCCGTTTGTATTGTCTGGCCGCGAAACCCGGGTTGTGCCCGGCGGTTTGACCCGTGTCGCCTTGCGCGAAGGCTCTCTGGTGGTGAACTCATCCCAGGGCGGCGGAACCAAGGACACCTGGGTGGTCGAGGATTGAAGGAAGCCTGCCATGTTAAGTAGAACTGCCTCGGATCTGTATTGGATGTCGCGTTACCTGGAGCGGGCGGAAAACCTCGCACGGATGCTCGACATCAGTTATTCGCTGTCACTCATGCCCCAGGACGGGCGTGGTGATGGTTTGCACGAACTCGCCATGCCGCTGTTGATCACCGGTACTCTGGACGATTACCTGGAGCGTCACGGCGATCTGCATGCCGAACGGCTGCTGCATTTCTTCGCTTTGGATGCGGCCAACCCGGCGAGCATCTACAGCTGCCTCGGTGCTGCACGGGCCAGCGCCCATGCGGTGCGTGGGCGAATCACCGCCGACATGTGGGAAAACATCAACTCTACCTGGCTGGAAATTCGCGGGATTGCCGAGCAGGGCTTGAGTCGCTACGGCATGAGCCGTTTCTGTGAGTGGATCAAGGAACGTTCCCACCTGTTCCGCGGCGCGTCCTACGGCACGATCATGCGTAATGACGCGTTCCGGTTCATTCGTCTGGGCACCTTTATCGAAAGGGCTGACAACACCTTGCGCCTGCTCGACGCCCGTTACGAGATGGCCGGCGATCAGGCCGAAGCAGTCAGCGACGGCACGGCTCACGCCTATTACCAGTGGAGCGCCTTGTTGCGGGCCTTGTCGTCGTTCGAGGCCTATACCGAGATCTATCGCGATGCCCCTGGCGCCCGGCATGTGGCCGAGTTGTTGCTGCTGCGCGCCGACGTGCCGCGCTCCCTGCGGGCTTGCACCGAAGAAATCGACCAGATCCTCGCCCAATTGCCGGGGGCCAACGGCCGTCCCGCGCAACGCCTGGCCGCGGAAATGGATGCGCGCCTGCGCTACACCGGTATCAACGAAATTCTCGACGAAGGCCTGCACGCCTGGCTGACCGAGTTCATCCCGCTGGTGCGCCAGTTGGGCAACGCCATACACAGTTCCTACCTGGAGGCTGCATGAGACTTTCCATTAGCCACGAGACCACCTATCACTACGAAGATCAGGTGCGGGCGAGCATCCAGTACCTGCGACTGACCCCCCACGACAGCGAGCGCCAGCACGTGCTCAGCTGGCAGCTCGACCTGCCACGCCCGGTGCGTGCGCAACTCGATCCGTTCGGCAACATTCTGCATGTGCTGACCCTGGACGAACCCCACGAGGCAATCATCATCGGCGCCCGAGGGCAGGTGGACATCGACGAACTGCGCGAAGCCGAGCATGAAAGCCAGTCGGCGCTGCCGTTCCTGCGCTTCACGCGCCTGACCGAAGCCGACGAAGCCCTGCGCGCGTTTGCTCAGAAGTCGTGCAAACAACGCCGGGATCGCACGGCGCTGATCGATTTGATGCATGGCCTGAACCAGCACATGACCTACACGCCGGGTTCCACCGAAGTGGACACCAGCGCCGCCCAGGCCTTCGCCGGGCGTTCCGGTGTCTGCCAGGACCACACCCATGCGTTTCTCGCCTGCGCCCGCAGCCTGGGCATTCCCTCGCGTTATGTGTCGGGGTATCTGTACAGCGAGAACAGCGAACACCTGGCCAGTCACGCCTGGGCTGAAGCCTGGCTGGATGACGCCTGGTACAGCTTCGACGTGACCAACGAACTGGCCCGCCCGGAGCGTCACCTGAAATTGGCCGTGGGCCTGGATTACCTGGACGCCTGCCCGGTGCGCGGCATGCGCCGTGGCGGTGGGTGCGAGCAGATGCATGCGAAGGTGTTTGTGTCGCCGACGCCAGTGCCGATCTCCGTCCAACAGCAGTAAACCTACACACTGATCATTCCCACGCTCCGCGTGGGAATGCCTCAACGGACGCTCCGCGTTCGGCTCTTGATGGGACGCAGAGCGTCCCGGGCTGCATTCCCACGCAGAGCGTGGGAACGATCGGTTACGGCTTAACCTTCCGCCCCGCCATATGCTTCAAATACCCCACCAACAACTCCAGATCCCCGTCCGGCAACACCGTCGTCGCGAACGCCGGCATCTTCGCCTGCGGCCATTGGCGCAAGCTCTGGGGATCACGAATGTAGCGCTTGAGGAAATCCGCGCCGAAATACTCGGTCGGGTTGAACGGAATATTCAGGTCCGGCCCGAACTGCGCATCTCCCGCCCCATTGAGTCGATGACAGGCCAGGCAGTTTTTCTGAAACAGCGCAAAACCCTTGTTCACCGGATCATCCGCCTTCAGCGCAGGATCGGGCAGCAGGGCAGGGAAACGCTCGGCCACCGGGGCCATGCGCTTGATGCTGGCGACTTCGAACGGCCATTGCTCGGGGCTGATATTGCCCGCTTGTGGATCGGTCCAGACCAGATAAAACGGCCCCGCACTGTGCTTGCCCTCTGACAATGGCGGCCACGGCTGGGCCGGGTCTTCAATCGCCAACCAGGCCCGCGCGCCTTGGGTATTGAGCAGCGGCGCGGCAGCCAGTTCGGCGGCAAAACCGTCCAGGGCAACGGCTTGCAGATGATCGTCAGGTTTGATGCCTGTCAGCAACGCCGCCAACGGCACGGCGCGATAGCTCATGTCCCGTTTGTAGGAAACATCGTTAGTGATTGTGATGGTCTGAACCTGAGGATGCTTGAGCAATTGCTCGGTCTGCCAGGTGCGAGGGCTCGCGCCTAGCTCCAGACTCAGCTGTGCGGCAGACAGAGGCATGCTGAGCTAGAGTGAGCGCTTTCAAGTGATCGCCGTCCATGTCGTGGAAGTGCCGCAAAGGTTGGCACAGCCACGCTGACCCGGGTAGCGAGCCAATCACATTTTTATCAGGCGAAATGAAAACCCTGATGCCCGATCAGCCAATCACCTTGGTCAGGTTCGGCAAAATCAACAACAGTGTAGTGGCGAATAGAATGAGCCCGGCTTGACGAACTTTCGAATGCTTGAACATGGCTTGACCGCCTTTTTTGTTATTTCCTGATGCCTGCCTGCCTATCTCCATGACGACAGAGCGCTGCACTTCCTTGTAGAACGAGTGCCTCGGCAAAACCCGACGACAACTTCGTACAGGTTTACCTTAGGGCCCGCGTCACGATTGGCTTAGATCCATTTCGTATGTATTGCCAACTTATTGCTTCTAAAAAGGCATGAGGCTTATGGCCAGCTTCTTGGGCGCCCGTTGGCTAGACAGCTTGGTGACGTGAATCGATTTATCCGATAGCAGACTACCGTTCGTCTGAGCGTGACCGTCAACGCCAATGAGCACTGTGGTCATTGAATCCATGGCTGCTCGGCATAAGGTGAGGGCATAAAGATCAGAAGATCGCACCATCAGGTTCGAGGACGTCATGACCCAAGCTTTGATATTCGACGCGTTACGCACGCCACGTGGCAAAGGCAAGGCCAATGGCGCCTTGCACAGCGTCAAGCCAGTGAATCTGGTGGCCGGGCTGCTGACGGCGCTGCAGCAGCGCACGTCCCTGGACACCAGTCAGGTCGATGATGTGGTGCTCGGCTGCGTGACGCCTATCGGCGATCAGGGTTCCGACATCGCCAAGACCGCCACGCAAGTGGCCGATTGGGACGTCAGCGTGGCCGGCCTGCAGCTCAATCGCTTTTGCGCGTCGGGGCTGGAAGCGGTGAACCTCGGGGCGATGAAAATACGTTCCGGCTTCGAAGACCTGGTGGTGGTCGGTGGTGTCGAGTCGATGTCCCGCGTGCCCATGGGCAGCGACGGCGGCGCTTGGGCGCTGGACCCGGAAACCAATTTTCACAACCACTTCACGCCCCAGGGCGTGGGGGCCGACCTGATCGCCACGATTGAAGGCTTCAGCCGTCAGGACGTCGATGCCTTTGCGTTGCACTCCCAGCAGAAGGCGGCGCGGGCGCGGGCGAACGGTTCGTTCAACAAGTCGCTGGTGCCGGTGCAAGACCAGAACGGCATCATCCTGCTCGATCACGATGAGTTCATTCGGGCCGATTCGACGATGGAAGGCCTGGGCAAGCTCAAGCCAAGCTTCGAAATGATCGGGCTAATGGGCTTCGACGCCACGGCATTGCGGGTTTATAGCCAGATCGAGCGGATCAACCACGTGCACACGCCGGGCAACAGTTCCGGGATTGTCGATGGCGCGGCGCTGATGCTGATCGGTTCCGAAGCGAAGGGGCGGGCGCTGGGCTTGCAGCCTCGGGCGCGCATTGTCGCCACGGCAGTCACCAGCACCGACCCGACCATCATGCTCACCGGCCCGGCGCCGGCCACTCGCAAGGCGCTGGCCAAGGCCGGGCTGCGGGTCGAAGACATCGACCTGTTCGAAGTCAATGAAGCGTTCGCCTCAGTCGTGCTCCAGTTCATCAAGGACATGGCCATCGACCCCGACAAGGTCAACGTCAACGGCGGCTCCATCGCCATGGGCCATCCGCTCGGCGCTACTGGCTGCGCGATTCTCGGCACGCTGCTCGATGAACTGGAAGCCCGGCGCCTGCGCTATGGCCTGGCGACATTGTGTGTCGGCGGTGGCATGGGTATTGCCACCATCATCGAACGCCTCTGAGCCTGACTTTAAGAAAATTCGACTCAAGGAAAATTGCCATGACCGAAGCCATCCGTTACGAAAAAGGCCAGGACCAGATCGTCGTCCTGACCATCGACATGCCGGGCCAGAGTGCCAACACCATGAACGCGGTCTACCGCGACGCCATGGCCACCTGCGTCGCCCGACTGGCCGCCGACAAGGACGCCATTGCCGGCGTCATCATCACCTCGGCCAAGAAGACCTTCTTCGCCGGCGGCGACCTCAATGAACTGATCAAGATCGGCAAACCACAAGCCAAAGCCTTTTACGACATGGTGCTGACACTCAAGGGCCAACTGCGCACCCTGGAAACCCTCGGCAAACCGGTGGTCGCCGCCATTAACGGCGCAGCGCTCGGTGGTGGTTGGGAAATCTGTCTGGCTTGTCATCACCGTGTGGCGCTGGACAATCCGTCGGTGCTGCTTGGCCTGCCGGAAGTCACCCTCGGCCTGTTGCCGGGCGGCGGCGGAGTGGTGCGCATGGTTCGTATGCTGGGCATCGAAAAAGCTCTGCCGTATCTGCTTGAAGGCAAGAAAATCCGTCCGCAACAGGCGTTGCAGGCGCGATTGATCGACGAGTTGGCAGCCGATCGCGATGAGCTGATGGCTAAGGCGCGGGCGTGGATTGTCGCTCACCCGGTCGCTGTGCAGCGCTGGGACGTGAAGGGTTATCAGATCCCTGGCGGCACGCCGTCGGACCCGAAGCTCGCGCCGATGCTGGCCATCACGCCATCGATCTTGCGCAGCAAAACCCAGGGTTGCCTGCCGGCGCCGGAGAAAATCCTCTGTGCTGCGGTGGAAGGCGCTCAGGTAGATTTCGACACGGCGCACCTGATCGAAACCCGCTACTTCACCGAGCTGACCACCGGCCAAGTGGCGAAAAACCTCATCGGCACCTTCTGGTTTCAGCTCAATGAGATCAATGCCGGCGGCTCGCGGCCCCAAGGCATAGCGCCTTATGTAACGAAGAAAGTCGGCGTGCTCGGCGCCGGGATGATGGGCGCGGGCATCGCGTTTGTCAGCGCATCAGCCGGTATCGACGTGGTGCTCAAAGACATCAACCTCGCCGCGGCAGAGAAGGGCAAGGCCCACTCGGCGGCGTTGCTGGACAAGAAAGTTGCGCGTGGTCAGTTAACCCGGGAGCAGCGCGAAGAGGTTTTGGCTCGAATCCATGCCACCGAAAAAGATGCAGACCTGGCGGGTTGCGATCTGATTATTGAAGCGGTGTTTGAAGATCGCGAACTGAAGGCCAAGGTCTCATCAGCCGCGCAAACAGTCGTCGGCCCGGACGCGGTCGTCGCCTCCAACACCTCGACTTTGCCGATCAGTGGCCTGGCCACCGCCGTGCCGGACCAGACGAAATTCATCGGCCTGCATTTCTTCAGTCCCGTGGAAAAAATGCCACTGGTGGAAATCATCAAAGGTGCCCATACCAGCGATGAAACCCTGGCTCGTGGTTTCGATTTCGTACTGCAAATCAAGAAGACGCCGATCGTGGTCAACGACAGTCGCGGCTTCTTTACCTCGCGGGTGTTCGGCACTTTCACCAACGAAGGCATTGCCATGCTCGGCGAAGGTGTGAGCGCGCCGATGATCGAGACCGAAGCGCGCAAGGCTGGCATGCCCGTCGGGCCTCTGGCGATCTCCGACGAAGTTTCCCTCAGCCTCATGAGCCATATCCGCGAGCAAACCGCCAAAGACCTGCGAGCAGAAGGAAAAAACCTGATTGAGCATCCGGCGTTCGCCGTGATTGACTTGCTGCTCAAGGAATACAAGCGTCCGGGCAAGGCCGCTGGAGGTGGTTTCTACGATTATCCGGCCACAGGGCAGAAGCATTTGTGGCCAGAGCTGAAAAGCCGTTTCGAGAAAGCCGATGGGCAGATTTCGCCGAAGGACATACGCGATCGACTGCTGTTCGTCCAAGCCATCGAAACCGTGCGCTGTATGGAGGAGGGCGTGCTGACCTCGACGGCAGATGCCAATGTCGGCTCGATCTTCGGCATCGGCTTCGCGGCCTGGACCGGCGGTGCGCTGCAGTTCATCAACCAGTACGGCGTGCAAGACTTCGTCGCTCGCGCCCAGTATCTGGCTGAGCAGTATGGCGAGCGCTTCACACCGCCTGCGCTGCTGTTAGAGAAAGCCGCCAAAAACGCGCTGTTCTAAGGGACCGATGACGCGCTCCGGGGCTTGCCTTGCCACCGTGTTTCGAGGCAGGCTCTGGGGTGTGCATTATTCCCTTCATGTGTCAGGTATTTTTTATGTCGTTACGCATCTGCATTCTGGAAACCGACATCCTGCGTCCGGAACTGGTCGATCAATATCAGGGTTACGGGCAGATGTTCCAGCGTCTGTTTTCGCAGCAACCCATCGCTGCCGAGTTCACCGTGTACAACGTGATGCAGGGCGATTATCCCAGCGATGACCTGACCTTCGATGCGTATCTGGTCACCGGTAGCAAGGCCGATTCCTTCGGCACCGACCCGTGGATTCAAACCCTCAAGACGTACCTGCTGAACCGTTACGAACGCGGCGACAAACTGTTGGGCGTGTGCTTCGGCCATCAACTGCTGGCGCTACTGTTGGGCGGCAAGAGCGAGCGGGCGACCCAGGGCTGGGGCGTCGGCACCCACAACTACAAACTCACGGCCAAGGCGCCATGGATGAGCCCACTGAGGGAAGAGCTGACGCTGCTGATCAGCCATCAGGATCAGGTCACCGCACTACCGGAAAACGCTACGGTGATTGCGTCGAGTGATTTCTGCCCGTTCGCCGCGTACCACATCAACGATCAAGTGCTGTGCTTCCAGGGTCATCCGGAATTCATTCACGATTACTCACGGGCGCTGCTGGATATTCGTCAGGAAGCGTTGGGCGAGCAGATTTATTCGAAAGGTATGGCGAGTCTTGAACACGAGCATCACGGCACTACCGTCGCAGAGTGGATGATGCGGTTTGTGGCGCACAAGCCTGAGGGTGAAGCGGTTAAACGCTAAAAGCTTCGCGAGCAAGCCCGCTCCCACATTGGATCTGTGTCACGACGAAAATCCAATGTGGGAGCGGGCTTGCTCGCGAATGGGGGCAACCGGTTCTGACTGAACCCCCACGGTCTCACAACCACCCCGACCGCTTGAAACTCGCCCACAAACCAACACACCCAATGGTGATAAACCCCAACACCCCGAAATATCCGTAATGCCAACTCAACTCCGGCATGTTCTGGAAATTCATCCCGTAGATCCCGGCCACCGCCGTCGGGAACGCCAGAATCGCCGCCCACGCCGCAAACTTGCGCTGCACCACGCTCTGCCGTGACGCCTCCAGCAACACCCCTACCTCGATGGTCTGGCTGGCAATGTCCGCCAGAGTCGTCAGGTCTTCCATCTGCCGAGTGACATGAATCTGCACATCTCGGAAATACGGGCGCATATTCTTGTCGATGAATGGAAAGTTTAGCTTTTGCAGTTCTTCACCGATCTCCACCATCGGCGCCGCATACCGGCGCAAGCGCAATACATCGCGGCGCAGGCTGTGGAGTTTCTGTATGTCGCGCTCGTTCAGGGAACCGCACATAACGTTCCCTTCCAGCTCATCGATCTCGGCATGGATCGCTTCGCCCATTGGCTGGTAGTTTTCAATCACAAAGTCGAGGAGGGCATAAAGTACGAAATCTTCCCCGTGCTCCAATAACAGTGGCCGCGCCTCACAACGCTGTCGGACATAGGCGTAGGACGCCGAATGACCATTGCGTGCGGTAATGATGTAGCCCTTGCCGGCAAAGATATGAGTCTCGATGAACTCCAGTTTGCCTTCATTGCGGATCGGCGAATACGTGACGATAAACAGTGCATCGCCGAACGTTTCCAGCTTCGGTCGGCTGTGTTTTTCCAGAGCGTCTTCGATGGCCAGTTCATGCAGGTTGAACTGACGTTGCAGGTTGAACAGCTCTTCGGCGTTCGGCTCTTCCAGACCAATCCAGACAAAGTGGTCAGGCTTGGCAGCCCAGGCAGCGCCTTCGTCGAGGGTGATATTGGTGACTTTCTTACCGGCGCTGTAAACCGCAGCAGCAACGACTCTACCCATAATGGTGATTCACTTCTTATTAGCCGCTTTCTGTAAAGACTGGCGGTGCCAGGCAGGATTCAGCTTAACCTTGTCTGCTGCTTGAGAGTCAGCAAAATCTGTAGAGTTCGCAGGCAAAAGAAAACCCGCACAGGGCGGGTTTCTCTCAAGCGGCTTGCAGTTGTCGATCCATCGAGTCGATGCACTCGCGCATCTGCTCGCGGCACTGGGCGATCAGCATCGGCATGTCATCCAGACTCAATCCAGCCGTAGGAATCGCCGGCAAAGAACGGATCAGAATTTTCCCACTGCGCCAGCGGTTCAATCGCATGTGTTTGACGTAACTGCTGACACACACCGGAACAATCGGCACGCCCGCGGCAATCGCCATCTGGAACGCGCCTTTCTTGAACGGCAGCAGATCTTTGCCGAGGTTGCGCGTACCTTCCGGGAAGACCCAGATCGAGGTGTCTTCATGCTGCAAGGTGCGAGTAGTGGTCAGCATCGACTGGCGTGCCTTGTGCGCATTGCCGCGGTCAATCAACACATTGCCGGCCAGCCAGAACAACTGCCCGAACAGCGGCACCCACTTCAGGCTCTTCTTGCCGATGCACACGGTGCGACGGGGCACCACGTTGCCGAACACAAACAGATCGTAGTTGGACTGGTGGTTGGCAATGATCACGCAGCTATCGGGTTTAGCCATCAACGGCCCAACGTCAGCCTTCACCCGCAAACGCAAAATGCACATTGCCGGCCACGCATACAGACGCGCGCATAAACGACTGTTATCCGGATTAAACGGCCGGTATAGACCGAGGATCACTCCAAGCACTCCGGCCAGAATAAAGTGCAAGCCCATCAATAACATACGAAACACAAACAGCATTTAAAGGGCCCACCGGGACAAAAGGTGGCGCAGTGTACGGATGTGCACTGTTTTCGGCAATTGCCGCTATAGAAGTGGGAGATAGCCGATGTTTGAGCGCATGTTTCCGACTTATGGGTCAGATGCGGTCTAGAGCGCTTGTAAGGTTTTAAACCAGACACGCAAGAAAAAGCCCGACACGACGGTCGGGCTTTTCGGCGCAACGCGTACGGGCTTAACCCATATGCTCCTGATCCAGGATGATCGCGTTGTCCAGCGTCTCCAGCAGCGCCTTGCGCACTTTCAGCTTGGTGTTCTTGTGGGCGATCATGTTGAGCTTCTTCAACTGACGAGCCGCCGCCAGCGCCGCGCCTTGCAGCTCTTCGGCCGACACCACCACATCAAGGAAACCGGCGTCCACGGCACTCTGCGGATTGAACATCTCGGCATTGATCACCGCGCGATGAAACGCCGACTTGCGCAGACGATCACGCGCCAGCTCGATACCGGCATGGTGCATGGTCATGCCGATCTGCACTTCGTTCAGACCAATGCTGAACGGACCATCGACACCAATGCGGTAATCAGCCGACAACAGAATAAACGCACCCTTGGCCACCGCATGCCCAGGGCACGCCACGACCACCGGGAACGGGTGCGACAGCAGGCGACGAGCCAGCGTCGAACCGGCAGCCACCAGTGCAGTGGCCTCTTTAGGGCCAGCGGTCATCACCTTCAAGTCATAGCCACCCGAAAAAATACCCGGCTGACTGGTAATGATCACCACCGCCCGATCCGCCACCGCCCGGTCCAGCGCAGCGTTAAACGCAACAATCACGTCCGGCGAGATGGCATTGACCTTGCCATTGCTCAAGGTCAGGGTCGCGATACCGTCTTCGAGATGGTAGGAAATCAACTCACTCATGACGCCAATCCTTCTAATAAAGTAGGGCAGACGTTACCCACCGGCGTAGGCCAGGTAAAGCGCCGTGACTGACCACCCGGTCACCCTTTTCCCCACCCGGCAAGCGTTGCCGGCCACGCCAGCCGCGCATTCCCCTCTATATAGAAGAGGGCGCGAAGCCGGAGATTGGCGGGTTTGCCATGGCACGGCACCCACCGGAACAACTAAATCGCTAACCGCATGAAAATTCTGCAAAAAAAGTTTGCCATCAGAAAAGCTTTCGACTACATTAGCGCGCCTCGACAGACAGAACATGTTTGACGAGATACGGTGAAGTGTCCGAGTGGCTTAAGGAGCACGCCTGGAAAGTGTGTATACAAGAAATTGTATCGAGAGTTCGAATCTCTCCTTCACCGCCACATTATGCAAACACAAACCCCTGATTTTCCTAGAGAAAGTCGGGGGTTTGTGGTTTTTGGCGTCTGAAAAAGGGTGATATGGGAACAATTTGGGAATACGGATGGGTTTTGACCCTGTACCTATCTCTACAGGAATCGGTATCTGATGCTTGGTGGACAGCTACGTCGCCTAAGCGGCAGATCTGACGAGCGCCGCAGTGGCACAATTAGGTAGGATCACTTCAGATCTGCCTTCTCACCTGCGTGATGAAACTGGCGTAGTGCCAGATTTTGGGCATGCAGATAAGAAACTGGATTTATGCGTGAGATTCGTCGCTCTCAGGAATCAGACGAACCTCTACTCGCTGGCCAAGTGCGCGGGCAGCGCTGGCCAGCGTGGCCAACGTCATGCCTGAGTCATTTTGATCGAGTGCTCGATCTACTGCGGTGCGGCTTGTATGCATCCGCTCGGCAAGGGTTTTCTTGCTGACACGCTGCAGCTTCATAGCCTCAGCAATTTGCCAGGAAATGACGCGCTTGAGAGCTACGGCAGAAACCTCTTCGGCAAGACCTTGCTCAGCAAGGAAGTCATCGAAGTCAGATCCGATATGCTTGTTCATCTTTTGTGCCTCATAGTCTTGCTTTGCGCTGTTTGGCGATTGCCATGTCGGGCGCGGGTGTTTTTTGGCTTTTTTTGATGAAGCCATGGAGTAGCACCATGTCGGATCCAACAACTGTAAAAATAATGCGTGCGATGGTGTCGCCAAGATCAATCCTGATTTCCCAGAGCCCGGCATCCAGCTTTCTTACCACCGGTATGCCGATGGGCCAACCAAGCTGAACGGTTTTGATGTCTGTACCGACCATCCTTCTATGGTCGCGGGGAAGATCAGCAAGCCAGTCACGCACTGGTTCATTTTCAGCGTCCGTGCGAAAGAAACGGACATTGAGCACAGGTACAAGATCAGTCATAAATATAATGTACCTAAATAGGTGCATGGCGCAAATTTGCCGCTAAGCGTTCGATCCGCAAAGTGAGGTCTGCGATCAGTACCCCCGGTGTCAGGATAGTTGTCGCCTCTCCGATTTTTCCTGAAAAAGCATATCGGGGGCGGA
>NZ_AZRW02000002.1 GCF_000512695.2 Pseudomonas sp. QTF5 | reverse complement strand
CCGCCCCCGATATGCTTTTTCAGGAAAAATCGGAGAGGCGACAACTATCCTGACACCGGGGGGGTGGCAGCGGCATCAATCAATCGGTCGCAGCGACCAAGGCATCCGGGCGTATTGCGCAGATCGGCTTTTTGACCGGGCAGACCGTTGAACTCAATCTGATGCCACTCATTTTTCGCCAGACGACCATTCGCGGTATTGCCGTGGCGCCGCGCTCATCGTTCGACCGGATGAATGCATTCCTCAACGAACACAAGATTCGTCCTGTGATCGATCAGGTGTATCCGTTCGAGAAAGCACGAGAAGCTTACGAGCATCTTGCGAAGGGAGCATTTGGAAAGGTTGTAATCAAAATCGCTTGATATCGTTAAGGCGCCAATATGGCGCCTTTTTTCGCCTATCTCAGTAGATCCAATTGCCTGGTCTGAGCCGATCGAGGCTCTGACTCGAACGTCCGTTATTGGGCCGATGGCGGCCTTTCGCGACAGGCAGCAATCGGCCAGAAGCAGTCCTTCGGATGACAGTCACTGCTGAGCATTCACGGCTTTGCTTGAACGAAAGACCACCCAGCTCGCCGCCACAAGCACCCACGCAGCAATACCGCCATACAGCATCACCCAGCCAAACCCATGCGCCAAAGCTGCGTTGGCGACATCGAGCGTAATCGTAGCGCCCTGGCCAGTCTGCCCCAACACCGCGGAGTTACCGGCTGAAATATTCTCCGCCAGCAACCTCAATTGCACTTCATCGGGCGAGCCCGATAACTGGTTACGCAGAGAAGACAGGATGCCTTCCACCAGAATGAATCCCATCAGCGCGATATTGATTGCAAGGCTGATCATACGAGCGCTGATATCGATGCCCGATGCCATGCCAGCACGCTCACTGGGCACCGACCCGGTGGTGGTATTGGTCACAGGCGTGTTGGTCAGCCCCAGTCCGATCCCGGCGATCAGGCAGCCTGGAAGCATCGTCAGCCAGCTGGCATGCGTGACACTGCTGCCCCATTTCATCAGCAGGAACCCCAGACCTATGGTGAACAAGCCCGCGGGAATCACCACGTCAGGTCGATAGCGCAGCGCCAGCCGTTCGCCTAACGGGGGGACTATCAGCGTCGGCAGCGTATAGGCCAGTAGTGCCAGGCCGGTGCCGATACTGGCGTAGCCCAGGCTATTTTGAAAGTACAGAGGCAGGTAGATCATGAAGGGCCAGAAGCTGAAGTTCATGCCTGCCGACCCGAGCAAAGCACCCGAGAAGCGGCGGATACGGAACACCGAGAAGTCGAACATGGGATCGGCATAGCGTCGCTGGGCGACGACAAAGACGATGAAGCTGACCATTGCCACAATCAGGCTGGTGATGGCCGAACCGTTGGAGAAACCCACCCCCGCTCCTTGAGTGATGAACCAGGAGAGACCCAACACTGCCAGCGACAGCGAAATAATGCCCAGCACATCCAGTCTGCGACGCTGCGGGTCGCGTGATTCATCGACACCGGCGATCACCAGCACCAGCGCGAGCACGGCAATAGGCGCATGCACCAGGAACACCCATTCCCAACTCGACAGGGCCACGATAGCTGCGCCGATAATCGGGCCGAACCCCAGACCGATGCCAAACACGATCCCCCAGGCACTGAACGCTTTGCCGCGCGCAGCTCCCGACTGGAATCGGTGAGACAGCACTGCCACCTGACAGATCAGCATGGCACCACCGGACATGCCTTGCAGAAATCGGCTAGCGATCAACACGCTGGCGCTTTGCGCCCATCCACAGGCCAGTGAGGTAATGCCAAAAAGCACCAGGCTAATGACAAACACTCGCTTGCGCCCATACCGATCCGCCAGTGTGCCGGTGGCCATCAGCACCATGGTGCAGGCGATGGTGTAGGCATTCATGATCCACTGCATATCGTTGAAATCGCTGTGCAGAACCGATTCAAGCGTGGGCAGGATGGCCGGCACGCTCGAGATTTCCAGGCCGAACATCAGCGAGGCCAAACAAACGGCGGCTATTGTGAAAACATCTTTTTGCGAAGGAGAGAACGGCATCGTGATCTTCCAGATCAAGTTGACGGGCACTGGCAAGGCCGCCCCAAGGGGGAGTTGGTGCGATCGCCTGACCAGCGTCACCAGACATAACTCCAAGTGACCGGCCGCATTCTGGAAGTAATTAAAAAATGACAGAAATGATTTAATTTCGTAAGTTTCATTAATATTCATCATGAGTGGACTAAATGGACTTCGATCCAGCGCTGTTGCGTGCTTTTGTCGCGATCAAGGAGACCGGCAGTTTCACTCGTGCCGCAGAGCGGCTGCACTTGAGCCAGTCAGCGATCAGTCATCAGGTCCGGCGTTTGGAAGAACAGGCCGGTACCGCGCTACTGGTGCGCACCACCCGGCGTTTGACGCTGACAGAAGATGGCGAAGATTTTCTGCGACATGCCGAACACGTCCTCAGAGCGCAAGACGCTCTCTCCCGGCGTTTCGAAGCATCATCGGTATCCGGCGCCGTGCGCTTCGGGGTGCCAGAAAACTTTATCGGCGATGGTCTGCCGCCGTTACTGACTCGGTTCGCCAGACAATTTCCCGCAGTACGTCTGGATGTAACCGTCGGCACTTACCTCGACCTGCGCGCGCTGGTCGATGCCGATGGGCTCGATCTGGCCGTGGTCATGGCATTGCCGGGCAGTCAGTTCGGCGGTACCGTGCTGCGCGAAACCCGGTTTGTCTGGGCCGCGGCGCAGGGTTTCGACTTTACCGGCGATTGCCCTTTGCCGCTGGCGTTTGCACCAGCGCCCTGCGTACACCGCCAGGTGGCCGTAGAGGCATTGGCGAGTTCCACCGTGAATTGGCGGGTCGCCTTTACCTCTCCAAGTCAACAAGGATTGCGTGCGGCGGTATTGGCAGGACTTGCCGTCACCGCGCTACCGCTGGGAGATCTAGAACCCGGCATGGTGGTGATTGACGGTCAACATGGCCTGCCACCGCTGCTGGAGGCTGATTTCAGACTGATATGGAGTGTCACAGGAAAGACGCCTGCGGCCCATGCATTTGGCCAACTGCTGGTGGAGATGTCTGAGTCGCCATCGATCTAGAACAAACTGCCATTGGCATTCCGGGGTAAGTGCCCGTTGATTGGCGAATGGTTGCTTTGGGTCAATGGCTGCTCTTTATGACAGACACTGATCGGCCAAGAGCTGCCTCTCATTTCGGCTGCCTCGGACTCTGTAAGTGGGGAGCCTTTGTGCCCTTCGCGACAGGCAGCAATTGGCCAAAGCGGACGTTCAGCCTTCACACTAAAAGACCGCGGACAGAGTTAACTATGAAAGTTATGCGCGGCGGTTCGAATGTGGGCTTTAATGTCCGTGCTTATATGCAGCCACATTAGCTTCGACTCCCTACGAAGGTGGATGCGCCTAACGGCGGGTCCAGGTGGCTATGCACTTGTCTAATCAAGGAAGAAACGACATTGAAAATATCTTTTGGCGCCCTGTTGTTGACCTGCCTGACTACTATCGCCCTCGCTGACGAGAACCCTGTCGGCTTCCACTCTTCCACACTGGCGGACTCGCACAATGACCGCGCATTGGAGATGGTCGTCTGGTACCCCAGTGCAACTACCGCCGCCACACAAATGATTGGCGATGATGTGGTGTTCGTCGGGGCTTCTGCCGTTCGTGACGCGCCGCCCGCTGCTGGCAAGCATCCATTGTTGGTGCTCTCCCACGGGTACAGAGGCAACTGGAGCAACCAGATCTGGCTTGCCAGTACTCTGGCTCATAGAGGTTACATCGTCGCTGCAATCAATCACCCTGGCACCACCACTCATGACCGTAGCCCTCAAGCAGCGGCGCAGTTATGGCAGCGGCCCGTTGATATGCGCCGAGCCATTGATAGCGTCACGACTCAACCTGAAAAATTCGGCGTGGTCGCCGATGGCCGAATCGCAGTAGTGGGCCATTCACTCGGCGGCTGGACCGCCCTGGAGATCGCCGGTGCACGTTTCGATCCAGACCGCTTCGCCCATGACTGCAAAGCCCACCCGCAGTTAGCAAGTTGCACCGTCTATGGAAAGATAAACCCTGCAACCACCTCAGACTCAAAGGCCGCGTTGGCCGCCGATTTGCGCGATAAACGCGTTACCGCTGTGGTGACACTGGACCTGGGCCTTTCACGGGGCATGACCGATGAAAGCCTGTCCGCGCTGCCGGTACCCACGCTGGTGATCGCTGCCGGCGTACCGTCGCACGATCTTCCCGCTGAGTTGGAGTCTGCCAACCTGGCCAAACGCCTGCCTGCGGCGTCAAGCCGTTACGTCGAAATCAGCGACGCAAGTCATTTCAGCTTCTCGTCGGTGTGCAAACCTGGCGCGGAGGTACTGCTCGAAGAAGACGTACCAGGCGATGGCATCATTTGCCGGGATGGCGACGGCGCTCGCCCACGTGGGGTGATCCAACAGCAGGTTACATCGCTGATCGACGAGTTTCTTCAGTCATCTATCTACAAATAAGGCAGTTTGTAAAATCGCGGTACGAGAACTGCTGCTGCTCAACAAAAAACCGCTGGAGCAGTTTCAGTGCCCGCCCAATCTGTCAGAACGGTTGGTCAGGGATGAGCGCTCTGGGTCGGAGGCGGTCGGTCACGAAGAGCTGCTTTCGGCCATTTTCGGTCAGTTGCGACAGACTAAACTCCCCTGCGTGCTCAATCGGCGGCGTTACGCCATATGGGTCGTCACTCATAGTTAGGCCATTCAATTTTTAAGGAAAAAAATATGCGAATTGTTATCTCTACAGTTGCTCTGCTCGCGTTGTCCGGCTGCGCGACGAACTCTGGCATCGTTGACCTTGGCGGAGGCAACTACGTTTATGAAAAGGAGGATGCGATGGCCTATAACGGTAGCTCAGTGAAGGTAGAGATACTAAAAGAGGCTGCTGCATTTTGTAAAAAACAAGGTAAGGCGCTTTCTGTACAAAGCTCCGCTGCGAAACCATATAACCCCTACTCTTCGTATGCTGGGGCCGAAGTTCAATTCAGTTGTAAATAAACTGGTTGCCTTGCCTAACAAACGCTTCGAGTGGGACTGTCCAACTGGCCTCGCCAGCTTCCGGCCAGCCCCTCAAACACAACGTTAATCAGCGTCGGCAATGGGTCGATTGCAGCCCTTCGCGACAGGCAGCAATTGGCCAAAAGTGCCCGGTAGTCGTTGTCTTTCCCTTGTCGCCGGCGTTTAGCTAAGCTGAATAAATCGGGAGCGAACTGAAAACAGAGTGATAGCGACCATCAGCGGATCTGGATTGGCATCAAGACGGTACTCCCGAAGGAGACGACTATGTATGCGGTAATAAGAACCTACCTGGGTGCTGGGGCAAAGCAGCTTTTCGAGCTTTTAGAACAGCGCAACGCTGATGTCGAAGCTACCCTGCGGACAGTGCCTGGCCTCGTAAGCTACACACTGCTGAATACGGGTGATGGCGGTACTGCGGTGACTGTTTGCACGGACAAGGCCGGCACTGATGCGAGCTTGAAAGTCGCGCGCGACTGGATTCAGAAAAATGCCTCGAATATCCACGCGAACCCGCCGATCGTAACGGAAGGCCCGGTCATTGTGCAGATCAAATAGCGCACTCTTCGGGTGTTGGATCAGATCGATTCGCAGGAGTAGGTGAGGGCGTTGTTTCAACGCGTCACACAGTGAAAAGCCCACTCAACCGGTGACGGTCAGTGGGCTTTTTTGTGTTCGGTGTCTCGTCCTGAAACAGGTGTAAACCGTGCTGTAAACCTCTGTCACGGCCAGCTCGCCAGCACAATTGTCCGACGCAAGGTCTGCTGGGCGGCGGACGCTTACTGTCCAGGGCCAGGCCAGAAGGTTTTAGAAAATGCGGTTCAGTTGGAAGAGTTGTTCAGCTGCTGAAGCTCAAGTTGCTTGGCAGCACTGGCTTCGAGGTTTGCACGCTCTTCATCCAGATACCGATAAATGCTTTGGAAGTTGGCGATTTTCTGTCTGATTTCTGCCATCTTCTTTTCAATTAGCTTAGCGCCGTCAGCACAATCGATCAGCTTGTTCCGCTGTGCATCCAGAATCTCGCCTATTTCCCCGAGGGAAAACCCCATGCCTTGCGCGCGCTGGATAAAGTCCAGATCCTGCAGAGTTTGCGCTGTGTAAACGCGATAGTTGTTAGTACGCCGCAGCGGTGAGATCAGGCCGATTTGCTCGTAGTAACGCAGCGTATGGCGGCTGGCGCCGCTGCGGGCCTCGAGTTCGCCGATTTTCATGAAAACATCGCTTGACTATAGAGTAGGGTCGATAGTTTACGCTTGATTTCTTACCTTACCAAGGAGCAGGGAAATGAGCGTGGAGTGCTTTGTCACGGGGGGAACCGGCTTTATCGGTCAACATTTGGTGGCGCACCTGAGTACCAAAGGTCACACCATTCGGGTGTTGATGCGTCGCCCAGAGCGACTAGCTGCACTGCGGGAGCAAGTCGACAATTTGGGAGGGGACGCAACCCGGGTATTTGCCGTAGCTGGCGATCTGGAGCGGGACAACCTCGGGCTGAGTCTTGCTGACCGAGAAGTGCTAAAGCACGCCAGAGTCGTATTCCACCTGGGCGTCCACTTCGCTTGGGGGCTTTCATTGGAGCATTCACGTGCGGTGAATGTAGAAGGGGCAAAGCGCGTGGCGCTGTTGGCGGCTGAGCAAAAAAGCCGGTTAGTGATGATCGGCGGCTACATGCTGAAAAATCATGAACATCTGCAACGCATCGGAATTGATCCTCGTTATCCGGAGCTGACGGATTGGTCTGCCGTCTACCGGCATGTCGGTGGTTACGAGGGGAGCAAGCTGGAGGCGCATTTTGCGACCCTAGAGGTCATGTCGGCCAAGGGCGGGGAGATTACCGTTGTCCACCCCGCGACGGTTTGTGGCCACAGCCGCACGGGGCATATCCTTGACGGTCAGCCGCTGGTGGAGCTGATACGCAACCTTGTGCAGGGAAAGCTGACTGCAGTGCCCGGTACCGCCGAGCACTGGCTGCCACTGGTTACCGTGGATTACCTGGTTGAGCTGGTGGTGGTTTGTGCTTTTGATCCTGCCATGGTGGGCCAGGAACTGCTGGCGCTTGATGACCAAACTCCCAACTTGCGAGAACTCCTGGTACAGGTGGCACAACCCGTTGGCTTAAAGTCTCCCAAGCATTACATTTCGCTCCGATTGCTGAAGTTGCTACTGAGTATTCCTCGCGTCGCGCGGTTTTTGAATACAAACGCCGAAGCCTTGGACTTTATCCAGACCACTCGTTTTGACACAGCGGCGGTCGAGCAATTTGCCAACAGGCATGGAATAGCCAAACCGGATATACGTCAGTCTTTGCAGCACACTGCAACGTTCGTCAACTCATATTGCATAGCCAAGGGCAAGGCTCGCTGACTTCTCCCCAGGGGGCGACAAAACCCTTAGCCCCGATTAAATGGACTTTCCAGAGGCAAGTAATGCGGATTCATCAACTTAGAAGTGCAACCATCGTGCTTGAGATCGGCCCTTGTCGAGTCATTGTCGATCCTATGCTGGGAGAGCAGGGTGCATATCCGCCTCTAAAGGTCTTCAGCAACAGGCAGCGCAATCCAACGGTGCCGTTACCAGCGACTGCAAATGTGCTGCTCGAGTCGATCACGCACTGTTTGATAACGCACTGCCAGAAAGGCCACTTCGATCATCTGGATCGGGCCGCAATAAAATGGTTGCGTGAGAAACAAATCCCAGTGATCTGTACGCCGCATGACGCCAGGTACTTGATCCGGCGCGGATTGAACGTCGCATCATTGCCAGACAATCATCACTGTCCGCAGCCATTTCTCGGCGGCAAGATCAGGACTGTTACATGCACCCATGGGCGGGGGCTTGTCGGTCGACTCATGGAACATGGTGTCGGGTATTTCATCGAGATTGTGGGAGAGCCCACCCTATACCTGGCCGGCGATACGGTACTCACCGACCAGGTTCGACGGTTTGTGGCTCTCCATCAGCCTGCGGTTTCGGTCGTTCCTGCCGGTGGTGCGTGTCTGGATGTCGGTAGCGAAATAATCATGGGGGTTGAAGAAGTCATCGAGTTCACACGGTCGGTTGCTGGCAGGGTCATTGCAAACCATTTGGAGGCCCTTAATCATTGTCCGGTGTCCCGCGAAGAGCTAGCAATGGCGGCAGAGCGCGCGGAAGTCGCTAAGCGATTGCTCATCCCATGTGACGGTGAGGTATTGAATATCCGAACTGTAAGGAGCGGGAGTAGGTATCTGGAAAATGGTCAGTTCTGCTGAAATAGTTGGCATTCGGGTTCAAAAAGGCTTCGGATGGCAGTTACCTGGACTCAGGTGATTTGCCGGTGACTGCAATCGACCGGCTGCAGCCATTGAGATCTATTCGTTGTCGCTTTATGTTATTCGTTTTCATGGAGGAATCTGACTGATGGCACGCGTGGGCTTGATACTGACACCCGGTTTTGCGGACTGGGAATACGCTTTCATTGCAGGAACCGCATCCCCGTTTTACGGGATCGACGTCAGGTTTTTTGCCTCTGCTACGGGGCAGTTCCGCTCGCAGGGTGGATTGGCTGTAACGGTGGATAGCAACTTGCAACAATGCCTCGACTGGAAGCCGGACGTTGTTGTCGTCATCGGTGGAATGATCTGGGAGCGTGCAGAGGCACCGGATATTCGGGACTTTCTGCTTGCCAGTCGTTCAAGTGGAGCGACAATTGCCGGTATCTGTGGGGGAACGCTGGCACTTGCGAGGGCCGGGCTTCTCGACTCGGTTTCTCATACTTCGAACACCGCTGACTTCTTACAACAGAATGCCGTAGGTTATGAAGGCGCCGCGCTTTATCGAAGCAGTCAAGTAGCTGTGGTTGCCGACCGCATCATAACTGCTCCAGGCTTTGCACCCGTTAGCTTTACCAGCGCAGTGTTCGAAGCTGCCGGACTCTCTTCAGAGATCGTTTCGCAGTTCAGGTCATTATTGGCAGCGGAACACGGGTAACCGCTTCGCACTACAAAAATAGCCGATCAAGTGATGCGTTCGAGTGTCCGTTTCTGGCCAGGAAGCGGTCGCTGGAATCCATCCCGAGGGAGCTCTAACACTTCTGCGTGCGCCGAAGGATCCTTACTTTGCTATCTCGCTAAATAATTGCTGAGTGCTTAGTAAGATATCCATGGGCTCACTCCGGCAACCCAGCCAGCCTTAGTCCATCAGCAAACCGCGCAAAATCCTCGGAGCGTTGGATTGGCAGCCACTCCTTCAAGTTGGAAACGCGCAAGGACGGATCCAGCTCGTGCAAACGCTGCATCGCCTGCTTCGCTTTGTCCATACGTCCGCTGAGCGCATGACTGGCCGCGATCAGGGCAACCGATGCCAGGAGGCAGGGCAGGTTCCTCAGCGCCTTTTCCGCCCAGTCAGAAGCGGGATCGAAGCGCCCGGCGAAGAAGTGCGCGAGCGCCATCCCGACCTGCATTCGGCTAACCGTGATCGGCGCAGCCGCTCTGCTGGCATTTCTCGGCCAACAAGTGTTGGCCAAAGGGCAGGGGTTGTTCGACTTCACCCTATTCAAATCGAGCGATTTTTCCTTCGCCTTTATCGTCAGTCCTGATGATCATGGTTGCGATGTGGATGCTGTCCGGTTCGACCAGCGAAAGCGGCGCGGACGACATGATGGCAGCCATCCTGTTGCGCGGCCTGGGGCTTGGCTTCCTGTTTCTATCAATCACGCTGATCGCTTTCAGCCACCTCAACAGCCGAAACCTCGCGAGTGGAATAGGCCTTTTCAATACTGGTCGCCAACTAGGTGGCCTTATTGGAGTCGCAGGGCTCCAGACCCTGATCGACCATAACGTCGTCACCAATGCGGTGGTCCTCGGCGCCAACGTCACCCCTGGCGGCGCCGCAGTCATCGAGCGGATGACGACCACGACAGCCATGCTGAGCGCGAAAGGAATGGATGCAGTGGCCGCTGGCCGGGCAGCGACGAGCCTTCTGGCAAGTCAGTCCACGGTGATTGCCTTCGACACAGCGTTCATCGCCGTGGCCCTGCTTTTTGTAATCGCTGCCCCCATTCTGGTCGGCCTCAAGATCGGATTCGCGCGATACGAGAAAGTGCGCGCTTCGCGATCTGTTGCGTGAGACAGCTCACCTGCAAGCGATGGCGATGGGGGAGAGCACTCGGACCACCCCGGCTGTCAGGCGGCGGCGCCAGGAACATTTGTTCCCATGCCCGACGGCAGGAACGGTCGAATTTCGTCGATTTCCGCGGCGCTAAGGCGCAACGCCGAGGCTGCAATCAGTCCATCTACTTGTGCAGGGCGGCGGGCTCCGACAATGGCGCCCGTCACTACCGGTTGGCGAAGTACCCAGGCGATAGCGACCGCCGCAGCACTCACCCCGTGCCTTTCTCCAATGCGTGCCATGACGTCAACCAATGTCAGGTTCGCACTCAAACGGGGCTCCTGGAAATCAGCACTTCGAGCCTTGCGCCAATCGTCTTCGGGCAGTTGCGAGATGCGTTCGCGCGTCATGCTGCCGGACAGTAGCCCCGATTGAAGTGTGGAATAGGCAAGGACACCCAACCCGGCCTGCTCACAGAATGGCAGGACGTCTTTCTCGATGTCCCGCATCAAGGCGGAGTACGGCGGCTGGAGCGAAACGATCTCTGTCACCGCCTGCGCCCGCTTGAGTTGAGCCACATCGAAATTCGATACGCCGATAGCGCGAATTTTTCCTTGATCGCGCGCGGCTGCCAAAGCCGAAAGCGCCATTTCAATACCTTCACTGCTTGCGTCGGCAGGAAAGGCAGGCCAGTGGATCTGATACAGATCGATAGTCTCGACTTGGAGCCTGCGCAAGCTTGCGTCGATCTCGGCGAGCAAGGATTGGGGGACCAGGGAGTGCGAAATCTGCTTCGTGACCGGGTCCCAGACCAGGCTGCCTTTGGTGAACACCAAGGGACGCCGCGAGACCGGCACCCGACGCAGCAATTGCCCCACTAATTGCTCCGCGTGGCCCAAGCCATAAACCGCAGCGGTGTCAATCCAGTTCACGCCGCGTTCGACGGCATATTCAAGTGCGCTCAGGCTGTCCTTGTCATCCTGCGCTCCCCAACTGTACTCCCAACCTGTGCCAGCGATTGCCCACGTCCCCAGGCCAATAGGCGAAATCAGAAAATCCGATGATCCAAGACGATTCTTTTGCATAGCGACCTCTCCACAAATGATGTGAGAAGTATCCGGGAGAGATCTGATGGCGATAAGATGGGTAATCGTATTTGAACTACTGAACGTAATTCATGAGTAATCACCCCGATCTCTCTGAACTCGATGCCTTTGCCGCCGTCGCTCGCCATCGCAGCTTTCGCAAGGCCGCCGACGAGCGTGGCGTTTCGGCTTCCGCGTTGAGTCACGCGATGCGAGCGTTGGAGGCACGCCTGGGCATCAGGCTGCTGAACCGAACCACTCGTAGCGTGACCCCGACCGAGGCCGGCCAACAGCTATTGGCGACGCTGGTCCCGACCCTGCACCAGGTTGCCGATGTGTTGGCGCAATTGACCTCGATGCAGGAAGTTCCCGCAGGCAAACTCCGCCTCAACGTGGCGCGCCCGGCGGCTCGTATTGTGTTTGCGAAAGTGCTCGCGCCCTTCGTGGCCAGGTATCCACGTATTCAGTTGGACCTGATCACCGACGATGGATTGACCGATATCGTGAACGGCGGATTTGACGCTGGAGTCCGCTTTGGTGAAAGCCTGGCTGGCGACATGATCGCAGTCCCTGTCGGCGCCCCTCAATCGTTCGTGACCGTTGCTTCGGATGCCTATCTGGCCGCAAAGGGGATCGCGCACGCCCCTCGCGACTTGCTCGAGCATGCGTGCATTGCCAGGCGTTTTCCCAGTGGCAAACTTTACGCCTGGGAGTATCAAGCAGACGGTCAACCGATACGGTTATCCGTCACAGGCCCGCTCATTCTGGAAGACGATGCGCTGATGATCCAGGCGGCGAAAGATGGCGCTGGTATTGCCTATGTCTACGAGGAGCTGGCGCGCGACGAAATCCGCAACGGGCATCTCAGAGAAATACTCCAGGAATGGAAAGCACCGCCAAGCCGATTCTTTCTTTATTACCCCAGCCGGCGCCATGTGCCACCGGCCTTGAACGCGCTGATCGAATTCATCAGAGCGGGTGACTTGCGAACCTGATTCAGAACCATCGCGACCGGCAGTCTCGATGACTGCTCCGGGTTGAATCCACAGTCGAAAGCAGCCCTTCGGGTCGAACAGCAATCGGCCAGACGCAGCCACCCGCTTCCAGGTTCAACCCGTTTTACACGTCAACCAGGCACTCCAGAACAAGCTGCTGAAGAAACGGGTAGCGCCTCCGAACCCGGCGTCATGCAACAGTTTTTGAACCGCCGCCTCGGAATGTGGTGGGTCAGCGCCTTGAAGGATTTTCCCAAGTTTGACCTTCACTTCATCCGGGCTGGCTCCATGCTGCCGCCACCGTTGCGCCCAGGCAGCAAGCAGTAACGGCTGTCTGGCATAAGCATATTGATTCCCCGCGACAATCAGCGGCGCACCCGGCTTTAGATGAGCTCGAATGGATCGTAAAATTTCCCGCTTGGTATCATCGCCATCGAGATGATGGAGTACCCCGATCAAAGTGGCTGCGTCATATGAGGCGTCTGCAGCCAGGTCTTCAACATGCCCTAGATGCATGGCCGTCCTTTCAAGCAAATTGTTTGCCTCTAACTGCTGCTTCGCTGCCTCCAGCATCGGTTCGGATGGATCAACAGCAGTGAAGCGCCAACCCGGCTCAAGTTTGGCCATAGCAATAATTTCCTGTGCAGTACCGCCAGCGCCAACCACCAGTATTTTTGTCGAGCTTGAATTGCCGAGGCTTGCCGCCAGCATGCATGCAGTCAGGTCGTGGCAGGCGTCATATCCAGCTAGTGCGATACGGCTCTGTCGTCCGTACTCATTGGCTCGAGAGGTATCAAATTTTTCAGCAGCGTTGAGAGGGGATGAATTCAAGGCGGTTCTCCATGTCCTCACATCACGCTACGCCACACACAGTCATAATAAAAATTCATTAATTTTATATACTGCATTCCCATAAGGAATGTACGGCTCAAACAATCTCTCGCCTGTTCAGACTGATTCCGCTTTGTAGCGATAGTCAGTTTCGGGACGAAAGCACGGCATTCATTTTGCCCTTCTGCTGACTCTTTCAATCCCACCTTCAAGGACCGAACCTGTGATTGCATCCCCCGCCAAACTCCTCTTCCTGCCCGGAGCCTCAGGTAACACCCGGTTTTGGTATCCGGTTGCTGAGCGCCTGGCCCACCCGGCCCAGCAGGTCCATATCGGCTGGCCCGGCTTTGGAGACACTCCGTCCTTGCCCACCGTGACCGGCATGGATGATCTGGTGACTCGCGTGCTGGCCGAGATCGACCGGCCCACAGCGCTGGTGGCGCAGTCCATGGGCGGTATAGTCGCTGTGCTTGCAGCGCTTGAACGCCCTGAGCTGATCACGCACCTGACGCTGACCGTCACCTCTGGCGGGGTGGATATGTCTGCTCTGGACGCGCATGACTGGCGCCCGGATTTTGCTGCCGTCAACCCGACACTGCCGAGGTGGTTTCTCGACGACCGCACCGACCTTACGCTCCGGTTGGTCGAGTTGCGCATGCCAGTCCTGCTCCTCTGGGGAGATTCTGATCTTATCAGCCCCGTTCGCGTCGGCCAGCGCCTTGCTCAACTGTTACCCCGCGCGGAACTACACGTTTTCCCTGGCGCCGATCACAGTCTGGGCTTTACTCACGCAGCCGAGGTGGCGAGGTTGATCGAGAGACATCTGGCCTGCTGGTGAGCGGAACACTTGTTGCCACCGCGTCGGACTGATTGTGCGGCCCCGTGCGTTTCGAGACATCTCGGATAGCGGGCAGACAACCGGAAGCATATCGCTCCTAACCTCGCCGGATACTCAGCGCAAATCGCGTAGAGATGAAAAAAAATAAAGCGTAGCTAAAAGTGTACGAACCAACATTGAGTCTATGACATGTGATTTCGCACCTCGTTGACCACCTGCTACGGGGCGTTTTCTGCCGACTTTGACAGGCAGAAAACGGCCAGGAGCAGCCTCTTTGGCGCGCCCGAGCGCGGCCGAAAACAGTCAGTTCAATCAAGAACGGGACGAAGGAAACTGCGCTCGTAGCTCAGGATGAATTTTTGCTCGGTAGCCTGCGTCACCAATTGAACGCACTCAGGATCTACTCCGGCCTCCCTACGGTACTGCTCATAATCTGCCAGGCTGGAAAAGCTGAATAGACAGTAAGCGATGTTGTTGGCGCCTTCGGCTGGTAGAAAGTAGCCGTGGTGGTTCCCTCCCATACGGTTCACCACACGAATCCAATGGCGAGAATAGCTTTCGAAAGCCGGGATCTGGTAGGGATCGATTACATACCTGACGTGGCAAGTGATCACTGGATCATTCCTTTGAAAATGGGGAAACCGCTATTCTACACATGCCATAAGCTGAGTCGTCGATGGCAGCTTTGGGTCGAATGCAGCCCTTCGCGACGGGAAGTCGGCCAGAAACAGCCATTGGAATATTCTCTCCGCCATGAGACAAAGACCGAAGCCCCTTCGAGTCATCCGCACAATCGAGGAGAGTTGCACATCATGGACGAAGCCATTACTTACCGAACCGCAACGGTAGAAGACGCATTGAGCATGTGTGAGTTGGGACAATTGCTTAACGCGGTGCACCACGCTGCCCGTCCCGATATTTATGCGGCTGCCACCCAAGATTTTTCGCGCGACTTTCCTCACTGGTCAGGCCTTTTCGAGAAACCGGGGCATGTTGTATTCATCGCGAATGTCGGTCGCCAGGCCGCGGCTTTCATTACCGCCAGCCTTTCGGCAAGCTCCGGGTCGCTGATGCAACCGCTGAATGTTGTTCGTATCGGCTCAGTGTGTGTAGCCGAGCAATTTTGGGGAAAAGGCATTGGACGCAGGCTTATTCAACTCGTTAAAAACTGGGCAATCGAAAATGACGCCCAGGACTTGAGGTTGTCTGTCTGGCCGTTCAATGCACGTGCCGCGCGTATGTACACAGAGTTCGGGTTTGAGACTCGTGCCTTCGAGATGGGAATGCGTTTGTAAAAGTGAAGTCCGCCCGGCGGATGGGTTCAGCGGCATGCCTACCCGCCACCAACTACACTTCCTCCAGCCAATCTGGGCAACCGTCCGAGGGCACACTCCAGGAGGAATCATGACACGGAAAAATGTCTCCAGCCTCGAACCAACGGGTAGTTCGTGAATGGGAAGTGGCGGGTGCGATTGACAGGTAATGGCCGCACCATGGAACTAAACCGGGTAAACCGCCCCCTGGTGCGTTATCTGGGTGGCGGTGGGTCGCTGCCCAGCCGAGCCAATGTGCGCAAGGTCATCCATGAAAACCCGGTGTATGACAAAGCGCCCTACAACGCGGCGCAGTCTACCGGTGGTGCGCGCAACAGCATCGAGGGATGGGCGGGCGAAGAACGCATTCATAACAACGTCCATGTGTGGGTCGGTGGTGACATGGGATTGTCGTCCTCGCCGAACGATCCAGTGTTCTTTCTACATCATTGCAATGTCGACCGGCTCTGGGCTGCATGGCAAGCGAAGCATCCTGCCGCCGCATACGTACCGGCGGGAAATGCCTCGGACACGCTCAAGTTCCATCGGATTGATGACCCGATGTACAGCCCTTTCCCGGAAAAGGTGACACCTCGAGATGTGCTGAATTACAGCCAGTATTACAAGTACGACACCTTGGGTGACCTGCTTTAGACGGCATCAAACGGGGGCGCCTGCAGTGATACTGAACGCCTGCTCTTCCAGACGGGTTTGTATCAACGCAGCCAGTTGTCGGGTGGCAGGCGCCAGGTGTTCTGCTCCACGATAAAGCACATAGCCGAGGGTTGGCAGCGTGGGTAGACCCGCAATGACGGCGAGATGTCCTGGCAGTCCAATGCGGGTTCGCAACGTGACGCCAAAACCGGCAGCAACGGCCGCCCAGATTCCGCCAACGCTGGGGCTGGTCAGCGCGATTCGCCAGGGAATCTGCGCCTCATCCAGTGCCTGGGTTGCCGCGCTGCGCAACACGCAAGGGGCGTCGAACATGATCAATGGCAGGGGAGAATCTACAGAGCAGTTGAGCGATGGCGTGTCACGAGGTCCGATCCAGTGCATCTGCGTTTCACCCAGGCGCGTGGCATAAGGGGACTTGTGCCCTGTGTCCCAAGTCAGGGCCAGGTCCAGGCCACCGCTGTCGATCAACGCAAGCAGTTCGGTATTACGCGCGATCCTGACTTCGAGGCTCACCCTGGGGTACATCTTGACGTAGCGTCGCAGAATGTCGCTGAGGAAGTGTTCGCCAAAGTCTTCCTGCAGCCCCAGACGTACCGTTGCGGCGGTCTGGCTTTCGTGCAGGGTCTGGAAAATGCTGTCGTTCATTTCAAGCAGTCGGCGGGCATGGCTGAGCAGGGACTCACCCACTGGCGTCAACACCAGCCCTCGACCGGATTTGGACAGCACTGGCGCGCCTATCTGTTCCTCAAGCTTCTTGAGTTGTGCGCTCACGGCAGACGTCGAGCGATTGAGCCGATCCGCCGCTTTGGCAAAGCTGTTGAATTCCACACCGGTCACGAAAGTACGCAGCACATCAAGATCGAAGGTCGGACGGCGCATCGAATCATCCACTCATTCAGGACTATGGTCGCTATTAAATCGGATATTCGGAATTATCGCGACTTGATAGTTTTCTCCTGTCAGTGGGTTTTTCAGGAGTAGACCGTTATGCCATTTGCACGTATTTCATTGCACCGGGGAAAGTCGGCCGAGTATTTACAGGCCCTCTCACAGGGGCTGCACGACGCGTTGGTAGAAAGCTTCGAAGTGCCGATGGCCGACCGGTTCCAGGTCATTCACCAACATGAAGTGGGCGAACTGGTATTTGATCCCGGCTATCTGGGTGGTCCGCGCAGCCATGACTTTGTGCTGATCGCGATTACTGCCGGTCGCCCTCGAGACACCGAGACGAAACAGCGTTTCTATCGCACCTTGGTCGGGAGACTGAGTCGAGCGCCAGGCATCGACCCTGAGGACGTCATGGTGGTGATTACCACTACCGCGGCAGATGAATGGTCGTTTGGTGGCGGGCGGGGCAACTAGTTTTTCTATCAGCGATTTCGAAAATGCCAAGATCAAAAGATCGCAGCCAGCGGCAGCTCCCCCAGATACCGTGAGCGACACCGACCCCGTAGGAGCCAGGCTTGCCGGCGAAGGCGTTTTTCTCGGCGCTGCATTATGTGAGGCAGTCTTCGCTGGCAAGCCAGCTCCTACACTTGCTCGGTGAGACGGTGTCTACGCGGTCGGGGACTGTTCGGGGGCGTCGTGCTGATCCGTATTTTTCTTGGCTATCTGCATCTGTAATGGGATCAGCCTCCGGCTCACAATGACAGCACGGTCAGCAGCTGCGGTAGCCACTGCACCGCAACCTCATAACGTAGGAGGCCCAATGGGCAAGATGGCATTTTTCCTGGGTGGATTTCTGGTGTTGACCATTTTGATTGGTGCGCTCGCCACGATTTCTCCCGTTTAATCTTCCTGCGATCAGCAAAAAACACAACGCCTCCACACAGGGAGGCGTTGCGGGTTTTCAGCAGTACCGCTCATGTTACTTAAGATCAAACCGATCCAGATTCATCACCTTGTCCCAAGCCGCAACGAAGTCTTTCACAAACTTCTCCTTCGCATCGTCGCATGCATAGACCTCAGCCAATGCCCTCAACTGCGCATTCGAACCAAACACCAGATCGACACGCGTACCCGTCCATTTAAGGTCGCCGGTTTTCCGGTCGCGCCCTTCAAACTCTTCATTGGCCTCCGACACGGGTTTCCATTCCACGCTCATATCGAGCAGGTTTTTGAAGAAGTCGTTGGTCAGCGCTTCTGGCTGTTTGGTGAAGACGCCGTGTTGGGTTTGTCTGACGTTGGTGTTCAACACGCGCAGGCCACCGATGAGCGCGGTCATTTCTGGCGCGGTGAGTGTCAGCAGTTGCGCCTTGTCGATCAGTAAGGCCTCGGGCGGTACGCTGTAGCGGGATTTGAGGTAGTTACGGAAGCCATCGGCGGCGGGTTCGAGGAACCCGAAGGATTCGACGTCCGTTTGTTCTTGCGAGGCGTCCATCCGTCCCGGTGTGAAAGGCACCGTCACGGTATGGCCGGCATTTTTCGCTGCTTGTTCGACACCGGCACAACCGGCCAGCACGATCAGGTCTGCCAGCGAGATTTTCTTGCCGCCGCTGTTGAACTCGTTCTGGATGCTCTCGAGTTTCGCCAGTACGCTCGCCAGCTGCTCAGGCTGGTTGGCCTGCCAGAATTTCTGCGGGGCGAGGCGCAGGCGTCCGCCGTTGGCGCCGCCGCGTTTGTCGGAGCCGCGGAAGGTGGAAGCCGCCGCCCAAGCCGTTGATACAAGCTGCGAGACGGTCAGCCCCGAGGCCAGGAGTTTGCCTTTGAGTGCGGCGACGTCGCTGTCGTTGACCAGGGCATGGTCAACCTCTGGAATCGGGTCCTGCCACAGCAGTTCTTCGTTGGGCATTTCCGGGCCGAGGTAGCGGGAGAGGGGGCCCATGTCGCGGTGGAGCAACTTGAACCAGGCGCGTGCGAATGCGTCGGCCAACTGATCGGGGTTCGCAAGGAAGCGCCGCGAGATCGGTTCATAGATCGGATCGAATCGCAGGGCCAGGTCCGTGGTCAGCATCATCGGGTTACGCCGCTTCGACGGGTCGTGAGCATCCGGAATGATGCCAGCGCCGGCACCGTCTTTGGCTGTCCACTGGCTCGCACCCGCCGGGCTCTTGGTCAGTTCCCACTCGAAGCCGAACAGGTTCTCCAGGTAGTTGTTGCTCCATTTTGTAGGCGTGGTGGTCCAGGTCACTTCCAGGCCGCTGGTGATGGTGTCGCCGCCCTTGCCGCTGCCGAAGGTGCTCTTCCAGCCCAGGCCCTGAGCTTCGAGGCCAGCGGCTTCGGGCTCGGCACCGACGTTGTCGGCAGGGCCGGCGCCGTGGGTCTTGCCGAAGGCGTGGCCGCCGGCGATCAGTGCCACGGTTTCTTCGTCATTCATCGCCATGCGCCCGAAGGTCTCGCGGATGTCCACCGCCGCAGCGACCGGATCCGGGTTACCTTCCGGGCCTTCCGGGTTGACGTAGATCAGGCCCATTTGCACCGCAGCGAGCGGGTTTTCCAGGTTGCGTCCTCCCTCGGTGCGGCTGTCCTCATTTTCCCCCGGCTCAGCAACGAGTGGGCCTTCGCCGGGTTCTTGCATCGGTTCTTTTTTGTCTTTGTCGTAGCGGGTGTCACCGCCCAGCCACTTGTTTTCCGAGCCCCAGTAGACGGCCTCATCCGGTTCCCAGACGTCTGGTCGACCGCCGGAAAAACCGAAGGTCTTGAAGTCCATGGACTCCAGCGCGACGTTGCCGGTGAGCACGATCAGGTCGGCCCAGGAGATGTTGCGGCCATACTTCTGCTTGATCGGCCAAAGCAGTCGGCGTGCCTTGTCGAGGCTGACGTTGTCCGGCCAACTGTTGAGCGGCGCGAAACGTTGCTGGCCGGAACCAGCCCCTCCACGACCGTCACCGGTGCGGTAGGTACCGGCGCTGTGCCAGGCCATGCGAATAAACAGTGGCCCATAGTGGCCGAAGTCTGCCGGCCACCAGTCTTGCGAATCGGTCATCAGTGCGCGCAAGTCTTGCTTGAGCGCCTGAAAGTCCAGGCTCTTGAATGCTTCGACGTAGTTGAAGTCTTCGCCCATGGGGTCGGACAAGGACGAGTGCTGTTGCAGGATCTTCAGATTCAGTTGGTTCGGCCACCAATCGCGGTTCGTCGTGCCACCGCCAGCGGCGGCGTGATTGAACGGGCATTTCGATTCATTTGCCATGTGTGCGCTACCTTTGGTCGTATTCATCCGGCTATCCGGCCCGGGGTGGGCGCGCAATAGCGACGAGCGAAATCAATGACATAGGCTGCAGCCGTTCGATCAACCGATCGTCGTGGTCACACGGGAAATCTGGAGAACAGCAATCGAGTTGCCAGCACGGTGGCCCACGGCAAGCCTAGTACGCTTCTGACTCATTCGTATCTTTTATCAAGTCTCAATCGGCCGGCTGACGCCAGCGCTGCATTAAGGTTAGACGCCTATAAAGCAGTCAGCTAATAGGGGGAGTATTGGGGGGTGATAGGCATTTTCTTTTATCTGAACCGTCAAGATGGAGCCGATCAAAAGATCGCAGCCTTCGGCAGCTCCTACAGAGCATGTGTCGTTTACATGATCGTTTCCAACACAAAACCTGTGGGAGCGTGGCTTGCCCGCGAAGACGGCAGCACAGAAGCAGCAAATCTCGGATCAGCCCGAATTCATGTCTGCTCCACCGTTCTTCACTGAACGGTTTCGTATGATGAACCCTTTCCACCGACGCCCACCCAAGGACCCTTACCCGATGTCTTTAAGCAAACGCGATCAGGCCCACATCGAACGTCGCCTGGTCGCCACCCTGACCGAGGCGTGTGAAACCGCCAAAGCGGAAATAGTCGGGTTCTGCTGGCTGACCCACGAAATCGATTACGCGATCTTTCCTTCCAGCCTGCGGGTGATCTGGGTCTTCGATACGCAGGCCAATAAAGACCAGGCACTGGCGAGCGGGCAGGGCGAGCGCATGGTCGAACTGACGGCCGTGGCGTTAAGTGAAGCGGACGTTCTCGTCAGCCCGGTAGCGGCCCATGTGCAGTTCGATTCTGAAGAACAATGTCAGCGCGCCAATGCCGGCAACTGGCAGCAACGCCTGGCGCCCAAGCGCTCGACGCGGGGTTGAAGAGTGGCCAAGGATATCGAAAATCCGTGTGTTTCCATTTGCCAGCTGAGTGGCGAGCTGTGTGTCAGTTGTGGCCGCACCAAGGACGACATCAGAAAATGGAAGCGCATGAAGCGTCCGGAAAAAATGGCGGCGGTGCAACGGGCGAATTTGCGGTTGAAGGGGCTGCAGAAAAGATGAAGCGCTTGGAATTCTAGGACTGCGCGCACACCGCCCGAACGCAATCACGCAGCCATCGATGTGCAGAGTCGGCATCCATTCGTGGGTGCCAGAGCATCGAAATGGTGATCGGCGGCAGGTCGAACGGAAGGTCAAAACTGTGCAGGCCGGCACGCAGGTTTCGGGTGTGTTGCGCGGGCACGGTGGCGATCAGGTCCGAGGCGCGAGCCAGCGCCAGCGCGGCCGAGAAACCGCCGACGATGGTGGTGATCTCGCGCTCCAGTCCCAGCACTTCCAAGGCTTCATCCATCGGTCCCTTATCGAGCCCGCGACGTGAGACCAGGATGTGCCTGCCAGCGGCATAACGAGAGGCGCTGACCTCACCCTGGCTCAGCGGATGTCCCGTGCGCACGACGCCGATAAAGCGATCCTCGAACAACGCACGGGTGCGCACTTCCGGGCTCGTTGTGCCGCCGACCACGCCGGTTTCCAGGTCGACGGAACCGTCGCGAAGCGCAGCGCTGTCCTTGTTCAGCTTCTGCATAAAGTGCAAGCGTACGCCGGGTGCTTGTTCGTTGACGCGGGCAATCAGCGCCGGGCCGAAGTTTTCGACGAAACCGTCGCTGGTGCGCAGCGTGAATGTACGCACCAGTTGCTTGAGGTCGAGCTGTTCGGCGGGGCGTAAAACGGCTTCGGCGTCTTGCACCAATCGACTGACGTGTTCGCGCAGTTCGAGCGCCCGGGGCGTCGGCACCAGCCCGCGTCCGGCCCGAACCAGCAGCGGGTCGCCCGTGGTTTCGCGCAATCGCGCCAGCGCCCGGCTCATGGCCGAAGGGCTCAGGCGCAGTCGTTGGGCGGCGCGTGCGACGCTACCTTCGGCGAGCAGCACATCCAGGGTAATCAGCAAATTCAGGTCGGGAGTCGTCATGCCTCAACGTTAGCACAGCGTGGGGATGACATGGCGTCAAACGCACCTATCAAGTGCAAGTCATGCGTCTTCCGCCTTGTCACGCACGGGCATACGCTGCTGATCTACCTTTCAAAACGTGGCCAGACAATGAAGCTCATCACCCAATCAGGCTCGGTTCGCTGGGCGCTCGCGAGCCTTTCTCTGTCGATGTTGATGCCCTCACTCGACACCAGCATCGCCAACGCGGGTTTGCCGACGCTGGCCCAGGCGTTCGATGCGTCCTTTCAGCAAGTGCAGTGGATTGTTCTGGCGTATCTGCTGGCGATCACCACGCTGATTGTCAGCGTCGGACGACTCGGTGACCTCGTCGGCCGTCGACGCTTGCTGCTGACGGGCATCGGCATTTTTACCCTGTCATCGCTGGCGTGTGGTGTCGCGCCGTCGCTTTGGTGGCTGGTTGGCGCCCGAGCGGTGCAGGGGCTCGGGGCGGCGATCATGCTGGCGCTGACCGTGGCGTTTGTCGGTGAGACGGTGCCGAAAGCGCAGACCGGCAGCGCCATGGGATTGCTCGGCACGATGTCGGCGGTCGGTACCACGCTGGGGCCGTCGTTGGGTGGGATGTTGATTTCCGGCTTTGGTTGGCAGGCGATTTTTCTGCTCAACGTGCCGCTGGGTGTTCTGAATATTTGGCTCGCGTATCGCTATTTGCCGGCGGATGCACAGCGGTCGAAAGCGGAGCGGGTGGGTTTCGACAAGGCAGGCACGTTGCTGCTGGCGTTGACGCTCGGGGCGTATGCGCTAGCGATGACGATCGGGCGCGGTGAGCTGGGGCCTCTCAACATTGCGCTGCTGCTGACGGCTGTTTTCGGCGTTGGGGTTTTCATAGTCGTGGAGGCCAGAGTCGCATCGCCGTTGATTAAATTGGCGCTGTTCCGGGAGCCGGGATTGAGCGCAAGCCTGGCCATGAGCACGCTCGTTTCGACGGTGATGATGGCGACGCTGGTGGTCGGGCCGTTTTATCTTTCGGGTGCGCTTGGCCTCGGCACGGTGCTTGTCGGGCTTGCCTTGTCGGTCGGCCCGCTGGTGGCTGCGCTGACGGGTGTGCCGGCCGGTCGTCTGGTGGACCGTTTTGGTACTCGGCGCATGACCCTTGTCGGGCTTGCTGCAATGGCGCTCGGCACGGGTGCTTTATCGATGATGCCGGCGGGTTTCGGCATCCTCGGTTACCTCGCGCCCATCGCGGTGATCACTGCCAGTTATGCGTTATTCCAGGCGGCCAATAACACCGCGATCATGACCGACATCCACCCGGACCAGCGCGGTGTGATTGCCGGCCTGCTCAGCCTGTCGCGCAATCTTGGCCTGATCACCGGCGCCTCGGCCATGGGCGCTGTGTTTGCCTTAGCCTCGGCGACGACAGACATCAGCACAGCATCTCCCGCAGCCATCGCCAACGGTATGCGAATAACGTTTGCTGTCGCTGCGCTGTTAATCGTTCTGGCCCTCGCTATTGCGCTGACGCTGCGAGTTTTACACTGCTGCACTGTGTGCAGTAATGAACTGCAGTAAAGCTGTATTGTTCACCTGAAATCGAATGCCGATACTTCCCGCACATCGCGCAGATGGGCTGCGCTGAAGTGAAGGAGTCAGGCAATGGTTTCTGTCGTTCGTATCGCACACACCGGCGCACCTGAGGTGATGACCATCGAGCAAGTGCCGGCGCGTGAGCCGGGGCCGGGTGAAGTCTGGCTGGAGCAGGAGGCGATTGGCGTCAACTTCCTCGATGTAAGTCAGCGCAAGGGTGTCGTACCGCTGCCATTGCCGTCGGGTCTTGGCCTTGAAGGGGCGGGCCGGGTTGCCGCCATCGGCGCGGGGGTGAGCAACGTCAAGGTGGGTGATCGGGTGGCCTACGCAACAGGGCCTATTGGCGCTTACGTCAGCGCGCGCCTGTTTCCGGCCGAGCGGCTGGTGCCGATTCCCGACGCGTTGACGGCTGAAGAGGCCGCCGCGGTATTGTTCAAAGGCATTACCGCGCAGTACCTGCTGAAGACGACTTATCCAGTCGGCCCCGGCACCACCCTGGTGCTGTATGGCGTAGCGGGCGGCCTCGGGCAGATCATGGCGACGTGGGCCAAACACCTGGGGGCTTTTGTCATCGGCATTGTGTCCCGGGCCGAGAGTGTCGAGACAGCCAAGGCGCTGGGTTGCGATGCGGTGCTGGTGTTCAACGCCCAGACACTGGCCGCGGACGTCGCGCAGATCACCCACGGCAAGAAAGCCGATGTGGTCTACGATCCCATCGGGCGGGTGTCGTTCGAAGCGTCGCTGGACTGCTTGCGGCCGCGTGGGTTGATGGTGTCTTTCGGGGCATCCTCCGGCGCGCCGGCAGCGGTCGAAGTGGCCACGCTCAATGCCAAGGGCTCGTTGTTCCTGACCCGTCCTTCACTCGCCGCGCACACCACGGATATCGCCGAATACCGGCAACGGGCCGAGGATGTACTGACCGCGGTCGAGGCGGGCATAATCAAGCCCGGCATCTGGGGCCGCTATGCATTGGCCGATGTGGCCAAGGCTCATGCCGATCTGGAAGGCGGCCAATCTCGCGGAGCGATCGTCCTCAAGCCCTGATCGTCTGTTACCTGAAAAAAGAGTGTTTTGTGAACCCACTGGACAGCCGCCATATCGATGAAATTGCAGCGCTTCTCGCGGTCGCCTCGGCGCATTCGTTCGTCGCCGCCGGACGGTTACTGCAACGCCATCCGACGGTGATTTCAAAGCGCCTGGCGGCCATGGAAAAGCGCTTGGGCGTGCGGCTGATGGAGCGTACGACGCGACAAGTGCGGTTGACCGATGCCGGCAACCGCCTCGTTGAACGTCTGCGCTCTGCCACTGGGTTGATCATCGAGGCCGAACAGGAAGCGTCACTCGGCGCGGCGCAGGTTCGTGGCGTTTTGCGCCTGGCTTTTCCTGCTGCGATGGGGCGCCTGTGGCTGGCGTCGATGTTGCCGGAATTTCTGGCGGCTCATCCGCTGGTCTCGGTCGAGGTGGATTACAGCGATCGCGTCGTCGACATTATTGGGGAAGGATTCGATGCGGCGATTCGTATCGGCGAATTGAACGACAACCGTTTGGTCGCGAAGAAACTCAGCGATCATCGCCGCATTCTCTGCGCTTCACCGAGTTACATAGAACAGCATGGTTTACCGGCCAGTCCGAAAGAACTGACCGAGCACAACTGCCTGGGCTTTACCGGCCTAGCGGCGTTTCCTGAATGGCGCTTGTCGAAGGGTGATCGGCAGGAGAGGGTCATCACCAAGGGAACCTTGACGTCGAACGACGGTGAAGCGTTGCTCGCTGCGGCCAAGGCCGGCGTTGGTATTTTGGGCGCTGGCGAGTGGTTGATGAGCCGGGACATCGCCAACGGCCAGATGGTGCGCGTTCTGCCCGAATGGGACCTGGATGCCCGGGGCGGGATTTATCTGGTGCGAGCATCCGCCGCGTTCACACCGGCGACGCTCATGGCCTTCAAGGGATGGCTGGAGGCCAGATTTGCGCAAGGGCCGCCTTGGCAAATGCCCGTCAGTTAAGCGCAATCCATGTGGGAGCGGCGGTGCGACGATTCGACTTGCTCGCGAAAGCGGTGTGTCAGGCGACATCAATGTTGACTGTGCCGCCGTCTTCGCGAGCAAGTCGAATCGTCGCACCGCCGCTCCCACAGGTATCGCATCTTAACTGACTGCCATTACTCCCTTACATCAAGGTATTTTGCGGCATCCCCAGCAGGCCGGTCAGGGTGTTGATAATCGCTTGTTGCCGCGCACGGTCTGTCTGGTGCACGGCTTCTGCGGCGGCGACATCGGCGTCACAGTGGGGGCAGGTCACCTCGTGCGCATGGATGTACTGCAAGCAACCGCGACACAGCGCCAGTTGCGGTGGAATACGTCCTTCGTCCGGCGATTTCTGGCCCTGGTTTGCCCAGGCCAGTTTGATCACCTGGCCGCTGTCGCTGACGCTGCTGACCTTCTCGCCGGTGTCGATGCGTTCGGTGATCAGGTCAAAACGTCCGACGGCAAAGGAGGTCTTTGCCGCGTCTTCGAGTTTGACGATGCGCTCGCGCAGCCCGCGTTTTTGCAGGTCCAGCGCGCGGTAATGGCAGTAGGGGTTGTTGCCGGGTTTGCCGAGCAGGGAGTGCGACGTCCAGGTGCAGCCGCCACGGCAGACATCGTTGTAGTAACAGCTTCGGCAGTAACCCCACAGGTCCTCGACGCCGCGCAGTCGGCCAAAGTGCATGCCTTCGCTGTAGTGCCAGATATCGTGCAGGCTCATGGTGCGTACGTTGCCACCCGAAAACCCCACCGTTGCCAATGACGGGCAACCCTTGACGGTGCCGTCGGCCTCCAGCGCCAGCACGGTCTGGCCGGCGGCGCAGCCGCTCCAGTGCACGCGGTCGTCGCCGAAGCCACGCCACATGTGTTCATAAGGACCGTAGTAACCAATGTTGTTGCCCACGTTCATCAGCAGGCCGCGATCGACGCCTTCGCGATACAGACGCGCCAGCAACGGCATCACTTCCAGCAGTTGCCAGGGCTGCAATAACAGCTCCGGGTGGTCTACGGCATTGCCCATGGCGACCGTCAGCTGGATCTGCCAGTGAGTGGCGCCGAGGCCGATGATCAGGTCCATCAACTCAGGCAAGTCGGGCAACGTGGCCGCGCCGATTTGGGTGTTGACGCTCACCGCAAGCCCGGACTGTTTGGCCCGTCGCAAGGTGTCTACCGCCTTGTCGAACGAGCCCGGAACATTGCGCACCGCGTCATGCAGCGGGGCCAATCCATCCAGTGAAACACCGACGCCATTGAGCCCGGCATCCACTGCTGCCTGCATTTTCGCCGGTGTCAGGTTGCGTCCACCGGTTTGTATGGCGCAGTACATGCCGTGATCGTGGATGGCCTGGATCAGTTGGGTCCAGTCCTTGCGCAAATAGGCTTCACCGCCAATCAGGGTGATTTCGCGAGTGCCGAGGGCGGCCAGGGAATCGATGACGTCCAGGCATTCCCGGGTGTTCAATTCGTCGGGACGTCGATGGCCGGCGCGGGAGCCGCAATGCAGGCATTTGAGATCGCAGGCCAGGGTGATCTCCCAGACCACATGCACCGGCACGTAGCGTTTGAGGTCGGTTTCACTGAGGTAGCGGGCAGGGCGACTGTCTGACATGGAAAATCCTTGCGCACTAGGCGTGCGCGGCACGAATCCATCGAAGTGTTCGCGCCTTCCTTGGGTCAGTGGCGCGACCGGATTTACCTTTTTGTTGATAGCGCTCAGGCTCTGGACGCGAACCCTGTGGGAGCGGGCTTGCTCGCGAAAGCGGTGTGTCAGGCGACATCAATATTGACTGTGCTGCCGCCTTCGCGAGCAAGTCGAATCGTCGCACCGCCGCTCCCACATGGATTGTGCTGCCTGACCGGCATTGCCGGGTGCGGGTTAGCGAGCCTCCAGCCGGGCGATTTCAACGTTTAACTGGTCCAGCGCGTTACGCAGCGCACCGCTGTGGGCCAGTTGCTGTTCACCCTGGCTGACCACGGCTTTCAGTTGCGCCAGGTCACCGCTGGTTTGCGCTTGCTGTACTGCGACGGCGTAGAGCGGCACCGCATGGTGCGGATGCTCTGGGCGCACAATAACGGGAGCCTGGCTGACAGCGGCGTGTTTCACGTAATGCCAATGGCCCTGTTCCTGGTACTTGTAGTCGGCATAACCGCTCGCCCAATCGCCGCCTAAAATGCCCTTCAAACCGAAGGTCTGGGCGATCTGGCTGAGAGGGCCGCTCGGGCTGCCAGCGAGGGTGAGGATGATGTGGTTCTCCGCCGTCGGCACCAGCTTGGCTTCGGAGTACTCACCCCATACACGTGCACGGAAGTTGAGCGGTGGGTAGGTGCTTTGGAAAATACTCGCAATCCCGCTGACTTTTTTCTTGGCGGTATCCACCAGCAGATCCAGGGTTAAAACCGGTGCGCCGAGCAGGTGATTGCTGACGTTTAGGCGGGTATGAAAAAGTCCGATTGACATGGTGCTACTCCCTTATTTGTATTCAAGACAAGTCGGGCATATTTCGTGGTCGAGTCAGCGGCGCTCCTGCCGGCTGATTTCTTCCTTGGCCGTTTCAAGCGCACTCTGCAGTTGGGGTTGCTGATCCAGTTGCTGCTGGGCCAGGCGCGACAGGTTTTTCATCTGGGCCAGGTCACCGCTGGCCATTGCACTTTGAATGGGTGCGGCGTACAGCGGCATGATTGGCGGATACGATGACTCCGGCGGAATCACCGGGCCGGGTTCCAACGGCAGCGGGGAAACGTGGGACGGCACGGCCTCAATGAGATGGGCGGGAGCATTGTTGACCTCGACCCACTGCTGACCATTCAAGTACGAATAGTTGGCGACGCCTTCTTTCCAGTCGGTGCCCACCACCAGTTGCAACTTGAAATTCACGATGGAGTTCGAGCCCAAGCCGCCGTGATTGCCTTGGGCGGTGATCAGGATTTTGCTGACGCCGGGTGACATGACGGTGAGGTAGGTGTATTCGCCCCATACATCGGAATGCACATCCAGCGGCGGGTTGGTCGCCTGAGTGATTGCAGCGGTGCCGTTTACAGTTTCATCAGGGGTAAAGACCAGAAGATTGAGTGCCAGACTTTGTGCACCCGGCATCGAAGTACCAATTCGGTAGCCGAGCGGGAACAAACCGACAGGTTGCTGATTAGAACCAGACATGGTTATTGCCTCCATTGCAATAAGGGGAGCGGAACAGCTGTTAGTGCTGTTCCAGGCGTGCGACTTCCTTGGCCAATTGCTCGTAAGCGTTACTTAGCTCTTTGTTTTCGGGTGTGGATGCATCGCGTTGTTTCAACAGCGTCTTCATTTGCGGCAGGTCGCCGGTCTTGATCGCGCTTTGGATGGCCACCCCATAGGGGGGCATGCTATGGCGAGTTGAACTGCTCATAACGATTCCTTTCGTGGTGTTTACGGGTACTGCTGTCATCAGCAGTTTGTGCAGTTAAGCAGGCGCGGATAAATATGCAATGGACAATGGAAGAGTAATTTTTAATATTATTTTATTAATCGCGATGGGTTAGGTGGCGATATGTTCAATATTAAGATTGGCGATGAAGGAAGACCGGTTCGGTTACTTTTTCATAAGCGTTAAGTTCCTTATCGCCATTGTTCGTATTTGATTAATCAAGCCAAGTAGCGCCGAAACCAGGCCAGTGTTCGGTCCCAGGCAAGCCTGGCGGCGGCATCATCGTATCGAGGTGTGGAGTCGTTATGGAAACCGTGGTTAACGCCTGGATAGATATAGGCTTCATACGTCTTGCCGGCCGCTTTCAACGCTTGCTCGTAGGCGGGCCATCCTTCATTGATGCGCGTATCCAGTTCGCCATAGTGGAGCAGCAGCGGAGCTTTGATTCTGGGGACATCTTCGGTCTTTGGCTGACGGCCATAAAAGGGCACGGCGGCCCCTAGCTCTGGATAGGCCACGGCCGCGGCATTGGCGACTCCACCGCCATAACAGAAGCCGGTGATGCCGACTTTTCCGCTGGTGGCGTCATGTTTCATCAGCCACTCGATGGCGGCGAAAAAGTCATTCATGAGTTTTTCCGGGTCGACGGTCTGCTGCAATTCCCGGCCTTTGTCATCGTTGCCGGGATAGCCGCCCACCGACGTCAGACCGTCTGGGGCGAGTGCGATGAACCCCGCTTTGGCGAGACGCCGGGCGACATCCTCGATGTACGGGTTGAGCCCACGGTTTTCATGCACGACCACCACCGCCGGCACCTTGCCAGTGGCTTTCGCAGGGCGCACCCAATAACCACGAACCTGCCCGTGACCCTTGGGCGAGGGGTAGGTGATGTACTCGGCGATGATGTCCGGGTCGGTAAATTGCACCTGTTCGGCCAGCGCATAATTCGGGCTCAGGGCGGCGAGGAGGGCCGAGGCCGTCAAGCCGCCCAGGGTGAACAGTGCTGCACGATCAAGAAACTCTCGACGGTTGATTTTGCCATGGGCGTAGTAGTCGTAGAGTTCGAGCAGTTCAGGGGCAAAGTCTTTCGCCGTGAGACGGTCCATCTGCGTGCTTCCTGTTGGTTGATTCGGATTGCGCCACTTCATAAAAAGCTGAGGGGCAGCGCCTAATGCCATTCAGTTAAGCATGCGAAACCTGTGGGAGCGGGCTTGCTCGCGAAAGCGGTGTGTCAGGCGACATTAATGTCGACTGACACGCCCTCTTCGCGAGCAAGCCCGCTCCCACATGGATTGCAGAACTGACTGGCATTAACGCTCAGCTTCCCGTCTGTTTATTCAACGCCTCTTCAGCCGCTGCGATTTCCGCCTGACGCTTGATGATCATCTCGCCCACGGGCGGGCCCTGGAAGCGTCGGGCTTCAAAGGCGAACCAGATGATTGCCGTCAGAATCAGGAAACCGAGGGTGATGTACAGCGCCCAATCGTTCGGTGGCTGGATGCCGATGACAAAGATCAGCACCATCGAAAGGATCGAGAGGATGGCGAACAACGAGTACAACCCGCGCCCCATGTTCCACGGTCCCATGGTCGGCCACTTCGCAGTCCCGTAGGTAAACAGGCCCAGCACGATGGGAATGATGAAAGAGAAGAACAGGAAGATCACCGTGCAGGAGACCACAATCGTGTAAACCGGCGTTTCGCCGATCGATACCAGGGACGATCCCCACACGAACAACACCGCGAGGGTGGCACCGGTCCAGATCGCCGCCACCGGGCTGCGATGGGTCGGTGAAACCGAGGCCAACGCTTTCGAGAAGGGCAGGCCGCCGTCACGGGAAAACGCGAAGATCATGCGTGAAACTGAGGTCACGGTCGCCAGCCCGCAGAGAACCTGCGAGATAAAAATGGCCACGTAAAGCGCCATTTTGATCGCCGGGTTCACCTGAGTGTCCATCGCCCAGAAGAACACATTCCAACCCTGCTTCGCCGCTTCGTCCATGCTCGGCAGCATCAGCACAAACGAGCAGAGCATCACCCAGCCAAACAGCAACGACCAGGCCACCGAGCTGACCATCCCCAGCGGCACCGACCAGGCTGCCTGGCGGGTTTCTTCGGAGGTATGCGCGGAGGCGTCATAGCCGGTGATGGTGTAGATCGGCAAGAGCAGGCCGAGCATGAAAATCCAGCCGTTCGAAACCTGTGGCCAGACGTTGCCGCCAGCCTCGCCGGAATAGTTGCCGAAGGTCATCAACCGGACGAACTCAAAGCTGGGTGCGGCGATCAGGCAGACGATGGTCAGCGCGATTGCGGTGGCGAAGATCAGGTAGCCCGAGAAGTCGGTGAGCCTTGCCGTCAGGCCGATGCCGAAGTGGTTACACAAGGCCTGGAGGCCGGTCAGGATCGCCAGGAAAGTGATCCGTGTGGTGATGGTGTCTTCCATTCCCAGGGCCGGTCCGAAGGCACCGAAAAAGAAGTAGTAAGTACCGACGTTGATCGCGCCGAGCACCGTGATCAGCCCCAGCAGATTGAACCAGGCCGTCAGCCAGCCGGTGAAGCGGTTACCGAGAATCGAGCCCCAGTGATAGAGGCCGCCGGCCGTTGGGTAGGCCGAGGAAATCTGTGCCATGGCCATGGCGAAAACCCCGGAGATCAGGCAGCCGAGTGGCCAGCCGATACCGATTGCCGCACCGCCCGCACCCGAGGTGCCCTGTGCGAGCGAGTTGATGCCACCCGAGAGGATGCAAATGATCGAAAAGGAAATGGCAAAGTTGGAGAAAACGCCCATGCGTCGCGAGAGTTGCTGGGCATAGCCCATGCTGTGCAACACCTTGAGGTCGTCATCTTGTGGCGCGGTGGCGCCGGGTTGGTTTACTGGACTCATCATGTGTGCCCTTGTCAGGTTTTGATCCACATCCATCCGCGTGGTGCGTGCCGAATGGGTTTGTCTTCAACCCCCTGTCGTACTGCTCCTGCCTCTAACGGTTGAAACCCATCCAGGTTCGTCGGCCATGCACAGACGATTGCTCTAGAGACGACCGTGGAAAGCCGCGTCGAAAATTTCTGCCGCGCCAGTTCGTGTCAATGGCAGCGGGTTGCCGCCGGCGCAGGGATCGACAATCGCCATGTCCGCGATCAGATCGGCCTGCTTGTCATCCACCCCCAGTTCAAACAGCGTATGGGGCACGCCGATGTCTTTGCGCAGCTTGAGGACGAAGGCCAGAAAGCTGTCGAAGCCCGGGGAGGGCAGGCGCAAATAAGCCGCCAGACGGGTGATGCGTTCTTCGATGGCCGGGCGATTGAACTTCAGCACGTAGGGCATGAAAGTGGCATTGGTCATGCCGTGGTGGGTGTCGTACAGGGCGCCCACCGGATGCGCGAGTGCGTGCATGCCACCCAACCCTTTCTGGAAAGCGGTGGCGCCCATTGCGGCAGCCGCCAGCATTTGCGCGCGAGCGTCGAGATCGGAGGGGGTGTGTACCGCTCGTACCAAGGCATTGGCCACCAGGCGCATGCCTTCTACCGCAATGCCTTCGGCCATCGGATGAAAGCCGGGAGCGCAGTACGATTCCAGGCAATGGGCAAACGCATCCATGCCGGTGCCAGCGGTGACTTTCGCCGGCATGCCGACGGTGAGGGCCGGGTCGCTGATGACTACGCGCGGCATCATTTTCGGGTGAAAAATGATGCGTTTGGTGTGCGTGCGCTCGTCGATGATCACCGCCGCACGGCCGACTTCGGAACCGGTCCCCGCGGTGGTCGGCACCGCAATGACCGGGGCAATGCTGCTTTCGTCGGCGCGTGTCCAGTAGTCGCCGATGTCTTCGAAATCCCAAACCGGTCGGGTCTGGCCGCTCATGAACGCGATGAGCTTGCCCATATCCAGGCCACTGCCACCGCCGAAGGCGACCACTCCATCATGTTTTCCTGCACGCCAGGCATCGAGCCCACCCGCCAGATTGGCTTCAATCGGATTGGGCTTGAGGTCGCAAAACAGCGCTACACCAAGGCCGGCAGCGCGCAAGGATTCCAGCGCCGCCGCGGTGATCGGGGCACGCGCCAGGCCGCTGTCGGTGACCAGCAGCGGTCGCTGGATCCCTTGGCTGCGGCAGACCTCGGCCAGTTCGGCGATGCGGCCGACGCCAAAGCGGATGCTCGTGGGGTAGTTCCAGTTTGCGGTCAGGCTCATGGCTCAGATCTCGTGGCGCAGATGGAAGGATTTCGCCCGGGTCAGGTGTTCATAGCCAAGGCGCGACAGCGTTACGCCGCGCCCGCTGTTTTTCACCCCGGTCCAGGCCAGGGCCGGGTCCAGATAATCGCAGCGGTTCATGAACACGGTGCCGGTGGCGATCTCGTCACCGATGCGTTCGGCGGCGGCGAGGTCTTGCGTCCAGATAGAAGCGCTGAGCCCGAACTCACTGTCGTTCATCAACGCGATGGCTTCGTCGTCGCTGGTCACCGGCATGATGCCGACCACCGGGCCAAAGCTTTCTTCGCGCATCACCGACATTTGGTGGGTGACGTCCACCAGTACCTGCGGCGCGAGGTAGGCGCTGCCCGGTGCATCGGCGGGAAAGTCCTTTGGATCGATCAACGCCCTGGCCCCTTGTGCCAGCGCATCGGCGATCTGCCCGCGAACGAATTCAGCGGCGCTCGGAGTGATCAGCGGGCCGAGGGTGGTGGCTTCGTCCAGTGGGTTGCCCAGCACGTATTGGCGGGTCAAGTTGACGAAGCGCTCGACAAAGGCCGGGTAGATTTTTTCATCGACATAGATACGTTCGACGGCGCAGCAACTCTGCCCGGAGTTGAAGAAGCTGCCGTCCACCAGGTTTTCCACCGCATGCTCAAGGTTGGCGTCTGCCCGGACGTAGGCGGGGTCTTTGCCGCCGAGCTCCAGGCCCACGCCGAGGAAACCTCCGACGGCCGCGTGTTCCATGGCCTCGCCGCCGCCGACAGAACCGGTGAAGTTCACCTGCTGCACCCGTCCAGAGGTAATGATCGCCGCGGCATAGACATGACTGAGCAGCAGGTTCTGGAACAATCCTTCGGGTAGATGGGCGCGGCGAAACGCTTCGGCGAAACGCTCGCCCACCAGCAGCGTTTGCGTGGCGTGTTTGAGGATCACGCTGTTGCCGGCCATCAGCGCCGGGATGATCGTATTCACCGCCGTCAGGTAGGGGTAATTCCACGGCGCGACGACCAGCACCGTCCCCAGCGGTTCACGTTTGATACAGCGCCGAAAACCGGCGACAGGCGCAGGTTCAATCGCTGCCAACGCTTCAGGCGCAATAGCGATCATGTGCCGCGCACGTTCTTCAAAACCGCGCAGCTCGCCGGCACCGAAGCGTACCGGGCGACCCATTTGCCAGGCCAGTTCCGGCACGATCTCGGCCTTCATCGCCAGCATCTCGTCCACGGCAGCGCTGCACAACGCGGCGCGTTCGCTCAGTGGTCGGCGTTTCCATTGCGCCTGGGCGGTTTCGGCGGCGATCAGGGCTTGCTCGATCTCCGCCGCATCGGCACGGCGGCGTTCGGCGTAAACCCGGCCATCGACCGGTGAGATGAGTTGAACGATCTCAGTCATGGTGTGTGCTCAATAGCGCTCGAAGCCGCGCTGCAGTTCCCAGTCGGTGATGCGCCGGTCGTACTCTTTCTGCTCCCACTCGGCGGTGTGCACGTAGTGGTCGATCACTTCATCACCGAACGCCTCGCGCAACATGCTCGACGCCTTGAGCGCGGCGCAGGCTTCGCGCAGGGTTTTCGACACTTCAGGCAAGTGCTCGTCGACGTAAGCATCACCCTCGAAGGGCGGTGTGAGGCTGAGCTTCTCGTCGATACCGGCCAGCCCGGCAGCGATCAAGGCAGCGAAGGCCAGATAGGGGTTGAGGTCGGCGCCACCGATACGGCATTCGATGCGGATGGCCTTGCTGCCTTCCGCGCACAAACGAAAGCCCGCGGTGCGATTGTCCCGACTCCAGACGGCCCGCGTCGGCGCGAAGGTGCCGGCCTGAAAGCGCTTGTACGAGTTGATGTAGGGCGCAAGAAAACAGGTGATGTCGTTGGCGTATTTGAGCTGCCCGGCCACCCACGAGCGCATCAGTTTCGACATGCCGAACTCGGCCTTGGGATCGAAGAAAAGTGATTTTTTGCCATTCTTGTCCCACAGCGAATTGTGGACATGGCTGCTGGAACCGGCGGCGTCATAGCGCCACTTGGCCATGAACGTGATCGCCTTGCCCTGCAGTTGCGCGATCTCTTTGCAGGCGTGTTTGATGATCACGTGATGGTCAGCCATGGTCAGGGCGTCGGCATAACGGATGTTGATCTCTTCCTGCCCCGGCCCCCATTCACCTTTGGAGTTTTCCACCGGAATGCCGGAGGCCTGCAGGTGTTTACGAATCGCCCGCAGTACCGGCTCCTCGCGGGTGGTCTGCAGGATGTTGTAATCCTCGATGTAATGGCCGGCCGTTTTCGGCTTGTGGTAGTTGCGCTCGTGGATCGCCTGGTAACTCTCGTCGAACAGATAGAACTCCAGCTCCGAGGCGAACATGCCGGTATAGCCGCGTTCGCGCAGGCGCTCGATCTGCTTTTTCAGGATCGCCCGCGGGCTGTGCGGCAGATCCCTTCTGTGGTGATGATCGAGCACGTCGCAGAGCACCAGCGCCGTGCATTCCAGCCAAGGCACGCGACGCAAGGTGGCCATGTCGGGTTTCAGGACAAAGTCGCCATAGCCTTTGCTCCAACTGGCCGCGGCATAACCCGGCACCGGTTCCATGTCGATGTCGTCGGCCAGAAGGTAATTGCAGCAGTGGGTTTCTTCATGACCGCTGTCGATGAAAAACTCGACCTGGAATCGCTTGCCGACCAGTCGTCCTTGCATGTCGACCATGCAGACCAACACGGTATCGATTTCGCCTGCGGCAGCGGCGCGCTTGAGTGCATCAAAGCTGAGGAGGGGCTCGGTCATCACGTCAATCCTGCGTGAAAAGTTTGGGCCTGTCTGAAATAGCTGTTGCAGACGCTCTCCAGAACAAACCAAAACCTGCAGAATCGAGCATCGTGAGCAATGAGCTGCTGAAAGCTTAGCCTACTGTTGCTATGCGCAAGTTTCGGCCTGAAATGAGCGGCGATTATCTGGTCTGAACCATGGCCCGGGTTGCGACTCCGAGCCATGGCTAACAGCAGTCGCCTCGGTTAATTACCGCCCACCACCCTATGGCTGAACGGCGCCACATACGCTTGCAGCGTTACCAGCTCGCCAGCTTCTGACGCTGCTTTCCAGGCGTTGAATACTATTCAGGCTTCGAGGCCGCTCCCGAGGCGTGCGCTCCTTTCGACCATTGCCACGATGGTTGCGAAAAGTTCGCCCTGTGCCTGCACTGGCGTGATCTCTCCGGTTGCGGCGGCATGGGACAGCGCCTCAGCTGCACCGAGCATCGCCCGAAGACTCGCTGGCGCGATTTCACCCGTTCCGGCGAAGGGGAGGAGGGCGTTGCGGCACTTGTCCATGAAGATCGCTTCGTACTCGCGCTTGATCTTTTCCAGCTCGGGCGAGCTGGTCAACGCGGCGATCACGCCGGGTATCTCGCGGCCCTGAAGAAGGACGCAATCAACATAAGACGAGGCGATGACCATTGCCTTGCTACCCAGCGTCGGTTCACTGGTTTGAAGCGCGGCGTCCATGAGTGCGGTCTGACGCGCGTCGAACTCCTGATAAAGCGCCGCCAGCAACCCGGGGCGGGTGGTGAAATGGTCGTAAACCACCGGTTTGGTAACCCCCGCCTGTTCGGCGAGCCGGCCCAGGGTCAACGCCTCCGTGCCTTCCTCTCGAACCAGCTGCCAGGCGACATCCAGCAACTGGCGCTGGCGGTCTTCCCGCGACATCCGGCGACGCGGTTGCGGGCTGGAATCCTGCTCAGGTGTTTCAGTGCTTGACATGTTTATATACCAAAAGTAGCTTACTGATCGTAACTTACCAAGAGTATATAAGGCTCGCTTCTAGCCCTCAATCCCTCATTCCGTAGCAGGAGGTTTCGACATGCACGCACTCATCGTTGTGGCTCACCATGATCCTCAGTCGCTCACCCATAGCCTCGCGAGGCAAATCGCCGAAGGTGTGTCCGCGGCTGATTCCGACAACTCTTTTGAAATCGCGGACCTTTGGGCGCAAGGGTTCGATCCGAGGTTCGGCGCGGCCGATCTCGCCGTCCATCACCGGGAAGCCCCACCCCCTGCCGATGTTGCCGCCGAGCAGGCGAGAATCGATCGCGCCGATGCGCTGGTGTTGGTGTATCCGGTTTATTGGTGGTCGATGCCGGCGCTGCTAAAAGGCTGGATCGATCGTGTGTTCGCCAATGGCTGGGCGTTCGATTTCAGTGCGGATGCCAAGTTGGAGAAGAAGCTTCGCCATCTGCGCGTTCACCTTGTGGGTGTGGGTGGCGCTGACGCGGGAACCTATGCGCGCCATGGTTATGCTGACGCCATGAAGACGCAGATCGACCATGGGATCTTCGATTATTGCGGTGCCAGCGTTGTGACTTCCGAGCTGCTGCTCGACTCGGAAATCCAGGCGCCGACGGTTCATCTGGAGGCTGCGCGGGTGATCGGTCGTGAACTTTTCGGTGCATCCAGATGCAGCGACGCGGCTGAGGATGTTCACCATTGTCGACCGGTCAGCGCCGATGCTTTTTGAAAGACAAAAAAAGAGCCTCGAAGCTCTTTGATGGGGAGGAAGTAGAGCCGGAGGCTCAAGATGCGCATGAAACAAGTGGTGAGCTTATTGGGGTTCAGTTCACTCACCACCTACGCAACGGCCTACACCTCCAACCGCTACGTATCAACATCGTAAGAAGCCGGGGGCTGGCACTCAAGTACCATTAGTCTAATCCCCCCGGCCAGCCTGCCTGGTGTTGGATCAACATCAAAAGATCGCAGCCTTCGGCAGCTCCTACAAAATTTGTGTTCGCCCGATATTTCACGGGTGTACGCGAGTCCGTAGGAGCTGCCGAAGGCTGCGATCTTTTGATCTTTTGATCTACCCCTGTCTGAACACCAACGCCTTCAACCCGCATTCAACATCGGCATCCGGAAACTCCGGCGGATTCTCCAACCGCTGCTCAAACCGCAGGCTCGGCGCTTCGCGGGTGACGCCGTCGATGAGAAAGTCCGCACCGAAAGCCGGATCGTTCATGCAGGCCAGCACCGTGCCCTGAGGGCTGAGCAACTCGGGCAGGCGGCGCAGCACGCGCTGATAATCCTTGGTCAACAGAAAGCTGCCTTTCTGAAAGGACGGCGGGTCGATGATCACCAGATCATAAGGGCCGCTATTGATGACTTTGCCCCAGGATTTGAACAGGTCATGGCCGAGAAAACTCACCTTGCTCAGGTCATGCCCGTTGAGCCGATGATTGTCGCGGCCACGGCTCAGGGCTGCGCGGGACATGTCCAGATTGACCACATGCGCAGCGCCTCCCGCGATGGCGGCCACGGAAAACCCACAGGTATAGGCGAACAGGTTCAATACCCGTTTGCCATCCGAGTTGGCCCGCACCCAATCGCGGCCATAGCGCATGTCGAGAAACAGACCGGTGTTCTGTTTGCGACCCAGGTCCACTCGATAATGCAGGCCGCCCTCGGTGATCGTCATCTCGTCGATCGGCTCCCCGAGCAGCCATTCGGTGGTGCTTTCCTGCAGGTATCGATGTTGCAGCAGCAAGGTATGCGCGCCGGATGTCGTCCCTGCAGGCGACTGCGTGATCGCCATCAGCCGCTGCTTCAAATCGTCCAGTTGCGACGCTTCCGGCTCCTTGAACACGCAGACCAGCACCACGCCCTGCAGCCAGTCGACAGTCAATTGCTCCAGCCCCGGCCAGCAGCGGCCACGGCCGTGGAACAGCCGACGGGTTTCTGCGGGCGCAGCCGCAAGCGCAGTCAGCAAATGGTCGTGGAGGACGGAGAGGGCATCTGGGTTCATCGGGCAAAGTCGGCCATGTAAAGGGGGCGGCATTTTAACCACAATTTGCGCTGACAAACGCCCGTGTTTGTCGGCCTGGACGGAGAATGTCCAAGTCGGGTGTATCAAAAATGAATTTCCACGAAGTCCGCTGCTCATACCTGTAGGTAGCGGATTTGAGCCCGCGCAAATCATTTACGTAATCAGGGAGTGGCACAGTCATGGGTCCAGTATCAGCGGCGGGCGCGCACTTGTCTGACGGTTTGATTCTTGTGGTTGAGGATGACCCGTTGATCCTGGAGTTTCTTTGCGAAATTCTTCAGGAGGAAGGCTTTGCGGTTGAACCACAGGTCAGCGCGGACGCCGCGTCGCAGTTTCTGGAGCAGCATGCGCCGGAAGTAGGACTATTGCTGACGGACATCACCATGCCGGGCAAGCTCAATGGCGCAGACCTGGCGAATCAGTTCGGCGACCGTTGGCCGGACAAACCGATCATGATCATGTCTGGCTTCGAAACCCCGAAAAGTTCTGGGGTCAAGCACCCGGTTACGTTCATCAAGAAACCTTGGGCGGTGGGCCAATTGCTCGATTGTGTGCAAAACGCCTTGCAGTCGAATCGAACCCTGTAGGAGCTGTCGCGGGTGATGTACATTGCTTGAAAATACTCGCCTGGTTCTTGCGAAAGGAAGTCCGCCCTTTGTCCGTTCAAGCATCCGTGTTCAACACGTCATACCGCGCCTTCCTGTTCGATATGGACGGAACCGTCCTCAACTCCATCGCTGCCGCCGAGCGGATCTGGACCACCTGGGCCCTACGTCACGGGATCGATGTCGATATCTTCCTGCCGACCATCCACGGCGTTCGCGCCATCGACACCATCACCCGTTTAGCCTTGCCCGGGGTAGACGCTGAAGCTGAGGCAGCGTGGATCACCGAGGCGGAAGTCGAGGATGTGGAAGGAATTGTCGAGGTGACCGGCGCGGCGAGTTTCCTCAAGTCGCTGCCCGCCAACCAATGGGCGATCGTCACCTCCGCGCCACGGGTGCTGGCCCTGCGCCGAATGGCGGCGGCAGGCATTCCCGAACCTGGGGTGATGGTCACCGCCGAAGACGTCAGCGCCGGCAAACCCGACCCAGCGGGGTATCGTCTGGCTGCCAGTCGGTTAGGGGTCGAACCCACCGATTGCCTGATTTTCGAAGATGCCGCCGTGGGGATTCGCGCAGGTGAAGCGGCGGGTGCCCACGTCATGGTCATCACCGCGACCCATGTTCATCCGCTCCAGACTCCGCACGCCACTTTGGCCAGTTATGACTCGGTCGAGGCACGAGTGGATCTCCACAGCCAAATCAGCCTGTACACACTTTAATGTGGGGGCGGGCTTGCTCGCGAAGGCGGTTCATCATTCAACATTGATGTCGACTGATACACCGCCTTCGCGAGCAAGCCCGCTCCCACAGTAGATTGTGGTGGGTTCAGTAAATCCCCGGAATCAAGCGCCAGCTACCGGCGCAGTAAGCCTCGAATTCACTGCCAAACTGCGCGCGTAACAGCGCTTCTTCGGAGCGAATGCGGGCAATCAGCGGGATCAACGTCAGCACTACCAGTAGCAATCCGACCCCGGAACGAAAGGCCAGCGCCCAGCCCACGCCATTGATCAGCAGCCCCAGATAGCTAGGGTTGCGCAGTTTCCGATATATCCCGTCGGTGACCAGACGGTGCCCCGGCTGAATCGCCACCAGTCCGCTGAAGCGTTTGCCCAGTATAAACACCGGCCACATCCGCAGTGCGCCGCCGCCGATGAACAGCAGCGCTCCCAGCCATCGCACGCCCTCGCCACCGAAGGTCCAGAAGTCGATCCGGTCGGTGTAGGCTGGCAGATACCCACTCAACAACCCGAGCACCCCGAAAACTGGCAGCACCCAGCGATTGGCCCGGTCTTCGCGCTCGCCGGAACTCAGGTTGCCTTCGCTAAACAAAGACACAATCGCCATCACCAAGGTTGCCAGTGCAATGACCACCAGCGGCGGGTGTGAGAAAAAGACCGCCAGCCCGCCCAGCCCGAACACCGCGAGCGCGAGGTAGGCAAGGGTACTAACGAGGGTAAAAAACGCGAGTTTGGCCGAGATTTTCATGACTGACATCGCAAGGGACATAAAACCAGTGTAGATACCGTACGCCGTTCCCGGTGTAGGAGCTGGCTTGCCAGCGAAGGCGGCCTCACGGCATGCAACGGCCCATGAAAACGCCTTCGCCGGCAAGCCGGCTTCCTACACGGGGCATCGTGTTATGGCCAGAACGGTAGCCGGAGGGTGGGTGAACTAAGCTTGGATAAGGATAAGTCTATCCGTTCATTTTTGGCTCATTGAAAGATCTCAGTGAGCCGGTGCTGCCACAAGGAGCACACGATGCTTCACATCAGAACGCCCCTGATTTTGCACCCGGGTCTGTCGACCCCGGCCCGGCGAATCTGGCTCAAGTTGGAAAACCTGCAACCCAGCGGCTCGTTCAAACTGCGCGGCATGGGTCTGCTGTGCAGCCAGGCAGCGGAGCAGGGCAAGCGCAAAGTGGTTTGTCCTTCCGGTGGTAACGCCGGGTTGGCCACCGCTGTGGCTGCCGCCAGCCTTGGGCTGAAAGCCTGCATCGTGGTGCCGAACACCACCCCGGAAACCACCCGCGCCAGGATCAGGAAAACCGGTGCCGAGGTGATCGTCCATGGCAAAGTCTGGGACGAAGCCAATCAACGGGCGAAAGAGCTCGCAAAGGGCGCGGACACCGAATACGTCCCAGCCTTCGATCATCCGGTGTTGTGGGAAGGGCACAGCACGATGGTCGATGAAATTATCGAGGACTGTCCTCAGGTCGATGTATTGGTGACGTCGGTGGGCGGCGGCGGTTTGCTGGCGGGCCTGCTCACTGGACTGATCCGTCATCAGCGCATGGATTGTCGGATCGTTGCTTGCGAAACCCGGGGCGCGGCGTCTTTCGCGGCCGCCGTCAGTGCCGGCCACCCGGTCAGGTTGCCGCGCATCGATACCGTCGCCACATCACTTGGCGCGGCACAAGTGGCGGCCTGGCCGGTGCAGCATATCCTCGACTTTGCGCACGAATGCGTGGTGCTCAGCGATGATGAGGCGATCATGGGCGTGGTTCGTTACGCCAACGACCTGCGTCAATTGGTCGAACCGGCGTGCGGGGTTTCATTGGCGGTGGCGTACCTGGACCATCCGGCGATTGCCAAGGCCCACGATGTGGTCATTGTGGTGTGCGGCGGCGTCAGCATCAGCGCACAGTTGGTAGCCGGCTGGGCGTGCCTGTCCGTCGGGGCACAAGCAACATAGGGCCCGAACACAATCCCGGTGTTGCGAGCCCCACTGCTGTTTTGCAGGTTTCAGCGACGGACTGGACCTTATTGAGCGAGGATCGCTTTGGCCAGGTCCTCGTCGCTTGCCTTGAGGTCGGGATGATTTTGTCGAATCTCCTTCAATACCGACTCCAGATAAACGCCGCGAATCGTACCGCCACTCGCCACGAAGCTAGAGGCGTCATCCCGTGCGGGAACCACGATTTTGTCATCCTTGAACGTCGAGTACAGCGATGCGGAGACCCCAGCCGAAGTGGCGACATCTTTTGCCTCCACATCGGCCATGGCCGAACCCACGGGCAAACAAAGCACTAGCGAAGATATAAGCAACAGATGGCGCATGACGGCGTCCTCCGAAAGCGTAAAGGAAGTAACACATAATTTAGGATGCTTGACGCTGCTCAGGAGTTCCCTGCTGTTTCGATATATGCATGGGCAGCCGCTCAGGACCGCAGGGTCGCGGTAAATACGAAGCCAGTGGGAGAGCTTACTTGCGATAGCGGTGTGTCACCCATTATCGACTGGCAGTCCGTATTCGCGAGCAAGCCCCCACATTGCGCCAGCTGCTACACAGGTCGCGTTGCGCGAAGTGCCGGTTATCAGCGTTTACGATGCTGCCAGCCGCGAGGGCTATTCTTGGCAATGCGCCCATCGTCATGGGAGACCTCTGATGATCAACGTACGCACTGCCCGCATGCTCGCCGATTACAGGCGCTGGGCCGATCAGCGACTCTTCGACAGCCTCATGGCGCTGCCACCGGAAGAGCTCAACCGCAAACGGGTGTCGGTGTTCAACAACATCATTGGCACCTTGAACCATATCTACGTGGTGGACTGCATCTGGCAAGCCCACCTGGAGGGCCGAGGGCACGACTTCAAAACCTCCCATGACCTGCTCCATACCGAGCTCCCTGAGCTGCGATTGGTGCAACAGGAGATCGACCAATGGTTCTGTGGATGGAGCTCGGCCCAGACCGACGATTCGCTGGATAAACCCATCGAATTCACCTCCGTCTCGGGGGAAAGCGGGGTCATGAGCGCTGGTGCGATGCTGCTGCATGTGGTCAACCACGCCAGTTATCACCGAGGCTGGGTGGTCCAGATGTACGTCGAGATTCCGGCCCTGCCGCCGATCACTGATTTGCCGGTGTTTCTGCGCGAGGTTCCGGGGTACTGAACCGAGTTTCCAGGCCCAAGCAAATCTAATGTGGGAGCGGCGGTGCGGCGATCCGACTTGCTCGCGAATGCGGACTGCCAGTCGACAATGATGTTGCCTGACACACCGCTTTCGCGAGCAAGTCGGATCGCCGCACCGCCGCTCCCACATGGGATCTTCTTTGTGGTGGAGATGGAGTCAGGCCTGAGGAATCAGGCTCTGCCGGCAATCGAGGACCAAGAGCGCGCCACCCAGTTCACTGCTGCCGACTTCCAGCGTAAACCCATGCAGGCTGACAATCGCCGCGACGATCGACAGGCCCAGCCCGAATCCGCTTTGCGGGTTACCGCCTTCGGCGATAGAAGCGCTGAAACACCGCCTCACGTTCGGCCAAGGCTATGCCGGGGCCGGAGTCGAGTACTTCGATTCGTGTATGCCCAGCGTCATTCACCCCACGCAAAATCACCTCGCCACCCGGCGGCGTGAACTTGATCGAGTTGCTCAGCAAGTTCGCCACGGCCTCGAACAGCAACGCCCGGTCGCCGTTGAGTTGGGGCAGTGATTCGGGCAATTGCAGTTCAAAGGTCAGTTCGCCTTCCTCGGCCAGCGGCAGATAAAAGTCATGCAGCTCTTGCAGCAACGGCACCGGGTCCAGTTGCACGAAACCCGAACGGCGCTGGCGATCCTCCAGCTCGGAAATCCTCAACAGTCCACGAAAACGCGCCATCAAGGTATCGGCCTCGCCGAGCACCGAATCCAGTTGCACGGCCAGCGTCGAACCGTCGTCGGCCTGCTGCTGAATCCGGTACAGCTGCGCCCGCAGGCGCGTCAGCGGTGTACGCAGGTCATGGGCGATGTTGTCGCACACGCCCTTGACCTCGTTCATCAAGCGCTCGATGCGTTCAAGCATGGCGTTGACGATGGCGGCGAGCATGTCTAGCTCGTCACGGCGGTTGGACAGCGGCAGGCGTCGGGTCAAGTCGCCGGCGACGATGGCTTCGGCGCTGGCCTGGATCGCCCGGATCCGCCGCAGCGGGCGTCGTCTCAATAAATGCCAGCCGGCGACGCCGGGCAGAATGGTCAGCGACACGCCCCACAGCAGCGCATGCAGAATGATTCGGGTCACGGCAAACAGCGAACCGTTGTCCCGCACCAGTACCAGCCAGCGCCCGTCCAGGGTCCGGGTCGCCGAGGCATCGCAACTGTCGGCGGGCAGGGTCGGGTCGTCGGCGTCGACGCAGTCGCTGAGGATGTGAATCTTGCCGTCCAGCGGCAGGCCTTGGGGGATCTGGCGCAAGGGGCCGATGAGGTAGCGCTGCTGGTCATCGAACAGGCCATAGGCATCGATGCCGCGAATGTCGAAGGTCACACTGGCGGCGAGGGCGTCCTCCAGTTGCTCGCCCGAAAAGCGTGAAAACAGATGCTGGCGTTGCATCAGCGAATGCTTGGCCAGGGTGTCCAGGTAGCTGGACACCTCGTAATACATGACCCCCATGAGAATCCCGCTCCAGGCCACGAACAGCGAACTGTAGAGCGCCAGCAAGCGGCTGCTGGAGGAACGCCAGCCTTTAGAGGGGTTCAGCAATGACATAACCCGAGCCTCGCACCGTCCGAATCAGTGGGACTTTGCCTGGCGGGTCGATCTTTTTGCGCAGACGGCCGATGTGCACGTCGATCAGGTTGGTGCCGGGGTCGAAGTGATAACCCCAGACCTCTTCGAAAATCATCATCCGCGACAGAATCTGCCCGGTGTTGCGCATCAGAAATTCCAGCAACTTGTACTCGGTGGGCAACAGCGTCAGCACCTGGCTGTCGCGGCTGGCCTCGTGGCTGATCAGGTTCAGCTCCAGATCGGCCACGCGCAATGTGGTGGCCTGGGCGGTCACGGTGTTTTGCCGGCGCAGCAAGACTTCGACCCGGGCGGCCATTTCATCGGTGGCGAACGGTTTGGTCAGGTAATCGTCGCCGCCGGCACGCAGGCCTCGAACCCGTTCATCGACGTCGGAGAGGGCGCTGATCATCAGGATCGGCGTGGCCACGCCCATGGTGCGCAGGGTGGTGACAATCGCCAGACCATCGAGCTCCGGCAGCATGCGGTCGAGGGTGATCAGGTCGTAGTCGCCGCTGACTGCACGCTCCAGGCCTTCGCGGCCATTGTCGACCCAATCCACGTCGAGGCCGTGACTACTCAGTTCGGCGACGATTTCCCGGGCGGTCACGGCGTCGTCTTCGATGGTCAAGATACGGGTCATAGGGCTTGCCTGATTAGGTGTTCAAGACGTTGCGCGACATTTTGCCCAGAAATGATCGATGGTTTTCTAAATAAAACTTCATGCAGGCGCCGTTTTAAGCAATGCATAAAACCCGCCGATATTGCCGATTCCTTGCAAACTGCACGAATGCGAAAAACGCATGGTTTTCAACTTATTGAAACAGGAAGATTTATTGAAATATCGGGACTGGCACGTTGACTGCAATTGCTCGTTTAACGAGTTGTATAACCTGCCTGGAGCATTACAACAATGAACAGATCCTCTGAGGGTTTTTATCCTGCCGCAGATGAGTTCAGCACGCTATCGGGCGTGTCCTGGGCCGCTATCTTCGCCGGGGCCGCGGCGGCTGCAGCGTTGTCGCTGATTCTCGTGCTGCTTGGTTTTGGTCTGGGTTTTTCGGCGATTTCGCCGTGGGCCCATGAAGGCGTCAGCGCCAAAGCCTTGGGTGTCTCGACGATTGTCTGGCTGGCCTTTACCCAAATTATGGCGTCCGGGCTCGGTGGTTACATCGCCGGTCGCCTGCGGGTGAGGTGGGCCTATATGCACGGCGATGAGGTCTATTTCCGCGACACGGCCCATGGCTTCCTGGCCTGGTGCGTGGCGACGCTGGTGACCGCGACCCTGGTGGTCGGTTCCGTCGGCAACATTCTCAGCGGCGGCGTACAGGCCGGGGCGACAGTGGCCGGCGGTGCCGCCAGCGCCATGACCCAGGTTGCCGGCAGCGCGGTCGGCAATACCGACAGTAATCCGTACGGCTACTTCATCGACAGCCTGTTTCGCGGTGATCAGCCGGTCGCCGTCAGTGATGATGCCGTCAATGGCACCGTCACCCGGATTTTCGCGCGCAGCCTGCGTAACGACGGTCAATTGGCGCCCGAGGATCGGACCTACCTGGCGCAATTGGTCGCCCAGCGGACCAACCTCACTCAAGCGGACGCCGAACGCCGTATCGATGAAGTCTATGCCCGCACCCAAAAAGCCGTCGCCGATGCCAAACTGGCGGCGCAACAAGCGGCTGACACCGCAGCCAAAGTCGCAGCCTGGACGGCGTTATGGATGTTCATCGCGCTGTTGGCCGGTGCGTTTTTCGCCAGCCTCGCCGCCACCTTCGGCGGTCGTCGTCGGGATGCCGTGGAGTATCTGGAAGCTGACGCGTACATGACCACCACTACAACCACGCTGCCACCTGTTCGCTAATCCAGGAGAGCTACCATGCGCTCATTACTGCTGTTCTTTCTCGGTATACCCATCCCGATCATCATTTTGATTGCCCTGTTTACATGACCCCTTTGGGGCACTTGCCTGCGCCGCTTCTACCCCAGGTAGAAGCGGCGTTTTGCTTATAGGGCCCGCAAGCGATGATGTTGCCTGTCATGCCGTCTTCGTGAAGAGGCTCGATCCAACATTATTCGCGGAGTTCAGAGGTTTTGTGCCCGCCCCATGACACCTGTGCGAGCCTGCTCGCGATGACTTGGGGACTGCCGCCGCATCTCTCAATCGATCGGCGTACCGACAAACACCTCCAGCCCCTCGGCATACTCTGTGAATGCGCTGATCCGCGCAAACTGCGCAGCCTGCACCTGATCCGGCACCACCAGGTTGGTAAAGCTCCAGGCGACCGCCAGGGTAATCCCGTCTTGCGCAATCGAACCATCGGTTTTCAGCGGCTGTTTTTCCAACTCCCGCTCCAGCGCCGAATACGCCGCGGCCAATTGCCCTTCTACCCGTTCCACCCACGGCGCGTACTGAATCTCCGCTGGCCGCAGGTTGCGTTCGTAGTAAAGCTGAACCGACTTTTCGCACGCCGCCAACGCCAGACCGATCAGACGCAGCGAGCGCAAGCGTTGCTCCAGATTGTTGGGTATCAGGCTTTTACCCGGTGCGGCCAGAGCCTCCAGATAGTCGATGATCAGCGTCGAATCCATCAACACCTCGCCATCATCCAGCACCAGGGTCGGCGCCTTCACCACGGGGTTGATCTGCTGGAACTGCTCGAAGTTTCTGAATACCGAAACCGACTCATGCTCCAGCGGTATGCCCAGACACTTGGCGGAAATGGCGACGCGCCGCACGTAGGGCGAATCCAGCATGCCGATCAGTTTCATTGAGCCTCTCCTTAAGACAGTCCATCGGGGATGGACAACCTTAGCTGAGGTTCAGCGACCTGCAAACGGCCTCGCGTTAATCCTCAAAGGCTAATCTTCGAAGGCTAATCTTCGAAGCCTACCTGCTCATGAATCTCATCGACCTTCAATTCCAGTCGATAAGCCACGGCAATAAACAACGCCTGGCACAGGCACAAGGTCGCACTCAACGAACGGAAGGCAAACGAACTGCCTTCGTTGACCAGCAGCACGGTGTTGGCGCGCTTGGCCAAAGGTGAAAGGTTGCTGTCGGTGATGATCAGGGTTTTCGCCTGATTGTGCTGGGCAATACGCAGGCAGTGCTGGGTTTCCTTGCCGTAGGGCGTGAAGCTGATGGCGATCACCAGGTCATTGGCGCGCACGCTGCGCATCTGCTCGCGGTAACTGCCGCCCAGACCCGACACCAGATGAATGCGCTTGTTGGTGTGTTGCAGGTTGTAGACCAGATAATCGGTCACCGCGAACGAGCGGCGCACCCCGACCACGTAGATGTTGTCGGCATTCACCACCAGGTCCACGGCGAAGCACAACGTCAAACGGGTGCTGGTTGATGCTTATATTCAAGACATCATCAAGGGGCTGATTATTGTGGTGGCGGTGGTTATCGACCAGTACCGCAACAAGCGCAAACTCAAGCGCTGAAGCCGGACAAAATGCAAAAAAGCGCCACGCCTGACCCGCGTGGCGCAGCCGTTTGTCTTCTATATACAGCCGCTCGACTGAATTTCTTGCTATAAACGCACTCCGATAAGCGGCTCAAAGCCTGCCGTAGCGCACTTTCAGGGCTTTGTCGGACAGATTTGCTGTCTTTTCAGTTGCTGAGGCCTCAAGTGGGCCTTAGACTGCCGCCCCTCGTAAATTGAGTGCCGGGTGGCGCTTGGAATAAACGGCGCCTTTCCAATGACCGCTTCAGGTTCAACGGATCGCTCCCTAATTCGCCTTAATGCACGTTTTTTTATAGAGATATCAATGACAAAGGACAAGTTGCTGGCCATGCCGGCGGATGACTACATGAATGCCGAGCAACATGCTTTTTTCTCTGAGCTGTTGCAGAACATGAAAGTCGAAACCCATGAGCGCATCGAACAGAATCGCATCGCCATCGAGAGCCTGGACACCCCGGCCGATCCGGCTGACGCGGCTTCCGTCGAAGAAGAGCGCACCTGGCTGGTGAATGCGATCGATCGCGACCAGCGCATGCTGCCTCAATTGGAACAGGCCCTGGAACGCATCAAGGAAGACAGCTTTGGCTGGTGCGATGACAGCGGCGAGGCCATCGGCCTGAAACGCCTGCTGATCAGCCCGACCACCAAGTACTGCATCGAAGCTCAAGAGCGTCACGAACAGATCGACAAGCACCAGCGTCAGGCCTGATTCAGTAGCGCCCCCATCGCGGGCAAGCCTCGCTCCTACGGATGTCTGTAGGAGCGAGGCTTGCCCGCGAAGCTTTTTGTCGCCCGAAAAATCCCGCGCACTTCTGTTGATCTGCTGCACCCCCCCCACTACTAATGGACCATAGATAATGGCTTTGTAGTGGCGTTTAATGCGATCACAACAATTAGAAGACGCGTGGGGTGACGAAGATGACGAGGGACGGATCTCTGGTTGGGGCAATGCCTGCACCAGTACTTTTGCCGAAAAACCTTTGGTTGACGCCGACCTTGCAGAGCATCGCCCTGATGCTGTTGCTGTGCGCCATGGCATTGGCTGGCTGGTCGCTTTACCTTGGCCTGCCATTGGCCATGCTGATTATCTGGCTGCCGCGCCTGCGCTCGCGCACTTTCCCTGAGGCGACCGCTGCGGACAGCACCAGCGCTATCGCCGGGTTGACTCGCGATCTTTCCTACACCACCAGTCACAACGCCTTGTCGGCCGCCGGCGTAGCCTTTTCGGTCAAGCAACTGGCGGACAAACTGCAATCGCAGCTCAACGCCGCGGCGCAGATTGTCAGCAGCGCCGAAGTGATGATCGCCACCGAACACGCTACGTCGAAGCTCAGTCGAGAAGCCTTGAGCGCGGCCAGTGAAGCTCATCAGAGCAGCGCGGCAGGGCGTACGGAGTTAGTCGAGTCCATTGCGCGCATGCATCAACTCAGTCAGCGTGCCAGCAGTAGCCGCGAGCTGATCGAAGCCCTGAGCCTGCGCAGCGACGATATCCAGCGGGTCACGCTGGTGATCCAGTCCATCGCCAGCCAGACCAATTTGTTGGCGCTGAACGCGGCTATCGAAGCCGCGCGGGCCGGCGAGCACGGTCGCGGCTTTGCGGTGGTGGCCGATGAGGTTCGCGGGCTGGCCGCGCGCACGGCGACGGCGACCGGTGAAGTCGGGGAGATGGTCGCCGACATTCAACAACGCACCGCGCAAGTGGTGGAACAGATTCGTCAACTGGCCAGCGATCTGAATACTGGCGTCGCGCAAGTCGAGCACACGGGGCAGCACTTGGAAAACATCGCGCGCCTGGCGGCCGGCGTCGAAAGCCAGGTCGGAGAAATCGCTCTGGGTGCGGACACCAATCGCGAACAGCTCGACAGTCTGTTCCATGCCATCGAACAGATGCGCAGCGATTTGGCGATCAGCGACCAGCAGACCCAGCGGCTCGCCCAGGCTGCGGTACAAATGGAAGGGCAGGCCGAAACCATCAGTGAACGCCTTGCTGCAGTCGGACTGGATGACTATCACCAACGGATTTACGACCTGGCCCGCGAAGGTGCGAGTCAGATTGCGGCGCGTTTTGAAGCGGATATCGATCAGGGCCGGATCAGCCTCGATGACTTGTTTGATCGCAATTACCAGGCGATTCCCAACACCTGTCCGGCCAAATACCAGACCCGCTTCGACCGCTACACCGATCAGGTCTTGCCGGTGATTCAGGAACCGTTGCTACCGCGCCATGAAGGTCTGGTGTTCGCCATCGCCTGCACGCAGCAGGGTTATGTACCGACCCACAACACCGTGTTCAGCCAGCCGCTGACCGGTGATGTGCAGGTCGATACCCTGCAAAACCGCACCAAGCGCAAATTCGCCGACCGCACCGGGATCCGCTGTGGCAGCCATCAACAGGCCGTGCTGTTGCAGACTTACACCCGCGACACCGGTGAACTGATGCACGACCTCTCGGTGCCAATCATGCTCAAGGGCCGGCATTGGGGTGGTTTGCGCTTGGGTTACAAACCAGAACGTCCTCGCTGAGAGACTAGTAGATCTGGTGCATGCGCAGCTTCATTGCAGAGAAGGGAGTCGCGCTTCAGGCGTTCGATAGCGATATTCAAAAGCAGGGATGAGCATAGACTGCAAATCCGATGATCAGGCTTTCAATGCCCCGTCATCGACGGCAAGCTTCAGGTTTTTCGCGGCTTCCTGAGCGGCGACGGCCGCGACATCCGCGGTCTTGAACCAGCGATCCTTTTCGACCTGGTGATACGTCACAGCGGTCAACGGCGGTTTGGCGCGCATGATAATGACTGCCTGGAATTCGCCTTCGACCTCTCTGGCTTCGCCCCGGATAAAAAATTCACCGATATCAAATTCCGTCACGTAGCAGTCTTCCTTTGGAAATAGTTGTTGTGTTGAACGCCGTCCGCCCTGGGTACGGGTTTCATTGTTCGGGCAGTATGGCAGTAGTTGCCTGCCGGCGGCTGAGTTAAGTCGCCGGCATGACGAAACGTCTATAGAAGTGAATGCGGCAGGTGCCTCAGCCGCGCGCCTCGAGTGAACGGGCAAGGGCGCAGGCTTCGTTATGATTGCCGCGGAAACCTCTTACACGTCCGGTGGATATTTCCCTGATGTGGAAAAAGGCGTTGCCGGCCAATACCACCTGAAAACGCGGGAGCAGACGCTCTTCAGGCAGGAAGTCCTGCTGGCGGAGCCCCATCGAATGCAGGGGTAACGAGCCGTTTGTGTACGGTGTGTGAGGCTGGGCAAAGTGAGTCAGTGTGCACATATGAAGTCCTTTTCGTGGTTTTGCCGACGTGTGTACGTTGTTATGGGTAGTCTCGGTGAGCATGGCTGCTCTAGAATTGCCATCAATGGTTGGCGATTGACGCTCATCTAAAGCAATTTTTTACTGGCGATATGTCGGAAAAGTGCTTTTTTTAAAGAGATTTTTCCCTAAAGTTGGTAATCCGGTTTTATCTGGCCGTCAGAAGGGCGTTTTCCTTCAACATCTGACGACCGCCAGGCAAGACGACGTGAGGGATGTTCCAGTAATCTTCTCGAACCTCGCGATGAATGGGGCCTCTGCTCATTCCAGGATTCGACCCGGGTCATTTGGCTACACCTCGGCATTGCCGCTTTTTTCTGCTGTGCGCGTTTCCGGTGCATGGCGTCATTTTCAGATGTGGGGATGTTTCCTTGGCAGTAAGTAATCTCGATATGCATGCTTTGTTCGTACTGGGTGATTTGCGCGCAAAGCTGGTTAAACAGTTTCAGTCACGTTTCGTCTACATCACCGAACAGAACGCTGAAGGCATTTACATTGCCGAGCTCGACACTGAATCAGCACTGGTGGTGGATGACAAACCAGGGCTTAAACTCAAGGTCGGCGATCATTTCAGCGCCTCCGTATTACCCAGCCGCGAAGGCGGCAAGCTGGACATCAAGTTCCGCGAAATCAAACTGACGGTATACGGGCTGGGGGATTACGCGTTCGTGACCACCGCAGACGGCCACGGCATTGTGTTCAAGGAAGGTCATAGCGTGGTGATGGTGTTCGCGGCCCACCAACAATTGCAGGAAGGCCTGACCAAAACCCTGAAAGCCGTGACCGCCAAGGCTGCCAAGTGGCGCAAGGGCGAACTGGTGACCTTCAAGGCCAGCGAGTAATGACCCTGACCCGCGCCGATTTCCACGAGCAGAACCAGGCCAGTGCCCACGCCGAGGCGCAGCGTCTGTTGGCTCAAAAGGCTGTTCTACAGGGAACCTGGCTGAGTTGGGTGGCGTCACAGATCTACCTGTTGCGTCCGGCGGCGTACGCCAGCATGGTCAGAAGAGAGCTTGCACGCTTGCAGGAACCTTCCGAAAATTAATCCTCGCCCCTCGAAAGCAGGAACCTCAACTACAGTCAGATGACTGAGTATTCAGAGGCTTGCGGTCTTCTTTGTCAGGCCATCCTGCTATTGCTGTGAACAGCACGAGGTGCAAAAGCATGAAGGGATTTCGACGGTTACTGGCCGCTACCCTGGCCACGTTCGGTTTGTTGGCTTCACCCGTTCCGGCGTTCGCTGCCCAGGCGCCGATCCACTTCGCCGACCTGAACTGGGAAAGCGGCAGCCTGATCACCGATATCCTGCGGATCATTGTCGAGAAGGGCTATGGCTTGCCGACCGACACTTTGCCGGGGACAACCATTACCCTGGAGACCGCACTGGCCAACAATGACATCCAGGTCATTGGCGAAGAATGGGCCGGTCGCAGCCCGGTCTGGGTCAAGGCTGAGGCCGAGGGCAAAGTCGCGGCCCTGGGCGATACGGTTAAGGGCGCCACCGAGGGCTGGTGGGTGCCGGAGTACGTGATCAAGGGCGACCCGGCCAAGGGCATTAAGCCGATGGCGCCGGGTCTGCGCAGTATCAGTGATCTGCCACGCTACAAAGACGTGTTCAAAGACCCGGAAACCCCGGGCAAGGGGCGTTTTCTCAACAGCCCGATCGGCTGGACGTCGGAAGTGGTCAACAAACAGAAGCTCAAGGCGTATGGTCTGGACGACAGCTATGTGAACTTTCGCAGTGGTTCGGGGGCGGCGCTGGACGCAGAGATCAGTTCGTCGATTCGTCGCGGTAAGCCGGTGCTGTTCTATTACTGGTCGCCGACGCCGTTGCTCGGTCGTTTCAAGCTGATTCAGCTGCAAGAACCGCCGTTCGACGCCGAAGCCTGGAAAACCCTGACAGACGCCGACAACCCCAATCCGAAACCGACACGTTCGTTGCCCTCGAAGCTGTCCATCGGCGTGTCCACGCCATTCCAGAAACAGTACCCGCAGATTGCCGAGTTCTTCTCCAAGGTCGATTTACCGATCGAAGCGTTGAACAAGGCCCTGGCTGACATGAGCGAAAAACACACCCCGCCACGTCAAGCGGCGGAGGCGTTCATGAAGGCGCACCCGGACGTGTGGCAGGCCTGGGTGCCCAAGGATGTGGCGGACAAAGTCTCTGCGGCCCTGAAATAAAACCGATTTATGTACACCCGGGAATTCTCGGGTGTACATAACCGCATTTGCAGCCAAGCTACCGTCGATAGCGAATACCCTTACAAATACGCGTAAGGAAGTTCATCCTGCTGCAACATTTCACGCTGGATGTCTGAATATGAGCCTTTTGGTCGCGCAATGGATTGCTGCAATCTTTTTGTTGATCAGCCTGGTACATCTGTACTGGGCGGCGGGTGGCAAGTGGGGCTGCGAGGCGGCGGTGCCACGCGTGCCCGTGGAGGGTGGCGAGGCATCAAGTCCCGCGTTCAAGCCGTCGGGCTTTGCCACGTTGCTGGTGGCGGTGGGTTTACTGCTGATCGCGATGCTGGTGTGCCTGCGGGTCGGGTTGTATCTGCCCACGGTGCATCACTGGTCTCTGCAATGGGTGATCAGCGCGATCGCGATGCTGATGTTCGCCCGGGCGATCGGTGATTCGAATTTGGTGGGGTTTTTCAAACAGGAGAAGGGTTCGAGGTTTGCCCGGCTGGATACGTGGGCGTATTCGCCGTTGTGTGTGGTGTTGGGGGCCGGGTTGTTGGCAGTGGCCTGGATTTAGGGTGACACGACTGTCGCCTTCGCGAGCAAGCCCGCTCCCACATTGGATCTGTGTCGTGTAGAGAATATGCGTACACAACAAATCTAATGTGGGAGCGGGCTTGCTCGCGAAGAGGCCCTATCAATCAACACAAAACCCGCGGATTTAACTCCCCGTTTCCGTCCGCCGACTACTCACCTCAGCCGGCACATCATCCCCCGCCATGCGCTTGCGAAACAGCGCCGCCCGAGCCAGCAGCAGCGTGGTCACGGGCACGGTGATCGACAGCAGAACCGGAATCAACCAGGCATGCAGCACCGGCGCCGAGTTAAGCGCCGAAAAGTAAATGATCGACGCCAGTGCCACGCACCATGCGCCCAAGGTCGAGGCCAGCGCCGGCGGGTGCATGCGCTGGAAATAATCCTTCATCCGCAGCAGCCCGACCGCACCGATCAGCGCAAACAGACTGCCGAGCACCAGCAGAATCGCCACTGCAATTTCCACCCACAAAGACAGTTCAGTGCTCATTCGATCACCTCGCCACGCAGCAGGAATTTGGCCAGGGCAAACGAGCCGACGAAGCCGAACAGAGCGATCAGCAGCGCCGCCTCGAAGTAAGTGTCACTGGCATAACGAATGCCCGGCGCGAGCATCATCAGCATGGCGATGATGTACAGGTAATCCAGGGCCAGAACCCGATCCTGAGCCGACGGGCCCTTGAACAGTCGGATCAGGGTCAGAATCATCGCCACCGAAAAGAGGAACAGGCTCAGCAGGATCGCGTTCGATAGCAATGCGCTCATTCGAAGATCTCCATCAAGGGGCGCTCGTAGGTCGTCTTGAAGTGCCGGATGAATTGGCTTTCGTCATCCAGATCGAAAACGTGCAGCAACAGAATGCTGCGATCCAGCGCCAGCTCCGACCAGACCGTGCCGGGGACCACCGTGCAGATCATCGACAACGCCGCCAGTCCGTTGGCATCGCGCAAGTCCAGCGGCACCTTGATGAACCGCGAGCGAGGCGCACGACGGCCCGCATTGAGTACGCCCCAGGCCACGGCGAGGTTGGACACCAGTACATCGCGCCCGACCAGCAAGAACAACCGCAGGATCACCCCAGGACGACGAATGCGGATCGGCAACGGTCGCAGCTTGCGCATCATCAAGGGGGCGCAGAACCCCAGCATGGCGCCCAGCAATAGATTGCCGGGGCTCATCGACAGGTTCAAAACCAGCCACAGCAGCCATAGCGCCAACGACAACCACGGTGCAGGAAACAGACGCTTCATGGTTGCACCTCCAGCAGCGCTGTCTTGGCTTGCGGGCCTGGAATCACACGGGTGCCGAGCACCGCCATCACATATTGCTGCGGGTTATTCAACGCTTGAGCGGCGGCCTGGGTGTAGCGCAGCAGCGGTTCAGCCTTGAACGTCAACGCAATGCTCAGCCCCAGCAGAATGACAATCGGCACGCATTCCAAGCGCCGCAGCAAGGGCGACGGGCGTTCTTGCGGGGTCCAGAAACGCTGGATGCCCAAACGCGCGAAAGCGATCAGTGAGGCCAGCCCGGACAGGATCAACAGGACGAGCAAACCCCACGCGCCGTTCGATACCGGTTCGTCGCTGCCATTGCCCAGACCCAGCGGGTTGAGCAGGGCGCTGAGCAGACTGAGTTTGCCGATGAACCCGGAAAGCGGCGGCATGCCGATGATCAGCAAGGCGCAGGCGATAAAGCTCAAACCGAGGAAAGCCATGGTCCAGGGAATCACCTGGCCGACCACGGCTTTCTGGTCGTCATCGAGGTTGATGCCTTTGGGCGGCTGCAAGGATTCCAGGGGCTGTGGAAGCAACTCTCCGTCATCGAACAGCGGCATTTCGTTGGCCGAACGCGAGCGCTCGATCAACTCCGCCAGTAGGAACAGTGCGCTCAAGGCCAGGGTCGAGCTGACGAGATAGAACAGCGCCGCGCCGATCAGGTTCGGTTGGGCGAAACCGATGGCCGACAACAGAATGCCGGCCGATACCAGAATGCTCAGGCTGGCCATACGCTCCAGGCGTTGCGCGGCGAGGATCGCCACGGCGGCGCAGACGATGGTCGCCATGCCGCCGTAGATCAGCCAGTCGCCACCGAAGTACGCGGATGCCCCGGCCTGCCCGGAGAACAGCAGCGTCCACAGGCGCAACAAGGTGTAGACGCCGACCTTGGTCATGATCGCGAACATTGCCGCCACTGGCGCGCTGGCCGCGGAATAGGCCGGCACCAGCCAGAAGTTCAGCGGCCACATCCCGGCTTTGGCCAGGAACGCCACCGCCAGAATTGCCGCGCCGGCATGCAGCAAGCCGCGATCGGCTTCCGGCACCAACGGGATTTTCAGCGCCAGATCGGCCATGTTCAGTGTGCCGGTGACACCGTAGATCAGCGCCGCGCCAATCAGAAATAGCGACGAGGCCAGCAGGTTGATCGAGATGTAATGCAGCCCCGACGACACCCGCGCCCGGCCCGAACCGTGCAGCATCAGCCCGTAAGAGGCGGCCAGCAGCACTTCGAAAAACACGAACAGGTTGAACAGGTCTGCCGTCAGGAAGGCGCCGTACAGGCCCATCAACTGAATCTGGAATAGCGCGTGGAAACTCGAACCGGCGCCGTCCCAGCGGGCCATGGCGAACAGCAGGGCGCTGACGCCGATGATCCCGGTCAGCACCAGCATCAGCGCCGACAGACGATCGACCACCAGCACAATCCCGAACGGTACCTGCCAGTTGCCCGGCAGGTACACACCGATGGAGCCGGGCACGTCGGTGGTTTGGGTCCATTGCAGCAGCATCACGGCAATGCCCAGCCCCAGCAGGCTGGAGAACAGATTGATTTTGGCTTTTAACGGGCGGTGTTTCTCGCCCAGCATCAGCATCACCGCGGCGGTCAGCAGCGGTAGCAGAATCGGTGCAGCGATCAGGTGCGCCATCGGATTCATTCTTTAGGCTCCCGGCCATCCACATGGTCGGTGCCGGTCAGCCCCCGGGAGGCGAGCAGCACCACCAGGAACAGCGCGGTCATGGCGAAGCTGATGACGATCGCGGTCAGCACCAACGCTTGCGGCAACGGGTCGGTGTAGTGCAGCAAATCCTGAGGTACGCCGTCCTTGATGTTCGGCTCCTTGCCGATGAACAGGCTGCCCATGCTGAAGATGAACAGGTTGACGCCATAGGACAGCAGACACAGGCCCATGACCACCTGGAACGTCCGTGGCCGCAGCACCAGCCATACGCCGGACGCGGCCAGCACGCCAATGGCGATTGCGATGACTTCTTCCATCAGATGGCTCCTTGCGTGGCAGCCGCTTTGGCCACGGGCTTGGGTTGCGCGCTGGTTTTATGACCGCGTACCGATTGGTGGGCGAGGGCGGTCAGGATCAACAGCGTCGAACCGACCACCACGGCGTACACACCGACGTCGAAGAACAGCGCGCTGGCGATGTGAATGTCGCCCAGTAGCGGCAATGTGAAATGCCAGGTGTGGGTGGTGAGGAATGGATAGCCAGCCGCCATCGCCCCGAGCCCGGTGACCGTGGCGAACAGCAGCCCGGTGCCCATCCAGCGCAGCGGCCGCAGGCTCATTTGCGCCTCGACCCACTGGGTGCCGGCGACCATGTATTGCAGGATGAACGCCACCGACATCACCAGACCGGCGACGAAACCGCCACCGGGTTGATTGTGCCCGCGCATGAACAGGTAAACCGACACCACAAACGCAATCGGCAGCAGCAGACGGACCAGCACCGCTGGGACCATCATGAAACCGAGCGCGGTGTCGCTGGCGTGACGCGGGTTGACCAGATCGGTGACCACGTCGGGTGCCAGCAAGCGCTGTTGGGCCGGCAGCTGCAGGCTTTCTTTCGGTGGGCGGAAGCGTCGCAGCAGGGCGAACACGGCCAGGGCCACGGCCACCAGCACGGTGATTTCGCCGAGGGTGTCGAAGCCACGGAAGTCCACCAGCATCACGTTGACCACGTTGCTGCCGCCGCCTTCGGGCAGGGCGCGACTGAGGTAGAACGAGGAAATGTCGTTGGGCGTCTGGCGAGTCAGCATTGCGTAGGACAGTAATGCCATGCCGCCACCGACCGCGATCGACAGCAGCAAGTCGCGGATACGGCGGATGCGTGCCTTGCGCAGGCTGCTCGGCAACGGCGAGACCTCTTCGATCCGTCGCGGCAGCCAGCGCAGACCGAGGAGGATCAACACCGTGGTGACTACTTCGACCACCAATTGCGTCAGGGCGAGGTCTGGCGCGGAGAACCAGACGAAGGTCACGCAGGTCATCAGACCGCAGACGCTGACCATGGTCAGGGCCGCGAGCCGGTGATACTTGGCTTGCCACGCCGCGCCGAGGGCACAGGCAATCGCCAGCAGCCAGAGAATCACGAACACGATCGAGCCCTGGATTTTCGGCCGGTCGCCCCAGCTCAGGTTGCTGTGCAACATCGGGATCAACCCGGCCAGTACTGCGGCGAGCACCACCAGGAACAATTGGGTTTGCAGGCGCCGGGTGTTGATCCGCCGCTCCAGACGACGGGCCAGGCGCATCATGATCACCAGGCTGCGCTCGAACAGACGCTTGCCATTGAACCGGCCAATGATTGGCGGATAGACGAAGCGCCCGCGCTTGAGCTGATTGCGCAGCAGCAGATAGAGGATGATGCCGCAGGACATGGCGATCAGACTCATGATCATCGGCGCGTTCCAGCCGTGCCAGATCGCCAGGCTGTACTCGGGCAGCGTGCCGCCCACCACCGGCAATGCCGCCGCCGCGAGCAACGGGCCGACCACTTGAGCGGGGAAAATCCCCACCACCAGACAGGTGAACACCAGCAATTCCACCGGCGCGCGCATCCAGCGTGGCGGCTCGTGTGGGGTGTGCGGCAGGTCGGTGGCGGTCGGGCCAAAGAACACGTCGACGGTGAAGCGCAGGGAATAGGCCACGCTGAACGTCCCGGCGATGGTCGCGACGATCGGCAGGGTCATCTCGATCCAGGCCGTCGCGTTGATGAACACGGTTTCGGCGAAGAACATCTCTTTTGACAGGAAACCGTTGAGCAGCGGTACGCCCGCCATGGACGCGCTGGCGACCATGGCCAGGGTGGCGGTGAACGGGATCAGTTTGATCAGGCCGCTGAGTTTGCGAATGTCCCGGGTGCCGCTTTCGTGGTCGATGATCCCGGCGGCCATGAACAGCGAGGCCTTGAACGTGGCGTGGTTGAGAATGTGGAACACCGCGGCCACGGCGGCCAACGGACTGTTCAGACCCAACAGCAAAGTGATCAGGCCCAGGTGGCTGATGGTCGAGTAGGCCAGCAGGCCCTTGAGGTCGTTCTGAAACATCGCGCAGTAAGCGCCGAGCAACAGGGTGCAGGCCCCGGCCCCGCTGACGATGTAGAACCATTCTTCACTGCCGGACAGCGACGGCCACAGGCGTGCGAGCAGGAAGACCCCGGCCTTGACCATGGTCGCCGAGTGCAGATAAGCCGAAACCGGTGTCGGCGCCGCCATGGCGTGGGGCAGCCAGAAGTGGAAGGGGAATTGCGCACTTTTGCTCAGGGCGCCGATCAGGATCAGGGGAAGCAGAATAGGGTAGAGGGCATGTGCGCGAATCAGCTCGCCGGCGGCCAGGACGTTGTCCAGGTCATAGCTGCCGACCACATGGCCGAGCAGCATGACCCCCGCCAGCAAACACAAACCGCCGGCGCCGGTGACCATCAATGCCATATAGGCGCCACGTCGTGCATCGGCGCGGTGGTGCCAGTAGCCGATCAGCAGGAATGAGAAGAGGCTGGTCAGCTCCCAGAAAAACACGATCTGGATCAGGTTGCCGGAGATCACCAACCCCAGCATGGCGCCCATGAACGCCAGGAAAAACGCGAAGAACCGCGGCACCGGATCGTCCGGTGACATGTAATAACGGGCGTACAGAGAAACCAGCGTGCCGATGCCCAGCACCAGCATCGAGAACAGCCAGGCGAAACCGTCCATGCGTAGAACGAAGTTCAAGCCCAGGCTCGGTAGCCAGAAGAACTCTTCGCGGATCACACCGCCATGGGCGATTTGCGGGTACAAGAGGGCGACCTGGACGGTGCCGATCAAGGCAACCAAGCCAGCTAACAGCGATTCGGTGTTACGCGCGTTGTGCGGCAGCAAGGCGGCCAGACAGCTGCCGATAAAAGGCAGAAGCAGTAGAACTATCAGAGACATAGGCTTCTAATCTGCGGAAGTTTGTGAAGCATCATACGTGCCAGCTCCCGGATCACCAAACGCCAAGCTGTCGCAGAATCCTACGAGGTAAACGGAAAATTCCTGTTTTTCCTTGTTTCGAAAGGCCGGTTTCAACCGTTCCGACCCCTTCGCGAGCAAGCCCGCTCCCACATTGGATTGCCGGTGTGCACGTAATTGCGACACACCACTGATCCCATGTGGGAGCGGGCTTGCTCGCGAAGGCTATCTGTCAATCACCGCAGACTTCACGCCTATCCCTGTGTTTCTTGTTCCAACTCTTCCTCAGTCACTACCGCCTTACCCTTAGTCTTCAACTCACTGACAATCACCGCCGCTACAATCAACCCCGCGCCCACCAACGCAATCGCCGGCAACCGCTCCCCGGCAATCCGCCCGACAATCCCGGCCCACACCGGCTCCCCGGCATAGATCAACGTCGCCCGCGTCGGCGACACACTCTTCTGCGCCCAGTTCATTGCCACCTGAATCGCCGCACTCGTCGCGCCCAGCCCCAATGCGCTGCACAACAACAACCAGGAGAACCCCGGAATCACTTCCCGAGTCGGCACCACCATCAGAAATGCCAGCACCGAAGTCACTGCCAGTTGCACCACCGTCACCCGACGCACGTCGACCTGGCCGGCATAGGTGCTGATCAGAATGATCTCCGCCGCAATCGCCACGGCGCTGATCAATGTGGCGATTTCACCGGGGCTGAAATTGAACGAAGCGCCGGCAGGTCCGGACAACAGCATGAGCCCGGTAAAGGCCAGCATGATCCCGATGCTCGGCATCAAGCCCGGCCGCCGCCCCAGCACCAGCCATTGCAGCAACGGCACGAACGGCACATACAGCGCGGTAATGAACGCCGACTGACTGCTGGGAATGCTCTGCAAACCCACGGTCTGCAAGCCGTAACCGAGCATGATCGCCACGCCGATGAACGACCCTGCCTTGAGTTCGAACAGGGTCAGTTCGCGCAGATGACGCCAGGAGAACAGGGCAACGATAATCGCTGCCGCAGCAAAACGCAGACCGACGAAAAACATCGGCCCGCTGACAGTCATCGCATGCTGCACCAGCAAAAAGGTCCCGCCCCAGAACATGGTGATCAGCACCAACACGCACTCAGCTTTGCTGAACCGTGAGAAACGGGGGGAAGCAGGGGAGGAGTTCACCGACGTCATGACCTTGCGCGCTACCTGAGGGAGACGCACAATGCGCCGGAAGTTGGGCAGTATACTGCGCAACACCACTCAGTGAGCAATATAGTGCACAAAGATTCCACCCAACGGGCGTCGGTTCTCCAGCACGTCAGCCAGAACGTTCGACGTCTGCGCCACGCCGCCGACATGAGCCAGACCGCTTTGGCCGAAAAGTCCGGGGTCAGCCGCCGGATGCTGGTGGCCATCGAGGCTGGCGAGAAGAATGTCAGCCTGACCACCCTTGACCGCGTGGCCGAAGCGCTGGATGTAGCCTTCAGCGACCTGATCCAGGCCCCCGACGCCCGCGACCCGAGCCGCATCAACGAACTGGCCTGGGCCGGTACCATCCCCGGCAGTAAAGCGGTGTTGCTGGCCAAAGCCATCGCCACCCGGGAAGTGGAACTCTGGGAATGGCGACTCGAACCGGGCGAACATTACCCCTCTGAGCCGGATGCCGAAGGCTATAGCGAACAGCTTTATGTATTTGAAGGTTGCTTGACCCTGATGCTCGGCGATCAGCCGCAGAAAATTGCTGCTGGCGAGTTCTTCATGTTCGCCAGCAACCAGCCGCATTCCTATCGCAATGATGGGGAAGTGGCGGCGCGGTTTGTGCGTAATGTGGTGATCTGACTGTTTACTAATAGGGTCCATGGATGAGAGACAAGCCAATGAGCGCCATGACTGACACCCCCAGCGGACAGGCGACCGACGCCAGCTGCCACGCGGACATCCTGATCATCGGCGGCGGCCTGAGTGGCGCGATGTTGGCGGCGCAATTGTTGCGTTTGCCGGGCAAACGTCAGGTGCTGGTGATCGAACCCCGGGCCGAACTCGGTCGAGGCGAGGCCTACAGCGCGGTGGAGTTGGGCCATACGCTCAACGGCAACGCGGCGCGGATGAGCGTCGATCCCGACAACGCTGATGATTTGACTCAATGGCTGACCGAATACATCGCGGCCGGTGGCTGGCCGGAGTCGGATCAGCAGCATGTGCCGATCAGCGAATTGTTTCCGCCGCGCGGGTTGTTCGGCGTCTATGTGCAGCAGCGTCTGGCCGAAGCGCAGGCGGTGGGCGCTCGGTACGGCTCTACGGTGGAGCATGTGCGCGCGGAAGTGGTCGATGTGCAGACTGATATCGATTCGGTGCGCTTGACCTTGAATGATGGCCGGCATTTGCAAGGTGCTTATGCGGTGTTGGCCACGGGAATGTTTGCAGCCGCGCGCACGCCGCAAGCCGAATCCAGTGGCTTGAACGCAGTGGCGCTTGATCCATGGGATGTGACCGCCATGCGTCAGCTCGATCCACAGTCGACAGTGCTGATCATCGGCTCGGGCCTGACCATGGTCGATGCCGTGGTGTCGCTGGAACAGGCCGGGCATCGCGGGCCGATCGAAGTGTTTTCCCGGCATGGGCTATTGCCTCATGTGCGTCGGCAGCCGCCGGTTTGGGCGGACTTTTTGGCCGAGGATCACAGCATTCGCACACCGCGTCAGTTGATGCGCGAACTGCGTCGGCATTGCCGCGACGCCATCGCCCAGGGCATTGACTGGCAAGCGCCGCTCGACACCGTGCGGGCGCACATCGGGCGGTTGTGGAGTCAGGCGACGGATGTGCAACGTCGGCAGTTTGTGCGGCATGTGCGGCCGTGGTGGGAAAGCCATCACCATCGCTCGCCGCCGTTGAGTGCCGAGTTGGTGGCTCGGCTGCATGGGGAAGGGCGGTTGCGGATTCAGGCTGCATCGTTCAAAGGGTTGGAGCCTTCATCGGCCGGCGGGGTGAATATCCGCATCCGTCGCCGTGGCGAGGCCGAAACCTGCGTGGTGCACGGTGCTGCGCTGATTAACTCCAGTGGCATCGAGTATGACTGGCGACGGGTTGCTCGACCGTTACCGCAGCAATTATTGGTGCGCGGGCTGGTACGGCCGGGGCCATTGGCGTTGGGCATTGCCGCCGCCGATGACGGCGCGGTATTAAGCGCGGATGGACAGGTCGCCAGCCGTTTGTTCGCCATGGGCCCACCGTTGCGCGGGATGTGGTGGGAGAGTACGGCAGTGACCGACGTGGCGAGCCAGGCCAAGTCTCTTGCGGCGCGATTGGCGGATTGACCGAAAGTTGGAGGGTGTTTTTTCGGGCCTCTTCGCGAGTTCAAGCCCGCTCCCACATTTGATCTCAGGAGTACACAGATAGTGTGTTCACCGAAGATCCTCTGTGGGAGCGGGCTTGCTCGCGAAGAGGCCGGCCCATCCACCACAAGACCCACCGTCAGACCACTAAACAAGCCCTGTTTAAACGACACTTCCAGATACTCACCCAGGCTACACAGCCTTGCGCCGTTGCCTACGACTGCGCCAGAATCCGCCGGCTTGTGCGCCTTGGGGGCGGGCTCTATCGTTTCCGGGTCGCTGACGAATCAGCGATCGGGTCTCGCAGCCCGTGTATCTCTAGACGCACAACATCCTCCTTTCGTGAACAGGTATGCCTGTCCTCATGTTATGGCGGCTGTACGTGGGAGACCTTCGGGTCTGCCGGTTCTAGAGTCCCGGTCTGCGACCTGCGTATAGCTGCCACCTCCTTTCGTCTCGCAGCGAACCGTGGCAGCTCCATGACTCTAGGAGCTTCATCGATGATCAAACCTACACCCAACCCGCCGGAAACCGATCCGACGTCCCCCTACGAATCCCTCGATTCAAAAAAACTCCACGAAGCCGCCGACCGCGCCCTCGATCACTACCTCAAGCCGCCCATCCCCAAAGACACCAAGCGCAAACCCAGCACCATTTACCATGTCGGCACCGAGGTCGATAACGAAACCCTGCTGGTCAACGCCTGCGAATCCCTGGCGTCAGCGAGCATGATGCTCAGTGAGTGCGCCGGGTTGATGGACATGCCACATCGCAACATGATGTTGGGGATTCAACAGGTGGTCATGCTTGGGGAGTTGGCAGTCAACCGGGTGCTGGATAACCTCGATCCACGAGGCTAGCGAGGATGATCGTTCCCACGCTCTGCGTGGGAATGCCTCAACGGACGCTCTGCGTTCGGCTCTGGAAGGGGCGCGGAACGTCCCGGGCTGCATTCCCACGCAGAGCGTGGGAACGATCAAAACCCCGCATCACGCGGGGTTTCTTGTCAAAGTGTGGGAGCGGGCTTGCTCGCGAAAGCTGCTTAACATTCAACAGAGATGTCGACTGTTACGCCGCCTTCGCGAGCAAGCCCGCTCCCACAGGGTTTTGCGTATTAAGCCACTACCCGATAACACGGCACATATTCCGCGCCGCCCGGCAGTTTCATCCGGTGCTGGGCGACGAAGGCTTTGAGCAGTTTGTCCAGCGGCTGCATGACGGCGGCATCGCCACGGATCTGGTACGGCCCGTGTTCTTCGATCAGGCGGATGCCCTTGTCCTTGACGTTGCCGGCGACGATGCCGGAGAACGCGCGGCGCAGGTTGGCGGCCAGTTCGTGGGAGGGCAGGTTGCGGCTCAGTTGCAGGTTGGCCATGTTGGCGTGGGTCGGGTCGAACGGGCGCTGGAAGCCTTCGTCGATCTTCAGCAGCCAGTTGAAATGGAACGCGTCGTTGCGCTCGCGACGGAACTGTTTGACCTCTTTGAGGCCCTGAGTCATTTGCCGCGCCACTTCAATCGGGTCGTCGATGATGATCTCGTAGTGCTGCTGCGCGGCTTCACCGAGGGTGGCACCGACGAAGGCGTGCAACTGCTCCAGGTACGGCGCGGCACTTTTCGGCCCGGTGAGAACCACGGGGAAGGGCAGGCCTTCGTTGTCCGGGTGCATCAGGATGCCGAGCAGGTACAGGAATTCTTCGGCCGTGCCCGCGCCACCGGGGAAAATGATGATGCCGTGGCCGACGCGGACGAAGGCTTCCAGACGTTTTTCGATGTCCGGCAGGATCACCAGTTCGTTGACGATCGGGTTCGGCGCTTCGGCGGCGATAATCCCGGGTTCAGTCAAGCCGAGGTAGCGGCCGCCGTGGATGCGCTGCTTGGCGTGGGCGATGGTCGCGCCTTTCATCGGGCCTTTCATCACGCCCGGGCCGCAACCGGTGCAGATGTCCAGGCTGCGCAAACCGAGTTCGTGGCCGACTTTCTTGGTGTATTTGTATTCTTCGGTGTTGATCGAGTGGCCGCCCCAGCACACCACGATTTTCGGTTCGACGCCGGGGCGCAGGGTGCGGGCGTTGCGCAGCAAGTGGAAGACGTAGTCGCTGATGCCTTGGGAGGTGCTCAGGTCGATGCTCAAGGCGTCGAGTTCGTTTTCGGTGTAGACGATGTCGCGCAGGGCGCTGAAGAGCATTTCGCGGGTGCTGGCGATCATTTCGCCGTCGACGAAAGCGTCGGCCGGAGCGTTCAGCAGCTCCAGGCGTACGCCACGGTCTTGCTGGTGAATGCGGATTTCGAAGTCTTTGTAGGCTTCCAGAATGGTCTTGGCGTTATCGACGTGGGCGCCGGTATTGAGGATGGCCAGGGCGCACTGGCGAAACAGGGTGTAGGTGATTCCGGATGAGGCTTCGCTCAGTTGCTGTACTTCACGTTGGGACAGTGTTTCCAGGCTGCCTTTAGGGCTGACCGAGGCGTTGATTACATGTCGTTGGGTCATTCAATGATCCTTAAAACGATGTCACCCGCCAGCAATGGCGCATGGCATCCGAATAGTGTGTATCCATGATGAAGATGGCACGAACCGCGCTGTATCGCCATGTCCCCGTTTGACGATGCAAAGATGAAAAGGAGCTCCAGCATAGCTAAATCCTTACGGGAGGCGATAATGCCTCGCACTCTTTTTGTTCTCACACCCAAGGAAGCCTGCCGCGATGTTCGAAATACAGCCGATGAATGCCCAGGTCTATCGACGCCAGACGCGGCGCAGCACGGTGATCATCGCCCTGATGTTCCTGGTGCTGGCGATGGTGCTGTCCACGGCAGCGGTGGCGCTGTTCGGTGAGCCCGGCGGTGACAATCTGCGTTTTAACGTGGGCGGCGTGTTTGCCGGGTTATTGCTGATGGCGGCGCTGATACGCGGCAAGTTCCGGACCCAGGAATGGATGGCGCCAGCGGTGTACGGTTGGCAGCTCAAACGCAGCCTGATGAGCATCACCAACGTCATGCACCAGGTGACGGCGGCGGTGGAGAAGGGCGATCCGAGCGCCATGAAGCTGCTGCGTTTTTATCACTTGGGACTTAGCCAGATGCACCAGTTGGACGGCAACTCCAGCGACCATAGCCAGCTGACCCGTGAGATGGACCAGCACAAGGCGCGGATGGAAATGCTGGGCATCGAGACTGAACAGACGCAATTGAATCCGGCCTGGCTTGAGGCGGTGAAACAGATACCGCTGTAACAGACAGGCATGATTCAATAAGCGTTTTCGTGCAAATCACCTATCGTATCGTTGTCGGGTTGTAATGACTTGAGCACCAGGCACGGCTGGCGGGTGCTAAAGGGCGAACGGGAAAATTCGCCATGTCATAAGGGATTAAGGGAGCGTCATGGGGCATCCGTCCGTCAGAGATCGTATTGAAAACACCCGGTTCGCCACGCCTTGGGTATCTGGGCAGGTTGAGTCGAGGCTCAAGGTTCGATACGCCGTCTTCCTGCTCATTGCGGTGTGCCTGTCCATGACGGCCATTGTGATCGGCGAAGGCTGGAACGCGCGTCAGTATCATTTGCGCGGCAGCGAAGTGGAGATGTCCAATCTGGCGCAAACCCTGGCCTCGCAGGCGCAGGCCTCGATCAAGCAGGCCGATACGCTGCTGTTTACCTTGGTGGACCGCCTCGAAAACGACGGCATGGAATCGGAGAAACTTCCCCGACTGCAACGTTTGCTTCACGCCCAGCGCAGTGAACTGGCGCAACTCCATGGACTGTTCGTTTATGACGAAGAAGGGCGTTGGCTCGCTAACTCCAATAATGCTGTGCTGCCCGATGCCAATAACTCTGACCGTGAATATTTCATCTACCACCGTGATCATCCCGACCGCGGTCCTCATATCGGTCCGTCGATAAGAAGTCGCTCTACCGGTGAGTGGGTCATGACTGTGTCACGCCGGATCAATCACGCCGATGGCCGATTTGCCGGCGTGGTGGCGGCTTCGATCTATCTCAACCATTTCCTGGACCTGTACAACAGCATCGACATGGGCAGTAACGGGGTGGTCAATTTGATCGCCGACGACGCCAGCATTGTCGTTCGCCGCCCGTTCAACGAAGCCGATATCGGTACCAACGTCGCCAAGGGGCCGCTGTTTACCCAGCTGTTGCCCAAGGGCAATTTCGGAACAGCCATCGTCAAATCCTATGTGGACGGGGTGGAACGGGTGGTGGGGTTTCGGCGGGTCGAGGGTTATCCCCTTATCGTTTTTGCCGCGCTCGACAAGGCTGAAGTCCTGGCTGGCTGGCGGCAGGAGTCGATACTCAGTGCGGGCATCGTCTCATTGCTGCTGGGGTTTCTGGGCGTTCTCGGCTATCGCCTGATCCGCGTCATGAAGCAGCAGAATCATATTCAGAGCGAATTGCTGGAGGCTCAGGAAAAACTCATTGAGGTCAACCAGAGCCTCAAGTTGCTGGCTCTGGAGGATGCCCTGACCGGGCTTTCCAACCGGCGTCAATTCGATTTGTTCATCCTGGCGGAAATGGGCCGTGCCAGGCGTACCCATACCAGCCTTGCGTTGCTGATGATCGATGTCGATCATTTCAAGAGTTTCAATGATCACTACGGACATCTGGCGGGCGATGAGTGTTTGCGCAAGCTCAGCACCATCATCACCGACAACATCCAGCGCCCCGGCGATCTTGCTGCCCGTTTCGGTGGCGAGGAGTTTACGGTGGTGCTGCCCGGCACCGATTATGTGGGGGCGTTTCTGGTGGCGGAAAAGATCCGGCGCGCGGTTCAGCAAATGGACATCAAGCATAGCGGCAGTCCCGAAGGCATCGTCACGGTCAGTCTTGGGGTCTGTGCCTACAACCAGACGGCGCAGAGCCAGCCCGAAGATTTGATCGGTGCAGCGGACAAGGCGCTGTACGTGGCCAAGGCCAGTGGCCGGAACATGAGCGTCATCGCCAACTGAATTCAACCAGACCGGTTACTGTCCTGAACGGGTCGGGTGCCGCAACTTCCATAAACGGATCAGCCGCAGATAGATCAGCACGTTGATCGCCAGCACCACGCTGCCCAACCCCAGCTGAATCGTGGGGGTGAGCCCGGCCGGATAGATAATCGGCCACACGTAATGTTCGATAAAACCGCCGCCGTAACCGGTTTGCCCGGCCGCTTGGCGCATGAGGTTTTCCCATTCGGTCAGTGGGCACGTCAGGTGGAAAACTTCCACGATCACTCCCCACGCAGCGGCGGGCAGGTGCCACCAGACCAAATGGTGCCATTTGAGCACCAGCAGCCCGCCGAACAGCACGAACAGAATGAACAGCAAGTGAGACAGCACCAGCCCGTCGGCAGCGATTCGGTAAAGCATGTCGATTCTCTGACGCGTTATGTGAATCACTCCATGGTACTCGGGCTGGGTACTTGTGCTCTATCGATTGCTGTTTTCAAGCAGGGCCAGTACTCCTTTCAAACGCACCGCCGTGGCTTCGCTGCTGCATTGCATCGGCGCGCGCAGTTCGTCGTGGATCAACCCCTCAAGGGCCAGGGCAGTTTTCACCGGGGCAGGATTGGGCTCGATGAACAGGCTGTGAATCAGTGGCAGCAACTGGAAGAAGGTCGTTCGGCCGGCCGCTAACTGGTTGTCGCGGATCTGTTGATACAACCTCACGAACAGCTCGGGATGAACATGGGCCGAGGCGGCAATCGCGCCTTTGGCACCCAGACACAAAGCGCCGAAGATCTGATTGTCTTCACCGCACAGCACGTCGACTTTGCCGCTGGAGAGCAGCGCAAGAGTGGTGGCGGGATTGCCGCCGCAGTCCTTGATCGCGACGATCCGCTCGTGGGCGACGATCCGCAGCAGGGTCGCCTGTTCGAAGGCTATGCCGGTGCGATAGGGAATGTCGTAGAGAATGACCGGGACGCTGGAAGCATCGGCGACGGTCTTGAAAAAAGCTTCGAGGCCGGCCTGGGAAGGGCGGATGTAGTACGGCGGTGGAACCAGCAAACCCGCCAGAGGACGTTTCAGAATCTCGCTCTGCAATTGCAGCAGCTCGGCGAGATTGTTGCCGGCCAGGCCCATGACCACACGTTCTGGCGCTACCTGTTCCAGCACCGCATCGAGCACTGCCAGTTGCTCATGTTTGCCCAGCGCCGCGGCTTCCCCGGTGGTGCCACAGACCACAATGCCATCGACGCCTTTTTCCAGCAGATGACTGACCAGCCGCCGCAATCCGTCGAAGTCGATCGCGCCATTGTGAAACGGCGTAACGATGGGAACCCAGATACCTTGAAACGATGACATGCACTTTCTCCTGAAGGTTGACCGATTTCGTCACCGTCAGAAGCGTAGAAGGAAGTCAGCAAGAGGAGGGAGTGTCCGCCGCGCTCAATGTCCTGTCAGCTCATCTGACGGGACAGCGCGCCCCGGTCACATGAGCGACTGTTTCTTCGATTTAAGGGCGTGCGCAACACAACCTTGCGCCTTGGCATTCAAGCCAATGACGACAGTGTTGAGGTTGAAGGTTGCGGACATGATTGCTTACACCCTGAATGAGGTGCTCAGTTTTAAAAGTCGGCGCGATGTTTGTCAATCTCGAAAATCAGCAGCGGTTGCGGGCAAGTGCGCAAGATTGTTCAAGCCATCCACCGCGACTGCTGGCACAGTCTGGGGGTCTTTCCCTGGTTGCAGAGCGTTATGTCCAACTCACTCATGCCGCGCAGTGCATTCCTTCGCGGTGCCGCGGCCATCATGCCGTTGTCCCTGGCGACCGCGCCTTGGGGGTTGCTGGCCGGATCCATGGCCATCGAGGCCAATCTCACACCGCTGCAAGGCCAGGGGCTGTCGAGCATCGTGTTTGCCGGCGCGGCGCAATTGGTCGCCATCGGCATGCTCAAGGGCGGTGCCGGGGTCTTTTCGATTCTGTTGACCACATTGTTGCTGACCTCCCTGCATCTGCTTTACGGGATGAGCATGCGTTCGGTAATTTCCCCGTTGCCGGGTCGCTGGCGTGTGGGCCTGGGCTTTTTGCTCACCGACGAGTTGTTCGCCCTGACCAGTCAGCATGACAAACAGCAGTTCAACCGCTGGTACGCCCTGGGCGTGGGCCTGACGTTTTATATCGCGTGGAACCTCTTCACCCTGGCGGGCATTGTGCTGGGCAGCAGCATTCCGGGCCTTGAACAGCTGGGGCTGGACTTCTCCATCGCGGCGACTTTTATCGCCTTGATCACGCCGGTGGTGCGCAACGTTCCCACGGTGGTCTGCGTGGCGGTCTCGCTGTTCTGTTCGGTGCTGTTCAGCTATTGGCAATGGGGCTCGGCGCTGGTGTTGGCGGGGTTGGCGGGCATGACTGCAGGCTTTCTCTGCAACAAACTCTATGTGGGGCGCACATGATGGTCTGGGCTGTGATTATCGGGATGGGCCTGCTGGTATTCCTGAACCGCTACGTATTTCTCGAGCCTCGACTGCCGGTGCGCTTGAGCAGCAATGCCCGACAGTTCCTCGGTTTCGCGGTGCCGGGCATGCTCACCGCGATCTGCGGGCCGATTGTGTTCATGCCGGACAAACAGTTGAACCTGCAGTGGGACAACCCCTACCTGATCAGTTCGCTGGTGGCCGTGGGCCTGGTGCTTTACACCCGCAACACCTTGCTCAGCATGTTATTGAGCATGGGGTTCTTCTTTTTGCTGCGGTGGTGGCTCTGAGTCGTCCCATCCGAAACTGTTCTACGCTTAATAGAGGGCTGATCCTTTGAGGACAGGAGGTGGACATGGTCACTGAACCAAAGCGTCCGGACCCGGATGAGGACATCGATGAACCGACTGAGGAGGAACTCGAGCGGCAGAGGCGTTCGAGGCCGGACTGGAAGCATCCTGACGACGGTAAAGAGCTGTCGGACCGCGACCAGGAGCGCCCGCTGAAACCCTGATCGGCTTGTAAATACCCAAAAGCCCCGCCATGGATAGCGGGGCTTTTGGGTTTCCAATGCCTGAAATGTAATCACCTGTGTGCGGGCTTGCTCGCGAAAGCGGTGTGTCAGTCAATATCAATTCTGAATGGCACACCGCATTCGCGAGCAAGCCCGCTCCCACAGGTAAGAGGGGACAATGCGCCTGCTGCATGCAGAAGGAATGTACCGAAAAAAACAGCAAGCCGCGGGAGCGGGCGCTGGAACCAAACACTGTGTACCCTTATCCAACCCCGGCTTGCAGTGATCTGCGGGCCGGTCGAGGGATGAATGGGCGAGGGGTTTTTGCCATTAAACGTGATGACCGAAAGGTCTGGTCCAAGACAAAACATGAAGCAGTTGGTCAAGGTTCTCTCCGCGTTCGCCATCGCAGTCGGCCTGTTTGGCTGCATCGCCGCGCCCATTGAAATGACGCCGCAGACGCAACAGGGTCTGCGCACACAAGCGCCGATCCGCTTTCTGCTGACCTTCGACGACGGGCCCAGCGCGTCCGGTTTCTACAACCCGACGGTCACCGTGCTCGACAGCCTCGCGCGTAATCCGCTGCAACCCGACATTAAAGCGGTGTTCTTCGTGCAGACCCGTGCCTCCCGCGCCGGTGGCAGTGATGCGGGCCGGCAGATCATGCGGCGCGAGCATGCCGAAGGTCACCTGTTGGGTTTCCATACGGCCACGCCCCGGCACACCAACCATCGCTCTCTGGACCCGGAAGAACTGGAGCAGTCGCTCGGCAATGGCAGCGCAGACATCGCCGCGATCACTGGCGCTTCGCCGACCTTGGTGCGTCCGCCATTCTGGAACTACGACAAGCGCACCTTCGCGGCCTATCAACAGCATGGCATGCACATACTGCTGACCGACCTTAGCGCCAATGACGGCAAGATCTGGGGCTTCAACGCAAGCTTTCGTCGACGGGCCAATCTGCTGCGGCAACTGTCCGAAGTCCGCGAGCGCATCGCCCTCGGTGAGTTGCCGACGGTGGATGGGGTGATTCCGGTGGTGGTGACCTTTCACGACTTGAATCGCTATACCGCCCGGCATACCCGCGAATATCTGCAAATCCTGCTCGACAGCGCCCGTGCTACGGGAATGACCACGGCACAGAAAGCGTTTTACGACGACACGGCAGCGCTGCAGCGGGCGGCCATGGCGCGTACTGTCCATGACAGTTCAGAGGCAGTTGAGTTACCAGGGATCTGGAACTGGTTATGGGACGGGGATAGCCACTGAACGATGCCGGACGATTGATTGTTCAATGTGAGAAGTAGCTAACACTAATTGTTAGCTCGCTTGCGCGGGATCATTGAAGTTGATCTACGCTGAGTGGATCCAATCGGAAAACCGTCCACGAGGGCGTCCGCCATGGTTCCACTTGCGCAGCTTTGCCAAATTGTCGAGTCCGGTTTCAAACCGCTGTCCTGCGAATGCACCGTAAATCGCGATGAAACATTGCGGATCAAGGTCTTTAATGGCACCACCGGGCGGATTGAGTTGTTGATCACCGGAGTATCGCCTGACGAGTTGACCAGTGTCCGTGATATTTCCAACCTGATCGGCGAACTTCGCACTGAAATGCGCGCCGGGCGCCGAGCCTTCGCGGGTGTAATGGCCTAGAGCCTGTCGCGCGGCAGCAGTTCATCGATCATCTGCAAACAATGATTCAACCCCGGCGATACATCGCCCACGCGCCTGCTTAGGATGATCGGCGAGGTGGCGTTGTCTTCCAGCACCGGGGTGAAGCCAATGTCGTCGCGGTGCAGCAACTGCACTGAGGCCGGCACCAACGTCACCCCGATTCCCGCACCCACCAGACCGATCGCTGTTTGCAGCTCATTGGTCCATTGCGCCACGTTGATGTGCACGCCATAGGATTCGAATAACGCGATCACGTGGTCGGCGTAGCTGGGTCGCGGGTTGCCGGGGTAGAGCACGAAGGGTTCTTTTGCCAGGTCACGAAGGCTGATCGGTCCGGCCAGTAATGGATGGCCGGCGGGGAGGGCGGCGACCAGCCGGTCTTCAGTCAAAACAGTCTGGATGATCGCCGGGTCGTCGATGCGGATTCGCCCGAAACCAATGTCGATGCGCCCGGCCTTGAGCGCCTGCACCTGTTGCAACGTAGTCATTTCCGAGAGCCCCAACTCAAGCGCCAGCGGCTCGCCGCTGCGCAGTCGGCGAATCAGTTCCGGCAGCACGCCATAGAGGGTCGATGGCGCAAAGCCTATGCCCAGCCAGGTCTTTTCGCCCAAACCAATCCGCCGTGTGTTGTCGCACACCTTGCCCAACTGTTCGAGCAGGGCGGTGGAATGTTCATGGAAAAACCGCCCGGCGTCAGTCAGCTTCAGCGGTCGGCCGCGTTCCAGCAGAAGCACCCCGAGCTCGTCTTCCAGCTGCTGAATCTGCCGGCTCAGCGGTGGTTGGGCGATGTGCAGCAGTTCGGCGGCGCGGGTGAAGTTGAGGGTTTGAGCCAGCACCTGAAAATACCGCAGGTGACGCAGTTCCATGAGGCCTCCGGACGTTGATCGGTTAAATACCTTTAAGGTATCGAGCCAGACCAATTCTATATTGGCCGCCCGGAAAAAGCCGTACGAGAATCCGTTCCAGAACTTTAAGAACCTGACGGGTATCGACATGCGTGCAACTGCCATTGAATCGATCGAGACGATCATCGTCGATCTGCCGACCATTCGCCCGCACAAGCTGGCGATGCATACGATGCAGAACCAGACACTGGTGATCATTCTTGTGCGCTGTGCCGACGGTATTGAAGGGGTCGGTGAATCGACCACCATTGGCGGTCTGGCCTATGGCAACGAAAGCCCGGACAGCATCAAGACCAACATCGACAAACACTTCGCGCCACTACTGCTTGGCCAGGACAGCGGCAATGTGAATGCCGCGATGTTGCGCCTGGAGCGCAGTATTCGTGGCAACACCTTCGCCAAATCGGGTATCGAAAGCGCCTTGCTCGACGCCCAGGGCAAGCGCCTCGGCCTGCCGGTCAGCGAACTGCTGGGCGGCCGCGTTCGCGATGCGCTGCCGGTAGCCTGGACCCTGGCCAGCGGCGACACTGCCAAGGACATCGCCGAAGCGGAAAAAATGCTCGACTTGCGCCGCCATCGGATCTTCAAGCTGAAAATCGGCGCAGGCGAGGTCAACCGCGACCTGGCCCACGTCATTGCGATCAAAAAGGCGCTGGGCGATCGCGCCAGCGTGCGGGTCGATGTCAATCAGGCCTGGGACGAAGCGGTCGCGTTGCGCGCCTGCCGGATTCTCGGCAGCAACGGCATCGACCTGATCGAACAACCGATTTCGCGCAATAACCGCGCCGGCATGGTTCGCCTGAATGCCATGAGCCCGGCGCCGATCATGGCCGATGAATCCATCGAGTGCGTAGAGGACGCCTTCAATCTCGCGCGCGAGGGCGCAGCTTCGGTGTTCGCCCTGAAAATCGCCAAGAACGGCGGCCCACGCGCCGTGCTGCGAACCGCCGCGATTGCCGAGGCGGCCGGTATCGGCCTGTACGGCGGCACCATGCTCGAAGGCGGTATCGGCACGCTGGCCTCGGCCCATGCCTTCATCACGCTCAACACACTGAGCTGGGATACCGAGTTGTTCGGCCCGCTGCTGCTGACCGAAGACATTCTCAGCGAGCCATTGGTCTATCGCGATTTCCAACTGCACGTCCCGCAAACACCGGGGCTGGGCCTGAGCCTGGATGAAGAGCGCCTGGCGTTTTTCCGTCGGGACAAAGTTTCTATTGCTATATCCACTACCGTTCATCAAGCCTGAGGAGGGCATCATGCTGTTTCACGTAAAAATGACTGTGAATTTACCGGTCGACATGAACCCGGAACGCGCCGCTCAACTCAAGGTCGACGAAAAAGCCCTGGCCCAGCGCCTGCAAGAGCAAGGCAAGTGGCGTCATCTGTGGCGCATCGCCGGGCTGTATGCCAATTACAGCGTGTTCGATGTCGACAGCGTTCAGGAACTGCACGACTTGCTGATGCAATTGCCGCTGTACCCGTACATGGCGATCGAAGTCACCGCGATGTGCCGGCATCCTTCTTCCATTCGCGAGGATGACCGCTGAACCCAGCCTGTTCAGTTCGCTACGCTAATAATTACAAGATGAGGAACCCACTAAAATGAACGTCAAGATTTCCCACACTGCCAGTGCCCAGAAGTTTCTCGAAGACGCCAGCGGTCTGCATAACGAAGCCGGCGATCCGCGGGTCAAGGCGCTGATTTACCGGATCCTGCGGGATTCGGTGAACATCATCGAAGACCTGGCCGTGACCCCGGAAGAGTTCTGGAAAGCCGTCAACTACCTCAACGTGCTGGGTGCGCGTCAAGAGGCCGGGTTGGTGGTGGCCGGGCTCGGTCTGGAGCATTACCTCGACCTGCTGATGGACGCCGAAGACGAGCAGGCCGGCAAGGCCGGCGGCACACCGCGGACCATCGAAGGCCCGCTGTACGTGGCGGGTGCGCCAATATCGGAAGGCGAAGCGCGGCTGGATGACGGCGTCGATCCGGGTGTGGTGCTGTTCATGCAAGGCCAAGTGCGCAACACCGCCGGCGAACCGTTGGCCGGCGCGGTGGTGGATGTCTGGCATGCCAACACCGGCGGCACCTATTCGTACTTCGATACCACTCAATCGGAATTCAACCTGCGTCGTCGTATCGTCACCGATGCCGAGGGCCGTTACCGTTTTCGCAGCATCGTGCCGTCCGGCTATGGTTGCCCGCCGGACGGTCCGACCCAGCAATTGCTCGACCAACTGGGCCGTCATGGTCAGCGGCCGGCGCACATCCACTTCTTCATTTCGGCAGTGGATCATCGTCACCTGACCACCCAGATCAACCTCGATGGCGATCAGTACCTGCATGACGATTTCGCCTATGCCACCCGTGATGAACTGATCGCCAAAATCACCTTCGGTGATGATCCGCAGCGTGCGGCGGCCCATGGCGTCAGCGGGCGTTTTGCCGAAATCGATTTTGACTTCACGCTGCAGTCGTCTGCCCAGCCTGAGGAGCAGCAACGCCACGAACGGGTTCGCGCGCTCGAGGACTGATACCCTCGATCAGCCGAACCGGGCCACGAGATAACCGACCGTTTATCTCGTGGCCCTGTGGGAGCGGGCTTGCTCGCGAAGAGGCCAGAACATCCAACATCTCAGTCTACTGACGCGGTTACGATCTAGAATGGCGGCGCCACCGATAACAACAATGAGAGTGATCCGATGATGCAAGCGCAATTGTTGAGTCATCGCAGCAGAGTCTTCGACCACGCCGACCCTTACGCGGTATCAGGCTACGTCAATCAGCACGTGGGCAATCATTGCCTCCAGATGCCCAGGGCCGGCCGACCGCTGGCCAGCCTCGATCATCGCAAATTCTCCAGCCTCGACCTGTGCCGCATCAGTTACGGCGCGAGCGTGCGGGTTATGTCCCATGCGCTGGACAGCATCTATCACTTGCAAGTGCTGCTGCGCGGCAACTGCCTGTGGCGTGGTCATGGTCAGGAACACTACTTCGCGCCTGGCGAGTTACTGCTGATCAACCCCGATGACCCGGTGGACCTGACGTACTCCGACGACTGCGAAAAATTCATCCTGAAAGTCCCCACCCGGTTGTTTGAGTCAGTGTGCGAGGAGCAGCGCTGGCGGTATCCGGGGCAGGGCATACGGTTTCTGGAGAACCGTTATCAGCTCAATGAGCTGGAAGGTTTCGTCGGTCTGCTGGCGATGATTTGCCAGGAGGCGGAAGCCACCGAGCAGATTCCCCGGGTGCAGGAGCACTATGCGCAAATCATTGTCAGCAAGATGCTTGGCCTGATGAAGACCAACGTCATGCGCACCGATCCCGGCTCACCCTCGGCCACGTTCGAGGCGCTGGTCGAATACATCGCGTGCAACCTCAAGCAGGATATCGACAGCGAAGAACTGGCACGCCAGGCGCGGATGAGCCTGCGTTCGCTGTATGGGTTGTTCGAGCGCAACGCGGGCGACACGCCGAAAAACTACATTCGGCAGAAAAAGCTCGAACGCATCCATGCCAACCTGAGCGACCCGACCTGCAACGTGCGCAACGTCACGGAAGTGGCCATGGATTACGGCTTTCTGCACCTGGGCCGGTTCTCCGACAGCTACCGCAAACAGTTCGGCGAATTGCCATCGGATACCCTCAAACGCCGCCACTGAGATCAATGAGTAACCTGTGGCGAGGGAGCTTGCTCCCGCTGGACTGCGCAGCAGTCCCATTCTTTTAAAAAGAGAGTGGGGCCGCTTCGCAGCCCAGCGGGAGCAAGCTCCCTCGCCACGTTGGCAAGCATCCACCACTGACCGCTCTGCACAAAACGGATACAGGTCTGCACCCCGCGGATAGTCCGCCCCATCCCCTCGTCCTAGCATGGCCCTGCCTGAATAAAAACAATGGAGGCGGCGGCCATGACCCTGCGACCCGAATACCTTCACTCCCTGCTTGAAGAAGACCCTGAGCAGGGCATCTATCGCTGCAAGCGCGAGATGTTCACCGATCCGCGGCTGTTCGACCTCGAGATGGAACACATCTTTGAAGGCAACTGGCTGTACCTGGCGCACGAAAGCCAGATCCCCAACAACAACGATTTCTACACCACCACCATGGGGCGTCAGTCGATCTTCATCGCGCGCAACAAGGACGGTGAACTGAACGCCTTTATCAACGCATGCAGCCACCGTGGCGCGATGCTCTGCCGGCACAAGACCGGCAACAAGAGCACGTACACCTGCCCCTTCCACGGCTGGACCTTCAACAACTCCGGCAAGCTGCTCAAGGTCAAGGACCCGGCGGCGGCTGGCTACCCGGCGAGCTTCAATTGCGAAGGCTCCCACGACCTGACCAAAGTCGCGCGTTTCGAATCCTATCGCGGCTTCCTGTTCGGCAGCCTCAAGGCCGATGTCGTGCCGTTGGTAGAGCATCTGGGCGAGTCGGCGAAGATCATCGACATGATCGTCGATCAGTCCGCCGATGGCCTGGAAGTGCTGCGCGGTTCCTCCAGCTACATCTACGAAGGCAACTGGAAACTCACCGCCGAAAACGGTGCCGACGGTTATCACGTCAGCTCGGTGCACTGGAACTACGCGGCGACCCAGAACCAGCGCAAGCAGCGCGAAGCCGGCGACTGCAATCCGACCATGAGCGCCGGCACCTGGGCCAAGCAGGGCGGTGGTTTCTATTCCTTCGACAAGGGCCACATGCTGCTCTGGACCCGTTGGTCCAACCCCGAAGACCGTCCGCTGTACGAGCGTCGCGACGAGTTGGCCCGGGACTTCGGCCAGGCTCGCGCCGACTGGATGATCGAGAATTCGCGCAACCTGTGCCTGTACCCGAACGTGTACCTGATGGACCAGTTCAGTTCGCAGATTCGCATCGCCCGGCCGATCTCGGTCAATCGCACGGAAATCACCATTTATTGCATCGCCCCCAAAGGTGAAAGCGACCACGCCCGCTCGAGCCGGATTCGTCAGTACGAGGATTTCTTCAACGTCAGCGGCATGGCGACCCCGGACGATCTGGAAGAGTTTCGCTCCTGCCAGACGGGTTACCAGGGCAGCGTCACCGCGTGGAACGACATGTCCCGTGGCGCCGAGCACTGGGTCGAAGGCGCCGATGACGCGGCTAAAGAGATCGACCTGCATCCGCTGCTCAGCGGCGTGCGCACCGAAGACGAAGGTTTGTTCGTGCTGCAACACAAGTATTGGCAGCAGACCATGCTCAAGGCGTTGGCCGCTGAACAATCCGAACTGATTGCAGTGGAGGCCGTGCAATGATCCTCACTTATGACAACCTGCGCGATTTTCTCTACCGCGAAGCACGCTACCTCGATGACAACCAATGGGACGACTGGCTGGAGTTGTATGCGCCGGACGCAACATTTTGGATGCCGTCCTGGGACGACAACGACGAGCTGACCGAAGACCCGCAGCGGGAAATTTCGCTGATCTGGTATGGCAACCGCACCGGCCTGGAAGACCGCATCTTCCGCATCAAGACCGAACGCTCCAGCGCCAGCGTGCCGGACACCCGTACCTCGCACAACCTCAGCAATATCGAGCTGATCGAACAGGCCGACGGCCTGTGCAAGGTGCGCTTCAACTGGCACACCCTGAGCTTTCGCTACAAGACCGTCGACAGCTATTTCGGCAGCAGTTTCTACACCCTGGATGTACGCGGTGAAAACCCGCTGATCAAGGCCAAGAAAGTGATCCTGAAGAACGACTACGTTCGCCAGGTCATCGATGTTTACCACCTCTGAGGCGGCCGTCATGACTCATTCCATTGCGTTCAATTTTGAAGACGGCGTCACTCGTTTCATCGACGCCAATGCCGGGGAAACCGTGGCCGATGCCGCGTACCGCCAGGGCATCAATATTCCACTGGATTGCCGCGACGGCGCTTGCGGAACCTGCAAGTGCTTCGCCGAGGCTGGCCGCTACGACTTGGGTGAGGACTACATCGAAGACGCCCTCAGCGCCGACGAAGCGCAACAGGGTTTTGTCCTGACCTGCCAGATGCGCGCGCAGAGCGATTGCGTGGTGCGGGTGCCGGTTTCATCGGATGTCTGCCGTACCCGTCAGGCCAGTTACGACGCGACCATCAGCGCCGTGCGTCAGTTGTCCGACAGCACCATCGCGCTGTCGATCAAGGGCGAAGCCCTGAGCAAACTGGCGTTCCTGCCGGGGCAGTATGTGAACCTCGGGGTTCCGGGCAGCGAGCAGACCCGCGCCTACTCGTTCAGCTCGTTGCAGCGTGACGGCGAAGTCAGCTTTTTGATTCGCAACGTGCCCGGCGGCTTGATGAGCAGCTTTCTGACCGGCATGGCCAAGGCCGGCGACAGCATGAGCCTGGCCGGGCCTTTGGGCAGCTTTTATCTACGCGACATCCGCCGTCCATTGTTGCTGCTGGCCGGTGGCACCGGTCTGGCGCCGTTCACCGCGATGCTGGAAAAAATCGCCGAACAGGGCAGCGAGCATCCGCTGCATTTGATCTACGGCGTGACCAACGATTTCGACCTGGTGGAACTCGATCGACTTGAAGCTTTCGCCGCACGCATTCCGAACTTCAGCTTCAGCGCCTGCGTGGCCAATCCCGACAGCCGGCACCCGCTCAAGGGCTACGTGACCCAACACATCGAGCCACGGCATTTGAACGATGGCGACGTCGACGTCTACCTGTGCGGCCCGCCGCCGATGGTCGAAGCGGTCAGCCAGTTCATCCGCGAGCAAGGCATTGCGCCGGTGAACTTCTACTACGAAAAATTTGCCGCCAGCGCGGCTTGAGCCGTGCAGTTGCGCGAGTGCGGCCTTACATCGATACCGTCCTCGGCAACGATTCAATGTGGGAGCGGGCTTGCTCGCGAAGAGGGCGGAAAATCCAACAGAGATCTCGACTGTGAGACCGCTTTCGCGAGCAAGCCCGCTCCCACAGGTCAGTGTTTTGTCTGGTATGCCCTAACTGAACGGCATCCTTCGTCACGAGGTACACATGAACAGATTCCACGAAAAAGTCGCGCTGATTACCGGTGCCGCTCAGGGCATCGGCCGGCGCGTGGCTGAACGCATGGCCGCTGAAGGTGCACGGTTGATTCTGGTCGACCGCTCCGATCTGGTGTTCGAACTCCAGAAGGCATTGGGGCAGAGCAGCCAGGTGCTCGCGCTGACTGCCGACCTTGAGCAATACAGCGAATGCAGCCGCGTGATGCGCACCGCTTTCGAACGTTTTGATCGCCTCGATGTGCTGGTCAACAACGTCGGCGGCACGATCTGGGCCAAGCCTTTCGAGCACTATGAAGAGGCGCAGATCGAGGCCGAAGTCCGTCGTTCATTGTTCCCTACATTGTGGTGTTGCCATGCTGCGCTGCCGTTCATGCTCGAACAAGGCAGCGGCGCCATCGTCAACGTTTCGTCCATTGCGACCCGCAGCGTCAATCGAGTGCCGTACGGCGCGGCGAAGGGCGGGGTCAATGCGCTGACCGCTTGCCTGGCGTTCGAAACGGCCGGTCGTGGCGTGCGGGTCAACGCGACTGCCCCCGGTGGCACCGAGGCGCCGCCGCGGCTTATCCCGCGCAACAGTGCGGAACAAAGCGCTCAGGAAAAGCTCTGGTATCAGCAGATTGTCGACCAGACCCTCGACAGCAGTTTGATGAAGCGCTATGGCACGCTGGATGAGCAAGCAGGCGCTATTCTGTTTCTGGCCAGCGACGAAGCCTCCTACATCACCGGCATGATCATGCCGGTCGGTGGCGGCGATCTGGGCTGAGCGGTTCGCAGTAGCGTCGGTTAAAGCCTGGATACCTGTGATCTACAAGCGACGCTGAAACGCTTTGACGATTCTGAGTGTGGCGTCGCTTGTGTTCAGGTTCTGTACCGCGTCCAGCGGATACCAGATGCAATCAAAGATTTCATTCTGTGGCCGAGCCGCTGCCAGGTTTACGACCGACGCCTCGTACACATGGTGCCGGGTGCTGGCCGTTTCCCATTCCATCAGGTAGAGCATGTCATCGACCTCAAGCCCTGTTTCTTCGTAGAGCTCTCGCATGGCCGCGCCCGCAGCGGCTTCGCCAGGCTCGACTTTTCCGCCTGGCAAGGTCCAGCGACACCTGGGTTTACGCACCAGGAGAATATGCCGATCCTGCTCGCAAATGACGGTTGCACGTACTTTCATGGGTTACCTGACTGCTGCCTGTCACAAAACAGTCATAAAAATGCAATATTCAGACCGAAATACGCAGAAGTGTCTGCTTCAAGGGTTGGAGTCGACAGGGCGGCTGAAAGTGCAATGAAATGCCGGAATCCTGACGCGATGTCTGGCTGGCACTTCAATGAAGGTCGGGTGTAAGGTAATTAAGTCGATCCAGGACTATCACTGCCGAAATGGAGGTGACTATGAGCGTTCCGATGCTGACCAAAATGCACATGAACGGCTATGACGTACTCAGCGTGAACAACGGCCCTTGGCGGGTGTGCACCAAAGGTGACCGGCTTGGCGCCTTTGGCAGCAGAGAGGAAGCACGCTTGAAGCCCCGGTACACCGGGGCTTTTGATAACCGTCGGTCATGGGTCAGTAACCGCTGCCGCCCATCCCGCCCGTGGAAGGGGAATAATATTCTCTGGCTTTTTGTTGGGCACGACTCCATTGCGCGCAGGTCATGAAACTTTTGTGGTCGACCTTGCCCTGGCTGTCGAAACTGACGTTATACGGCTGCTGATGGCCGGCCTGGGTCAGCTTGTAGTCAAAGCAGGTACCAGGTTCCACCGTGCGCTGCGTTATCGATACAGGCTGGCCGCCAATCTGCTGGACTTGTCCCTTGCTCATGCCGGTCTCGACCTTGGCGACCAGCGGTTGGTCTCGATAAACGTGTGATTCCGTGTTACAGCCACCTGACGCCGTCAGCACGGCGATCAGCGCGCATAGAGGCTTGTTCATGACAGCGCTCTCTAGTGAACTTTCGTTCGAGTGATGTTCTTTGCCTTCACTTCTTCAGCATAGCCCGCCAGTCGCTCTTCATCGCCCTGGAACAACGCGCACAGCCTTAGCGTTGCCTCTGCGTCCACATCATTGCCGGCCAGGCGCAACTGCTCTGCAATGCGCAAAAGCTCTACCGCCGACCACCTCAGATCCGAGGCTACACCTTGCAGGTCGCGCCGAAGTTGCTGTTCATATTCGTTAAGCCACATGATGACCTCCTGCAATTCCCCGCTACGAAATAGTAGTCCCATTTACCTGTATGGAGCGTTATGTTCGTCTGATCGCAAGAGAGTCGAAATCATGCAACAACCTGTCTACCAACTGCTGGAAGTCGCCAACGGCAAGCCGATCAAACTCTGGATCGAGGGTGTGCCGGTTGAAAGCGAAGCCCGGCAGCAATTGATCAATACCGCGAAGATGCCGTTCATCTTCAAGCACCTGGCAGTGATGCCGGATGTGCATCTGGGCAAAGGGTCCACCATCGGCAGCGTTATCCCCACCGTGGGCGCGATCATTCCGGCGGCCGTGGGGGTGGACATCGGCTGCGGCATGATTGCCGCGCGCACTTCACTGACCGCCGCCGACTTGCCGGACAACCTGCACGGCCTGCGCAGCGCCATCGAAAAGGCCGTGCCCCATGGCCGCACGTTGAGCCATGGCCGCCGCGATGAAGGCGCCTGGAATCACGTTCCACAGCAAGCCGATCAAGCCTGGGCTGCGCTGAGTTCACGGTTCAAGGCGATCACCGACAAGTACCCGAAACTTGCCAGTACCAACAACCGCCATCACCTGGGCACCCTCGGTACCGGTAATCACTTCATCGAGGTATGCCTGGACGAGGCCAACCGCGTCTGGTTCATGCTCCACAGCGGTTCCCGCGGCGTTGGCAATGCCATCGGGACCCTGTTCATTCAATTGGCCCAGGCGGATATGCGCCAGCACATCGCCAATCTGCCGGACCGCGATCTGGCCTATTTCAAGGAAGGCAGCCGGCATTTCGACGACTACGTCGAAGCGGTGGGCTGGGCTCAGGACTTCGCCCGACAGAACCGCGCGTTGATGATGCAGGCGGTGATTCAGGCAGCGCGGCAAGTGATTCGCAAACCTTTCGAGGTCGCGCTGGAGGCTGTGAACTGCCACCACAATTACGTGCAGAAAGAGCGGCATTTCGGTGAAGACGTCCTGGTTACCCGCAAGGGCGCGGTGTCGGCGAAGAAGGGCGAACTGGGGATCATTCCCGGCTCCATGGGCGCCAAAAGCTTCATCGTTCGCGGTCTCGGTAACGAGCAATCGTTCTGCTCGTGCAGCCACGGTGCCGGTCGGACCATGAGCCGCACCAAAGCCAAAAATACCTTCACCGTGGCAGACCAGATCCGCGCGACTGCTCATGTCGAGTGCCGCAAGGATGCGGCGGTCATCGATGAGATTCCGATGGCCTACAAGGACATCGACAAAGTGATGTACGCGCAGCGTGATCTGGTGGAAGTGCTGCACACCTTGCGTCAAGTAGTGTGCGTGAAAGGGTAGGGATGGAAGGTGCTTCCACTGGTCGGGAAAATTAACGAGAGTGAACGGCTCTGTTGTCGTATTGAGGTAGTGATTTATTCGCTAGGGAGGTCTCTCAAATGACGACTACCGATGATTTCAGACACCATGCGCATGAGCTGATCGTTGACCTGGATGCGGCGACCACGGAAATGATGAAACTGATCTCGGCCCATCAGTTGAGCGGCCCGGAATGGGAGCGGGTCACGAAATGGCAGCATGAAGCGTACGAGCGATGGATGACGTACCTGAATGCGAGGTCGTATCCCGATTCCGGCTCGGGGCCCGAGCCGGGGCAGGGCGAAGCCCCTCTATAGACGGTCGCTTCGTCGGTAGCGGAATAGTCAGTAGATGACTTAAAAATAGTGTGGATATTTAATGAGTTAGGAGATTTAGTAACTGGATAGTGAATCAGAATATCTTGTTACAAGTCGCGCGATTGGGTAATATCGCCCCGCGTTCACCACCACGGTTTATGCATTTTTAAAGCCCAGGCGTCCATCAGCTGCCTGGGCTTTTTTTTGTCTGGAATTTGGAATGGCTTATGAGCGCGCTGCCGGCAGAGAGCCAGCAGCGTCGATGATGGGCGTGATGGACAAACGTTATTGATGCCTGTCGTTACCCGGCCGGGTCAGCCTTGCGACGATCGCTGCCGGATGGGTTGCCAGTGTCAAGAAGCCTCCTCTCTACCAGGACATTTTGCAGAGCCTGGCGTGCCGAAGGGCTTAGCTGATGTTCTCTCTCCTTAAGTTCGAGCAAGATGGGGTTGGACCATCCACGATAGGTTTGCTCGGAAATTCGAGTAGATGTCATCTATCTCTCCTTTGTTGAGTCGCCCGACAACACAGTGGGCGAAGTCCTGTGCGCTAAAAATCCTAGTTGAGGAAACGACTTGTCGCCAGTGAGAGGATTGCAATGAGGTGCCGGTCATCCTTCGCGACGCGGGTAGTCCACGATTCGGGCGTAAACTTAAGAGGCTACCTCATCAAAAGGAGCCGCATATGATCGCCGACCAAATGAATAGACAGGAGTCGGAGCAAAGCGCTGTTTGGGATCAATACTTCTGTGCCGCGTTGATTGCGGAAAGCAATCTGACGGCACCGGTGGTTGGAGAAGCCACCCACGAAGACAGGCAGAATCTGTTAATCCAAAGGGCCAAAGCACTCGCCGATAAGATGCTGGAAAACAGAAGATAACCCGAGCCCAGCCATTGCGCTGGGCTCTTCACTTTTTGATGTTCTTATCTTTCTTCCAAGTGAACGCTCCTTGGTCGCGGATCGTCTACAGTTGGTAATTCAAGGATAGGGAGATCGAACATGAAGTGCTTAATCTGTCAGGCTGCCTCTAACACTGTTGATGCGGCTGGAGACTGGTCAGAGATCGCCTGCTCGGCCGGATGTGGACGCTACAGAGTCTCGGCGAACCTTGTTGCAAAAATGAAGTTCAGGAACGAGTTCTTTGACATCGAACGCACAAGACGATGGCTTAAGATGTCGCGCAATGACGATCCGGTACCGTTGATATCTACCTACGATTACAACGTTTCCTTATTGCATCGCGACACTGAAGAGAGGTCGGTCATTGCGCCGCGTCGCGCCAGGCAGTCGTTGAATTCGGATTAGAATCCGTCAGTCCTGGCTGTAACACCGCGCACCCGCAGGAACTGTGAACGACACCGAACCCGGAGCCGGCTTGCCGGCGAAGGCGTGTTCATGGGCGGTGCAGGACGTGAGGCCGCTTTCGCTGGCAAGGCAGCTCCATCGACCGTGTGCAACCGCGATGTAACGGATGTACCCGACTGTAGGAGCTGGCGAAGCCTGCGATTTTTTTGTGGCTAACACCTAATCAGAAACGTTCAAACCCAGTGCTGCAAAACACTCATCAATCGACCGCCGCTGCGTCTCGGTATATAGCGCCAACTCATCAATCGTCGACCTTCCCAAGGCCTTTTCGAACGCTTGCTGGTTCGAATGCACGCCATAGTGGGTTTGCGCCGCATCCCCCAGGTTGGACTGAAAAATCCCCGCCGCACTGACCGGCAAAAAGTCTTCGTACACCAGTGGTTCAACCCGCACATAGCCGCCTTTGAGCAAATCCTCCAGCGATGCGCCTTGCAGTTCATCCGCCGCCAGGCCTTTTTCCGTTACGAAGTAGCGAAAGTACGCCAATTCCTGTTGGCGCATGGCCTCGACGGTGTCAGGGAATTCGCCGAAGTGCTGCGTCATCAGCGCGTTGTAGCGTGCGGCGTTGGCTTCATTGGGGAAGTCCTTCAGTTCATCCCGGGCAGCGTTGAGCAAACGGTCGTAAAGCGCTCGGCCTTTGGGGGTAAGCGCCGCGCCGCGTTGCTCGATTTCACCGAAGCGGGCGCTATGGCTGCCGCGGGTTTCGGCTTGATCGGTAAACGCAATCGGCTCGTCCAGTGCCTTGAAGCTGGTTTGGCGCAGCAGAATCGGGCATTGGCGGCGGGGAGGGCCTTCGATCACCGCTTTGGGGGTGATGCCATGGGCGGGCATTTGCGCCTGCACGATGTCGATGTCCAGGGTGCGTGGCGTCAGGTGGTTGATGTGCGGGCCTTTGAACGCCACCACGTCGGCAATCAGTCGATGCTGGGCGCTGAGTTGCTGGTATTGCTCGGCGGTGACGGTGGCGCTGTGATGCCAGCGAAAGGTTTCCAGGGCTTGTGAAACGAAATCCTGCGCCTCGTATTCGGTCAGACCGCCCTGGGTTTCGGCGCGTTCGATGAGGGCCAATGCGGCCGGGGTGAAGATCGAGCGCGTATCCAGCACCGACTGGGCAAAGACCCGCAGTTCGGTGTCTTCGATCAGCTCCAGGCGCAGCAGCGAGGTGAACACCCGGAACGGGCTGACTTGCAACGCCGCCTCATGCACGGCGCGGAATGCGGTGGAGTGCACCGGCACGCCGGCCGGGGTCAGATCGTAATAGCCCACCGGTTGCATGCCCATCACCGCAAACAGGCGGGCGAGGGTCGCCAGTTCAGCGGCGGTGCCGACGCGGATCGCACCGTGGCGCTCCAGGTCCAGCCGCTGGATTTCGCCGGTGCTGTTCAACTGTCGGGCGATCTGCGGATCGCTGTCCAGCACCTGGCGGTTGGTCTGTTCCACCAATTCCATCAGCGCGCCGTACAGCGGCACTTCTTCGCGGTACATGTCGGACATCGCTTTGGAGAAGCGTTGGCGGATCAGGTCAGGGCTGACGAAGTTCGGATGGCTCATGAAAAAGTTCCTGGCGCAGTGACGTAACGGATGCCGGAAAAGATCGCAGCCTTCGGCGGCGCCGACAAACGAAGTTTCTGACGAACTTCATTCTGCCAAGGACTGTTCTTGCAACGCGGGCTGTTCGGTTAACGCAGCACTTGGTCCACCAGTTCGATCCAGTGCCTGACCGGCGTTCGTCGGGCGCTGTTGAGGTGGCTCTGGCAACCGATGTTGGCGGTGGCGATGACCTCGGGCTGGCCGCTTTCCAGGGCGTTGAGTTTGTTGTCTCTCAGTTGCCGGGCCAGTTCCGGTTGGGTGATCGAGTAGGTGCCCGCCGAGCCGCAACACAAATGACTGTCGGGCACTGCCGTGAGATTGAAGCCCAACCGCGTCAGCACGGCTTCTACCGCGTCGCCGAGTTTCTGTGCGTGCTGCAACGTGCAGGGGCAGTGGAAGGCGATTCGTCGATCAGTGGCAGCACAGACCCGTTCCAAAGGTTCATCGGCCAACACTTGCACCAGGTCCAATGCCAGTTCGCTGACCCGCCGGGCCTTGGCCGCATAGACCGGGTCGCGCTCCAGCAGATGCCCGTAATCCTTGATGAACGCGCCGCAGCCGCTGGCAGTTTGCACGATGGCTTCGGCGCCGTTTTCCAGGTGCGGCCACCATGCGTCGATGTTGCGTCGGGCGCGGTCCAGGCCCATGGCTTGGGCGTCGAGGTGATAGTCCAGTGCGCCACAACAGCCGGCTTCCGGTGCCGGAATTACGCTGATCCCCAGCCGATCCAGCACCCGCGCGGTCGCGGCATTGGTGTTGGGCGATAGACCAGGTTGCACGCAACCTTCAAGCATCAGCACCCGGCGAGCATGCCGAGGGGCAGGGCGCTCGCCCGTGGCGGGGAGGTCGTGGGGCAATTTTGCCTCTATGCCCCGTGGCAGCAACGGCCTGAATGTGGTGCCGATCTGTAGCAAGGTCTTGAACAGATTAGGGTTCGGCGCCAGTGCCCGCAGGCTCTGACGCAACAACCGCTGACCGGTCGGGCGTGGCACCGCTTGATCGATCACGGCGCGGCCAATGTCCAGCAGGTTGTGATAATCCACCCCGGACGGGCAGGTGGTTTCGCAGTTGCGGCACGTCAGGCAGCGATCCAGGTGCAACTGGGCTTTGGCCGTGGCGGGGGCGCCTTCGAGCACTTGCTTGATCAGGTAGATGCGCCCGCGCGGCCCGTCCAGTTCGTCGCCCAGCAGTTGGTAGGTCGGGCAGGTGGCGTTGCAAAACCCGCAATGCACGCAGGTGCGCAGAATCTTGTCCGCTTCTTCGGCGCGGGGCAGTAGTTTGGACTGTTCGCTGAGATTGGTTTGCATTGAGAGCGCCCCCTAAAGCTCCGCGTACATCCGGCCAGGGTTGAACAGCCCTTGCGGGTCCAGTTGCGCCTTGAGTTGCCGGTGATAGCGCAGCAGCGCCGGGGCCAGCGGCTGGAATGGCGTTTCGCTGACGCCATGGCTGAAACAGGTGGCGTGGCCGCCGAGTTCAAGGGCCCGCGACTGAATGTTGTCGGCCGCGGATTTCAACCAGCGTTGTGCGCCGCCCCAGTCGATCAGTTGCTCACCGGGCAAGTCCAGAGGCCCGAGGTTGTTGGGCAATGACAAGCGCCACAGCGCCAGCCCCTCATTAAAAAATTCTAGTCGTTGTTCGTTCAGGTCGGCCCAATAACCGGAGTCCAACGGTTCGCCGCCGAGCCGTTGATGGGCGGCGGTCACCGAACCTTCGCCGCCTTCCAGCCGCAGATACAGACGTTGGCCATCGTGGCTGGCAGCGCTGATGGGCAACGGTTGCTGACCCCATTGCGCCAGATTGGCCAAGGCGTGGGCACAGTCGATGTCCAGGCTGATGCTCAAGCATTGCCGGGGTTTTGGCAGCACTTTGAGCGAGACTTCGGTCAGCACGCCGAGGCAGCCATAACTGCCCACCATCAGGCGTGACAGGTCATAACCGGCAACGTTTTTCATCACTTCTCCGCCGAAACGCAGGTGGGTGCCAAGGCCGCTGATCACCCGCGTCCCCAGGACAAAGTCCCGCACCGAACCGGACCACGGGCGACGCGGCCCGGACAGCCCCGCCGCGATCATCCCGCCGACGGTGGCGCCTTCGCCGAACGACGGCGGTTCGCAGGGCAACATTTGTCCCGCTGCATCCAGTGCGGCAAACAGTTCGCTCAGCGGCGTGCCGGCGCGAACGCTGATCACCAGCTCCGTCGGATCGTAGCTGACGATGCCGCGATGGGCGCGGGTGTCGAGTATTTCTCCGGCCACTTCGCGCCCGAGGAACACCTTGGTGTTACCGCCCTGAATGCGCAGCGGCGTGGCGTTCTCCCGCGCCTGTTTGACCTGCTCGAGCAGGGCTTCACTGGCATCGAAGTCCGGCATCAGAACCGCTCCAGCTCAGGAAACGGCAGTTGCCCGGCGTGGATGTGCATCGCGCCGAATTCCGCGCAGCGATGCAGCGTCGGGATGTTCTTGCCGGGGTTGAGCAGGCCTTTTGGGTCGAACGCGGCTTTCACTGCATGAAACAGGGTCAATTCGTCACTGTTGAACTGCGCGCACATTTGATTGATTTTCTCGCGGCCGACGCCATGTTCGCCGGTGATGCTGCCGCCCACTTTCACGCACAGTTCGAGGATCTTGCCGCCGAGGGCTTCGGCCCGTTCCAGTTCGCCGGGCTGGTTGGCGTCGAACAGGATCAGAGGGTGCATATTGCCGTCACCGGCATGGAAAACGTTGGCTACGCGCAAACCATATTCTTGCGCCAGGCTGGCGATGCCCTTGAGCACACCGGGCAATTCGCGGCGGGGGATGGTGCCGTCCATGCAGTAGTAATCCGGCGAGAGGCGGCCGATCGCCGGGAAGGCGTTCTTGCGCCCGGCCCAGAACCGCACGCGTTCGGCTTCGTCCCGGGCTTGGCGCACTTCACTGGCGCCAGCCTGTTGCAGCACTTCGCGGACCCGCTCGCAGTCGTCGTGGACATCGGCTTCGACACCGTCCAGTTCGCACAGCAGAATCGCCTCGGCGTCCACCGGGTAACCGGCGTGAATGAAATCTTCAGCGGCACGGATCGCCAGGTTGTCCATCATCTCCAGGCCTGCGGGGATGATCCCGGCGGCGATGATCTCGGCCACCGCGCGGCCGGCCTTTTCCACTGAGTCGAAACTCGCCAGCAGGACTTTGGCGACCTGGGGTTTGGGCAGCAGTTTGACTGTGACTTCGGTGATGACCCCCAGCAAGCCTTCGGAACCGGTGAACAGCGCCAGCAGGTCGAACCCCGGCGCGTCCAGCGAATCGGCACCGAGGGTCAGGTGTTCGCCTTCAAGGGTCAATACGTCGAGTTTCAGCAGGTTGTGCACGGTCAGACCGTATTTGAGGCAATGCACGCCACCGGCGTTTTCCGCGACGTTGCCGCCGATGGAGCAGGCGATTTGCGAGGACGGGTCCGGCGCGTAATACAAACCGAAGGGCGCCGCGGCCTGGGAAATCGCCAGGTTACGCACTCCCGGTTGAACCCCTGCGGTACGCGCGGCAGGGTCGATGTGCAGGATGTTGTTGAACCGCACCATCACCAGCAGCACGCCTTTGTCCAACGGCAACGCACCGCCGGACAACCCGGTGCCGGCCCCACGCGCCACCACTGGCACGTTGCGGGCATGACAGAGCCTGAGCAGCGCCTGCACCTGTTCCAGCTGTCGGGGCAGGGCGACCAGCATCGGCGTGGTGCGATAGGCCGAGAGACCGTCGCATTCGTAGGGTTTGAGTTCTTCTTCGCGCCAGAGAATGTCCAGGTCCGGCACCTCCTGCTGCAAGGCCTTGAGCAGCGCTGCTTTGTCTACGTTCGGCAGAACACCGTCGATGCGTTCGTCGTAAAGAATGTTCATCGCGCGAACCTCAATGGCGAGGGAACTTGCCCTGTGGGAGCGGGCTTGCTCGCGAAGGCAGTGTGTCAGTCGACATCAATGCTGGATGTGCCGCCGTCTTCGCGAGCAAGCCCGCTCCCACAGGGATTGTGATCAGGGCTTGTCACAGGGATTTCATCAGTTTTTACTTCCTAAAAAATCTCGGTACAACCGTGCCGTGTTGGCCGGTTGCTCAACCATCGGCATATGGCCGACACCGTCCCAGATTTCTACCCGCAGATCGGCGATGCCCTTGCTCCAGACCGGTACGCTGCTGACGTCGATCAAGCGGTCCTTGCGCCCCCACAGCAGCAGCGCCGGACACTTGATGTCGGGCAGTTTCGGCTCCATCGGCGGGCTGGCGTGGAAGTCCCTGAAGATTTCTTCCAGCTCGTCGCGCTGTTGTTCATAGCGCTGGGCGACGGCGTCCAGCACGATCCCCGGCACCCAGGGCGGTGAAGCCATGGTCATGGCGTAGAAGTACTGGAATTCTTCACGGGAATGAATCAAAAACGGGTTGTGCCCGCGAGCCAGGTGTCGCTCCATGTCGCTGGCCTCCGGGGCGGTGACGCCGGCCGGGTCGAGCAGCGCCAGCGAGATAATGCGCTCGGGGTAAGTGGCCGCCAGCCACGCCGCGATGTAGCCGCCCATGGAGTTGCCGATCACGTGCACCTTCTCGACTCCACAGATATCGAGCAACTGGATCAACCGTTTGGCCTGGACCGGAATGTCGTAGCCACCGCCGGCCTTGAAGCCGGTTTCGCCATGCCCCGCGAGGTCAGGAATAATCACCCGGTAGTCGTTGACAAAGTGTCGGGCGAAGCGCAGCCAGATGTTCTTGTCGGCGCTGTAGCCGTGCAGCATCAGCACACTGCTGGAGGCTTCGTAAGGCCCCCCTTGCCAGGTCGAGACGGTCATTTCGGCGATCGGCACGACGATCTTGTGTAACCGATACAGCCGGGCCTCCAGCGCCATGTTCAAGTCATAGAGCCAATAACCAATGGCCGGGTAGCTCAACCAGCTCCAGGCCACGAAGACGGCGATAGTGACAACCAACAAAAGCATCAGGCTATTCCTTTGCAGTGATCAGGACAGGTTGTTTATCGATCCCTCCCTTCATGTATAGACAAACATTGGACACTCGCCTCATGGCGATGCCATGTAATTCAGACCGCTAACCGGTGATGGCTATTTGCCGTTGCCCTGATAGACTTCAAACACACTTTTCAACCCGTATGTTGTCAGGCTCCGTTCAGCAGTACAGAGGCCTCTATGGAAAAAAAGGGAGGAAAGGGACTTTCATTGGCCAGGAGGCTGTATACGTCGCGAGTTCTGGGGCTGGCCCTTGGGTTATTGTGCGTCGGCGCAGGGATGTACCCACTCGACCCGGCACCCTGGGTCTGGGGGGGGATGCTGCTCAACGGGCTGCTCTGGCCGCATGTGGCCTATCAATGGGCGCGCCGGGCGAAAATTCCTTACCACGCCGAGCACCGCAACATCCTGGTGGACGCGTTTCTCGGCGGTTTCTGGGTGGCGGCCATGCAGTTCAATCCGCTGCCCAGCGCGGTAACGCTGTCGATGATGGCGATGCACAACGTGGCCATCGGCGGTTTGCGTTTTCTGTTGGTGGGCGCCGTCGCGCAGATACTCGGGATCGGCGTGGGGTTGCTGGTGTTCATGCCGGCTTTTGTCCCGCTAACCAGTCCGTTTCAGCTGTACGCCTGCTTGCCTTTGCTGTCGATTTATCTGCTGTCCCTGGGCTGGATCTGCTTCCGTCAGGCCGATACCCTCGGCCGGCACAAGCGCGAACTGCTGGCCCTGAGCCGCACCGACAGCCTTACCGGCCTGCTGAATCACGGTGCCTGGAAAGATCAGCTGGAAATCGAGTTTCAGCGTTGCCAACGCCAGCAGCAGGGCGGGGCGATTGCGCTGATCGACATCGATCATTTCAAAATCATCAACGACACCTACGGCCATGTCGCCGGGGACATTGTCCTGCGTCAGCTGAGCAAAATGCTCAAGCAGAACCTGCGCGCAGCGGACGTCGCCGGGCGCTATGGCGGCGACGAATTTTGTGTGCTGCTGCCGGACCTGCCGCTGGACCGCGCCGCCGTAGCGATGGATGCGCTGCGTGATCGTTTCGCCACGTTGGGTTACGAGCAGAACCCGGCACTGAAAGTCAGTTTGAGCATTGGCCTGGCGGCCTTCAACCCGGCCCACGACGACGCGACCCTGTGGCTCAACGACGCCGACCAGGCGCTCTACGAAGCCAAGACCACCGGCCGCAACCGCGTCATCTGCCACAGCGACGGCAAGCCGCACAAGGCGTTGCTCGATTCAGTGTAACCACCCCCTTGTAGGAGCGAGCTTCGCTCGCGAAGACGGAGTGTCAGTCGGCATCATCGTTGTCTGATACACCCCTATGGCGGCATGGGTATCTACACAACTTTCCGAGTTTGATGGTGGACATATCCGTTTCTGCGGTCACGGCCGCTGGCGGTTTCGCTTTTACAGCGAGTCACTTGTGCGCCCATGCTGGGCGCACAAGTGACCCGCCGTCAGGGCGGAACCCTAAGCGGCCGTTACCGCAGAAATGGATATGTACACCCAACCCCCAACCCCGGCAGTGAATCTGTAGCTCAAGAGATGTGAGATACCCATGGCTATCGCGGGCAAGTCGGATCGCCTCCCCGCCGCCCCACAGGGATTTGTGAGTTGCCCACGATTGCAGTCACATCACCCCTGTGGGAGCGGCGGTGCGGCGATCCGACTTGTCCGCGATGGAGCCCTGAAGGCACCGATCAATCCCGGTAAAACACCTGCACCAGGTGATACCCGAACTTGCTCTTGATCGGCCCATGCACCACCCGCAGCGGTTTTTTGAAGATTACCGCATCGATCACCCCGACCATCTGCCCGGGCCGCACTTCGCCCAGGTCGCCGCCGCGTTTGCCGGACGGGCACGTGGAGTATTTCTTGGCCAGCACATCGAAGGCTTCGCCCTTGGCGATGCGTTGTTTGAGCTGTTCGGCTTCTTCCGAGGTTTTCACCAGAATATGGCGGGCTTGGGCTTTCATTGGCAGTACCTTGCAACGGTGGTGGCTATGTTGGTGCCAGCGTGGGGCGCGCGATTATGCCTTAACTCAGTCCGCTTGGCCGATCATCGTGCGAATCTTGTGGGCCAACAGGTCAATGGAAAAGGGTTTGGCCACCATGTCCATGCCTTCCTCCAGGAAACCCTGGCGTTCGGCGGCGTTCTGCGCATAACCGGTCATGAACAGCACCTTGAGATCCGGACGGTGCTGACGGGCGATTTCCGCCAGTTGTCGACCGTTCATGCCCGGCAGACCGACATCGGTCACCAGCAGATCGACCCGCAGGTCGGATTCCAGCAAGGGCAAGGCGGCCTTGGCGTCTTCGGCTTCATGGGCGTGATAACCCAGTTCATTGAGCAGGTCGAGCACCAGCATGCGCACCGCCGGATCGTCTTCCACCAACACCACGGTCTCACCGGCAATGGCTGCCGGTGTTTCGCCGGTGGCCGGCAGCAAAGTGTGCTCTGGCAGCGCGACGTGCAACCGTGGCAAATACAGGCGAACGCAGGTGCCTTGGTCCGGCAGGCTGTGAAGGCTGACATGCCCGCCCGACTGCTGGGCGAAACCATAAATCATCGACAGTCCAAGGCCGGTGCCCTGGCCGATGGGTTTGGTGGTGAAGAACGGATCGAAGGCCTTGGCCAACACTGACGGGGTCATGCCGGCACCGTTGTCGCTGACCGCAATCATCAGGTAATCCCCGGCCCTGACCGGTTCCAGGGGGGTGATGTCGCTACCGTCGAGGTGAACATTGGCGGTTTCGATCAGCAACTCGCCGCCTTCGGGCATCGCATCCCGGGCATTGATGACGAGGTTGAGCAGGGCGTTTTCCAGTTGACTGACGTCAGTGCTGACCGGCCAGACTTCGTCGGCCAGTTGCAGCCGCAGCTCGATGTGATCGCCCTTGGTCCGCCTGAACAAATCTTCCAGAGAATGCACCAGCTGGTTGGCATTCAGCGGCTTGCGATCCAGCGACTGACGCCGGGAGAACGCCAGCAGGCGATGGGTCAGGGCGGCGGCGCGGTGGGCCGAAGACACCGCGGCGTCGGTAAAACGACCGATCTCGTCAGCGCGACCATTGGCAATGTAGCGCTGCATCAAATCAAGACTGCCGATGATCCCGGTGAGCATGTTGTTGAAGTCATGGGCGATGCCGCCCGTGAGCTGTCCGACCGCTTCCATTTTCTGTGCATGCCGCAAGGCGTCTTCGGCGCGCTCGCGTTCAAACATCTCGTTTTGCAGCCGCTGGTTGGTTTCGGCCAATTGTTGAGTGCGGGCGCTCACCCGTTCTTCAAGGGTTTCGTTGAGGTAGCGCAGGGCTTCTTCGGTCTGTTTGCGCTCAGTTTCGTCGATCACGAAGATGTAAAAACCATTCACCGCGCCGTCCGGGCCATGACGGGGCAGGTAGTTCATCAAGGCCTGACGGTTGCTGCCATCGCGGTGCGCGGCGCTGATACTGAAACTGCAGGCTTTGCCTTTCAACGCCTCGGCGATGTATTCGGCGCGCAGGGCATAGGCTTCGTCGCCCAGCACTTCACGGACGGTACGGCCGTAAAGCTCCTGGGGCGTCAGACCGTACCATTCCAGATAGGCGGCATTGTTCAGGCGAAAGCGCTCCTCGCTGTCGACGTAACTGATCAGGATTGGCATGGCGTTGATGATCAGTTGCAGCTCGGTCTGGCTCTGGCGCAAGGCCTGCTCGATGTGTTTGCGTTCGGTCAGGTCGAGTGCCGCGCCAAGGAAACGGATCGGCCGACCATGATGGTCCTTGTAGCAGCGGCCTCGGGCAAACACCCAGCGCAGTTGGCCGTCAGATTGCAGCAAGCGATACTCCTCCGCGTACTCGCTGCCATGGGTGATGCAATACTTGATGCTGCGGGCAATCATGGCGCGATCTTCCGGGTGCACGCCGTGGAGGTATTCGCTGATGGGCAACTGGCTGGCCATGGCCGGGTTGATTCCATGCAGTTGGGCGAAGTGGGCATCAGCGATGAAACGGTCTTCGCCGATGTCCCAGTCCCAGGTGCCGACGGCATCGGTGGCGGCTAGCGCCAGTTGCAGGCGCTGCTCGGTTTCTTGCTGGGCCTTGAGGCTGGCGGCGGAGCGTTGTTCGAGCTCCAGAGCGATGCGCCGGCGTTCGTTGGTTTCGATGGCGGTGACCAGAATCCCGGCAACCTCGGCGCTTTCATTGCGAATGGGGCTGTAGGTCAAGTCCAGCCAGAAGTCGGAATCCCGACCGTCGCGCTGCAAGGTGAAGCGCTGTTCGCTGTAGGTTCGCACCTGTCCCTGTAGGACGGCGCTGTAAATCGGGTCGGTGAAGTCTTTCAGTTCTGGCCAGATCAGGTGCGTCGGTTGTCCGAAAGCGTCAGGGTGTTTGCTGCCAGCGAGGAGGGCGAAGCCGTCGTTGTAGATCTGCGTGAGCTGCGGACCCCACAGCAACAGCATCGGCATCGGCGAGTGAATCACAATGTCCACGGCGGTGCGCAGGCTCTGCGGCCAGTGATCGGCGGCGCCCAGCGGGTTGTTTGTCCAGTCCAGTCGGGCAATCAGGGCCTGGGCATCGCTGGCGGTCGGTGGTGCGTTCATTACAATGTCCTGCGCGTCAGTCGGTGTGGCGGCGTCTACTATCCTTGCATGGCGGTAGACGCTGGATGACCCGTTTTGGGTCATTCTTTTCAATTGAATGCTTCGCGGGTGCTTTTTGCCATGGAAATCGATGCTCTGTTGCAGATTCTCGCCAGCCGCAATGGCTCCGATCTTTACCTGTCCACCGGCGCGCCACCCAGCGCGAAATTTGACGGTGTGCTCAAACCCCTGACCGATCAACCGTTCAAGCCGGGGGAAGTGGCAGCCATTGCTGCGTCCATCATGGACGCCGAACAGCGCCTGGAGTTCGATAGGGAACTGGAAATGAACCTGGCGCTTTCCTTGGCCGGAGTCGGGCGCTTTCGGCTCAATATTTTCAAGCAGCGTAACGATGTGTCTATCGTGGCGCGCAACATCAAACTCGACATTCCACGCTTCGAAGACCTCAAGTTGCCGCCGGTGCTGCTCGAAACCGTGATGCTCAAACAAGGGCTGATACTGTTCGTCGGCTCGACCGGCTCGGGCAAGTCGACCTCGCTGGCGGCGCTGATCGATTACCGCAACCGTCACAGCAGTGGCCATATCATCACCATCGAAGACCCGGTCGAGTTTATCCATCGGCACAAGAAATCAATCATCAACCAGCGTGAGGTCGGCGTCGATACCCGCAGTTTCCACGCCGCGCTGAAAAACACCCTGCGCCAGGCACCGGACGTGGTGCTGATCGGCGAGATCCGCGACCGCGAGACCATGGAGCACGCGCTGGCGTTTGCCGATACCGGTCATCTGGTGATTTCCACTTTGCATGCGCACAACGCCAATCAGGCGCTGGACCGCGTGATCAACTTCTTTCCCGAAGAGCGCCGGACGCAACTGCTCCATGACCTGGGCAATAACCTCAAGGCCTTTGTTTCCCAGCGTTTGGTGCGGACCCGGGATGGGCAGCGCCGGGCGGCGGTGGAAATAATACTGGGAACGCCGACCATCGGCGACCTGATCCGGCGCAATGAGCTTTCCGAACTCAAGGGGATGATGGAGAAGTCTTCAGAGGCAGGGATGCAGACGTTTGATGGGGCGCTGTTCGAGCTGTTTGCCGAGGGCGCTATTGATGAGGCAGAGGCGCTGAAACATGCGGACTCGGTGAACAACTTGCGACTGCGGTTGAAAATGCACGCCGAGGCTACGCCCGGGCCCCATACACCGCCGGGGGAATGGGGATTAGTGGACTAGCGCTGACAACGACGATCAAATGTGGGAGCGGGCTTGCTCGCGAAGACGATTTCACATTCAACATTAATGCTGGCTGATAGACCGCTTTCGCGAGCAAGCCCGCTCCCACAGTGGATCTACGTTTCAATCATTCAATTCAGAGCGGTCGCGAAACTGCTCCAGCGCCTCGGGATTGGCCAGTGCATCGGTGTTCTTCACCTTCTGGCCATGCACCACATTCCTCACCGCCAGCTCGACCACCTTGCCGCTGATGGTGCGCGGTATGTCGGTGACCGCGACAATCTTCGCTGGCACATGCCGTGGTGTGGTGTTGGCGCGGATGACCTGGCGGATCCGTTGTTGCAGTGCGTCGTCCAGTTCCACACCGTCGCGCAACTTCACGAACAGCACCACCCGCACGTCATCTTGCCATTGCTGACCGATGGCGACGCTGTCCAGCACCTGCGTGATTTTCTCCACCTGACGATAGATTTCTGCTGTGCCGATGCGTACACCGCCGGGGTTGAGTACCGCATCGGAACGCCCATGGATCAGCATGCCGCCGTGGGGCAGTTGTTCGGCGTAATCGCCTTGGGCCCAGATGCCGGGGAACAGGCTGAAATAGGACTTTCGCAGCTTCTCGCCGTCAGGGTCGTTCCACAGACCGATGGGCATCGCCGGAAAATGTCGGGTGCACACCAGTTCGCCTTTTTCTCCGATAACCGGCTGCCCTGCGTCGTTCCAGACTTCCACCGCCATGCCCAGGCTCTTGCACTGCATTTCGCCACGGCGCACCGGCAGGACCGGATTGCCGATAACAAAACACGACACGATGTCGGTGCCGCCAGACATCGAGGACAGGCACAGGTCGGACTTGAGCGCGCGGTAGACGTAATCGAAGCTTTGCGGAGACAGCGCGGAGCCGGTGGACAGCACGGTTTTGAGGCTGCTCAAGTCATGACTTTCGCACGGCTTCACACCGTTGCTTTCCAGCGAGGTGAGGAACTTGGGGCTGGTGCCGAAGACGTTGATGCGTTCGTCGTCGATCAGGTCGATCAAGCGCTCCGGACCTGGATGAAATGGCGAGCCGTCGTAAAGCACCACGGCGCTGCCGACGGCGAGGGCCGAAACCAGCCAGTTCCACATCATCCAGCCGCAGGTGGTGTAGTAGAACAAGCGGTCGCCGGGGCCGAGATCGGTGTGCAGGCCATGCTCCTTGACGTGTTGCAGCAGCACGCCGCCGGTGCTGTGAACAATGCACTTCGGCACGCCGGTGGTGCCGCTGGAATAGAGGATGTACAGCGGATGGGCGAAGGGCACGGGAACGAATTGCGGCTCGCCGCCCGGGTCGTAGAAATCGTCCCACAGCGTCACGTTGGCCTGGCTGCGGAAGTCTTCGATGCGCGCCTGGGGGCGCGCGTAAGGCACAACGATCAACTGCTGCAAGGACGGCAGTTGCCCGAGGATTTCGTTGACCTTGGTCGTCTGGTCGATGTCCTTGCCAGCGTAACGGTAACCGGCGCAGGTGATCAGCACTTTCGGCTCGATCTGGCCGAAACGGTCGATCACCCCATGGGTGCCGAAGTCGGGCGAGGAACACGACCAGATCGCGCCCAGACTGGTGGTGGCAAGCATCGCCACCAGGGTTTGCCAAGTGTTCGGCATGCACGCGGCCACTCGGTCGCCAAGGCCGACACCGGCGGCTTTCAGGCCGTTTTGAAAACCGGCGACATGGCTCGCCAGCTCGGCCCAGGTCAGTTGTTCCCGTTGGCCGTTTTCGCCGATGGCCACCACTGCCACGGCATCGTCGCGACGGCGCAACAGGTGTTCGGCGAAATTCAGCGTGGCGCCGGGGAACCACTGGGCGCTGGGCATTTGCGTGCCCTCTATCAGCACCGCGTCTGGCTGATCGTGAAAACGAATGTCGAAGAAATCGATGATGGCCTGCCAGAAAGCTGCCCGCTGATCGATGCTCCACTGGTGCAGGGCAAGGTAGTCGGCGATCTCAAGGGTATGTCGCTGATTGACGAAGCGCCGGAAGGCCTCCATGCGGGTCTTGCCGATGCGCTCGGTGCCGGGTTGCCAGAGGATGTCGGACATGGCTTGGCCTCTCTCATTCCCACGCTCTGCGTGGGAATGCCTCAATGGACGCTCCGCGTCCGCTTTGGGACGCGGAGCGTCCCGGGCTGCATTCCCACGCAGAGCGTGGGAACGATCAGTGTCTGGGGGGGCGACTGGTTACTGCGCCAACCACCCACCATCAATATTCCATGCCGCGCCACGCACCTGGCTACCGGCTTCGCTGCATAAAAACAGCACCAACTCGCCCAGTTGCGGCGGTGTCACGAATTCCAGGGACGGCTGCTTCTCGGCCAGCAAGTCGTGTTGCGCCTGCTGCGGGTCGATCCCGGTCGCGGCGCGATCATCGATCTGCTTTTGCACCAGCGGCGTCAGCACCCAGCCCGGGCAGATGGCGTTGCAGGTGACGTTCGTCGTAGCGGTTTCCAGACCGACCACCTTGGTCAGGCCGATCACGCCATGCTTGGCCGCGACGTACGCCGCCTTGCCCACCGAACCGACCTGGCCATGCACCGAAGCGATGTTGATGATCCGTCCCCAGCCCTTGGTGCGCATCCCCGGCAAACTCAAACGGGTGCTGTGAAACACCGACGACAGGTTGATCGCAATGATCGAGTCCCAGCGCTCCACCGGAAAATCTTCCACCGACGCCACGTGCTGGATGCCCGCATTGTTGACCAGGATATCCACGCCGCCGAACTCACGCTCGGCGTATTCGATCATGTCGGCGATCTGCGCCGGGTCGCTGACGTCGGCCGGGTGATGGCCGACCTTGCTGCCGTATTGCTCGACTTCGGCAATCACTTTGGACGCATCGCCGAAACCGTTGAGGATCAGGTTGGCGCCAGCCTTGGCCAGGCTCAGGGCGATCCCCAGACCGATGCCGCTGGTGGAGCCGGTGACCAGTGCGGTCTTGCCCGAAAGAGTCGTCATGAATACCTCACACAATGCCAGTGGCGTAGTAAGTACCGATCACCACAAAAACAGCGAGTGTCTTGATCAGCGTAATACAGAAAATGTCTTTGTAGGCCTCGCGGTGGGTCAAACCGGTGACCGCCAGCAAAGTAATCACTGCGCCGTTGTGCGGCAAAGTGTCCATGCCGCCACTGGCCATCGCGGCGACCCGGTGCAGCACTTCCAGCGGAATATTGGCGGCATGGGCTGCGCTGATGAACGTCTCGGACATCGCCGCCAGGGCAATGCTCATGCCGCCCGACGCCGAACCGGTGATACCGGCCAGCAGCGTCACGGTAATCGCTTCGTTGACCAGGGGATTGGGAATGCTTTTGAGCCAGCCGGACAGCACCAAAAAACCTGGCAACGACGCGATCACTGCACCGAAACCGTATTCCGACGCGGTGTTCATCGCCGCCAACAGCGCGCCGCTGACCGCACTTCTACTGCCTTCGGCCAACTTGCCACGAATCGCCTGAAAGCCGAACACCAGCACCATGACGATGCCTACCAGCAAGGCTGCCTGGACCGCCCAGATCGCTGTCAGTTTGGCGATGTCGGTGGTCACCGGTGCGGCCATGCCTGGCAACGAGAGGCTGTGAGTCTTGCCGTACCACAGCGGAATCCAGCGGGTGAACAGCAGGTTCATCAGGCCCACCATCAACAGCGGCGACAGCGCGATCCATGGGTTGGGCAGCTTGATATCCGGCGCAGTTTCCGGCTCGTTGCGCAGCGCCGAACCATAGCCTTCACCGCTGCGCTGGGCCTTGTTGCGCTGGCTCTGAAGGAACAGCATGCCGGCGCAGAACACGAAAATCGTGCCGATCACACCCAGCCACGGCGCGGCCCAGGCGGTGGTGTTGAAGAAGGTGCTGGGGATGATGTTCTGGATCTGCGGCGTGCCGGGCAGGGCGTCCATGGTGAACGAGAATGCGCCGAGGGCGATGGTCGCCGGGATCAGGCGCTTGGGGATATTGCTCTGACGGAACATCTCGGCGGCAAACGGGTAGACCGCAAACACCACCACAAACAGCGATACGCCGCCATAAGTGAGCAGGGCGCAGACCAATACGATCACCAGCATGGCCTGGCGAGTGCCAAGCAAGCGAATGGCCGCTGCGACGATGGAGCGGGAGAAGCCCGACAACTCGATCAGCTTGCCGAATACGGCCCCGAGCAGGAACACCGGGAAATACAGTTTGACGAAGCCGACCATTTTTTCCATGAACACCCCGGTGAAGACTGGGGCAACGGCGGAAGGGTCGGTGAGCAGGACGGCGCCGAGGGCGGCGATCGGGGCAAAGAGGATAACGCTGTAGCCACGGTACGCAGCCACCATCAGCAGCGTGAGAGCTGCCAAGGCAATGATCACACTCATGGTGTGTCTCCTGGATTGTTATTTTTGTAGGGTGAAGCTTTGTGGGAAGGGCTATAGCGAGTTTCGTGCCAGTTGCTTAACACATTGAAATATAAAGAGATTATTTATTTTGTACGTTGAGTTTGATTTATTTATCTCTATTTTGAGACTTCTATTAACGGGTCTGGCCCTTTCGCGAGCAAGCCCGCTCCCACAGTTTGACCGAGTCGCTCAGAGGAATGCGGTCGAATGTGGGAGCGGGCTTGCTCGCGAAGAGCGCGCAGCGCTCAGGAGGCCATGTCTAATAACGGAGATCCATGTCTCTTTATGGAGACTCCGCAATCCCCAACGCCACCATCTTCTTGTACAACGTCGACCGCCCCAGCCCCAACCGCGCCGCCGCTTCGATAACCTTTCCGCCGCATTGCGCGAGGGCGGATTCAATCAACTGCCGATCAAACCGTTCGCGAGCCTCACTGAAGGTTTCATGGGCGATTGGTTCAAGGGGCGGAGGCGTCACACGCTGCACCGGCATAAGACTGCCAATTGCCGCGCGGATATCCGCTGCATTCAGCATCAAATCATCACTGAGCAACGCTGCACGTTCCAGCACGTTGCGCAGTTCGCGAATGTTCCCCGGCCAGGCGTGTTGACCCAACAAATCCAAGGCTTCGCGGTTCAGTTCGTGCTGACTGCGCAGCTCCTCAAGGATCGCTTCACTGAGGGCCGGCAGGTCGTCGAGACGATCACGCAGGGGCGGGACCTGAATTGGCAGCACGTTGAGGCGGTAATACAAATCGGCACGAAACTCGCCGCGTTTGATCGCCGCCTCCAGATCGGTGGAGGTGGCCGCGATCACCCGCACATCACTCTGGATCACTTCGTTGGAACCCACTGGTTCGAATTCCTTTTCCTGCAACACTCGCAGCAACTTGCTTTGCAGCGGCAGCGGCATGTCGCCGATCTCATCGAGAAACAGCGTGCCGCCCTGAGCGATCTGCAACTTGCCGGTGCGGCCTTTGCGATCGGCGCCGGTGAATGCGCCGGGGGCGGTGCCAAAGAACTCGGCTTCCAGCAGCGCTTCGGGAATCGCTGCGCTGTTGATGCTGACGAAGGCTTTGTGCGCCCGAGGGGAGGCGCCGTGAATTGCCTGGGCCAGCAACTCCTTGCCGGTGCCGGTTTCGCCCAGCAACAACACCGGAGACTCGGCACTGGCGCTGCGCCGGGCGCGGCGTTTGACTTCGAGGCTGGCGGCGCTGGTGCCGATGAAATGGGCGAAGTTGTACTTGGTCTGCCGTGCCCGCAGCAGCGAGCGGGTCGATGCCAGTTCTTCCTGCATGCTCAGGTAGCGCTTGAGCATCGGCGACAGGCTGCGCAATTCATCGAACAGGGCAAAACCGATGGCGCCGATTACCGCGCCGGCATCGTCGTGAATCGGCAGGCGCATCACCACCAGCGGTTCCTTGGGGGTGTCCTGCATGTCCAGCAGAATTGGCCGCCCGGTGCGCACCACCTCGCGCAACAGGCTGCCGGGGATCACGCTTTCACAGGCCCTGCCGATCGCACCTGCGGCCGACTCCAGACCGAAACGCCGGGCATAACGCTCGTTCATCCAGACGATGTTCGCGTCGCGGTCGACAATCACCGTGCCCTCGCTCGATTGCTCGATGATCTCGAACAGCGAACGGATCGCCAGGGTGCGAACGCGCTGGTAGTCCTTGAGGCTTTCGGTGGTGTTCATCGGGCTTCATTGTCCAGGATGTGTGGTGTTGTTATGGGCGTCTTCGCGAGCAAGCCCGCTCCCACATTTGAATTGCGGTGTTAATGCGATCCAATGTGGGAGCGGGCTTGCTCGCGAAGGCCGCGACACGGTCCAACTGCATGACGCAGATTATGCCCACCCCGGATGCGCCGCCGCCAACAGCTCTTTGGTATACGGATGCTGCGGCGAGTCGAACACGGCGTGGCTGGCGCCGCTTTCCACCACTTTGCCGTCCTTGATCACGATCATGTCGTGGGCCAGGGCGCGCACCACCGCCAGGTCGTGGCTGATGAACAGATAGGTCAGGCCATGTTTTTCCTGCAGCTGACGGAGCAGGGCGACCACTTGTTTTTGCACCGTGCGATCCAGCGCCGAGGTCGGTTCGTCGAGCAGGATCAGCGCCGGTTTCAGCACCAGTGCCCGGGCGATGGCGATGCGTTGGCGTTGGCCGCCGGAAAACTCGTGCGGATAGCGATGACGACTTTGCGGGTCGAGGCCGACTTCTTCCAGCACCCGGATCACTTGCGCTTCGCATTCGTCCGGGGTGGACTGGCTGTGAACCTCAAGACCTTCACTGATGATCTGCGCCACCGACATCCGCGGGCTGAGGCTGCCGAAGGGATCCTGAAATACCACCTGCATCTTCTTGCGCCACGGTCGCAGCTGCTTTTGCGTCAAGCCATCCAGGGCCTCACCCTGAAAGCGAATGCTGCCCTGCGAGTCGAGCAAGCGCAGGATCGCCTGACCGAGGGTGGACTTGCCCGAACCGGACTCGCCGACGATGCCCAACGTCTTGCCACGCTGGACGTTCAGGCTGATGCCATCCACCGCGCGCAGGTAAGTTTTACGCTGAAACAGGCCTCCACCGATGACGAACTGCACCTGCAAATTATCCACTTCCAACACCTTTTCACGCTCGTCCCGGGACAGGGCTTCACCTTCCGGTTCGGCGTTCAGCAGTAGGCAGCTGTAAGGATGTTTCGGTTCGGTGAACAGTGTTTCGCAGGGTGCCTGCTCGACGATTTCCCCAGCGTGCATCACACACACTCGCTGAGCAATGCTGCGCACCAGATTGAGGTCGTGGCTGATCAGCAACAGTGACATTCCAAGCCGCTGTTGCAGGGACTTGAGCAGCAGCAGGATCTTGCGCTGCACCGTCACATCCAGCGCGGTGGTCGGCTCATCGGCGATCAGCAATTCCGGCTCGCAGGCCAGGGCCATGGCGATCATCACCCGTTGTCGCTGGCCGCCGGACAGTTGATGGGGGTAGGCCTTGAGCCGCTCTTCGGGTTTCTGGATGCCCACCAGTTGCAGCAACTCAAGAATCCGCGCTTGCGCCGCTTTACCGCCCAGCCCTTTATGCAGCAGCAGGGTTTCGCCGATCTGCTTTTCAATGCTGTGCAGCGGGTTGAGGGAGGTCATCGGCTCCTGAAAGATCATCGCGATCCGATTGCCGCGCAGTTCGCGCAAGACCTTGATGTCGGTGCCGATCAATTCCTGGCCTCGATAGCGAATGCTACCGGTGGTTTCAGTGCCGGTCTCGGGCAGCAGTTGCAGGATCGAGTGGGCGGTCACCGATTTGCCGGAGCCCGACTCGCCGACCAGCGCCAGGCATTCGCCGGGGCGGATGTCCAGGCACAGGTTGCGCACCACGGTCTGGCCGCTGAAGGCCACGTTGAGGTCACGGATTTCGATCAGGTTGTCAGTCATATCAACAGTCCGCCTCATGGTTGTCGATCAAGAGCATGGATCAAGATCGTGGATCAAGATCGTGGATCAAAGGCATCACGCAACGCCTCGCCAATGAATACCAATAAAGAAAGAATCAGCGCCAAGGTGAAAAACGCCGTCAGCCCCAGCCACGGCGCTTGCAGGTTCTGCTTGCCTTGACCGATCAATTCGCCCAGGGATGCACTGCCGGCGGGCATGCCGAAGCCGAGAAAATCCAGCGCCGTGAGGGTGGAAATCGCCCCGGTCAGGATGAACGGCAGATAACTCAGGGTGGCGTTCATCGCATTGGGCAGAATGTGCCGCACGATCACCTTGCGGTCGGTCAGGCCCAACGCACGGGCGGCCTTGACGTATTCCAGGTTGCGCCCGCGCAGGAATTCGGCGCGCACCACGTCCACCAGCGCCAGCCAGGAAAACAGCGCCATGATCCCCAGCAGCCACCAGAAATTCGGCTCGACGAACCCCGACAGAATGATCAGCAGGTACAGCACCGGTAGCCCCGACCAGACTTCCAGCAAGCGCTGACCGAGCAGGTCGACCCAGCCACCGTAATAGCCTTGCAGCGCACCGGCGGCGATGCCGATCAGCGCGCTGATAAACGTCAGCGCCAACGCAAACAAAATCGACACCCGCGCGCCGAAAATCACCCGGGCCAGCACGTCGCGGGCCTGATCGTCGGTGCCGAGCCAGTTGACCTTCGACGGCGGACTCGGCGCTGGTTGATTGAGGTCGTAATTGGGCGTGTCGTCGCTGAACGGGATCGGTGGGAACAATATCCAGCCGCCATCCTTGTGAATCAGCTTCTGCACGTAATCGCTGCGGTAATCGGCCTGGAACGGCAGTTGCCCGCCAAATTCCTGTTCGGTGTGGCGTTTGAATGCCGGGAAATACAGCGAGCCCTGATAACTGACCATCAGCGGTTTGTCGTTGGCGATCAACTCGCCGCCCAGGGTCAACAGGAACAGGCCGATAAACAACCATAGCGACCACCAGCCCCGACGGTTTTTCTTGAAACGCTCGAAACGGCGACGGCCCAGCGGCGAGAGCTTGAACATCAGGCGTTCCTCGCCGCGAAGTCGATACGTGGATCGACCAGGGTGTAGCAAAGGTCGCCGATGAGTTTTATCAGCAGGCCGAACAAGGTGAAGATGAACAGTGAACCGAAGACCACCGGGTAATCCCGTGAAACCGCAGCTTCGTAACTCATGCGACCCAGGCCATCGAGGGAAAAAATCACTTCGATCAGCAGCGAACCGGCGAAAAATACACTGATGAAAGCCTGCGGAATCCCCGACACTACCAGCAGCATCGCGTTACGAAACACATGGCCGTAAAGCACCCGGCGTTCGCTCAAGCCCTTGGCCCGGGCGGTGACCACATACTGGCGAGTGATTTCATTGAGGAAGGAGTTTTTGGTGAGGATGGTCAGGGCCGCGAAACCGCCGACCACCAGTGCCGTTACCGGCAGCACCAGGTGCCAGAAGTAATCGGCGATTTTGCCGACAGTCGACAGCGACTCAAAATTGTCCGAGACCAGGCCGCGCACCGGGAACCAGTTCAACGAAGTACCGCCGGCGAAGACCACGATCAGGAACATCGCGAACAGGAACGCCGGCATGGCGTAACCGATGATGATCGCGGTGCTGCTCCAGATATCGAAATGGCTGCCATGGTGCACGGCCTTGCGTATGCCCAGAGGGATCGACACCAGATAGGTGATCAACGTGGCCCAGAGCCCGAGGGAAATGGTCACCGGCATTTTTTCCAGGATCAGGTCGGTGACGGTAGCGCCGCGGAAAAAGCTCTTGCCGAAGTCGAGGCGGGCGTAGCTCTTGAGCATCAGCCACAGGCGTTCCGGGGCCGGCTTATCGAAGCCGTATTGCTTTTCGATCTCCTTGATCAACTGCGGGTCGAGCCCACGACTGGCACGCGAACTGCCCTGCACGGCGTCGCTGGAACCGCCGCCGACACTTGCGCCGCCGATGCCTTGCAGGCGCGCGATGGCTTGTTCCACCGGGCCGCCGGGCGCGGCCTGGACGATCACGAAATTGACCAGAAGAATGATCACCAGTGTCGGAATGATCAGTAGCAATCGCCGCAGTACGTAAGCCCACATCAGTGCGGCCCTCCGGGTTTGCCGCGTTTGATGAGCTCGGCAGTCATCTGTTGGTTGGTCAGCGGGGTGGAGCTCACTTCCCACCAACTCTCGATGGCTTCTTCATTGCTCGCTTGCACAGAGGGAATGCCGAAACGGTTCCACCACACGGTCGAGCTGCCTGGCGGGTAATAATTGGGAATCCAATAGAAGTTCCATTGCAGGACACGGTCCAGGGCATGGGCGTAGCGCAGCATGTCAGCCTGAGTGGTGGCGCGAACCAGGCCGTTGACCAGCGTATCGACCGCCGGGTTCTTCAGCACCATGTAGTTGTTGGAACCGGGATCGTTGGCCGCCGCCGAGCCGAAATAGTTGTACAACTCGTTGCCCGGCGAGGTGGAGACCGGGTAGCCGGTGACGATCATGTCGTAATCCCGGGACATCAGGCGGTTAATGTACTGGGAGGCGTCGATGCGGCGAATATTCAGGTCGATGCCGATTTGTTTCAAGGTGCGCTTATAAGGCAGCAGCAATCGGTCCATGCCGTTCTGGCTGATCAGGAAGGTGAAGCTCAGCGGTTGACCTTGGGCATTGACCAGTTGATCGCCATCGGGTTTCCAGCCCGCCTGTTCGAGCAGTTTCAGGGCTTGCAACTGTTTGTCGCGAATCACGCCGCTGCCGTCGGTTTTCGGTGCTTCGAAGACCTCGGTGAAGACTTCGTCGGGGATTTGCCCGCGCAGCGGTTCGAGAATCGCCCGCTCACCGGCGTCGGGCAATTGCCGGGCTGCAAGGTCGGTATTGGAAAAGTAGCTCTGCTGACGGATGTACAGCTCACGCATCATCTGCCGGTTGCTCCACTCGAAATCCCAGAGCATGGCCAGGGCCTGGCGCACTCGGCGGTCCTGGAACATCGGGTTTTGCAGGTTGAACACAAAGCCCTGAGCCGATTGCGGTGCCTCTTTGGCCAAATGGGCTTTTTGCAGGCGACCGTCGCTCAGGGCCGGGCTGTCGTAGCCGATGGAGTAGGCTGTGGCGGAGAACTCGCGGTTGTAATCGTAGGCGCCGCCACGCAGCACCTGACGGGCAACGTCGGTGTCGCCGAAGTACTCGATGCTGAAGTGATCGAAGTTGTAGAGGCCGCGACTGACCGGTAAATCCTTGCCCCACCAGTCGGCATTACGCTCGAAGGTGATGCTGCGCCCGGAGTCGACCTTGCTCACGCGGTACGGCCCGCTGCCCAGCGGCGGCTCGTAACCGCCGCCGTTGGCAAAGTCTCGGGTTTTCCACCAGTGCTCGGGAAATACCGGCAAGGTTGCGAGGTCCAGGGGCAGGGTACGGTTTTCGTTGCTCTTGAAGTCGAACCGAACGGTGGTTGGTGACTCTACTTCGATGCCTTTGACGTCGGCGAATTGCGTGCGATAGCGCAGGCTGCCCTGGGTCATCAGCAGGTTGAAAGTGTAGCGCACGTCTTCGGCGGTGATCGGCTTGCCGTCGGCGAAACGGGCCTTCGGATTCAGGTAGAAACGCAGAGACAGTCCATCGTCGGAACGCTCCATCTGTTGGGCCACCAAGCCGTAGACGGTATAGGGCTCGTCCAGCGAGCGCTGGGCCAGGGGCGAGTAGATCAAGCCGTCGATCTGCGTGACACCTGTGCCCTTGTCAATGTACGGGAGCATATGGTCGAAATGACCGATTTCCATCGCCGAGCGACGCATCGTGCCGCCCTTGGGCGCTTGCGGGTTGGTGTAGGCGAAATGGCTGAAGCCCGCGGGATACTTCGCCGGTTCACCGTACACAGTCAACGCATGTTGCGGTGCAGCGTTCACACCGACGGCGCCCAATAACAGGGCCGCGGCAGTGAACAACAAAGTGGGGAAAGCCAGTCGCATTGTCAGCCTTGGAGCCGGGTGGTCGATAACCACAATTTGTACGCTAGCGGCGCGTCCCTCGCCAGCCGTATCACGTAACGAAAGCACAACGGCCCACCAAAAGGCGGGCCGTTGTGTAAAAAGCTCAAGGGTTGATCAGTCCTGACGGCTGGTCACTTCCAGCAGGTGGTAACCGAACTGGGTCTTGACCGGGCCTTGTACCACGTTGATCGGTGCGCTGAAGACCACGGTGTCGAATTCCTTGACCATCTGGCCTGGACCGAACGAACCCAGATCACCGCCCTGGCGGCTGGACGGGCAGCTAGAGTTGGCTTTAGCGACTTCGGCGAAGTCGGCACCGGCCTCGATCTGGGCTTTGAGTTCATTGCACTTTTCTTCGCTGGAAACCAGGATGTGACGGGCAGTGGCTTTGGCCATAGGAAAATACTCCATTCAATGTTCAATAAAGTGCGGAGCCTACCGGATTCAGTGGGCTATTTCTCTCTCAAAGTTCCATCAATGTCAGTTCCGTCTATCTTGCGTGGCATCATGGCATTGCCTAAAGGCCAGCATTTCTCAAACGTTCGGCATGCTGGACATACAGGGCGATCGGGTCGATGCCTTTACGGACTTGACCGGTTGTCTGGCCGAGGCTGTCTAGGTGATCCAGCGGATAGTCTGAACGGATCACTTTCCCCAAATGGGCACTGAATCGGCCGACCATGCCGTCATTCTGCTCGGCTTCGGTGGTGAAATAGTGGGAGAAGGCCCGGAGGAACCCGTGCAGCGGATTGAGTGCATGGAGCCCCTCATCGGGAATGTTTCCCTGCAGGGTGCCGCTCCAGGAATAGTAGCGCACGCCGTTCACCAATTCGCGACCCTTGCCGCCCCAGGTTTTCGGTAAGCCTTGAGGGTACTTGTCGTTGAATGCGCCAACGCCTTCGGTGGTCAGTGCATTGAGCGCGGCGATGGCGTTCTGCGGCAGGTGCCGGTTGCCACTGAGCAACGACAGGAAGTCGGCAAACAGGGTGGCCACCGCTCCGGCGATATGCTCCGGCAGGCGCCCGGGCGTCAGCGCCTTGCGCAGGAAGTCGGCCAGTTCCGAACCATGGTTCGGCCCGCTGACCGATGTCACCGAGGCGACTGCCTCCGGCGCCAGAGCTCCGGCATACCGTGCAGCCAATGCGCCCTGACTATGACCGATCAGGTTGACTTTGCTTGCACCGGTTCCTTGCAATACCCGGTCGATCTGCGCCAGCAGTTGTTCGCCGCGGGTTTCATTGCTGTGGGTAGCTGACAGATGTGGGATGAAAACCCTCGCGCCGGCACTTCTCAGGGCCAGCTTGACGTCATGGAACAGTTCCAGATTGCCGATGCGATCGAAGCCGAAGAGCCCGTGGGCCAGCAGGATGGGATACTGAGTGGTTGCATTCCGTAGCATGTAGATTCCTTTTTCGCAGTAGGTCAGGTGTGTACTCAAGGGGCACTCTAAAGCACACCAGCCGCTCGGCGATGTATGAAAAAGCCGCTGCAACCTGATGAAAACGGAATAGAAACGGTACGAAAGTTCGGATGAACATGAGGTCTTGGTCGGAATATCGGGACATCTTTTTAACGAAGGCTGAACTCTTCTCCGTAATGACCTACTTCTGAAATGTCCTTTTACCGTGCAAGCCGACGCGATTGTCCGGCAGCGCGGATCGGCACCGCGGGTTTCAATAGGCTTCGTTCGATGCCGACCTTCAAGGCGGCATTTATTCCAAGGACTGGAGCGTATGAATTGACTACTTGTGAAGCAGATAGCCTGAATGTCGTAGAGCAATATAGGGTGGCGCCACAGCTGGACCAGGCGATTAACGCTACGCTCGATCCATCCGAAAAAAAGGTCATCGTCACCGTCGCGGCTTACCCCGACATGGTCTGTGGAGACAAGCTGGACATGCTCTGGTCAGGTATCGACTCAGAGGGTGTTGCGTATTGGCATGAGGTGTCGCGTTTTGTCAGCGAAGCTCAGGTGGGCAGGGCGATTGTCTTTGGCGTATCGGGTGTACACATCGCCGCACTGGACGGTGGGTCACTCGAGGTTTACTACATCCTCTACACTGCGCGCCTTCGTGAACCTGTGGAGTCCGGGCGTTTATACCTGAGCGTCGGTGATGCCCGGCCAGATTTGTTGCCTGTGATGGTGGACGATGCGGTGGGCGGCACGCTCGATCCGGACAGAGTCACGGAGGGCGCGCGCGTAACGATCAGGCCGTATGCCCGGATGGCGGCTGGAGATCGGGTCTTGCTGTCCTGGGCAGGTGTTACGCCACAAGCGAGCTTCAATGACACATTGAAAGTCGAAGCCTTTGCAGTCGGCGGCGAACTATCGTTTTGGGTACATCCCGACTGTATTGCACCCAATCTCGGGGCAGTCGTTACGATCAGCTATTGCGTCGAGCAGAAGGGGCAAGTGTCACGCTTCTCGGAGCCCGCACGGCTATTGATCGGCCCGCTGGAGCGAGGACCGCTTTTGCCACCTACCGTGCTGGAAGCCGATGAGGGTTGGCTGGATCTGCAAGATGCGATCGATGGTGTCACGATTGTGATCGACGATGCCCAGGCCGAAGAGGGGGAACTGGTCTATCTGAAATGTGACGGGGAGCATTTCAGTCATCGCGATGATCGTGAAGTTTCCAGGGAAATGGCCGGTCAGCCGCTGGTATTTATCGTTCCTTACAGGTTCTGGCGCGAGCATCGGGATCTGACAGTCCGGGTAGCCTATTCGGTCGAGCGTCTCGACGATGTGAGCCAGCAGTCCGAAGCCACGTTGGTGCAAGTGCACTCGTAACCTGTTTCAACGTAATCCGCCTTCCGGTATTCGATTGAAAACCGGAAGGCGGGAATGGGGCACTTTGGCTATTGAGTATGACGTTGCGTACGAAGTCGCTCGGCTGCCTGCAGCAACAATTGTTCCGTCCCGGTCCAGCCAAGGCAGCCGTCCGTTACCGACACACCGTAACGCAGCGACGGGCTCAATGGCTGGCAGCCTTCGAACAGATGGCTCTCAAGCATCATGCCGACCAGCGAGCGATCACCTTGCAGGCGTTGTTCAAGCACGTCGTTGAACACGGCTGGCTGACGCAATGGATCTTTACCGCTGTTGGCATGGCTGCAGTCGACCATGATCCGTGCCGGAATCTTGAGTCTGGTCAAATCGCTGTGCACCTGGGCGATGCTGTCGCGGTCGTAGTTCGGCCCGCGATGGCCGCCACGCAGTACCAGGTGGGTGTCGGGGTTGCCCGGCGTCTGAATGATTGCAGGGTGCCCTTGGCTATCGACGCCGAAATGGCGATGCGGATGGGCGGCCGAGCGCATGGCGTCGCTGGCGATAGCCACACCGCCATCGGTACCGTTCTTGAACCCTACCGGCATGCTCAGGCCGCTGGCCATTTCCCGGTGGATCTGTGATTCGGTGGTACGGGCGCCAATCGCGACCCAGCTCAGCAGGTCATCGAAGTAGCCGGCGGCCATCGGTTGCAGCAGCTCGGTAGCAACGGGTAAGCCCAGTTGGAGCATTTCGCGCATCAATTCACGGGACAGCGTCAAACCGCCCGCCATGTCATCGCTGCCATCCAGATGCGGGTCGTAGGCGAGGCCTTTCCAGCCGATCGTGGTGCGGGGTTTTTCGACGTAGGCGCGCATCACCAGCAGCATTTCATCGCTGACTTGCACGGACAGACGGGCCAGGTTGGCGGCGTATTCGAGGGCTGAACGGGGATCGTGAATCGAGCAGGGGCCGACGATGACCAGCAGACGGGAGTCTTCACCGTTGAGGATCGCGCGAACCGCCTGACGGTGAGCGGCGACTTGCCGGGTCAGGGCATTGCTGAGGGGTAATTGTTGTTTGAGCTGCAATGAGCTGGGCAGACGCAAAGTCAGCGTTTCATTGGCAGGGCTCAGCGTGGACAGTGGCAGAGCAGAGACGGACGAGTTCATATTCGGGCTTCCTGGGCTGGCGGCGCGTTCGTTCCCGCGCGCTCGGCCCTACTGGGGTGTTCGACAATTGGCCGGATTGGCTGCGTGTGTGTGCTTGCCACCTGTGGGTGACCGATCGGAGGCGGCAGGCTGTCCCGAGCGGAGGCTGGTAAATCGCCAGGCGGTAAAACTGTCGTAACGGTAATAAGTGGCGTAGTTCATGTTCAAAACTCCTGGATGTCTGGTGTGACGCTAAAGATGTTCAGGGCTGAAAAAACAAAACCCCCGGTCGGGGAGCCGACCGGGGGTTGAGAATTCTCTGGTGGCGACCCGTTTTAAAGTGGGCGCCGTGTGGGTATCAGGCGCGCCAGTGGCTAAACCAATACCCAAAATAAAAGCTGACCGAAGCACAAACGTCATTCGCCCGGGCAGCCACAACCGAGCGCGAGGCGCTGGCGGTATGAAGCTGTGAGAGGGCGTTGAGCATGGTCTGTCTCCGATGAATGCGCCGAGCTTACTAGAGGCCGGTACGCGGATTCAATCAGAAAATGCTATCGATGATCACGGGCTTTTCTATCGCTTGAGTACATAGAGGGTTGTGACACACTTTGCGCTGCGCCCAACAACCATAACGTCACAAGGACGAACCATGACGACACTGAGCATCGCCGCCGCTCAATCGATCTCCATCGCTGGTGATCTTGCCGCCAATATTTCCTGGCACCAGCGTTTCATGCAGGTTGCCGCGGAGCAGGGCGTGCAATTGCTGGTGTTTCCGGAGTTATCGCTGACCGGGTATGAGCGTAGCCGGGCGGCGGAGTTGGCCATAACGCCTGACGCCGGGGTGTTGCAGCCGCTGCGCGATTTCGCACGGGAAGTCGGTGTGACCAGTATCGTCGGGATGCCGATTCGTCTGTCGGACGATTCACCGGTATTGATCGGTGCTCTGGTCTTGGGCGCCGATGGTTCGCTCGGGGTTTACAGCAAACAGCATCTGCATCCGGGCGAGGAGGTGGCGTTTGCTCCTGGAACGGGCGGTTCGACATTGAAAATCGGTACCGACACCGTCGCACTGGCGGTATGCGCCGATTTTTCTCACACCAGTCACGCGGCAGCCGCGGCACGACAGGGCGCTGATCTTTACGCTGCGGGCGTGTTGATCACAGAAAACGGCTACGCTCCAGATATCGCACTATTGCAAGGTTATGCCCGAACCCATGCGATGGCGGTGCTGATGGCCAACCATGGCGGCGCAACGGGTGGCTGGGAATCGGCAGGACGCAGTGCAATCTGGGCGGCGGACGGGACGTTGATTGTGGCGGCACCGGGCACGGGGAACCTTATGGTTGTTGCTCGCCGCAATGCCGACGGCTGGAAGGGGCAAATCGTGGCTGTGGCGGAGGCTTGAATGGGGTTCGAATTACGTCCGGCAACATCTCGGGACCTGGACTTCGCTCGTAACCTGACTTGTCGAAACATGCTTCGTTACTACATTCAACATGAACTGTTATGGCTGGACGAGGCCTTCGATGTCGCTTGGGAGGGGCGCGAAAACTGGCTGATTGTGGGTGATGAAGCGCTGATGGGTTATATCAGCCTGAGCCGTGATGCCAGGGCCTTGTATATCCGCGAATTGCATTTACTTGAAGCGTACCAGGGCCAGGGCGCAGGTTCCTGGGCGATCGATCACGTATTCGCCATGGCATGCAAGGAGCGCCGCTCGGCATTGCGTCTGACCGTTTTTGAAAATAACCCGGCAAAAATGCTCTACGAGAGAAAGGGTCTGAAGGTGGTCGGCAAAGACGACTGTTTCCTGAGAATGCAGCGTGATATCAATGAACTGCTTCGCTGAAACACTCTGGTGGCAAGCCTTGCAAGAAGAATTGACACTTTTTATATGCTGCTTTCCGCTAGGTCTGCCAGTTGCTTTTTGCTAAGGTGTTCGGCAACCCAATAAGACCAAATCGCGAGGTGTCTGCTTGATTAGGGTGCTAGTAGTCGATGACCATGATCTCGTTCGTACAGGCATTACACGAATGCTGGCTGACATCGATGGCCTGCAAGTAGTCGGCCAGGCTGAGTCAGGGGAGGAATCCCTGCTTAAAGCGCGAGAGTTGAAACCCGATGTGGTGCTGATGGACGTCAAGATGCCCGGGATCGGTGGTCTTGAAGCCACGCGCAAATTATTGCGCAGTCATCCAGACATCAAAGTCGTCGCAGTCACCGTATGCGAAGAAGATCCGTTTCCTACCCGGCTGTTGCAGGCAGGTGCCGCAGGTTATCTCACCAAGGGCGCCGGATTGCCTGAAATGGTCCAGGCCATTCGCCTGGTGTTTGCCGGGCAACGCTATATCAGCCCGCAGATTGCCCAGCAACTGGCGATCAAGTCGTTCCAGCCAACCAATGATTCGCCCTTCGATGCCTTGTCGGAGCGGGAAATCCAGATTGCGTTGATGATTGTCGGCTGTCAGAAGGTGCAGATCATTTCTGACAAGCTGTGCCTGTCGCCAAAAACAGTGAATACCTACCGTTACCGAATTTTCGAGAAGCTTTCGATCAGCAGCGATGTCGAGTTGACGCTGTTGGCGGTTCGTCACGGCATGGTTGATGCCAGCCTCTGAAAATGACTGACACCTTCGATCCAAGTGCTTTTCTGTCGACGGTCAGTGGGCGGCCGGGCGTCTATCGCATGTTCGACATCGATGCGCGTCTGCTGTATGTCGGCAAAGCCAAAAATCTCAAGAAGCGTTTGGCGAGCTACTTCCGCAAAGCGGGTCTCGCCCCCAAGACCGCTGCGCTGGTAGGCCGTATCGCCCAGGTCGAAACCACTATCACGGCCAACGAAACCGAAGCCTTGCTGCTTGAGCAGACGCTGATCAAGGAATGGCGCCCGCCATACAACATTCTGCTGCGCGACGACAAATCCTACCCTTATGTCTTTCTCTCGGATGGTCAATTCCCGCGCTTGAGCATTCATCGGGGGGCGAAAAAGGCCAAGGGCAAATATTTCGGCCCTTATCCCAGCGCCGGTGCGATTCGCGAAAGCCTGAGTCTGCTGCAAAAGGCTTTTTTTGTTCGTCAGTGTGAAGACAGCTTTTACAAGAACCGCGCCCGCCCTTGTCTGCAATACCAGATCAAGCGCTGCAAGGCGCCGTGTGTGGGACTGGTGGAACCCCAGGTGTATGCCGAAGATGTACGCCACTCGGTGATGTTTCTTGAAGGACGCAGCAACGCCCTGGCGGACGAGTTGTCTGCGGCCATGGAGGAGGCGGCGGTCAACCTCGAGTTCGAGCGCGCCGCCGAACTGCGAGACCAGATCTCATTGCTGCGTCGGGTCCAGGACCAGCAGAGCATGGAAGGCGGGACGGGCGATGTCGATGTGATTGCGGCGTTCGTCAATCCAGGTGGCGCCTGCGTGCACTTGATCAGCGTGCGCGGTGGCCGGGTATTGGGAAGCAAGAACTTCTTTCCGCAGGTGGGTATTGAGGAAGACGTTTCCGAAGTCATGGCCGCGTTTCTCGGCCAATATTACATCAGCAGTCCCGAACGCGACTTGCCGAGCGAGCTGATCGTCAACGTGGTTCACGAAGACTTTCCGACCCTGATCGCAGCCATCGAAGAGCTGCGCGGTCGTGAGTTGACCATCAGCCATCGAGTACGCGGCACCCGAGCGCGCTGGCAGCAATTGGCGGTCACCAATGCCGAGCAAGCGTTGGGCGCACGTCTGGCGAACCGGCAACACGTTGCGGCACGTTTCGATGCTCTGGCTGACGTGCTGAGCCTGGATGAGCCGCCGCAACGTCTTGAGTGTTATGACATCAGTCATTCCAGCGGCGAGGCCACTGTGGCGTCCTGTGTGGTGTTCGGCCCGGAAGGCCCGATCAAATCCGACTATCGCCGCTACAACATTGAAGGCGTTACGCCGGGCGATGACTATGCCGCGATGCATCAGGCCTTGAGCCGACGCTTCAGCAAATTGAAGGACGGCGAGGGCAAGTTACCGGACATTTTGCTGGTCGACGGCGGTAAAGGTCAGCTGTCGATGGCGCGTGACGTGCTTAACGAGCTAGCCGTGCCAGACCTGATTCTCTTGGGTGTGGCCAAGGGCGCGACGCGCAAGGCCGGTTTCGAAACCCTGTACCTCAACGATGCGGCCCATGAATTCACCCTGCGCGGCGATTCCCCCGCGCTGCATTTAATTCAGCAGATCCGCGACGAAGCCCACCGTTTCGCCATTACCGGGCACCGCGCACGTCGTGGAAAAACTCGCCGCACGTCTACGCTTGAGGGCGTTGCCGGCGTCGGACCGACACGTCGACGCGATTTGTTGAAACATTTTGGTGGATTGCAGGAGCTGTCTCGTGCCAGCATCGAAGAGATCGCCAAAGCACCCGGAATCAGCAAAAAGCTCGCAGAGTTGATTTATGCAAACCTGCACAGCGAGTAGAATGCCCAACTCACCTCGTAGCCAGTTGTGCCGATGAATATCCCTAATCTGATTACCGTTCTACGCGTCCTGCTCATCCCGATCTTCATTTTGCTGTTTTACTTGCCTTACCACTGGAGCTATTTGGCGTCCGCCTCGGTCTTTGCATTTGCCGCCGCGACCGACTGGCTCGACGGGTATCTAGCCCGTCGTCTGGAACAAAGCACACCGTTCGGGGCCTTCCTCGATCCTGTTGCGGACAAGTTGATGGTCGCCGTTGCCCTGGTTCTGCTGGTGCAAGAGCATGGTAACCTGTGGCTAACGCTGCCGGCTGCCGTGATCATCGGTCGTGAAATTGTCGTTTCGGCACTGCGCGAGTGGATGGCCGAACTCGGTGCCCGTGCTCATGTGGCGGTGTCGAACCTGGGCAAATGGAAAACCGCCGCGCAAATGCTGGCGCTGGTGATCCTGCTGGCCAATCCGTCGAGTTTCAGCTTCTGGGTCCTGATGGGCTACGCCTTGCTGCTGGTGTCCGCAGGCCTGACGTTGTGGTCCATGGTCCAATACTTGCGAGCCGCCTGGCCACATCTGAAGACGGACGTGGAAAAGAAATAAAACTTTTTTGAATCAAGGGGTTGACGGAGCATCTGGATTCTATAGAATGCGCCTCACCAAGACGCGGGAATAGCTCAGTTGGTAGAGCACGACCTTGCCAAGGTCGGGGTCGCGAGTTCGAGTCTCGTTTCCCGCTCCAAACATTAAAAAATGGATCTCTGAAAAGAGATCCATTTTTTTTCGCCCAAAGAAAAGTCTTTCTTTGACTTTTGCCGCGCCCCCCTGAAAACACTCAGATCCAGCCCCAATGGGCACATTTTCCACTACATCAATCCGGTGCTCGGCAGATTGGTTTTCTCATGGCGTGTGCGATGGCGCTCACCAAGACCGCGGTCCGACACGCCAAGCCCGGAGCCAAGGATTACACCCTCCCTGACTTCAACGGCCTCGCGAAAGGCGCCAAGTGCTGGCACTTCCGCTTTTCCTGGGCGGATAAGCAACCCCGTATTTCTCTCGGTACCTATCCTGAAATTAGCTTACGAGATGCTCTCGCTCTGCGTGATGAAGCGAGGGCACTGGTCGCCAGGGGCATCGATCCGCATGTCCATCGGCAGCTGGAGCGTAATGCCAGGCGCCAGGCCTCGGAAAAACGCCTAAGAAGCGCTTGTTCAGCATTGGCCTCCCGCTTCAATTGGCCGCCGAGTCGGCTGACAGCGAGGGCGCTCAGGTTGCGATGTAGAGGCGGGCGCCTTTCCTTAACCACAAGGCCCGCAGATCCGAGTTGAAATCCCCATCAGCGCGCCACCCGCGAAGACTGATCCCGCCGACCTGCTAAAGCTCTATCTCTACGGCCATTTCCAGCGGTTTCGCTCTTCGCGTCGACTTGAAGCCGAGTGTCAGCGCAACATCGAGGTCATGTGGCTGATCAACCGACTCAAGCCAGACCTCAAGACCATCGCTGACTTTCGCAAAAACAACAAACCCGCCTTTGTTGCGACTTGCCGTGCCTTCGTCCGGTTTTGCCGCACGGCCGGCCTGATAGCAGGCGAGTTGGTGGCCATCGATGGCAGTAAGTTTCAGGCCGTCGCTTCCTCGCGGCGTCAGCGCCTGTCAGCGTAAGGCGCTATGGGTTCGACCGGCAACGGCAGGTTGCCTTGCCAGGGGTCGAAGGTGTAACGCAGGTAGAGCAAGGCCCGGCTCGGTGCGTAGCCCTCGCTGTGCTGCCAGGTGATGCCGGAGCCCAGGACCAGGTTGTCCGATAGCCTGCGTTCGAACAGGCCTTGCAGGCGGACGTTAACCCCGCTGCTACTGCTGCCGGCGTTGACCTGGCTGGCATCTTCGGCGAATACGTGGCCAGCCTGTTCGACCAGCTCGCGCAACTTGTCGGCCCCATGAACAGGGTAAAGATCGCTATCGCTGGTCTTGGCATAGGACCAGCCCACCGAGCTTTCCAGCAGCACTGACCAGTCGGCATTTCGCCAGGCATAGTTGAGCGGTACGCCGATGGAATAGTACTGCTGTGGGCTGTAGTAACCGCCCTGGCCCAGGCTGTATTCGCTCAGGTCCTTGTCGTAGCCCCAGTACATGAGGGTCAGACCGGTGCGAAGACGCTCGTCGGCGCGGTCGATCAGGCGGTAGTAATAGCCGGCCATGGCCGACCGGCGCTGGTTGTCGGCGACGTTCTTGCCCCGCAACCAGTGTGCGCCGAGGCTGGCCCAGACGCCGTCGACCCCCCCTTCGTCATGACTGAGCCCCAGGGTGACGCCATTGGCGGTGACGCCCCCCCAGGTGATTCCGGTGATCGGGTCGACCGCGCCGGCATAGGACACCAGAGAGTTGCTCAGCGGCCGTCGCGAGGCCGTAAGGGACCAGCCAAGGGACCGCCAGTCACTGCTGTAGGTGACCCCGCCGAGCCAGTTCGGAACCTTGAAGCCTTCTGGCGAATGTCCCAGATCCAGCGCCCAGCGCTCATTTTTCCAACCCATCGCCAAGCCTGTGCCGCTGGTACTTTCCGAGGTATCCGGGCAACCGCTGGTGACCAGTGCGCAGGTACCGAACTGCTCGCGGTGCAGGCCGTTGGCATCGGTGGCGAAACTGCCGACATCCAGCTCCACCCGCTCGGCCTGGAGGAAGCCCTGACCTTCGGCAATCGGCGCATCCAGGCGCAGGATGGTGGTCTGTGTGGTCAGGTCGGAAATTCCCGACGACGAGTTGTCCGTACGCCAGGCGAAGTCATGGGAGAGGTGCACAGTCGGGTTCTGCGCCTGGTACAGGGTGTCCACGTCACTGCGCAGGCTGCGCGGCAGCCACTCGTCGGCGTCCTTCGCCCGGCTGGCCAGGGTCATGGCGCGATCGTCGCGGGGGTTGGCCTGCGCGGGATCGATCAAGCTGGCGGCGGCCATGCTGCGGGCATAGTTGTCCAGCGCCTGCCGGGGCTGCTGGCGGGACATCAGCCGCGCCGCGTCTCGATACAGCAACGGATCGCTCTGTGGCGTCTCGAGCAAGCGGGCGTACAGCGCGCGCGCCTTGTCCGGCTGGTTCACCCCGGTCCAGGCATTGGCCAGGCGCCGCTGGTAGGCCGCCGGCGCGTTCGCTGGCACCGCCAGTTCTTCCAGGGCGCGCTGCGCCGACGCAAGCTGGCCGCGGGCAATCAGGGTTTCGATCAGGCCCAGCTGCGCCTCGGCGTTGTGCCGCTCGCGCTGCAGGACTTGCCGATAGTAGGCTTCGGCTTGCAGCTGATCGCCGCGCTGGTAGGCCCAGTCTGCCAGGGTCACCAGATCGTCGGTGCTCGGGGCGCGCAGCAGCAGGGCGATCGCCTGCGGCTCGTGACCGGCATCACGCAGGGCCTGGGCCCGTGCCAACAGCTGGCGGCGTTCGACCCGGCTGGACAGGTCACGCATATTGTCGTCCCACTGCGCCGCGGGAATGGCGGCCAGGGTGGCGAGAGTCTCGCTGTCGCGCCCGATCGAGGCCAGGTACAAGCCGTGGGCGTAACGGGCCTGGGCATTGCTGCCCTGGCGCCGGATCAACTGGCGGAAGCTGTCTTCGGCCGCGCTGTCCTTCCCCTGTTCATGCTGGGCATTGGCCAGGCGATAGGTCAGCCAGGGATCGTCAGGGGCCAGTGGCCGGGCCTTGAGCAGCACCCGCGAAACCGTCGGCCAGTCGGCGCGCTGGGTCGCGGCATCTGCTTCGAGGTTAAGGCGGTCGAGCTCCAGGCTTCGGCGCAAGGCCGCAAATTCGCGCTGGGTGACCGCCGGCAAGGTGTCGAGGTAGGCCTGGGCCTTTTCCGGCGCTTGCGTCTGGTACAGACGAACCAGGGCGCGCACCGCCTTGCCGTTGTCGGGCTGCAGCTTGCGCGCCTGCAGCAGCAGGGCCTCGGCCTGAATGTCTTCGCCTTCGGCCAGGGCGACATTGGCCAGGCCCACCAGCCAGTCGGCTTCGTCGGGTTTGACCTGGTGCGCCTGTTGATAGGCTTTGCGGGCCGCCGCCAGGTCTTTGCGCTCCAGGGCTTCGTCACCCTGCTGCAGCAGCATCCAGTTGCGGTTGGCCAGCTGCAGGTCTTTCCACTTGCTGATCCAGGAAGTGTCCTGTTCCTTGCCCAAGGCCTCGGTGAACGCCTTATAGGCCTGGTCATGCTTGTTCTGATGCATCAATGCGATGCCTAGGGAGCCGATCAGGCTGGCATCATCCGGGTAGCTGCGCGAAGCGCGGCGCAAGAGCTTTTCGGCGCCGACATTGTCGTTGGCCTCCAGCAGCTCCTTGCCTTTGACGCCGGCCTGCCAGGCCGGGTCGCCGAGCAACTGGCGCTGATGCTGCAGCTGCTTGGCTGCTTGGTTCTTGAAGGTCGAAAAGGGGTAATGCCGCTGGAAGTCTTCCCAGGCGCGAGCGGTTTCGCTGCTGACCGGCAGCTTGCTCAGGTAGTTGTATTCGCGCTCGGAGGCGAGGTTGCTGGCCTGGGGATCGCTGGCCAGCTGGTGCAGAATCGCCAAGGCTTCGGCATCGCGCTGTTCGGCGAACAGCAGGCCGGCGAGCATCTGGCGCAGCCCCGCGTTACCCGGGTACTGGCTATCGAGGTTTTGCAACTGCTGGATCACAGCAGGGCGCTGGCCGCTGATGCCACCCCGCACAGCCCAGTATTCCAGCGCGCTGGAGAAGTCCGGCGGCTCGCTGCTGAACAGCTCCTGGTACTGTGCGGCGGCCTCTTCGGCCCGTCCGGCAGCTGCCAGCAGGCGGGCTTGCTGCAACAGATGCTGACCGTCCTTGCTCTGCAGCTTGATCAGGGCCTGGGCCTGGTGCAGCGCCGGCGAACCCGGGGCCTGGCGGCGCAATTGCTGCAGGCGTTGCTCGACCAGCGGCTGGTTATGTTGCAGCAGGGCCTGGCGAATCCCGCCGACCAAGACCTGCGGATGTTCTGGAGCAATCGACTCCAGGCGCGCCAGCGAGTCGCGCACCAGGTCCTCGCGATACATCGCCTCGCCCAGGCGTACCTGTCCGAGCAGCCACTGTTGCTGGTCCTGGGGGGTAACCGGCTGAGCCAGCGCGGTGCCCGACAAGCAGCTCAACACCAACGTCCATTGCGACACGACTTTGCGCATGAGCACTACTTGCATGATGAAGTCCACGCCGGCAGCAGCCGGCCGTCCTTGTCGAAACGATAACGCTGTTGGTCCCAGCCTTGGCCGAACATCAGCAGTGATTGGTTGTAATAGGCGTCCGCCGGAGGCGGGTTCTGGCGTAGGCGTTCGCGTTGGGCCGCCAACGCCGCATCGCCTTCGGCTGCGCTGGCCAGCAGCGGCAACAGCGCCGCCGAGAAGCCAACCGGGCCGACGCCCTCTGCGGTGCCTTGGGCGATATCCACACGCTCCGGCGGATGGCCGAGCCGCGCCGTCAGCGCCACCATGGGTTGCATCTGCGCGAGCAACTCGGTCCTGCCCGGGGCTTGGGGATCGAGCATGCCCAGCCAGAGGTAGACGCGGATCGCGTCATAGCTGCCGATAGCGCCCTTGGCATCCGCTGCCCAGCCTTGCCCTGCCTTCCAGGCCACCCAGTCGGCGACTTGGCCCTTGGGCGAGCTTTCCAGCAGCAGGCGCCGGGCACTGTTTGCCACGTCGCCCCACACGGGAGCGACCAGGGCAAAACGCGCCAGCAGTTGTGGCGGCAGGTAGCTGGGGTTGAGCCGCCAGCCATCGGCGGATTCGAAGCCGACATCCCCCGGTAACAGCATCAGGCCCAGTCCGGGCAGCGGGCGCAGGGTTTGCGCGGCGCTGCGCCAGAGCATGTTGCGGCCAAGGGTTTCATAATCCGGTCGCTTCCAGAGGCGACCGGCCTCCAGCAGGCTGTAGGCCATCCACAGGTCGGCATCGCTGGCGTTGTTCGGATCCAGCACCTGCCAGCGACCCTCCTTGCTCAGGCCCCACTGCCAGGCGGGCAGCTGGTGGTTCAGGTCGCCGCCGGCGAGGTTGTCCCGGGTCCAGTTCAGCAGCTTGGCGAAGCTGTCACGGTCGTTGCCCAGCAGGGCAAAGAACATCCCGTAGCTCTGGCCTTCCGAGGTGGTGATCTGCTGCTGCAACGAGTGATCGATCACCCGTCCATCGGGGCTCACCATCGCCTTCTTGTAGCTCTCCCAGGCCGGCCAAGTGCACTCGGCGGCAGTCGCCAGACCCGGCAGGCTCAGGGCCAACGCCCATGCGATGGCGGCTTTCATCCCTTACTCCTCGTTCGCCAACCGACGACGCGCAGCCCAGCGCAAGGCGCGCCACAGCAGGAAGGCGGTCAGCAGCACGCTCAGGACCGCCATGCCAGCCAGCAGTACCGGATGTTCCGAGAGCTGGAACCAGAGCATCAGCCACCAGGGCAAGTAGCCGACAAAGTACTGCTCGCCGACCAGCTGGCTGTTCACGCCGCTGCTGCGGATCATCGCCACGGAACCGGACACGGCATCGATTTTCCCGTTATCGCTCAGGGTTTCGCGCAGCATCTGGTAGTCGGGGGTATCGGTGGCCAGCAGCGCGACAATGCTGCGCTGGCCATGGAAGGGCGACTGCATACCGACGATCGCTGCCATCGGGGCCTTGGCCGACACTTCGACCCGGTTGGCTCCCAGGTTGCGCTCATCGTTGATCTGCCCGGCCCGGGGCGAAGACTGACCGGCGGCGGCATTCGACGCCTGCATCAGGGAGTCGCGGGTGTGGTCGAGCCACAGGTTGAGGTCCGGCTGGTCCCGCAGGTCCGCGGGCAGGGCGCCCAGCACAAGCAGGTCGACGTCGGCTTTCCTGGCGTCATCCCAGTTGTCGCTCAGGTTCAGGGCCAGCGCCGGGAAGCCGGTTTGCGAGGAGATTTTGGCGACCGCCTCAAACAAGGTGCTGAGCTGGGTGGCGGTCGGATTGGCCGGCACCACCACCAGGGTCTCCGACAGGTCGGCCATGCGGCTGAACGGAAAGCCGCTGCGGGCGAAAGCGCGCAGGTCCGGCATGGCGATGTAATGGTGATAGCCCGACAAGTCGATGGTCGACTCATCGTCGATCAGGGCCCGAGTGTCCACCGGTAGGGAGGTCTGGCAACGGTCGCGCTGGGAGCTGCCGAAAGTGCTGGCGAAACTGAAATCGAAGCGGATGCTGTTGCGATCGCCGATTTTCAGCGCCGGTACCAAGAGGTGGTCACTGGCGTTTGCCGACTCGTTGGACAGCACCGCCAGGCGCAGTTCTTCCAGACGGCTGTTGGTGTTGCGCAGCAGCGGCAGGCTGGTGATGAACTGGTTGTTGAGGCTGATATTCAGGCGCGACTCGTCGTTGGTCGACGGCGGCGTGTAGCGGTACTTGGTCTGCAGCGGGATGCCCTGGTTCCGCCAGACGAACAGGTCGGGCGGCAAGTTGATGTCGAGGATGATCGGCCGCGGCAGAAGGCCGCTGACCTGCAACTGCTCAGGGTACTTGAGCAGTTCGGCGAAGCGCACCGGGCGATCGGTACGCATCCAGTTGGGGGCGTCGTAGGGCTTGCGCGGCTGCAACTGCTGGACGTTTTCCACCGTCACCCGCGAGCTGCGGAACAGGTCACCGCCCAAGGCCAGGGCGCGGGCGGCCACCGCCAGGTCGGCGTCATTGCGCCCCATCACCAGCAGCACTTTGCTGTAGCGGTCGTTGGGGTTGTCGATCAGCTGCACCACCGGCGCCTGCACCAGCGGAAACTTCTCCAGGTCCGCGAGGAACTGTGGCCGATGATCGTTGGTGGCGAACACCACCGAAGGGTTGAGGGTGTCCTGGTCCTGGTCCTGGTCCTGGTCCTGGCTCGTCGGCAGCTGATCGAACAGCACCGGGAACCGGGCGCCGCGCCAACCCGCCAGGCTGCCGAAGTAAGAGGCGAGGATGCCGGCGGCGCGCTGTTCGCCTACGGTCGGGGAGGCGGCGAACAGCAGGTTGATGACCGGCTTGCCATAGCCCAGTGCGTCGAAGAATGGCCTGGGGAAGAACGCCAGATCGTTTTTGGTCGCCAGTGCCTGTTCCTGCAGGGAAACCTGGCTGGCGCGGCTGACGTTAACCCACAAGGCGCTGTTGGCGGGGTCTTCGCACATGTCGGTGTAATGGCCGACGAATTCCAGACGGACGCGGTTGAAATCGGTGACCAGCCGGGGATCCAGGGCGATCTGCTGCGTGGTCTTGCGCCCCAGTTGTTCTTTCTCGATGGGCACCACGCTCATCAGGGTATCATTCAGGTAGACCCGCATATGCGAGAGCGTCGGCAGCAGCGCCGGAGACGGGGTGTATTCCAGCTTAAGCCTTGCATCGCTGGCGATACGGTCGCGCCGCAGGGTGAACTCGATCTGATCGCTGTTGTGGATCCCCAGCAACAGGCTGTCGGCCGAACGCCCCAGCTGTTCGAAGGTGCGCGTGGTGGCCCAGCTCGGGGCTTGCTGCTCCTGCGCCAGCGGGGGAGTGACAGGCGCCGGGGCGGCCTGCGCGCAGGCGACGGCCAGGAGCGCCAGGCTGGCAAATAGAGATTTGCTGAAATAGCGGCTCATGATGCGTTCACCGTTATAGAAGAAGAGGAGGGGGAAGACGCCAGGGGCATACGCGGCAGGTAACTGCCCAGCAAGGCCAGCAGGCGCAGGAACGGACCGATCACCACGCGGGCCCAGGCTGGCAGGTATTCGTAGAGCCGGTAGTAACCCTTGGCGCCCAGCTTGAGAATGTCCAGGAAACTGTGCAGCGGCCGGTCCTGGGCGAAGTCTTCGCGCCAGTTAAGCCAGGCGTCCGCCCGGGCGAAGGTGCACTGCACGAAATCGATCTTTTGTTGCTCCGTGAGCTGGGTGAAGCTGATGCCCACGAAGTTCTTGTGGCTACGGCAGACCACGCCGGGAAACAGGAACTCGCGCTGCCCACGCTGCATCAGCAGAGAAACGCGACTGCCCGCCGGCAGCGACAGCGGCACATCCACCTGGAACCCGGCGCCGCCGTCGGAGTAATCCACCAGCATGCCGGAGTAGAAGCGACCGTTATCCAGACGCACGGCCGCCGGCAGCTTGGACTGCACCCTGTGGGTCTGGCGCACCTGCCGCACTTCAGCGGCAATCGCCACTGCGGCACCGATGATCAGCAGGTTGTAGATCACCCAGAGAGTGCTCACCAGCACCGTGCCGATCTCGGTCGCGGGGCCCGTGAACAAGCGCCAGAAGGCGAAGCCCAGGCCCGCTATGTTCAGGGCCGAGAGCACCAGATAGGGCTGGGCGATTTTCCAGTCGAACTGGTTGTGCTCCATCAGGCCGCCTTTGGCCGTGACGTTGAACTTGCCTTTCCTGGGGTTGAACAGCGCCACGGTGGTGGGTCGGGCGATGTACCAGGCCAGCACCGTTTCGTAGACCTCACCCCAGAATGTCTGGCGAAAACTGCCCTGCATCCGCGAGTTGGTCAGGCTGGCATGGATCATGTGGGGCAGCACATACAACAGGATCATCAACGCCGGGGCGTAGATGATGTAGGCGTGCAGAAACAGGAAGGCCAGCGGCGCGGTGAGAAACACCAGCCGCGGCAGCCCGGCCAGGAAGTGCATCATCGCGTTGGCATAACAGACCCGCTGGAAGATCGTCAGGCCCTTGCCCAGCAAGGGGTTGTCGGTGCGGAAAATCTGCGCCATGCCGCGGGCCCAGCGAATCCTCTGACCGATGTGCGCCGACAGGCTTTCGGTCGCCAGCCCGGCAGCCTGGGGAATGCGCACGTAGGCCGAGTTCCAGCCGCGCCGGTGCAGGCGCAGCGCGGTATGGGCGTCCTCTGTCACGGTTTCGACCGCGAAGCCGCCGATCTCGTCCAGCGCGGCGCGGCGCAATACCGCACAGGAACCGCAGAAGAACGCCGCGTTCCACATATCGTTGCCGTCCTGCACCAGGCCGTAGAACAGTTCGCCCTCGTTGGGCCGGCGACGGAACATGTTCAGGTTGCGCTCAAACGGGTCGGGAGACAGGAAGTGATGCGGGGTCTGCACCAGGGCCAGCTTCGGATCGCGCAAGAACCAGCCCACAGTGAGCTGCAAGAAGGAGCGCACAGGGATGTGGTCGCAGTCGAAAATCGCCACCAGCTCGCCATCGATACGGCTCAACGCATGGTTGAGGTTGCCGGCCTTGGCATGCCGGTTATCGGCGCGAGTGATGTAGCCGACGCCGACGTCGACAGCGAACTGGCGGAAGTTCTCGCGCTTGCCGTCATCGAGAATATAGATGCGCAGCTTGTCCTGCGGCCAGTCGATGCCCAGGGCGGCGTAGACCGTGCCGCGGACCACCGAGAGGTCCTCGTTGTAGGTCGGGATCAGCAGATCGACGGTGGGCCACAACCGGGTATCGCGAGGCATCTGCGCCGGCTGGCGCTCCAGCGGCCAGCAGGTCTGGATATAGCCCAGGATCAACACCACCCAAGCGTAGGTTTCGGCCGCTAGCAGCAACAGGCCGATGGTCAGGTCCAGCGGGTTGTTCCAGTTCAGGGTCGAGGTGTAGCGCCACCACAGGTAACGGCAGGACACGATGGTCGACAGGACGATCATCAACAGCGTCGGGAAGCGCCCCGGGATACGCCGCACCAGTATTGCCAGCGCCCAGAGCAGAATCACGAACACCAGTTGGGCGATGTAGCCGAAGGGTTCGGTGATGCACACCAACATCAGCACCACCGCTACCACGCCCACACCGATGTTCAGCCAGCGCTGACAGCGAGGCTCCAGGCCTTTCCACCAGATCTGGCTCTGCCGTACTCGCCGACTTTGCTGGACATGGCGCGGCAAGGCTTCGAGCAAGCGGCCCAAGCGCACGCCGAGCAGGCGTTGCCGCAGCCGCGCGGGGCGCGTCCAGCGCGGCCAGCTCAGCGGGCGGCGTGGCCGCAGCGGCTGCACCAGCAGCAACCAGACGCTTTGCACCAGGAAACGCAGCGGATCACCCAGGCTCGGCGGCTTGTTCGCCAACTGCGGATACCAGCGCTGGCGCTGCTCGCGCAACTGCTGCCAGCCCGGCGCCTCCAGGCGCAGGAACAGCCAGGCCAGAGCATTGAGCGAGGCCAGCCAGAGCCCGGTCAGAGGGGGGGTATCGTACTCGCGACGCAGGTAGGTGTAGGGAAACCAGCGGGCAATCATGCCACCTCCCGGCGGCGGGCCAGGCACCAGGTCGCCAGGCTCAGCACGTCCTGGGCCGCCAGACTGCCCGGCGCATACAGCCCGATCGGGGTCTTGAACGCGAGCGACTCGCGCATCGTCTCATCGTTGTGCACGGTCAGGGACAGCAACCGATCGGCGTGTTTCTTGCGCCAGATAAGCATCAAGTCGCGCTGCAACTGGCTACCGGGATCGAAACGATTGACCAGCAGCGGACCGCTTACCGTCTCTTGCTGTTGCAGCAGCACATGGCAAGCCGCGTCCGCTTCGGCGATCTGGATAGGGAAATGGCAGGGGCCGGTGTTGCCGTGCCCGACCAGGCGCTGCGGCACATCGAACAGTACCCAGTCGTAGTGTTCGGCCAGGCTGGCCTGACGCTTGGCCCACAGGGTGTGGTCCATCGCCAGGCGGTGTTCCATTTCAAGTTGTTCGTCACGGTCGAGGCGGCCATAGGGCAGCAAACTCAGATTTGGCGCCAGGCTCCAGGCCTGGTTGTACCAATTCTCGCCATCGAGCATGCCGCGGGCCCAGCCGCCGCTTTCCACGGTCGCCAGATTGAAGTACAGGCGCAGCAGGTTTTCCGGACACATGTCCACCACCAGCACCCGCTCGCCCAGGCTGTGCAGGGCGTAGCCTATCCCCGCCAGCAGGGAACTGCTGCCGACGCCTCCACGCAACCCGCGCAGACTCAGCGATCTCACGTCCTCACCTCCTGTGGGGCCTTCAGTTGTGTTTCCAGCTGCAGTGCCTCTTCGAGCTCGGCCAATAGCGGCCAGCGCTGCAAGGCGCGGCGCAGTTCCAGTTCGGCGGAAATGTCCAGGTACTCGAGGTCCGGCAGATCCAGCTCAAGCTTCAGTCGGGCGATGTCATCGGCCCGCCCGTTACGGGCATGCGCCAAGGCACTCATTTGAAGCGCTGAGGGTAAGGTAGCCATGCACCTTTCTCCTTGATCCGGACATAGGGCTTGCCGGCGTAGTCGAGCACCACGGTGCCGGAGTTCTCGGACACCGCAGGGGTCTGCGGCAGATCGCTCAACAGCGCCTGCCAGTCCAGCCCCTGGCCGTCGGCCTGAGGAGCGGCGGCATACAAACGGGCGATGATTTCGGACAAGGCCAGGTAACTGGTGGGTGCGCTGACATGCAGCGGGGCTGAGTTCGCCGCGGAACCCATGCCGATCAGCTTGATGCCCACCGGCACGTGAGTGATCGACGGGCTCGGAATCTCGCGCATGCCGGGGATCTGCATGCGATCGCCATGTAACGCCGCGCCGTGCTCGGGCACTATCACCACGGCCACGCGTCGACCGCTGCGCTCGAGTTTCTTGATAAAGGCCGCCAGGTCGTCGATCAGGGCCTGGGCACGAGGTTTGTACTCGGCGCTCTTGGTGCCGCCGTCGGCGGTCAGCGCTCGGTTGCCGTCGTGCAGCGTGGTGGTGTTGTAGAACAGCGCCACGCGCGGATCCTGGTTGTTCTCGCGGTGCTGCCACCACTTGTCCAGGACTTCCCGGTCGCGCCAGATCGGTGAGCCGTCGAAGCCCACCAGCGCCCGCGACAGGTTCGAGGCGCTCACCGCCGGATTGGGCAGAGCCCCCTGGCTGCGGACTTCATCGAGGAAGCCTTCGAACTGCCCGGTGTGGTTGAGCATTACTTCGCTGGCAAACCCGAGCTTGCGCAGGTCGTCCATCAGCAGGCATTGCTCCGGCGCCACGCCGTAGAGCTTGTGGTGCGGTTGCTGGCCACAGCTGGCGCGCAATAGACGTATCGCCGCCGGGCCGCTGTAAGCGGTGGCCGAGTTGAAGTTGTCGAACACCACATCCATCTGCTGCAACAGCGGGTTGTCCCGCAGGCCCACGGAGTCCAGGTCGTCCCAGGCCATGGAGCAGATATTGATCAACAGCAGATCGAACGGCTGGGCCGCCGAGGTCGAGGGTTTGAACTCGACGCGCCGGCCGGCCTCGGTGTCATAGAACTTCTGCAGGTAGTCGTCCAGCGTCGCGCTGTCGGGCTCTGCGTTGTTGACCACGGCGCTGGCAGAAGCCGTGCCGGGGTTCGCAGCCTGTTGCGCGGGTGCTTGCAAAGCCAGCAGGTTGGCGCTGCCCAGCAACGCCAGCCAGCCCAGGGTCAGGGTGGTCAGGCGCAGCCACTGGCTGACGAACAGGTAGGCCACCACCACGATCAGCAGCAGCCCGCAGAGGTTCCAGTCGATGAAACGACCGGCCAGCTCCAGTAGGTATTCACCGGTGAAGTTCAGTACGCCGGGTTGGTCGAGCAGGCGGCTGAACGGCGGCAACCAGGAGTCCTGATAGAACAGCGCCACCCCCAGCGGCACGGCGATCAGCCAACGCAGAAGGCTCGCATGGCGATTGCGCAACGGCACCAGCAAGACGGCAGCGAACACCAGATTGGGCAGGATCTGCAGGTTAAGGTAACCGCCCCAGAACAACAGCAACTTGATCAGGAAGTACAGGTTCCACAGGCCCAGACCCGGCCAGCTCCACGCAGGTTGCGCGATGACAGGGATTTCAAGACGGCTCATGGGGCTCACTCTGGGCAGGTTGCGGGGTCGTACGCCGACGTACGCCACGGGATTTCAAGTAACGCGGGCGCAAGTAGCGCTCAAGCCCGTGCCTGATACGTTGACTGAAACGGCTCAGCAACAGCGCCAGCGCCAGCGTCAGCAGACTGCTGGCGGCAATCACCTGCAGCAACTCGGAATACATCATGCGCAAGGTTCCGTGAGCGAAAGGGTGATGCGGTGCGGCGTAAAGCCGGTCAACCCGACGGGCGGCAACAGGTTGTCGATGACCCGCTCATCCGCCAGCCGGAAGGTCTCGGGCAATTCGGTCGCCTCGATAAAGTCCTTACGCGGCAAGTGGTCCACCGACGACAACGACTCGCAGGCGCTGAAAATATCGGCCCATGGCAGGCGGCATATATTGCCCAGGGCCGGCTCCAGGCCATCGGCGCGGCAGGCGAACAGAAACAGATAGAAGGTGCCGTCCAGCACGCAAGCGATGTCGCCATAACGGCGCAGGCTGATCTGACTCAGGTATTGCTCGATCTCGAGCCCGCCACGTGACTGCAGTTTCAGCAACTGGTGGCTGATCTCGCCCGAGGCGCCGCTGTACACCTGGTCCAGGGTTGCGATGAACTTGCTCGGTGTCAGCAGCCCGCGAACATGAGGGGGGTGCATGCGGTCGTACAGGGTCTGGAAATCAATGTCGCTGCGGTAATGCCAGAGCTGCCCCTGCACGCTATCGGTCAGGCTTAGAAAGTGCGCCAGCGAGGCCTTCAGCGGCACGATCAGATTGGCGCCGCAGGCCAGCAGCAGACGCTCGTCGCGGTAGCGCAGGCAAGGCTCCATTTCGCGAACGATGATTTTCAGTGCCGTTCCGCACTGATTGCGCAATTTGTGCAACTGACGGGCGAGGTCTTCGATCTGGTCGTTGCCTTCGATGGCCACGATCACGCTAGCGGCTCGCATCTTGAGGGCGTGCAGCAGCAACTCGTCGCGCCCCTCGAACAGTCGCCATTGCTGGGACAGCGGCGGTGCGCCTTCGAGTACGCTAAGCTGGGTCAGGTAGACGCGCTGGTCATCGGTGCGGATGGCTTGCGGGCTGCCACGTTGCGCCCGGCTCAGGCCAAGAACGCCGTCGGCCTGCTCCAGTTCGAACTCTCGGGCGGTACACACGCCCAGTTCGTTGTGCCAGAAGTGCAGCTGATAACGGATGCTGCCATCACGCCGATACAACTGCGCCAACCCCGACAACTCTTCGTTGAGGCCCACCAGTTCGGCATGCACCGCCGGTTCCTGACCGTGGCACAGTACCACCAGGGTGCAGCGACGCTGGCGCAACCACTGGCGCACTTCTTCACACCATTGCTGCAGATGCCGGGCGTCAAAACGCCGCCAAGCCAGGGCCGGTAATAGCAGGAGGATTTGACTGCCTGGGGTCCTGACGCTGCGATGCAACTCGGACACCCAGGATTTCAGGGCCATCCCGAGATCATCGTCGGCTACCTCGAAGAGCCGCAGACGCTCCGGGCCAGACTCGCCGTCGAGGTTTTCCAGCAGGGTCCGGGGATCGCATCCGCCGCATACCAGTGTGGTTGGCTGGGCTTGCGACAAGGCGCTCAGGAACTGAAGCGCAAGCGTCTCGGCATCGCTGTTCAGGTCAACGGATACCCAGTACAGGCCGCCTTGACGCAATAACACTTGCTCATCCTGCAAATGCCGGATGCCTAAGCTGACATGACTCAAACTGACCTCTGCGTAACAGAAAAATGCCTTAAACCAACCGGGCCGCGAGCCCAATGCAACAATCGATCCTCAACCGTTTTCTTACCCTGTGAACCGGGTGTGCAACGGCCGCTGCAAAGGAGCTGCCATCTGGCCGGAATACCTCGAAAAAACGTTCAGGATGAACCCTGCGCCTGACATGATCTGAATCATCCTTGCTGCTAGACGGGGCAGACCCGTTCATGTGCCAGTTGCCATATCGGATGCGAAAACAATCCGCGGCGCTCCGTGTCTGGCTCGTGTGACTTCTTGAACCATCCACGGCAGCGCCTCGGGATCCCGTAAAGCCGGGACTCGCGGCGTGCAATCATCGAGTGTTTTTTCGAGTAATGGATAACGTCCTTGTCATCTTGCAGCGAACCTTTCCTTGGTTATCAAGACTTTACGACAGTGATCGGTGAGCTTCGCGCTCAGGGCCGAGGGCGCTGTCAACGCGGCACCTCGTTGGCGTGGCGGGATTCCATGCAACTTGAACCAGCCCTGTCGTCACCAATCACTCAGTCGAGTGTCTTGTCTGAATACTTCTGTCTTCACCACGGTGCACGGCAAATCAAGCTGCTGGACTGTGCATTTTGATCCGAGCCCTGTAGGCAATTGCCACAGGCAAGTGCAACCACGGTTTCGAAGCTTATCCGCTGCTTGTCATGTCGGTTAAGCAAGTCGACAGCAGGGTTGATATTAAAATGATACCGCCAATTTTTTGAATTGTCCAATAGTTGATTTGGGAATTGTCAGTTGAAACTCCAAATGGCGCCATAAAAATGGCGGTATGCGCTTGGCCATCGTCACAGCCCATTCGAGAACGCAAAAAACTCAGCGGGTTTGGGGTTGCCTTGGAATGGACAGCTGATGGGGGGTTGAACACCACACCCCAGGCCCCGGATTCTACCATCCGACATCTTCCCGATACCAATCACCTTCTGATGAAACGACGTAGCAGGGGGAGCGGATGGAAGGGGTAGCAAAGGTTGGGCGCCATCACAGGCAGTCCCACTGTCATCGTTGAGCATTCGAACAGAGTTCCTTCTCCGAGAATCAATGCATGCCGATGTTTTTCTTCGAGGCTGGCATCAGATGCTGAGGAGAGTTCAACTTCCTTTAGCGGCACCGACGATCATGGCCGGTTTGGGCATTGGTTCAGGCCTACCAACAGCGTGGGTGCGGCAGTCGGCAGTTCAATTTTGAACAGAATGTCTTTAGGTGAAGCACCGGATGCCTGGCCCACCTCAAGGAGATCCTTTGGCAGCTGCTTGAAGGCCATGCCGTCGAAGCTTCCGACTTTCACCGGCGCCTCAACTTTTCCTTCGTAAATCGTGCCGATCAGACTTTCAAGTCGGTAAACGTCGCCGACGTTTAGGCGCCCCTTTCCATAGAGCTGAGCCATCCGCGCAGAAGGCCAGGTACCCGATGGTTTGACACTCCGTAAGCCGCATCCAGCCATTAAAAAAAACACCCCTTACTCCCGGATATCATGATTTTTCACAAACATGAGCCTTCCTTATAGTCTTCCCAAGCCCACTTGGAACACGGTTGTGTTTCCCTTGATGCGAGACATTGTTATGGAAAATAAGAAACGCGCCGTCCAGGCTTCAGAGGTTGGGATGGGGACTCGAGTCGTATGGGGAGGAGAGCAAGTTCAACATCCCTACAATGCGACCCAGACGCCCATCGTGGTCAGTGCCGCCTATGGTTACGACGATATCGATAAATGGTATGACGTGGCATTGGGAAAGGAGCCCGGCTTCATTTACAGCCGGATGAGCAATCCCACTGTCTCTGTCTTGGAAGATAAACTTTGTGAGCTCGAAAACGCAGAGTCGGCTGTAGCTTTCAGTACCGGAATGGCTGCAATCAGCGGTGTACTACACACCTTCCTTTCCTATGGGCAGCGTGTGATATCTACACGTGACAGCTACGGTGGTACGAACAAAATTTTTGAGGAGTTTCTTCCCCGCATGGGCGTGGAGGTAACCCTTTGCGATACGCTCGACACTATGGTTCTTGAGCAGGAGATTGCTAAAGGCTGCAGCGTCCTGTACCTGGAAACACCCACCAATCCAACGCTGAAAATCGTTGATATTCGGCGCCTTGTGGCAGCTGCGAAGCGAGTGGGCGCTTTGGTTGTTGCGGACAATACATTCGCGACGCCTCTGAATCAGAATCCGCTCGCTTTAGGCGTTGATGTGGTTGTGCACAGCGCGACCAAATTCCTGTCCGGTCATGGTGATGTACTCGGCGGTGTGGTTTGCGGAGCCGAGTGTTTGATGTCTCAAGTTCGCCATTACCGCGAAATAAATGGGGCCTCGCTGGATCCTTTTTCGGCGTATCTAATCATCCGAGGCATCAAGACTCTGGCTCTGCGTCTTCGCCAGCAACAGGCGAGCGCGCAACTTTTGGCCGAGTACCTCTGTACCGAGCCCCTCGTCGAGTCTGTGAACTATCCGGGATTGCCTCAACATCCTGGCCATGACATCGCTCGTTCGCAAATGAACGGATTCGGAGCCATCGTCAGCTTCGTACTGAAAGGAGGCATGGACACAGTGACCCGTTTGCTACCTCTGCTCAGATATGCGCATCGGGCGGGTAATTTGGGAGCAGTCGAGACCATCTATGGGCCGGCTCGGACGACCAGTCATGTGGAAAATACCTTGGAAGAACGTCAGGCACTTGGTATTTCCGAAGGTTTGGTTCGAGTATCCGTAGGTATTGAGGAATCAGCAGATTTATTGGCTGATCTAAAACAAGCCTTCGCTTTAGTGCGAACTAAACAAGGTGATGCAAGCTTTCACGCTGACAGTGCCCAACGTTTCATTGAGGTAGGAGCCTAAACACAGGCAGGACTTTAAACACTCATCTTAAGCCCTTCATGAAGAATGAAAATAATAAAATCCAGCGACAAAAAAATTGTACTGCCCAAAAGCCAGTTACAAGGTGCTTGTCCGAACATTTCATGAGAAAACAACTATGACCACACAGATAGAAAGTAACCAGTCCGACCCAAATTCGCGTTTCAAAAAGGAAATGCAAACTCGCCACATCGTTATGTTGGCACTGGGCGGTGTGATCGGTACGGGGTTATTCCTTACCTCCGGTTACACGGTTAATCAGGCAGGGCCCCTCGGTGCAGTGATCGCTTACATCATCGGTGCAGTGATGGTGTATTTAGTCATGGTCTGTCTCGGTGAGTTGGCTGTACAGATGCCAGAAACCGGATCTTTCAGTAGCTACGCAACGCGATACCTTGGCCCAGGCACAGGCTATACAGTGGCTTGGCTTTATTGGCTCACTTGGGCAGTCGCCATCGGTTCAGAATTTACAGCTGCGGGCATACTGATGGTTCGGTGGTTTCCTGATACGCCGGTCTGGATTTGGAGTGCGTTGTTTGCCATTGCAGTCTTCTTAAGCAATGTTGTCTCTGTTCGGTTGTTTGCGGAGACTGAATTTTGGCTTTCGCTGATTAAGGTTCTGACCGTTATCACGTTCATTGTGATCGGCGGAGCGGCAATTTTCGGTCTTTTTCAAGTACAGAATTTGCAGGGTGCCGGACTTTCCAACTTCACCCGTGAAGGGCTTTTTCCCACCGGGTTCTTACCCATTGCAATGACCCTCCTGGCTGTTTCCTTCGCATTTTCCGGAACCGAGCTCATCGGGATTGCCGCAGGTGAAGCGCAAGATCCACAAACTAGCGTTCCCAAGGCAATTCGCACGACAGTGGTACGTTTGGCGCTGTTCTTCGTGGGGACAATTTTCGTCCTTGCGACGTTACTGCCACGAGAGCAAGCGGGGCTCGTAGAAAGTCCGTTCGTCATGGTTTTTGAGTTGATTGGCATCCCATACTCTGCCGACATTATGAACTTCGTCATTCTCACGGCGCTGATTTCCGCCGCTAATTCGGGCCTGTATGCAGCGTCGCGCATGTTGTGGACACTGAGCGATCAAGGACATATGCCTAAGCGCTACGCCAAGCTCTCCAGTCGGGGCACACCGGTGAACGCCATCGTTCTCAGTATGGCGGGTGCAGTGGCTTCTCTGCTCAGCAGTGTGCTTGCCCCTGATACGGTTTATTTAGCCTTGGTGTCCATTTCCGGTCTAGCGGTCGTAGTCGTGTGGATGAGCATTGCTGCAAGCCAGATCGCGTTCCGTCGCCAATACGTCGCTAATGGCGGACGAGTTGAAGACCTGCATTTCCGTGTGCGTGGCTATCCATGGGTGCCTATCGGTGCACTGTTGTGTTGTCTGCTGGCCTGTGTGGGTATCGCTTTTGATCCTGAGCAGCGAGTGGCGCTTTACTTCGGCCTCCCCTTTATCGCGTGGTGTTATTTCGTTTACTGGATCACTCGAAACAAGAGAGCAGAGCGGTTGGCTTTAGCCGCAGCTGTTCATTCCTCTAGCACCGCGTGAATTTCTCAGGCAATGATTAAGCATAGATAAAGTCCTGATGAGGTTGCGCCGATGAGTCAAAAGTCACTACCACCCTTGAACTGGTTGAGGGCATTCGAAGTATCGGCGCGTTATTTGAACTTTACCCATGCGGCGGAAGAACTCCATTTGACTCAAGGGGCTGTGAGTCAGCAGATCCGTCAATTAGAAAGCCACCTCGGTGTGGCGCTGTTCAAGCGCTTACCTCGAGGGCTTGGCTTGACCGAGGAAGGGCAGTCATACCTGCCTGTCGTACAAGACGCGATCAGTCGACTTGCAGTCGGCACAAACGAGATTTTCGGCCAGCGCAATCGAAGACATTTGAAGGTGCGTGGCAGCCTTTCCTTTCTTCACTATTGGTTGGCCCCCCGGCTCGCAGATTTTTGTCGGGAGTATCCGCAGATCGATATTCGGTATATCAGCAATATTTGGGTGAAAGAACCAGACGGCGAGGACGACCTGGAGATTCGCTGGGGATGCGGTGAGTGGTCGGGCTTGCACGCTCAGCGATTGACTTGGGACATCCTTCAGCCGGTTTGCTCCCCAACGCTCATGGCCAGCTCACCCATACATGAGCCTCGCGACTTGATGAACCATTCTCTACTTCACGTGTTGGGTTACGAAGAAGGTTGGGGTTACTGGTTGAAGCGAGTTGGAGCAGACGACGTCGACTATTCCCGTGGCCTTCAGTTTGACACGCTGATCTCCACGATCCGCATGGCCGAACTGGGGCAGGGCGTTGCGCTGGCACGATCTTCCGTGGTCGAGGATTTGCTCAAGAGTGGGCAATTGGTTGCGCCATTCAGTATCCGAATCGAGGCCAGCGAGTCTTTTTATCTGGTACACGAACAGACTGAAGCGCTATCGCCAGATGCCGCAAATTTTTCTACCTGGCTGGTGGCTCAAGCCCATCGCCTTCTGTAATACCGATTGGGAGTGGTCATGGATTATGTAAGCACACGCGGCGGTGACACGCGGGCGGATTTTCGCAGTGTGGTTTTGTCGGGGCTCGCCGAAAATGGAGGTCTGTATGTCCCGACCCGTTTGCCGGTATTCACTGAGAAACAAATTACCAGTTGGTCATGGCTGCCGTTTGATGAGTTGGTATGGCGGATAATTTCGCCCTTTGTTGGCTCGTCCATGGACGAAAGCACCCTGCGTGACTTGCTCAGTGATAGCTATCAACAATTCAAGCATCGCGCTATTACGCCGCTTGAGCAGATCGGGCATAACGAGTGGATACTCCAGCTGTTTCATGGCCCGACCCGTTCTTCCAAAGATTTCGCCGCGCAATTGCAGGCGCGCCTGGTCAAGCATTTTCTGACGGAGGTCGGGAAACAAGCATGGGTGGTCGGTGCAACTAACGGTGATACGGGCCTCGCGGCGCTTGAAGCCTTTGCTGACTGCCCGGCCGCTCGCCTGGCGATACTGTATCCGCGCGACGGGCTTGCGCCTGAGCAACTCAGTGCCTTGCAGGCAGCCGACCCGCAGCGCGTTCAGCTGTTTGCGGTTGATGGAAATTTCGATGATTGCCAGACACTGGTCTCCCGACTCTTGCGTGAGTGGCCGTTGGACGGAGTGATGCCGGTCTGTTTCAACTCGACCAATTGGATCGGCGTTCTGGCCCAGATTGTTTTTTACTTCCATGCGGCCTTGCAACTGGGCGGTGGCTCGCGTCCCGTTGGCTTCAGCGTTCCAGCTGCCAGCTCGGCCGAGATCTACGCCGGTTACATTGCGCAGAAAATGGGGTTACCTATCAACCAAGTGATCATTTCCACCAACAGCAATGATGCCCTGCACCAGTTTTTTCATTGCAATCGCTACTCCACCCGGATGACTGATCGAACAGTGTCGCCGGCGATGGACTTCTCATTGTTTTCCAACCTGGAGCGGTTTATCTGGGAGATTTACGAGCACGATGGCTGCTCAACAAAAGGACTGATGGAGCATTTTGAAAGTTACGGGGAAATGAGCATCGGCAACCAACAATGGCTGCGTGCTCGAGTACTCTTCGATTCCTATGCCGTAGATGAATCTCAGGTGCGCGATGAGGTAGTCGAGCTGTTCCGGGAAACAGGCTCGGCCATCGATCCCCACACCGCTGTCGGAGTACTGGCCGGCAGGCTTCATCGACGCAGCCTGGGCGCACCGATGGTCACTTTCGGGCAAATTGCGCCGGCCAAGTCAGCGGCGCTGTTGGCCGAGCTGGGCGTCTGGCAAGCAAGCGTTCCGGGCACTGTCGAGGTGCGCGCGCAACCACCGTACCTGGCCAGGGACGATCTGGGCGGTCTGTGTCAGGTTCTTCGTCTTGCGCAGCAGAGGCTTGCATGAAGCGCATTCTGGATCCGCTGGACGAACGCATACTGGCCGAGCTCACCGCCAATGCGCGAATAGCCCATATCGAACTGGGCGCCAAGATCAACTTGTCGCGCAATGCTGTGCGCCAGCGCATCGAACGTCTTGAGCGCGACGGTGCGATTCAGGGCTATACGGTACTTCTCGGTGAGTCGCGGCGGCCTACGTCGCTTATCAGCGCGGTGATCTTTGTCTACCGCTACGACCGCATGCGTGGCGAAGAAGTACTGGCTGCGCTGCGCTCCATTCCCGAAGTCGTGCAGTGTGAAGTACTCAGTGGTGAGTTCGATTTAATGCTGCGCGTGAATGCAGCCACACCTGAACGTGTCCATCTCGTGTGGAAGGAAATCGCGGCCATGCCGGGGGTGGAAAACACCGTGACATCGTTCGTCCTTTCAGCAGTGTTTTAAAAATCGTGCTTGGGCAAAATGCCCAACTAATACAGCAGACTGCCATATTCAACTGCCAAAGCCCGACTCTTAGCATGTTCCTATCGAACAACATCAATAAAGGAACAGCTTTTATGACTGAGTACAAAATCGCCTTGGTAGGGTTTGGTGGCGTGAACCGTGGCTTCGCCCAGTTGGTCGCCGATCGTAATGCCGAGTGGAAAGAGTCCCTGGGCTTCACTATCAAAATTGTCGGTGTCACCGATCTGTTCCTCGGCTCCATCGTTGCTAAAGACGGTCTGGATGCAAAGCAGTTGGTCGCGCTGCCCGTTGAGAAAGGCGTGTTCGCTCAACTGCCCGGTGGCAATGCTGAGGCCTTCAACGAAACCGTGATCAAGCATTCCGGTGCAGACATCATCGCTGAGGCCACTTTCACCAATCCGGTGGATGGCGAGCCCGCAACTACCTTTTGCCGCTGGGCATTGGAAAGTGGCATTCATGTAGTGACCACCAATAAGGGGCCCATTGCGCTGCACGGTGCCGAGCTCAAGGTGTTGGCCCATCGCAACCAGGTGACTTTCGAATACGAGGGAGCGGTGATGAGTGGCACTCCGGTGATTCGTCTGGCCAGGCAGGCCTTGGCGGGTGCCAACGTACAAGGTTTCGAAGGCATCCTGAATGGTACTTCCAACTACGTGCTCACCCAAATGAAAGACGGCCTGACGTTCAACGATGCCGTCGTACAAGCGCAACAGCTCGGCTACGCCGAGGCAGATCCAACCGCCGATGTGGAAGGGTTTGACGTGCGTCTCAAGGTGGTCATCCTGGCCAACGAACTGCTCAATGCACATTTGAATGTCAGCGATGTGGTGTGTTCGGGTATCAGCAATATCAGCGCGCAAGATATTGCCCAGGCAAGTGCCAATGGGGCGAGCTGGAAACTGATTGGCTCAGCCGATCGTGAGGCAGATGGCTCGGTTCGAGCGAGAGTGGAGGCCCGGCTGCTGCCGAACTCGCATCCTCTGGCAGGTATTGTCGGCGCCACGAATGCAGTGTCATTCAATACCGAACTGCTAGGCGCTGTCACGGTGTCCGGGCCAGGGGCAGGGCGTATCGAGACGGCCTTCGCATTGCTGTCGGACATCGTCGCCATCCACACCGCCCACGGCAAATAACAGGAGATAGTCATGAGCGTATCCAGCAGAGCCAGTATCCAGCTTGTTGAAGCCAAACAGATTGATGTGTTCAGTCCATTCGATGGTCACTTGGTAGGGAGCGTCCCTTGCCTCGATGCTGCCGCAGTTCCTGGCTTGCTGGAACGCGCGCGAATCGGCGTGCGCGAGAGTGCGGCAATGCCTCGTCACTTGCGTGCGCGCATTCTTGAGAACGCCGCCCGGTGTGTGGAGCTTGAGTCTGATGCATTTGCCAAGCTGATCGTTGCAGAGGCGGGAAAAACGCTGCGACAAGCAGAGAAGGAAGTGAAGCGTTGCGTGAACACGTTGAAGCTATCGGCGGAAGAGGCGCGTCGTAACGCCGGGGAAGTGATTCCATTTGGGGCTTATGAAGGATCGGAATCGCGTCAAGGTTGGTTCACGCGGGAACCGTTGGGGCTTATCGTCGCGATCACTCCCTACAACGATCCGCTGAATCTGGTCGCCCATAAACTCGGCCCTGCAATCGCCGGTGGCAATGCCGTGATTTTGAAACCCTCGGAACTCGCGCCGTTGTCTGCTCTCAAGCTCGTTGAGTGCCTGGTGAAAGCGGGTCTTCCACCCTCTGTGATTACTCCGGCTACAGGTGGCGTCGACTTGGGTAAAGCATTGGTAGAGGTTCGCGAAGTTCGGATGATTTCCTTTACGGGTGGCTTTGCCACGGGAGAGGCCATTGCTCGTAGTGCTGGTTTGAAAAAGTTGGCAATGGATCTGGGAGGAAATGCCCCGGTTCTTGTGCTTGAAGATTGTGATATTGAATCGACCGTGGAGTCCTGCGTGTCTGGTGCCTTTTGGGCCGCAGGGCAGAATTGCATCGGCACACAGCGCATCCTTGTTCATCGTTCAATTTATGAGGACTTCCGTGAGCGTTTTGTAAGCCAAACGCGTGCATTGGTGGTGGGCGATCCTGACCAGCGAGCAACAGATGTAGGCCCGATGATCACGGAACAGGCGGCGCGTCGTACCGAACAATTGGTAAATGATGCGCTGGCCGAGGGTGCCGTTCTTCTGTGTGGGCACCATCGCCAAGGGGGAAGTTATGCGCCGACCGTGCTTGAGCACGTAAGGCATAGTAGTACGATTTGGCAGCAGGAGGTCTTCGCGCCGGTGGTTATCCTGGAGCCTTTTGACCATCTGGATGATGCTGTTGCTCTGGCTAACGCAACAGAGTACAGCTTGCATGCAGGTCTATTCACACGTGATATCGCCAAGGCTTTAAAACTCGCGCGTCAGATTGAGGCGGGTGGCGTGATGATCAATGATTCTTCCGATTATCGTTTCGATGCCATGCCTTTCGGAGGTTTCAAGTACGGAAGTCTGGGGCGCGAAGGTGTTCGATTTGCGTATGAGGACATGACGCAGCCTAAAGTGGTTTGCATCAACGAGTTGGATTAAACCTAGGAAGTGAATTGCCGTCGACGTGCATCGGGTGGACACTTTTTCCCAACGCCCGATCCACTTAACTCGTTGTCCCGCTCGTTCCTGTAATATGCCAGCCCTCACCACCACGAGCTTTGAAAATGGATTCTCACTCGATTCTGACTTTTACCCTGGTCGCCGCGATTGCCATCGCCAGCCCAGGGCCTGCGACCTTGATGGCGATCAACAATAGCCTGGCCCATGGGCAGCGCAGCGCCATGTGGTCATCGCTCGGCAACGCCAGTGGCCTGTTCTGCCTGTCGTCCGCTGCCATGCTGGGGCTGGGGGCGCTGCTTGCCAGTTCCGAATGGCTGTTCAACGCGGTGAAGTTCATCGGTGCCGGTTATTTGTTCTATCTGGGCATCAGACAATTGTTCAAAAAGGGCCCGATGCTCCCGGACGGGATTCAGGACGACTTGAAGAAAAGCCGGCCGACTCGTTCCAAACTGTACAAATCGGCCTTCCTGACGGCGGTGACCAACCCCAAGGCGACGATGTTCTTCACCGCGCTGTTCCCGCAGTTCATCGATCAGAGCACGGCATTGCTGCCGCAATTTCTGATCCTCACCTCGATCTTCATGGCATTGTCGGTGTCATCCCTGAGCCTCTATGCCGCGCTCGCCTCGCGGGCCAAGGGTGTGCTGACCCGGCCTGCGCTGTCCCGTTGGGTCAGTCGGGTGGTGGGGTCGACATTCATCGGTTTCGGTGCTGCCATTCTGACCATGCGGCGGCAGGCGGCGTAAGGGGAGTCGGGTTTGTAACTCCGGTAACAGGAAGGCCGGGGACTGTGAAAGTCTGTACGGACCTATCCAGTAAGCGCTTCAAGGAAGATTAAACGGCGCATCATGAGGGGAAGCCTTTTACCGGAAAGTATCACCAATGGATTTGGAAATGTCCGCTCCTGGCTGATAGCTGCCTGCCACGACGGGCAGCAAGCGACCCAACTCGGACATTCAACACTGAGTCTGTAACTGCCGAAGACGACGTCCTGCCACGATACGACGGTGTGTGCGGACGCAGCCGGCGGTAGGGGCACCAACCGCAGCAGATCATTCACCGTGACGCTTCAGCTTTCCAGGCGTCTATGACTTTTATAGCCAGTGTTGGCTCTCTACATTTTGGAAGAGGGAGATCTTTTATGATCATCAAACCGCGCGTTCGCGGCTTTGTCTGTGTGACTACTCACCCCACTGGCTGCGAAGCCAACGTCAAGAATCAGATCGACTACGTTACCGCAGAAGGATTGATCTCCGGGGGGCCAAAGAACGTGCTGGTGATTGGTGCATCGACCGGATACGGACTTGCTGCGCGGATAACGGCAGCTTTTGGTTGTGGCGCCAGCACTCTCGGTGTGTTTTTCGAACGTGAAGGCGATGAGGGCAAGCTCGGCACCGCCGGCTGGTACAACACAGCGGCCTTTCACACGTTTGCCGAGTCCGACGGCCTCTACGCCAAGAGCATCAACGGCGATGCTTTTTCCGACGAGATCAAACAGAAGACTATCGACGTTATCAAGCGCGACTTCGGGAAGGTCGACCTGGTTGTTTACAGTCTTGCCGCACCGCGCCGGACACACCCCAAGACGGGTGAAATATTCAGTTCTACTCTCAAGCCGCTCGACAAGGCCGTGACCTTGCGGGGCCTGGATACGGATAAGGAAGTGGTCAAGGACACCACGCTACAACCCGCGACCCAAAGCGAAATCGATGGCACGGTGGCCGTGATGGGCGGCGAAGACTGGCAGATGTGGATCGATGCCCTGCACGAAGCGGGTGTTTTGGCTGATGGGGCGAAAACGACCGCGTTCACTTACCTGGGCGAAAAGCTGACTCATGACATCTATTGGAATGGCTCCATTGGTGCGGCCAAGAAGGACCTGGATCAGAAAGTCCTTGGTATCCGTGAACGGTTGGCTGTTCTGGGGGGCGACGCGCGGGTCTCGGTATTGAAAGCGGTGGTTACCCAGGCAAGTTCAGCTATCCCGATCATGCCGCTGTATCTGTCATTGTTGTTCAAAGTCATGAAGGAGCAGGGCACACACGAGGGATGCATCGAGCAGGTCTACGCGCTCTACAAAGACAGCTTGTACGGCCATTCTCCAGTTATGGATCAAGAGGGTCGCCTGCGCGCGGACTACAAGGAGCTGGCTCCCGAAGTCCAGGACCGGGTCAAGCAACTCTGGGATCAGGTCAGCAATGACAACCTTTATGAACTTACTGATTTTGTCGGTTACAAGGCGGAGTTCCTGCGTCTCTTCGGTTTCGGGATCGAAGGGGTGGACTACGAGGCTGACGTCGATCCGGACGTCAAGATCTCCAACCTGACCCAGGCTTAGGTAGCAAGTGTGGAAAGCTGCCTCGACACCCAATGCAAGAGCTAGCTGCTGCCGTGGAGGGGCTGTAACTGGATGCCTGCCTTTGGCCGGAAGCGGTCTGTCGTCAGTAGCCCCTTTCCTGTAAGCCGCGAGGGAGCGAAAGAGAGTAACGTTCGCAGAACCTCGCGGCTGACCTCGATCGTTTTCAGAATCGGCGCAGAGCAAGCCTTTCTAATAGCGGTGAGGTCGGGGCATCACGGCACGCCTCACTCAGAAGCGAGCGCGGCGTCCCTCATCACCTGTTGAGTGTCGACTGCCGTCTGGCGACCCACCTTGAACCATGCGGCGTACAACGCCGGGACGAAGAAGATCGTCAGTAGCGTCGCCACGGTAAGGCCGCCCATGATCGCAATTGCCATCGGCCCCCAGAACACACTGCGCGTTAACGGGATCATTGCAAGCACGGTGGCCAGCGCCGTCAGCATCACGGGACGGGCCCGGTGAATGGCGGCATCCAGCACCGCATTCCACGGGTCGCGTCCTTCGGCGATCTCGGTTTGTACCTGATCGATCAGGATCACCGAGTTGCGCATGATCATGCCACCCAGTGCGATGATGCCCAGGATCGCGACGAAGCCCAGCGGCGACTGGAACACCAGCAGCGCCGGCACCACACCGATCAGGCCCAGCGGTGCGGTCAGCACCACCATCCACATGCGAGAGAAGCTCTGCAGTTGCAGCATAAGCAACAGCAGGATGCTGATCAGCATCAGCGGAGCCACCGCCAGCAGTGCCTTGTTGGCTTTGTCACTTTCCTCCACCGCGCCGCCCACGTCGATGCGGTAGCCCGACGGCAGTTTCGCTTCGATATCCTTGAGCAACGGCTGGATCTCCTGCGTCACCGATACACCTTGCTCGCCATCCTTCACGTCGGCCCGCACCGTGATCGCCATATCGCGGTTGCGGCGCCACAACACCGGCTGTTCCAGCTCAGAGCGCACCTGTGCGACTTGCGACAGTGGCACCACCGTGCCCTGGCGCGTGTAAATGTTGATGTCTTTGAGTGTATCGAGGCTCAAGCGCTCCTCAGGTACGGCACGGGCCACGATGTCGATCAGGTCCTCGCGCTCACGCAGCTGCGACAGGGTTGCGCCGTTCATCACGACCAATGAATGGCGGCGACGGATACGCATCGGCCGGCACCGTTGCGGTTGCCGGTGGCATCGAAGGTGCAGGGGAGGGCGCGGCGATGAAGCGATAGCCGCGCCGCGACACAGTCTCGATGAAGCGGGGCTGCCTGGGGTCGTCGCCCAGCACCTTGCGCAGATCGGACCTCATCCCGGTGCGGTAATGATCAAAAAATTGTAATGACGAAAATATCAATATTGAAATATGTCTCAATTTTACATACCTTCACCTTGCCTGACGATGAGATCTCCACGTCTCACGACTTCAATCACAACAAGGGCTCGAGATGAACAACAACAAGAAAGGTACCGAACTGCCTCCCACCGCCGTCGATGTGTTGGTCGTCGGTAACGGTCCGGTAGGGGCGACAATCGCGGCGCTGCTCGGCCGCTATGGGGTAAAGACACTGGTATTGGACAAGACCCATGAGGTCCTGCTAATGCCCCGTGCTATCGCTCTGGACAACGAGGCGCTTCGCATCCTGCAACTCGCCGGATTGTCGGAAGACGCTTTCGAGAAGATCGTTATCCCTGAAGTGAAGATGCACTCTCCGGTCCTCGGGCAATTCAGTCGGGCCAATACCGCCGGGTGCATCGACGGCCACCCCAAACTGGTGACGTTCTATCAACCCGACCTCGAACACGCGATGCGTAAACAGGTCTCTGGGCTGAAGTCAGTGGCCAGCCTGGGTGGGTTCGAGCTCGAGAATCTGGTCGAGGAATCGGATTGTGTCGTCGCCTCCGTGCGGGACCAGGATGGCCATCTGCATTTCATTCGCGCCCGATATCTGGTCGGTGCGGATGGTGCAAGCTCCAGGGTCAGGGCCTTGATTGGCCAGGAATTCGAAGGACAAACCTATGCAGAGGATTGGCTGATTGTCGATGCCAAAAACCGGCATAAGTCAGCCATTGATCACGTTGAGTTTCTCTGTGATCCACGCCGCCCAACACCGCACATGCCTGCGCCCGGCGGAAGGGAACGTTGGGAGTTCATGCTCCACCCGGGGGAATCCCGGGAAGAGCTGGAAAGCCCGGAAAGCATCGCCCGGCTGATCGCGCCATGGGTCAATCCGCAGGAACTGGAAATCGAGCGCAAGGCGATTTATCGATTCCACGCGCGTTGCTGCAACAGATTCAGCAAGGGACGAACTTTTCTTGTCGGGGATGCAGCCCACATCACCCCGCCCTTTGTCGGGCAAGGTCTCGTAGCGGGACTTCGAGATGGTGCCAACCTTGCCTGGAAACTGGCTTGGGTCCTTCACGGCCAGGCCGCGCCTTCAGTACTCGATAGCTATGACGTAGAGCGCCGCCCCCATGCCCAGGCGATGATCAATCTGGCAAAACTCATGGGCCGTCTGGTGATGCCCAGAAACAAGATCGCAGCTTTCTTCGTCCACGGCCTGATGCGCACGCTGGCGTTGACTCCCGCTACAAGAAGGTACTTCGAGCAACTGGACATCAAGCCGAAGAACATCTTCAAAGACGGTCTGTTCGTGCAGCATCGTCGTGGCGACAAGCTGGTTCGTGGCAGTCTGTTTCCCCAGGCCTGGATTCGCAACAGGCAACAGGAGATCCTGCTGAGCGACGATGCTCTTGGACACAACCTGACCCTGGTCGGATTCGGTGTTGACCCGTTGTCACTGCTGAGCGCTGCTGAGGTCTTTTCCTGGATAAAGATGGGAGGTCACTTCTTGCAGATCGGACCTTGCGGTCAGCGCTGCGACAGCGCTTGCGACTTCATCGAAGACCTGAACCATGACATCCTGCCGCTGGCTGCCAAAGGCACGCTCGTCGCGATCCGCCCCGACCGTATCATCATGCACCACGCTCCCGGCTTCGATGCAGGCAGTCTGGTTCGAGACTGCCTGATGCTGATGGGTAGCGCCGATTCCACTGCCGACAGCGTTTCCATTACCATCAACGAGCCTCCTCGATTAAGAGCGTGAAGATGCCTTCCCCCCCTTTTCCTTCAGAAGCAACTGAGCAAGAGCCTCTTACTCGGGGCCACAAGAAGCGTGAACGCACCCGTCGCGGCCTGGTGGATGCGGCATTGCGGCTTGTCGCACGTAAGGAGGTGGGGGAGATTGCACTGCTCGATGTCGCCTCGGAGGCCGCGGTATCCAATGGCACCATCTACAACTATTTTCGAACGCGCGACGAAGTACTCGAGGCGGTTGGCATCGCCATGGCGAGCGAGTTCTCCGATGCCATTTCCGCCCTGAGCTCGGACGTGCACTGCGGTGCACAGCGGCTTTCGATTGGTGTGCGCATGTTCGTATGCCGGGCCGCCTACGATCATCAGTGGGCCAACGCACTGCTGCGCATCATTCATTCCGATCAGGCCATGCGCTCGCGCCTGGCTGCTCATGTGCTGGGCGATCTGCGTGAAGGTTTGAGCGCGGGCACTTTCGCTTACGAGGACGAAGGGATCGCCCTGGACATGGTCGTATCGTGCACAACCGGCGCCATGCGCTCGGTTGTCGAGGGGCGTACGGTGGCGGAGCACGACCAGCGGGTCGCCGAGATGATTCTCAAGGCTCTGGGCGTAACACCTGCCAGAGCCAAGAAAATCGCCGGTAAGCCGCTACCCTAGTCCTGATGTCATTCTTGGCCGGCTAAGCCCTAATGCCAGTCAGTTAAGGTGCGATACCTGTGGGAGCGGGCTTGCTCGCGAAAGCGGTGTGTCAGGCGACATCAATGTTGACTATGCCGCCGTCTTCGCGAGCAAGCCCGCTCCCACATGGATTGCGCTTAACTGACTGGCATTAGGCTAAGCCCGGCCAACCCATTGCCGATAGTTCTTCGCCTGGCGACGAGATTTCAGCTGATTGCCGATCAATGCCATGAGTGGCGACGTCCTGGGTTTTGTCTGTTTGCCTTGGCTCAACACGCCGAGTTGCTTCTTGATCACCGAGGCCACTGCAAGCGATGCCAGCGCCTTATTCTTCCAGCGGACGACGATGGGCTCCACTTCGGTATCCTGACCTGCCATCCACTGGCTTGGCAGGGCCGGCTCGATTGCCAACGCAGTCGCAAGCCCCACCATCGACACCGAGCCGCTCACCACTCGCTCCGCGACCTCCTTTCTGCGCACGCCGCCGGTGACCATCAGCGGCATGCGCGCTATTTCTCCTATTCTTTCCGCGCACTCGAGAAAATACGCTTCTCGAGCCAGGCGGCTGCCATCGCGGGTTTGCCCCTGCATCGCCGGGCTTTCATAACTGCCACCGGACAATTCGACCAGGTCGACCGCCTTGGCGTTGAGCATTTCCACCACGCGAGCCGCATCCTCGGCATCGAAGCCACCGCGCTGAAAGTCCGCGGAATTGAGCTTCACAGCGACGCAAAAAATCGGTGCCACTCGCAGGCGTATTGCGTCGATGGTTCGCAGGAGAATGTGCGCACGATTTTCCAGGCTGCCACCCCAGCGGTCGCTACGCCGGTTGGTCAAGGGCGAAAGGAATTGGCTGAACAGGTAACCATGTGCTACATGAATCTCCACGCCAGTGAATCCGGCACGCTCAGCCAGCACTGCAGCCTGGGTATAGCGCTCAATCAGCTCTTCGATCTCCTGCTCATTCAAGGCTCTGGGCGGTACAAAAGCCTTGGATAGTCCGGGAATGTCGACAGCCACCGCGGAGGGGCCCCGTGCCGATTGCCCCATGGAAGCCAATAGCTGCCGTCCGGGATGATTGATTTGCATCCAGGCCTGGGCTCCGCGACTGCGGCAAGCATCGGCCCATAGCCTGAATTCGCCCAGGTTCCGATCGTCCTCAAGCACCACACCAGCCGGTCCGGTCAAGGCGTGGCGATCAACCATGACGTTGCCAGTGATGATCAGGCCGGCTCCACCGTCCGCCCAACGCCGATAAAGCTTAACCAGCGCTTCCCCTGGAGCGTGATCCTCATTGGCAAGATTTTCCTCCATGGCAGCCTTGGCGATTCGGTTTGGAATCACCGTGCCGTTAGGCAAACGAAGCGGTTTGAAGAGCTTTGAGCCGGTCATGTTCTGTCCTTCAGCTGATGAAAATTCGGCCAGCCATCGCTAAGGGTCATACCGTTTGAGCACCGTCTGCACAGTGCTTGCTCAGGTTGTTGAGGTCCTGGTTTGCATCGATGGGCCGGCTTGATGGCCTGCCGGGACGGCGAGCCAGAAACACGACATAGCTGAACACGCGTGTTCAGTTGTGTCAATGTGTAGAACCCTTCAACGATCCTGCCATATTCCCTCTATCCACCCGGATTTTTACGCCATAGAAAGGATCTCATTGAGAAAAACGTATTTAATTCAAAAAACGTTGTTGACGGCAACTGAACACAAGTGTTCAATCGGGCCATAAGGTAATCCTGGAGAGAGAACCGTGGAATCCCTAAATCCAACACAGCGCCGCATTCATCAAGCCGCCTTTCGCCTGTTCGCTGAAAGAGGCACCTCACAAGTGAACATTCTCGACCTCGCACAAGAGGCAGGCGTGGCGCGCGGAACGGTCTATAGCAACATCGACAGCATGGAGAGCCTGTTCGAAGCGGTCGCCAGCCATCTCGCGAAGGAGATGCATGAGCGCGTCAACAAGAGCTTCAATTCCCTCTCTGATCCGGCTCAGCGCCTTGCCAATGGCATTCGATTGTTCATTCGTCGAGCGCACGAGGACTCCCAGTGGGGGGCGTTCATACATAAATTCGCCATGAGCAATGCTTCGTTGCGCGAAATGTTCAGCAGCCAAGCGACGACGGATCTTCTGAGCGGACTGTCCAGTGGGCGGTACACGTTTGAAAAGGAGCAATTGCTCTCTGTACTGACGCTGATATCGAGCAGCGTCCTGGGCTCGATTTTCCTGGTGCTGGAAGGGCACAGAACGTGGCGCGAATCGGGCTCTGACACCGCCGAGCTGGTGCTGCGGGCATTGGGTGTGTCACCAGAGGAGGCGCGTGCGCTGGCGACCACAGAGTTGCCGGTACTTCCTTCTCTCGACTGAGTTAGTTGACCGACTCAACCAGACATCCCTGGATTTTCAGGGGTGCGGGGACGGCTTTACCTTAAAAACCCGGAAAACAACAACAATGACGCACAAAAATGAAATGCCCCGGTTAGCGACACCACAACCTGCCCGGCATCCGCAGCCGACGGTGAAGGCTCAGGATCTGACTCACCTGATCTTTCAACGGCCAGACTTGAACGAGGCGGGGCGGTTCCTGACTGACTTTGGCCTGACGGTCAGTCAGCAGGACGCCGATACGCTTTACCTGCGCGCCGCCGACCCTGCTTCATACTGTTACCGCGTCCATCGTGCAGAACAGGCACGTTTTGTGGGGTTCGGACTGGCAGTCCAGTCGCTCAAGGATCTGGAAAAACTGACGCGAATTCCGGGCGCGTCACTGGTCGAGAAATCGGAACATCCTGGTGGCGGGTATTACGTCAGGCTGACCGATCCTTCCGGTTTCATTGTGGAGGCTGTTTGCGACCAGACTGCAGGTATAACGCTGGGACACAGAGCTCCTCTTCCCTGGAATCTGGCGCAGGAGCAACAGCGAATCAACGCCACGCAGCGTCCGCCGATTGCTCCGTCTGAAGTACTCAAATTGGGCCACATCGTCATCGAAGTGGCTGATTACCAGGCGACCTGTGCCTGGTATACGAAGCATTTGGGGTTGATTCCAAGCGATGTGCAGGTACTCCCTGATGGCACACCTATCGTCACCTTCATGCGCCTTGATCTCGGTGACATTCCCGCGGATCACCATACGCTCGCGATAGCGCAAGGGTTCATGGCGACCTATAGCCATAGCGCCTACGAGGTCGTCGATGCAGACGCTGTGGGCATGGGGCAACGCGTCCTGCGCGAGCGCGGTTGGGTGCACTCATGGGGCATCGGCCGACACATTCTGGGCAGTCAGATCTTCGATTACTGGCAAGACCCTTGGGGCGATAAGCACGAGCATTACTGCGACGGGGATATTTTCACGGCCACACGGCCTATGGGCATTCATCCCGTGAGCCCCGAGGCAATGGCGCAGTGGGGGCAGCGCATGCCCAAGCGTTTTACAAAACCGAAGATGAGCTTGGCCAATCTGCGTGCCCTGTTCCGCAACCTGCGACGCAGTCCGGACTTGAGCATTCGCAAGTTGATAACACTCATGCGGATGTTCGGGTAGAGCCGTCATGTCGGGCAATGCAACCAGGTATGGCCGTCGGGATGTGCTCAAAGCCGGCGCCTTGATCGTCGGCGGCTCGTTGGTCTACAGCGTTGCCAGCCCCCCTTCAGAACAACACCACAGTTCTCGCGCCACTGAGCGCGGGACAAACACTGCTCCAGGAGTACCTTCAATGTCTGCTGTACACGTAGTCCGCTTTGAATTTGAGAACGGTATCCACTGGGGCGTGCTACGCCAGGGCCGTATCACGGTTGTCCCCGGTGTTTTTGAAACCACCGGTGATTTCATTCGCGAGAACAGTATCGACGACCTCGCTCAATTGAAAGGTACGGAGTTGGAAGAGGGCGAAGTGAAACTGCTGTCGCCGGTGACCCGTAACCAGCAGTTCGTCTGCCAGGGCGCCAATTACCGTCAGCACATGATCGAGTCGGGCATGGACCCTGATGCGAAGAAATTCAACATGATCTTCACCAAGGCGACGAGTTGCCTGGTGGCGGCTGACAGCGACCTGATCAAGCCGCGCACCGTGCGCTTCCTTGACTACGAGATCGAACTGGGGCTGGTGATGAAACGCGCGATCACCGGCGCTGTTGCTGTCACCGACGCCAATCTGCATGAATTCATCGCAGGCGTCGTCATCGTCAATGACTACTCGGCTCGTGACATTCAGATTCCCCAGATGCAGTTCTACAAGGGCAAAAGCTTCCGCACTTTCGGCCCGGTCGGCCCGTACCTCTGCCTTCTGGATGCCACGAACATTCGTTACCTGAAAGAGCTGCAGCTGCGCCTGACCGTCAACGACCAGGTGCGACAGAACGACAGCACGGCCAACCTGGTTTATGGCCCCGCTGAAACCCTTACCGAACTTTCCGCCCTGCAAGATTTCGCCGCTGGAGACCTGATTGCCACCGGTACGCCTGCCGGCTGTGCGCTAACGATACCTTCGCCTGCCAAACAGCGCATTGCGGCCCTGATGCCAGAAGCCACCAAATGGAAGCTATTCCTCAAGGCGCAGGAAGGTCGGACGCAATATCTCAAGCCAGGTGACGTAGTCGAGGCGCGCATTCGCAGCGCCGATGGTGTGATCGACCTCGGCGTGCAACGCAACCGAGTCGTGGAGGAAGGCTGATGGTTGTGCAGACCCTGAGTGACATCGAAAGTCTCGAACAAGTCCCCCTGTCGGAGCGTGGCCTGGCTTGCAGCACTTATGAAGCGCTGCGACAGGCGGCCCGGTGCTCCCCCCAGGCACCGGCGCTTAGCTTCTTCGCCGATGCTGCGGATTTCAGGCGCACCTACAAGTGGAACTACTCCCAGCTCTTCGGGGATATCACCCGCGCGGCGAATGCTTTCCATGACTTGGGTATAAAACCTGGCGAGGTGATTGCCTTCATCCTGCCGAATCTGCCGGAAACCCACTTCACTATTTGGGGCGGGGAGGCGGCGGGCATCGTCATGGCGATCAATCCGCTGCTCGAGGCCAAGCAGATGGCTGGCTTGCTGAATGCCGCGAAGGCATCCGTGGTGGTGACGCTCGCGCCGACGGCGGGCAGCGATCTGTGGCCCAAACTGGCTTCGCAGCTGGATCAGTTACCCGCGGTCAGGTCTGTCGTTTGGGTCAGCATGGAGCCCTATGTCGCCGAACCAGTGCGTGGGGCACTGAAAGCAGCGGCACTGAAGGAACGAGACTTACACCGCGATATCGCGATCCACGATTGGCAATCGCTGATGAGTACTCAGCCGCACACACACCTGAAGAGTGGTCGGCAAATCCGCCAGGATGAGTGCTCCTCCTACATCTGTACGGGCGGCACCACCGGGCTCCCCAAGATCGCTGCGCGTAGCCATGGCTCGGAAGTATTCAATGCATGGGCCATGGCTGCTCATATGCAGCCACGCAGCGGTGGCCAGGTTATCTTTTGTGGCCTGCCGCTGTTTCATGTCAATGGACAACTGGTGACGGGGCTGATGCCTTGGACTCAAGGCGACCATGTGATTCTCGGGACGCCTCATGGGTATCGTGGCGAGGGGGTGATCCCGCGATTCTGGGAGATGGTCGAGCACTTCGGTATCAACTTCTTTTCCGGTGTGCCAACGGTCTATGCCGCACTGCTGCAAAATGAATGCGAGGGCCGCGACCTGTCCAGCCTTCGCTATGCAATGTGTGGCGCCGCACCCATGCCGGCTGAGTTGTTTCGGGAGTTCGAGCGCCGGACCGGGCTAAAGATCCTTGAAGGTTACGGTCTTACCGAGGGCGCCTGCGTTTCCTCGGTCAATCCGCCCCATGGCGAGCGCCGTATCGGCTCCATCGGGATACGGATCGCCTACCAGAATATGCGCGCGGTCGTGCTCAATGATTCTGGAGAGTACCTGCGCGACGCTAACGTGGATGAGATCGGCCTCATCACGATCAGTGGTCCGAACCTCTTTGATGGCTATCTGGAGGAGCGTCATAACCAGGGCCTTTGGATCGATATCGACGGTCAGCGCTGGTTGAGTACGGGCGATCTGGGTCGTCAGGATGCGCAGGGTTACTTCTGGCTGACCGGACGCAAGAAGGAGTTGATCATCCGCGGCGGTCACAACATCGATCCCAAACAAATCGAGGAGGCTCTGCAGGCGCATCCCGCCGTCGCCTTGGCCGCTGCAATCGGCAGCCCCAATGCCTACTCGGGCGAGGTGCCAGTTGCCTACGTTCAACTGCGTCCCGGACAAGCCTGCAACGCCGAAGAACTTGAGGCATTCGCTCATCTCAATATCAGCGAGCGGGCAGCAGTTCCCAAGCGCATTGAAATCCTCGATGCGTTGCCACTGACTGCCGTGGGCAAGATATTCAAGCCCGCTTTGCAACAGCGGGAGATTGCCAAAGTAGTCCAGGAGGAAGTGGAGCGCCTGGGGCTTTTGGATATTGCTGTTGAGGTCGTGCAGGACAATCGCCGTGGGCATGTCGCCTGCATCAGGGCCGGAACGGGCCAAGAAGTCCTGGCTCCGCTCTTGGGGCGCTATAGCTTTCAAGTCGAGTGGCTTAATTGAGTTTCTGATTCACATCTGTAAGTCCAGCAGTCGTGCCCTGGCGCTGTTCGGCCAGGGCGTTTAACACAACTTCGATCAACTCCAACCGGCACTGAAAAGTGCACAGGAAGGCGAAGCCTTGCCTGCGTGCAATCAACAAAAACAATAATCAAGAGGTGGAAAATGAAACTGAATAGCCGTGTGATCCCGTGTCTCGCTGCTCAGCGAAAGTGTGCTGCCTGGATTAAGTTCACCAGTGCCATGGCACTACTCAGCGCCTCTACTATTGCAGGTGCCAATGGCATTGCTCTAAACGAACAAAGTGCAAGCAGTGCGGGAACTGCTTATGCGGGAAGGTCGTCATCCGCGCTGGACGCCAGCACCATCTTTGGAAATCCTGCAGGCTTGACCAAGTTGAAGCGTAGTGAGATTTCCGGCGGCGCCGGGATCATCTCGGCGAGCGACGACATTAGTGATGCGCAGAGCAGTGTCCCAGGAACGAATGAAGGGGACTCGGTACCGTTGGCGGCCGTGCCCTTCGCCTATATGTCGACGCCGCATGACGATCGTTTTTCGATGGGGCTGGGCCTCTATGCTCCGAGTGGTCTGATCAATGATTACGAGGGCTCTTTTCAGGGCCGCTACCATGGTTCCTATAGCACGACCAAGGAAATAACCCTGCAGCCCACCATTGCCTGGCGAATCAATGATTACGTGTCCATTGGTGGCGGACCGACCATAAACCATTTCAGTGCAAAGCTTCAGAATTACCTGGCCACCGGCGCCCTGAACAACGGTCAGGACACACTGGTCACCATCAAAGGCGATGACACGGCGATTGGCTACAACGTCGGCCTCTTGGTTGACTTGAGTGATGCGACCCGTTGGGGGATTAACTATCACTCGAAGGTGAGCTATGAACTCGAAGGGCATACTGAGGTTACCGGCTCCCCGAGCGTTATTCCGCTGGACGGAAAGTATGACAACAAGATAGACCTGACTATGCCCGAATCAGTGGATACGTCCATCACCCATCATTTCAATAGTCGCTGGACGGGATACCTGGGGGCCACCTGGACACGTTGGAGCCGGATCCAGAAGGTCGAGGCAGTCAACAGCGGTCTTTCCCCGCTGGGTCAGACGGCTGGCCTGGGACGTGTGACCGAAGAAATGAACTGGCGCGACACTTGGGCCGCCGCAGTTGGCGCATCCTGGCAATTGAACCAACAATGGCTGCTGCGCGCAGGCTACGCCTATGATCCGTCGCCCATTAGAAATGCCGATCGCAGCGTGCGCGTTCCGGTCGGGAATCGCCAGGCCGTGACCTTGGGCGGCGCTTACTCACCGAATTCCGATCTGACGATAGACTTTGCTTATGGTTATCTCTGGGATTCCAAAGTCTCGGTAAAGCAGTCGAACAACTCCGGTCTTCAACCGGAATACAGTGCCAACTACGAAAATAGTGCACATGGAATTGCAGTGCAGGCAACCTATCGGTACTGATCGACACGTCTTCCACCTTTAATCGATAAGCAACTATCCCAATGGGGCGTGATGCAGTTCTGCCGAGACGGTGACCGAGCTGGCTGGGCACATTCGGGAAGTCAGCAAGGTGTTGGACGTGATCCGCAGCATCGCCGAACAGACCAACCTGCTGGCGCTCAACGCTGCCATCGAAGCTGTCCGTGCTGGCGAACAGGGGCGCGGGTTTGCGGTGGTGGCCGATGAAGTGCGCGCGCTCGCCCACCGCACCCAAGCCTCGACCGTAGAAATCGAAGGCATGATCAGCACTGTCCAAGCGGGCGCTAATGGGGCTGTGATTGCCATGGGCAAAAGCCTGTCGCTGGCTACCAGCACCCAGGAACTGGCCCAAAGCGCCGGGGTGGCGCTGGAGAAAATTACAGACAGAGTGGTCACCATCAACGAACGCAATCTGGTGATCGCTTCGGCGTCCGAAGAACAGGCTCAAGTCGCCCGTGAGGTGGACCGTAATCTGCTGAACATTCAGGACCTCTCGACCCAGACCGCTGCGGGTGCCAACCAGACCAGTGCCTCCAGCCAGGAACTGTCGCGGCTGGCCGTCTCTTTCAATGCCCTGGTAGCGCAGTTCAAGCTTTAAGGTCCTGAGCACGGCTTCACGTCGTCGGCCACCGGCCCATGGGCGTCACCAGAGGCTATCCCTGGCAATGCAGCCGGCCAGATGCGCTCGGCTATTTGTCCAGCAGAGGTGCCAGCAGTGCACACATGCTGCGCCAGTGCGAGCCCTCCCAGTAAACCCGTTGGCAGGCGTCGCAGCGCAGGAAGTGCGAATAGAGGGCACCAACGCGTGGCGGCACCTGCGACCGGGCCAGTTCCGGGCTGATCTCGTGCAGCGGCAGGTTGCAATGAAGGCACAGGCTGAATGGCCGCGCGCTACGCGCCAAGTCGAGGCGCTCGTACAATTCGCGCAGCTGCAGCGACGGTTTCAGGGCATGCACATAACAGCCGTGGCTGATGATCCGCCGCTTGAGCAGTTCGCGGTCGCGGGTCAGCACGATGCGTCCTTGCTGCGCAGCGATCTCGGCGATCTCGCCATCCTCGAAGCCATTGTCATAGAGGGTGTCGAAGCCGCTCATGCGCAGCAGATTGGCCAGCCCGCCAAGGTGCGCATCAGCGACGAAACGCAGCACCCGTAAAGGTTGCGCACGAACCTTGAGCAGCGGGCTGATGTCCAGCGCTTCGAACTTGGGATACACCGCCAGCCGGTCACTGTCGAAGATCACTCGCTCGAAGCCCACCGACTCGCCGTTGAGCAGCACCAGCTCGACCTCAGTGTGCGGTATCCCGAGCGCCTCGATCATGTGCTTGACCGTCGCCCCTCGCGCGCACTCGCAGGTGAAGGACTGCCGCCGCCGTTCGGCCGGCAGGAAATCGTTGAGCTCCTCGTAGAAGCGGAAGGTTGCACTGGTCATGCTGAACAGTATGGCAGGGGTTGACTGCCCCCCTGCGTATTCAGGAGATATCCAACTCACCTTCGAGAAAAATTTTGCGGCGTTTCTTATGGCTGAACTTGTTGTGCTTGCTCACCGTGTAAATCCGCGCAAACGCAGCGCTATCGATGTCCACGCAATCACGCAGGAAGTCGGCGACTAAACCGTCGTACAACGCTTCGTCGATGAAATGGTGCATTTCTTTGCGATAGAGAAAACCCAACTGAAAACCCAGGGTTTCAGAGGTGAAAGCCGATGGGTGGGTGAAAACATTCTCCATATCGATGACCCGCAGAGTACTCCACTGCTTTTCAGGCACCATTACGTTCGCCACCCATAGGTCGAGGTGAATCAGACCGCGCTTGCGCATGTCGATAATGAGGTTCATGCACCCTTTGATGAACTCAACCACCCGCTCAGGGTGCTTCTGCAGCCATTGCAAACCATTCAAGTGTCCCTCGAGGAATTCTGTCAACAACACGAACTCCTGGATAATACCGAACCTCGGCTTGACCACCCCGAAGCCCACAATGCGGGCAGTCTCAACGCCGCGTTCTGCGGCTATGATCGTGTTCAACAGTTCCTCAAGAGGCCAGTCGAACCTGCCTGAGCGCTTTGGGCGTCCCAGTGTTATGCGGAATTTCTTTGGCAGCGTCTCGACACGTTGAACCTTCATGAAGAGCTTGCATTCGTCATGACCCACGAATTCTCTGATGCGTTTGGGGCGGTCCAGGTAATGCGGTTCTATCAACTTACCGATGGAATCGAGGACCGCTACGCTCGGGGGGCGCGAGAAATTCAAGGTCGCCTTAGCGATTTGATGGCAGAAAGGAAAAGCTAACCTGACGGTTTTAAGCGACTGCACAGGATATCCTGCCTTCTTTTGAAACGGCGCATAGTGCCAAAATTCTGGCAATTGTATCAAGATTTTTATCTAGACTAATCCTCCATTGGGGCTGCGCCTCCCAGTTTGATGGGCTATGTGAAAATTGCTGCGCAGCACTCAAGCAGAAATCTCTAGATAAGGCTTGAGCTATGACATCCGCGAAGATGATGGTGGCCCACAAGCGAGTACAGAGGTTTAGAGCAAGCTGACCAAGTGGTTAAGCAGCCGTTGGAAGCGATGAATGCAGCATTGCGCGATGATGTCGCACTGCGAGGTCTCAGGCGCGCTTTGGCAGCTTTAAAATCCGCTTTTCACCCTTGGATCTGCGACGGCCGTTGCAGCAGGAACTTCAGGGTATTGGCCAGGTCAATAACGGCCCTGTTCGGAAATGCCGAGCAGCGCTGTGGTCTGTTTTACGGCAGTGCCGTCCGAGTTCAGTCGAGTCCGCCCCCTGATGCCAACCAAGAGTTTTCTGCCGGGCCTCATCCTGGTGTTCTGCGCCGTCGCGTCGTTTTGTTCTGTCGCTGCCGAGCGAAGAGCCCCCGCGCAAAGCAACAGCGCATCAACCGCCCTGATCGAAACAGCCTCGCGGCAGTATGAAAATGGCCAACTGGACCAGGCCGCCGCCACGCTGGAGCGTGCCCTGCATATCCAGCCGAACAATCCCGCGACTCTGCATTACCTCGGTGTGTTGCGTCTTCAGCAGGGGCAGTACCAGCAGGCTGAAACCTTGGCGGTGCGCTCGAACATGGGGGTTGGTCGCAACGTCGAGTTGCGCAACCGCAACTTCCAATTGATCCAGGCGGCGCAGCAGGCCCAGTCTTCGGGGACCCCACCCAATGCCAAAGAGGATCTGGTCGCAGTCCAGAAGGGGCTGGAAGAGGAGACCCAAAGGCGCCGCACTCCGGACCCTGGGCGCGACGCTGGCAACTTCGCTAGCGCAGAGACAGATCGGGTTTCGGATGCACCGACGGCTGGCAGGGCCGGGCCCGAAGGAAAGTTGCAAATGGCTAATGTCGAGCCAGAGCGGGCGTACGCTGAGGTTGAGATTCCCCGCAGCCATATGCCGCCTCCGGGCAAATGCCGAATTTGGTTTCCTGATCGTCCTCCGGGGCATCAGCCTGCACCTGGCAAATGCAAGAAGCTGCGATATCGGGTTCCCTCAGGAGCCTACCTGGTGCGCGGTTTCTGAATACCTGTACGCCGAACGGATGGGATCAGGCGGTCACTGGCCATGCGGTATGCGGTTGTATGGCTGACACCGAGCATGCCCGCGCTCGCTCAACTGAAATAAGGCTCATGGAATTCGCCGCGCAATAGGGGCAATTCGCGGTATTTGCAGGGTTCGTTGGGACATCAGACGAAAGGCTTACTGAGTCATTCAAATGAATTATGGCTGGGTATTTACCGCGAATTAGACTTACACCGTCAAAATGCCATTAACTCTAGAGGGGTTTGCTCATGGCCACTGTAAATGGCAATGATAATGCCAATATCCTGACGGGTAATGCCACCAATGACACCCTCAATGGCCTGGGCGGTAACGACACACTCTACGGCAACGGTGGTGACGATACGCTGGACGGCGGCACCGGCAATGACCGGCTCGTGGGTGGACGCGGCAGCGATACCTATCGGTTCGGCTTGGGCTATGGCTTCGATGTGATCGACAATTCCGGTGGCGCCAACAACGACGTCGACACCCTCCTGCTGACCAACCTCAACGCCAACCAGATCCGCTTGACCCGCATCGGCAACGATCTGGTGCTCAGCGTTCTGGCGAGTGGTGAGACCCTCACCGTGAGCCAGAACTTTCTCGATGCGGATCACGCGATCGACTGAATCCAGTTCGCTGACGGCAGCCGTTGGAACGCCAGCGTGATGCTGGCCAATCTCTATTACCCGCCCGTCGTGCCGACTGATGGCGCCAACGTGATCAACGGTAATCCCGACGATGACAGTCTCCTCGGCCTGGGTGGCGACGATACGCTGTATGGCAACGGCGGTAATGACATGCTCGACGGCGGCAGCGGCAACGACCGCATGGCTCATGGCCGTCCTTCCTGCAATGCCGGTGGTCGGGAAAAACCTTCTGCGCTCAGGCCAAACGTGACGCGTTGCTAGCAACACTTGCCCAGCGGCCTTGGCTGCAAAGCCGGCTTTTCCGATGGATGGCCGCTGGTGGATGCTGCTGAAACCGATTGGCGCCGTCTGTAGATCAACGCGTGACCATGTGCTCCATCCAGGAGAAAGCTCAAAGCGATCCCAGCTTGAGCGGGTACTCGATAACCACATAAGTCCGGTCGATGTCATCGCCGGCCTGAGCGTTATTGGCTCGATGTGTCACATGGGACAGCTGCACGGACAAGCCCTTGGCCCGGCCCGACCGCACGGTGTAGCGTAGGTCTATATCGCGTTCCCAATGCCGGCCGCCATCCCCTTGTTGGGGTTGGTAATCGCCGGTGGCCGGGTCGAACGGGTTATACGCACCGCCCTTGGGTGCCTGGGTGCCATCGATGCCACGCCCGGTTACGTAGCGGGTCATGAACTTCAAGCCGGGCAGGCCGAAAGTGCCGAGGTCGAAGTCGTAGCGCACCTGCCAGGAACGTTCATGGGGGCCGTTGAAATCAGCGTACTTGATCGAGTTGGCCAGGTAGATGGAATCACCACCGACGAAGTCGAAGGGTGTGTCGCCGTTGATTTTCTGATAAGCGAGGGTGAAGGCTTGGGCACCGGTGGTGTATTTGCCCGACAGGCTGTAGGCGGTGTTATCGATCGCCCCTGTCGCGGCCTCGCCGTAGTCCTGGGTGCGGTAAAGATTGCCGTCGAGGAAAAAACCGGACTGTTTCAGGTGCAGGTTGGCGTAGTACTGACGCCAGGTGTCGCTCAGTTCAGACGCATAAAGGGCACCGCCCACTAGGCGATCTTCGAACAGGTTGACCCCGATAAAATCGATGCCGCCCGTACCGGTGCTCACACCGTAACCGGAGAAGTCGCCCTTGCGGGTGGACGCATCCTGATTCTTGAAAGCGGTGAAGTGACCGGCCAACAGATGCACATCATCGATGTCACGGCTGTCGATCAACAGACCCGTGGCGTATTCCGGTTGCAGGCGTTTGTCCGCCGTGTCGAACACCGGGGTTTGCACAGTCATTTCACCGAACGCCAGGGTGGTGCGGGAGGCTCGCAGCTTCAGGGCTCCACCACCGCTGGAGTAGCTGTCTTCGCTGCGACCGTCATGATCCAGAGGTAACAATCCTGTCCCGGAATGTCCCTTGCCGCCGTCCAGTTTCAAACCGAGAAATCCATGGGCATCGATACCCACTCCAATCATGCCGGGAGTGAACCCGGATTCGAACGAGGTGATGAAACCCTGAGCCCATTCCTGTTTGTAACTCTTGTCTGTCGGCGAGGGCGATCGATAGTCATTGTTGAGGTAGAAGTTTCGGCTGAGCACCTCAAGCGTCGACCCTGCCAGCAAACCTTGTGCGGTTTGTACGGGCTCGGCGGCTATTGCGGTTCCGGCTGTGCTCGTGAGCAACATGCACAACCAGAAGGGCATCAGGGGGGCGGTCGCGTTGCCCGGGCCTTGAATTGCAATAAGGTCTTTGGATGCATACATCATATTCATTCACCGCGCGAGAAGTGGCTGCGCAGCCAGCGAGTCGGGCGCCAGCGGCCCGGCACCTTCACCGCTGAGAAGGTTCCCCGCAGTGAAGTTGGCTTAAGTCCGGGGTTGTGATCACTGGATCAGCGGGACATTTTTCGGTCGCTGGTAAGGGCCGTATTCGACGGGCACCCAGGCGAAGGCTTTTTTGCGATTGCTGATATGCCCGATACCAGGGAAGGGCAAGTGAGCACCGGCAACCCAGGTGCGGTCATGAGCGACCTGTTTGAACAGTTTTTCGCGAGTCTCGACGGCCTGTTTGCCCTGGACATCGAAGCCGATGCTCACTTCCGGATGCTGGAACTGCACGGCGAAACTGTGGATCAGGTCACCCATGAACAGAATGCTCTGGCCGTTGGAGTTGAACGTGTAGCCGCTGCTGCCGGGTGTGTGGCCGGGCAGGCTGACCGGGGTGACGTCAGGCACCAGCGACTGCTCGGGGGTGAAGGTTCTAAAGCGGTTGGCGGCGACATAGGGAGCCACCGATTTACGGGCAATCTCGAAGTAGCCACGGGCATCTGCAGGGGCCTTGTCCAGGTTTGCCTGGCTGAGCCAGTAATCGGCTTCCAGTTTGGCGGCATACACCGTGGCATTGGCGAACACTGGTTCACCCTTGGTGTTGATCAGGCCGCAGACGTGATCGACATGCATATGGGTGAGCAACACGGTATCCACTTGCTCAGGCTGGTAACCGGCAGCGCGGATATTGTCGGGCAGCCAGCCGGCGGTTTCACCGAAACAGGCACCGGCACCGGCATCCACCAGCACCAGGTTTTTGCCGGTGTTGATCAGGAATGCGTTGAACGCGGTCGGCATGCCTTGGGTAAAAATGAACTTGCGTTCGAGCATGGCGCGAATGTCTTTCTGCGAAAGGCCTTTGAGCAGCGTTGGCCCGAGGTCGCTGTAGCCATCGAACAACGCGGTGACTTCATATTCACCCACAGCCAGGCGCTGATAGCCAGGGACTTGAGTTTGTACTTGCGGCGGTGGCGCCGCCTGAACCTGACTGGCTGCAAACGTGAGACTGAGGGCCATCAGTGAGCCCTTGAAGTAGGCGGGGAGGTGTTTGAGAAGGCTCATGGCTTGCTTCCTGGTTGCAATAAAAAAGGCGTGAGGAAGCGGCTACGCATGTGCGCAGCCGCTGTCGTCGCTCAATGGCCTTCAGAGGCGTGGAACATGGTTTTGGCGTAGATCAGACCCAGGCCGTAGGCGCCGCCATTGGCGATCGAGGTCTTGACGGTTTCCTCGTAGGTTTCAGTACGAGCCCAGTCACGTTGCAGCTCCAGCAGGTATTGCAACGCCGTCATCGGGCGGGCGCCGATCTGGATCATGCGTTGCACGGCCATTTCATGGGCTTCGATGGAGACATCGCCGCAGGCATCGGCGATGAAGTAGACCTCAAAGCCTTGGTCGATAGCTGACAGCGCCGGGCCGACGATGCACACGGAGGTCCACAGACCGGCGAGGACGATTTTCTGTTTGCCGAAGGCGTTCACTTCGACGGCGATGCGTTCGTCTTCCCAGGTGTTCATGCTGGTGCGGTCGATCACTTTGTGGTCCGGAAACACTGACTTGATTTCGTCGAAGATCGGGCCGGAGAAGCTTTTTTCGGCAACGGTGGTGAGGATGGTCGATACCTCGAAGCCCCGGGCGGCCTTGGCTACCAGCGCGGCGTTGTTACGCAGGGTGACGGCATCGATCGACTTGGTCGCGAAGGACATCTGCGACTGATGGTCGATCATGATCAGGGTGTGGTCAGTTGGGGTAAGAAGGGTTTTGCCTGGAGCTGCTTTTGCGAGAGCCATGATGTTTTTCCTTACGTATTGACTGAGGGTTACTTGGGTTGCTCGACGACGTGTGCCGTTGATTGATGAAAAAAGTCATCGAGTCTTTCGTGGAATCAGTAGCTAAGGTTTTGCGGCAGACGAGCAACTGCACCTGACCCGCGCCGCCGTCCGCAAGACGATGGGCTGGAGGAGCCGTCGCCTCATTGGTCAAGTCGAGGAAATAGTCACGCATTCCACATAGCGGGGATTGAACGGTTGTGCTGCATTTTTGGATGTTTGTGCGATAGCGTGCGGTTTTTTCGATAGGGCAGCGGTCTGACGCCAGTTCATGGCGTCACTTGATGATTGCCGGGGAGGGAAAATGATTCGACCAGGTCGCGTCGCCATCTACGCCGATCGCCTTGATAGTTCGTTCAGCCAGCGCCCGCAACAGCCAGCCTTCGCCACAGCCCAAGTCAAGCGCTCGGGCTGACGGATTACACCGCCAGAAGGATTGCCTGATCGGTGACGCTTTACCTGCGTCTGGTCGAAATGCTGGCAACCAGGATCCTGTAAGCATGTGCTTGTCTGGATTACTTGATTGACGTCAACCGCATGTGTCGGCCGGCTCTGTATTCTGCGCTGAAACCGACTGTTGGTAGCGCAAGGCTTATTGCTTATGACTGAATTGATGTTGACTCACCTCGACTCACTGGGACGCGCACGAATGGTCGATGTTACGGATAAATGCGTGACGTCCCGAGAAGCAGTGGCTGAGGCATGGGTTCATATGCTTGCCGAGACCCGACAACTGATTGCCAGCGGTGTTCACCCTAAAGGTGATGTATTTGCGGTAGCGCGGATCGCTGGCATTCAGGCGGCCAAACGCACGAGCGAGTTGATTCCGCTCTGTCATCCGCTGCTTCTGAGCAGTGTTAACGTTGAGTTGAGTTTTGAAGGTGACCAACGCGTACGCATTGTTTCTCGGTGCAAGTTGTCCGGACAGACCGGCGTCGAGATGGAGGCACTGACCGCCGCCAGTGTGGCGGCCTTGACCCTGTATGACATGTGCAAGGCCATGGACCGAGGCATGAGTATCGAATCGGTGCGGCTGTTGGAAAAACGGGGTGGTAAAAGCGGTTGGTATCAGGCGCAGAAACAATGAAGCTGAATGTTTTGTATTTCTCGCGGTACCGCGAAACGCTTGGCCTTGACGGTGAAACGATTGAAGGTGATTTCACTTCTGTCAATCAGTTGCGTCAGCACCTGATACATCGTTCTGGTGTCTGGCGGGTGCTGGCCGAACAGAACCTCATGTGTGCCCGCAATCAGGACATGTGTGGGCTCGATGAGCCGTTGATAGACGGTGATGAAGTGGGTTTTTTCCCAACCGTAACGGGAGGGTGATTCGATGATTCGAGTCCAGACAGACCGCTTCGACCCCAACACCGAAATCAACACCCTGCAGGCTTTGAGCCTGAATGTCGGCGCTGTGGTGAGTTTTGTCGGGTATGTACGTGACACCAACGCCGGACAAGAAGTCGCCGGGATGTTTCTTGAGCATTACCCCGGTATGACCGAAAAGGTCCTGGGCAAGATCGCCGACGAAGCTCGGCAGCGCTGGCCGTTGCTCGGACTGGTGTTGATCCATCGAATCGGCGTGCTGCAACCGGGAGAGCCCATTGTCTTTGTCGGTATCAGCAGCAGTCATCGTCAAGCGGCTTTTGATGCCTGTGCGTTTGTAATGGATTACCTGAAAACCCGCGCGCCATTCTGGAAGAAAGAGCAGGTGGCCGAGAGTTCCCATTGGGTCCAGGCTCGCGACAGTGATCGCGGGGCGGCGCAACGATGGGAGTGACGTTTCCCTCAGGGCGAGTGAATCGTGTTCAGCTGTATTGAGAGCGAGAATCCCATGCTCTATCCGCTGTTTCTGATGTTGCATCTGTTTGCCGCGCTGATTTTCATCGGCACGGTGTTCTTCGAAGTCCTGTTCCTTGAAAGTATCCGCAAACAGCTGCCCGTCAAGGTTATGTTGCTGGTCGAGCAGGGTATCGGTCGACGCGCGCGCACCTTGATTCCATGGGTCTTGCTGGTGTTGTTCGGTGCCGGGTTGGGGATGGTCTGGCTGCGCTATTTGCCGGCCCTTGCCACACCAATGGCCTCATCGTTTGGCACATTGCTGATGGTGAAAATCGTGGTGGCCGTCAGCGTACTGCTGCATTTCCTGGTCGCCATGTTTTTGTTCAAAAGTGGCCGGATGAGTGCTCGATACTTGCATTTCATCCATGGCAGCCTGTTCTGCCACATGGTTGTCATCGTGCTATTGGCCAAGTGGATGTTCTACCTGACGTGGTGACTGGGCTTGCCTTAATGCCAGTCAGTTAAGCGCAATCCATGTGGGAGCGGGCTTGCTCGCGAAGACGGCGGCATAGTCAACATTGATGTCGCCTGACACACCGCTTTCGCGAGCAAGCCCGCTCCCACAGGTATCGCACCTTAACTGACTGGCATTAGGGCTTGCCTGGTGTCTATTGCGCGACAAGCACTTTGCTCGCGCTTGATGCAAATCAAGGAGCATTGATCGCCAAACTCCGACACTGGCGGTCCGCAGCCAGTCTCGGAGACCCGTTATGCTCAATTTATTTCACAGCCCCGGTGAGCCGAACGTCCGGCGCGATCAAGGCGTGCTCGACCCCAACTGCCATGTCGACACTGAAAAATTTCATGGCGGCATCGGCTCTCTGGATTTGCTTCGTGCATTGCGCGTCAGCCGTCAGAAGTGCCGTCCGCTATCGCTGAACGTGCAACTGCCTTCTAACCTTAAGCCTGCCTTGTGGTCCCCGCGCGAAACTTCATGTGAGCACAGTGTTGTCGAACACTATGTTCAGCGTCTGCAACATGAGATCGACCTTGTCGGTTGTCATCTGGGAACCGGGCAGCGGGTCGAGCAGTTCCATCTAGGGGGGGGAACACCCGCCATCGCCCACCTGAGACGGCTGATGAATCACCTTCGTGGCCGATTCAACTTTCTTGGACATGAGTGCGGTGACTACAGCATACAAGTGGACCTTCACCATACGGATTGGTCGACCATGGGTATGCTACGTGACCTGGAGTTCAACCATGTCAGCATCGGCGTTCCGGACATCGGTGCCGACAGTGCGATGTCGCTGACCTGCTACCAGAACCCGGCACCGATCCATTCGCTTATCGATGCCGCTCGTACCTTCGGCTATCGATCCATCAATGTCGATCTGGGTTATGGCCATACCTGGCAGACGCCAGAAAGTTTTGCGCTGAAACTGGCAACCATCATCGAACTGGAGCCGGACCGGCTGCTGGTGTTTGATTATGCCCGGCCACCTCAACGCTATCGGCCAAAGGCCGCAGACAAAATCAGGGCGTTTTGCAGCGAGGAAGATAGAGGCGCCATGCGCCGGATCTGCTTTGAACAGTTGATCGGCGCTGGTTATCACTACATTGGCCTGGGGCAGTTTGTCCGGCCCGATGACGATTTGGCGATTGCTCAGGAGCGCGGCCGATTACGTCGCAATTGTGAGGGGTTTACCCGTCACGGACATTGCGACCATATCGGGTTCGGTTTGGGCGCTATCAGTCAGATCGACGGTATGTATGCGCAAAACACCGACGAACTGGAACGGTACCAGCAGCAACTGGACATGGACCAATTGCCGACGAGTCGTGGCTGGCGCTGTGAGGCAGGGAATCAGGTCAGGCTCATGGTCATAGAACGCCTGGCCTGTGATCTGGAACTGGATATCCAGGCAATCGAGACGCGTCATGGCCTCATTTTTCACCAGTACTTTTTCACCGCCTGGCCTGTGCTGGAGCAATTGAGCCGTGACGGGTTGATCGAACTGTCTAACCGTTTCATTAGTATTCTTCCGGCCGGTCGGCCCCACGTGGATGCCATCTGCAACCTGTTTGAAAAGGATTCGGGCGGTGCGGGGCATGAACCCCATTGCGAATGGATTGATCATGACAACTTCATTTGATTTCAATCGCGCCCTGGTCGAAAAGTATGACCTGCCGGGGCCGCGCTATACCTCTTACCCGACCGCGCCGCAGTTTCATCAGGCGTTCGCCGTTGATGACTATAAGCGTGCGGCCTCGGACAGCAACCTGGCGGCGGTGCCCAAGCCGTTGTCGGTGTACATCCACATCCCGTTCTGCAAGAGCCTTTGTTACTACTGTGCCTGCAACAAAATCATTACCCGGAAAACCCATCGGGCGGTTGAATACCTGACGTACCTCAAACGTGAAATCGTGATGCAGGCCGCCTTGTTCGACCGCACCCGAAAACTCACGCAATTGCACTTGGGCGGGGGCACGCCGACGTATTTGACCAGTGAACAGCTGGCAGACCTGATGGACTGCCTGCACCAGGCATTCGACATGGATGACAGCGATGATCACGAGTTTTCCATCGAGGTCGATCCGCGCACCATCAGCACCGAGCAGATCCAGTCGCTGCGCCAACTGGGGTTCAATCGTCTGAGCTTCGGCGTGCAGGACTTCGATCCCGACGTCCAGGCGGCGGTCAATCGCCAGCAAAGCGAAGAACAGATCTATGCGCTGGTCGCGGCCGCGCGAGAGGCGAAATTCAAGTCGATCAGCGTCGATCTGATTTACGGACTGCCACTGCAAACTGTGCAGAGTTTCGACGTCACCCTCGGCAAGATCATCGCCCTGCGTCCTGACCGGATTGCCGCCTACAGCTACGCGCATTTACCGGAGCAGGTGCGCGCGCAACGGCTGATTCGCCCCGCGGACATGCCGCCACCGGAGCGCAAGCTGGAGTTGCTGGAGCTGACCATCCGCCGCCTGACCGAGGCCGGTTATGTCTATATCGGCATGGATCATTTCGCTTTGCCGGACGACGAGCTAGCGCTGGCCCGCACCCAGGGCACCCTGCAACGCAATTTTCAGGGCTACTCGACCCATGCCGACTGCGATTTGATCGGTCTTGGGGTGTCTTCGATCGGTAAGGTCGGTGACAGCTACAGCCAGAGCGTCAAGGAGCTTTCGCAGTACTACGCCCGTATCGATCAAGGTTTGTTGCCGGTACATCGTGGTTATCGCTTGAGCGCCGATGATTTGCTGCGCCGCGAAGTGATCAGCGACCTGATGTGCCACGGCAGGATCGATTTCGCCAAGTTCGAAGCGGGTCATGGCATTTGCTTCACCGAGTATTTTGCCGATGCGCTGGCGCAACTGGGCGAGCAGGTGCGTGACGGGCTCTTGGAGATTCACAGCGACGAATTGGTGCTGTTGCAGCAAGGGCATTTGATGATGCGCAGTGCGGCGATGGCATTTGACGCCTATTTGGGAGGCGAACAAAAAGGTCAGTTTTCCCGCACCGTTTGAGGCTTCTGGACGCTCTAGGTGCAAGGAGTTCTATTGAGTTGATTTCAATCAAGGGCAGGGCGCACAACGCTGCCTAACATGGCCGCAAGCCCCTTTGAAATCAGCGACTTCATGACAATCCATCAGCCTTCGACACATGGCAACCTGCGCATCTTGAGCGTCGGGCTGGTGGTGATGGTCTTGCTGATGATCGCAGCGTTCGCGACGGTGCAGGCCAAGTCATACGGCGACATCGAGCAGCAGCGCATCGAGAAGGTTTTCCCGCAAACCGATTCGGTGTCCGCAGCCGAAGGCAAGTTCAAGGTGCGCACGCTGTCGGCGGCCGGCAAGGTTATCGGGTATGTGTTCCAGAGCCTGGATGTGGTGGATATTCCGGCCTACTCGGGCAAACCCATCAACACCCAGGTGATCCTCGACACCGCCGGCGTGATTCAGGACGCCTATGTGCTAGAGCACCACGAACCGATTCTGCTGATCGGCATCCCCGAAGAAAAACTCCACGGTTTCAGTGCCCGATACAAAGGGATCAAGGTCAGCCAGCGGGTGGTGGTCGGCCATTCCAGCGACCCGAGCGCGGTCACCGTGGATGCCATCGCCGGCGCAACCGTCACCGCCATGGTGGTCAATGAGGTCATCATGCGTGCCGCCCATGAAGTGGCCGTATCGCTGAAGCTGATCGAGGACCGGGGTGGGGTGGTGAACAAGCCCGCCATCGTGCGCCAGGACTTTTTCGAGCCCGCCACCTGGGAGCAACTGACCGGTAACGGCGCCATTCGCCGGTTGAACCTGACCCGTGGACAGGTCGATGCCGCCTTCAAGGGCACCGAAGCCGAAGGCGTCGACAACGCCGGCCCGGATCAAGTCGATGACACCTTTATCGAGCTGTACACCGCCGACTTGAACCCGCCGACCATTGGCCGCGCGCTACTGGGCGACAATCAATATCGCTTCCTCATGCAGGAACTCAAACCCGGCGAGCAGGCCATCGTGGTGCTGGGGCGTGGGCTGTTTTCCTATAAAGGCTCGGGTTATGTGCGCGGCGGGATTTTCGATCGGGTGCAATTGCGCCAGTTCGGCAACATCATCAGCTTTCGCGACATGGACCATCAGCGGCTCTCCGACGTGTTTGCCAAGGGCATGCCCGAGTTCACTGAAATGTCGGTGTTCATTGTGCGCAAACCGGCGGGGTTCGACCCGGGATCGCCCTGGTCCCTGGAGCTCCTGGTGCGGCGTCAGACGGGACCGGTCAGCGGCACCTTCAGCAGCTTCGAACTGCCTTATCAACTGCCCGAGCCCTACCTTGAGCGACCCGCGCCCAGTGCCGAAGAACAGGCAGCCATCGAGGAAGCCAGCCGGCCGATGTGGCTGACCATCTGGTACCAGAAACACTTCCAGATCGCCGTACTCGCGAGCGCGTTGTTGCTGCTGACGGCCATTCTGTTCCTGCAAGACAAACTCACCCGCCGGCCACGCTTTCTGCACTGGCTGCGTCGTGGTTACTTGCTTTTTACCGTGGTCTTTCTGGGCTGGTATGCCTTGGGGCAATTGTCGGTGGTCAATGTCCTGACCTTTGTGCATGCGCTGTTCGAGCAATTTCGCTGGGAGCTGTTTCTCACCGATCCGCTGATCTTCATGCTCTGGGTCTTCACCGCCGCGAGCATCCTGCTGTGGGGCCGTGGCGTGTTCTGCGGCTGGCTGTGCCCGTTTGGCGCCTTGCAAGAGTTGATCAACGAAGCCGCGCGCACGTTGAAAATTCCCCAGTACGAATTGCCCTTTGCGGTGCATGAGCGGCTATGGGCGATCAAATACATCATCTTGCTGCTGCTTTTCGGCATCTCCCTGGAATCGATGTCCACCGCCGAGCTGTTCGCCGAGGTGGAACCCTTCAAAACCGCCATCACCCTCAAGTTCGACCGCCAGTGGTGGTTCGTGCTCTACGCGGTAGCGCTGCTGGTCATCAATATTTTTACGCGCAAAGTCTATTGCCGCTACATCTGCCCCTTGGGTGCGGCGCTGGCGATCCCGACCAAATTGCGCCTGTTCGACTGGCTCAAGCGCCGCAAGGAATGCGGCAGCCCCTGCCAGTTGTGCGCCAAGGAATGCGAGATCCAGGCGATTCATCCAGATGGCCGGATCAATGCCAACGAGTGCCACTACTGCCTCGACTGCCAGATGACCTACCACAACGAAGACAAATGCCCGCCGCTGATCAACAAGCGCAAGAAGCGCGGAAAACCGGCACCCGTGGCGGTGCAACTGATACCTGTCGTGGAAGTGCCGGCTGCTGAATGAAGTTCGCGAGCGCACGTCCGCAGTGACCGTTTTATCTCTTCAAGGAGTACGCGACATGACTGACACAGAATCCACAAAACCGGTGCAGGAAGACGAACAGACGGGGCTCAGCCGTCGCGGTTTTCTGGGCAGCAGCGCCGTCACCGGTGCGGTGCTGGCGGGTGCCACGACGTTGGGCGGCGCAGTGTTCAGCCGCGAGTCCTGGGCCGCGGCGGTCAAGGATGCGCAGGCGAAAATCCACGTCGGCCCCGGTGAGCTGGACGAATACTACGGCTTCTGGAGCGGTGGCCATCAGGGCGAAGTGCGAGTGCTGGGTGTGCCGTCGATGCGTGAGTTGATGCGTATTCCGGTGTTCAACGTCGACTCGGCCACCGGCTGGGGCCTGACCAACGAAAGCAAGCGGATCCTGGGCGACAGTGCAAAGTTTCAGAATGGCGATTGCCATCACCCGCATATCTCCATGACCGATGGCAAGTACGACGGCAAGTACCTGTTCATCAACGACAAGGCCAACTCCCGGGTCGCGCGCATCCGCCTGGACATCATGAAGTGCGACAAGATCCTCACGGTGCCGAACGTGCAAGCTATCCACGGCCTGCGTTTGCAAAAAGTGCCCTACACCAAGTACGTGTTCGCCAATGCCGAATTCGTCATCCCGCACCCCAATGACGGCAGCACCTTCGACCTGCAAGACAAGAACAGCTTCACCATGTTTAACGCCATCGATGCCGAAAAAATGGAAATGGCTTTCCAGGTGATTGTCGACGGCAACCTGGACAACTCCGACGCCGATTACACCGGCAAGTACGCCGCATCCACCTGCTACAACTCGGAGAAGGCTTACGACCTTGGCGGCATGATGCGCAACGAGCGCGACTGGGTCGTGGTGTTCAACATCCCGCGCATCGAGGCTGCGATCAAGGCCGGCAAGTTCATCACCCTGGAAGACTCGAAAGTGCCGGTGGTCGACGGTCGTAAAACCGATGGCAAGGACTCCGAATTCACTCGCTATATCCCGGTGCCGAAGAACCCCCACGGCCTCAACACCTCATCCGATGGCAAGTACTTCATTGCCAACGGCAAGCTGTCGCCAACGGTCTCGATGATCGCCATCGACCGGCTGGACGACTTGTTCGCCGATAAATTCAAGGACCCGCGCGAGGTCATCGTCGCCGAGCCGGAACTGGGCCTGGGGCCTTTGCACACCACCTTCGACGGTCGCGGCAACGCCTACACCACGCTGTTCATCGACAGTCAGGTGGTGAAGTGGAACATGGAGGAGGCGATACGCGCCTACAAGGGCGAGAAGGTCAATTACATCAAGCAGAAGCTCGACGTGCAGTACCAGCCTGGCCATAACCATGCCTCGCTGACCGAAACCAGTGAAGCGGATGGCAAGTGGCTGGTGGTGTTGTGCAAATTCTCCAAGGACCGCTTCCTGCCGACCGGGCCGCTGCACCCGGAAAATGACCAACTGATTGATATTTCCGGCGAAGAGATGAAGCTGGTGCATGACGGCCCTGCGTTTGCCGAACCTCACGATTGCATCCTCGCGCGCCGGGACCAGATCAAGACCCAAAAGATCTGGAACCGCAACGACCCATTCTTCGCCGCCACCGTGGAGCTGGCCAAGAAAGACGGGATCAACCTGGAGACCGACAACAAGGTCATCCGCGACGGCAATCATGTGCGGGTCTACATGACCTCCATGGCCCCGGCCTATGGTCTGACCGAGTTCACCGTCAAGCAGGGCAACGAAGTGACCGTGATCATCACCAACATCGACCAGATTGAAGACGTGACTCACGGTTTCGTCATGACCAACCATGGCGCCAGCATGGAGATCAGCCCGCAGCAAACTTCGTCCATCACCTTTACCGCCGACAAGGCCGGCCTGCATTGGTACTACTGCAGCTGGTTCTGCCATGCGCTGCACATGGAAATGGTCGGCCGCATGAAGGTCGAGCGAGCCTGACGGTTGGCATTCGACGGGAGCGGGCCGATGACCGAAATCAAGGAAAGTCCGGTGAAGGCCATTGCCCTTGTGCTCCTGTTGATGTCAGGCGGGGCACTAGCGGCGGTCCAACCCATCACCACGTTGCCGTTGCGGATTGACGCTGAACAACGCTGGCACCTGCCGGCGGGGGAGTACCGTGGCTCGTTCAGCGTCGATCAACCGATGCAGATTGTTTGCGAGCCCGGCGCGGTGTTTCAGGCGCAAGGGCAGGGCAACGGCGTGATCGTCAGCGCGCCCGATGTCCGGATCGAGGGCTGCACCTTTCTGGACTGGGGGCACGACCTCACGGCCATGAATGCGGCGGTGTTCCTCCAGCCACAGGCCCGTGGCGCGGTGATCAAAGGCAATCGCCTGCAAGGCCAGGGTTTCGGTATCTGGGTCGACGGGACGCAGGATGCGAGCCTGATCGACAACCGCATCCAAGGGGATCCGACGCTACGCTCCCAGGATCGCGGCAACGGCATTCATCTGTATGCGGTGCATGGCGCCCGGGTCATCGGCAACCAGGTGCGCGACACCCGCGATGGTATCTACATCGACACCTCCAACGGCAACCTGCTGCAGGGCAATACCCTGGAAGACCTGCGTTACGGCGTGCATTACATGTTCGCCAACGACAACCGGCTGATCGGCAACACCACCCGCCGCACCCGCACCGGCTACGCCTTGATGCAAAGCCGCAAGCTCACGGTGATCGGCAACCGCTCCGAACAGGATCAGAACTACGGCATCCTGATGAACTACATCACCTATTCAACCTTGCGCGACAACGTCGTCACGGACGTGCGAGACGGCTCGACCGGCGACAGCATGATCAGCGGCGCCGAGGGCAAGGCGTTGTTCATCTACAACTCGTTGTTCAACAGCATCGAACACAACCACTTCGAGCACAGCGCCGTGGGCATTCACCTCACCGCCGGCTCCGAAGACAACCGCATCGCCGACAACGCCTTTGTCGGCAACCAACGGCAGGTCAAATACGTCGCCACCCGTTTGCAGGAATGGTCGGCGGATGGCCGGGGCAATTACTGGAGCGATTACCTGGGCTGGGATCGCAACAACGATGGCCTGGGCGATATCGCCTACGAACCCAACGACAACGTCGACCGCTTGCTGTGGCTGTACCCGCAAGTGCGGCTGTTGATGAACAGCCCCGGGATCGAATTGCTGCGCTGGGTGCAACGGGCCTTTCCGGTGATGAAATCGCCGGGCGTCCTGGACAGCCATCCACTGATGAATCCCACCACACGACCCCTGACCCAGGAGCCCACCGCATGAACGTCATCGACATGGAAGGCGTCAGCCAGCGCTATGGGTACACCACCGTGTTGCATCAGTTGAACCTGAGCCTGGGCGAAGGTGAAGTGCTCGGCTTGTTCGGGCACAACGGCGCGGGCAAGACCACCAGCATGAAACTGGTGCTCGGTCTGCTTCAGGCCAGTGAAGGGCAGGTCAGGGTGTTCGGCCGATTACCCAGTGATCCGCACGTTCGGCGTTTGCTCGGCTATTTGCCGGAGAACGTGACCTTCTATCCGCAGATGAGCGGCCTGGAGACCTTGCGTCATTTCGCCCGACTCAAAGGCGCAGCGTTCGCGCAGGTGGATATGCTGCTGGAGGAAGTTGGCCTGGCGGGCGCGGCGCATCGACGGGTCAAGACCTACTCCAAGGGCATGCGCCAACGCCTGGGACTGGCGCAAGCCTTGCTCGGCGAGCCGCGTTTGTTACTGCTCGACGAGCCGACCGTTGGCCTCGATCCCATCGCCACTCAAGACCTCTATCGGTTGCTCGACCGGCTGCGCAGCCAGGGCACCAGCATCATTCTTTGCTCCCACGTGTTGCCGGGGGTCGAGGCGCATATCACCCGTGCAGCGATTCTGACCCAGGGGCGCCTGCTGGCCCTCGGCAGTCTGCGCAGTTTGCGCGAGGAAGCCGGGCTGCCGACGCTGATTCGCGCCAACGGGCTCAAGCACGCCGGGCCTTTGCAGCAAACCTGGAACAACGCCGGGCACGTCACCCAGCGCTGGGGTGTGGAGGGCCTTGAAGTGGCTGCGCTTAATGGCAACAAATTGGACCTGTTGCGCCAATTGCTCAATGAACACGAGCCGGCCGATGTGGAAATCGACCCACCGTCCCTGGAGGACATCTACCGCTATTACATGGGCCGGGCCGGTGCGACCCCCAGTGGAGAGACTGTATGAACCCGATCTGGAACATGGCCCGCAAGGAATTCAATGACGGTTTGCGCAACCGCTGGTTGTTGGCGATCAGCCTGCTGTTCGCAGTGTTGGCGACCGGCATCGCCTGGTTGGGTGCGGCGGCTTCCGGGCAATTGGGCTTCACCTCGGTGCCCGCGACCATCGCCAGCCTCGCCAGCCTGGCGACATTTCTAATGCCGCTGATTGCCTTGCTGCTGGCCTATGACGCCATCGTCGGCGAAGACGAAAGCGGCACGTTGTTGCTGTTGCTGACCTATCCGCTGGGGCGCGGGCACATCCTGCTCGGAAAATTCGTCGGCCACGGATTGATCCTGGCGCTGGCGACCCTCATCGGTTTCGGCTGCGCGATGCTCGCGATTGCGGTGCTGGTGGAGGACGTCGAACTGAACCTGCTGCTCTGGGCGTTTGGACGATTCATGCTGTCGTCGACGTTACTGGGCTGGGGCTTTCTTGGGCTGGCCTATGTGCTGAGCAGTGTGTCTGCCGAGAAATCCACGGCCGCCGGGCTGGCGCTGGGGGTGTGGTTCTTCTTCGTGCTGGTGTTCGACCTTGCGCTGCTGGCATTGCTGGTGCTCAGCGAAGGGCAGTTCAACCCGAAAGTATTGCCCTGGTTACTGCTGCTCAACCCCGCCGACATCTATCGCCTGATCAATCTTTCCGGTTTCGAGCCCGGCGCCGGTAGTGCTGGTGTGCTGACGCTGGGCAGCGATTTGCCTGTGCCGGGCTCGATGCTCTGGTTGTGCCTGTTGCTGTGGGTGGCGGTGCCTTTGGGCTTGGCCTGGTTGCTGTTCCGTCGACGGGCGACATGAATTCACACCTTGGTTTTTGGAGCATCTGACGATGAGTAATCTTTATTCGACGACGGTACGCGCCGTGGCGGGCCTGATGGTCTGTCTGCTGCTGGCGGCTTGTGACAAACCGGTGCAAGCCACCTACAGCGACGCCGCCGCTGCTTTTCATCCCAGTGATGAATGCCATGTTTGCGGCATGATCATCGACGGCTTCCCCGGGCCCAAAGGCGAAGTGGTCGAGCGTAGCGGCATCAAGAAATTCTGCTCCACGGCGGAGATGATCGGTTGGTGGTTACAACCGGAAAATCATCATGGCGAGGCCAGGTTGTATGTCCACGACATGGGCCGCAGTCCGTGGAATGCACCCAATGATTCCCATCTGATCGATGCCAAGGATGCGTTTTACGTGGTTGGCACCCAGCTCAAGGGGGCAATGGGTGTGGTATTGGCGTCTTTCTCCAGCCAGCAGGCTGCGGAAAAACTGGCCACCGACCAGGGCGGTCGTGTGCTGCGGTTCAGCGATATCGATCAGGCGGTGCTTCAGCAGCAGCCAGCGATGTCGCACTCGACTCATTGATCGGCGAGCCATCGAGAAAAGTGATCGCCGTCAAGTCGGTATTTTTGCGTCTGTTCAAAGATAGGGGCTCACAACGTCCCCAGTGCTTGGCATTAACGATGCCCAGGAGAACATGATGCAAACCGAGTTTCAGGATCGTCTGGCGGTGATCACCGGTGCCAGCTCCGGGATTGGCCTGGCGTTGTGCGCCGCGCTGTTGCCTCGTGGGGCCAAGGTGCTGGCGATGTCACGCACCGTCGGTGAATTGCCGGCCTTGCAACAGATCTACGGTGAACGGCTGCAATGGTGCGTCGGGGACGTCACCTGCCAGGACGACCTTTACGAATTGGCCCGCCGGGCTGCGGCGTTGGGGCCGGTGGATTATCTGGTGCCCAACGCGGGCATTGCCGAAATGGCCGACAGCCTGGACATGCCGGCCTTTCAGCGCCAATGGGCGGTCAACGGTGCCGGGGCGTTGAACACCCTGGCGGCGTTGCGCGGTGAGTTGGCGAACCCTGCTTCGGTGGTGTTTGTCGGTAGTTTTCTGACCGGTTCGAGCTTTCCCGGTTTGGCCGCCTGCATCGCCAGCAAGGCCGCGCTGGCGGCTCAGGCACGCACATTGGCGGTGGAGTTCGCGCGTTACGATGTGCGCATCAACCTTGTTTCGCCGGGGCCGACCGCGACTTCGATGTGGGACAACCTGGGGTTGAGCGATGGTGAACTCGATGATGTCGCTGATACCTTGGGTAAACGTCTGTTGCCCGGTCATTTCCTTGATGCGTCAGCGGTGGCCAATGTGATTATTTTTCAACTGTCCCAGGGGGCCCGGGGTGTCTATGGGCAGGACTGGAAGGTCGATAATGGATACACGTTGGGCTGACGGGTGAAGCCTGCTTGCAAAGGCGGGCGGTGGTTTTGTTGATCGAGTACATATCCATTTCTACGGTAACAGCGGCTTAGGGTTCCGCCCTTACGGCGGGTTACTTGGAAAAGCGCCAAGTAACCAAGCGCTTTCGCCCCTGACGTACGGTGGCTCGCCCAGGCTCGCCATACCCTCGCTCCGGTCCTGCTCCGTGGGCCCGCCGCCATCGGCCATCCATGGCCGGGGGCGGCTAACCCGGCATCCATGCCGGGTTGCCCACTGCGCAGAACCTGCGTTCGGCCTTCCGACGGGGCAGGTCAAGATCAAGATCAAAAGCCAAAGCCAAGCCAAAGCCAAAGCGAGGCGGCCTGATAGCCGACCTGATGTTGGTTCGGTCAAGTCTGTACCCGAATACCATGCCTGACAAAATTTCAACTAGATGTGGGAGCGGGCTTGCTCGCGAAGAGGCCGTGTCAGTCGACATAAATGTTGAATGTAAGTCCGCCTTCGCGAGCAAGCCCGCTCCCACAATTAATCAGGGTTGCTTCCAGAGGATGTGAACGATCAAGTCAGCGAAGCGCGCCCGCTTGATGCCCAGGTCGGCCCGCAGGCCGCCTCGCAGTGCTGTTGCGGTGCACGCCCCCTCGAGAGGCCGAGTGGAGGTTCTGCGCAGTGGGCACCGCGGCAGGGATGCCGCGGTAGCCGCCCCCGGCCATGGATGGCCGATGGCGGCGGGCCCACGGAGCAGGACCGGAGCGAGGGCATGGCGAGCCTAAGCGAGCCACCGAACGAAAGGGGCAAAAGCGCTTTGGTTACTTTCGCGCTTTTCGAAAGTGACTCGCTGTAAAAGCGAAACCAATAGCAGCCGTTACCGCAGAAACGGATATACACGCAAGCCCAAGCCCTAATGCGAAGTCCCCTCCACAAACTCAATCTTGTTACCGACATTATATTTTCCCGACGGCTTGTTCATCGGCAGTCGCTTGATCTCCTTAAGGGTATTACTGTCATACACAATCAGCGCGCCATCGGTGGCCCAGATGCTCAGCAACAAGTAGCGGCCATCGCGGGTGAACTCGACATGGGCGGCCGTCTTGCCGGGCATCGGGCGCAAGGTGTGGGCGATTTCCAGAGTCTGTTTGTCAATCAGGTGGATCGCATCGTTATCAGGCCCGAAGAACACATCGGTCCAGGCATACCGCGAGTTGACGTGACTGCGCATGAAGAAACCCGGCCCCAGGGTCGGAATTTCCTTGATCAGTTTCCAGGTCTTGAAGTCGATGACCGAGATCAGTCCCTTGCTGATGTTCGGCGTGGCGAACACCCACTCACCGTTGCGTTTCCAGTAGGTCCCGGACCCCAGGTGCGGCATGCCCGGCAGCGGTATGTCGGTGACCACCTTGCCACTGTCGAGGTCGATCACCTGACCGCCCTTGGCCTTGCGCGACGTGGCCAGCAGTTGCTTGTAGTCCGGTGAAAAGGAAAAGTCGTCCAGCATATCCTCGGCATGGATGCGTCGTGGTTCGAAGTCCGGTGTGCCGACGCTCGACAACTCCCAGACTTCCTTCACATCCTTGAGCGCCACGATGAAACTGTCCCGTGGCGGCGCGGTATAGACCGCGCTGACCCGTGACGCGGTTCCGTCCTGGCCGATTGCGGGGATGGTTTTGACCAGTGACAGATCGCGGGCATCGAGTATTACCAGGTTGCCCGGCAGATAGTTGCCCACCAGCACCCAGCGGCCATCCTTGCTAACCGCCAGGTTGCGGGTATTGAGCCCGGCGCGGACCTCGGCGATCAGCTTCAGGTTGTGCAGGTCATACAGGCTGACCCAGCCATCGCGTGAGGCGACGTAGACGAAGCGCCCATCCGGCGAAAACTTCGGCCCGCCATGCACCGCAAAGTGTGAAGCAAACCGCGCCAGCACTTCGAAACGATCGCCGTCGAGGATGTTGATGTGATGGTCGCCGGCTTCCACCACCACAAACAGGTTCAGCGGATCGGCGCCATGTTGGGGCGTGGTCGGCAGCTTGCTGACGTCCGCGAGGATCGAGTGACTGCCACGAATGTCGTCGTTGCTCCAGATCGGCGGGGTGGTGGGCGGTTGCTGGAGATAGCTCACCAACGCGTCGATTTGCGCCGGGTTGAACACGTTAGCAAACCCGGCCATCTGGCTCGCGGGTCGACCGTTCTGGATCACGCTGCGGATTTCGTCGGATTTGATCCGGCTCAGACTCTCCGGCAGCAACGCCGGCCCCGTACCGCCGAAACGGTTGGCGCCATGGCAGCTCTGACAATGCTGCTGGTAATTGTCCGCGGCTTGTTCCAGCAGCGGAACAGCCGCGCCAGCATGGGCGACACCGATCCATAAAAAGGGGATGAGCACCCTGCATTTCATATCGCCACCTTGCCGTGGCGTTGTAACGCTTGCGCGGGGTAAAAGCGCGCCGGGTATTCCTGCTGTTGGGTCGCGAACAGATCGACCACTTTGCCGATCACCGTCAGCGTCGGAATGCCCGGTGGACAATCCAGCGCCAGGGTCGGCAGGTGGTGCAGCATGCCTCGGGCGACGTGCTGGTCGGGACGTGTGCCATTGCTGATCAGCGCCGCCGGTGTGTCGGCGGCCATTCCGGCTTCGATCAAGCGCTGGGCGATAATCCCGAGGTTCGATAACCCCATGTAAAACACCAGAGTCTGGCTGCTGTCGGCGAGGCTGCTCCAGGGTAATTGCAACTCAGCATCACGCTGCAAATGCCCGGTGATGAATCGACAGGAGTTGACCAGATCCCGGTGGGTCAGCGGAATGCCCGCATAAGCGCTGCACCCGGAAGCGGCGGTGATGCCCGGGACTACCTGGCAGTCAATGTTGCGTTGCAGCAGATACTCCAGCTCCTCGGCGCCACGGCCGAATATGAACGGGTCACCACCCTTGAGCCGGACCACACGCTGCCCCAGATCGGCGAGGTCGGCGAGCAGTTCGTTGATCTGTTCCTGGGGCAGGCTATGGCAGCCGCTGGCCTTGCCGACGTAATGCCGGGTGCAGGTGAGGGGGATCAACGTCAGCAGCTCGGGGCTGATCAGGCGGTCGTAAACCACGGCGTCGGCCTGCATCAACAGGCTCCAGGCACGCAGGGTCAGCAAGCTTGGATCGCCGGGGCCGGCGCCGACCAGAGCGACTTCGCCCGGTCTGAACGGAGACGCAAGTGCGGCCGGTAAAACAATCGATGGGTGCATGGGACGTCCTTGGTTCTTCATCAGGTGGGCGGGCTCTATTCTTTGCCAGATACCTCGCCAGGCGGGTGCTTCAGTGCATGACGCAAGGGATGGTCATGAATGGCGGCATACCGATTTCTTCATCGCTGAGGTGGCAACCGGGGTCCTGGCCCCAGAGGTCGCCTTCGGCCCAGGCGCGGGTGCGGGTATTGCCATTGCAGATGTTCAACCAGCGGCATTGGCCACAACGGCCACCGACGGCGCGCGGATGCACACGCAGCTGCTGCAACAAGGCGTCCGGGCGGTCCAGCCAGAGCGTGCGAAACGGCGTGTGCCGGACATTGCCCACCGAGTGCTGCCACCAATAGGTGTCGGGGTGTACCTCGCCGGTGTTGTCGATGTTGGCGATGCCGCTGCCCGAGGCGTTGCCGCCCCAGGCGCGGAGCATGTGTTCCAGGCGCGGGTAATGTTCGGGTAGATGCAGGCCCACCCATTGCAGCAAGAGAATCGCGTCGGCATCGTTGTTGCCGCTGACAAAATCGCTGTCGCGACCCTGCTCGATGTCTTCCCAGGCCCGCTCGAAAATCAGTGTCATCGCCTCGCGGCTCATCTGCTGCCGGGCGTCGAGTTTGCGGCTGCGTTTGCCGCGACCGCTGTAGTTGAGGTGCGACAGATAAAATTTTTGCACGTCGTACTCGCGCATCAGCGCCAGTAATTGGGGCAGTTGTTGATGGTTCTCTTGGGTCAGGGTGGTGCGCAGGCCGACGCGAATGCCTTGGTCACGACAGAGGCGGATCGCCCGCATGGAACTGGCGAAACTGCCCTTGAGTTGGCGGAACGCATCATGGGTGGCTTCCAGGCCATCGATGCTGATCCCGACATAGTCGAAATTCGCCGCGCGGATTTGTGTGATGTTCTGCTCAGTGATCAGCGTGCCATTGGTGGACAACGCCACAAAAAAGCCCTTGGTACGGGCGTAGGCGCTGAGCTCAAACAGATCGTCACGCAGCAGGGGTTCACCACCGGAAAGAATCAATACCTTCACGCCAGCGTCGTGCAGATCGTCGATCACGGTCAGCGCGGCAGGGGTATCCAGCTCGTCGCGAAAGACACTGTCGGTGGACGTGGCGTAGCAGTGTTTGCAGGTCAGGTTGCAGCGCCTGAGCAGGTTCCAGATCACCACCGGCGGCCGGTAGCTGCCCGGTGGGCTGGTTCTGGGGGCAAGCGTCTGGCCGGTCAGGGCGCGCAGGTATTGGCTGATCCTCAACATGCAAATCTCCTTGAACAAGCGCGTGTTCAGCGTGGCACTGGCGGTAGCCGCAAACCGGTTTTCTTCAGGATGCGACTGCTCACCAGCATCTCGTCGGCGGCGCAGGCGTCGCCCAGCAAGTCGCGCAGGTGTTCGCGGTAGTTGTCGATTTCCTCGCGGCTGCGGCCGTGGACCATGGCGAACAGGTTGTAGCGCCACGCGGTTCGTCGCGGGCGTCGATAACAGTGGCTGACGAAGGGCTGCGCACCGATCAGCGCGCCGAGGCGCGGCATGTCCGTGTCGCGCACATCCCAGACCGTCATGCCGTTGTAGCGATAGCCCAGGCGATAGTGGTTGGGGACGGCGGCGATGCGCCGGATGGCGCCCTCGGCCTGCAAACGCTTGAGCAAGTCCAGGGTGGATTCGATGCTCAGCTCCAGCTGTTCGGCGAGCCAGGCCCAAGGGTCGTCCAGCAGCGGCAGGCCGGCCTGGGTCAACTCGATCAAACGGTGGGCCAGGGTGTCTTCAGGCCGGGAAGTACAGACCGACATGGTAGGTCTCCTCTTTGGGCAAGTTGAGCAGCGGCAGGCCGGTCAGGGTTTCGATGTGTTGCAGGGTCTCGGCGATACCTTGTTCGGTCGGGCAGCCGAGCACGAACCACATGTTCCAGGCGTGTTCGCGTCGGTAGTTGTGCGCCACTTCAGGCAGGGCCTGCAGTTGCTCGGCGACGTCTTCGAATCGCTCTTCCGGCACCGCCAGCGCAGCGAGGGTGAAGGCGCCGCCCAGGCGTTCGATGTCGAACATCGGGCCGAAGCGCGTGAGCATGCCGTCTTCCAGCAGTTCATGAAGGCGATCGAGCAATTCGTTGCTGCTGCTGTCCAGTTCGGCGGCCAGTGCCTGCCACGGGTGGCGCACCAGCGGCAGGCCCAGTTGCAGGCGGTTGATCAGCCGACGGTCGAGGTCATCCATGGGTGGGGGCTCCTGTTGGCGAGGGTGCGAAGCGTCCGCCGCACTGTTTGAACGCGTGAGTGCTGAACAGCAGTTGATGGGGCAGGTCGCTCAGCAGGTGTTCTTCCAGCAACGCCTGGATCTGCGCCTCGACCTGCGCACGTTGGCGCCCATGAACCATGCAAAAGAGGTTGTAGCGCCACTGCGGCAGACGCCGCGGCCGTTGATAACAGAGGGTGATGCCGTGCGCCCGGCCCAGGCGCTGGCCGACTTCGTCGATCAGCGCGTCCGGAACATCCAGCACCAGCATGGCGTTGGCGGTAAAACCCAGCGCGCGATGGTTGAGCACCAGGCCGACCCGACGAAACAGCCCTTGCTCGTGCCACTGGTGCATTTGCGCAAGCACCAGGTTTTCGTCGGCGTCTATCCGTTCGGCGAGGGCCTGATAGGGGCGCGATACCCGCGGTAATCCGCCTTCCAGATGCCGACGCAGCGCCAGTGACTGGTTGGAACTCAACCCCGGCATCATGAGCTTTCTCCCAGGGCAAAACCGAGGTCGATGCGGTAAGCGGTCAACATCGGCAGATCCAGCGGCATGAGGCCGGTGTCTTTCTCAAGTTGTTCGAGAACGCGTTCGATGTGTTGCCGATCAGGGCCGGTCAGCACAAACCACAGGTTGTAGAAATGCTCCCGCGCATAGTTATGGTTGACCTCGGGATACTGGCTGACCTGCTCGGCAACCTGTTGCAAGCGTTCGGCGGGCACGGCGAGGGCGGCGAGGGTGCTGGCCCCGGCGCGACTGTGTTCGAACACCGGGCCGATCCGCGAGAGGGTGCCGGCCTGATCCATTTCTTCCAGGCAAGCCATCACCTGGGCCACGCGACAACCGAGAATCCGCGCCATCTCCTTGTAAGGTTCCGCGCACAGCGGCATGCCGTGCTGGAAACGGTCGATCAGTTGGCGGCTGAGCAGGTCGAGGTTCATTTCAATAACCCATTTTTTGCGCGCGACTGCTGAAGAAAATGCCGCTCGGCGCGGTGGCGGGAAGGGTGCTCAGCTGCTTCAGGCTGTACGGGTCCCAGACCTGAACCTGATCGCCATCGCGTAACGACAGCCACAACTGATCGCCGCGGGCGGTGAATTCCATGTGCAGCACCGCCGGCCCTGGCCGCAGATCGGCGACCACGGCATGGGTTTCAGTGTCGATGACCTGTACCCGATCGTTGTCCGGGTAGGCAAAATTGACCCACAGCTGCCGACCGTCCGGCCGCGACGTGACGAACACCGGTTGGCCGGCAACGGGGATGGCAGCAGTCTGCTTCCACGTGCGCGAATCCATCACCAGCACCTGATGACGGCCGACGGCGGGCACGAAGGCCTGGTGATCGGCGACGGCCCAGCCTTCCAGGTGCGGCATCTTGTAGACGGGCAATTTCGCCTGGCCACGACCGTAATCACCGAGTACCCGCTGTACACCACGTTCCGGATGCCAGAGGTCGAGTTGCGCCATACCGTCTTCGCCGAACAGTCCAGCCATGTAAAAGCGACCATCCGGGGTAACCAACGCGTCGTAGGGTTGCTGGCCGATGTCGGTGAAACGGCTGATCTGCGGCGTGTTGCCCTGACTGAAATCGGCGGTCCAGATCTCGCCGGTATCGAACAGGCTGAACACAAAACGCTGACCGGGCGCGTCGACCAGGCCGACCACCCGTGAGCGCTTGCTGCCGTCGGCCAGGGGCGTGGCCGGAATATCGGCCACCAGTTGCAGGGTTTCGGCATCGAACACCTTGACCCCGCCGGGCACGTAGTTGGACACGGCGATGAGTTTGCCGTCCTGACTGATCGCGCCGCCGATGCTGTTGCCGCCCTGTATCACCCGTTGATCGATGCGTTGGGTCAGCAGGTCGATTTTGCTCAGCCCGCCGTCGCGACCGAATACATAGGCATAACGCTGGTCGCGGGAAAACACTACCGAGGCATGGGACAGATCGCCGAAGCCTTCGAGTCGGGCCAGTGCCGTGCGGGTGTCGCTTTCGATGATTTGCACGCTGCCGGTGGCGCGTTCCACCACCACGCCCAGATCGCCGGTACCACGCAACGGTGGCTGAACACACGCGGACAACAACAGCCCGGTCGCCGCTAAAAGCAGGGTTGAACGGATCATGGTGCGGGATATCCCTGGAGAAGAAGATCGACCAGCCAACGGATGTCATCCGGGCTGAGCAGCGAGGCCCAACCGGGCATCGCGGTGCCGGGCCGGCCTTGGCTGACGGTGGCTATCAGGTTGTCCCTGGACTTGCCCGCCAACGTTGCGCGGGTCAGGTCGGGACCCAGCCCGCCGGTCATGTGCAGGCCATGGCAGGCGCCGCAGTCCTGGGCCAGCAGGTGTTCGAGTTGTGCCTGACGCTTGGCGTCGGGCGCGGCAACCGAGGTTGCGCAAATGAGGAGGAGGGCCGCCAGAATCGCAGCGTGTCGATAAACCTTCATGACGCCCTCCAGTTGGCTATTTGAGACTCAGGACCCAGGTTGCAAGTGTCTTCGCTTCTTCATCCGTCACCGGGTTGGCCGGCATTGGCATCGGGCCCCAGTTGCCTTGCGTACCGTTCTTGATGTGGCTGGCCAAGGTGTCCACAGCCCCGGGCACGCCAGCGTTCTTGGCCGCGACATCCTTGAGCGCCGGGCCGACCAGCTTGGTGTCGATGGAATGGCAGGCGGCGCAGGGTTTGCTCTTGAACAGCTCCTGGCCGTCTTGGGCCATGGCCGGCTGCACACTCAGCGCAGCGGTCAGGGCGAACAGTGAAAACAGAATATTTTTCATGGGGATTCCTTGCATTGATGGAGCTCAATAGATGTCGTGTTGGGTGTTGTAGACGTTGAATTTTCCGGTGGGTGTGATCAGCCGTTTATCCTTTATGACTGATTTGAGCTTCAGCGTTTTGTCGTCGATCACTACCAGCGCCGATTCCTCTGACTGACCGCTCCACACGGAGAACCAGACTTCATCGCCGGCCTTGTTGTATTCCGGTTGTACCACCCGCATGGCGCCTTGCTTGATGCCGGCGTACTCGGCGATGGGCAGCACGGTGTAGCCGGCGTCGAGTTTGTCGATGTTGAACACCGCCACCGACTGGCTCAGCTTGGCGTCGGGGTTGAGGGTGGTGTCGACATACAGGTGACGGGAGTCAGGGTGGGTTTTGATGAACAGCGATCCGCCGCCCTGGCCCTTGAGTGAGGCGACCTGTTTCCAGGCGTATTGCGGGTATTTGACCGGGTCGGTACCGATCAGGGAAATGCCGTCATCGCCCAGGTGGCTGGTGGCCCAGACCGGGCCGTAGGTCGGGTGGTTGAAGTTGGCGCCGCGCCCCGGGTGAGGGGTTTTGCCGACCTCCACCAAAGCTGCCAACTTGCGATCTTTGGAGTCGATCACAGCAACTTTGTTGGAGTTGTTGGCGGCGGTCATGAAGTAGCGGTGGGTGCTGTCCCAACCGCCGTCATGCAGGAAGGGCGCGGCATCGATGTAAGTGATGGTGAGGTTTTTGATGTCCTGGTAATTGACCAGCATGACCTTGCCGGTTTCCTTGACGTTGACGATGAACTCCGGCCATTCGTGGGAGGCGATGATCGCCGCGACCCGGGGTTCGGGGTGGTATTCCTGTTTGTCGACGGTCATGCCGCGGGTCGAGACGATCTGTTTCGGCTCCAGGGTTTCGCCATCCATGATGGTGAATTGCGGTGGCCAATAGGAGCCGGCGACGGTGTATTTGTCTTCGTAGCCCTTGAACTTGGAGGTCTCCACCGAGCGCGCCTCGATGCCCACTTTGACTTCGGCGACTTTGGTCGGCTCCACCGGCCACAGGTCGATCATGTCGATCCGCGCGTCTCGACCAATCACCAGCAGGTAACGACCGGAGGCAGAAATGCGCGAGATGTGCACCGCATAACCGGTCTCGATCAGCTTGACGATTTTCTTGCTGTCACCGTCGATCAGGGCAATCTTGCCGTCATCGCGCAAGGTCACCGAAAACAGGTTCGGCAGGTTGAGTTTGCTCAGTTGCTTCTTCGGACGATCCTCAGGCTTGACCAGTACTTTCCAGGTTTTCAGCGTCTCGGCCATGCCCCATTCCGGCGGCGTCGGCGGCGCGTGCTGAATGAACTTGGCCATTGAGGTGATCTGATCCTTGGTCAGCGCATTCGACGTTCCCCAGTTCGGCATGCCCGCCGGTGAACCGTAGGTAATCAACGCCTCCAGAAACGGTTGCCCGCGGGACTGGGTGATGTCCGGTGTCAGTGGTTTGCCGGTGGCGCCTTTGCGCAGAACGCCGTGGCAGCCGGCGCAACGCTGAAAGTAAATTTCCTTGGAAGAGTCGAACTCGGCCTGACTCATGTCGGGCGCTCCGGCGGATTTGACCATCAGCGGGCTGGCCGCAGCGGCAGCGGGCTCGTTGGCCCGGGCCGCATGAGTCACCGCAAGGGCCAGCGCCGAACACAATGTGGCGACAGTCAGAGCAAACGTTTTTCTATTGCTGATCAGCATTCCATTTCTCCTCAGGCAAGACCTTTGCGATGTGCTGAAACGGCAGCGCAGAACGCAGGTTCTTAGTGCCGTGCAAGGCTATGCCCGAGCAGGCCAATGCTCGCTTGACCGCGATCAAGTTTGCCGGCCATGTCACTTGCCAGGTTGTCGCAGGGGCCCGTAGCGTGTTGCTTGAATCCGCTTTTGGAACAGGCAGCCCATGGACCGAATCCAGTCTTGTGAACCCTTCTATCAACCGCTCAATAATGAGGAGGTGCTGTTCGAGCAAGCCTGGCGACACGGCATGCCGGTGCTGATCAAAGGCCCGACCGGGTGCGGCAAGACCCGCTTCGTTCAGCACATGGCCCATCGACTGAAACTGCCGCTGTACACCGTGGCTTGCCATGACGATCTGAGCGCTGCCGACTTGATTGGCCGTCATTTGATCGGTGCCCAGGGCACCTGGTGGCAGGACGGACCGCTGACCCGCGCGGTACGTGAAGGCGGCATCTGTTATCTGGACGAAGTGGTCGAGGCGCGCCAGGACACCGTGGTCGTACTGCATCCACTGGCTGATGATCGTCGCGAGTTGTTCCTGGAACGCACCGGCGAAGTGCTGCAGGCGCCGTCGTCATTCATGTTGGTGGTGTCGTACAACCCCGGCTACCAGAACCTGCTCAAAGGCATGAAACCCAGCACCCGACAACGCTTCGTGGCGATGCGTTTCGGCTATCCGCCGGTGGCCGATGAAGAGCGCATTGTCGCCCGGGAAGCGCAGGTGGACAGCGCGTTGGCGGCGCAAGTGGTCCGGCTGGGACAGGCACTGCGCCGGCTGGATCAACATGATCTGGAGGAGGTCGCCTCGACGCGGTTGCTGATTTTCACCGCGCGAATGATCCGCTCCGGCATGAGCCCGCGTGAGGCGTGCATGGCCTGTCTGGCCGAGCCTCTGAGTGATGATCCGCTGACGGTTGCGGCGTTGATGGACGTGGTTGATGTCCACTTCGGCTGAGGTCAGACGCGTTGCGCCGGGTCACTTGCCGGGCGATCTGGCGATGTGGTTTTTCATTCTGGCCGAGCTGTCGGTGTTCGCTATCCTGATTCTGACGTTCGCCGTGACCCAGGCACTCAAGCCGCAACTGTTCAGCGAAAGCCGTCAGTTGCTCAACACCTCTACCGGCCTGGCGATGACCCTGAGCCTGCTCACCGCCGGGCTGTTCGCCGCGATGGCTCAAGAGCAAGTCAAGCGTTCTCGGTCTCGCCCCGGCGCTGTCTATCTGCTGGCAGCGTTGCTCGCCGGCAGTGTCTACGTGGTGTTGAAGATCACGGAATACCGACACTTGCTGGCCTCGGGGCTGGGCATGGAGCACAACACGTTTTTCACCCTCTACTGGATCCTCACCGGTTTTCATTTTCTCCATGTACTGCTCGGCATGGTCATTCTCGGATGGCTGGCCGAGCGTTGCCGTCGTGGCCTGTACAACGCCGCCAACCGCAGCGGGCTTGAATCGGGTGTGCTGTATTGGCACATGGTCGATCTGATCTGGGTCGTGCTGTTTCCGCTGGTCTACGTTCTGAATTGACGGAGGTTCTGATGTCGGCTTCCAGGTTTTTACTCGTCTGCTGGGCCGCGCTGGCCACATTAAGCGTGTGCACGGTGGTGCTGGCACAGATGGGTGCGACGTGGCTGCTGTCGGTGGCCATTTTGCTGGTGGCGGTTGGCAAGGCCTGGCTGATTGCCGATGGCTTTATGGAGATGCGCCATGCCCCGCGATTGTGGCGCCGGTTGATGGTGGGCTGGGCGTTGGTGTTGGCCGCCGTTGTAGGGCTGACGCTGGTGTCGTTTCGCTGAATGAATACAAGTCTATAAAACAGCGAGAATTTAATGTGGGAGCGGGCTTGCTCGCGAAGGGGCCGGCACATTCAGCATCCATGTTGACTGACACTCCGCCTTCGCGAGCAAGCCCGCTCCCACATTCGATCTCTGTCAGCCATACGATCTATACCCGACCCAAACCATCTGCCTTTCTTGATCGCCATCAAGCAGGTTTCAACCCTTCGCTTTCTATCATGGGCACGCCAAGCAAAGAGGAAGCGACCATGTCAGAGACCTTCACCAAAGGCATGGCCAGGAATATCTACTTCGGGGGAAGCATCTTCTTCTTCCTGATATTCCTGGCCTTGACCTATCACACGGAACAGACCTTTCCGGTGCGCAGCAACGAAGCGCAGTTAACCGAATCAGTGATTCGCGGCAAGACGGTCTGGGAGCAAAACAACTGCATCGGCTGCCACACGCTGCTGGGCGAGGGCGCCTACTTTGCGCCGGAGCTGGGCAACGTGTTTCAGCGGCGCGGCGGGGAGGCGGGCTTCAAACCCTTTCTGCATGCCTGGATGAAAATGCAGCCGCTGGGTGTACCGGGTCGGCGAGCGATGCCGCAGTTCAAGTTGAGTGAGCAAGAGGTGGATGACATCGCCGAGTTCCTCAAATGGAGCTCGAACATCAACACCAATGGCTGGCCGCCAAACAAGGAGGGCTAAGAGATGAGCATTGCTAATCCGCATCTGAAATTCGCCTCGCAAGCCGTGGCCAAACCGTACTTCGTGTTCGCCCTGATGCTGTTTCTCGGTCAGGTGCTGTTCGGTTTGATCATGGGTGTGCAATACGTGGTGGGAGACTTCCTGTTCCCGATCATTCCCTTCAACGTGGCGCGGATGGTGCACACCAACCTGCTGATCGTCTGGCTGCTGTTCGGCTTCATGGGCGCTGCCTACTACCTGATTCCGGAAGAGGCCGACCGCGAACTGCACAGTCCGAAGTTGGCGATCATCCTGTTCTGGGTATTCGCCGCCGCGGGCGTGCTGACGATCCTCGGCTATCTGCTGGTGCCTTATGCGGGTCTGGCCAAACTGACCCACAACGAGTTGCTGCCAACCATGGGCCGGGAGTTCCTGGAGCAGCCGACCATCACCAAGATGGGCATTGTGGTGGTGTGCCTGGGCTTTCTCTACAACATCGGCATGACCCTGCTCAAAGGTCGCAAGACCACCGTCAGCATGGTGATGATGACCGGGTTGATCGGCCTTGCAGTGTTCTTCCTGTTCTCCTTCTATAACCCCGGCAACCTGGCCCGCGACAAGTTCTACTGGTGGTGGGTGGTGCATCTTTGGGTAGAAGGCGTGTGGGAACTGATCATGGGTTCGATGCTCGCTTTTGTCCTGATCAAGATCACCGGGGTCGACCGGGAAGTGGTGGAGAAATGGCTGTACGTGATCATCGCCATGGCGCTGATTACCGGGATCATCGGCACCGGTCACCACTTCTTCTGGATCGGTGCGCCTGAGGTCTGGTTGTGGGTCGGTTCAATCTTCTCGGCACTCGAACCACTACCGTTCCTGGCCATGGTGATCTTCGCCTTCAGCATGGTGAAGAATCGTCGTCGGCAACACCCGAACCGCGCCGCCACACTGTGGGCCAAGGGCACTACGGTCACCGCGTTCTTCGGTGCGGGTGTCTGGGGTTTTCTGCACACCCTGGCGCCGGTCAACTTCTACACCCATGGTTCGCAACTGACGGCAGCGCACGGTCACCTGGCCTTTTATGGCGCTTACGCGATGATCGTGATGACCTTGATCAGCTACGCCATGCCGCGATTGCGCGGGTTGGGTGAAGCCGCTGATGAGCGTTCGCAGACCTACGAAATCTGGGGGTTCTGGTTGATGACCCTGTCGATGGTGATGATCACGCTGTTCCTCACCGCTGCCGGTGTCGTCCAGGTTTACCTGCAACGCTGGCAGGCCGACGGGATTGCGTTGCCATTCATGGCCACGGTCGAACATCTGCAGGTGCTGTTCTGGGCGCGTCTGGGCGCCGGTCTCGGGTTCTTCGCCGGGCTCGCGTGTTACCTGTTCAGCTTCAAGCAGCGTAGCCGCGCCGCCTTGCGCGCCCCGGCTGCGGTGGTTCCTTCATGAGCCGGTGTAACGGCTAGAAAAGGTCGGCCCGGCTGATACAGCGGGCCGTTTTTTTGGTTTCCAGGAAGGGCAAGCATCATGGCGTTTACCGTCGAACTGGAAGAGTGGGTAGGCAGTGTCTGGCATCGTTTCATCACCCGGCGCGCCAGCCCGGACTTCCCTGAAGCACGGGTTGAACTGGCCAGCCAGCAACGCCCGCTGGCGCTGTTGTTTCGTGCCATGGGTGGCGCCAATGGCGTCGGTGTGGAAGCCGCCAGCGACCGCGATCTGCTGCTGCGCCGAAACGTGTTGCAGCAGATCGCCGGCACCTGCAAACAAGTGCCGTTGGCGTGGTGCGATGAGGCTAACCTCCGGTTACCGTCGAGCCTCGCGGTGTTTCCTGAAGTCGTACTGAACGAGGAGCTCTATCGCTGGCTCGCGTTGCTGGCGGCACAGGCCGGGCAGATGCGCCACTGGGGGCGGGACAATCAACGCTGGACGCAACAGCTGTTGCGACGCTATCCCGCGTTGCGTGCTCGGTACAAACGTTTGGTCGATGCCCATCTGCAATTACGCCCGGATCCGGCAACATTGAACCCCGGCGAAGCGGCCTTGGAACGGGCGTTATGCCAGGCATTGCGCGAGCCGGGCAGTGTCGAACATTTCCCCCGCAGCGAACGGGCCGCCTGGCCGCTGCCGCTGTGGTTGTACCCGCCGCAAAACCTCGCCAGTCCACAGGCTGCGGATCTGGGCGATGAATCCGAAGAGTCTTTGACCACGCCGGCCGGCGAACAGAAAGGCGGGCGTAAACGCGCGACGCGGATCGATGAAGGCAGCCGCGACGGCGGGTTGTTAATCGTGCGTCTGGAGAACCTGTTCAGCTGGACCGAACACGTCGACCTGGATCGCTGGTCAGACGACAGCGAAGACCCGGACGCCGCCCGAGTCGCCGACGACCTGGACGAATTGACCCTATCGCGCACCCGTCTGCGCAAGGGCGGCGGTCTCAAACTGCACCTGGATTTGCCTCCGGCCGATGTCGACGACATTCCCCTCGGCGAGGGCATTAAGTTGCCGGAGTGGGACTACCGCAAACAACAAATGCAGGACAGCTTCGTCAATCTGCAAATGATGGTGCCCCGCGACTGTGAGGCACAGCCGTTGCCATTACGGCTGAAGGCCTCGGCGCACCGCTTGCGGCGCCAGTTCGAGCACCTGCGTAATGACCGTCAGTGGTTACGCCAGCAGCCTCAAGGGTCTGAACTGGACATGCAAGCCTGGCTGGACTTTCACGTTGAACGCGAGCATGGCCAGTGTGCCGAACGCGGTCTGTTCATGGAGCAACGGCAGACCCGCCGCGACCTGGCGTGCCTGTTGCTGGCCGACGTGTCGATGTCCACCGACGCCCACCTGAACGATGAGCACCGCGTCATCGATGTCATCCGCGACAGCCTGCTGCTGTTCGGCGAAACCTTGTCGGTGCTGGGTGATGATTTCGCCCTGTACGGGTTTTCCTCGCTGCGCCGTCAGCAAGTGCGCATGCAGGAACTCAAGGCGTTCACCCAGCGTTATGACGACAACACTCGAGGTCGTATTCAAGGGCTCAAACCGGGGTATTACACACGCATGGGCGCCGCCATTCGCCAGGCCACGCAACTATTGGGCACGAGCAAGCGGCGCAGCAAACTGTTGCTGCTGCTCACGGACGGCAAACCGAATGATCTGGATCTGTATGAAGGACGCTACGGTGTTGAAGACACCCGCGAGGCGGTGCTGGAGGCACGGCGTCAGGGGCTGACGCCGTTCTGCATCACGATCGATCGCGAGGCCGGGGATTACCTGCCGTACATGTTCGGCGCCAATGGCTACACCTTGATCCGTCAGCCCGAGCAGCTACCTCTGCGCTTGCCGCAGTTGTATCGCCAGCTGACCCAGCCTTGAACCCGGGTTTAAGCGCAAAACCTGTGGGAGCGGGCTTGCTCGCGAAGACAGCGGCACAGTCAACATGGATGTCTCCTGACACACCGCTTTCGCGAGCAAGCCCGCTCCCACAGGTTTTGCACCTTAACTGACTGGCCTCAGGGTTTGAATATGCAGCCTCAGCTGATGCTGCGCGGCAGCCAGAAAAACATCACCACGCAGAAGATCGTCAGGCCAACGCAGAACCACATGAATCGACGCTGCCGACGTTCTCCGGCGCGTTCGGCCAGTGCCGGCAGGGGCATGCCGCATTGGCGGCACTCGATTTCTTGTGGTGGGTTGGCGTGTTGGCAATACAGGCAGACGGGCATGGCACTCACTCGAACTGTTCCAGGCGCAGGCGATCGAGAATGGCGATCTGACGGCCGTCCTGAGTGATGATGTTTTCATCGATCAAGCGGCGGATGATCCGCGAAAAGGTTTCTGGCTGGATCGACAGATGCCCGGCAATCAGTTGCTTGGCCATCGGCAGCTCGAATTGGCTGTCAACGGCTTGCTGGCGCACCAGTTGCGTCAGCAAATAACGCACGACCCGGTGGGTGGCGTTTTTCAGTGACAGGGTTTCGATTTCGTTGACCCGTTGATGCAAGCGAACGCAGAGCTTGCCCAGCAGTGCAAAGGTCAGCCGACTATTGCTCTGCAGCAGGCGCATGTAAGTGCTGTTGGACAACCGGTAGAGCTGGGTGGGGCAGATCGCTTCGGCCGAGGCCACATAGTTCGGGGTGTCCATCAGCATCATCGCCTCGGCGAAAGTTTGCCGATCGCTGATGACCTCGAACACTTTCTCCTGCCCATCGGGTGTCAGCCGGTAGATCTTCACCGCGCCGGCAATGATGAAATAGAACGAATCTGCCGGCTCACCCTGACGAAACAACGGCTCGCCTTTGTCGATGCTCAGCAAGTGGCTGGTACTCATCAGTTCATCCAGCTGTTCTTCGTTCAACGGCTCAAACAAATGATGACTGCGCAGAATCTGGTGATGGACGCGATGAAGCACCATGAGAATTCATCCTGAAGATAGAGAAGGGAGGATCAGGTCAGACGAGACCCAGGGAGACGCCGCTGGCAAGGGCCAGGATTGAGGTCAACACAACAAACCAGGCCAGTGGCTGGATGACTTTTTTCATGACGACTCCGAGTAATCGAGAGGGATCCAGGATTTCTAAAAGGTTGCCCATGCAGAGCAAGACGCGGGCCAGGCTTGGAGGGCCTTGTTTATTGGGGGTGTCAGCGATCAGGGTAAAAAATACCGTGATCTTTAGGGTTTAAATGACCATCAAAGGGTCATTTGTACCCTGATCGGGAGCACCTTGTGGCGAGGGAGCTTGCTCCCGCTGGAGTGCGAAGCACTCCCAAACATCGGCCATCGCTATCCTCCAGATACAACGCGTCAGCCGGTTTACGGCTGCTGCGCACCCGAGCGGGAGCAAGCTCCCTCGCCACAAAGGGCGCGCGCTCGGCATCGGGGCACGCCCCTTGCACACTTGATCTGCGACAAAGGCAATGGATCGGTAATCCACGATGATTGCCCCTGGATTTACCTCGGCGCGTGCGGGTTGGCGCCAGGTCAGCAAACAGGTAGAGGAGTGGCTTTATGCAAGTGCTTGACCGCCGTAAAGCGATGGCAATCGCGCCGCTGTTACGGCTGGCCTTTCGGCCGTTTTTCCTCGCTGGCTGCCTGTTGGCGGTGCTGGCCATTCCGCTGTGGCTGGCGGCTTTTGGTGGTTCGATGTCCGATTGGCAGCCGGCAGGTGGTTGGCTGGGCTGGCATCGGCATGAATTGCTGTTCGGGTTCGGGTTGGCGATTATCGCGGGCTTTCTGCTGACGGCCGTGCAGACCTGGACCGGTCGCCCCGGCCTCAGCGGCAAACCGTTGGCCGCTCTGGCGCTGCTGTGGTTATTGGCGCGAGTGGCCTGGCTGGTCAATGTGCCGTGGCCGTTGCTCGCGGCGCTGGAAATGGCGTTCCCGTTGGCGGTGGCGGTGCTCATGGGCTTCACCTTGTGGAAGGTGCGGCAGAAACGTAACTACCCGATTGTGGTGGTTCTGCTGCTGTTGGCTGTGGCCGACGGGTTGTCCCTGTACGGTCTGGTCGAGGGGCATGAAGGCTGGCAGCGCCAGAGCGTGCTGACCGGCATCTGGCTGGTGGCAGCGATGATGGGGTTGATCGGCGGGCGAGTGATTCCGTTCTTCACCCAGCGTGGTCTCGGCAAGGTCGATGGCGTTGCCCCTTGGCCCTGGCTGGATTGGCTGCTGCTGATTGGCTCGCCCCTCATGGCGTTGTTATATGCCGCCGGACCTGCGCTTGTCCCCAATCTCTGGGTGGGCCTGTTGTTCGCCGTGTTGGCCGCAGGGCATCTGGTTCGCCTGGTTCGCTGGCATGATCGCGCCATTTGGCACGTGCCGTTGCTGTGGTCGTTGCACCTGGCCTATGGCTGGTTGGCGGTGGCTTGTTTGGGGATGGCGCTATGGCATTTCGGCGTGCCGATCAATCCGAGTCTGGCGGTGCATTGCCTGACCATTGGTGCCATGGGCGGCCTGGTGCTGGCGATGATTGCGCGGGTCAGCCTCGGGCATACCGGTCGTGCGCTGGAGCCGCCGTCGGGCATGACCCTGGCGTTCATCTTGCTCAACCTGGCGTGCCTGAGCCGGGTCGTGTTGATCGAGTTCTTTCCCTTGCCGGCATTGTGGCTTGCCGGTCTGTGCTGGGCGCTGGCGTTTGCGCTGTATGCCTGGCGTTATGGGCCGATGCTGCTGCGGGGCCGGGTTGACGGTCATCCGGGATGAGCACGCGAACTGACAGAGGCTGGCGCTGATGTATCCCTTTTTACTGGTCACGCATTTGCTGGCAGCGATTGCCTTCATCGGCACGCTGTTTTTCGAGGTGGTCATCTGGCATCGCGCGCGCCAGCCGTTGACGGATATTGCGCAAGCGACGGCGGATCAGGCGATTGCACTGCTTTCGCGTAAGGTCCTGCACGGCGTGGTGTTGCTGTTGTATGGCGCCGGTATCGGCTTGGCGTGGCAGTACCGGGGCGCATTGAGTCAGCCGCTGGCCAGCAGCTTTGGTACGTTGCTGAGCCTGAAGATCATCCTGGCCCTGAGCATCATCGGTCATTACTTGCTGTTGGCCTATTGGCTGACCCATGCGCGCCTGACCGCGACTCGCGCCACCTGGATTCGCCGCAGCATCCTCGGGCACATGGTGTTGATCGTGATCCTGGCCAAGGCGATGTTCTATTGGCACGGTTGATCAAAAGCAGTCCCGGATAAACAAAACCCGCGTCAACCGATGGGCTGCCGCGGGTTGGGTGTGACTCGCGATCGATCAATGGCGAGGGTTCAGGGCGTTGATGAACAGCACGTTGTTTTCCAGATGGATGTGTTGCATCAGGTCGTCTTTGAATTCCAGCAGCCCGCGATAGAGGGCGCGCCAAGTGTTACAGGCATCGGCAGGCGGGATGATGTGATTGGTCAGGGCGAGCATTTTCTCCAGTGCTTCGCCATGTTGATCATGTTCGAAGCGCAGCACCTGAATTGGCGGAGCAGCCTGAGGACCGATGCCTTGTTGCAGCATCGGGAACAGCACCTGTTCTTCCTTGAGCATGTGGCCTTCGAGTTCTTGTTGCATGTCGGTCAGAAGATCGGCCAGGCCGTTGGGGCAACTGCTGCGTGCGCCATGGACCTGTTCGACGCGGCGGGCCAGGCGGATCAGTTCCGGCAGTTGCTCGCGGTGGCGGGCGTGGTAGCGCGCCAGGAGATGGGCGATCAGCAGTTCCGACGGTTCGTTGCGCCAGTCGTGCTGGGTTTCGCCGGCGTCTTGCAGAATCTGCAGCGCGTCGGCAATGAGGACCGGATCGAGGTTTTTGCCAAGGGCCGCTTCACGCAGGCTTTTATGCCCGCCGCAACAGAAGTCCAGTTTGAAGCTGTGAAAGATCCGGGTGGCACCGGGAATGTCGCAGGCCAGTTGGCCGAGGCTTTGTTCCAATAGGGGCTGGCTCATCAGGGTTCCTTGTTTAGGTTTCAACAGGTTCCCCAGACCCATTGCATCCGGCATGCCATTTTCAACTGATTGAAAACCATGGATTAATTTTTAGTTGTGGTGATAGGCACCCTGACGCTTTAGGGTGAATCCAACCATAGAGGGTGATTACTACCATGCTGCGAGAAAGCCTGGCAGCCGACCTGATCGTCGAGTTGCCCAATGCCGTACGGTTGCAACGACTGGTCCAGACCTTGCGCGAATACTTCAACAGTGGCGCCGTGGGCTTGTTGCGTCTGGATGACGATAGCCTCAGGCCCGTTGCGACGGTGGGGCTGGTTCATGAAGCGTTGGGGCGCCGGTTCGTCATTGCCCAGCATCCTCGGCTGGCGGCAATCATGGCGTCGCGCGAGCCGACCTGGTTCGAGCCCGACAGTCGCCTGCCGGACCCCTACGACGGCTTGCTCGACAACCACGTCGGCGAACCGCTGCCGGTGCATGACTGCATGGGCGTGAGCCTCTATGTCGAGGGTCGGATCTGGGGCGCGATCACCCTCGATGCGCTGCACGCCGGGACCTTCGACAGCCGGGCGCGGGAAGAACTCAAGCGCTGCACCTTGCAGATCGAAGCCGCCGTGCGGGTCACCCGTCTGGAACAGGAAAATCGCAGTTTGCGTTTGTCCCGTAGCGACCCCCAGGACCTGCGAATGCCCGTCGAGGAGGGCGAGATCCTCGGGCAGAGTGAGGTGTTGCATCAGTTGCTCAATGAGCTGGATGTACTGGCCGATTCCGATCTGCCGGTATTGCTGTTGGGCGAGACCGGCGTCGGCAAAGAGCTGTTCGCCCGGCGCTTGCATCGTCTTTCAAGGCGCCACCACAAACCGCTGATACACGTTAACTGCGCCGCTTTGCCGGAGTCGCTGGCCGAGAGTGAGTTGTTCGGGCATGTCAAAGGTGCCTTTTCCGGCGCCACCAGTGACCGTGCCGGACGTTTCGATGCCGCCAACGGTGGCACGCTGTTTCTCGATGAAGTCGGGGAGTTGCCCTTGAGCGTGCAAGCGAAATTGCTGCGCACCCTGCAAAACGGCGAGATCCAGCGCCTGGGCGCCGACAAGCCGCTGCACGTGGATGTGCGCATCATCGCCGCCACCAACCGACACCTGCCGGACAGCATCCGCGATGGCTTGTTTCGCGCCGATCTGTATCACCGGCTCTCGGTGTACCCGGTGCCGATTCCGGCCCTGCGCGAGCGTGGTCACGATGTATTGATGCTGGCCGGGCATTTCCTTGAGCTCAATCGGGCGCGGCTTGGCCTGCGCGGCTTGCGCCTGTCGCCAGCGGCCGAACGCGCGCTGCTGCTTTATACCTGGCCGGGCAATGTGCGCGAACTGGAACACGTGATCAGTCGGGCTGCGTTGAAGCAGCTCAGTCGTGGGACGAGTCGCGCGTTGATCATGACGCTGGAGCCTGAAATTCTCGATCTCGACAGCGCGATGGCGGCATCGGGGACGGTGGTCGAGCCATCCCCGGACGTTACGGCTGATCTGCCATTCCAGCCCTTGGGCGAAGCCGTCGACGATTACCAGCGCAAGAAAATCCTCCAGGCCCTGAGCCTGTCCGGGGAAAACTGGGCCAACGCCGCGCGGATTCTGGAAGTCGATCCCAGCAACCTGCACAAACTGGCACGGCGTCTGCGTCTCAAGTAAGCGACAGTGTTGATGGCGGTCAAGGTGGTATCGCGCAGTGCCTCGCACACTGCGTAAAACCTTCCGGAGATCACCGTCATGCCGCTTTCCCTGGCTCAGATGCGCCGTAACTACACCCTCAATGGCCTGCAAGATGAGGCGGCGCTGGACGATCCGCTGGCGATGTTCCGGCAATGGCTGCAACAGGCCCGCGACACCGAGTGCGCACCTGTCGAGGCTAATAGCATGGTGCTGGCGACGGTCGACCCTGAAGGACGGCCGCACTGCCGGGTTCTGCTGCTCAAGGGGTTGAGCGATGAAGGTTTTACGTTTTTCGGCAATTACCAGAGCGACAAAGGTCAGCAACTGGCCGCCAATCCCTATGCCGCGATGACGTTTTTCTGGCCGGGACTGGAGCGTCAGGTGCGTATCGAGGGGCAGGTGTCGAGGCTCGATCCGGCGTTGTCGGATGCGTACTTCGATTCTCGTTCCATGGCCAGTCGCCTGGGGGCCTGGGCTTCACCGCAAAGCCGTCCGCTGGCCAGTCGCGCAGCGCTGGAATCCATGCTGGCTGAAACCATCAAGCGTTTCGTTGGCCAGACCGTCTCGCGCCCCGAACATTGGGGCGGCTACTGCCTGCACCCTGAACGTCTGGAGTTCTGGCAGGGACGGGCTGACCGCTTGCATGATCGTCTTGATTACCGGTTGCGCGATGGTCTGTGGAAACGAAGCCGGTTGGCGCCTTGAGCCCCATTGCGCAGAACCTGTAGCGACGGAGGAACAATGTGGGAGCGGGCTTGCTCGCGAATGCGGTGTGTCAGTCGACATTAATGTTGTTTGACACACCGCATTCGCGAGCAAGTCGAATCGTCGCACCGCCGCTCCCACAGGTTTTGTGCCCGGCACATCTCTCTATGTCCCCGACGAGGTACCTCCTTGGAGGAATAGGCTCGCTCACCATTCCGGTTCAGGCTTTGGGCCATACCCTCATCTACGGGAAGACCTGGATATGGCCCATCTGGCGCAACGCACTTTCGAACCCCTGAACATCGCCGTACTGACCATCAGCGATACGCGCACCTTTGACACCGACACTTCGGGACAGACCCTGACGGATTTGCTGCAAACAGCCGGGCATGTGCTGATCGATCGCGATCTGGTCAAGGACGATATTTATCAGATCCGCGCCACCGTTTCTCGGTGGATCGCCGACCCCAAGGTGCAAGTGGTCTTGATGACCGGCGGCACCGGTTTCACCGCTCGCGACAACACACCGCAAGCGGTCTTGCCATTGCTGGACAAACATGTGGAAGGCTTCGGCGAACTGTTCCGCCAGGTGTCTCTGGAGGAAATCGGCATGTCCAGCCTGCAGTCCCGGGCACTGGCCGGCATGAGTAATGGCGTGCTGGTGTGCTGCGTTCCAGGCTCGCCGGGTGCCTGCCGGACTGCCTGGAACAAGATCCTGCTCGAACAACTGGACAGTCGCACCGGCCCGTGCAATTTCGCCCCGCACTTGAAACCGCAAGCGCAGCGGGTCATCGACGCCTGTGGGACGCGCACATGACTGGCCGGGTGTGCGACATCGGCAACCTGATGCCCGTGGACGAGGCCATCAGCCGTCTGCTGGACCAGGCACCGCCGCCGCCCCTGGGGCAAATGGTTCGTCTGGATCAAGCCATGGGGCGGGTGCTGGCGGCGGACATTCATTCCCCGGTGAACCTGCCGGCCTGGGACAACAGTGCCATGGACGGCTATGCCCTCAGGGCGGCTGATCTGCCCCAGGCGGGTGGCTGTTTATCGATTGGCGGGCGAATTGCGGCGGGGGATCAAGCGTGCTCGCCCTTGCTCGCGCAGCAGGCGGTGCAGATCTTTACCGGCGCGCCATTGCCACCGGGCGCCGATACCGTCGTGCCGCAAGAGCGCTGTCGGGTCGAGGGCGAGCGCGTCTGGTTCCCGTCTGTATCCGTTGGTGATCATGTGCGCAAGGAGGGTGAGGAAGTTCGCCGCGGGGATCTGTTGCTCAAGGCCGGTAAACGCCTGCGCGCACAAGAACTGGGGTTGCTGGCTGGCGCTGGTATCGCGCGGGTCGAGGTCTATCGGCCGTTGCAGGTGTGCCTGCTCAGCAGCGGTAATGAACTGCGTGAGCCGGGCGATCCGTTGGCGCCGGGGAAGATTTACAACAGCAACCGGTATTGCCTCGCCGCGTTGTTGCGCGGCTGGGGCGTTGAGGTGCACGACTATGGCGTCATGGTCGATGAGTTGGCGGCCAGCCAGCATGCCTTGAGCCTGGCGTCTTCGGAGTGCGACTTACTGTTGAGCTCCGGTGGCGTGTCGGTCGGCGAGGAAGATCACCTCAAACAGGCGATCGAGGAACTGGGCAACGTCGATTTCTGGCGGCTGGCCATCCAGCCGGGCAAGCCACTGGCCTTTGGCGAAGTGGCCGGCAAACCGTGGATCGGCATGCCGGGAAATCCGTCGGCGGCGCTGATCACCGCGTTGGTGGTGGTGCGTCCGTTCCTGCTCAGGGCCCAAGGCGTGACTGACGTGCTGCCGGTGCCATTGGCCGTGCCCGCCGGGTTCGACTGGTTGCAGCGTAACAAGCGTCGGCAGTATCTGCGGGCTAGATTGACGCCCGGCGCCGACGGCCAGTTGAGCGTGGAACTGCACCCTCAGCAAAGCTCGGCCATGTTGACCGCCGCGTGCTGGGCCGATGGGCTGGCGGTGATCGAGTGCGAGCAGCAAGTGCTCAAGCACGACAACGTGATGTTCCTGTCCTTCGCCGACCTGATGCATTGATGGCAATTGATTGCCGTCAAGGCTGTGCCTGCCGGTCTCGCTAGACTGTGTGGCGAGGGAGCTTGCTCCCGCTGGATCGCGAAGCGGCCCTGTTATTTAGGCCTGCTGCGCAGTCCAGCGTCGGAACGCCGCCCGGAGCAAGCTCGCTCGCCACAAGCGCACTCCAACCATGACTGATTAGGCCCCGAACTGCGTTTTTTCATGAGGATTACCCATGCAACTGGTCTGCCCGGCAGGGAATCTGCCTGCGCTTAAAGCGGCGGTGCGCCAAGGCGCCGATGCCGTCTATGTCGGCTTTCGCGATGACACCAATGCCCGGCATTTCGCGGGGTTGAACATGGACGACAAACAGTTCGACGCAGCGGTCGCCCACATTCGTCAGCATCAACGCAAACTCTATGTCGCGGTCAACACGTACCCGCAGCCCAAGGGCTGGGAGCGCTGGCAGCGGGCGGTGGATCGTGCCGCCGATTTCGGTGTCGATGCGCTGATTGCCGCCGACCCCGGGGTGCTCAACTACGCCAGTCAGCGTCACCCGCAACTGGCGTTGCACCTGTCGGTCCAGGGCTCGGCGACCCATGCCGCCGCGCTGGAGTTTTATGCGCAGCGCTATGGCATTCGACGCGCGGTGCTGCCGCGGGTGTTGTCGTTGGCGCAAGTACGCCAGGTCGCTGCCAGCAGCCCGGTGCCCATCGAAGTCTTTGGCTTCGGCAGCTTGTGCATCATGGCCGAAGGGCGCTGCCATCTGTCTTCCTACATTACCGGCGAGTCGCCGAACCTGTGCGGTGTCTGTTCGCCAGCCAAGGCCGTGCGCTGGAGCGAGGACGCCGAAGGCTTGAGCGCGCGCCTCAGCGAAGTGCTGATCGATCGCTACACCCCTGACGAGCCGGCCGGTTACCCGACCTTGTGCAAGGGCCGCTTCCTGGTCGGCGGCAAGCGCTTTCATGCGCTGGAAGAACCCACCAGCCTCGACACCCTGGACTTGCTGCCGGAACTGACGGCCATCGGCGTCGAAGCGGTGAAGATCGAGGGCCGCCAACGCAGCCCGGCCTATGTCGAACAAGTCACCCGTGTCTGGCGCGCGGCACTGGACGCCCATCGTGGCGCGCCGGGCAGCTTTCGGGTCAAGGATGAATGGCGTCAGGTACTGGCCGGTTTGTCCGAAGGCAGCCAGACCACCCTGGGTGCTTATCATCGATCATGGCAATGAGGGGTTCGACATGAAACTCAGCCTGGGACCGGTCCTGTTTTATTGGGACAAAGAGCAACTCAGCCACTTTTACGCCGAGATGTCGGCGTTGCCCCTGGACGTGATTTATCTGGGGGAAACCGTGTGCTCGAAACGTCGGGCATTTTCGCTGGATCAATGGCTGGGTTTGGGCCGTGAGTTGCAGGAGTGCAGCCAGGCGCAACTGGTGCTTTCCAGCCTGACGCTGATCGAAGCGGCGTCCGAACTCTCTAGCCTGCGCCGGCTTTGCGACAACGGCCAATTGCTGGTGGAAGCCAACGACATGGGCACGGTGCAGTTCCTGGCCGAGCGCAAGTTGCCGTTCGTGGGCGGCCCGGCCCTCAATCTGTACAACGGTCACTCATTGGCGCAATTGCTTGACAGCGGCATGACCCGCTGGGTGCCGCCCGTGGAATGTTCGGCGGCGCTGATTGGTGATGTGATCGGGCAGGTGCGCGAACTGGGCCGTGCAGTGCCGGAAGTTGAAATCTTTGCCTATGGGCATTTGCCGTTGGCCTATTCCGCCCGCTGCTTTACGGCTCGGGCGGAAAACCGGCCCAAGGATGACTGCCAGTTTTGTTGCATCAGCTACCCCGACGGCCTGGCGCTGACCAGTCAGGAAGGGCAGGCGCTATTCACCATCAACGGTATTCAAACGATGTCGGCCGAGGTGACCAATTTGCTGGCCGATTACTCCGGGCTGGTGGCCTGCGGTGCCGATCTGTTGCGCTTGAGCCCTCGGGCTCAGGGCATGGCCGAAGTGGTCGAGGCGTATCAACGGGTTCGTCTGGGCGAGACACCGCCGCTGTTCGTCGAAGGGTGCAATGGTTATTGGCATGGCCAGGCCGGCATGCTGCGCGTCGAGGAGGTCGGCCTGTGTTGAATCGAAAAAAGTGGCTATTGAAAGGTGCCGACCGGTTGTTGCCGTTGGTGCGCCGGGTGCCCTTTGCGGTGCAGCGCCTGGCGTTGCAGCAGGCGCTGAATCGCTGCCTCGCCGGGCCGTTGCGCGATGGTGAGTTCGAAGTGCTGCGAGGGCGTTGGTTGTGCTTGCGGATTCCGGACTTGGGGTTGTCCTGGTATCTGACCCTCAGCGGTAAAGGGTTGCGGATTGCCGAACATGCCACGGCGCATGTGACCATCAGCGGTAACTGGCGCGAGTTTTTATTGCTGGCGAGCCGTCAGGAAGATCCGGATACGCTGTTTTTTCGTCGGCGTTTGGTGATTGAGGGTGATACGGAGTTGGGGTTGGCGTTGAAGAATCTGATCGACAGTCTGGATCCTGATGTGTTGCCTGTGTGGTTGTGGCGCAATTTGGAACGGGCGGGGAAGGGGTTGGCGGCGGGGTAATCGACATTGCTTGATGCCGAGCGCGAAAAAATTGGGCTCTGGCGCGAGGTAGGGTTTGAGTTTTTTGCGTCTGGTGCAAGAGAATTGCGAAAACGGAATATAGGGTTTGGGCAGCGGATGTTCAAGGTCACGCCCAACCCGCCGGACATCGATCCGGTCTCCCCGTATGAACCCGATTCAAAGAAGCTCAATGAGGCCGCCGAGCGGGCTCTGAACTTCCACTTCCCGTCGAATGCCGACATCAAAGCTACCGCGCGTACACGCAGCACCCTGTTTTCCGTCGACCCTGGGGCCACTGCCGAAACCTTGGCGGTTTTTTTGGTCGAGACGCTTGCCTCTGTCGATGTAATGGTCCATCAGTTGGTGGATCATTTGGAGGGTGAGTCGCGCTACGCGCTGCTGGGTATTTCAAACAGCATTATGGTGGCTGAGATCACTGCAAACCGGGTGCTGGATAAAATTGAGCCTGCGTAGGTGCGGTCTGCTGTGGTGAGTGGATGACTGACGTTGGGCTGTGCTGCTGTTCCTTTTTTGGGGCTACTGAGCAGCCCAGCGGGAGCAAGCTCCCTCGCCACGGGTTTCTCGGGCTGGAAAAGAAAAAACCCGCCGAAGCGGGTTTTTTAATCAGACTCGTTTAGTCGCAGAATCGTAGACCTCTTCGTCTCGGCGAGCACCAACGCACAAAACTAAAACGATTTCAGTACCGTTCACGCGATAAACGATGCGCACATCACCTGTCCTTATCCGGCGGTATCCGGCCAAGGCTCCCCGAAGGGGTTTACCAATCTTGTCGGGCTCTCCTGAAACGATGCGCTCCCGAATGACTTTCAGAATGCGTTTCGCTTCGGCGCTTCCGAGCTGTTTGAGATCATCTTCTACAGCAGGGTGAAACCGAACATTCCAATTCATCTGCACTTTGCCTAACTAAAGCGAGCCTCCATGTCTTCAAGGCTCACTGTGACTGTATTGTCGAGGCTGGACAGGCGTTCGATGGCTAGTAGTTCTGAGCGCAGATCTTCAAGTTCGTCCTGCAGCGCTTGGTAGGCGTTTACGCCCACTAAAACCGCTGCTGGTTCGTTGTCCTTGAATATCACCAGGTGGGTTACCTCCCCGCTGGCGATGTCCTTCAATCGCGCTCCAAAACTACGTGCCATAGCCGTGGCAGACACTGCCTGCTCAGCTCGGTCTAGGAGTGCACTCATGTCATTTATCTCGTCAGTTCAGTTGTCAGTTCAGTCGTCAGTTCAGTTGTCAATTCGTCGTCAGGAAGCGTGGAGTGCCGCTACCTGCGAAGTATTGCGTATGATCATGCGTAAGACAATGCGTTTTTTATTGCGCACTGACCAGCGGTTGCCACGGCCAACGGGTGTCCTTTTAAAGCGCAGCTAAATATCTTTATCGAACATCCTCGCGATGGCTTCCGGGTGGGCTAACGCTAAGTCGAGGATGGCCTTTTCCGCTTCAGGCTACAGATTCCTTCGGCATCCATGGGCAAGTGTCGTCGGCAGGTCGATATGTTTGCCCCGTCAGTTGATGACTCAGCGGAGCGTTTTCTATTGCGTGGGTTGCAACCCTATTGCACAGGGTGTCCCAATTTTTGTCAGCCTATCCTGGAATGGGCCGGATTTATCTCGCTTACTCATTGGGATTTACCTCAGGTCCGCAGTTGCTCAACTGTGGGCGCCGACAAGCCCGCTCCTACAGGGTTTTTGTTGTTCTTCAGGCCATCGTTTCCTGGCGGTATACATGCTGCCGAGCATCACTGGCAATCAACTGCCTGATCCCTTCAAACAACTCATCACTCTGCGCCTGGGTGCAATCCTCACCATGGCGTTTACGCAGCCCATAGTGGCTGAGAATCAGATGCACATCAGCATGCAGCCCATGCTGCTTGAGGCAGTTTTCAACACATTGCAGCGGGCAGCCATCCAGCGCGAAGATCCGGCGCCCCGAGCGTGCTTTGTTGACCAGCGCCGCCACATGCCCGCCGACACCGACGATGCAGGACATTTCAGCCAGGCCGCTGCGGTCCAGTCGCACGGCCAGGGTGTTGGCCAGTTGGGCGACGTTGGAGCAACCTGAGCAGGAGTAAACCAAAGGCAGGGTTGAACGGGGCATTTGCACTCTCCGTGGATGGACTCTGTCAGTGTGCAAGGTGCGTGGCATCGCGCCTTGATGGCGGTCAATTTCGGCTATTGGAAAGCCGCCAGCTCCTCTTCAGCGAGGATGCTGATATGGCGTCGTTCCATGGCAATCAGGCCGCTTTCCACCAGGCGATGCAGTATCCGCGAGAAGGTTTCCGGTTGAATCCCAAGCTTCGACGCCACCAGACGTTTGGATACCTGCAAGACAATCTGGCCGGTCACCGGGTGGCGTTCCTGGAACAGAAAATTGATCACCCGACGGGTCGCACTGGCCATGGTCAAGGTATCGATGTCACGCAGGCGCAGGTGCAGGTGAACGCTCATGCTCGCGAGGATCGCCAGACAGACTTTTGGCTGGTCCTCCAGGGCATTGCGGTAATGGTTGCCGTCGATGCTCACCAGCACACTGTCCTTCAGCGCGGAGGCACTCACCGGGTAGAGCCGGGCCTGGCTGAACAGCAAGGCTTCGGCAAAGGTCTGGCCGGGCTGGATGATCTCCACCAGGTTTTCCTGGCCTTCGCCGGTGAGCCGGTACAACTTGACCTGGCCGCTGACCAGCAGGAAAAAACGCCTGGCCGGATCCCCTTGATGCATGAGCGTGCTGTGACAACTCAGGCGTTTGAGCATGGCCAGGCTGCAGACTTCCTCGAAGACTTTCTCCGGCAGTTGGCTGAACAGATGATGACGGCGCAGCGTTAAAACGATGGAAGGGTGAGTCAGCATGGCGTACCTCCGCTGACCGTCATAGTAGAGAGCGCAGGCTCGATGACCTATGCCTCTACAGGCCTACCTCCAAAGAGGAAGGCTCGTCAGCCCGCACTGCGCAGATGCTCCATGGCCCACACCGCCGCCTCTACCCGCGAACGCAAGCCGAGTTTGTGCAGCAGATTCTTGACGTGAACCTTGACCGTCCCTTCGGTGATGCCCAGCTTGTGCCCGATGACCTTGTTGCTGAAGCCGCTGGCGATGGTTTTCAGCACCTGACGCTCACGCTCGGTCAGTTCCACCACGGCTTGACGCGCAGGAGCGCGCAGCGCTTGCGCCATGACTTGGGTCAGTCCCGGGCTGATCACCAGCGCGCCGTTCAGCGCATCCCGGATGTACTGAATCAACAGTTCCGGTTCCATGTCCTTGAGCAGATAGCCGTCGGCATCCAGGCGCAGTGCATCACGAATATCGTCTTCGGCGTCCGATACCGTAAACAGCAGCACTTTGCCGGTGTAGTGCATGGCCCGTAGTCGGCGCAGGGTTTCGATGCCATTCATTTGCGGCATGTTGTTGTCGAGCAAGACCAGATCCGGTCGAAGCGGCTCAATCAGGCCGAGTGCTTCTTCACCCTGGCTCGCTTCGCCGACGATCAGGAAATCATCTTCGAGTTCGAGCATCTGACGAATGCCGTGACGCATCATCGGGTGATCGTCTACCAGCAGGATTTTGTGTTGTGGGGACGGGTTCATGTGGCGCTACCTTCTGTTTGCTGCCCGAGAAACTCCGGGTGGAATTCCAGCTGGACACGGGTGCCTTGGGGCTCCCTGGAAAATATCTGCAGTTGGCCGCGCAAGCTGCGAGCGCGCTCATCCATGATGTTCAGGCCGTGGTGTTCGCGCTGGTCGACGTTGCCGCTGAAGCCGCGACCGTCGTCTTCGACCGACAACCTGACCGTCTCGCCGTCCTGGCGCAGTTGCAGCCAGGCGTTTTGCGCATGGGCGTGGCGCAGGCAGTTGGAGAGCGCTTCGCGCGTAATCTGCAAAATGTGGATTTGTTCGCTGGCCGATAGCTGAAAGGCCAGCGTGTCGACGTGCAGGTGCACCTGAAATTCTCCGCGACGGGAAAATTCCTCGGCCGTGTCCTTGAGTTCCTGTACCAGTCCCGCGTCGTGAATCTGCAAGCGAAAAGTCGTTAGTAACTCGCGTAACTGGCGATAGGCGTTGTTCAGTCCCTCGCGCAATTCGGCGGTGACGGTTTCCAGGGTCTGGACCGGTTCGCCGCGGCGCATCAGGGTCTGCATGCGGCTGACTTGCAGCTTCATGTAGGACAGGGCCTGGGCCAGTGAATCATGCAGCTCGCGGGCGATGATCGTGCGTTCTTCGAGCAGTAGCAGGCGATGATCCTGTTCCCGTTGGCGCTTGAGCGAGAGCGAGGTGCCGATCAGATTGGCCAGGGCCTGGATCAGCTGGGTTTCCCAGGCTTGCATGGGATGACCGTCGACAAAGTGCGCCTTGAGTTCACCCAGTTCACTGCCCTGGTTGCTGATGCTGAAGATTTGCGGGTTAGTTTTAGGGTGCCGCTGGCACGTGGCGCAGTCGCTACTGGCGCAGACTTCCCGGATGTTCGCGCCATGCAGGGCGAGCAACTGCTGGGCCGGTGCCTGCAGTTGGCCTTGCAGACACAGCGACAGGCGCAAGCCGGGCAGGCGTTGCTGGAAGCGGCGGATCAATTCATCCAGGCCTTCGGCATTGGCCAGGCGTGTGGCCAGGCTTCGGCTGGTTTGATACAGAAGCTCCAGGGCGGCATTGGCTTGTTGCAGGTTCAGGGTTTTCTGCCGGACCTGACTTTCCAGAGTGCGATGCGACTCTTCGATCGTTTCGGCCATGGTGTTGAAACTCGTGGCCAACTGACCCAGTTCATCCCGGGACTGATGGTTGACCCGCACTTTGAAATCGCCGCGACGAAAGCGCTGGGTTGCGTCCACCAACTCCTTCAAAGGGGTGACGACGCCGTACTGCAACTCATATAACCCGATCAGCAGGACGATCATGGTGGTGAACAGGGCCATGCCCTGGATCGCCTGTTGCCAGCCTTGCTTTTGTTCGCTCTGGCGCTGCAACAGATTGACGAATTGGTTCAGTTGCTCAACGAAGGAGTGGGTCTGGACCTGAAAGGCCGCAGCATCGCCGCGCTCAAGTGCCGGGCGTAAATCCTCGTTCCATTGTTGCTGGATTTGCCCATAGCTGACTTGCAGGGCGGTGGTCGGGCCATCTTCCAGCACGGCCTTGAGTGACTGGCTGGTGAGACGGGTTTGCAGGCTGTCGGTGATGGCGGCGATTTCTGAGGGCGTTGCACCCGCGGCGAGTTTCCAGCTCAGGTGGTAGGTCTCCATGCGCACCGAGCCTGCGGTGTTGATGGCGGCGGCATCGCCTTGGCTGAACCAGGCGATCAGCCCGGCGCTCAATGAACTGGCGAGCGCCAGCACGGCGATCAGGATCACCGCCAGCCCCGCGCGAGCGGGCAGGGAGCTGCGCAACCAGCGCATCATCAGCGCAGGCCTCGGAAGAAATAAGGAAAACAGAGCATGTGCAGCACCAAAGTGGGGTTTTGCCGCCGATCCCGGGCGCGCTACCTCTAAAGAGTTGCCGACGGTTCCTTGTCAGCAAAAGCATCGGTTAAAACCCTTAACAAGCTGATAAATAAAGGGTTTTAAGGTTGTCTCGAACTACCTCCTTAGAGGTAGACCGCACAAGCATAGGCCTATGCCCCCATGGGCTTCGTTGACATGGATCAAGTTTTTGCGGGGTTGCCCTCTCTAGTCTGCCGGCATGGCTAACTGACTGGAGAGCATTGTGAACCCACCGCGTGTACGACAAGGCTTGGTGCTGGGCATGAGCACGCTGGCCTTCACCGTGTGCTTCATGGTCTGGATGATGTTTGCCGTGCTCGGGGTGCCGATCAAGGAACTGCTCCAGCTCAACGAAACCCAGTTCGGCCTGCTGGCCGCGACCCCGGTGCTGACCGGCTCGCTGGTGCGTTTGCCGCTGGGTCTGCTGACCGACCGCTTTGGCGGGCGCAGCGTGTTCTTCCTGCTGATGCTGGCCTGCGTCGCACCGCTGTATTTGATCAGTCACGCCACCGCCTACTGGCAGTTCCTGGTGCTGGGTTTGTTCGTCGGCCTGGCCGGCGGCTCGTTCTCGGTCGGGATTGCCTACGTCGCCAAATGGTTCGACAAGGAGAATCAAGGCTTCGCCATGGGCATCTTCGGCGCCGGTAACGCCGGGGCTGCGGTGACCAAGTTTCTCGCCCCGGCACTGATCGCTGCTGGCAGCTGGCAACTGGTGCCGAAAGTCTTCAGCGCGATCCTCTTCATTACCGCGCTGTTGTTCTGGTTCCTCAGTGCCGAAAACAAGGACCACCACAGTGCCACCGGCGCTACCTTGCGTGAGCAACTGCGCTCGCTGAAAGACCCTGCGGTGTGGCGCTACTGCCAGTACTACTCGATTGTCTTCGGTGGCTACGTGGCCCTGGCGCTGTGGATGACCAAGTACTACGTGCAGGAATACGGTTTCAGCCTGCAAAGCGCGGCGCTGCTGGCGGCCTGTTTTTCCCTGCCCGGTGGCGTGCTGCGCGCCGTCGGCGGCTGGATGTCGGATCGCTGGGGTGCGCAAAGCGTGACCTGGTGGGTGTTGTGGGTCAGCTGGATCTGCCTGTTCCTGCTCTCGTATCCCCAGACCCAGCTGCAAGTGCAGACCATCAACGGTCCGTTGGATTTCCACATCGGCCTGAGCCCCGCGCTGTTCACCGTGCTGCTGTTCGTCATGGGCATCGCCTTCGCGTTCGGCAAGGCCTCGGTTTTCAAATACATCGCCAATGACTACCCGAAAAACATGGGCGCGGTGTCCGGCATCGTCGGTCTGGCGGGTGGCCTGGGCGGTTTTGTGCTGCCGATCCTGTTTGGCGCCCTGGTGGACCTCACCGGCGTGCGCTCTTCCTGCTTCATGTTGATGTACGGCGTGGTCTGGGTCTCCCTCACCTGGATGTACTTCAGCGAAATACGCAAAAGCCCGGTGCTGGGTAAAGCGCCGCTGCTGACCCCGTCCCCGATTTCCAGCATTGCCCTAGGAGAAGAACATGTCCGTTCTGCAAAAGCCTGACAAAGGCCCGGTCATTCATGACTGGCGCCCCGAGGACCCCGCGTTCTGGGGAAGTAGCGGCAAACAGACCGCCACTCGCAACTTGTGGATTTCCATTCCTGCGCTGCTGTTGGCCTTTGCGGTGTGGATGGTCTGGAGCACGGTGATTGTGCGTTTGAACGCCATCGGCTTCAGCTTCACCACTGACCAGCTGTTCTGGCTGGCGGCGTTGCCGGGGTTGTCCGGCGCGACCTTGCGCGTCTTCTATTCCTTCATGGTGCCGATCTTCGGCGGCCGTCGCTGGACCGCCCTGAGCACCGCGTCGCTGTTGCTGCCATCAATCTGGATGGGCTTCGCCGTGCAGGACCCGAGCACCTCCTACAGCGTGTTCGTGTTGATTGCCTTGCTCTGCGGTTTTGGTGGCGGCAACTTTGCCTCAAGCATGTCCAACATCAGCTTCTTCTATCCCAAGTCGCAGCAGGGCACGGCCCTTGGCCTCAACGCCGGGCTGGGTAACCTGGGCGTCTCGGTGATGCAGTTCTGCGTGCCGCTGGTGATTACCTTCGGTGTGTTCGGCTTCATGGGCGGCTCGCCGCAAGCGTTGCCGGACGGTGGTCAGTTGTGGTTGCAGAACGCCGGCTTCATCTGGGTGCCGTTTATTGTCCTGGTGACGGTGCTGGCCTGGTTCTGCATGAATGACTTATCCAGTGCCCGCGCTTCCTTTAGCGAGCAGGCCGTCATCTTCAAACGCAAACACAACTGGCTGATGTGCTGGTTGTACCTGGCGACCTTCGGTTCATTCATCGGTTTTTCCGCCGCGTTTCCGCTGCTGATCAAAACCTCCTTTCCTGACGTCATCGCCTTGAAGTTCGCCTTCCTTGGCCCGTTAGTGGGTGCGCTGGTCCGTCCATTGGGCGGCTGGCTGGCTGACAAACTCGGCGGCGCAACGGTGACCTTGTGGAACTTCGTCGCGATGATCGTGATGGTCTTCGGCGTCATGCACTTCCTGCCGCAGAACGGTGAGCCCGGCAACTTCTACGGCTATCTCGGCATGTTCATGCTGCTGTTCATTACCACTGGCATCGGCAACGGTTCCACCTTCCGGATGATCCCGGTGATCTTCCGCACCCAACACGAAAAAGCCTCGGCCGGAAAACCACCCGCCGTGCGCGAACAGGCGCTGAAAAATGCCGGTAAAGAGTCAGCCGCCGTCCTGGGCTTCAGTTCGGCCATGGGCGCCTTCGGTGCGTTCTTCATTCCCAAATCCTTCGGCACTTCGATGGCCCAGACCGGCGGCCCGGAGATGGCCTTCTACATGTTCGTCGTCTTTTACCTGAGCTGCATCGTGGTGACCTGGTGGTGGTACGCGCGCAAAGGCGCCGCGACACCCTGCTGAGACGACCCGAATTCAACCATTGCGTGGGCGGGGCACAGACTCCGCGACAAAGCCTGAGAGGACTACACCGTGAGTCATTTACTGGATCAATTGCGGTTTTTCAACCGTAAGCAAAACGAGTTTTCCGACGGTCATGGCGAGACCCACAAAGAGTCGCGCGACTGGGAAAACATCTACCGTTCTCGCTGGCAGTACGACAAGATCGTGCGTTCCACCCACGGAGTGAACTGCACCGGCTCCTGCTCGTGGAAAATCTACGTCAAGAACGGCCTGATCACCTGGGAAACCCAGCAGACCGACTACCCGCGTACCCGCAACGATCTGCCTAACCATGAGCCCCGTGGCTGCCCGCGTGGTGCCAGTTACAGCTGGTACATCTACAGCGCCAACCGGCTCAAGTACCCGAAAATCCGCAAGCCGTTGCTCAAGCTCTGGCGCGATGCGCGGCAGAGCATGGCGCCGGTGGAAGCCTGGGCCAGCATCGTCGAGGACAAGGCCAAGGCCGACTCCTATAAAAGCAAGCGCGGCATGGGTGGCTTCATTCGTTCCAACTGGGAGGAAGTCAACGAGATCATTGCGGCGGCCAACGTCTACACCATCAAGCAATACGGCCCGGACCGGATCGTCGGCTTCTCGCCGATTCCGGCCATGTCGATGGTCAGCTATGCGGCCGGTTCGCGTTACCTGTCGCTGATCGGCGGCGCGTGCCTGAGTTTCTACGACTGGTACTGCGACTTGCCACCGGCCTCGCCGATGGTTTGGGGCGAGCAGACCGACGTGCCGGAATCGGCCGACTGGTACAACTCCAACTACATCATTGCCTGGGGCTCCAACGTCCCGCAGACCCGCACCCCTGACGCGCACTTCTTTACCGAAGTCCGTTACAAGGGCACCAAGACTGTCGCGATCACCCCGGACTACTCGGAAGTCGCCAAGCTCACCGACCTGTGGCTGAACCCTAAGCAAGGCACCGACGCGGCGCTGGCGCAGGCGTTCAACCATGTGATCTTCAAAGAATTCCACCTGGACAAACCGAGCGCCTATTTCACTGACTACGCCAAGCGCTTCACCGATTTGCCGGTGCTGGTGCTGCTCAAGCAAATGGTCGATGTGGCGCCGGGCGCCGGTTACCAGCCCGACCGCTTCCTGCGCGCCTCGGACCTGACCGACAACCTCGGCCAGGAAAACAATCCGGAATGGAAAACCATCGCGCTGGATGTCAGCGGTGAACTGGTTTCCCCTCAGGGCTCTATCGGTTATCGCTGGGGCGAGAAGGGCAAGTGGAACATCCTGCCTCGTGAAGGTGGCGAAGGCCGTGAGATCGATCTGAAGCTGAGCCTGATCGGTGATGACGTTGCCGAAGTGGCGTTCCCGTATTTTGCCGGTGAATCACACGAACACTTCCAGCACGTGGCCGGCGATGCCGTGCAATACCGTCGCGTGCCGGTGCATAACGTGGTGCTGGCGGACGGTAGCGTGGCCAAAGTCGCCACCGTGTTCGACCTGTCGGCCGCCAACCTGGCGATCGATCGTGGCCTGGGTGGCGCTAACGTTGCCAAGGATTACAACGACGCCTCGGTGCCGGGAACTCCAGCCTGGCAGGAGCAAATCACAGGCGTCAGCCGCGAGAAAGCGATCCAGATCGCCCGCGAGTTCGCTGACAACGCCGACAAGACCCGTGGCCGCTCGATGATCATCGTCGGCGCGGCGATGAACCACTGGTACCACATGGACATGAACTACCGCGGGCTGATCAACATGCTCATGCTCTGCGGGTGTGTCGGCCAGACCGGTGGCGGTTGGGCGCACTACGTCGGCCAGGAAAAACTCCGCCCGCAATGCGGCTGGCTGCCCCTGGCATTCGGCCTGGACTGGAACCGTCCGCCTCGCCAAATGAATGGCACCAGCTTCTTCTACGCCCACAGTTCGCAGTGGCGCCACGAGAAGATGAGCATGCACGACGTGCTCTCGCCACTGGCCGATAAATCACAATTTCCCGAGCATGCCCTGGACTACAACATCCGCGCCGAACGCGCCGGCTGGTTGCCTAGTGCACCGCAACTCAACACCAACCCTTTGCACATTTGCCGTGATGCGGCTGCGGCCGGCATGGACCCGAAAGACTACGTGGTCAAGTCGCTGCAGGACGGTTCGCTGCGCTTCTCCTGCGAACAGCCGGACAGCCCGGTCAACTTCCCGCGCAACATGTTCATCTGGCGTTCCAACCTGCTGGGCTCCTCGGGCAAAGGCCACGAGTACATGCTCAAGTACCTGCTGGGCACCAAAAACGGGGTGATGAACGAAGACATCGGCCAGGTCGGCGACTGCAAACCCGAAGAAGCCGAATGGGTGGACGAGGGCGCCATCGGCAAGCTCGATCTGGTCACCACGCTGGACTTCCGCATGTCCTCGACCTGCGTCTATTCCGACATCGTGTTGCCGACCGCAACCTGGTACGAAAAAGACGACATGAACACCTCGGACATGCACCCGTTCATTCACCCACTGTCGGCAGCGATCGACCCGGCGTGGGAATCGCGTTCCGACTGGGAAATCTACAAAGGCATCGCCAAGGCCTTTTCCAGCATGGCCGAAGGGCATCTGGGCGTTGAAAAGGACCTGGTGACCATCCCGTTGATGCACGACAGCGTTGGCGAACTGGCTCAACCTTTTGGCGGCACCGACTGGAAGAGTGCCGGCGTGGCCCCGGAGCCAGGCAAGAACGCGCCGAACCTGCATGTGGTGGAACGTGACTACCCGAATATTTACAAGCAGTTTTCCTCACTGGGGCCATTGCTGGAAAAACACGGTAACGGTGGCAAGGGCATCAACTGGAACACCGACGCCGAAGTGAAATTCCTCGGTGCGCTCAATCACCGCGAAGGAGCTGCCGGGATCAGCCAGGGTCGGCCGAAAATCGACACGGCGATCGATGCTGCTGAAGTGATTCTGTCCCTGGCACCGGAAACCAATGGCCATGTCGCCGTCAAGGCCTGGGCTGCGTTGTCGGAATTTACCGGCATCGATCACAGCCACCTGGCGTTATCCAAGGAACACGAGGCGATTCGATTCCGCGATATTCAGGCACAACCGCGCAAGATCATTTCCAGCCCGACCTGGTCGGGGCTCGAAGACGATCACGTCAGCTACAACGCCGGCTACACCAACGTTCACGAAGGGATCCCATGGCGCACCATTACCGGTCGCCAGCAGTTCTACCAGGATCACCCGTGGATGCAGGCGTTCGGCGAGCAACTGATGAGTTATCGCCCGCCCGTCAACACCCGCACCATCGAAGGGGTGAAAGGCAAGCGCAGCAACGGCCACAAGGAAATCGTCCTGAACTGGATCACCCCGCACCAGAAATGGGGCATCCACAGCACCTACAGCGACAACTTGCTGATGCTGACCCTCAGCCGCGGGGGGCCGATTGTCTGGCTCTCGGAGAACGACGCGAAAAGCGCTGGCATCGAGGACAACGACTGGATCGAATGCTTCAACGTCAACGGTGCACTGACCGCCCGGGCGGTGGTCAGCCAGCGCGTCAAGGATGGCATGGTGATGATGTACCACGCACAGGAACGGATCGTGAACATACCAGGGTCGGAAACCACCAAGACCCGTGGCGGCCACCACAACTCGGTCACCCGCGTCGTGCTCAAACCGACCCACATGATCGGCGGCTATGCCCAGCAGGCCTACGGTTTCAACTATTACGGCACGGTCGGTTGCAACCGCGATGAATTCGTCGTGGTGCGCAAAATGTCCAAAGTCGACTGGCTCGATGGTTCAAGTGGCGATGACTTGCCACGTCCGCTGCCGACCGATATCGAGGAGAACTGAGATGAAGATTCGCTCACAAATCGGCATGGTTCTGAACCTGGACAAGTGCATCGGTTGCCACACCTGTTCGATCACCTGCAAAAACGTCTGGACCAGCCGCGAAGGCATGGAATACGCCTGGTTCAACAACGTCGAATCGAAACCCGGGATCGGCTACCCGAAAGAATGGGAGAACCAGGACAAGTGGAAGGGCGGCTGGATCCGCAATGCCAACGGCACGATCAACCCGCGCATCGGCGGTAAATTCCGCGTGTTGGCGAACATTTTTGCCAACCCGGATCTGCCGAGTCTCGACGATTACTACGAACCGTTCGACTTCGATTACCAGCACCTGCACACCGCGCCGCTGGGCGAGCATCAGCCCACTGCGCGCCCGCGCTCGCTGATCTCCGGCAAGCGCATGGAAAAAATCGAGTGGGGCCCGAACTGGGAAGAAATCCTCGGCACCGAATTCGCCAAGCGTCGCAAGGACAAGAACTTCGACAAGATTCAGGCGGACATTTACGGCGAATACGAAAACACTTTCATGATGTATTTGCCGCGCCTGTGCGAGCACTGCCTCAATCCGGCGTGCGCGGCGTCGTGCCCGAGCGGGGCGATCTACAAGCGCGAAGAAGACGGCATTGTGCTGATCGACCAGGAAAAATGCCGTGGCTGGCGGATGTGCATCAGCGGCTGCCCGTACAAGAAGATCTATTTCAACTGGAAGAGCGGCAAGTCCGAGAAATGCATCTTCTGCTACCCCCGGATCGAAGCCGGGATGCCGACTGTTTGCGCGGAAACCTGCGTCGGGCGCATTCGTTACCTCGGTGTGCTGCTGTATGACGCCGACCGCATCAGCGAAGTGGCGAGCACCGCCAATGAGCAGGACCTGTACGAGAAACAACTGGAGATTTTCCTCGACCCGAATGACCCAGCGGTGATTCGTCAGGCCCTGGAAGACGGTGTACCGCAATCGGTAATTGATTCAGCCCAGCGTTCGCCGGTCTACAAAATGGCCGTGGACTGGAAACTGGCACTGCCGCTGCACCCGGAATACCGCACTTTGCCGATGGTTTGGTACGTACCGCCGCTGTCGCCGATCCAGAACGCCGCTACCGCCGGCACCGTGGGCATGAACGGGGTGATCCCGGATGTCGACAGCCTGCGTATTCCACTGAAGTACCTGGCGAACCTGCTGACAGCGGGCGATGAAAAACCGGTCAAGCGTGCGCTTAAACGCTTGCTGGCGATGCGCGCCTACAAACGTTCCGAACAAGTCGATGGCGTTCAGGACCTGCAAGTGCTCAAGGATGTCGGCTTGAGCGTGGCGCAGGTCGAGGAGATGTATCGCTACCTGGCGATCGCCAACTATGAAGACCGCTTTGTGGTACCGAGCGCGCACCGTGAAGACGCCATGAGCGATGCCTTTGCCGAGCGCTCCGGGTGCGGCTTCAGTTTCGGCAGCGGCTGCAGCGGCAGCTCCGACACCAACATGTTCGGTGCGAAGAAAGCCAACCGCCGCGACGTCCTGAAAACCGTCCAGTTGTGGGAGGAATGAGCATGCAAATTCTCAAAGTGATTTCGTTGCTGCTCGACTATCCGACCGAGACGCTGATTGGCGGGCGCGACGAACTGGAGCAGGCGATTATCCAGTCACGGGAAATCAGCCCGAAACAACGCGGTGCGTTGTTCGATTTGCTGGAGCTGATCTGCGCCAATGACCTGATGGACGGGCAGGAGCACTACGGTGCGCTGTTCGGCCGGGGTCGCTCGCTGTCGCTGCTGCTGTTCGAGCACGTGCACGGCGAATCCCGCGACCGTGGTCAGGCGATGGTCGACATGATGGCGCAATACGAAGCCGCCGGTTTTGCCATCGGCGTCAAAGAGCTGCCGGACTATATCCCGCTGTACCTGGAGTTCCTGTCCACCCGCGAAGACCTCGAGGCCCGCGAGGGGCTGGCGGATGTTTCGCACTTGCTGGCCTTGCTCGCGGCGCGTCTGGAGGAGCGCGAGAGCGCCTATGCCAGTTGCTTCCGGGCGCTGCTGCAGATTGCCGGGGCCGAGCCGCATCAAGCGATCGCCGACCTGCGGGCGCAGGTGGCTGCGGAACCGCGCGACGACTCTCTCGAAGCCCTCGACAAGATCTGGGAAGAGGAGGCCGTGGACTTTCTCCAGGCCGAACAGCAGGACCGTTGCAGTTCGTTGCCAAGCGCACCGGGCAAGGCCCGGGAAGAAAGTGCGGTGCCGTTGCACTGGGTGGATTTTCAGCATGAAGGGCTGGCCGCCGCGCCAGCCCAGGAGGTGGGCAATGTCTAAATGGAACCTGTTGTTGTTCGGGGTCTATCCCTATGTGGCCCTGATGATTTGCCTGATTGGCAGTTGGGCACGCTTCGATCTGTCGCAGTACACCTGGAAGGCTGGCTCCAGCCAGATGCTCAACCAGCGCGGCATGCGCATGGCGAGCAACTTCTTCCACATTGGTGTGCTGTTCGTGTTGGCCGGGCATTTCGTCGGCCTGCTGACGCCAGCGTCGGTTTATCACCATGTGATCAGCACCGAGAACAAGCAGTTGCTGGCGATGGTGTCCGGCGGGTTCTTCGGCCTGTTGTGCCTGATCGGTCTGCTGATGCTGGTCAAGCGGCGCCTGACCGATCCACGGGTACGTGCCACCTCCAGCACTTCGGACATCGTGATTCTGCTGGTGCTGTTGGCGCAGTTGCTGCTGGGTTTGCTGACGATCGTCGCCTCCACCGGCCACATGGACGGCTCGGTGATGGTGATGCTCGCCGACTGGGCGCAGAACACCGTGCTGTTGCGACCAATGGAAGCGGCGGCGGCTATCGCGCCGGTCGGGCTGATCTACAAGCTGCACGTGTTTCTCGGTTTGACCCTGTTCGTGCTGTTCCCCTTCACCCGTCTCGTACACATGGTCAGTGCACCGATCGGGTACGTGGGACGCCGTTATCAAATCGTTCGGCAGAAAATCTGAGGAGGCAATCATGTCAGGTGGATGTGGATGTGGCGGCGGTAACGGCGGCAGCGGTGGCTGCGGTTCTTCCAAACAAGCAGAGCCTTCGGTGCCAGACGTTGTGGACATCGCGCAGTTTGAAGCACTCCCGACTGAGCCGGCGGCTTTCGAGGACGCCCCGGCGCAGTTGATCGCCAGCAGCGAGCAGGAGTGGCCCATCATCAGCGTCAACGAGGTGTCGATCACCCCGGAGGCAATGGCTCAGGAGCTGCAATATCATCCGGCCGAGAGCCGCGAGGAAGCGGTGTACCTGGCCGCGAGAGCATTGGTGATCCGCGAGTTGTTGCAGCAGCGCATTGCCGAACTCGGCCTGTCGCTGGAGATCGGCGCCGGCGAGAACGAAGAAGAAGCGGCCACTCGCTTGTTGCTCGAGCGGGAGGTGCAAGTGCCTCAGTGCGACGAGGAAACCAGTCTGCGCTACTACGAAAACAATCGCGGACGCTTTCACAGCGCGCCGTTGCTGGCGGTACGGCACATCCTGCTCGAATGTGCGCCGGATGATGTCGAGGCGCGTGCCGTTGCGCATGATCAGGCGGAAGTTCTGCTGCAACGTCTGGAAGACTTTCCCGGCAGTTTCGCTGAGCTGGCCGTGAAGTATTCGGCCTGTCCGTCGAAGGCTCAGGGCGGTTCTCTGGGGCAAATCAGCAAGGGCCAGACCGTGCCCGAACTGGAACGTCAGCTGTTCACCCTGGCGCCGGGCCTGGCCAGCAAACCGCTGGAAAGTCGCTACGGCTGGCATGTGGTCAGTGTCGATCAGCGGATCGAAGGCATGCCGTTGCCCTATGAAGTGGTGTCGACGGCGATTCGCACGCAGTTGCAGCAAGGCGTCTGGCAAAAAGCCCTGGTGCAGTACCTGCAAACCCTGATCGGTGCGGCGGATATTCGGGGCATCCACTTACAGGGCGCCGATTCACCGCTGGTGCAGTGACCCATGGCAAACCGGGAGATGTGATGAACGCTGTGATGCAGGATGGTTTTGGGCGGCAGATCGATTATCTGCGGATGTCGGTGACGGACCGGTGTGATTTTCGCTGTGTGTATTGCATGGCGAAAAACATGACCTTCCTGCCGCGTCAGCAGGTCCTCACGCTGGAAGAGTTGCAGCGTCTGGCAACGCTGTTCGTCGGGTTGGGCGTACGCAAAATTCGCCTCACCGGCGGCGAGCCGCTGATTCGTCCGGGCATTGTCGAACTGTGCCGCAACATCGCCGCGCTGCCCGGTTTGCGTGAACTGGTGATGACCAGCAACGGCTCGCAACTGAGCCGCCTGGCCCGGCCATTGGCGGAGGCGGGGGTCAAGCGAATGAACATCAGCCTCGATAGCCTGGACGGGCAGAAATTTCGCGCGATCACCCGCATCGGCGATCTCGATCAGGTGCTCAACGGCATCGAAGCGGCGCGGGACGCGGGGTTTGAACGGATCAAACTCAACTGCGTGGTGATGAAAGGGCGCAACTTCGATGAAGTCCCGGCATTGGTGCAATACGCCATCGATCAGCGCATCGATATCAGTTTCATCGAAGAAATGCCCTTGGGCGATGTCGGGCGTTCCCGGGGCGAATCGTTTTGTTCCAGCGACGAGGTACGGGCACTGATCGCCAATAGTCACCGGTTACTCGACAGCACTGAAAACAGCGGCGGACCGGCGCGCTACGTTCGTCTGGAACGCCATCCCGACACCCGGATCGGTTTCATTTCACCCAACAGTCACAATTTCTGTGGCAGCTGTAATCGGGTGCGGATGACTGTTGAAGGGAAGCTGTTGCTTTGTCTGGGGCAGGAGGACGCGCTGGATTTAAGAGGATTGTTGCGGCGTTATCCGCTGGATGATCAGCCCGTGATCAATGCGGTGCAGAAGGCCTTGCGCGGTAAGCCGTTGCGCCACGATTTCAGTCCGGAAGGGGAGGTGCAGATTGTGCGGTTCATGAACATGAGCGGTGGTTGAATTACCTGCACGGTTCATAAAACACCGGAAACCTAATGTGGGAGCAGGCTTGCTCGCGAAGGCGGAGTGTCAGTCTAAATTAATGTCGACTGACACTCCGCCTTCGCGAGCAAGCCCGCTCCCACATTGGATTTTCTTTTGCCGTCATCGGGCGGTTTTTCACCGGCAAATCTTGATATCGATCAATTGCAGATCAGTCCTTTGTCCGTAGTCTTCACTGCATGTTGTGTTTGTTTGTCTATAAACATCTATATGTAGTATCTGGAGGCCGAATGCAGAGCACGCTGATCTCAGTAGGATGTAACCGCTTGCACAAGCGCGATGGCAGTCTGGTCGCCTTTGATGCGGACAAGATCCGTCAGGCGTTGATCGCCGCCGGCAAGGCAACCGGGGAGTACGCCGAGGTTGAGGTTGAAGGTTTGCTTCAGGCGGTACTCGCTCGGCTGGACGGACTGCCAAGGCTGCATGTCGAGCAGATCCAGGATCGTGTTGAACGGGTGTTGATGGACGCCGGTTTTTTCTTCGCCATGCGCGCCTACATCGTCTACCGCGAACAACACGGGCGTTTGCGCCGTGATCGCCGGACCATGGTCGAAGTGGCGACCTCAATGAACGAGTACCTGGACCGTGAAGACTGGCGAGTACAGGCCAACGCCAATCAGGGCTATTCCCTGGGTGGGCTGGTGTTGAACGTGTCGGGCAAGGTCACCGCCAACTACTGGCTGGACGAGGTGTACAGCGAGGCCATCGGCCAGGCCCACCGCGAGGCGGATTTGCATGTACACGACCTGGACATGCTCGCCGGCTACTGCGCCGGGTGGTCGCTGCGCACCCTGTTGCACGAGGGGCTCAACGGTGTGCCGGGGCGTGTCGAAGCCGGTCCGCCAAAGCACTTGAGCAGCGCGCTGGGGCAAATGGTGAATTTCCTCGGCACCCTGCAAAACGAATGGGCCGGTGCTCAGGCATTCAGCTCGTTCGACACCTACCTGGCACCCTATGTGCGCAAGGGCCAGCTGAGTTATCAAGAGGTGCGCCAGGCGATCCAGGAGTTCATCTACAACCTCAATGTGCCGTCACGCTGGGGCACTCAGACGCCATTCACCAACCTGACCTTCGACTGGGTTTGCCCGCAGGATTTGCGTGAGCAGATACCCGTCATCGGCGGGGAGGAAATGCCGTTTGCCTATGGCGACCTGCAAGTCGAAATGGACCTGCTCAACCGCGCGTACATCGAGGTGATGCAGGCTGGCGATGCGAAAGGGCGAGTGTTCACCTTTCCAATCCCGACCTACAACATCACCCATGACTTTCCGTGGGACAGTGAAAACGCCGACCGTCTGTTCGAGATGACGGCGCGTTACGGCCTGCCGTACTTCCAGAACTTCCTCAATTCGGATCTGCAACCCAATCAGGTGCGTTCGATGTGCTGCCGGTTGCAGCTCGATGTCCGCGAGTTGCTCAAACGTGGCGGCGGTTTGTTCGGCTCGGCGGAGCAGACCGGATCACTCGGTGTGGTGACGATCAACTGCGCGCGTCTGGGCTATGTGTTCAAGGGCAACACCAGTGGTTTGTTGCAGCGCCTGGACACGCTGATGGAACTGGCAATGGAGAGCCTGGAGGTCAAGCGCAAGGTCATTCAGCACCACATGGATGCCGGTTTGTACCCTTACACCAAGCGTTACCTGGGCACCTTGCGCAACCATTTTTCCACCATCGGCCTCAACGGCTTGCATGAAATGCTGCGCAATTTCACTGGCGACGAGGAGGGCATGCACACCGAACATGGTCGGCAGTTTGCCCTGAATCTGCTGGACCATGTGCGCGCCACATTGCTGCGCTTTCAGGAAGAAACCGGTCATCTCTACAACCTGGAAGCAACACCGGCGGAGGGCACCACCTACCGCTTCGCCAAGGAAGACCTCAAGCGCTATCCGGACATTCTCCAGGCGGGCAGTGCACAAGCGCCGTATTACACCAACTCCTCGCAACTGCCCGTGGGCTACACCGAAGACCCCTTCGAGGCGCTGGAACTTCAAGACGAACTGCAATGTAAATACACCGGCGGCACGGTCCTGCACTTGTACATGGCCGAGCGAATTTCCTCGACCGAGGCCTGCAAGCAACTGGTACGAAAAGCCCTTGGCCGCTTCCGCCTGCCGTACCTGACCGTGACCCCGACGTTCTCCATCTGCCCGGTGCACGGCTACCTCGATGGCGAGCATGAGTTCTGCCCCAAATGCGACGAGGTTCTGCTGCTACAAGAGCAGAAAGCCGCCGCTGTTCATTGATTTCGATCCACTCAACCGCAAGGAACTTCACCATGACTGCATCGCAAACACTGCCCCAGGCTCAACGTCAACGCTGCGAAGTCTGGACCCGGGTGATGGGCTATCACCGTCCTGTGTCGGCGTTCAATCCGGGTAAACAGTCGGAGCACCGTGAGCGGATGCACTTCACTGAAAGCGCGGCACTGGCCGGGCGCCAATGAGTCGAATGCTTCGGGTCGGGGGCATGGTGCCCCTGACCACTATCGACTATCCGGGACAGCTCGCCTGCGTGCTGTTTTGCCAGGGTTGCGCCTGGCGTTGTCGTTATTGTCATAACCCGCAGCTGATTCCCCCTCGTGGCAGTGAGGAAGTGGATTGGCGGCGGGTGTTGGCGTTTCTGCAACGTCGTCAGGACTTGCTCGATGCTGTGGTGTTCAGCGGCGGTGAGCCGACCCTGCAGGACGGCTTGCTCGGCGCCATGGACGAAGTGCGGGACATGGGATTTCGCATCGGCTTGCACAGCGCCGGGATCAAGCCGGCCGCGTTCGCCAAGGCATTGACCGGGGCGGATTGGGTCGGTTTCGACGTCAAGGCGTTGCCTGAAGATTGCGAGGCCATCACTCGGGTCGAGGGCAGTGGGACTGCCAATTGGCGCAGCCTCGAGCATCTGCTGGCCAGTGGTGTCGACTACGAATGTCGCACCACCGTGCATTGGCATCTGTTCGAACCGGCGCGTCTGCTGATCCTGGCCAAACGCTTGAATGCACTCGGCGTCAAACGCTTCGCCGTGCAACTGGTTCGCACCGAGCGGATGTTCGATCCAATGCTGCCAAGCGTTTCGGCTCAAGCGTTGCAACCAGAGTTGTGGGAGGCCATGCGCGAGTTGTTTCCAGCCTTCGTGTTGCGGGGGTAACGGGGGGTGGGAGAACTCAAGCCCAGCCCCAGAATTGCAACCACCAGCCAAATCCCACCATGCCTTCGGCCAGTAGCAGGCAAGCAATGGCAGACCCGCGTCGCACCCGGGAAAGATTTTCGCGACTCAGCCGTTTCCAACCCAGTAGCAGGCTCCAGCCCATCGCGGCCAATAACAGACAGGCCCTGGCCGGTTGTACCCACTCCAGCAGCAGACCTTCATAACGCAGTAATTTGACGGTGGTGGCCGACAGCCCGAGAAACAGTCCGGCACCCCCCAGGGGCGTGAGTGTCAGCGCCAGAGGCCAATACAGTGCGCGATCTCGCGCCAGTCGGGCCGTCAGTCGCAGGAGCAGCATCAACGCTGTGCCGAGCACGATTGAACTTAAACTCAAGTAAGCGACGATGCTGAAGCCGTCGAGCCAACTGAAGCTGTCGTTGAGTTGCGGGTAATGGGTTAGCAACCACCAGGGGGCGTTGTCCCGTAAGGCCCAGAGCTGATTGTGTTCCACCAGCCACTGGGCCAGGTTTTGTTTGAGGGTGATAAACCATGGGCTGACCGTCCACTGAAATGCGCCCATGGCCAAGCCGATCACGCCGAACAGCAGCAAGCGTGCGTCCCAAGGGGATAGCGTCTGCGCCGTCGCGTGAAGAATCTCCTGATTGCTGGAGCGGGCGATCAGCTGAACGGCACCGCGTTGCCCGCTGCAGCGTCCGCAGGCGTGGCAATCACTGGCGCCTTGCAGGCGGCGGATATCGAGCAGGGGAGCGCAGTTGGGCGGCGGCAGGCGTGGTGCGGCGTTTTCTAGCCAACGTTGTTCATCGACCTGAAAGTGCACAGGGGCCAGCCTTGCGAGCAGGGCGAAGACGCCGCTGACCGGGCACAGGTAACGGCACCAGACCCGCTTGCCCCGGGCGAACAACAACCCGACGATGACCGCTGCGACGGTTGAACCGCCCAGAATCAACAGCGCGGCCTGGGCGTAGTCATAGACGCTGATCAACTGGCCGTAGAGGGTCGTCAGGCAGAACGCCAATGTAGGCCAGCCGCCCCAGCGCAACCAGCGCGGCACACCCAGGCCTTTACCGTAATGGCTGGCCCATTCGCTGAGCGAACCTTCCGGGCACAGAACGCCGCACCAGAGTCGGCCGAAGAACACCATCGACAGCAATACGAACGGCCACCAGATCCCCCAGAATAAAAACTGCGCGAGCAAAGTCAGGTTGTCGAGTATCCGTGCCTGGCTGTCCGGCAGTGGCAACAGCGCCGGGGTCACCAACAGCACCGCGTAAAACACTACAACAGCCCACTGCACCGCACGGATGACGGGCGCATGGCGACGCATCCCGTTGCCCAGTCGTTGGAGCCATCGATCGCGTCGGCTCAGGTCGGGCATGGCAGGTTTTCCGCAGTCCGTTGCCGTAGCCAGCCGCCGATGGCCAGCCAATAACCGATCCACACCAACAAGGTCAGGCCACTGGGGCTTGCCCGATAACCGGCGAACCCTGCAAGAAAGCCACCCAATCCATGGCTGTCGCTCAGCAACGTGCTGCTGTCCCAAAGCGCTTCGCCAATGAGGTTGTAAACCACGTCCGGCACATCCAGGGCGAGCAATTGGCCGCCGATTCGCTCGGTGCCGCTGACCAGCAAGGCCGCGCCGAGCATGAGCAAGATGACTTCGCTGATGGCAAAAAATCGTTGCCATGAAATGAATCGGCGACTGCTGTGCAGCAGCGTAATGGTCAGCGCTGACAGCACCAGCCCCAATACGCCGCCGACGGCAAACAAACCGAGCTGCGGACCTCGCAAACGGGCACCGGCGCCATAGAGAAAAACCACCGTTTCGCTGCCTTCGCGGCTGATCGCGAGCATGGCCAGCAGTAACAGACCTGCGCCACCTTGCCGGGCCAGATGGCTATCGGCGTGTCGTCGCAAATCGTGGTTGAGGGTGCGCCCGTGGCGATGCATCCAGCCCACCATCTGCACCATCAACAGGCTGGCAACCAGCGCGAGTGCGGCCTGGAACCATTCGCTGGCCGACCCGCTCATGGCCTCACCGGCAAACAGAATCAACACCGCCAGCAGGCCCGAGAGCATCAACCCCAGCACTACTCCCGCCCAGAGGTATTTGACCAGACGATTACGTTGGGCTTGCTGGCTGGCCCAGGCCTGGAGAATACCGATCACCAGCAACGCCTCGACGCTTTCGCGCCAGACGATGAACATTGATTGATTCATGAAAACTCCGTGCGCTAACAGTTAATTCGCGAGGATGCCGCCCTCGGGCAATTGCGGATTGAACTCGTCGAAAAAGGGATAGCGGCCGGGCCTGAGCGGGTGAATGACGACGAAGGTTGTCACGCCCGGCGACAGTACTTTTTCAACCCGCAACGGCGTGCTCTCGAACTCGGCCGGCCCCTGACCGCTATTTTTCAGGACGATCTTGAAGCGCTGTCCGGCCGGGACCTCGAGCAAGGCAGGGGAGAAGTGGCCATCGCGCAGGGTCAGTTCGTAGCTCGGCAACTCGGCATGGGCCGTCAACGGCGCAACTGTTCCGGCCACAATCAGCCAGGCAAGATGCAGGCGCTTCATTCAATAGCCGCCTTTTTTGCCGATGCCGGCGTAGATGAATTCGTAGTGCAGTTCGCAGCGTTCGAACCAGGGCGCTACACCGGTTTCCTTATCGGTATGACGCCCGAGGGAGTCGTGACCGGTGGGTGGCAGCACGGTGAAGGTCAGCCGATATTTGCCCGGCCCCAGCAGCTTCACATTGTCGCCATAGTGCGGGCCGTCATTGGCGACCATGGCATGGAAGTCGCCTTTGATCTCGGGGTCGCTGCCGTGTTTTTTCAGGTTGAATGAGACGTTCAGGTAGGGCACGAAACTGCCTTCCTGAAAGCCCTGTCGATTGTCCGCCGTGGCCCGAATGTCAGCTTCCAGGTGGACGTCGGAATCCGCGGTCGCGCGCATCATCCCCGCAGGTGCCATTTCTATCGGCTGCAAATACACCGCCCCGACTTCCAGCCCGGGACACAACTGTGGTGCCCCGATCGGGTATTCCTTTGCGTGAGCCAGCGGTACGAGCAAGAGCAGAGCGAGTGAGAGGTGGGTACGCATAATGTCTTCCTGAGCACTGACGAGTAAGAACCCGAGTCTAGGAAGCTTTGCTGCGAACAATAATGATTATTATCAAGTTTCGAGCAATTAAACCGATGGCTCGGGCTTGATATCCATCAAGGATGGTTTTGCACAAAGGCTGTAGGTTGGAAGAACGTCTCTCAATGATCGGGGATCGAAATGGCCAAGAACTTTCCCATCAACCCCAAGCACCCCGAGCGGATCTGTTGGGGATGCGACCGGTATTGTCCGGCCAAGTCCCTGGCATGCGGCAATGGCTCCGAGCGTACGATGCATCCAGCCGAGATGTTCGGAGAAGATTGGAATTTGCCTGGCGACTGGGGCATCGAGCCCCTCATCGTTACAGACAGGACAGCGGGTGATGGCGTTTAGCTCGCGAAAACTGCCATCCCCGCGATACAGATCCTGACCGGATATCAATCCAACTGATGCCGATAAGGCAAGTCCGGCCCGGTCTTGCCGCAGGTCAGGGCGGCGGCGCTGACGGCGAAGGTGAGCATCGCGTCGATCTGTTCGCGACTCAAGCGCTGTAAACCCTCCACCGAATCCAGCTGCTGTTCGGTCAGCCAGGCGATCAACGCCGCCTGGAAGGTGTCGCCGGCGCCCACGGTATCGGCCATCACCACGGCACGGGCCGGCACCGACCAGGTACCATGGCGGCGGCTGAACACGGTCGCGCCCTGGCCGCCACGGGTGAGGAATACCAACTGACAGCGGTGTTCCAGCCAGCCTTGGATCACGCTCTGCGGATCACGCCCGGGGTAGAGCAAGTTCAGGTCCTCGTCGCTGACCTTGATCAGGTCGGCATGCTCGACCAGAGTGCTGATGCGTTCGCGCCACAGTTCGATATTCGGTTCTGGGTTGAGTCGCACGTTGGGGTCGAGGCTGATCAGGCGTTTGCCGCTTTCCCGGCGGACCAAGGCCAGCAGGGTGTCGGCAATCGGCTGGACTACCAGCGAGAACGAGCCGATATGCAACCCACGCACCTCAGCGCCTAACTCAGGCAAATGCCCCGGCAACAGCTGGCGATCGGCACAGCCTTCGCCGCGGAAGCTGTAATGCGGCGAGCCATCGGCACCGACGGCGACCATCGCCAGGGTGGTCGGTGCGTCGAAGTCCTGCAGGTAGTCCGGGCGCACGCCTTCCTCCAGCAGCACTTGCTGTAAACGCCGGCCGAGGTAGTCGCTGGACAGCCCGGCGAACAGCGCCACGTCGATGCCCAGACGGCGCAAGCCGACGGCGACATTGAACGGCGAACCACCGGCAATCGCTTTGTAGTTCACTTTTGAAGCTTGAGCGTTGGCGTCGTTTTCACTGAAGAAATCGAACAACGCTTCACCACATACCAGATACATAGTCATTCGCTCTTTAAAAGTTCGCCCTGTTAGCGTTAAAAAGCTAGCTAAGGGTTAACGGCGTGATTCTTTCTCAAAGGAGAGAAAGTGGGTTCTTAATTTGTGATCGTGAAGTCAGCGATATGGCTGGCCGAAATCACAATGTCGGCATTCTGAAGGTCGTTGCGATGAACTTTTTCATAGGAAGTAGACTCATCGAAACCCAATGAACGCCATCGATCAAGCAGGCGCGCTTCCAGGGTTTTGCGGTCAGCCTGCAGCATTATGGTGGCGTCAAAACAGTCTCTTAAGGACGACCATGGGGCGAGGTCCAATAGAAGGTAGTTTCCTTCCACGATGAGATATTTCACGTCAGAGGAAATCAATTGTCCTGCAGCACGGGATATCTCCAGGATTCGATCGAATACCGGAACGGCAACCGCTGGTTCGTTGTTCGCACGAAGCCGTAGCAGCAGACTCCTGAAGCCACCCACATCGAATGTATCAGGTGAGCCCTTACGATCTAAAAGGTTCAAGGATCCAAGAACCGCGTCATCGTAATGAAAGCCATCCCCGGGAACGACAGCTGCGCTCCCCGGCATAACGCTATTAAGGGCCTCTACCAAGGCCTCGGAGACGGTGGACTTACCGGCACCAGGCGGCCCCGCTAGCGCAACGACAATTCGATTACCAGGCAGAGCCTTAACGTAGTTGAGTAACTCTGTGCTTACTATTGTGTCTGTTTTGGTAAACATGCCAAATCTCTCGTCAGCAGCCGTCGCTCAGGCTTCCCACAGGTTCGCCCCTCTAGGGATCTTCATGCCGTTCGGCTGCTGCGAGCAACTCGCAGCAGCCATTCCCCGCATTACAGAGGTGGCTAGAGACTCCTATGTCACTTGACTTAGTGGTCAGCTTGCCAGCCTTTGTACTCCATGACATTGGTTCGTGTTACCAGTGAGGGTTGAAGCAGTACCGTTGTGCTTTCCAAAGATTTGCCATTCAACAGGTCATTACCCATCGTTACGGCCTGTTGTGCCTGGCCCCAAGGGGACTGAGAGGCGGATGCCTGGATCTGTGTATCGCTTTTGAGCGCAGTCTCTATATCGGGAGCCCCATCCACCGATGCGATAATGATGCCTTTGCGCTTGAGTTGTTTTGCTGCCAGGTCTGCACCTATGGCCTGGGGATCATTGATCGCGAACACCGCGTCGACTTTTGCAAAGCGAGTCAAGTCGCCTTGCATCACGCTGTAGCCACCTTCGCGCGAGCCTTTGGCATCCTGATTATCAGACAGTATCTTGATATCGGGTGCCTGTGCGAAAACACTCTTGCAGCCATTGACTCGGTCCAAGACTGCTGAAGTCTGGGTACCATTCTGGATAATAACGTTACCCTTGCCACCCAGCTTCTCAGAGATGTACTGACATACAATCCGGCCGGCTTCGACGTTATCGGTCTGTACCGTGGCGTTGGCACCTTGCACCATGACATCTACGCCCACAACCACTATGCCTGCCTTCCTTGCTTTAGCAATCGCAGGCGCGATTGCTACAGGGTCGACGGCGTTGACAAGAATCAAGTCTACGCCCGAAGAAATAAAGTTATCGATTTGAGTGAACTGCTTATTCAAATCGTAATCTGCCGACACCGAGATAAATTTTGCGGCTGGATTGATATGCAGTGCCTTGGCCTTGGCGCCATCTACCATCGCTACAAAATAAGGATTACCCAGCGAGCCAACAGTTATCCCGACGGATTTCAACTCTCGCGCTTGAGCGTTGCTAAATGCCAGTAGTGTACAAGCAGCGGTCAATATTATTTTTTTCATGAGAACTGTCTCTTGTTATTGGAGTGTGGGGGGTTATATATGATTCAGGTTCGTGCACCTGACTGCCGAAAGCGATCGAGGGCTACCGCTCCGATGATGACAACACCTTTGATAATGTATTGCCAGATATCCGAAACTCCCAGCAATATCAGGCCATTGGAAAGTGTAGCGATAATCAGGGCGCCAATTAGCGTACCGACGATGGTGCCGACGCCTCCTGTAAAACGCGTGCCTCCCAGAATAACGGCGGCGATAGCGTCGAGTTCATAAGACTGTCCCATTTGCAGTCCGTTAGCAGCCATCAGTCGAGCGGAAGTCATGATAGCCCCCACACCCGCCAACAAACCGGATAGGGCATAAGCAAATAGCAGGACTTTCCAGACCTTGATTCCCGACAACCGTGCGGCCTCAGGATTGCCGCCCACTGCGTAAATCTGTACGCCTAACACCGTACGTCGAAGAATAATCCACGAAAGAGTAACCACTACTATCGCGATTACAACCAGCCATGGCACCCCGAACAACGTATCGTTTCCAATGTAAGCAAAGGACAGGTCGGGATTGAAAACCGTTTTGTCTTCGCCGATGAGACGTGCGATTCCACGCATCGCAGTCAATCCGCCTAGCGTGACGATAAACGCCGGTAGCTTTCCAAAAGCGACCAATACACCATTGACGAGCCCTAGCAGCAGTCCGACTCCAAGCCCCGCAGCAATGGCCAGGGGAGCAAACCCCGGAACTTGCGATACCAATAGCGCCACTACTGCGGAAACAGCCAGAATCGAACCAACCGAAAGATCGATTCCACCTGTCAAAATCACGAAAGTCAGACCTGACGCCAATACCACGTTGATAGAGGCTTGCTGACTGATGATTGAGAAATTCTGGACCGAGAAAAAGCTCTCGCTCATCAGGCCAAAGCCTACACAAAGGAGTAACAATACGGGCAGCATGCCCGCTACTCTCATCAATTGGCGCATTTTATCCTGCTTGGAAGCTCCGGCGATGCTTCGTACACCAGGCGTGGTGAAGTCACTTGCTACTTTGCTTTGCAGTGGGGAAGTCATTGGACTAAGTCTCCGTTGGCTAGAGTCAACCTGTCGCTGCCTGTGGCAAACGCGATAATGGCTTCAGGTGTGATATCAAGACCGCTGTGGCCACCGAGTTCGGTGACAAGTTTACCTTCACACATGACCAATACACGGTCGGCAATTCCAACGATCTCTGGTAGTTCACTTGAAATTACCACTACGCAAACGCCGGATGCTGCTAATGCATTGATGATTTTATATATTTCTGATTTAGCCCCAATGTCGACACCCGATGTAGGCTCGTCGAGGAACAATACTCTGGGCTTCATCTCCAGCAGACGAGCCAGCAAAACTTTTTGCTGGTTGCCTCCGGACAGCGCTCCAACATTGATATCTGAGGACGCTTTGATATTGAGTGCCTGGATTGCTTGTCCGGTACGTCCAGTTCCGGCCGTTCGGTCCACAAGCCCCGCAAATCGAGCATCACTTCCCACAACACATACATTGATATTGTCGTGGACACTCATGTCGAGAAAAAGGCCCAGTGCTTTGCGGTCTTCTGTCAGATAGACGATACCTGCATTACCTGCATCGCGAGGAGAGCGTATGACTACAACTTCGCCGTCCATTTCAATCTTTCCGCCGGAGTACGCATCGACGCCTGCGATTAATCGGGCAAGTTCGGTTCTTCCAGAACCCACCAGTCCTGCAATCCCGAGAATTTCGCCGGCATACAGATCGAAACTGCAATCCTGAATTTTGAAGTCATCTGTAAGATTGCGAACACGTAGTATCGGTTGCTCGTAAGAGCACAAAGGTCGCTCATGGGCGTAGAAGCCGGAAACATCGCGGCCAACCATCATCCGGACCAGGGTTTCAGCTGACAGCGTGACGCGATCCAGCGAACCAACGTAATGACCGTCCCGGAGCACCGAAACAAAATCGGACAATGCGTATATCTCGGCCATTCGATGGCTGATATAGATGATCGCGACGCCATCATCACGTAGCTGGCGAATCAATGTAAAAAGACTTTCGGTCTCTTTTGTGGAGAGCGGCGTTGTAGGCTCGTCCATCACCAGGATTCGCGTATCGGCATGAATTGCACGCGCGATTTCAACAAGTTGTTGGTCCGCAATCGACAAGGTACCGACCAGTGCGTGCGGATCAAATGTGACGCCAAGTCGCTTTAGTACTACGAGCGCGCCTTCGGTCATTGCCTTGCGGTTTATAACCCCACATCGTCGAATCTCTCTACCCAGGTAGATGTTCTCCACCACGCTCATATTCGCGCACAAGCTGAGCTCTTGATAGATGACGGATATGCCATGGCGCTTCGCATCGTTCACGCCATAGTTTCGAATATCACATCCGTCGATTCGTATGGTGCCACTGTCGGCGACATAGGCCCCCGATAGTATTTTCATCAGAGTGGATTTTCCGGCGCCGTTTTCGCCCATTAGCGCGTGGATTTGTCCAGGGAAAATACTGAGGTCAATGTCATGCAGGACGCGTACCCCATTGAATGACTTCGATATGGAATGCATTTCCAATAGGGCAGGAGGGGGGCTTTCAGATCCAGTGCTCAGCATAGCTGTTAACTCCTTATCTACCGATTTGAGAAGCAGTTGAAACCTCTCATCGGTGTTCTTGTTTGAGCAACATAGTCGAAAGGAAAGCGCTTGCGCAAGCGCTTTCCTTTTCGTTCGAGGAATTCTCCAAAAAGCACTTCCATGTCGATTCCCTAGGGAAGCCCCGATCAAAGAGAACATGAAAAGGATGTTAGAAAAGCGCTTGCGCAAGCGCTTTCGTCTCGGCTATGCTTTTTTCAACAAGCGCCGCTGCGTTCCATTAATTGGTTCGCAGGATGATCGCTACGATAATAAAAAGGAGTGCCCGGCTATGCTGCATAGCGGATTCCACCATCTCGCTTCACAGACTTCAGATGCGCTGCGCACCTCGCTGGGTCTTTCACGAAATTGCGGGTTCGCCCCGGGATCAATTCCGAGAGCCATCGACGCATTTTCTCGCCGTGAGCTTTACAATAGGTAGCAACTGGACATGAGTTCAGCGCTATCCATCAAATCACGTGAGAAAGGAGTGATGCACAGTGGGCGCAAAGATGAGCGATGTCGCGAGAGCCGCGAACGTTTCAATGTCTACGGTATCTCATGTACTCAACGGTACTCGTAAAGTACATCCTGACACCGTCCGTAACGTGAATCAGGCTGTAGAGTCCGTAGGCTATATTCGAAACTCACTCGCTCGGTCTCTGGCTCGTTCCTCTTCGGGCTCGGGTGCCATCGGTGTGGCGATTGCTACGCTTTCAAACTATTACTTCAGTGAAACAGTACGTGCCATCGAAGCGGCCTGCGCGAAAAGCGGTTTGATGATGATACTGGTCAATACCCAAAGAGATCCGGAACAGGAACTCAAAGCGGTCAAAGCACTGCATGAGCGACGTGTTGACGGGATTGTACTCGCCTCGGAATATGATCCGGAAAATCGAGTATTTAATTACTTAAAAGCCAACAAGATACCCACGGTTCTCATCGATCGACTTCTCTCGACGTCTTTCGATCAGGTGGGGGTAGAGAATAAGCACTCATCTCAAGAGTTGATTGCACACCTGATTAAACTGGGTCATCGGCGTATCGGGATGGTATCCGGACGATTGACTCAGTCTTCTTCTCATGAGCGAATTGACGGCTACCGTGCGGCTTTAGCTGACGCTGGAATTGAGTATGAAGATCAATTGGTTTGCTGTGGTGAATCGGCGATTGCGCCGGCAATGGAAGCCACTCGCCGTTTGCTATCACTAGAGCACCCGCCCACCGCAATAATGACTGCAAACAACTTGATGACCATTGGTGCAATGCAGGCCCTTCGTGAAGCGGGGCTTGAGGTGCCAAAGGATATCGCGCTGGTTGGCTTTGACGATTTCGACTGGGCGGATGCTTTTAGCCCAAGACTGACAGTTGTAGCGCAACCTCTCGAGGAACTCGGAGCCCAGGCTGTGAAGCTTTTATTGAAGCGTATCAAGCAACCTGAGGGTAGACGTCAGACTATTAGATTGAAACCCTCTTTAATCCAGCGAGATTCTTGCGGCGCTCCCAAATGACTGTACTCAGGGTTTCGTCCTGAGGATCTAGCGGTGCAGACGTGAATTATTTGATTCTTGTCCACGTCTCGCCGCCTGGATAACTTTTCCGATAGTTGGTTGTAACTACAAATCGCAGAGCTTATTCCTGTGATGGCGCTTCTGCGTTTGCAGAATTACAAAACGCCCACATTTGAATGGCAAGACAAGAGTCGATTGAGACGGCACAAGCCGTATTGGCGAAGAAGGGCTGAGCATGAATAACTACAACAAAACGAATGATGTGACTGCACTGCCGGCATGGCGCAATTTGCTCGACCATCGGGAGAGCATGAAAAATTTTAGTATGCGCGATGCCTTTCGAGATGACAGTAAACGCTTTCAGGACTTTTCCTTAGCGGGCTGCGGGCTTTTTTTGGATTACTCCAAAAACCTGATCACTCACGAGACGCGTTCATTGCTTGTAAACCTTGCTCGCGAGGCAGGCGTGGAACAGGCAGCGCATGCCATGTTCAGTGGAGAGAAAATCAACGGCTCCGAGGGGCGTCCAGTGCTGCATACCGCGCTGCGGCGACCAGTGGGGGACGCGTTGATGGTCGATGGTCGCAACTTGATGCGCGATGTGCATGGAGCCCTGGCGCAGATGACTGACGTTGTGAGTCGTATCCATAACCATCTGTGGCGTGGTTACAACGACAAGGTCATCACCGATGTCGTAAACATTGGTATTGGTGGCTCATTTCTGGGCCCGGAGCTTGTCTCCGAGGCACTGGCGCCTTTCGCACGGCATGGGGTGCGGTGCCATTATCTAGCTAACATCGACGGCAGTGAGTTCCGAGAGGTTACAGCCGGACTGAACGTAGAAACAACGCTGTTCATCATCTCCAGCAAAACCTTCGGTACGCTTGAAACCTTGAAGAATGCACAAGCTGCTCGTAGCTGGTACTTGGCTAAGGGCGGGACGGAAGAGAAGCTATATCGTCATTTCATTGCTGTGACAAGTAATCGCCAGGCAGCGCTGGATTTCGGCATCCGTGAAGCAAACATTTTTCCTATGTGGGACTGGGTCGGTGGCCGTTACTCACTATGGTCTGCAATTGGCCTGCCGATTGCTCTGGCCATTGGCATCGCTAACTTCAAGGAACTGCTATCCGGCGCGTACGCTATGGATCAGCATTTCCTGAACGAACCATTGGAACAGAACCTTCCTGTTCTTTTAGCGGTACTCGGCGTTTGGTATCACAACTTTTGGGGTGCGCAAAGCTATGCGTTCTTGCCCTATGACCATTACCTGCGCAACTTCGTGAAGCATCTGCAGCAGATGGACATGGAGTCAAATGGCAAAAGTGTTCGTCATGACGGCACGCCAGTGTCCTGCACCACGGGCCCCGTAATCTGGGGCGGTGTGGGGTGTAACGGACAGCACGCGTACCACCAGTTGCTGCATCAGGGAACGCCTCTGATTCCAGCTGACTTCATTGTGCCCGTGGTCAGCCACAATCCAGTGGCCGATCATCAGGAATGGCTGTACGCCAATTGCTTGTCTCAAAGCCAAGCGCTGATGTGGGGCAAAACCCGCAGTGAAGCTGAGGCAGAGCTAAAAGCCAAAGGCCTTTCATCCAGTGAGATTGAACGACTGGCGCCGCATAAAGTGATCCCCGGTAACCGGCCAAGCAATACAGTTGCTCTTGAGATCATCAATCCACATAGCCTTGGTGCGCTGATCGCCCTTTATGAGCACAAGGTCTTTGTCCAGGGCGTAATTTGGGGAGTCAATTCGTTTGATCAATGGGGCGTGGAACTGGGCAAGGAGTTAAGCAACAACGTCCATAGCCTCCTGACTCGCTATGACGCGCAACCGGCTGATGATTCCTCGACGCAGGGTCTTATAGATTTCTTCCGAGGACGTCATCGGGGGTAGAGCCTCTCCCTTTCGAAAACCGGTGCGTGGGAGTTAACCGCGTACTTTGATTAAAAGCGTGCTGTTCGCGTTATCGGCCTTGTCCAATAAATATAAAAAACAAAAGGTGTTATGAATGAACGTTAAAACTCTCAGCGCAGTTCTGGGTGCGTCCTTTGCTGTCGGCTTTTTGCCCGTTGACGCGTATTCAGCTGACTTCACTGGTTATTTCAGAACCGGAGTAGGGGATTCGACTCAAGGAGGGAAACAGTCGTGTTTTCAGCTACCGGGCGCGCAATCCAAATACCGTCTTGGCAACGAATGCGAGCAATACCTGGAGCTGGATTTGCGTCAGGATCTGCTTTCACTGGACGACGGCTCGGTGGTCAGCGTGGAAGGCATGGCACAGTTTTATAACGAGTATGGCCATGAACCAAAATTCGACGGGGAGCACGGCTATACGCGTATGAGTCAACTCTACGCTGAGTGGAGCAAGATGCCGGCATTGAATGGTGGTTCTTTCTGGGCAGGCCGTCGTTACTACAACCGAAACGACATCAATATTTCCGACTACTTCTACTGGAACCAAAGCTCGACAGGCTTTGGGTTCGACCAGGTCGCGTTGGGAGATCTGAAATACAGCTACGTGTTCTCACGCAAAGACAACGTCTTCCAAAAGGATTTTGTCACCCGTCATGATGTGACCGTCAGCGGATTCAACACAAATCCCGGTGGCGAGGTTCAGCTGGGCGTCAGTTATCTGGACAAGCCGAGCCGCGAGAATGCTCATCAGGGCTGGTCGGTGGTTGCCCAGCACAAGCAGGTCGCGTTTCTTGGCGGAGTCAACAAGTTCGCTGTTCAATACGGCCGAGGGCCGGGCACCGCATTGGGCTACACCGGTGATACCACGTTGGATGAGAGCAACAAGAGCTGGCGGCTCGTGGAGTTTTTCGACTGGCAAATGACTCATGCTTTCAGTGGTCAAGTTGAATTGGTCTATCAAAAAGACACGCGCCCTGATGGTGATGATCAGAACTGGTTATCCATTGGTGTTCGGCCAATTTATGCGTTCACGGATCAGTTCAAGTTGATCACAGAAGTTGGGCGCGACCAGGTTGAAGCCGCAGACGGTACCCGAAAACTCACTAAGTACACCATCGCGCCTACCTGGTCTCCGAAGGGCCCGGGATTCTGGGACAGGCCGGAATTTCGTCTGTATTACACCTACGCTACCTGGAACAAGGCTGCGCAACGCGCCGCCAGCTTGCAATCTCCGGGATCGGCGTTGTCTGATACCGGTTCGTTTGGTACAGACCTGCACGGCTCCAACGTAGGGGTTCAGATCGAGTATTGGTGGAAATAAACTCCTGAAATGACAGTGGCTGACAATCAGCCCGGATCTGCTTCAACAACTGCGGATAGCGAGGGCAATCCAACGCTTCTTCTCAAACAGGAAGGGAGTGGTGAGAGGGCGCTGAACGTTGTGACGTTCAGCGCCATAGTTGATCGAACATTGCTGAAGCTTTTTCAGGCGAGTCACTCAGAGTGAGAGATAACGCCACCCTCCTTTTATCCGGTGATCGAGTGCGTCACTGTGTCGCTTTTCGCATCAACTCTTTGCGCAATTTTCCGGGTGACATGCCAAACATGTTCTGAAAATGTCGAATGAAATGAGGTGCATCGGCGAACCCGCATTCGAAAGCGATTTCCCCTATATGTCGATCCGAGCTGATGAGGAGCCATCGGCCAAACCTGAGTCGAACCTGACGGTAGAATTGGGCTGGAGTGTTACTGGTTTCGGCGACAAACAGCCGCTCAAGTTGCCGTTTACTGGTACCGACAAGGTTTGCGATTGAGTCAATGTCCAAGGGTTCGGTCATGTGCTTTTCCATCAGCATCACGGCTTCGTGCAGACGCCTGTTCGAAGAGCTGGCGTAGCCAAGTGCCTTTCGCCGGTCGACAAAACTGCCGGAACTGCTTTTTGCGACCGTCATCTGATGAACAACTTTGCCGGCCCGATCCGGGCCGCAATGCACCCCAATAAGATGAATGGCCAACTCAATCACCGAGATACCGCCTGCGCAGGTGATCCGATCCTTGTCGATGAGAAAGTCACTGTTGCTGACAAAGCGCAATCTGGGGAACAGACGTTTCCAGTCGTCGCAATGGTAGGCATGTACGCAAGCAGTACGTCCCTCCATCAGGCCATGTCGAGCGAGCACGAAACTGCCTGTGCATAGTCCGATCAACGGCACGTTAGCGGCTGCTGCCTGATGCAGAAATGCCGGATAAGTCTTTGGTGCTGCCTCAAGGGAATCAAGCAGCCCCCCAATCACCACGATGTAATCAAATTGATGAGGATTGGTGAGCTCAGTGTCGATAGGCACATCCAGTCCACAGCTGGAAATGACTCTTTGCCCAAGGGTACCCAGTACTTTCCATTGGCAGCGTATCGGGCGGCTCTGATCACCCGTATCGGCGGCATGTCGCAGCGCATCGGTCAGCCCTGACAGCGACAGCAAGGGGAAGCGCGGCCACAACACAATGCCAATAGATAACTCAGTGGCGCCGCGTCGGCCTGGCGGATTTCGTGCCTGACCATTATCAAGCCCTTCCACGAGGCTTTCGCTGGAGGCCCTGGGCAGTACATTTCCGAAATGTCGCAAATATTCAATCATTCATGCAAACCATCCAACCAGTTATACCGCCGATCACCATACGATGAGCTCCTGCCCAACACCATGCTGTTCATAAAAAAACAATCGAGGAGCACGTGATGAAGAAGCCCAACGTTCAACGTATTGCCGGTATCTATGCGGGTCTGCTGGTATCCATGCTGGCCTCGGTACCGGCATTCGCGCTGGAAACGGTAGAGCCGGGAAGCCTGACTATTGCGTTCAGTGGTGATATGCCGGGGACCGGTTATCAAGACAGCCGAATGGTCGGCTACGACGGTGAAATCCTTCAACAAATTTCCGAGAAGCTGGGTTTGAAAGTTAAACCTGCGTTGATGGACTGGGCCGGCACCATCGCCTCAGTGCAGGCTAAACGCGTGGATGTCATGGCCGGCACCATGGGCTGGACCGAGCAGCGCGCGAAGATCATGACCGTGAGCGACCCGATTCACTATTTCAAGAACGGCATCACCCAGACCGACAAGACCAACTGGAGCAGCCTCAAAGATTTGCAGGGCAAGAAGGTCGGCACCATCACGGGTTTCTCGTTCATCCCTGAGATGCGCAAGATCGAGGGGCTACAAGTGGCGCTGTACGACACATCCGATGCCGCGGTGCGCGATCTCCTCGCCGGGCGCATCGATGCAGTGATCGGCGATCCTCCGGTCATGCAATACGCCATTTTCCGCAACGAGCAGTGGCACCTGCACTTCAACGCTTTCACCGACAACGATCCGAATTTCCCCCTGCTAACGGGTCTGGGCCAGGTGGTGTACGGCTTCAATAAAGGGGCCAACCCGCAGCTGGTGGCGGCCGTGAACGAGCAGATCCAGTCTCTTTGGAAAAGCTGTGAAATGCGCAAGATCGGTGCCCGCTACGGTCTGACTCAGGATGTCTGGTATGTGCCGGAAGGCAAGGACCTAAGGCTTGGTGTCGACCGCCCGGCGGACTGGAAACTGCCCGGATGCAAGTAAGTGCTTGAGCGGATGAGTCGGCCTGATGCCCCGTGCCGATTCATCGCCATGTCTATAACAAAAAGAGGTTAACCACGATGTCGACCCTGTCCGAACCTGCGTTGCTGCGAGTGCATGACCTGCACAAAAGTTATGGTGATCTGGAAGTGCTCAAGGGTATCAACCTGGAATTGAAAGCCGGTGAAACCCTGTCGTTGATCGGCCCCAGCGGGTCGGGAAAGTCCACTTGCCTGCGTTGCATCAATTACCTGGAAAAACCCACTCGAGGCGATATCTGGCTGGGCGACGAGTTGATCGGGCAGGTCAAGGACGGTAAACGCATACGTCTGATGAGTGATCGGGAAATGGCTCCGCAGCGACGCGAGATCGCGATGGTGTTCCAGCTCTTCTACCTCTGGCCGCATTTGAGCGTACGCGACAACGTCGCGCTGGGGCCGATCAAGGCACAGGGTATGCCGCGCAAGCAGGCCTATGAGCTGGCTGATGCCATGTTGGAAAAAGTCCATCTGCGGCACAAAGCCGAGGTCTATCCCGAGCAATTGTCCGGCGGGCAGCAACAGCGGGTCGCTATCGCCCGCGCGTTGGCCCAACAACCTAAAGTCATTCTGTTCGACGAACCGACTTCGGCGCTGGACCCCGAACTGGTGGGTGAAGTACTGGCCGTAATTCGTGAGCTGGCGCAAGAGGGCCGCACCATGATCATGGTGACCCACGAAGTGCGATTCGCTCGGGATGTGGCGGATCGGGTGATCTTCATGGACGGCGGACACATTGTCGAGCAAGGGCCTTCGGCGCAGGTTATCGACAACCCCAGTCACGAGCGCACCCGCAGTTTTCTTGGGCGCATGGCCATGGAGGGCGCTTGATGGCGAACTTCGAGATCTTTCTCGGGCTATTGCCCCTGCTGTTGAAAGGCGCACTCACCGCCCTGGAGATCGCGTTGTGTACCTTGCTGCTGGCGAGTGCCGGAGGGGTAGTACTGGCGGTGTTGCTGACGTTCGGTCGGTCACGGGTGTTGCATGGGATGATCGGCTGTTTCATTGAATGGATGCGCAATGTTCCCGCGCTGGCGCATCTGTTCCTGATCTATTTCGGTCTGTCCTATCTTGGCATCAACTTGCCCGCATGGCTGGCCGCCATCGTCGGCTTGAGTCTGGTGGGCAGCGCGGTGTTGGCCGATATTTTCCGTAGCGGCTTGCAGTCGCTGCATGTCGGTCAGTATGAAGCCGGGCTGGCTGTCGGCCTGAGCCGGATGCAGATTCTGCGTTGCATCCTCTTGCCCCAGGCCCTGCGCGTGACGTTGCCGGCGTTCGCCAACTACGTCACGCAACTGGTCAAGGACACGTCCATCGCTTCGGCCATCGCCGTGCCGGAAATCATGTTTCTGGCGCGCAATCTGGTGACCTCCACCTTCCAGACTTCACTGATCTATTTGGCTGTGATGTGCATCTACGCCGCGATGATTTTGCCGATCGGTGTGGGCTTCATTCGGCTCGAACGTCATTTTGGGAGCGCGCGATGATCAGTTTTTTTCAGCAATACCCAGAGTACTGGAGCGACTGGATCGCTCGCCTGTTGCTCGGTGCTAGGATCAGCGCCGAATTGTCCCTGATGGGGTTCGCTCTGGCGGCCATATTGGGTGCGTTGTTGGCCTGGGCGATGAGAAGCCCCAGTGTCCTCCTGAAACGGTCGGCCGCGTACTTTATTCAGAGCATGCGCGCCGTACCTCTTTTAGCGTTGTTGCTGGCCCTGTATTTCGCGTTGCCCAGCCTGGGATTGACGTTATCTGGCTATTGGGCCGGGGTCATTGGTCTGGGTTTGCAGGGCGCCGCTTACGTTGCGGAAATCCTGCGTGGCAGCCTGGATTCGCTGCATCGCGGCCAGCGCGAGGCCGCCATCGCCATCGGACTGACACCGCTGAAAGCGTTTACGTCAGTCATCCTGCCGCAAGCGATTCGCGGCATGTTGCCGCCATTGCTCAACGCCTATGTGTCGATCCTCAAGGACAGCTCGTTGTGCGCCCTGATCGCTACCGATGAGCTGATGCTGGCGGCGCGGGCCATCGCTTCGGAAACCTTCCTGCCCATGCATGTCTTTCTGCTGGTAGGGCTGTTCTATTTTGTTATCGCTTTCCCTCTTTCAATGCTGTCGCGTGTGCTTGAAAAGCACTTTTCACGCGGGCGCAAAACCCTGCGAGGTTGAATACATGAGCACCATAGATCGAGTTACTTCCTACAGTATTGCCCAGTTGCAGCAGGCGCTGGATGCGGGATGGCTGACTAGCGAAGCGCTGGTTCGTGCGCAACTGGCACGCATCGAGCACTTTGACGAGCAGCTCAATGCCTATGTCGAGGCCTATCCCACGCGAGCGCTCAATGCGGCCATCGCTGCGGATCGTCAACGTGCAGCTGGCATACGTTTGGGACCGCTGCATGGCATTTCTCTGGCGATCAAGGATTTGTTCGAGATCGATGGCCAGGCCATCACGGGTGGGTCATTGGCACAGGCACCGCGTGTTTCGAGGTTGACCGCCACTGCAGTGCAACGCCTGGAGCGTGCCGGAGCAATCATTCTTGGCAAGACCCACACCGTCGAATTCGCTTTCGGCGGCTGGGGCACCAACGCGGTGATGGGCACGCCGTGGAACCCATGGGACCGCAACGTGCATCATGCTCCGGGTGGCTCAAGCAGCGGCTCGGCAGTGGCCGTGGCCGGTGGGTTGGCAAGCGCTGCGTTGGGCACCGATACCGGTGGCTCGGTGCGAATTCCTGCGGGCATGTGCGGCTTGGTCGGGCTGAAAACCACGCGTGGGCTTATCAGTCGTCATGGCTTGATCGAACTGTGTCCGTCCCTGGATTCGGTGGGGCCTATCACCCACACAGTTGAAGATGCGGCGTGGATGCTGGATGCACTGCTGGGCCCGGACCCGCTGGATCCGGTTTCGGCCCAGGCGCCTGTATTCAGCGCCACTGCCGGTCTCAATCAGCCGGTAGCCGGTTTGCGCATCTGGGTATTGCCACAGGCCGAACGAGCGCATGTCGCTCCTGGAGTGCTGAAGGCTTACGATTTGGGGCTCGAGCAGCTGGCCGCGTTGGGCATGCAACTGATCGAGCAACCGTTACCCACGTCGTTGGAGCAGTGCATGCGCATCGCGGGTGGGCTGATGAGCGCCGAAGGTTATGCCAGTCTGGGTAGCTTGTTCGAGCGCGACGATCTGCGTTTCGACCCCCATGTTCAACGTCGCGTACTCAGTGGTCGCGCCATCGACGCAGCGTCGTATATCCAGTTGCACAATCAGCGCCGCGCCGCTCGGCACGCCATGCAGGAGGCCATGACCAACATAGACGCCTGCGCTTTCCCGACTAACGCCATTGGCAGTGTGCCGTTGGATGAGGTCGATGAATATGGTACGCCACTGGCCTTGTTGGGGCGGTTCGCCAACTTGCTGAACCTGTGTTCGGTGGCGCTGCCCATCGGGTTCGATGAAAAGTGCATGCCGGTTTCGATGCAGATTGTGGGTCGGGCATTCGCCGAACCACTGATTCTGCGCATCGGCCATGCCTATCAACAGGTCAGCGATTGGCACACGCTACGGCCTGAGGGCTGGGAGCTGGCAGATAACGCGGTTGCGTGATGGGTATCTGTCGAGATCATGGTAATAGCAGCGAACTCGGCAGCCACTGTTTTATCTATCTTTAAGTCATATTCTGCCAACGCCACAAGTTGGAGTGGGGGTTAGAAAATGTCACCTATAAACCCATGTAAAAGCTTAATATATCTGCCCAGTGATTTTGCGAGTTGTCAAGGGTTTCGCCATAAGGGTTAATTTCAAGGATGCGTTTTAATAACGTTTTTCACCCTGCACTGAGTTTGCTTTCGTTGCTATCAGTGGCGTCTCCTGCTGCCAATAAAGTCAGGCCATTTCCTTAGTCGGGGAGTGGCTTGCGCAGGGTCATATATTGTCAAATCGTTAGTTGTCATGAGCGTTCTTCAGGAGATGTATCGTATGCCTTTCACTCGGACTGTTATTGCTCTTTCTTTAGGTCTGATTATAGGGCAGGGGTATGTTCAGGCTGCACCGCTGCTTTCTTTGGACAGTGGTCAATCTGAGCGGGCCGTCGCAACCAGTAATGCATGGGTTGAGATCAACCAGGCAGCATTTGAAAGCAATATTCGTATGCTCCGGAACACCTTGACGAATAAATCAAGGCTTTGTGCCATTCTCAAGGCGGATGCCTATGGTCATGGTGTCGGGTTATTAATGCCGTCTGTCATGAAAATGGAAGTGCCCTGCGTAGGTGTTGCCAGCAATGAAGAGGCTCGAGTTGTACGTGAAAGCGGATTCAAGGGAGAACTCGTCCGCGTGCGTACAGCGACGTTGGCCGAGGTGGAAGGCGCATTGCCGTACACGATAGAGGAGTTAGTCAGCAACCTCGATTATGCTCGAGAAGTAGCCGCTATTGCTGAAAAGCACGGAAATCGCCTGAAAGTTCACTTGGCGTTGAACGCAGGCGGGATGAGTCGTAACGGTCTGGAAATGAGTACTGAACAAGGCCGGCAAGAAGCCTTGGCGATCACTCGTATGGCACCTCTGGAACTGGTCGGAATCATGACTCACTTCGCGGTGGAGGATAAAGATGATGTTCGGCAAGGGCTCAAGGCTTTCAATGAACAAGCAGCGTGGCTGATTAAGACAGCCGGAATGGATAGAAGTAAAATTACCCTTCATGCCGCGAACTCTTACGCGACATTAGAAGTGCCAGAGTCGCACTTGGACATGGTACGTGCCGGAGGCGCCTTATATGGGATGATGGAATCTTCGCATGCCGAGTACAAACGGGTCATGCAGGTAAAGTCATATGTGGCGTCTGTCAATCAATATCCTAAAGGGAATACAGTGGGGTATGCCCGAACAATTACACTGAATCGTGATTCAAAACTTGCGAATATTCCTGTGGGCTACTCTGATGGCTATCGTCGAGCTTTTACCAATAAAGGCTTTGTCCTTATCGATGGGCAGCGTGCTCCAGTGGTAGGGAAGGTTTCCATGAATACACTCATGGTGGACGTGACAGATATCCCCGCTGTACGCGCTGGCGATCAGGTGGTGCTCTTCGGTAAGCAAGGCGACAGTGAGATCGCTCAGGGTGAACTTGAAGAACTCAGTGGAACATTGCTGGTGGACCTGGCTACCGTTTGGGGGAGTAGCAATCCCAAAGCCCTGGTGGCGGATAAAGTCTCTGACTAACCAGTGGAGTTTGGTCGCTACTGTGATTGTAATGCTCACGCAGTAGCGACTTTCGGCAGTGACGATCGCGGGTCACTGCCCTTGATACAACAGCGTCAACGCGAAGGCGACCAAGAGGAAGGCCGAGGTGTAATCTATCCGCTTTAACCAAGAGGCGTTCAATCGTTTCACGACTGACGAGCATGCTCCCGCAAGGCCCGCCCACCATAGTGAAGACCCAAGAAATACCCCCAGCACAAGCTGTGCGCCAAGTGTCATGTCTGTCTGACTGACTCCCAGTCCAGCAAAAAGCGTCACGAAGCCCAGGATGGTCATTGGGTTGGACAGTGTCAGCAGGCATGTTGTCGAGTACATACCCCAGAGATCCCGGGTTGTTGATGGAAGGGCGGTGATGTCACCTTTTTTTCGCCAGGTTTTCCAGGCTAAGTAGAGAAAGAAAACTGCACCCGCTATCCGCAAGTATCGGGTATCACCGATCAGCGTCAATAATCCAGTCAGTCCAAATAGAGCAGTCAATGCATAGGCCGCATCAGCTGTCGCCGCTCCCATCCCGGTGGTAAATCCTGCCTTGAACCCTCCTCTTAAAGTATTTTGGACACACAGTAAGCCTATCGGCCCGACGGGAGCAGCAATCGCCAAGCCTAGTAGCATTCCCTTGATCAACATGACAGGATTCTCCTTTTTCGGGGTCTCCATTTTGAATGGCTCACCTCTGTGAATCCCATTGCGATTTGATGGTTTGCAGGCCTCTCCACCTAACAAACGATGTTTTCAATGCCGATGACCGACAGACCTCTCGACCGCTTGGACAAACGCCTTTTGGCAGAGCTTCAGGTGGACGCTCGGTTGAGCTTTGCTGAACTGGGAAGGCGCGTGGGGCTCTCGACTCCCGCTGCGGCCGAACGAGTTCGCAAGCTTGAAGATCGAGGTGTGCTGCGAGGATATCGAGCTGAACTCGATAGCCATTCCATTGGTTATCCGGTGACAGCATTCATTAGGCTATACGTCCCTACGGAACACTATGCCAAGGTATTGTCGATCATTGAGGGCATGCCTGAGGTGCGAGAGGCCCATCACGTAACAGGCGATGCTTCATTCGTACTTAAAGTTGTTGCGGCCTCATTGGCTGCGCTGGAAACGTTAATCTCCTCCTTTGATTCATATGGCGGCACCGAAACTTCGGTTGTTCTTTCGACTCGCCTGGCCACCCGTGGCCTACCTATCAATCTCTATTAGCCGAGTTGGGCTTCCAGCGCCGACAAGCCGGTTTAAGGATTAGGCTATTGCATCGCTGATGCCTCTGGCCACGTCGATCATACGAGTTAATTTCGCAACTTTTCACTACTTTGGCGAGATAAAAAAGTATCGACTGAGAATGGGAATTGATATTATTCATCAACTCTCGCCGAGCTCCTGATGTGCCCGGCATTTTCTCAAGGTTGTATGTCGATGCGTCGAACTCTCGTTTCTCTGTGTGTGATCCAAGCCATTTCCCAGACCACCTGGGCTGACCAGGCACCGACTGATCCTGCGTCAATAGAGTTACAAGCGATCGACATCAACGGCACATTCGAAGAGCCGGCCCAAGGCCCGGTCCAAGGGTATCGGGCGACCCGTTCGGCCAGTGCGACGCGCACCGACACTCCGATTCATGAAACCCCACAATCCATCAGCGTGGTCACCCGGGATGTCGTGGAAGACCTCGGCGCCACCCGCCTGCAAGACGCTCTCGATTACGCCGGAGGCGTGGGCCGTGCGAACAATTTCGGCGGCCAGGGCCTGACCACTTTCACCGTGCGTGGCTTTACCACCGGTGAGTTCTACCGCAATGGTTTCCCGATCAACCGCGGTTATCCGAACATGCCCGATGCCAATACCATCGAGCGCCTGGAGGTCCTGCGCGGGCCAGCCACCACCCTCTATGGCCGTGGCGACCCGGGCGGCACCTTCAACGTGGTGTCCAAACAACCCTTGGCCGAGCGCACCGTCACCCTGGGCAGTCAGCTCAACGATCAGGGCATGCGTCGCGGAACGCTGGATGCCTCAGGGCCGCTGGATGATGAAGGGCGACTGGCCTATCGGCTCAACGTGATAGGCGAGGGTGGCGACACCTTCCGTGATCACGTCGAAAACGAGCGTTACGGTGTGGCGCCGGTCCTCGGTTGGCAGGTCAACGACACCACCCGTATCACCTTCGAAGGCGATTTCATGCGCAATAACGCGCCGCTCGATCGGGGCGTGACTCGCTATCGCAATCAGATCGGCGTCGCGTCGCGGGATACTTTTTTCGGTGAAAAGGATGTCGGCAAGCTGCACAACGACAACAACATGGCGCAACTGCGTTTCGAGCATTTCCTGAACGACAACTGGACCTTGGGCGGCGGCACGCAATTTCTCGACGGCAGCCTGCAAGGCAATGCCGTCGAAGCCAACGGTGTCGCTGCCGACGGCCGAACGCTGGGGCGCAACTTCAACTATCGCAAGCTTGAGTGGCAAGACCTTGATGTGCAGTTGAATCTGACCGGGCATTTTTCCACCGGTGGATTCGACCACACGTTGCTCACAGGCATCGAGTATGAGGATTACGATTACAAGTCGATTATCCGTCGCTCCAGTGGGGCGGTGAGTGCCTACCCCATCGACATTTTCAATCCGGTCTACGGCCAGCCGCGTCCGGCGTTGACTCGCACCACCACCCATGATCAGGAAAACCTCAAGACCTATGCCGCTTTCGTCCAAGACCAGGTAACGCTGACCGAACGCTTGAAAGCCTTGGCAGGCGTGCGTTTCGAACGCTTCGAGCATGATTACGACAACAAACTCGTCAACGGTGTGAGCTGGACCAACAGCGACAACGCTGTCACCCCGCGCCTGGGGTTGATCTACGACGTGACGCCGACTGTGGCGATCTATGCCGACACGGCACGGTCCTTCAAGCCCAATAGCGGTGCCAGTCGAACGGGCGGCGGTTTCAAACCTGAAGAAGGCAAATCCTACGAGATGGGGGTCAAGTGGCAGGCCCTCGATCGTCAGTTGAGTGTGGACGCCGCGGTGTATCAGATTGAAAAAAGCAACGTCCTGACGACAGACCCGGTGGACTCGACCTTCAGCGTTGCGGCGGGTGAAGTTCGTAGTCGTGGCTTCGATTTGAATGTGGCCGGCAACCTCACGCCAGAGTGGCGGATGATTGGTGGCTACGCCTATGTGGATGCCGAAGTCACCCAGGACAACGTGCTGAAGTCAGGCACCCGCCTGGTGAACATCCCGCGCAACAGTTTCAGCCTGCTGAACGTCTACGAGTTTCAGGACGGTGGCCTCAAAGGACTGGGCCTGGGGCTGGGCGCCAAGTATGTCGACGAGCGCGCCGGCCAGACCGCGGCCAATGCCTTCTCCATGGATAGCTACGAGGTGTTCGACCTGCTCAGCTTTTACAAAGTCAACGAGCACCTGCGGCTTAATCTTGACCTGAAGAATGTGTTCGACAGCCACTACGATGAAGGCGCCTTTGGCAACGTTTACGCCTATCCGGGCGCGCCGAGAACCGTGCAAATGGGTTTCTCGTACACTTTGTAGGTAGATAGGTAGCGCCCTTGCTGAGGCGGGGCGCAAAGGTGATACAAAAGCCAATGTCGCAACTGACAAGGCGGAAAAAGCCCGAATCGGTGGGCAGCATAGTCATGGACAGACACGCGGAGAACGATGATACGCCTGCACGACCTGCTGACATGCTCGTGTCAGCAGGTCGGGATCTTATAAAACGCCCACTTGGTCGAGTGAGTGGTTGGGAATACCACGTCCATGCGCCAGCTCACCCCAAAGAGGGCCATGCGCAATACCGTCGGCCTCAAGACGTTGCACATCCAGTCGCGAGTCAGGACCGGTCTCTGCAAATGCGAAGCCATGACACGGCACACGATGAGACAACGCAATTGTGTTGATCTGAACATTGCCATTTCGCCAACAACGCTCCCCATGATCACCGTATTGCGCGTCGGTCAAGGGACACCCCAAGGCATTGAGCGACAGGTCCTGTTTGCTCACCACCTGCCCGGCACAACGAGATCACGGTAACCGTTCGACAAATACATCTTCTCGAATTCAGTGGCTTTGACTTTGCAACCTGGTGCGGGCACAGTCTGGCGCTACATGAGGATGGATGCCTCGGTGAGGCTTAAGGAGAATGCCGTGTTTCCGATCAATATCTGGCTTGCCTATACTGCCGCGTGCTTGCTATTGGTACTTGCACCAGGCCCGGACAATCTGCTGGCCATAGGCCGAGGACTCAGTCAGGGCAGGATAGCCGCTATCGTATCGGGCATGGCATCTGGGGCGGGAATTCTCTTTCATGTGGCAACCGCTTCACTAGGACTGACCTTGCTTATGCAGACGTCCGCAGTTGCCTTCTGGGTCGTCAAGCTCATCGGCGCCGGTTATTTACTTTGGCTTGGCATAAAAGTCCTACGCTCTCGTAGCCTGATTAGTTTCCAGCCAGCGACTCGGCAATCACTGCCGAGCATTTTCCTCACGGGATTACTCTCGGCAGCACTCAATCCGAAGCCTGGGTTTTTCGTCCTTGCGTTCATCCCGCAGTTCGTCGACCCACATCGCGGATCAGTGAGTGTACAGATGCTGGTGTACGGCATATGGTTCGCCGCACTTACGGCAGTGGGATTCGCACTGATGGGCGTATTTGCCACTGCACTGTCCCGATTTTTGCGTCAGAGGCCACGTCTGGTAAATGGCCTGAACGTAGGGGCAGGACTCACCTTCGTTGCTTCGGGAGTATCGATAGCGGCACTCAGCCAGAAATAGGATCAGTATATTGGCGTCGCGGGGCTAAGATTTCAGCCTCGCTGAACCTCGGTGATTATGAATGCTGACGACTTTAAGACTTATCTTTTCAGGGCTGAGATCATGGCTCTGTATAGCCGCAAAATTGTCATTCGCCGTCAGAGTTCTGTTCGCATGCTGCCTTTTTATCGCAACCGCTAATCACATCCGTGCAGACGTTTCGCATGGATTGCTCTGGGACTACGGATACGGGCCTGATACTTACTTGGTCAGCCGTATTTTCTGGGGGGCGCTTACGTTTTTTGACCCGCTTGCAGCTTTGCTACTTTTCATCAAGCCAAGAGCCGGAATCGTGCTTACGGTAGCGATTATTATGGTCGACGTAATCCATAACACTTTTTACGTCGCATTGAAGCAACAGTGGCTGGAGCCGTTCTACCTGTCCCAGGTAGCTTTCCTTATCGTAGTATTCCTACTCTCACCCATCGCTTGGAATGGCCCTATTCGGGACGTAGCGCTCACCAATCCAGTCCGACTGTGATTCGCTCCATTTATCGAGATAGCGCGACAGCGCCGTCGGTGAGCGGGTCACCGAGCAATGTTTTGTCGACCTGGCCCGGCCGCTGCGCAAACGTGAGCCGGATAAAAAACGGCATTGTTTAGATCGATTATTTCTTTAGGTTCTTTATATAGTTTTGGCTCGAATATCTATAACGGATAAAACCACGTCTTCGTTTTGATTCCTTATGCGATGAAGAGTATTTCGCCGTTATGACAGACGGCGACGTACCGACCGCGACACTAAAGCGGTTTCAACATCAAATTCTGCTGCTCGGCCATCATCTTGTCGTCCCTTCGCCAGTCCTTAGAATCCGCCTCCATCAGCTTCAACCAACTATCGAATCGCTTAGGGAGTTACACCATGATGAACGCCATGCAGATGCAGATGCCAATGCCGATGATGAACGCCAACATGCCGACGATGCCGATGATGGGCATGCCGATGATGATGGCGACCATGAGCTGCGAAATGATGGACGACGGCATGATGTGCAAAATGATGCCGGCCGCTGGCATGGACATGGCCATGTTCAAGAACAGCGCTGAAATGATGCAGATGATGATGAACTGCGGCATGCCGATGATGATGCATTGCGGCAATATGAGCATGATGTGCATGTCCCAGGCGAGCATGGCCATGCCGATGATGAACATGATGATGCCAATGCCGATGATGGGCATGCCGATGCCGTGGGTGAAGTGCGTGATGGAATGCACCATGATGGCCGACTGCATGATGTGCAAAATCATGCCGATGGCCGGCATGAACATGGACATGATGAAAAGCTGCTGCGACTTGATGATGAAAATGATGAACGATTGCAGCATGCCGATGATGATGAGCTGCAATGGCATGCCGCTGATGTGCTGCACCTGCTGATCCCTGACAGCACAAAAAAAGCCCCCGCGACCTTACGGTTACGGGGGCTTTTTCATTCCAGAAAACACCGAAGGCTCTCTGTGGAGCGGGCTATGTGGCGAGGGGGGCTTGCCCTAATGCCTGTCTTAACTGACTGGCATTAAGGCTTGCGTGCCGGCAGAACGAGATTGCAGGTTTTAGGATTGCTGCGCCGTCCAGCGGGGCGATGGGCGTTCCGACAAGCCCCTCTTCACATAAGCCCACTCCCACAAGGGATGTTCATCCGAGATTGTTCATTAGCCCCTCAGGGCGACCCTTGCAAGCAAGGGCGTCCCGAAGGAAAATGACGGATTTCTAATGACTGTCATTAGGATTTGTTCAGTTAAATCAACGAGTTGACATCAGATTTGCGGGGCGAACATGCCAAGTTGAAACACCGAGGGCTTGTGGGGTAATGCCGGCGAGCCAGTCGACCTCTCGCGGGCGCGAGCACATTGCTAATGAACAATCTCGGTTCAAATGTTATCGAGAGAATTGAATGTTGCAGTGGCAACTCCGGGGTTTGCCCCTCGATTCAGATCTGATTTATACAACAAGGCCACATGAAAAATGAAAATGAAAATATTATTCATCGCTTCGCTAGGAATTTTATCGTTAATTCAAACATCATTATCTTTCGCGGAGAATGTCAATGGGAAAAATCTCTATTTACAGAGATGTGCCATGTGCCACGGAATTGATCTCAAAGCAACAGGAGCATTGGCTAATAAAAGCAATCCACCTACACCTGATCTAACAACATCCGCTTTCAAAAAACGACTAAATGATTATCCGGGCGTTATTGTGTCATCGATAATACTTCGTCCAAATGGAGACTTGATTCCCAGAACTTTGCGAGAGAATGGTGTAAAGCTAGCGCCGTACTCTTGGATGATTAAGGATCTGCGCGATTTAAATCAATACATGAATGGTGTAATTTCAAAAAATCGATGATTTTGAGATGAGCGGTGGGCACGGAAATCCAACAATCTCGGTTCATTGCCCCTTCAGGGTGTTTAATCCAGGCGTTCCGGGTAAGTCACCACCAGATAAGCCACTGCCTCACTGTCGGCGGGGTTACGGTAGCGGTGGGGCTGATCGGCGTAGAACAGGATCGAGTCGCCGGTGGACAGCAGGTAACGTTCATCGTTGACGCTGATTTCCAGTACGCCCTGCGACACCACCAGGTTCTCCTGAACACCCGGACCATGTCCCTCGCAGTGGTCTTCGCCCAAAGGGCTCAGGCGCAGTTCGTAAAATTCCGATTGGCGTGCCACATCGAACGGGAACAGGGCGCGACTGATGAAGGCTCCGCTGGCGCTGACCAGACGTTTGCTCTCACGTGCCGACAACACGGCCACACCTTCGAAGGCCCGATGCTCAAGAAAGGCGGCCACCGAGACCTTCAGGCCTTTGGCAATTTTGCACAGCACTTTGATCGAGGGCACGCTGCGTCCGGACTCGATCTGCGCCAGCATTGCCCGGCTCACACCGCATTGCCGGGCCAGCGCGTCGAGGGACAAGTGTCGCTTGCCCCGCAGCCGTTGCAGGTTCTGGGCGACTCGCTCACAGATCGGCTCTTCTTCCAGTTGTTCCAGATTATTCAAATCCGTCACGGGTTCATCTGCGCTCGCCAGAAATCGCGAGGGTTGCTGCGCGTTCATGCGTGACGGGTCTCGGTCGAATGGGTGGCCTGGACCCATTGATATCCCTGCAAACCGGCGTTACGTGCATACATCTCCCACATGGCCCGTGCCCGCTGCTGAGCCTGTTTGCGTTTGCGGTAGCTGGCGAAGTCGATGAGGTTGTCAGTCGGATTCATGGGGCACTTCACTGTGGTGATGAATGACGGGATGAGCTGAGAGTACGTGGATATTTATATAACTATAAATACTGATTTTGTATTTGTTAATTCTATTTGGTTATTAGTGGTTGCGGCGTCAAAGTCCTCCGGCATTAGGGCTTGCGCAGCAGAAGCAACAATAACGCCGCGGCCGCCAGCATCGCCCCGACGATGAAGGTGCTGGCCGAGCCCGAGGTTTCCCACAGCGCGCCGGCGAGCATACTGGCGATCAACAGGCACACGCCGCTGATCAGATTGAACAGGCCGAATGCCGTGCCCCTGAGTTGGTCGGGCGCGGTATCGGCGATCAGCGTCGCGAGAATGCCTTGGCTGAAGCCCATATGCAGGCCCCACAGGGCCACGCCCGCCAGCATGGTCATGATCGAATCCGCTTGCGCCAATAACAGGTCCGCCAGGATCAGCAGGACGATGCCGACACACAGCACTTTGGTGCGGCTGATCCGGTCGGACAGCCAGCCGGCAGGGTAGGCCGACACCGCATAGAGCAGCGACATGACCACCATCACCAGCGGCACCCAGGTGGCCGTCAGGCCTGTTTGTTGTGCCTTCAGAACCAGAAAGGCCTCGCTGAAACGGGCCAGCGTGAAGAGCCCGCCGACGATCACCACCCACCAATAATCACGGGAAAAATCCCGCAGAACCTTCCAGTGAATAGGCGAGCGAAAGGTGCGTTCGCCAGCGGCAGCGGTCGGTTCTTTTACCCCGCCGACAATCAGCGCCACCGATATCACCGCCGGGATCACCGCAAACCACAACACCAGATGGATCTGACCGAGCCAGAGCATCAGCACGATGGCCAGAATCGGACCCAGAATGGCGCCCACGGTGTCCATCGATTGGCGTAAGCCAAAGCAGGCGCCACGGATTTCGGCGGGCGCGATATCGGCGACCAGCGCATCGCGCGGCGCGCCACGAATGCCTTTGCCGATGCGATCCAGAAAACGCGCGGTGAACACCACCTCTACTGACTGCGCGAGGGGAAAGAGCGGCTTCGACAAGGCGGCCAGACCGTAGCCCATCAACAGCAGGCCTTTGCGCCGGCCGATAAAGTCGCTGATGGCGCCGGAGAATATCTTGGTCAGCATCGCGGTCGCCTCGGCGATGCCCTCGATCACCCCGACGGTCAATGCGCTCGCGCCCAAGGTCGTGACCAGAAACACCGGCAGCAGGCTGTGCACCAGCTCTGACGAAAGATCCATGAACAGGCTGACCAAACCCAAGGCCCAGACCGTGGAGGGGATACGCAGTGAAACCGGTCTGGGTTTTGAGAGGTTGTCCATGCTGGTTTCCGGGATTGAATGCTCACCGATTGTTTATGTCGCCAACCCCAGCGATCAGGCCTTAAAGGTTCTGACTTAAAAATAGCAACGTATTGCCGTGCGCCTCAACCGCCGCCCGTTGGTTGTAGCTGTCACGGTGTGAGCAGTTGAAGCCATGTTCGGCTCCCGGATAAACCTCGATATCGACGTCGTCGTTGAACTCGAAACGTTCGGCGATTTGCTTCACGGCGTCGATGGGGATGTGGCTGTCCTGTTCGCCGAAGTGCATCAGCATCGGCACCTTGAGTTCACCGGCCCGATCCAGTTGGTTCTGAATGCCGCCGCCGTAGTAGGCGATCGCCACGTCGACGAAACCGTTGGCTGCGGTGTTGTACGACAGCATGCCGCCAAAGCAGAAACCGATCGAAGCGATTCTGCCGTCCAGCCCCGGCTGTGCCTTCAGGGTGTCGATGGCCAGTTTGATGTCGGCCTGAGCCTTGGTGGTGTCGGTGGCGTTCATCAGCTCGACGGCGCGTTTCCAGCCGGCTTCGTCATAGCCCAGTTCGATACGGTGGCCGTGGCGCCAGAACAGATCCGGCGCGATGACCAGGTAGCCATCGGCGGCGTATTGCTCGACAACCGAGCGGATGTGTTCGTTGACGCCGAAGATTTCCTGAATCAGCACAATCCCCGGACCTTTACGGGTGTGGGGGATGGCCAGGTAAGCGCCGAATGTGCCTTCGGCGCTGGTGATCTCGATCCATTGGGTGGTTACGCTCATGATGGCTCCTTTACATAAGTTGGGTGGGTTACCGAGGCGCTGGCGTATCAGCGGTGACTGTGCCGCCAGAAGTATCGAGCCAACAGCGCGTCCACGCTGAGTTTGCCAGCTCCCGAGAGCAATAGCGGCATGAGGGCTGCAAGGTAGATCAGCGGCAGTTTGAAGTTGCCGTGGCCTTTATTGCTGATGGCATAACCCTGGGCAAGTTCACTCAATGTAGACCAATCGGCTGGCCAGTGAACGGCAGCGGTCGCAACGATCGTGACCACGATCAGAATAGTCGCCGAGACCCGCGCCCCCAGGCCCACCAGCAGGGCGAGGGCACAGATCAATTCGGCCCACATTGCCAGTTCCCAGTTCAGCGTGGCCGGCACGTGGTTGAAGGGGAATGGGAAGCGGTTCTGGATGTCGGCGAACCAGTTCTGGCCGTTCCATTTTTCCAGGCCTGACTCGAAAAACTCCCAAGCCAGAAACAATCGCAAAGTCAGGGGGGCAATCCAGCTGCCGGCACGGTCGAGGTTCAGGTGCAGGCCTTTGATGGCTGATGAGAGAGAAGTGTTCATGGCTTTAACTCCGGAATTTTAACGACAGGCGCATTCATTGTGGGAGCGGGCTTGCTCGCGAAAGCGGTGTGTCAGGCGACATCAATGTTGACTGATACTCCCTCTTCGCGAGCAAGCCCGCTCCCACAGGGGGATCGTGGTGTTCCAGAGATTTCATTCGGTCAACAGCGCATTCCTGACCGACCGCTTGTACTTCAACGCAATCTTGCCCAGCAGCCGAATGACAATCGCCGAGAACATCAAACCGAACGGCAGGACGTACCAGGCGCTCATGGGGATGCGTTTGAAGTTGGAATAGGTGAAGACCGCCGCGAGCACCCACATGCCGCTGACGTGCAGGGCTTTCCAGGGTTTTGGGCCAATCAGCCGCGCCGTGGTTTTGAAGGAAGTCAGCGCCATTAACAAAATAAACAGATAACCAACCGAGCCCGGAATGTTGCCGACGGTGGTGCGGCCGGGCCAGAACTCGGGGTTCAATTGGCCGTAGCTGTAGATCAGGATGGCGTGCACCAGGTGGGAAAACGCGAAGGCCAGGCCGATGAAGCGTCGCTCGCGCACCAGCGATCGGGTGAAAGGCGAGGGCACCAGCACGGCGAAAGCGGACGCGGTGAACGCGGCGAGAAACAATGCAAACGAAGTGCGTGCGGTAGCGCGAATGGCGCTGCGGGTGGCTTCCACCAGATCCGGGTTGAGCAGCAAAATCAGGCCGGTCATCAACAGCACCAGCAAGGACAGCAGGCCAAACAGCGACCAGCCGTGGTAACGGGGAATTTGGGTCATCATGACAACACTCCTGAGCAAGGGCCGACCTGGTTTTGCCGGTGGTCAGCGGACGGCAGGAGTGTTGCAACCGGGTGTATGGGCGGTATGTCCGAAAGATCGCTCGGTGCAAGTTCATGTATCCTGGGGCGCGATAGATACATTCCCATACAAAACTGTGATTCAACCCCGACCAGCGACGTCTAGCGACAGTGTCCCCGCAATCCCATGGGGCGAGACTTCGGAACCCGGCATGCAAGCGCTGTTGAACGAGATCCTTGACGCAGTCCGACCGTTGATCGGTCAGGGCAAAGTGGCTGACTACATTCCCGCCCTCGGCACGGTGCCGGGCAATCAGTTGGGCATTGCCGTGTATGGCAACGACGGCGAGCTGTTTTACGCGGGGGACGCCGACACGCCGTTCTCGGTGCAGAGTATTTCCAAGGTGTTCAGCCTGGTGCAGGCCATCGACCATTCCGGCGAAGCCATTTGGGAGCGCCTGGGTCACGAGCCGTCCGGTCAGCCGTTCAACTCGCTGGTGCAGCTGGAGTTCGAGCGCGGGCGCCCGCGCAATCCCTTCATCAACGCCGGTGCGCTGGTGATCTGCGACATCAACCAGTCGCGCTTTGCCGCGCCGGCGTTGTCGATGCGCGATTTTGTCCGGCGTTTGTCCGGCAACCCGAATGTCATGGTGGACGGCAAAGTCGCCGAATCGGAATACCAACACCGCGCGCGCAATGCGGCCATGGCTTATCTGATGCAATCGTTCGGCAACTTTCATAATGACGTCGAAGCGGTGCTGCGCAGCTACTTCAGCCATTGCTCGTTGCGCATGAGTTGCGTGGATCTGGCCCGGGCGTTCTGCTTCCTGGCCAACGACGGTTTCTGCAAACACAGCGGCGCCCAGATCCTCAGCGCCCGCCAGACCCAGCAAGTCAACTCGATCATGGCCACCAGCGGGCTGTATGACGAAGCCGGTAACTTCGCCTATCGCGTCGGTTTGCCGGGCAAGAGCGGCGTGGGCGGGGGCATCGTCGCGGTGGTGCCGGGGCAATTCACGGTGTGCGTCTGGTCTCCGGAGTTGAACACCGCCGGTAACTCCCTCGCCGGCATGGCCGCGCTGGAATTGTTGAGTCAGCGGATTGGCTGGTCGGTGTTCTGATGGCATTTCTTGACTAGCGCTCGATGACCGCTACCGTGAAGCAGGCATTCTTTGACTCACCTGAACGGGTGAAGGAGCGGGTGACTTCATGGTGAATTTCGGTTCCGCGCTTCTAGTCTTCAATGACCCGGACACTCATTTGCGCAAAGGGTTGTCTGCCGTGGTCCAGATAGGCGACACCCTGTGGGTCGCCAATGATGAATCCTTGAGCCTGGAGCGCCTCACCCTGCGTGAGCCCGCCGGTGCGGGCGAGTTTCTGTTTGACCAGCACGAACAGTTCTCGTTGGCGTCCCTGTTGGCGCTGCCGGCCATCCCGACGATTGGCGAAGAAATCGTTGAAGCAGACCTGGAAGGCATGAGCTACGACCGCGACACGGGGTATCTCTGGATCGTGGGGTCTCACAGCCTGAAACGGAAAAAACCCGACAGCAGCAAGTCCCTGAAGAAAAACGCCGAGCGTCTGGCAACTGTCAGCAGCGATGGCAACCGTTTTCTCCTGGCCCGGATTCCGGTGGTCGAAGAAAACGGGACGTTCACTTTGGTGAAAAGCACCACCAGCGATGATCGAGTCGCGGCCCAATTGGCCGGCAATCACCTGGGTAACGAATTGCTCGATGAGCTCAAGGACGACGAGCATGTGGGGGCATTTCTGCACATTCCCGGTAAGGACAACGGATTCGATACCGAAGGCCTCGAGATCAACGGCAAGCGTGTTTTTATCGGGTTGCGAGGGCCTGTGCTGCGGGGCTGGACCATTGTTCTGGAGATCGAACCCGAGGACCATCCCAAGGCTGCTCACACGCTGACGCTGAAAAAAATCGGGCCCAAGGGGCGCAAATATCGAAAGCATTTTCTCCAGTTGGGCGGACTCGGCGTCAGGGATTTGTGCATCGAGGGTGACGACATGTTGATCCTGGCCGGGCCGACAATGAACCTCGACGGGCCTGTCAGCTTATTTCGATGGCACGACGGCGCCAGGCCAACAGACGAAAGTTTTGTCTTCAGCGAACAATTGACGCCGGTCCTGGAGGTTCCTTATGGGCAAGGAGAGGATAAAGGTTGCGATCATGCCGAAGGAATGACCTTTGTCAGCACCGCCGGCGTAGAAGAGCCCTTGCTGCTGGTGGTCTATGACGCGAACGCCGCGTGGCGCAGACAGGGGAGCAATCGCCTGGAGCAAGATGTATTTCGACTGGCGAAAAAGTAACCGCCACTGCACCCCCGGTGAATGACGCTCCGCGAATTTTGCTATACATTTTCCGACCGTCCCCCTGCATGGTGAAACCGTTTCATGTCTCTTGCGCTCGAACGTCTAGTTGCTGGCACGCCGATCCCTTTTGCCGGTAATCGTGTCACGGTCGTCAGCCCCGAGCTGGCGGCGCGCTTTCAGCCCGGCGACCATCTGCTGGTAGAGCAGGTCAGCGGTGAATTGCTGCTGATCCCGGTGGCGGACCAGCAAGCGGCGGCGGTCGCCATCGAACGTGCCGAAGTGGCGTTCGCTGCGATGTCCAGCGTCTCGGATCACGCCATCAGCGAGTTCTTCGATCACTTTGCTCAACGCCTGGAAACGCCTGAATGCTGGGCCTTGATTGCGGCTGCCAACCTGACCGACATCGAGCGGGCCAAGGCTCGCGGGCGATCCACCACGCGGTTGCTCGCCGATGAACGCATGCGCGGCGACATGATCGCCGGCCTCAGGGCCTGGCGCGATGCACCGGCCACCCGCGGCAAGGTCGTAAGCTGCGTCGAGCATGACGGCTGGAAAGTCGAGCAAGTGGTGTCGCCGCTGGGCATCGTCGCGTTCGTGTTCGAAGGCCGGCCGAATGTCTTTGCCGACGCCGCCGGTGTATTGCGCACCGGTAACACCGCGGTGCTGCGCATTGGCAGCGATGCGTTGGGCACCGCCCAGGCCATCGTCACCCATGCATTGAATCCTGCATTGGCTGACGCCGGATTGCCGACCGGAGCAGTTTCGCTGGTGGAAAGCGTCAATCACGCCGCCGGTTGGGCGATGTTCGCCGACCGACGCTTGTCGCTGGCCGTGGCCCGTGGGTCGGGACGTGCGGTCAGCCAGTTGGGCAGCATCGCGCAACAGGCCGGCACTGCCGTCAGCCTGCACGGCACCGGCGGCGCGTGGCTGATCGCCGACAAGGATGCCGATGCCCAGCGCTTTGCCGCCGTGGTGCGCAACTCGCTGGACCGCAAAGTTTGCAACACCCTCAACGTTTGCTTGATCCACCGCGATCGAGCCGCTGAACTGGTGCCGCTGTTTCTCGACGCACTGCAACAGGCCGGCACCGCTCGGGGCCAGGGCTGCAAGTTGCACATCGTCGAGGGTAGCGAGCAGCATTTGCCAACCGATTGGCAGACCGCGAACGTCGAGGTGTACCGCGCCGAAGGCTATCAGACCGAAGCGCTGGCCGAACCGCTGCCCGAAGATCAATTGGGGCGCGAGTGGGAATGGGAAGAAACCCCGGAAGTCAGCCTGAAGATCGTCGACGACCTGGACCAGGCCATCGCCTTGTTCAACCGCTACAGCCCGCAATTCACCGTGTCGCTGATCAGTGAAGGTGCCCCGGCGCAGGAGCGTTTCTACAACGCGGTCAACGCACCTTTTGTTGGCAACGGGATTACCCGCTGGGTCGACGGGCAGTACGCGCTGAACAAGCCGGAACTGGGGCTTTCGAACTGGGAGAGTGGGCGCCTGTTTGCACGCAGCGCGATTCTCTCGGGGGATGGTGTGTTCACCATCCGTAGTCGCATGACGCAGACGGATCTGTCGGTCAAACGCTGAAACGGCACTCCAGAACAGCCGCGCAAACCTGTGGGAGCGGCGGTGCGACGATTCGACTTGCTCGCGAAAGCGGTGTGTCAGGCGACATCAATGTTGACTGTGCCGCCGTCTTCGCGAGCAAGCCCGCCACAGGATTTTCGTCGCTCTTATTAACTTACCGGCATCAGGGACAGCCCCCCACCGACCGCAGGCAACGGCACGCACTATACTTAATGTGTGTGCATGTCTGCGGTGGGGCGGGCGGCGCATCTGAGAGAGGATTGCGCCATGAAACTTCATTCCTTTCAACATTACTCTCATGACCTGGAAGCGGTCGTTCACGACACGTGGATTACCACCAGGGTGAAGTCCGCCCTGGCATTGGCCGACTCAACCCTTGGCCTGCATGTCCATGTCAAAACCCATGCGGGCAGGGTGGCATTGAGCGGCCGCGTCAACACTCATAGGCAGTGTGAGCAGGCTGTTGCTCTGGCCCGTTCGGTTCATGGTGTCGTCGATATCGATGCCAGCGAATTGCTCACTCACGTGTTCACGCCGGGCAGTTTTCCAGAAGCGCCCAATGCCGAAGAGTCCTCCGAGCGTCGGTCACAATCGTCTAAAAAGATTGACGATAAATGACAGTGACGATCTTGTGAGTCCCGGTCGGGAACCGAGGACGGGTGTAGTCGCGCGCGTGCCCCTTTTTGTAATGCTGCACCAAGCCTGGCGCAGCTCGGGCGGGTGAAGCCTTCAGGCGGCTGCGACCGCTTGACCATACACCGCACAGGTGTCCGGGTGCTCGGCCAGCGACACGAAGTTGCGACGGCTGGCATCCAGAGCATCGACCGAACCGGTCTCGATGTCATAAACCCAACCATGCAGATTCAGCAGGCCTTTCTCCTGAGCCAGACGCACGCTCGGGTGAGTCTGGATGTTCGCCAGTTGGGCGATGACATTTTCCCGGACCATCGAACTTACCTTGGCTGCGTCGCTGGCGTGAGGGCGGGAGTCGTTGATCACCTTGGCCGACTCGGCGTGTTGCAACCAGCCACTGACGGCAGGCAGGTGATCCATGCATTTGCACTGGGCAATGGCGGTCATGGCGCCACAATCCGAATGCCCGCAGATCACGATGTCCGTCACACTCAATACCGCGACCGCATATTCGACCGTGGCCGACACACCGCCGGGATGCGGGCTGTAAGACGGCACGATATTACCGGCATTGCGCACCACGAACAGTTCGCCGGGTTCTTGCTGGGTCAACAGTTCCGGCACCACACGGCTGTCGGAACAGGTGATGAACAAAGTGCCGGGATGCTGGGTGGTGGCCAGGTGTTTGAACAGGTCGGTACGTTGGACAAAGGCTTCGTTCTGGAACTTCAATAAACCTTCGATGAGCGCTTTCATGGCTGATTTCCTTGCAATGAATGAGGGGGGCAGTTAAGTGCAGAACCTGTGGGGGCGGGCTTGCTCGCGAAGACGGCGGCACAGTCAACATTGATGTCGCCTGACACACCGCTTTCGCGAGCAAGCCCGCTCCCACAGGGGGCAGTGTTCAAAATCTTAATTGACTGGCATTAGTCGATTTCAGAACGGACGCAATGGCAGGAACTTGCCGTCCAGGGTAATCACTGCGCGGGAACCACCTTCCGGATCTTCAACTTTCTTCATGTCCAGCTTGAAGTTGATCGCGCTGATGATGCCGTCGCCGAATTGCTCGTGAACCAGGGCTTTGAGCGTGGTGCCGTAGATCTGGATCATTTCGTAGAAGCGATAAATAGTCGGGTCGGTCGGGACACCCGAGAGGCTGCCGCGCAGCGGAATGATCTGCAGGCGAGCCACGGCATCGGCGTCCAGTTCGAGTTTCTCGCCAATCACCTTGGCAGCGGCTTCCGGCAGCGGATGCTGGCCGAGCAGGGCGGCGGTGACGTAAGCCAAACCCAGGCCGGTGCCGTCGGTCAGATCCTGCCAGGACAGATTCTTGCGCGCCTTGGCATCGAGGATCGAAGTGGTCAGGGCCAGACTCGGATCCTGGTAAGCATGGGACTGTTGCATGGTGTGACTCCTATCGGTTGTCGCTGGAAAGTGCAGCCATCTTCGGTCGATTGATCAATAGCGTCCAAGACCGATATACAATGCTTTGCATAAGTCCTGCCTATAGATGGTGTGTCCCATGCTGCTCCGACATTTGCGCTACTTGCTGGCAGTCGCCGACCACGGTGGCTTCACCCGCGCCGCCGAGGCTTTGCACGTCTCTCAACCGACGCTGTCCCAGCAGATCCGGCAACTGGAGGAAACCCTGGGCGTCAACCTGTTCGACCGCACCTCGCGCACGGTCAAACCGACCGATGCGGGGCAGGCCTATATCGAAAGTGCCCGTCGGGTACTGGTGGAACTTGAAGCGGGGAAACGCGCGCTGCATGACGTGAAAGACTTGTCTCGCGGCACTTTGCGACTGGCCATGACGCCAACGTTCATGGCGTATCTGGTGGGGCCGTTGGTGCGCGACTACGTGGCGAAGTTTCCGAACATCCATCTGCAGATTTTCGAGTTATCGATGGATGACATCGAGGCCGGGTTGCTCGATGACTCGCTGGACATTGCCATTGCCTTTACCCCGGTGAGAAGCCCCGACATCGAGTGCGTGCCGGCGTTTGTCGAGACCTTGGGCGTGATGGTCGGGCGTAGTCATCCGTTGTACGAGCGCCAGAGCCCGCTATCGCCAAAGGAGGTGGCGCAACTGGAGTTCGCGTTGCTGACGCCGGACTTCATCACTCGATCCTCCATCGACGGGTATTTTCGGCAACAGAACATCACGCCCAAAGTGGCAATCGAGGTGAACTCGGTGAGTACGCTGTTGGAGGTCATTCGCCATGCGCCGATGGCCACCATCCTGCCGGAACCCATCGCCACTGCGGAACGGGCATTGCGTAAAATTCCGCTGCTGGGGGAGGCGCCCAACCGAGGGGCCGCGCTGCTTCGGCGCAAAAACAATTATCACAGTGCGGCGTCGCTGGCCTTTATGGATCTGGTATTGGGCGCGGCTGCGGTCGAGTCGGCGAAGTCAGTCATCCACTGATTGGCACAGCCCATTGGGAGCCTTGCCGGTGGAGGACACGGTCACCGAATCGTCATCGGCGAGGATGATCGTAATCGTGATGCCCGAACCCCTGGCTTCGAAGCGGCGATCGTTGATGGCTTTGGTTACCGCCTCTTTACTGTTGATCAATACCGGGCCGTCCTGATCCGCATGGACGACGACTTTACCGGGGCAGTCCACATCGAATGATGGAATGCCAGGGAGGGTTTTCGCATGGGCAACATTCGCCATCGCCAACACTATGAATATCAGGATTTTGTTCATCGCAAGCCTCCAGAGATCCAGCAGGGCATACGGTTAACCATAGCTTTGTTTGGTGCGCACGAGACAAACGAAAAGGCCCCGCTGGATATTCCGAGCGGGGCCTTTTTTCATTACTGAGGGGGGTTATCAATACAACCGATCAATCACCCGAACTTCGTTCTGGTTCTGCATCGATGCCCACGCCTGTTTCAGCGTTTGCAGCACATTACCGATGAAGTCTTTGTCGGCCGCGGCTTTTTTGCCGACATAACCCTGGCCGCGACGGTACATCTTCAGTCGGGCGAGCAGGTTCTGGTTGCTCCGGTCGAACGCTTCTTCGTGGGCATGGGGCGACAGGCAGTCGATATGAACCTGGCCCGATTTGCTGATCCACAGAATATGGCTGTCCTGGCTGTCTTTTTGCGCAGCGAACAAGCGAGCCAGTTCATCGATAGTAGGTTGATTGTTCAGATTCATTGTAAGCCCCTTGACCATTTGGTGATCTTTCAAAGTTGATTCGCTAATACAGGTAGCCCATCGGTTAGTTGATCCCTGGCACCGAAACCAGGACGTCAGCGGTTGGCCGTCAATACGACGGGGGCCCGCGTCTGTTGCATGTAGTCGTGTTGAATAACTGCTACGCAATAGCGTCACAACGAGGAGAAGCAGCGAAAACCTGGAGGCCACTGCCGACGTTTTCAGGGTCGGCCACAAGCTTCATGAGGATTGATCGCCAGCGCTTCTCGCCCTTGTACTGGACGTTCAGGCCAGGTCAGCTTCTTCAATCTGCCTTGTGGGCAGCGTGTATCCGGGGAAAACAGCTCGGCGGTCAGACGAGCTTGCTCAAACGTGTTGCCTGTACTCCCGATCGGGGAGATGTCTGCATCATGCAAGGGCAAATCGGAGGCGTCAACGGTTTTGTAGTGATTATTTTTGTTCACTACATATTGTCGGACAAAGTGATTTTGGAATTAGAAAGTCAGGCGTGGCTGGCACACCGGCCCCGTAGGAGCGAGCGGTGCGGCGATCCGACTTGCCCGCGAAGAACGATGACGCGGTCCTGCCGTTTGTCCGCGTGATGGCTTTCGCGGGCAAGTCGGATCGCCGCACCGCTCGCTCCTACGGGGTTTGTGCGGGTGCCGAAGGCTACGATGTTTTAAAGCGGTAAACGGTGCACGGATAACCGTCGATCGGCAGGTGATGCAGGGTGAATTCACCGCCCGTGAGATCAGGCATCACCCTGGCCCAGAACCCCCGCGCAGGCTGGTTGGCATCGATGTGGAAAATCTGCCATTGACCGGGGAACCGGTTCAAGAGGGCAGAGACGACAAACTTCGCGACGCCTTGGCCACGAAAGTGTCGACTGACAAAAAAGTAGCCGATGTTGTGCTCGGCGCCGACGATATGGGTTTCGTTATCCACGGTCACAAAACCGGCAAGTTCGCCGTCAACCTTGATCAGAAACGGTCTGGTTGCGCGATTGCGCCAATAATCAAGCCTGGGCTGGATGTTGAAGAAGCCATGTTCCCCGAGCTTCAGCGGCAGCCATTCGCTGAAGTCATACACGTAGAACTGCATCAGGTTTTCGATGGTTTCCAGTTCGTCGCGCTGAGCGGCGTGCAGTTCTATCGAGGGCTGGCTTCTGATTGTCGTCATGGTCGTACCTTTTCAGAAAGCAGGGCTGTTGCCTGGCGCGGACCCTGTGGGAGCGGGCTTGCTCGCGAAGAGGGTGTGTCAGTTAACATTGATGTCGCCTGACACACCGCTTTCGCGAGCAAGCCCGCTCCCACATGGATTGTGTGTTGCCGGGCTTGAAGAACACTAGACCATTCAGGTTCGCTCGAACTGCTCTCAAGCCTTGCCCGCCGGTTTCGCCGCGCGTTTGGTGCCGGTCGAGGGCTTGCGTTTGGCCGGTTTTCGCTTGTTTTTCCACGGTGTGGCGCCACGCCCGGCCGGGCTTGCCGGCCCGCTGATGGTCAGGTGCAGGCCGGCGCAACGGGCCACCTGCTTGCTCATCCATGCAGCCTGTTTGGTGACGAATTCTTCCAGGCTCATTTCACCGCTCTGCACCATGTCCAGGGCCTGTTCCCAGATCGCCGTGGTTCCGGGATCGGCAATGGCGCGCGGCACGGCGTCGATCAGGCTGAAAGCCGCCGGTGTCGCGGCCAGGGCCTTGCCGTTCTTGATCAGATAACCGCGGTCCAACAGGCCCTGGATGATCGAGGCGCGCGTCGCTTCGGTGCCGATGCCGGTGGTGTCCTTGAGCTTTTGCTTGAGCAGTGGATCTTCCACCAGTTTGGCGACGTTCTTCATCGCCTTGATCAGATCGCCTTCGGTGAACGGCTTGGGCGGCTGGGTCCAGAGGTCCTTGAGCTTCACGTCGGCCACTGCGCAGTCACGCCCTTCGGCCAATGCCGGCAGTGTTTGTGGTGCCGGTGCTTCGCGGCCCTTGGCTGGTGCGAGAGCCTCGGGCAGGGCGCGTTTCCAGCCGGGCTCGACGATCTGCTTGCCCACGGCACGCAAGGCTTCACCGGCGCAGTCGAAGTCGGCCTGGGTCCGGTCGTATTCATGATTGGGCAGGAACTGCGCCAGGTAACGCGCACGAATCAGGGTGTAGACCGCCCGTTGCTTGCCTGCCAGTCGGTCGAGATTTTTCGCCGCCGCCGTGGGAATTATGCCGTGGTGAGCGCTGACCTTGGCATCATTCCAGGCCCGTGAGCGGCGCTGGGGCTCCAGGTGATCGTGCAAGGCGTTCAATGCCGGATCAGCCTGCCTTAGCGCAGCAAGAATACTTGGGGCTTCGCTGTGCTGACTCAGCGGCAGGTAGCCGCAGTCACTGCGTGGGTAGGTGATGACTTTGTGGGTTTCGTACAGCGCCTGGGCGATATCGAGGGTTTCCTGAGCCCCGAGCCCGAGTTTCTTCGAGCAGACTTCCTGCAACGTGCCCAGATCGAACGGCAAAGGCGCCACTTCGCGCATCCGCTCGGTGCGCAGTTTGATCACCCGAGCGCTCGCCGCACCGCCAATGGCCGCAGCGGCTTTCTGAGCCAGCGCCTGATTCAGGCAGCGGTCCTGATCGTCGCAAACGTCGGAGGCTGCACGCCACTGGGCGGTGAACGCGGTGCCGTCGTGCAGCAGTTGCACATCGATCGCCCAATAAGCGACCGGGACGAAATCGGCAATGCTGCGGTCGCGATCCACCACCAGGCGCAAGGTCGGCGTCTGCACCCGACCGACCGGCAGCACACCCTGATAGCCGGACTGACGCCCCAGCAGGGTGAACAGCCGACTCATGTTCATCCCGATCAACCAGTCGGCCCGGGAGCGCCCCAATGCCGAATGATAAAGGCTGAACGTCTCGGCCCCCGGCTTTAGCGCCGCCAGTGCCTTGCGGATCGACGCATCGTCCAGCGCCGACAGCCACAATCGCCGGATCGGCCCGCGATAACGGCAATGCTCCACCAGTTCCCGGGCGATCATCTCGCCCTCACGGTCGGCGTCGGTGGCAATCACCAGTTCACTGGCCTCGCCGAGCAAGCGTTTGACCGCCTTGTACTGGCTGGCCGTGCGCGGTTTGACGGTCATCTTCCACTTTTCGGGAATGATCGGCAGATCCGCCAGCACCCAACGCTTGTAACGCGCGTCATAGGCATCCGGCGGTGCGGTTTCCAGCAGATGGCCGATGCACCAGGTCACCGTGACGCCCGTTCCCAGCCAGCAGCCGTCGCCCCGGCGTTTGGCGCCGAGCACGGCCGCAATATCTTTGGCCTGGGAAGGTTTTTCACAGAGGTACAGCTGCATAACCACCATCGTCGATCAGTGTTCGAGAGGTGCACAGAATGGCGGCTGATGAGCGATGGAGCAATCTTTATCTGTATGGATGTACAGCTTAAGCTGTTGCGGTTGATGACAGCGGTCAGTCCACCACAAACAATTTGGCGCCAATGGCGGTGGATGACCGATGCGCTTCGGCATTGTCCGCCACTTGATAGCTCATGCCCGGCGTGAGAACGAAGACTCGACCATCCTCCAGTTCGGTGTGCAGTTCTCCCTCCAGGCAAAACAGCACATGCCCTTTTGAGCACCAGTGATCGGCCACATACCCCGGCGTGTATTCGACGATGCGCGCACGAATCGCGCCGAACTGCCGGGTGCGCCACAGGGCGCTGCCAGTCTCGCCAGGGTGTTCGGTGGGTTCGATTTGCGACCAGTCGGTGGTGCCGAAGGGGATGTTGGCAATGTCCATGCTGCTCTCCTGGTGGGGCATGCTGTTTTGGGGACCTCACTGTAGCCCAAGCAAGCTCCGTTCGGCTGTGAAGCAGTCGCGATGCCGAAACATGAGGTATACCTGTCGGATCGCGATACAGCGCAGCAGCGACAGAGGATCCTACTCCATGAAAGCCCCCGGACCCGGTAATCCCATCGCCATCAGCCCTCAACCCGGCTGCGTGGTGGTGAAGTTCCATGGCATACAGGTGGCATCGTCCACTCGGGCGCTGGTCATGCATGAGGCCAATTATCCTCCGGTGTACTACATCCCCCGTGAGGACATCGCCGAACAATATTTCGCCCGCACCGACCACACCAGCTATTGCCCGTACAAGGGCGATGCCAGCTATTTCAGCCTGCAAATCCCCGGGCATGAAGGTGCCAATGCGGTATGGAGTTATGAGGACCCCAAGGTGTCAGTGGCGCAGATTGGCGGGTATGTGGCGTTTTATCCTGAAGAGGTCACTTTTGAGGTGCTCGATACCTGAGGTGCGGAAAGCAACGTGGCAAGGGCTTATTGTCTGAACGCAATCCATGTGGGAGCGGGCTTGCTCGCGAAGGCGGTGTGCCAGACAACATTGATGTCGACTGACACTCCCTCTTCGCGAGCCCGCTCCCACAGGTAAGCCTCCGCTAGAGATGCATGCCGTCAGTTCTTGTCCAGATCCACATTCTTCGTCTCTCGCAAACAGATCATTCCCACTACCAGGCTCACCCCGGTAATCACCACCGGGTACCACAGCCCGTAGAAAATATCCCCGGTGTACACCACCAAGGCAAACGACACCGTCGGCAGGAAACCACCAAACCAACCGTTGCCGATGTGGTAGGGCAGGGACATGGAGGTGTAGCGGATGCGGGTCGGGAACAGTTCAACCATCAGCGCTGCCAGCGGGCCGTAGCACATGGCGGAGATGATGATCAGCGCGACGATCAGCGCCACGATCATCGGTTTGTTGATCTGTTGGGTGTCGGCTTGTGACGGATACCCGGCCAGGGTCACCGCGCCGCGCAGGGCCGCTTCATCGTAGCCATCGATTTTCACTTCGCCGATGCTGACCTGCACAGCGCTGCCGGCCGGGGCCGCTGCGCTGTTGTAGGGCAGGCCCTGTTTGACCAGGAAGGTTTTGACCTTGTCGCACGGGCTATCAAATTTGGCCTTGCCCACCGGGTCGAACTGGAAGGTGCAGGTGGCCGGGTCGGCCAGTACGGTGATCGGGGCTTGGCGGCTGGCCTGATCGATGGCCGGGTTAGCGTAGTGAGCCAGGGTCTTGAAGATCGGGAAGTACAGCGCAGTGGCCAGCAACAGGCCGATCATCAGCACCGGTTTGCGCCCGACCTTATCCGAAAGCCAGCCAAAAAAGATGAAGAACGGCGCGCCGATGATTACGCTGACGATCAGCAGACTGTTGGCCAGGGCCGGGTCCATTTTCAGGAATTGGGTGAGGAAGAACAGCACATAGAACTGCGCCGCGTAGAAGGTCACCGCTTGCCCGGCGTTGATGCTGAACAGCGCAATCAGCACCACTTTGAGGTTGTCCCATTTGCCGAAGGAATCGCGCAGCGGCGACTTGCAAAGCTTGCCTTCTCCTTTCATTTTCACGAACGCAGGCGACTCATGCAGACTCAAGCGAATCCAGGTCGAGATGCCCAGCAGCACGATTGAAAGCAGAAACGGAATGCGCCAGCCCCAGACTTCAAACTGGTCGCCGGTGAAGTAACGGCAACCGAGCACCACCAACAGCGACAGCAGCAAACCGAGGGTGGCCGTGGACTGAATCCAGCTGGTGTGGAAACCGCGTTTGCCCATCGGCGCGTGTTCCGCGACGTAAGTGGCCGCGCCGCCGTACTCACCGCCCAGCGCCAGACCCTGGAGCATGCGCAGCACCACGAGGATGATCGGCGCGGCAATGCCGATGCTCGCGTAAGTCGGTAGCAAGCCGACGCAGAAGGTTGCCAGGCCCATGAGGACGATAGTCGCGAGGAACGTGTATTTACGCCCGATCATGTCCCCCAACCGTCCGAACACCAGCGCACCGAACGGTCGCACGATGAAGCCGGCGGCGAAGGCCATCAGCGCAAAGATGAACGCCGTGGTGTCGTTGACCCCGGCGAAGAACTGTTTGCTGATGACCGCCGCGAGGGCGCCATAGAGGAAAAAGTCGTACCACTCGAACACCGTCCCGAGGGACGAGGCGAAGATGACTTTCTGGGTTTCCTGACTGGTGCCGGCGCTGCGGACGGCTTCCAGGGGCTGAACATGTTCTGACATATCGGTATCCCTCACAGTGATTGTTTTTGTTGTTCCACTGGTGTTGCGTAGTCCTTGCGGCGGTATTTCAACGTCCTTAAATCTAGTGCGATCCCCTGTGGGAGCGGGCTTGCTCGCGAAAGCGGTGGGTCAGTCGACCTCTATGTTGAATGTAATGCCGCCTTCGCGAGCAAGCCCGCTCCAGGGGAGAGGTCTATAGGCGAAGGGCTGAGGATCAGTTGCGCGGCTTTCTCGGCGATCATCAACGTCGGCGAACAGGTGTTGCCCGAGGTGATGCGCGGCATGATCGAGGCGTCGGCGATGCGTAGGCCGGGAATGCCGTGAACGCGCAGCTCGGCGTCGACTACCGCGTCCGCATCGTTGCCCATCCGGCAGGTGCCCACCGGGTGGAAAATCGTTGTGCCGATCCGGGCGGCTGCTTCATGCAATTGCTCTTCACTCTGCAAGCTGTCGCCGGGCAGATACTCGACCGGTTTGAACGCTTGCAGCGCGGGTGCGGAGACGATGCGACGAGTCAGGCGGATGGCGTCTGCCGCCACTCGCAAGTCTTCGGGATGGCTCAGGTAGTTGGGCTGAATCAGCGGCGCTTCCCGCGGGTCAGCGGAGCGAATGTCTATCCGGCCACGGCTTTGCGGGCGCAGATCGCAGACCGATGCAGTGAAGGCAGGGAAGGCGTGCAGCGGTTCGCCGAAACGCTCCAGCGACAACGGTTGCACGTGGTATTCGAGGTTCGCCGAGGTCTGCTCCGGCCCCGAACGGGCGAAGGCGCCGAGTTGGCTCGGGGCCATGGACAGCGGGCCGCTGCGGTCATACAGATAACGCAGGCCCATGCCCATCTTGCCCCACAGCGTGCCGGCAATCTGGTTCAGGGTGCGGGCGTTTTCCAGTTTGTAGATCAGCCGCAGTTGCAGATGGTCCTGCAGGTTGCCACCCACGCCGGGCAGTTCATGGGCAACGCCGATGCCCAGTTTTTGCAGCAGCGGACGAGGGCCGATACCGGAACGCTGGAGAATGCCTGGTGAACCGACGGAACCGGCACACAGCACGATTTCCTTGCGAGCCTTGAAGGTTTTCGCCTGGCCTTGCCAACGTGCGCTGACTGCTGAGGCACGGCCGTTTTCCAGCAGCACGCGGTCCACTTCAACGTCAGTCAGCACCGTCAGATTGGCGCGCTGGCGGATCGGTTTAAGAAAGGCCTTGGCCGCGTTCCAGCGAATCCCGGCTTTCTGATTGACCTGGAAATAGCCGCAGCCTTCGTTGTCGCCCTGATTGAAGTCATCGATGCTGGGGATGCCGGTTTGTTCGGCCGCGGTGCGGAAGGCGTCGAGGATCGGCCACGACAGCCGCTGGCGCTCGATCCGCCATTCGCCGGCAGCGCCGTGAAATTCCGAGTCGCCGGCAAAATGGTTTTCGCTTTGTTTGAACAGGGGCAGCACGTCTTGCCAGCTCCAGCCGGCATTGCCCTCGGCCGCCCAACCGTCGTAATCGCCAGCCTGGCCGCGCATGTAGATCATGCCGTTGATCGAGGAACAGCCGCCGAGCACTTTGCCGCGCGGGTAGCTCAGGGCGCGGCCTTGCAGACCGGATTGCGCTTCGGTCTTGAAGCACCAGTCGGTGCGTGGGTTGCCAATGCAGAACAGGTAACCCACCGGGATGTGAATCCACGGGTAGTTATCGCGGCCGCCGGCTTCGAGCAGCAGCACGCGGTGTTGCGGGTTGGCTGACAGTCGATTGGCCAGCAAACAACCGGCCGGCCCGGCCCCGACCACGATGTAGTCGTATTCATCAAGGGAAGTCTGCATCCCTGACCTCGTATTGTTGTTCTTGTTGTCGGTCATCCTAGTTGTTAGCTTTCGTTAAAAAAATGTTAGTTTTTGCGCAGCTGCTGTGCGTTTTTAAACAGCGTCATTAACGGCATAACGTCAAGGATGGTTCATGTTCGACTGGAATGACCTGCGGTTTTTTCTCGAATTGCAGCGCAGCGGCCGCTTGCTGACCGCCGCTCGCCGTTTGAACACGACCCACGCCACCGTGGCCCGGCATATTGAAGCCATCGAAAAAAGCCTCGGCACTGCGCTGTTCGTTCAGCATGCACAAGGCTACGAATTGACCCCGGCCGGCGAAGCGCTGCTCAAACACGCCGAGGCCATGGAAAACGTCGCGCTGCTGGCTCAGGAAGAAATCACCCAATCATCCGCGCCGCTGGGCAAGATCCGCGTCGGGGTGACGGAAGGGCTGGGCATCATGTTCCTCGCCAGCCGTATGAACGGATTGTTCGAACGCTATCCGGGGTTGGAAGTGGAATTGGTCGCGGTGCCGCGCTTCGTCAGCATCCTCAACCGCGAAGCGGAGATCAGTATTCACCTGGAACGCCCGGCCGCCGACATGCTGGTCACCCGCAAACTCACTGACTATCGCTTGGCGCTCTACGCCAGCCAGGCCTATCTGGACCGCTCGCCACCGTTGCGCAGCCGTGAAGACCTCGGTCGTCATGCATGGATCGGCTACGTCGACGACTTGTTGTTCAGCCAGGAACTGATGTTCCTCAACAGCTTCTGCCGCAACCCCCAGGTGGTCTTTCACAGCACCAGCGTCATCGCCCAGCAACAGGCCGCGCGCTCGGGGTTGGGGATCGCCGTGTTGCCGTGCTACATGGCCAGCACCGATCCGGACTTGGTACCGTTGCTGCCGGACGAAAGCATCCAGCGCAGTTATTGGATCAGTACGCGGCGCGAGCTGCACAAGTCCGTGCGGCTGCGGGTGTGGTGGGATTACGTGGTGGATTTGTGTGAGCGTGAGCAGGGGTTATTGCTGGGATAACAAACATCAAAAGATCGCAGCCTTCGGCAGCTCCTACAGGGATAGGTGTAGGAGCTGCCGAAGGCTGCGATCTTTTGATCTTGGGAGAGTGTCAGATTCACTTTCCCAAATGCTCTGCGAGCTTGTTCCGGCTAGACAGCGCAGCCGTCCTGGCCTTCAATTCGTGGGATGAAGACAGGGAGCGTCCACCGACACTCCGCCGTGAACAAGGGAGCTTGCAGCATGACCGAAGATACAAAAGTGAAAGGCCCGGCGTCGTACTTCCCGTCAATCGAGAAAAAATACGGCCAGCCAATCGACCACTGGCTGGATCTGCTGGAAACGGTGAGCGGCAAGAAGCATATGGAAATGGTGGCCTGGCTGAAGGCTGAACACGGTATGGGGCACGGACATGCCAATGCGTTGGTTGCGTATTATTTGGCGAGTTCACCCACCTAGCCTACAGCCCATTTAAACAAGAAAAATCGCGATCGTTTAAATGAAGCTTGCCGTTACCACCTAAGAGCTACAACGCCTTGCGCCACCGCCTACAGGTAAGACAGAATCCGCCGGCTTGTGCGTCTAGGAGCCCGTCGGTAACTTGATTCCCGTCACTGCTCGTCAGTGATCGGGTCTGCAAGCCCGCCGGAATACCAGTCGCATAGCCCTGCCAAAGGACGCTCGTTTATGTCCGCGTAATGGCGGCTTTGTGCGGGAGATCTTCGGATCTGTCGGGTTCCTGGTTTCCCGGTCTTGCAGACCCGCACATAGCTGCCACCCATCATCTGCAAGTGATGCTGGTAGCTCCTAGTGAACAATCAGGAGTTTCTTCATGATCAAACCTACGCCCAATCCGCCGGACACCGATCCGATATCCCCGTACGAACCCGATTCAAAGCAGCTCAATGAGGCCGCCAAGCGGGCTCTCGACTTCCACTTCCCGTCGAATGCCGACATCAAAGCCACTGCGCGTAAGCCCAGCACCCTGTTTTCCGTGAACCCAGAGGCTACTGCCGAAACCCTGGCGGTTTTTTTGGTCGAGACGCTGGCCTCGGTCGATGTGATGGTCCATCAGTTGGTAGATCATCTAGAGGGTGAGGCGCGTCACGCCCTGCTGGGTATTTCGAACAGCATCATGGTGGCGGAGATCACCGCGATCCGGGTGCTGGATCACATTGATACGCCCGAGTAGGTATGGGCTGCTGTGGTGAGTGAGTGAGTGACTGACGCAGGGTTGTGCAGTGGCCCCTTTTTTGGGGCCGCTTCGCGGCCCAGCGGGAGCAAGCGCCCTCGCCACAGATTGTTCAGCGGCCACGAACAGGATGTGCCGCATGCACCCTTCCCCTGTAGGAGCGGGGTTGTAGTCATTCAGCCATTGGGCGGCAGCTCGCGGGTGGTCCGTTGCACAGAGTTGTGGTTCTGGCCATCGGGAATCGACAGGGTCGCCCGCAGCCCGCCTTCGGGTGAATTGACCAGCGTAATCCGCCCACCCAGCCGCGTCGCTATGGTGCTGACGATGGTCAGCCCCAACCCCGCGCCCCCGGTATTTGCTCGGCTGTAAAAACGTTCGAACAACCGCGTACGATCCGCTTCGTCGATGCCCGGCCCCTGGTCCTGGACGCTCAAGTTGTAGAACCCGTCCTCTTGGCTCAATTGCACGGTGATGACGCCATGTTCCGGTGAAAAATTCGCAGCGTTGGTGACCAGATTGTTCAGGGCGATGTCGATGGCGGCGGCGTCGGCGAGGACTTCAAAAGGCTGGTCATCGACGTCGAAGGCCAGTTCCAGGTTCCTGCTCAATAACCAGGGTGTGAGCTGGGCCAGACTGGCGCGCACGGTTTCGCTCAGGTCGATGCTGGTCAGCACCGGCGCCACGGCCTTGGGTTCGAGACGGGCCATGGTCAGCAGCTGATTGACCAGGCGGCTGGTGCGGTCGACCCCGGCAATCAGGAACGCCAGGGATTCGCGACGTTCCTGTTCCGTGCCGGCTTCCTGCAGGTTTTGCGCATGCACCCGCAGCACGGCCAGCGGCGTGCGTAATTCATGAGCGGCGTCGGCGATGAAGCGCCGCTCGCGGCCAAGCACTTCTTGAATTTGCGCGAGCATGCGGTTGAGCGCTGCTTGCATCGGTTCCAGTTCGCTGGGTAACGGGGTCAGTTGCAACGGCTCCAGAGAACCGCTGTGCCGTGCCCGCAACGTTTCCGCCATATTGGCCAGGGGTTTGAGCCCCCAACCAATGGCCAGCCAGACCATGGTCGCCAATATCAGGCTGCCCAGCACATTGGGCCACAGGGTATGACGCACGATCCGGTCTACAAGGTCCGCACGTACGTCGTCCCGTTCACCGACCCAGATGCGCAGGTCACTCTGTTTGTCTTCGAGCATGAACACCCGCCAATGGCGGTTGTGCAGATCCACCACATCGCTGAAACCGGATTTCGTCGGCGGGGTCGTGAAGGAGGGCGCACTGGCGGTGTGCACCAGCACTTCGCCCTTGCGATTCCATACCTGAAAGGCAATTTTGCTTTCATAGGGATGACCATCGACTCTCGGCACCGCTTCACTCAAGGCCTTGTTGAACGCTTGATACAGTTCGGCGTGTTCATTGCTGGCCAGCGGCATGCGCATCACACCCTGCAGCAGCCGGGCGTTCTGGGCCAGTTGGGCGTCGTAGACTTCGGCAATTTCGTGATTGCTGTCGTGCAGGTTGAGTACGCTGATGATCGCCAGGCCAGTCAGCATCAGGCCGATGATCAGCGTCAGGGTGCGACGCCGGATCGAAGTCATCGACGCTCCTCCACCAGGTACCCGACACCGCGAATGGTGCGGATCAGGTCGGTGGAGAACTTCTTGCGCAGGTGATGGATATGCACTTCCAGGGTGTTGCTTTCGGCTTCTTCGTTCCAGCCGTAAAGCAGTTGCATCAGGTGATCGCGGGTCATGACCCGGCCCGGCGGCGAAAGCAATTCGTGGAGCAGTTGATACTCCTTGGGCGTCAGCGCCACCGGCTCGCCTTGATAGCTGACTTGCTGGGTGCCGGGGTTCAGGCTGATGCCGGCGTGTTCGATCAGCACTTGGGCGCGACCGGCGCTACGCCGCAACAAGGCCCGCAGGCGAGCCTTGAGTTCGGCCAGGTCGAAGGGCTTGATCAGGTAATCGTCGGCCCCGGCATCCAGTCCGGCGATGCGGTCTTCGGTGGCATCCCGGGCGGTGAGGATCAGTACAGGCAGGTTGGACCCGCTTTCACGCAGGCGGTGCAGCACTTGCAGACCGTCCATGCGCGGCAGGCCGAGGTCGAGCACGGCCAGGTCAAACGTCTCGCTGAGCAGCGAATGCAAGGCACTGCTGCCGTCTTGCAGCCAGTCGACGGTGTAACCCTCACGGCCCAGGGCCTGATGAATGCCCTCGCCGAGGGCCATGTCATCCTCGATCAGTAATAAGCGCACGCGGACTCCTGTCAGTTGAGTTTCTTGTTCACGTCCACCAGTAATGCTTCGATGTCTTTGCGGCGCCCGGCGTCGGCGCTTTCCCGGCCAGGACGCGGTGCCGCTTGCAGGGCTTTTTGCAGTGCGTCCTTGGCTTCACCATAGCGCTTTTGACGGTAAAGGTGATCACCCCAGAAGTACAGACTGTCGATGCCGGCCGGGTTCAGCTGCAAGGCTTGCTTTAACAGTTGTTCGGCCTTGTCGGCATCGCCGAAACCGAGGGGCCAGCCGGGCACGCGATCATACAGCGCCGCGAGGCTGGTATAGGCCGAGCCTTGCAGGGCCTTGGGATCAATGGTGAGGGCTTTTTCCAGGTCGACTTTGGCGGCCTTGACCTTGCTCAGGGCGCCGAGGCCACCCTGGGCTCCGGCCCAACTGCTGGTGACAATGCCGGACCAGATCCACGCTTCGGCCAGGGATTGGCGTTCTTGGGTGAACGCCGAGGCCAGGGTCGCGAGTTTTTCGAAGGCCGCGGTACGCTGGTCGGCGGGCAATTCGTATTGAATGTGCGCCCAGCTTTGCTGAATGCCATTAAGGCGCTGCTGATCGGCGGCGTCCAGCGCCCAGACGCTTTGGCTCAACAATCCGAGCAGCAGGCAAGTGACGATTTTTTTCATGGTTTGAGGCTCTCGTTATCGGGCTTCTGACTGAGGCGACGGATCAGCGGCAACCGCTTGCGCAAACCACGGTCCACCAGATGCGGCAACAGGCTGTTCAGGCGGACGAAAAAGCGTTCCGGCCAGCCCAGGTACAAATCGCGGCGGTCACCGGCAATGGCGCGGATGACCGCCGAGGCGACGGTTTGCGGATCGTCGACATTGGCTTTGAGCGCATCGTTCAGCGCCTGGGCCGCCGGGCTGTTCATGCTGGTGTGGGTCGCCCGGGGGGCAACGTAAAGCACGCTGACCCGGGTGTCGGCCAGCTCCCGGCGCAGGGCTTCGGAGAAACCGCGCAGGGCAAACTTGGTGGCGCAATAGCTGGCGTAACCGGGATAGCCGATGGAGCCGTAGGTCGAGCCGACGTTTACCACCATGGCGCTCTCGGCTTGCTTGAGCAGCGGCAGCAAAAGCTTGGTCAGGCAGATCGGTGCGCTGATGTTCACCGCCAGCATCGCATTGATCTCGCTGTCATCGAGCTGTTCGAGCATGGCGAAGTGATTGATCCCGGCGGCATTGACCAGCAGGTTGATGCCGCCGATGGCTTCGGCCGCGGCCAGCACTTTGCGTCGGTCGCCGGGGACGGTCAGGTCAGCGCCGACCCAACACAGGTGCAGCGGGTAGCGTTCGAGCAAGGGCTCCAGCGACTCCCGGTGCCGGGATACGGCCAACACCCGCGCGCCACTGGCACACAGGGCGCTGGCAATGGCCAGGCCGATACCGCCGCTGGCTCCAGTCAAAACCACACGGGCTTCATGCAGCTGCATGCAAGTTCTCCCCATCGCGGGGCAGGCCGCGGAACATGTCGGTATAGAGTTTGTAAACGACCTTCGAGGCATGAATCACCGCGGCTTGATCCTCCGGGTCTTCGAGTGTGTTCATCAGCCGGCGGTAGGTCTGCATGTGTTCGATATCCAGCGAGCCGTGGGAGCTCAGGTAGCTGAAGGCGGTTTCCGGCAGCGCCAGGCGTTCGCGGATGCTGCCGGCCGCGTGGGTGGCCAGGGCAATGCTGGTGCCTTCCAGCACGTTGACCATGCCGAACAGGCCCACCGGGTTGTCTCGGGCAATCAGGTCGTAGAGGAAGCTGACCATCAACTCGATTGGCAGCGAGGGACGACCGTTACGCACCGCCTCTCTGTCGCCGCCACAGGCCTCGATGTCGTCGAGTACCCACTGTTCGTGGCCGTATTCGTCCTCGATGTACTCGCACACCGCTTTGCGCAGCCATTCCAGCCGCAGCGGCAGACGTGCGCCGCACGCCATCATCAACGGCACGGTATGGCGCACGTGGTAGTAGGCTTGGGCGAGAAAGGCGCGGTAGCTGTCCAGGCTGACCTTGCCCTCAAGGGCATCGCGGATGATCGGCAGGTTGAACAACTCGTGGCGTTCTTGCAGGGTGGCTTCTTGCAGGGTGTCGAAAAAACTCATGATGCGGATTCCTCGGAAAAAACGGGTTCAGTGAGCTGCGCCCGGTAACGCTCGACGATGGCGTCGCGGCGCGGTCGGCCATTGGCGGTCAGCAAGCCATTGGCGGCGGTGAACGGTTGATCGAGACGGGTCCAGTGATGAACCTGGGCGTAATCGGGCAAGGCCTCGTTGGACTGGGCCACGGCGGCGGCGAGCTCTTCATCGGTGCAGTCCGGCCGATGGGGCCAGAGCAGGGCGTGGTTGCTCGGCATCGCTTCGCCGTAGACGAACGCCTGAGCGATGTGACGACGCTGAGTGAGTTCGGCCTCGACCCATTCCGGATTGACGTTGCGGCCGAAACTGGTGACGAACTGATGCTTCTTGCGCCCGTTGAGGTAGAGAAAACCTTCCGGGTCGAACTCGCCAAGATCGCCGGTCGGCCACCAATCATCGCTGAAGGGCGCTTGCCCCAGATAGCCAAGTAGGGTCGAGCCCTTGACCAGCACTTCACCATCGTCGGCCAGGCGAATCTCGACGTGGGGCAGGGGCCGGCCGACGCTACCCGGGCGGCGCGCGCCCGGGCGATTGAGGCACACCACCGACGAGCATTCCGACAACCCGTAACCCTCGTAAACCGGAATGCCGATGCGCTGTGCGCGATGCAGTAACTCTTCGGAAACCCGTGCGCCACCGACCGCGGCAAAACGCAACGATTGGGGGTTGAATGCTTTTTGCTCGGCGGCGCTGACCAGCATCAGCAGCAACTGCGGCACCAGGATCAGACTTTCCGGTTTTCGGGTGGCCAGACAACCCAACAGCCGCGGTACATCGACACCGCTGGCGCCTTGAATGCCCAGGGTTTTCTGGCTCGGTACGCTCAAGGTCGCGCCGGCATACAGCGCGGCATAACAGCCGAGGTTTTCCAGCAGAATCGCCAGGGGCAGCAGTGCCAGGTGATGCCGCGGATCGGTGGGCTTGCTCGCCTGATCCAGTTCACGGGCCACCTGCAAAAGGCTTTCGGCGCTCAGGCACACGCCTTTGGGCGTACCGGTGGTGCCTGAGGTGAAGGTCAGTTTGGCGGTGCCTTCGGGTATCCGGTTCGGACCGCTGAAGGTGCGACGCCAGAATGCGCCGGTCTTCTCGTAGCCGGCCGCCTGCAGTTCGGCTTCCAGTTCCGGTTCGGCAATCACCAGCTCGGCCTGGCTCTGTTGCAGGCAATGATTGCGTTGTGCCGGGCTGAAGAAGGGCGGCAACGTCAGGCAGGTCAGGCCTTCGAACAGTACGGCCAGGTCCCAGAGCATCGCCTCGGTGCCATTGTCCAGCGCCAGCGCGACCACGTTGACGTGCTCATCGCGTAGACGCTGTTGGCGGTACATGACCTCGGCGTACAGCGTGGCGTAGTCCAGTTTCAACTGATCGCCCCACAAGGTGATGGCGTTGGTCTTGCGTTCGGCATGACTGCGCAGGGTCTGTTTGAAGCGCTCCATTTCAAGCGACATGGCTGGACTCCTCAAGGGACGTCGGCAACCCCAGGCGATTGAACAGACCGATGTTGCGCAAATGGATGAAACCGGCGCGGATGTTGCCGACATGCACCCATGGCTGACTCTCGTAATAACTGCCCCAGAGGTGACGGTCGTCGCCCAGCCGCACAGGATCGGCGGCGCAGAGCGTCACTGGCTTCAAGCCCAAGCGATGAAAACTATTCACCAGCCCGATGTTGCCGGTGAACGCCACCCATTCCAGCCCGCCCATTGCCAACAGGTAGGTGATGGCAATGATGCTCAGGCGCGCACTGCCGGTATCGCTGGCGGCGAGGTTCCCGACCTCGACAATACCGGCCCGGTCCACGGGTTGGCCGGCAGCGTCGCTGATCAGCGGATCGATCGCCTCGTCCAGGTAACGCTCCAGAAACAAGGGTTCGGCACTGGCCAGTCGTACGCCAGCCACCGCACACAGCGTGCCTGACGCATCGCTCATGCCGAACAGCTGCGGCATGAATTGGCGGATGTCGGCGCCATGAGCCTTTCGAAAACGTTGCTGGATAAAGGCTTCGAAGACCGGACGCTGGGGATCGTCCGGCAAGGCTCTGGCCAGACTCATCTGCGGGGTTTCGGCTTGACCGAAGTGCAGGGGCAGAGGGATGTTCCAGTCGAAATCGGGCATGGGCAAGAACGCCTCCCTGAGTAAGTTCGGGAGGAGTATCAGAGGCAATTCTTAACGGAGTCTGAAGGTGACCTTCAGATTGTCTTAAGACTGGACGGGCAGGGTGGCGCCGGTCGGTTCGACGAAACCGGATCCAGGCTGTACGAAATGAGTCGGCAGCCGCCACTGATCTTCACGAGGCCCTGTATGACCCGAGATTCAGCAGTACACCGGTATGGAAAACTCTCGATCACCTTGCACTGGCTGATGCTGGCGCTGTTCGTCGGCGTTTATGGTTGCATCGAGATCAAAGGATTGTTGCCCCGTGGACATGCCCTGAAGGGCCTGTTTCTGGGGCTGCACGGCATATTCGGGTTGAGCATTTTTGTGCTGGTTTGGGTTCGCTTGCTCGGGCGCCTCACGCCCCGGCCATCGATTACCCCGACCCCGCCCACCTGGCAGGCCGGCGTCTCGCACCTCATGCACCTGGCGCTGTATGGGCTGATGATCGCTACGCCGCTATTGGCCTGGTTGATGCTGGCCGCCGGGGGCAAGCCGATGCCGTATTTCGGCTTTTTCTTGCCGGCGCCGGTTGCGGTTGATCCCGATCTGGCCAAGCAACTCAAGCATTGGCATGAATTGCTTGGCAGCACCGGCTACTGGTTGATTGGTTTGCATGCAGCGGCGGGGTTGTTCCATCACTATTGGGTCCGGGACAACACGCTCACGCGCATGCTGCCGGGGGGCTCTGGTGTGGGTGTTAATGAGCGTCAGCGATAATTCGGAATTGGGTGCTGGCCAAGCGTTCGCCATTTACCAGAATGTGCACCGCGTGCTGGCCGGCATAGTGCCTGCGGGTGGTCAGTTCCTTGATGTGCTGACTGCGGCTGATGGCTTCGCTGGCATTGTCGGACAGCGTGAGGGCTTTAAGTTTGAACACCTTTGCCGAGGTGCTGCCGTTGGCTTTGACATAATCGATAGCGTAATCGATCACCAATCGCTGACTATCCGGGACCGTGGACTTCACTCTGAAAGACAGGGTGATTTTCTCACCCAGACGTATCACCGCCGGCTCAACCTTCACGTCAATGATTTCAACCTCGGGCTTGCCGCCCGCGCCAATGATTGCCAGCGCTCGCTTGTTACCCTGTTTGATCAAACTGCGCAGGGCGTGTCTGGCGATCCAGGCTGTGTGCTTGTTTTCCAGCGACCATCCCTCGATCAGATCCAGCACCCACTCGGGATGATCCTTGGTGATGTCGTTGAGGTGGTTGGCCACGGATTTGCGCACGTAGAGACTGTCATCGGCCTTGAGGTTGTCGAGGATCGCAGCCGCCAGTGTCGGGTCGGCCTGGACCTGTTCCAGGCGGAACGACCATGGCAGGCGCGGTCGGCTGCCTTCGCTGGCCAGGCGCCGGACGTGTTCGTTGTCATCCAGCGACCAGTCGTGCATCAGCGCCAACGAGCGCTCGATATCGCGGCGCAGAAAGTGCCGGATCGCAAATTCCGAGGAGCCGAAGGCTGTGAAATATTTGAGCGCATTCATCGACAGATCGAATGTGTGAGCGCCGTAGGTTGCGACGTAGTGCGGCAAAAACATGCTGACGAAGGCGCTGTTCAGGCGCGGTGCGAGGGCGCGCAGGACGTCGAGGGATTCTTCATAACCGAGCGGCAATACCGCGTGCAGGCATTCGCTGACGCAGGCTATGCGTTGCATGACTGACAACTCCGCGAGGCCGGTTTTGGCCAGTTTCAGGAAGGCCTTGGCATCAAAGCCGGGATAGACCGCCGTCATTTCGGTGGCGATGTGCGCGAGGCGTTCGGCGTTGAAAATTTCCTTCAGGGCGGGGGAGGTTTGGTCAGCCATTGTGAGCTCCTTGGAAATTCCGATTTACCTGAAATACCGCGTTATCGTTCTTCGCGAGCAAGCTGATCTGGTCCAGTAATTTTGGACATTATTTTCGGTTCTCACGCCGCCAT
>NZ_AZRW02000019.1 GCF_000512695.2 Pseudomonas sp. QTF5 | reverse complement strand
CTGCGAAAGCTTAGTGGGCGATCGCAGGGGGCGGCGGGGGTAGCCATTTCATTATTTGATCTCCGGCGTACACAAAATCCATGTTCACTGGAGACCCCATGTGGGAGCGAGCCTGCTCGCGATGGCATCAGCACAGACACCATCACATCAACCGAGCACCACCTCACACATCGGATTTCTGGCGTACACAAAACCCATGCTCACTGGAGACCCCATGTGGGAGCGGGCTTGCTCGCGAAGGCGCTAGTCGCAACACCCAAAACCTCAAGCCCACCACTAACTGAGCACCACCACCCCACCCGGCAATTCAGTGCATTTGGCCCCATACGCATCGCGAATCAACAACGCCACCCCCGCCAGTTGATCCAGGCTGAAACGGGCCTGAACCTTGCGCTTGCCTAACTCGCTGTTGAGCAGCAGCAACATACCGGGGCGGTAACGGTTGATCTCGTCGATCACCGTCGACAGCGTAGCGTCGTTGAACACCAGTACTTGCTGGCGCCAGGCAATCACCGCCGAGGTGTCGACCGCTTGCGGCGTGCCGACTCGCTGGGCGTCATAGGTCAGTTGCTGGCCTGATTCCAGGCGAATGCCGCGCCCCTGCACATCGACCTGCAACGCGCCGTCCAGACAGGTAACGCATACGCTCTGATCGGTATTGCGCAGATTGAACCGCGCCTGACTCGCACTCAACCACCCTGCCCCGGCCTGAACCTTGAGCGGCGCCTGAGCACGGGTCAGGACTTCGACTTCGCCGCTGACCAGTTCGAAATTGCGCTCGCCATCGGCACTGTCACGGCGATTGATCCGCGTCTGGGTGTTGAGCTCCAGGCTCACGCCGTCCGCCAGATCGACCCGCCGCTGCTCGCCGACTTCAGTGATGTAGTCAGCGCCCAGCCCGGAAAAACCGCCCGGCACGGTGCCACGAATCAGCAAGAACGCCGCGGACGCCGCGATGGCGCCGCCAAGAAACGCCCGACGGCCCAGATGCCGCGGCGCCTGCAAACCTTCGGCGGCGGGTTGCAACTGCTGCCACAACAGCTTGCTTTGCTCGAATGCACGGGCGTGTTCGGGGCTTTGCGCGCACCACTGGCGCAAGGCACGAGCATCGGCGACGGTCGCCCGGCCCGAGGTCAAAAGGATCAACCAGTCCTGGGCTTCGCTTTGCAGCCGGTCCTGGGGTGTCGCCTCAGGGAATGACATACGGAAGATGTTCAAGCGCGGGGGTACTCACGGATTAATCTGGACTCTTCTATCAAGACGGTTTTCCCGCGCCGGGACCGAACCGCTGAATGACTTTTCTTTCCAGGCGCGCGGCGCAATGGCCCAACGCAGCTTTGATTTCCTTCTCGACCATCCGTGTCGAAATGCCGAAACGCTGGGAGATTTCCAGGTGCGGCGCCTCTTCCAGGCGCGCGGCGATAAAGATCTTGCGCCGACGCGCCGGCAATTCGTACAGCGCTTTGAGCAGCGACTGAATTTCCTTCTGACCGCCCACCACCCGCGCCGGGTCGAGCGCTTCGTCGGACACCTGCAACAGCTCCTCCACCTCACTGCCGGTCAGCAACCGGGCGTCCGACTGGCGCCGGTCGGCAGCAATGTTCAGGGCCATGCGGTAGAGGTAGGCATTGGGTTGTGCGATGTTCGGCGGGGCTTCCATGCGGTCGACCCGCAGGTAGGTTTCGTGCAGGACGTCGTTGACCAGATCCTCCGAACCCAGGCGCCTGCGCAAGCGCACCTTGAAATCGTCATAGGACGTCAGGAACAACCTGACCATCGAACTTTGCCCGGTGTCTTTCATCCCCCGGAAACTCCTTCCCATTGTGTGCATTCCATGCGTTTTCCTGACGATTGCGGTAACAAAAGCAGCGTGACCGGCTGGCCAAGAGAGCTGGGCGCCGGGCGTTCTATTCTGAGGTTGCGTAAACTTTCCACCAGCGCCGAGTCGCGCTGGATGTCACCTGTGGAACTGACCAGGCGGCTGTACTGCACCACACCGTCACGACCGATCCACAGTTGCAACAACGCCCGAAAACTGCCCGGCCGGGTCAAAGGCGAGCGGCACAAACGACGTTCGAGCGCCGTTTGAATCGCCGTCGCATAACTGCCGCCCGCAAGTGGCGCATTGTTTGCGACTGTGCCTGACACCTCGGCGACCTGCGCCACCTGCAAGGTGAACGCATCCGCTCGGGCATACCGCGCCATCAGCCCGCTGCCACTGAGCATCAGACTCAACGCATCGGTAGCATTCAAGTGTCCTTTCACGGCGACCGAACGACGACCGCGGGTCAGCTGGCGATCCACCAGAACGGCCATGCCGGTGGAGCGACTGAACCGTTCAAGCGCGCTGGCCAATGCCTGGGCCGGGATGTCCAGTTCCAGCGGTGTGCGCGGATCGACGGGACCTGCGGACACTGCCGATGACATCAACCAAAACAGCAACGCCAGGCAAGCCTGGCGAACGTGAGTCATTAAAACCTGGCGCCCGTCCCTGGCTCTGCCTCGCTGCACGGCTGACGTACCCCTGAAAACCGTCATCCTGAGGGCTGTATATGAATCTGATGTGACGGCCGGTGCAAAAAAACCATCACGCGCCGTTAAAGCGCTTTGCTCTAGACTCACGCTCCAGAGCGGCCCCTTTGTGGCCGGCCAGGAGGCCTTCAATGAAACATCTATCGAGCCTTGCAGCGGGCGTGTTGCTGATGACCGGGCTGTCGCTGACCCAGGCTGAACAACCGCTGGGTTGCGTCGAAGTGACGGTCGGTGGCTACAAGGCGCCGGACTACAACTGCCTCAGCCAGCAGATGGGCAACAACCCCGAGGGGGCTGCCGCTGCGCAGAAAAATCAGCAGGCGATGAACGTACCGATCAACAAACGGCCGCCCCATCAGTTGGGCCTGGCCACACCGGCCGCCACCAGCACGCGCATGGGCAATACCTTTGGCACATCAGTGAAACCGCAGCGACCGGCGCCGGCGACCGGGACTTCGCCGCTGCTCAATGGCAGGTGATCGGTCACTGCATGGCAGGTGAGATCTTCAAGCCTGCCTGCATCTGTGGCGAGGGGGCTTGCCCTAAATGCCAGTCAGTTAAGCTGTAGAACCTGTGGGAGCGGGCTTGCTCGCGAAGACGGCGGCACAGTCAACATTGATGTCGCCTGACACAATGCCTTCGCGAGCAAGCCCGCTCCCACATGGATTGCGGTGAGCCCCCCTCGCCATAGGTGAGACTCCTCATTGATCAATCACTAGGCATTTGCCGAAAGCTCACCGCCAGGCGATTCCAGCTGTTGATGGTGCTGACCGCCATTGTCAGGTCGACCAGTTCGCCTTCGCTGAATTGCTCCCGGGCCTGAGCGTAAACGTCGTCCGGCACTCGGCTTTCCGAGAGCAGGGTCACCGCTTCGGTCCAGGCCAGGGCCGCCCGCTCCCGAGGGTTGAAGAAGTTGCTGTCGCGCCAGACCACGATCCCATACAGCCGGCGATCGCTCTCGCCGAAGCGGCGCGCGTCCACCGAGTGCATGTCGGTGCAGAAAGCGCAGCCATTGAGCTGCGAGGCGCGGATTTTGATCAGGTTCAACAAGGCCGGTTCAATGCTCAGATCGCGGGTCAAGGCCTCCAGGGCAATCATGGCTTTCATCGCTTTGGGGGATGCGCTGTAGTAATCCAGACGGGCGTTCATGGGGCGACCTCATGGATCGAATCAGTGCCTCCACACTAGCCGCCGACGCCCCCGTGTTACAGACCCAATTCAGCGAAAAAGCCATGGACCGCCCGGCAGCAGGCCAATCGCAGGTTTTTCGCCCACGCAACTTCTGCACAGCCGTTCATGCGGGTAATCTGGCGCGACGCACAGTCGCCTCAACCGCCCCAGGAGCCCCGCCGGTATGGAACTTCATGTTGTCATCAACGGCCGCAAGGACCTGGCAGGCCAGTTGTACCGGCAACTGCGCGACGCCATCGAGTCCGGCCGCCTGACAGCCGGGACTCAGCTGCCGCCCAGCCGCTTGCTGGCCGAACAACTGGGGATTTCGCGCAAGACCATTTCCGACACGTATACGCAATTGACCTATGAAAACTTCCTCACCGGGGTGATCGGCAAAGGCACTTACGTCAATGCCCGGCCGGCAAAAATCGTCCGCAAGCAGAGCCATTCCGAGCTGGCGAGCTTTGAGGTCATCGAACGCTGGCGCAGCCTGCCGACATTCTTGCGCCACCCGACGCTGGAAGGCTCGCTGCGTTACGAGTTCATCGGTGGCGCCACCAGCAAGGGCCAGTTTCCGCAGGACGATTGGCGCCGCTGCACCTCCCATGCCTTGCGCCAGATTGCCGGTTCCAAAGGTTTCTATAGCCTGCCCGAAGGCCTGCCGGCGCTGCGCAATGCGATCGCACGGCACATAGCATTTTCCCGCGGGGTCAATTGTCAGGACGAAGACGTGGTGGTGTGCAACGGCGCACAGCAGGCGCTGGACCTGATTTCCCGAGTGCTGACCCAACCGGGCGGCCTCGTTGCCATGGAAGATCCCGGCTACCCGCCAGCGCGCCTGTTGTTCGGGAGCCATGGCGCAACGGTGGTCGGCGTGCCGGTGGATGAGCAAGGCATCCAGGTCGAGCACATTCCCGACGGTACCCGGCTGATTTACGTCACCCCGTCCCACCAGTTCCCTTTGGGCATGCCCATGAGCCAGCCCCGCCGCGAAGCCCTGCTCGCAAGGGCATACGAGCTGGGGGCGATCATCATCGAAGACGATTACGACAGCGAATTCCGCTACGAAGGCCGGCCCACTGACTCTTTGCAAAGCCTGGATCAGCGCGGCATCGTCGCCTACGTCGGCACGTTCTCGAAGACCTTGTTGCCGGAGCTGAGGCTCGGGTACGCGATTTTGCCGCCAGCGATTCTCGAAGCGGTGATCCGCGCCAAGCAGCTCACCGACCTGCACACCTCTACCCTGCCCCAATGGGCCCTCGCCAAGTTCATCGCCGAAGGCTGTCTGCTCAAGCACATCCGGCGCTGCCACACGATTTACGCCGGGCGCCGTGAACGGATCCTGGCGCGCATGGCGGGCGACCTTTCGCCGTGGTTTGAAGCGGTGCCGACCACGGCCGGGTTCCACATGGCGGCGCTGTGCAAGGTCCCGGTCGATATTCCATTGGTGATCGAATTGGCAAAAAAAGTCGAAGTGGGGCTCTATGCCCTGGACGACTTTTTTTACCAGCAAGCGCCGCGGGCCGGGCTTTTCCTGGGGTTCGGCGCGATCGAAACCCTGGACATCGACATCGCCCTGGACCGGCTAAGGGACATTTTGCAGCAGCTCGGCTGAGGGATTGGTCTGCGGCTTTATCCGGTGATTGGCTATTGGCGGTCTGGGGGTGCAGGCCTATCCTGATTGGGCGTTATCCCTCAATGAGCAGGATTCGTCCGGCCTGATTCAGGAGTGTGAGCAATGTCCAACGAAGTGATCAACACCGTAAAGGTGCAGGCCGCCACCGGCCGCTCGGATGAGCTGGGTAAGCAACTGCAAAAGATTGTCGAAACCCTGCGCGAACTTCCGGGCTGCGATTCCTATATGGTCGACCGCTGCCCCGAGGACGACACCCGCTGGACGGTCAGCGCCCGCTGGCAATCGGAAGCGGCCATGCACGCGCATTTCAACTGCCCCGAAGTGCAAGGCTTTATCGGCCTGATCGACAGCCGACTGGCCAATGCCGTCGACTTCAACAGCTTTCCGATCGTCTGACAAACACCTGTGGCGAGGGAGCTTGCTCCCGCTCGTCTGCGCAGCAGACGTAATCCGGCGAACGCAGTCTGCCTGATCCTGCGCGCCCACCGGTTTTGGGGCCGCTTCGCAACCCAGCGGGAGCAAGCTCCCTCGCCACAGTTCATCACCCTTTAGCCCTGCGCACTCTGTGATTGGTCCCCTCACCTTCCCGAAAATTGGCCGTTTGATTGCCCGATAGCGCGGCTTACTGTGGTCGCTGACGACTCACCACCTCAGGTAATCAACCATGAAAACACTTCGTTTTTTTGCCGCTCCTCTCGCCGCCCTGACGCTGAGTGTTTCAGCCCCGGTATTCGCCCACGACACCGCTCCCCCTTCAGAAAAAGTCACCGTTCTGCAGGACCAGATGCTGAAAAACGCACCCGGCAAAAAAGCCTTGATGATCGAAGTCGATTACCAACCGGGCCAATCGTCCATCGCCCATAAACACCAGGGCACGGCCATGGCCTATGTGCTTTCGGGGGAGATCATTTCGCAAGTCAAAGGTGAAAAAGCGATTACCTACAAGGCCGGTGAGTTCTGGTACGAACCGGCCGGGTCGGAACATCTGGTCTCGAAAAACGCCAGCGCCACCCAACCCGCCAAGCTGTTGGTGTTCATGGTGTTGGCCCCGGATGAGAAAGTGTTGATTCCTTTGGAGAACTGATCGCGGAGGTGATGCTGATGGCCTCTTCGCGAGCAAGCCCGCTCCCACATTTGAACGTGGGTGTATGTGGAATATGTGCACAACAGAAATCTACTGTGGGAGCGGGCTTGCTCGCGAAAGAGCCCGACCAGACACCACAAAACCTTCAGACAAAAAAAAACCCCATCTCTTTCGAGACGGGGCTTTTTCATTCAACGCCTATCAGGCAGCCGGCTCCAGCTCGGCACTGGCAGTTGTGGTGGCAGTGGCAGGCACCACCGCTTGACCGCTCAACGCCAAGTCCAGCAGTTCACGGTTGGCCACCGCGTACATGGCGTAGTCAGTGCCGCTGGCGGCACGGATTTCCACCAGCATCGCGCGCCAGCGTTCGATCATGCCTTCGTGCTCTTCCATCCACAGCGCCAAGCGTGTTTCCACGTCCTGGGTGCCATCGCCCTGTTGCAGGACGGAGATGGTGATCGCACGTTGTTGCCAGTCGACATCGTCGCGGAACGCTTCACGGGCCAGGGCCTGCCAGTTGTTTTCAACTGGCAGGGCGCTGATCTGCTGCAAGTACCAGGTGATGTCCAGCGCGCTGCCCACGGCGAAGTAGGCCTTGGCCACATCCGCAGGATTCTGCCCGGTCACGTCGGAGGCCTCGATGATCGGCAGCAGCGTGTACAGGTGCGAGGTGCCAGCCACCATGCGCGCGAGCAACTCCGGCACACCGGCTTCGACGTACGCCTCATAGCGGGCCTGCCAGTTCTCGTGGATCTCGCCGCTCAGCAGTTCGTCGAGCTTGAGACCCAATTCCTTCAGATGCGGACCGAAGTGCGCGACGTCACGGGCAGCATTCTGCTCGTTGCGGCGGGCACGCAGGAACCAGCGCGTAGCGCGGCGGCCCAGACGCATCAGCTCATCCATCAGCTCCAGTTGAACGTCGGCCGAAACCTGGTAGTCCAGGGCTTCGATCTGACGGAACCAGTGCGGGAGGTGGAAGATGTCACGCACGATCACATAAGCACCGGCCACGTTCGCCGGGCTCATGCCGGTCGACTCTTTGAGTCGTTGAACGAAGGTGATGCCCATGTGGTTCACCAGATCGTTGGCGATCTGGGTGCTGACGATTTCACGCTTCAGACGGTGACGGCGCATGGCAGCGGAGAACTTGCTCACCAGCGACGGCGGGAAAGCGGTTTCCATGTCGCGCGTCAGGTAATCGTCATCCGGTACCAAGGAGTTGAGCAGCGCTTCCTTGAGGTCGATCTTGCTGTAGGAGATCAGCACCGACAGCTCGGCACGGGTCAGGCCATGGCCCGCCGCGACGCGCTCGTTGATCGCCTCTTCAGCCGGCAGGAACTCGATGGCGCGATCCAGCTTGCCGCGGCCTTCCAGATCGTTCATCAGACGCTTGTATTCGGCAATCCGCGGCAAGGCACGACGTGCCGCCAGGGACAGGGCCTGAGTCTGCTTATAGTTGTTGCCAAGCACCAGGTTACCGACTTCGTCGGTCATGCTCGCCAGCAACTGGTTACGTTGCTTGTCGGTCATGTCACCTGCGTGTACCACTTCGTTCAGCAGGATCTTGATATTCACTTCGTGGTCGGAGCAGTCCACACCACCGGCGTTGTCGATGAAGTCGGTGTTGGAACCGCCGCCATTGAGGCCGAATTCGACACGACCCAGTTGAGTCATACCGAGGTTACCGCCCTCGCCCACGACTTTGCAGCGCAGTTCGTTGCCGTTCACGCGCAGTGCATCGTTGGCCTTGTCGCCGACATCGGCGTGGCTTTCGGAGCTGGCTTTCACGTACGTACCGATACCGCCGTTCCACAACAGATCCACCGGTGCCTTGAGCAAGGCATTCAGCAGTTCGGTCGGGGTCAGCTTGTCCGCCTGAATGTCGAAACGCTCTTTCATCTGCGGGGAAATCGCGATGCTTTTTGCGCTGCGCGAGAAGATCCCGCCGCCTTCGGACATGATGCTGGTGTCGTAGTCCGACCAGGCCGAACGCGGCAAGTCGAACAGACGCTGACGCTCGGCGAAGCTGTTGGCAGGCGCAGGATTCGGGTCAATGAAGATGTGCAGGTGGTTGAACGCTGCGACCAGTTGCAGCTTGTCGGACATCAGCAAGCCGTTACCGAACACGTCACCGGCCATGTCGCCGACGCCCACCACAGTGATGCTGTCTTCCTGAACATTGATGCCGCGTTCACGGAAGTGGCGCTGTACGCCAACCCACGCGCCCTTGGCGGTAATGCCCATTTTCTTGTGGTCGTAACCGGCCGAGCCGCCAGAAGCGAACGCGTCACCCAGCCAGAAGCCGTAGTCGATGGCGATGCCGTTGGCGATGTCGGAGAAGGTCGCAGTGCCCTTGTCCGCCGCTACTACCAGGTACGGGTCATCGTCGTCATGACGCACGACGTTGGCCGGCGGTACCAGTACGCCGTCTTTCAGGTTGTCGGTGATGTCCAACAGGCCCGAGATGAAGATGCGGTAGCAGGCGATGCCCTCGGCCGCGATCTCGTCACGGCTGCCGCCCAGTGGCAGGCGACGCGGCAGGAAGCCGCCCTTCGCACCCACGGGTACGATGACCGAGTTCTTCACTTGCTGGGCTTTTACCAGGCCCAGGACTTCGGTGCGGAAGTCTTCTTCACGGTCGGACCAGCGCAGGCCACCGCGAGCAACGTTGCCGAAGCGCAGGTGCACGCCTTCAACGCGAGGCGAATAAACGAAGATTTCGAACTTCGGAACCGGCTTCGGCAGCTCTGGAATCTGGTGCGGGTTGAACTTGAAGCTGAAGTAGGACTTGTTCTGACCGTTGGCGTCGGTCTGGTAGAAGTTGGTCCGCAGGGTCGCTTTGATCAGGTCCAGGTAACGACGCAGGATGCGGTCTTCGTTCAGCACCTGAACATCGTCCAGTGCCGCCAGAATCGCGTGTTCCAGACGTTGCTGCTTGTCTTCCAGATCGTCAGTACCGAGCTTGCGCGCCAGGTAGAAACGGGTCTTGAACAACCGGGTCAACTCGCGAGCGATGTCGGTGTGGTTGTTCAGGGTGCTGGCGATGTAACCCAGGTCGAAGCCCAGGCGAATCTGCTTCATGTAACGCGCGTAGGCACGCAGCAGCGCCACATCGCGCCATGGCAGACCGGCGGTCAGCACCAGGCGGTTGAATGCATCGTTCTCGGCATCGCCACGCACGATGTGGACGAAGGCGTCCTGCAAGGTGTCGTTGAGTTGCTGGATGTCGAGTTCCAGGCCTTCGGCGGCAGTGAACGCGAAGTCGTGAATCCAGAATTCGCGGCCATTGTTGTGACGCAGGCGATACGGGAATTCACCCAACACGCGCAGGCCAAGGTTTTCCAGAATCGGCAACACGTCGGACAACGCCAGCGGCGTATCGGCGTGATACAGCTTGCAGTGCAGCATGCGCTGACCGGAGACCTGAGCCAGCGGCTGATAGAAGCTCATGACCAGCGGATTTTTTTCGTTCAGGCTCAGCAGGTGCTGCATGTCGACCACAGCCGAGTGGGCGGCGAAACGCTCGCGGTAACCGGCCGGGAAGCCTTTCGGGAAGTCGGCCAGCACGTTGGTGCCGCTGGCCTCGCCGAAACTTTCAACCGTCAGGCTCGCGTAGTCGTCCTGCCAGCTGCGGCAGGCCTGTACCACTTCTTTTTCCAGCAGCAGCGGATCGATGTCCAGACGATTCTTCGGATCGACCCGCAGAATCAGTTGCACACGGGCCAGCACGGACTCGGAGAAGAAAGTCCAGAACTCGCAGTCCGAGGCTTTCAGACGATCCATCAGCACTTGCTGGATCTTCTGGCGCACTTCGGTGGAATAGATGTCGCGCGGCACGTAGGCCAGGCAGTAGCAGAAACGGCCGTACGGGTCTTTGCGCAGGAACACGCGGATCTTGTTGCGTTCCTGGATCTGCACGATCGACATCACGGTGGCGAACAGTTCGTCCACCGGGGTCTGGAACAAGTCGTCGCGCGGCAACACTTCAAGCACCTGGGCCAGTTCCTTGCCCAAGTGAGCCTTGGCCTGGAAGCCCGAACGCTGTTCGATGATCTCGACCTTGCGACGGATGTAAGGAATGACCCGCACGCTTTCGCCATACACCGAGGAGGTGTACAGGCCCATGAAGCGGCATTCTTTAACGACTTTGCCATCGGCATCGATCTGGCGAATCGACACGTAATCCGGGTAAGCCGGACGGTGGACACGGCTTGGGTGTGCAGCCTTGGCGAACGACAGCGGGGTCGGTTCACGCAGGTAGTTGACGGCGTAGTCTTCGATGCGCAGATCATCGACGGTCAGGCCGGCGCGCAGCAGTTTGGTCAGGCCAAGGAACGAGTTCTGGTCATATTCGATGTGACCGCCGTTCTGATCTTCGCCCACCACGAATTCTTCGTAGCCCAGGAAGGTGAAGTGGTTGCCCACCAGCCATTCCAGGAAGCTCTTGATTTCGGACTTTTCGTCGGCGTTGATGATGAACCGGCTGTTGTCGATGCCTTCGATCAGCTCCTGGACCTTGGCTTTCATCGGTTCGAAATCGGCGACCGCGACGCGGACTTCACCGAGAACCTGCTCCAGCTCTTTGGTCAGGACGTTCAGTTCGGCCGTGTTGGCGCAACGGTCGATTTCCAGGTACATCAGCGATTCTTGCAGAATGCCTTCGCCCTGGGTGCCTTTCGGCAAGATTTCCAGCAGCTCACCCTTGCTGCCGCGACGCACGCTCAGCACAGTGGTTTGCAGGGTATGAATGCTGTAGCCGCGGCGGTTCAGCTCGGTACGCACCGAGTCCACCAGGAACGGCAGATCGTGGTGCAGCACTTCGACCGCGGTGTGGGTCGACTGCCAGCCGTGGCGTTCGTAATCGGGGTTGTAGACGCGCACTTGCGGATGCGCGTGATCGAAGCGCTCAAGCAGGCGCCACGCAGAAAGGGTGCAGCCGGCGAGGTCGGACAACCGACGCTGGGTCAGCTCGTCCAGGGAAATGATGCCGAAGAATTGTTCGGCGAACAGCGCCACTTGTGGCAGTGCCTGTTCACTGATGTGCTGCGCCAGTGCCGCTTGCAGTTGGTGCTGGAAGTCGGCTTTGCTGGCTGCGGTGAAGAACGCCATCTGTGGTACTCCGCTTGGGCTTGTTATTGATGGAAGCGTCGCGTGCAAACCCCTTTCGGGGCAATCCGTCACCCTGTTCCTGATTCTCGGGCAGAGGAAACAGGATGACAGGTGGGTGAAGCTGGACGAGACACTCAGGTCACATTCACCTTCCATTGAATGGGCATCTGCAAAAACGACTGCGCGACATATAGCGCAATGCCTTTACGGGTGCTCATCCGTAGCGCAGCTTAACGAGTGCGGCAAGGGCCGTGCTTGCAGCGCTGCGACATATTCGGTCATCGGCACGTAACTCGCGGCACGTGCCTTGAACAACACTAGCAGCCGTGTAGCAAAACGGGCGCTTTATGCCCGGTTTTACGGTACATGCGTGCCAAAAATGACCAGTAACACCCAGAATGTTCACGACACATCTTCTGACACTCAGCCGAGCAGAAATTCCCCGGGGCTGGCAGAATTGCTTTTTGTTACGTTCACCACGCTCGCCGAGCCAGGATTTTCCCATGCAAATGACAACTGACCTCTTGATCGTCAACCCGTGCGACGAAGAAGAAGACAACTTGGCCATGCTCTGCTGCACCAGCGCCGAGGGTGAAATGTTCCTGATGAGCCGCTTTCCGGACGAGGATGAGCTGGAGATCATCTTCCACGACAAGCCTTCGGCCCTCAACGGTGTGAAAGTCACCCTCAGCCCTGACCGCCTGCTGATCGAAATCGCCGCCGCGGACGTCGATGTGCTCGATGGTGAAGATTCGCTGGAAATCCTGCACAGCACCGATGCGGCGGACCTGGATGAAGTGGAAGAAACGCTGCAAAACATTCTCAAGGGGACGGGTACTTACATTAGCGAACTCTGATGGTGGCTGAACGGGCTCCTTCGCGGGCAAGCCTCGCTCCAGGTTTTGAGTCGGACACCCTATCGCGGCAGCCTTTGTACTGTAGGAGCGAGGCTTGCCCGCGAAGGCGTACGAAAGAACAGGCTATTCCTACGCGCTCTACAAACTTCCAACTAATCCCCCCATCCATTCCCGCACTTTGCACAAATGCTTACCCCCTACCCGCGAAGGTTTAAAGAATGGACATTTACAAAAAACAACTGGATTGCTTGCAACACAATGCAACGCAACGCAACGCAACGCAACGCAACGCAAGAAAATGACTATCAAACACCTGCACCAAGACCGCCAATGTAGACGAACAATATCTCACCCTCTAATACCAATAGCCAGTTCACTCAATGTTTTGTCGGGCTCATAACTAACAGAATGAACGGGCTTACTTAACGACTTATCCTTATTAACGCCAAAGTAATAACCCCGCCTTCTAACCTCACCAATTTTTAACTTTTTAAAAACTGGAGCAAAATTGGGGACTCTAACAACTCCTCTGTAACCCTTTACGGGAAGCCCCGTCAAATTCGAAAGCGATTGAGCGAAGGTAGGCCCTGCCGCTTGGGATTGCCAGTTACCAGCCGAGTTACACATCACCATGCGTAGGCTGTCATACCCATCAAAGGATACGCCTGATTTCATAGCTCTATCATAAAACTGCTTGGCATCAAGGTTCGCGCCATTACCGAACTGCACTCTCCCGTCTCCGGTTCCATGAGCTACAAAATTTAGCCTACGTCCTTTATTGGTTTCATCTACAAAGGAAATCACCCCCTTAGAAATCCTCGTTACATTGGATACAGGTTTCACGGGCATTCCTACAGATGCATATGGATTTTCCATTCCAACTAAAACCCTAGGAAAAACAAAAGGAAAACGAAAACTCAAACGAAAAGGAAAATGCCCTGAAGGGTCGCTCTGATTTATAGGATCACCAAGACAGTAGGTATATGCGTTCAATCCACCCTTATCAAACGGACTCAAACTATCAGGACTGTTAAATCGCATCAGCACCGGATTAAACGCCCGATAGCCATTGCCCAATAAATAATGCCCGGTCATCGGGTCCGGCCGTTGACCATTGAAACCCAACATACTGCTCAACCCGTTTTCCCGGGGACGATAACCATAGGGAGAGTAAGCGATGGCGTTCGGACTTTCCCCTTGGGTCACGTTTAGCACAGAACGCTGCAGGTCTGTGGCCAACAACGTGCTTTCAAGCCGACCGCTGACTAGCATCCGTTGCGCCAACAGCTGAACGCCGTGCTGGACGATTGAATGCCGTTCTACGCCTTGTAACTCCGTAACCAAATGGCTTTCACAGTAAAAGCGTTGAGAGCCGAGCCTGTCAGGCTCCCTATGAACGCTCAGTCGGTCCAGTGCATCGTATTGATAACGAGCGAGCAGTGTTTTCAGCTTGTTGAGCACGGGAAACTACTCCAATCAGCAAGACCAGGGAGGCTTGATTATCGAAGTGTTTCCAAGAGCCAGCTACTAGCAGAACTGTTAGGTGTTCAATACCTGATCAGGCCATGCCCGCCTGCCACAGCGATCAGGTTGAAATGTTCCTGATGAGCCCCTATCCGGACGAGGATGAGCTGGACTCTGGATGGTGAACCTTCGACGCTGAGCCCCACCCTGCTGCTGATCGAAATAGCTGCAGGGGATGCCGATGCGTTGAATGGTGATGATTCGCTGGAAATCATTCACAACACTAATGCGGGGGATTTGGCGGAGGTGGAAGAAACGTTGCGCAATACCCCGCGCTTGCGTTGGACGAGGTCCCTGTGAGCCGCCGCAGGCTGGGATCTTTTGGTTTTCGCCCTACCCAAGATACTTTTGAAACGCCGAATCCGAAAAAAACAACAAATCTCGCGCACCTCTTAAACACGTCAAACCATTGAAACAGAAACAATAAAGTAAAAAAAGCAACATAAACGCCAATTCCCACATCTTCATCCTACGTACCGACAAGACCTCACCCACATTCTCACCAGACCTTTCGGCTATCCGACCAGTAAACTCGCTGCTATTAATAAATCACTTGCGAAAAGAATATCGCAAGTGCGGTACTTACTTACGAGTACCGCTCAATCAATACAAGGAGTTAATATCATGGGTAAAAAGCGCACTGAGATAGGCCCTTGGGATGGCCTGCTACAGGTGAAAAGCACATCAAACGGCTTTTTGGCAACTGAAGCAATCTTTTTTGCCTCGCTAGCTAACTGACACTCGTTGAGACAGCACCTGTAAATAATGCCGAAAGGGCGCCCTTTCGGCATTCTAGAATCCTATGAGGCTCTATATGTCAGAACGTGAATTCTGCGCTTCCGCAGCATTGTTGAAAATTGAGAAAATCATCCACTCATTAGACTTGAAGGCCGTTACACGACATATCGATAGCGAAAAGCTTGTAGCTACCGCCGAACTATTTGACAACAATAATAACCTAATCGAATCTGGCGCAGGAAAAGGCCCCGAATCGCTCATCGGAGCACTAGCAGAAAGCATCGAACACTTCAGTACTTTTCAACAAAATACAAATAACCTGAGCATTCAGCGCTGCGATTTTATCACCAATCAAAAAGGGGCGGAATGCGACGGCTTTCTAATAGGCCTACCCTGTACAACTGAGTCAATCGAAGTCTTCAGACTCACAACATTTGATAAAGAAAAAACGCTTTTTGTGCCACGCATCCTTCTTTGCCCCAAGCTGGAGGGTAACTTGTGGCAATGTGCGAACATGCAATTTCTGTCTCGCTACTCCTCCAATTCCGGGATCGCATTTGGTTGCACCAAAGCCGAGGCACTGCTGCACGGAACTAACGAAGTGATCGAAAGACATATCCTGTCTAGTTTTTTTATGGCGATCTGTGGACTCGGCCCGACCATGAAACTTTATGCTCCCTCTAAAGCGCTCCTCGACAAAGCGCTACAAAGCAACCCTTACGCTTTGGCGCTGGCTGAAAAGCTGCAAATCATTATCATAAAGGATGTGTTGAACGTATATTTTTCTGTGGCATTCCCGAAATCCGGCCCTGGAGACCTCCATATCTCCCCTGTCGGTTCTGGCTGTTCGCTAGACATTTGCATTGCTGTTCAAAGAGCAATCACTGAACAATTTCAAGTCAACGCACTTTATGACGACTCACAAGAGGTGACCGATAGAAAAACACATGATTTCCTGGCAAGCTCAAACACACTTAAATCTCTTATAGATTTCGAACCTGTAAAAAATCTAAGCCTTCCCATACTCGATCTGCCATTGGCAAATTTTAGGAGCGTGCCATTGCAACTGACAACACTTGAGAAAAATTTATTCACTACTGGCAAAACTATTTATCACCGAGTTGTAGCCAAGTACGGCGACCATGGCATTGTTTGTCAGTCGTATATTCCCGGCCTCGAGCGTTTCAACATCATAAGAAATGGTTGCCTTGTTGCCCCACAGAGAATACTTAATCAAAAAGCAGGCTAAAAATATCAATAGGCGCCAGATGAAAACCCTCATTAAAACAGCCTGCAAAAAACATGCAACACTACTGACATCGACGATAGCCACGATAATAACGCTAAAGATCATAGCACTAGCACCGCCATTGCTTTTGGGGAAAGTGGTCGACGCGCTAAGCGCAGACAACCATGAAACAATTAATACACTACTATCTCTAACAGCGGCCTTTGCTATCGCTGGGTGCATCCAGGCGGTCGTTAATCCACTACAGATCTTCCTTTTATCCAAACTGGTGCAACAAGTTGTAATGAATGCCTCAATTGACTGGATTGCGCAACTCTTGCGCAAGGAATTCCTCCAGTTCAATTCCTGGCGCATCGGCCACTTTATAAAATCTGTAGAGCGCGGAATTACAGCGCATGAACAACTACTCACCTTCTTCGTGACCGTCGGATTTCCTTTGTGTCTGGAATTCCTGATCGTCGGAGGTGCTTTTGTTTATATGGGTGGCACAGGCATTTTCTTTTCGATGACTGCCCTCGGCGTCATCTACCTGTGCGTTGCTCATCGGATTATCAGATGGCGCCGAAAACACATTGATGCTGTCAACGAGCAAGAGGACGAACTAAGCGCTCTTCTGTTCAACACGCTGAATACAGGTAAATCGATAAAACTCGAAGGTGCGGAACTCACGGCAGCTCAGCCGTTGAACCGGGCTTTTGCGCAATACGCCAAAGCGGCCGTCACCGTGGCAAGCTCCGGCGGTTTCTTGAGTGGGTCAAAAGTTTTGTTTATGAGCCTTGCCACTGGAGGACTGCTTGGGTGGGGAGTCCTTGACCAGCTGTCTGGCGAGCCAAGTATCACTGTCGGGCAACTGGTCGCCATATTTTCCATTGCGGGCAGTTTTTTACTCAACATCACTGCGTTGACCGAAGGCTACCGGGTGCTGGACCAATTCCTCGCGGATCAACGTCGGCTCCAGCAACTATTGTCGTTGCCAAATTTTGATGACGATAACCGACAGGGCAACTCCATGCCCACGCAGAATTCGACACTGATGCTCGAACCCTGCGTTTTGACCGACGATGGGGTCCGCCGACTGTCCATCAAGAACGCCATCACGTTCAACCAAGGCGACTCGGTCGCCATCACCGGCCCAAGCGGCGCGGGAAAATCCACCCTGCTGCAAGTACTGGCGGGATTGAACGCTCCAGTAAGAAGGCACTTGAGCATTGATCACACACCGATATCCAGCCTGTCCGCCAAAACCCACTTGAGACTCCTCAGGTATTGCCCGCAGTCACCTCAGTTTCTGGAGGGAAGCTTTGACCGGTCAGTGCTGTTCGGCGTCGCCCCATCGCCAGACCTGAACCAGGCAATAACACGACTCAAACTCGAAGACATCGTCTCCAATCGCCACCTCACGGAAAACGCATCGAATATTTCAGGCGGCGAAGCTAAACGTCTGTCATTGCTGCGCCTGATCAACCGACCAGGCCGGTTCAACCTGTTCGACGAGCCCAGCGCATCGATCGAACCGAAGCTGGCCGACCCTGTGTGGGACTTGCTGTTCGACACTTTTGCCGAGCGCGGTCTAATTTGTGTCACCCATGATGTCCACCATTTGTATCGCTTTGATCGAGTCATTGTGATGCATGAAGGCGTGATTATTGGCGACGGTAGATGGTGCGATTTGGCCAACAAGACGGCAATCAATTCACTCCTGAGCGACCTTCAGCCTGAGGTGGGCGTTTAGTGTGCAAGCTCGTCCATTTGGATCACATGCTCCCAAAACAACCCGCCCCCCCTGTGGGAGCGGACTTGCTCGCGATGAGTTCGGATCAGGTACCGCCCCCCTCCTTACGAAAAATTAGACAATTGCTCTAATCATTTCCCGCACTTTGCACAAAATGCCGTTAGTCGCCGCCCCCCGCGATGGATTAAAGTAACGCCCCCAGCCCTGGCGTTATTCGAACGTCTTCGGCCACCCTTTCCAGGAACAGTCAATCGATGGAACATCGTGAAGCGCTGCTTGCGCTGCGAACCTTTCTTTCAACGCAGATTCTCGGCCAGGAAAAACTCATCGAGCGCTTGCTCATCGCCCTGCTCGCCGACGGCCACATGCTGGTCGAGGGAGCCCCGGGGCTGGCCAAGACCAAGGCCATCAAAGAGCTCGCCGAAGGCATCGAAGCCCAGTTCCATCGCATCCAGTTCACCCCCGACCTGCTGCCGGCCGACATCACCGGTACGGAAATCTATCGCCCGGAAACCGGCAGCTTCGTGTTCCAGCAAGGCCCGATTTTCCACAATCTGGTGCTGGCGGACGAAATCAACCGTGCTCCGGCCAAGGTCCAGTCGGCCCTGCTCGAAGCCATGGGCGAACGTCAGGTCAGCGTCGGGCGCAGCACGTACGATCTGTCGCCGCTGTTTCTGGTCATGGCCACGCAAAACCCTATCGAGCAGGAAGGCACCTACCCGCTGCCCGAAGCCCAGCTCGACCGGTTCCTGATGCATGTGAAAATCGGCTTCCCTGACGCCACCGTCGAACGGCGGATTCTGCAACAGGCTCGCGGCGAAGCGTTGCACGGCGAAACCAAGCCTGAGCGCCGGGTCAGCCAGCAGGCAATTTTCGCCGCGCGCAAGGAGATCCTCGGGTTGTACATGGCCGACGCCGTGGAGGAATACCTGGTGCAACTGGTCATGGCCACGCGCATCCCGGCCAAGTTCGACCCGGAAATGGCCGAATGGATCGCCTACGGCGCCAGCCCGCGTGGCTCCATCGCCCTCGACCGTTGCGCCCGGGCCCACGCCTGGCTCGCCGGTCGCGACTTCGTCAGCCCGGAAGACATTCAAGCGGTGCTGTTCGATGTGTTGCGCCACCGGATCATTCTTTCCTTTGAAGCCGAAGCTGCTGGCATCGACCAGGACCGGGTGGTCCAGCGGATTCTCGACGTCGTAGCCGTCGCTTGACCCCGATGAACTCCCTCCTGCCCCCCGAGCCGGGCATCCGTATCAGCCTCGCCGAGCTGATCGAGATGCGCCATCGCGTGCGTGAAGTACAGCTGTTTTCCACGCCGAGCCAGCGCAGCCCGCTGATCGGCCTGCACCACTCCAAACTGCGCGGGCGCGGGGTGGACTTCGATCAGGTGCGGGTCTATCAGGCCGGTGATGATGTGCGAAGCATCGACTGGCGCGTCACCGCCCGGACCCAGGAGCCTCATACCAAGCTATTCCATGAAGAACGCGAGCGGCCGATTTTCATCATGGTCGAACAGAGCCGCCGGCTGTTTTTCGGCTCGGGGCTGATGTTCAAATCGGTACTTGCCGCCCAGGCAGCGAGCCTGATTGGCTGGGCCGCGCTGGGCCATAACGACCGGGTCGGCGGGCTGGTGTTCGGCGACGACGAGCACTACGAGATCAAACCGCGACGCAGCAAGCAGAGCCTGCTGCAATTGCTCAATCGGCTGGTGCGGGTCAATCAGTCGCTGCACACCGAACGCGAGCCGGACCGCGACGCCTTCGGCATTGCCCTGCGCCGCACCCGGGAAGTGTTGCGCCCCGGCAGCCTGGTGATCGTGATCTGCGACGAACGCGCCTTGTCCGACAGCGCCGAACAGCAGCTGAGTCTGTTGTCGCGCCATTGCGACCTGTTGCTGCTGCCCGTGTCGGATCCGCTGGATCACGCCCTGCCCGCCGCCGGCTTGCTTCGTTTTGCCGAGCGCGGGGCGCAACTGGAACTCGACACGTTGAATTTCGATTTGCGCCAAGCCTATCGCGCACAAGCTGAAGCACGTATCGCCCGCTGGGAACTGCTGGCGCAGAAACTGCGGGTATTGCTGATGCCGTTGAGCACCCAAAGCGAAATGGTCGAGCAACTGCGCGAATACCTGAATCCGCAACGTCCGGGGAAAAGTCGATGAGCAGCGTCGATCAACTGCAACCGCTGATTTCCCCGCCACCGATCGGCTTCTGGCCGCCGGCGCCGGGCTGGTGGCTGCTGCTGTTGTTGCTGCCGCTGATCGGTTTCAGCCTGTGGCAGTTGCGCCGCTTCATTCCGAACAAGCGCCCCATTGTCCGCGCCGAACAACCGCTGGACCCGGTGCGCCTCGCCGCCCTGGCCGAACTCGCCCGGATGCCCAAGCCCTACGACGGCGCCCCGGCGGGAGCCTGGCTGCAGCAACTCAACGGATTGCTCAAACGTCTGTGCCGCAACCATTACCCCTACAGCCAGAGCCACACCCTTAACGGGCGCAAATGGCTGGCGTTCCTTGATAACCGCTGCCCGGCCGCCGGCCTCACGCGCTGGATGGTGCTGGTGGAAGGCGCCTACAAACCCGAATGCAAACTCGACGACAAGGCCATCGCTGGCCTGACTCAAGCCGTTGACACCTGGATTCGCAAACATGTTTGAGTTCGCCTGGCCGTGGATCTTCGCCCTGCTGCCACTGCCCTGGGTGATGCGGGTGCTGCTGCCGGTGGCCGACAGCGGCGAACCGGCGCTCAAAGTCAGCTTCCTCAACGACCTCGAAGGCCTGGCCCGCCGTCGCGCCCGGGCGAATTTGCCAGCGTGGCGTCAGCAAGCCCCGTTCATTTTACTGTGGCTGTTTTTGCTGATCGCCGCGGCGCGCCCGCAATGGCTCGGCGACCCCCTGCCGGTTGCCGCCAGTGGCCGCGATCTGCTGGTGGCGGTGGACGTGTCCGGCTCCATGGACTTTCCCGACATGCAGTGGCAAGGCGAAGACGTCAGCCGACTGTCGCTGGTGCAACATTTGCTCGGTGATTTTCTTGAAAGTCGCGACGGTGACCGGGTCGGCTTGATCCTGTTCGGCAGCCAGGCCTATCTGCAAGCGCCGCTGACCTTCGACCGACACACCGTTCGCGTGTGGCTCGACGAAGCGCGGATCGGCATCGCCGGCAAGAACACCGCGATTGGCGATGCCATCGGCCTGGCCCTCAAACGCCTGCGTCAACGCCCGGCACAAAGCCGTGTGCTGATTCTGGTCACCGATGGCGCCAACAATGGCGGCGAAATCGATCCGCTGACCGCCGCACGCCTGGCGGCCACAGAAGGCGTGAAAATCTACCCTATCGGTATCGGCGCCGATCCGGAGCAAAGTGGCACCCTGGGATTTCTGGGCGTCAACCCGAGCCTGGACCTCGACGAACCGGCCTTGAAAGCCATCGCCCAAGCCACCGGTGGCCAATACTTCCGCGCCCACGACGGCGAGGAACTGCAGGCGATCAAGCGCACCCTCGACAAACTGGAACCGGTGACCCAGCAACCCACGCAGGCCCGCCCGGCCCAAGCGTTGTATCACTGGCCTTTGGCGATGGCGTTGCTGTTGAGCCTGCTGCTGGTTGTGCGCGTGCGTTGGCCGGATAACCCGTTGCAACGGCTGTTAACCAAGGAGCTGTTTACCAAAGAGCGGTTTGTGCAAACGCAACGGCCCGACTGGCGTCAGCGACTCAAACGCCTGCGTCTGCGGAGGCGCCGATGATTGCGCTCTGGCCGCACTGGTTCCGCCCTTGGTGGCTGCTGTTGTTGCCGTTGCTGGGCTGGCTGCTCTGGCAACTCTGGCACCGGCAGAAACGCGCCGGCCGCTGGCAAATGATTCTGCCGCCGGCCTTCCATGCCGCGCTGCTCAGTGGTGGCAGCGGTCGCGAGAGCAAACTGCCGTGGGTTGCTCTGGGCCTGGCTTGGGTGCTGACCGTGCTGGCCCTGCTGGGGCCGAGCTGGCAGCGCGTCGAGCAAACCGGTCAGAAACCCGCTGATCCGCTGGTGATATTGCTTGAACTGACCCCGGAAATGCTCGCCACCGACGTGGCGCCGAACAGACTGGAACAGGCCCGGCGCAAACTGTTCGACCTGTTGCAAAACCGCAGCGATGCGCAGACCGCAATCGTCGTCTACGCCGGCAGTGCCCACACCTTGGTGCCGCTATCGGATGACCTGTCGACCAGCCGCAACCTGCTGGATGCGCTCAAGCCTTCGCTGATGCCCCAGGCCGGTCATCGTGCCGATCTGGCGGTGGCCAAGGCCTTGGCGCTGCTGGATCAGGGCGCCCTCGGCCAGGGTCGGATCCTGCTGATCGGTTCGTCGCTGACAGAACAGGAACGCCAAGGGATTCGTCAGGTGCTGGACGACAGGTCCACGCCATTTCTGATGCTCGGTATCGGCACCGCCGAAGGTGCGCCGGTCGCGCAGGACGACGGCAGCTTCCTCAAGGACGACCAAGGCGCGATTCTGCTGCCGCACCTGGACGGTCCCAGCCTGAAAGCCTTTGCCAACGGCTTGGGCGGACGTTATCGCCAGGCGCGTCTGGACGATGCCGACCTGCGCGGCCTTGGCCTGCTCGATGGCCCACGGGATCTGCGCAACGACGGCCAGACACTACGCCTCGACACCTGGGCCGATCAGGGTTACTGGCTGCTGCTGCCGCTGTTATTACTGGCCGCCTGTGCCGGGCGCCGTGGCTGGCTGTTCTGCCTGCCGCTGTTGTTCCTGCTGCCGCAACCGAGTCATGCCTTCGATTTCGAAGACTTGTGGCTGCGTCCCGACCAGCAGGGCCTGCATTTGCTCAAACAAAAGCGTCCGGCTGAAGCCGTGGAACATTTCGAAGATCCGCAATGGCAAGGCGTGGCGCTTTATGAAGCCGGCGACTACAGTGGCGCCGCCCAGCGGTTTGCCCAAGGCAGCGATGCCCACGCCCACTACAATCGGGGTAATGCCCTGGCCAAAAGCGGTGAGCTGGAAGCCGCGCTGGACGCTTACGATCAAGCGCTGGAACGTCAACCGGATCTGCGCCCGGCCTTGACCAACAAGGCGCTGGTGGAAAGTCTGCTCAAACAGAAAACCTCAGTGCCACCCGTCGAGCCGGATAAAACCGCCGATGGAGAAACCGAAACCATCACCCAGGAAACGCCGCCGGGCAGCGCCACCCAACCCAGCAATGGCGAACCGAAAACCGACGCCCAGCAGACCACTCCGGACGCCGAGCAGCCGCCCACGACGCCACCGCAACCGGGCGCCAATGAAGTCCCAGGCAGCGAGTTGGGGGATGAGCAAAGCACCACGCCACCGCGGCGCCCGGCCAGCGACATGCTCGAAGGCGAACAGCGCCAGGCGCTGGAACAATGGCTGCGCAAGATCCCGGATGACCCCGGCGAATTGCTCAGACGCAAATTCTGGTACGAACAGCAACAACATCAGGATCAGGAAAAAACTCGATGACCCGCTTCACCGCTTTCTTGCTCGCATTGTTGCCCGCCCTGTTGCTCTGCACCGTTCAGGCCCAGGCTGCGGAACTGGTCGCCAGCGTCGATCGCAGCCGCCTGAATTCCGGCGAGACGGTCGAACTGACCCTGGAAACCAGCGACGTGACCCAGTTCGGTAAACCCGATCTGACCCCGCTGGAGCCGCTGTTCGACGTGCGCGGCACCCGTCAGGTCAACCAATTGAACACCCTCAATGGCGATACCCAAGCGACCACCCGCTGGATCATCACCCTGCTGCCCCGGCAAAACGGCAGCGTGGTGATTCCACCTCTGCAACTGGGCGATGTCCAAAGCCAGCCGATTACCGTGCAGGTAATCGAGAGCGAAACCCAGGACAGCAGCAACACACTCGCGCCGGTATTCATCGAGGCCAGTCTCGACCAGAACAGCGTCTATGTGCAGGCTCAGGTGATCCTGACCTTGCGCATCTACCATTCGGTGTCGCTGTATGACGACAGCAGCCTGACCCCGTTGCAGATTCCCGATGCGCGCATCGAACAGCTAGGCGAGTCGCGCACCTACGAAAAAGTCATCAACGGATTGCGCCATGGCGTGATTGAAATGCGCTACGCGATCTACCCGCAGCACAGCGGTGAATTGACTATTCCAGCGCAGATGTTCAGCGCCACACTGGTCGATACCCTGCCGTCCCAGGACTCAACACCTCCAGGGCCGAAGCCGGGCAAGCTGATGCGCGTCAAATCCGCCGAGATCCCGTTGACGGTCAAGGCCAAACCCGGCACGTACCCGGCCGATGTTCCATGGCTGCCGGCCCGCAGCTTGAGCCTGAGCGAAAGCTGGAGCCCGGAACCGGATCTTGCGCAGGTCGGCGATTCGCTGACCCGCAGCCTGACCTTGAACGCCGAAGGCCTCGCCAGTTCGCAACTGCCACCGTTGCCCGCCACGGAGATCAACGGCCTGCGGCGCTACCCGGATCAACCGGTGCTGGGCAACCAGAGCAGTGAGCGCGGCTTGATCGGCAGTCGCGAGGACCGTGAAGCCCTGGTGCCGACCCGCACCGGCAACATTGAATTGCCGAGCGTTGAAGTGGTCTGGTGGAACACCTTCGAGGATCACCTGGAACACAGCAGCCTGCCGGCCCGCACACTACAAGTGGCGAGCAATCCGAGCCTGATCGTCGATACTCCGACGGGCAGCCCGCAGGTGATGTCCGGCGCCAACAACGAAGCCCTCTGGTGGTGGAAACTCAGCACTGTGATTCTGGCCTGCACCACCCTGCTGGGCTTCGGCCTCTGGTGGCGCGCCCGCTGGCAACCGGCGATCCTGCGTGCCGCGCAAACCGGCCCGAGCCCACGCACCTTGCTCGACGACCTCAAACGCGCCTGCCAGGCCAACGACTCCCACGCTACCCGCCAAGCCCTCGACGCCTGGGCCCGACAACAACCGGAGACCCTGGCCGACATGGCCGCGCGCTTCGTACCCTTGTCCGATGCCCTCGACGGTCTGAACGGCGCGCTGTACAGCGAAACCGGCCAGTATTGGCAGGGCGAAGATCTCTGGCGCGCGATTCGCGCGATCCCGACGGCCGAGGGGGTTCAAGACTTGGTCGGCGACACCGGGTTGCCACCGCTTTATCCGAAATAATCACCTCGCCACAGGTCTTTGGTTCGATCAGATCCATCGCGCCATCCCATGTGTTTGCCAGTAAACTCTCCCCTCTTTAGTCGCCACCATTTTCCTCGCGACCATCACCTTATTTCCTACGGAGTACGCCTTGCGTCTGTTTCACACCTCCGACTGGCACCTTGGGCAGAACCTGCACGGCCAGGAGCGCGATTTCGAGCACGCCTGTTTTCTTGACTGGCTGCTGCGCCAGATGAAACTCGACCAGCCCGATGTGCTGCTGATCGCCGGCGATATCTTTGACACGGTCAACCCGCCGGTCAAAGCCCAGGAACGCCTCTACGATTTCATCGTCAGCGCCCATGAGCAGCAGCCGTTGCTGACCATCGTGATGATCGCCGGCAACCATGACTCCGGCTCGCGGATCGAACTGCCTGCGCCGTTGATGCGGCGCTTGCGCACTCACGCCCTCGGTCGCGTGCTGTGGCTCGATGACGGTCAACTGGATGCCGAACGCCTGTTGTTGCCGTTGCCTGATGTCAGCGGCGAAATTGCCGCCTGGTGCCTGGCGCTGCCGTTCCTGCGCCCAGCCGAAGTGACCGGTGCGCAGTTGGGCGACAACTATTTGCGCGGTATCGGCCAGGTTCATGAATGGCTGATCGAAGCGGCCAACGCCAAGCGCAAGCCGGGTCAGGCACTGATCGCCATCAGCCATGCGCACATGGCCGGCGGTTCGGTGTCGGAAGATTCCGAGCGCAGCTTGATCATTGGTAACGCCGAAGCCCTGCCCGCCAGTCTGTTCGGGCCGAGCATCAGCTATGTCGCCCTTGGGCATTTGCACAAACCGCAGAAGGTCAACGGTGAAGAGCGCATCCGCTACTGCGGCTCGCCAATTCCGCTGTCATTTTCCGAAATCGGTTATCAACATCAGATTCTCGATATCCAGCTCGATGGCGAAACCCTCGTCAGCATCGAACCAAAACTGATTCCCCGAGCAGTCAATCTGCAACGCCTCGGCTCCGCGCCGTTGGCGGAGATCCTGCTGCAGCTGGCCGACCTGCCCAACATCGACCTGCTCGCCGACATCCAGCGCCAGCCGTGGCTGGAAGTGCGGGTCCGTCTCGACGAACCGCAACCGGACCTGCGCCATCAAGTGGAAACAGCGCTGCAAGGCAAGGCTGTGCGGCTGGTGCGAATTGCCGCCGAATACGCAGGCAATGGCAGCAGCGACGGCGTCGATGACGGCACAACCTTGATCGAACTGGATCAGCTTTCGCCCCAGGAACTGTTCAGCCGCGCGTGGCAGGACAACTACGGCAGCGAGGTCGACGAGCAAACGCTCAAGGACTTCGCCGAGCTGTTGCAAGACGTGCAGATGGAGAGCGAACAGCCATGAAGATTCTCGCGATCCGCCTGAAGAACCTCGCCTCCCTGGCTGGGCCTTTTGAAATTGACTTCACCGCTGAACCCTTGGCGAGTGCCGGTCTATTTGCGATTACCGGGCCTACCGGTGCGGGCAAAAGCACGCTGCTCGACGCGCTGTGTCTGGCGCTGTTTGGCGCCGTGCCGCGGCTGAACAACGCTCAAGCGTCCGCCAAAACTCCGGACGCCGATGGTGAAATCAGCACTGGCGACCCGCGTACGCTGTTGCGTCGCGGCACCGGTGAAGGCTATGCAGAAGTGGATTTTGTTGGCATCGATGGCCGCCGCTATCGCGCTCGCTGGGAGGCCAATCGCGCCCGGGAAAAGGCCGGTGGCAAGCTGCAAGCCAGTCGTCAGAGCCTGCGCGACATCGATCAGGATCAACTGCTCGCCAGCCAGAAACTTGAATTCAAAAGCCAGATCGAGTCCGTACTGGGCCTGAATTTCGAACAGTTCACCCGCGCCGTAATGCTGGCCCAGAGCGAGTTCAGCGCCTTCCTCAAAGCTGACGACAACGACCGCAGCGAACTGCTGGAAAAGCTCACCGACACCGCGCTTTACACCCGTCTCGGTCGTCGGGCTTTTGACAAGACCAAAGAAGCTCGCGAAACCCACAAGCTGTTGCAGGACCAAGCCACCGGGGTCACGCCGCTGTCGCCGGAAGCCCGGGCCGAACTCGATGAGCGTTTCAACGACGCTCAGCAGCAACTCAAGACCCAACAGGCGCAGCTCAAACAGTTGGAGTTGCAACACACCTGGCTCAAGGACCTGCGCCAGTTGCAGGACGCGCAACACAGCGCCACCGAGCAACTGCACTCCGCCCAGCAACACTGGAACAGCCTCGCCGGCGAGCGCTTGAAACTGACCCGCCTGGAGCAACTGGCCCCGCAACGGCATCAGTTCGCACGCAAAACCGAACTCACCGCCCAGCTCACGCCGCTGGCGGCGCAGATTCAGCAACACACGCAACAGCAAAGCGATCTGACCGAGCGACAGACTCAACTCGAACAGAGCCTGAGCACCGCCCAAACGGCGCTGACCCAAGCGCAAAGCCAACACGCCTCCAGCGCGCCCCTGCTGCGTCAGGCCTTCGAAGAGCAAAGCACCCTCGCCCGTCTGGTCAAGGACGCCAGCCTCAGTGCCGACCTCAAGCAGCAGGCGGAACTGGCGTGCACTCAGGGCCAGGGGACGATTCAGGGTTTGCTCGACCAACAGAAACAGGTCGCCGAACGGTTGCAGCGAATTGCCGGTGAGCTTGAGCAAAGCATCCACCTGGCGCCGCTGAGCGATGCCTGGAACGCCTACCGCGATCGCCTGCAACAACTGATGCTGATCGGTAATCGCCTGAACAAGGGCCAGACTGAACTCGCCGCCCTGGAGCAAAGCGCCGCCCGCGCCGCCGAGGAATTGGCCACCCAGCGCCAGAGCCTTGAGGTGCTGTACAAAGAGGCCGGCGCCGAGCCCGAAGCGGTGGCCGAGCAGATTCAGATCCTCGGCAGCCTGCTGCAGGACAACCGCAAGCAACTGCGGGCCTTTGAAGAGTTGACGCGACTGTGGGCCAGCCAGCAGGAACTGGACAAGCGCGGCGCCGAGCTGCAGCAGCGACAACTCGCCGCCCAGCAAGACCGCGATCGTCTGACCCAGGATGGCGTGAAGACCAAGGCAGAACTGAGCGTCGCCGAACAGACCCTGACCGTCACCCGCGAACTGCTGGAGCGTCAGCGTTTGGCGCGCAGTGCCAGTGTCGAAGAACTGCGTGCGCAGTTGCAGGACGATCAGCCGTGCCCGGTTTGTGGCAGCCCGGACCATCCTTATCATCAGCCTGAAGCCTTGCTGCAAAGCCTCGGCCGGCATGATGAAAGCGAACAGGCCAACGCTCAGAAAGCAGTGGACCTGCTCAAGGAAAAACTCACCGATCTGCGCGCCGAAGTCGGCGGTTTGATTGCTCAGCAAAAGGAATTGCTGCAACAGCAAGAACAGCTCGCGACTCAGCAACAAAGCCTGGCGCCGAGTCTGGAAGCGCATCCTTTGTCCGCTCAACTGTTGGCCCAGGACGGAAGCAAACGCGATACCTGGCTAACCCAACAAAGCAGCCAGTTGAACCAGAGCATCACGCAGGATGAACAACGGCAAACCGCCCTGCTCACCCTGCAGCAGGACGCCGCACGCCTTGCGCAACAACTGCGCAGCGCCGAAACGGCGAACCAACAGGCAACCCAACACCTGATCAACCAGCAACGCGAGTTGAGCAGCGATAGTAAACGCCTGGACGATGAGCTGGCGGCGTTCAGCACCCTGCTCCCGGCCGACACGCTGGAGGCCTTGCGCAACGAACCCGCCGCGACCTTCATGCAGCTCGACCGGCAGATCGCCCAGCGTCTGGAACAACTTGACCAGCAGCGCGATGAACTCGGCGAACAGCAACAACGTCAGCAGACGCTGGAGAAAGAACAGGACCGCCAGCAGACTCGCATTCAGCAACAGGAAGCTGCGCAGCAGCAGTTCACGGCGCTGGCCGGGCAGCAACAGGCTTGCCAGGAAAAACTGACGCAACTGCTGGGCGAACACGCCAGCGCCGAACAATGGCAGCAGCAACTGGATCAGGCCGTCGAACAGGCGCGCACTGCCGAAGCGACGGCCAATCAGGAATTGCAAACCGTGCGCACACGGCTAGTGCAATTGGCCGCTGAACTCAAAGCGCAGCAGGAGCGTTCGCAGGCGCTGGAAATCGAAGACCGCGAGTTGAGCGGCAAAATTGCCGACTGGCGCGCGCAGCATCCAGAGCTGGATGACGGCGGACTGGAAGATCTGTTGAGCGTCGACGACCAACACGTCAGCGAACTGCGTCAACGATTGCAGCAGAGCGAAAAAGCCATCGAGCAAGCCAAGGTGCTATTGCAGGAGCGGGATAAGCGCTTGCTCGATCATCAGGCGCAGCACAACGGCAATCTCGATACCGAACAACTGACCACGGCACTGGCCGAGCTGCAAAACCTGTCCGCCGCCAGCGAACATCGCTGCGCCGAATTGCGCGCAGAACAGACCGAGGATCAGCGTCGACAGAATGCCAATCAGGCACTGGCGCAACAGATTGCCGACGCCTACACCGAGTACCAGCGCTGGGCGCGATTGAATGCGCTGATCGGTTCGGCCACCGGCGACACCTTCCGCAAGATCGCCCAGGCCTACAACCTCGACCTGCTGGTGCATCACGCCAACGTCCAGTTGCGGCAACTGGTGCGACGCTATCGCCTGAAACGTGGTGGCAGCATGCTCGGGTTATTGGTGATGGACACCGAGATGGGTGATGAACTGCGCTCGGTGCATTCGCTGTCCGGCGGCGAGACGTTCCTGGTGTCGCTGGCGCTGGCGCTCGGTTTGGCGTCGATGGCGTCGAGCACGCTGAAAATCGAATCGCTATTCATCGACGAAGGCTTCGGCAGCCTCGATCCGGAATCCCTGCAACTGGCCATGGACGCCCTCGACGGTCTGCAAGCGCAGGGCCGCAAGGTCGCGGTGATTTCCCACGTGCAGGAAATGCATGAACGGATTCCGGTGCAGATTCAAGTCCACCGCCAAGGTAACGGCCTGAGTACGCTGGAGGTGAAATGAATACGCTGTATTCATTCCGCCGCTGCCCCTACGCCATGCGCGCACGCATGGCGCTGCGTTATTCAGGGGTTGCGGTGAATATCGTCGAGGTCAGTCTCAAGGCCAAGCCTGCCGAAATGCTCGCACTGTCGAGCAAAGGCACAGTGCCGGTGCTGAGTGTGGATGGGCGGGTGATCGATGAGAGCCTGGAAATCATGCGCTGGGCACTGGCGCAGAACGATCCGCAGGACTGGTTGCTCAAGGATGATCCGCAAGGACAGCAACGCAGCACCGCACTGATCGAAGAGAACGATCAAGTGTTCAAGGTGCATCTGAATCACTACAAGTACGCCGAACGTTATCCCGAGCAGCCGATGGCGTTTTACCGCGCCGAGGGCGAGGTATTCTTGCGCAAGCTGGATGAGTCGCTGGAGGGGCGTGACTACTTGCTGGCCGGGCATCCGAGCCTGACGGATGTCGCCCTGATGCCATTCATACGGCAATTCGCCCACGTGGATCGCGAGTGGTTCGGGCAGACGCCTTATGTGCGATTGCAGGCGTGGTTGCAGCGCCTCATCGAGTCAGACCTGTTCACCGGTGTGATGCAGAAATAACACCGCGCACTTGTGGCGAGGGAGCTTGCTCCCGCTCGGCTGCGTAGCAGTCGTAGATCAGCTGATGAAGGCTGTCTGAAACAATGAAGTGGCAGGTTTTGGGGCTGCTGCGCACCCCAGCGGGAGCAAGCTCCCTCGCCACATTAGGGTGGGGGTTCATGCCAATACTGCGCACATCCCCAACGCCGAGCAATCCACCTGGAACGGCCCGAAGAATTCGCCATTGAATTTGATCGGCGGATTACCCACCAACAGTTCCAGAGCCTTGGCCGTCTGAATGTTGTGGGCGATGTTGTGGTTGCATTCGATGGCCCGCGCCACCGACCCCGCCGAGCCCTGCCCGATCCCCAACAAAGAAGCACCATTGGTCATGAACGCCAGGAAGGCAATGACCCAGAGTTTGCGTCCTTTCATGCCCCCACCACTCCCGCCACGTCGGCATGATCGACCCTTAGGTTTTGCGCGCGGTGTTCGAATTGGATGGCGGGATAAGCGACCTGGATCGGTGCTTGAAGACTTTGTTGCGATTGAGCCGATAGGCTGATGACCAACACCATGGCCACGTAAAGACCGATGGCCAGGTAGGCGCCGTATTTGGCAGAAGTGATGATTGCGCTGGCCATGGTGTTCTCCGTGGGCATGTTTCAGTGCCCACAGAATCGATCAAAAAACAGAGGATAACTAGCGACCTTTATGCATAGTAGCTATCAGTTTTATTGATCATGAATCCAGCGTGTTTCAATCCTCGATGAAGCTCATCAAGCGCTCGCGGGCCGCCTCCGGCTCGCTGGGAACGGGCTCGGCGGCCGATAGAATCGGGGTGGAATAGAGAAACAGGAGAACTACTGCCAGACGCATCGCCATGCTGTCGATCCTTTTAGAGAAGGAGTCAAAAAATCAGCGTCAAATTTAAACTAATGGCTATGTGATATCAATCAATACATTGATGGCAATATGATGCTGTCGTAAACGCGTTATGCAGGAGCGGCATCACTTGGGGGCTTTTCGATGCGTTACAGCTCGATCGGCAAGTGACTTCGCTTCTGCATAAAAGGTGCAGGGCTTACATTTCAGTGTTGGATTTTGTGATCCAGCGCGGCGTAGAAGTTGGCGCTCTGTTGCAGGTATTTCTGGGTGTAGCTTTGGGTGTGGGATTTTTTGTCGCTGATTTCAACGTTGGCATTGGCGGGCAGTGCAACAGTGGCGGAGATAGCGGAAGCGGCGATCACGGAGAAGAGATTGAAGTTCATGGCGGTGTTCCTCGATTCAGTTGGCTTGCTTGCCCGATGGGGCCGTGAACCAAACTTAACTCCCGAGGGTCGGCGCCTTGAAATGCTTTGTAGCATTAGCCGATATCAGTCTCATTAATAGAAGGTTGCAGGCCCCATTAACCGGGGCCTGCGGTTTATTGACGCACCAGAAACTTGAGGTCGCTGGGGGCATCCATCGGCAGTTTCTGCACGGTTTTACCCAACAGACCGGTCTTGGCATCACGCTCGACGACAACAATCTGGTGGCTCTTCTGGTTGGCAATCAGCACGAACTTGCCACTTGGGTCGAGGCTGAACTCGCGCGGGTGATCACCGTCCACCGAGCGGCGCTGAAGCTCTTTCAAGTGCCCGGTCGCCGGGTCGATGGCGAACACCAGCAACTGATTGGTGGTGCCACGGTTGCTGACGTAAAGGAACTTGCCATCGGCCGAGGCGTGAAGCGCAGCCGCAGCTTTGCCCGATGTGGGCAGACCTGCCGCCAGATCGACCAACTGCGTTTGCTCAAGCTTGCCGTCCCGGTAATCGAACACCGCGACTTGCGCGCTCATTTCCAGGGTCAGCCAGGCGTGTTTGCCATCGGCGCTGAACAGCAAGTGTCGCGGCCCGCTGCCGGGTGGCAACTGGACGGACGCCGGTTTGGCGGCGGTCAACGGCCGTTCCGGGTTGGCCTTGGGATCGAAGCGATAGACGAAGATCTTGTCCGCCCCCAGGTCGTTGGAAAACACGTACTGGCCATCCGGCGATGAAACCACCGAATGCACGTGCGCCGACTTCTGCCGCTCGGGGTTGACCCGGCTGGACGGATGACTGCTCATCTGCACCACCGGTTTGAGCGTGCCATCGGCGCCCACTGGTAACACCGCCAGGGTGCCGCCCGGGTCCTCAGCCACCGAGTAGTTGCTGACAAATACGTGACTGGCGTCGCCGCTGACGCTCGAGTGCGTCGGCTCGTTGCCCAGGGTTTGCACCTGACTGATCAGGCTCAACTCATGGGTCTTGGGGTCGATCGCATAGCTGCTGACACGCCCTACCGGATCGGCCTGACCCGGGCCGTTTTCGTTGACCGCGAACAGGCGCTGTTGATCCTTGGACACGGTCAGCCAGGACGGGTTGGCGCTCTTCACCACTTGCAGGGGGTTGGCGTCGATCTGCCCGGTGCGGCTGTCGAAGTTCAGACGATAAATCCCCTGACTCTGGCCGGCGGTGTAGGAGCCCACCAGCAATTCGTAACTGTCGACCGGGGCCGCTTGCACGCCCATTGCGCCAACGCTGCCGGCCATCAACAGTGGCCAGAAGTTACGCATCCTCATTCGTTTCGTCCTCGTCGTCACCGCCGCCGAACGCTTCCAGGGGCACCAACCGGTGCTCGCCGGAATCGCCGGTAATGATCCAGCTCTTCAAGCCGGGATCGAAAGTCGCCGCCGCGATCTGCGCCATGCTGAACTCCCAGCGCTTGAGCGCCCGACCGTCCATGCATTCGATGTGCAGGTTATCGTCTTCATCGAGGGAGAAATCGAAAGCGTGCAGCCCGTCGATCTCCAGCATGTCGCAGTGTTCGAGGGCTTCGATCAAGGTGTTGGTTACGGCAGTCATGGCAGTCAATCTTTGAATGGGAAAGTGGCAATGATAGCTCATGCACTAAAGGATCGTTCCACTCGACCCTGTGGGAGCGGGCTTGCTCGCGAAGACGGCGGCACATCCAACATCGCAGTGACTGTCAGATTGCTTTCGCGAGCAAGCCCGCTCCCACAATGAGCCAGTGCCGATCACAACATTCGCGAACGGCACCGAACACCTGTGGGAGCGGGCTTGCTCGCGAAGGGGCCGCCACATTCAACATCAATGGTGACTGACACTCCGCCTTCGCGAGCAAGCCCGCTCCCACAGGGATGGTGATCGGCCGTTAGAGTGCGTCGCGCGATGGCTTGCCATCCACCAGGCGCTGGATGCGCAGCGGATTGCCATTTTTCAGTGCTTCCGGCAGCAGGCTGTCGGGGTAGTTCTGGAAGCACACCGGACGCAGGAAACGGTCGATGCCCAGGGTGCCCACCGAAGTGCCGCGCGCATCGGAAGTCGCCGGATAAGGCCCGCCATGGACCATCGCGTCGCAGACTTCCACGCCCGTCGGATAGCCGTTGAGCAGGATCCGTCCGACCTTCTGTTCCAGCAACGCCGTCAGCTCGCCGAATTGTTCGAAGTCCGCCGGCTCGCCGATAATGGTCGCCGTCAGCTGCCCATGTAAACCGTTCAACGCAGCACTGAGTTGCGCCTGATCCGCCACTTCGACGAACACCGTGGTCGGGCCGAACACTTCCTCTTGCAGCACTTCATCGCCATCGAGCAACAGGCTGACATCGGCCTTGAACAGTTGCGGTTGCGCCTGATTGCCTTGTTGCGGACTGCCCGCCAAATGCTCGATCTTCGGATGCGCGAGAAGCTTCTGCAGGCCCTTGCCGTAGCTGCTCAACGTACCGGCATTGAGCATGGTTTGCGCCGGCTGATCGCCAATCAGCCCCGCCACTTGCTGCACAAACGCACTGAACTGCGGCGAACGAATGCCGATCACCAACCCCGGATTGGTACAGAACTGACCACAACCCTGCACCACCGAAGCCGTAAGGTCACGGGCGATGCTTTCAGCACGAACTTGCAGCGCTTGAGGCAACACGATCACCGGGTTGATGCTCGACATCTCGGCAAACACCGGTATCGGTTGCACCCGTGCCGCGGCCATGTCGCACAGCGCACGGCCACCCTTCAGAGAGCCGGTAAAACCGACCGCCTGAATCGCCGGGTGCTTGACCAGCGCTTCACCCACCCCGCCGCCGTAGATCATGTTGAACACACCGGCCGGCATGGCGGTTTTCTCGGCGGCGCGGATCACGGCGTCAGCCACCCATTCAGCGGTTGCCATGTGGCCGCTGTGCGCCTTGAACACCACCGGACAACCGGCGGCCAATGCCGAAGCGGTGTCGCCGCCAGCGGTAGAGAATGCCAACGGAAAGTTACTCGCGCCAAACACGGCGACCGGCCCTAGGCCGATGCGGTACTGACGCAGATCCGGACGCGGCAATGGCGTACGTTCAGGCAGCGCGCGATCAATCCGCGCCCCATAAAAATCACCGCGCCGCAGCACCTTGGCGAACAGACGCATCTGGCCGCTGGTGCGCCCACGCTCACCTTGAATACGACCGGCCGGCAGCGCGGTTTCGCGGCAGACCACGGCCACGAACTCATCACCCAGGGCGTCCAGTTCATCGGCAATCGCATCGAGGAATTGCGCACGCCGTTCGGCGCTCAGGCTGCGATAGGCCGGATAAGCAGCGGCGGCAGCCTTCGCGGCGGCGTCGACTTCTTCAAGGGTGGCCTGATAGAAATCGTGGGGCAAAGCCTCGCCAGTGCTGGCGTCGACGCTCTGGAGTTTGACGGTGCCGGTAGCGCTGCGCTGACCGCCAATGTAGTTGTGACCAAGAATCCGGGTCATGGGTGTCTCCTTAAAGTGTGCCGACGGTGCCGGGTTCGAACGCCGCTTCAACGGGCTCAATGCCGTTGATCAAGGGCGCGCCGAACTCGGCCTGACTGATCTCGAACACATCACCCGGTCGGGTGCGGATGCCGTCAGCGAAAGACAGGGTCGCGGTGCCGAAAAAGTGAATGTGCACATCGCCGGGGCGAAGAAACTGGCTGTACTTGAAATGGTGGTACTCGAGGTTTTCCAGGCTGTGGCACATGTTCGCTTCGCCACTGAGGAACTCGTTCTGCCATAGCACTTCACCCTCGCGCAGGATGCGGCTGGTGCCAGCCAGATGCCGGGGCAATTCGCCGACCCGAAGCTCCGGGCCATAGCTGCAACTGCGCAATTTCGAATGGGCCAGATATAGGTAATTCTTGCGCTCCATCACATGATCGGAGAACTCGTTGCCCACCGCGAAACCGAGGCGATACGGTTTGCCGTCGTGACCAATCACATAGAGACCGCTGAGCTCGGGTTCCTCCCCGGCATCTTCGGCGAAGGGAGGCAGCGGGAACGGTTTGCCCGGTCGCACAACGATGCTGCCGTCACCCTTGTAGAACCACTCCGGTTGCACGCCAGCCTGGCCGGTCGCGGGCTGACCGCCCTCCACGCCCCACTTGAAGATGCGCATGGTGTCAGTCATGGCGGTTTCGTCGCCGACCTGCTGATGCATTTTGTCCCGGGCCGAAGCGCTGCCCAAATGGGTCAGGCCGGTGCCGCTGACCAGCATGTGCGCCGGGTCCGGGTGATCCAGCGGTGGGAGGATTTGCAGATTGGCCAGCAGCGCTGAATAGTCATGGCTGATGCCCAGTCCCAGGGTTTGAACCTGCTGCTCAAGATTGACACCCGCCTCGATCGCCGCCAGCGCCAGATCGCGCACCGTGCACGCATCCTGCACTTCGCGCACCAGGTCGTCTTCGACCACGCCGACACGACGCTCGCCGTTACTCAATTCGAACTGAACTAAACGCATGATTTTCTCCTGTAAAACAATTCTTCAAAACACCGCAGGACCCATGTGGGAGCGGGCTTGCTCGCGAAGAGGCCATCACATTCAACATCACCGGTGACTGACACGACGCCTTCGCGAGCAAGTCGGATCGCCGCACCGCCGCTCCCACATTTGAATTGTGTTGACCTCAGGTACGGGTAGCCCCACGCGCACTGGCCGCAAATTCATCGGTCGGCAGCACGTGTTTACGCTCCAGCAGCCGATAAACCACACCCGTCAGGACCAGGCCGAACACCATCACGCAAGACAAGAAGTACAACCCCGACGCCAGATTGCCCGTGTATTCCTTCAGCGCGCCGATCACGAACGGACCGATGTAGCCGCCGAGGTTGCCCACCGAGTTGATCAACGCGATCCCCGCTGCCGCACTGGCACCGGCAAAGAAACGACCCGGCAAGGTCCAGAACACCGCGGTGCAGGAAAACAGCGCGAACGCCACCAGGCACAGCGCCGCCAATTGCAGCACCGGCACCGTCAGCCAAGCGCTGAGGAACAGACCAATGGCGCCCAACACATACAGCACCGCCAAATGACCGTAGCGATCATTCAAGCGATCTGAGCTGCGCGGAATAATCAGCAAACCGATGATCCCGAAGATGTACGGCACCGATGACACAAACCCGGTCACCAGGTCAGTGCCACCGAACTGCTTGATCAACGTCGGCAACCACAAACCGAGACCGTAGATGCTCAACGTCACCGGCAGATAGAACAGCGCCAGCAGCAACACGCGTTTGTCCTTCAACGCGTGCAGCGGATTGCCGTGGCGGGTCTGGCCGTACACCTCCAGGTCTTTTTTCAGTTCGCCGGCCAGCCAGTCTTTCTCGGCCTGATCCATCCATTTCACCTGTTGCGGGCCGTCCGGCAGGTAACGCAGCACCGGCCAGGTCAGCAGGATCGCCGGAGTACCGATGACGATGAACAACCACTGCCAACCGTGCAGCCCAAGAATCCCGTCCATGCCGAGCAAGCCGCCGGACACCGGGCCGGTGATCATCATCGCGATGGGTTGGGAAAGGATGAACAACCCGAGGATCTTGCCGCGATGGCGAATCGGGAACCATTGGGTGATGTAGTACAGAACGCCCGGGAAGAACCCGGCTTCGGCAGCGCCGAGCAGAAAGCGCATCACATAGAAGCTGTTCGGTCCCTGGACGAACGCCATGCCGATGGTGATGGCACCCCAGGTGACCATGATCCGCGCGAACCAGCGTCGGGCGCCGAAGCGATCGAGCATCAGGTTGCTGGGGATTTCCAGCAGGAAATAGCCAATGAAGAACAGCCCGGCGCCAAGGCCGTAAGCCGCATCACCCAGGCCGATGTCGGCGCCCATGTGCAGCTTGGCGAAACCTACCGCGGAGCGATCCACATAGGCGATCAGGTACAGCAGGATCAGGAAGGGAATCAGTTTCAGCGTGATGCGACGAATAAGCCGCAATTCCTGGCTCATGAGTTCGGTCTCCGATTGTTGTTGTTATAGAACCTCGGGGGACGCCTCTCGCAGAAAACCGCCAGGGCCATCCCTCCGCTGAAAACGACTATATAGTAATACTATTTAACCAACAACACTTCCAAACAGCCGAAATTGCGCTTATGTTACGCCATATCTCGAACAATATAGTCATACAATAAGAGAACCGATCATGTCTGATAAGAAACCCACCCTGCGCTCCGCCCAATGGTTTGGCACCGCCGACAAGAACGGCTTCATGTACCGCAGCTGGATGAAGAATCAGGGCATCGCCGACCATCAGTTCCACGGCAAGCCGATCATCGGCATCTGCAACACCTGGTCGGAACTGACCCCGTGCAACGCGCATTTCCGGCAAATCGCCGAGCACGTCAAACGCGGGGTGATCGAAGCCGGCGGTTTTCCAGTGGAATTCCCGGTGTTCTCCAACGGCGAATCGAACCTGCGCCCCACCGCCATGCTCACCCGCAACCTGGCGAGCATGGATGTCGAGGAAGCCATTCGCGGTAACCCGATCGATGGCGTGGTGCTGCTCACCGGTTGCGACAAAACCACTCCAGCGTTGCTGATGGGCGCAGCCAGTTGCGATGTGCCGGCAATCGTCGTCACCGGCGGGCCGATGCTCAACGGCAAGCACAAAGGCCAGGACATCGGCTCGGGTACGGTGGTCTGGCAGCTCAGCGAACAGGTCAAGGCTGGCACCATCACCATTGACGATTTCCTCGCGGCCGAGGGCGGCATGTCACGCTCGGCCGGCACCTGCAACACCATGGGCACGGCCTCGACCATGGCCTGCATGGCCGAAGCACTCGGCACTTCCCTGCCCCACAACGCGGCGATTCCAGCGGTCGATGCACGCCGTTATGTGTTGGCACACATGTCGGGCATGCGCGCGGTGGAAATGGTGCGCGAAGATTTGAAACTGTCGAAAATCCTCACCAAGGAAGCCTTCGAAAACGCCATCCGGGTGAACGCCGCCATCGGCGGTTCGACCAACGCGGTGATCCACTTGAAAGCCATCGCCGGGCGCATCGGCGTCGAGCTGGACCTGGACGACTGGGCCCGCATCGGTCGCGGCATGCCAACCATCGTCGACCTGCAACCCTCCGGGCGCTTCCTGATGGAAGAGTTCTACTACGCCGGCGGCTTGCCCGCGGTGCTGCGTCGCCTCGGCGAAGCCAACCTGATTCCCAATCCGAACGCCCTCACCGTCAACGGCAAAACCCTCGGCGAGAACACCAAGGACGCACCGATTTACGGCCAGGACGAAGTGATCCGCACCCTCGATAACCCGATCCGCGCCGACGGCGGCATCTGCGTTTTGCGCGGCAATCTGGCGCCATTGGGTGCGGTGCTCAAGCCCTCCGCCGCGAGTGCCGAATTGATGCAACACCGTGGTCGCGCGGTGGTGTTCGAGAACTTCGACATGTACAAGGCGCGGATCAACGATCCGGAACTGGACGTGGATGCCAATTCGATTCTGGTGATGAAAAACTGCGGGCCGAAGGGTTATCCGGGCATGGCCGAAGTCGGCAACATGGGGTTGCCGGCCAAGCTGCTGGCTCAGGGCGTGACCGACATGGTGCGAATTTCCGATGCACGCATGAGCGGCACTGCGTACGGCACGGTGGTCTTGCATGTGGCACCGGAAGCCGCAGCCGGCGGGCCTTTGGCGGCGGTGAAGGAAGGCGACTGGATCGAGCTCGATTGCGCCAACGGGCGATTGCATCTGGACATTGCGGATGCGGAGCTGGCGGCGCGCATGGCCGATCTGCAGCCGCCACAGCAGTTGATCGTGGGCGGTTATCGTCAGTTGTATATCGATCATGTGCTGCAAGCGGATCAGGGTTGCGACTTCGATTTCCTCGTCGGTTGCCGAGGATCCGAGGTGCCGCGCCACTCCCACTAACACCATCAATCTAATGTGGGAGCGGGCTTGCTCGCGAAGGGGTCATCACATTCAACATTGATGTTGAATGATCCACCGCTTTCGCGAGCAAGCCCGCTCCCACATTTAATCCCCGTATGCTTCAGGACTGTGCTTGCTCTGGCGACCGTCCTCGCCGCGCCTGCTATCATGCGCGGCACCCCATCGCACAGGATCGCGCCGTTCCCCATGGATTACCGCAAACCCTCCGACCGCAAAAGCATGCACTCGCGCATCGTCCAGGAACTGGGCATGCAGATCGTCTCGGGACGGTTCAAACCGGACGACAAATTGCCCGCCGAAGCCCTGTTGTGCGAGGAGTACGCAGTCAGCCGGCCGGTGCTGCGCGAAGCCACGCGCGTGTTGGTCGCCAAGGGCCTGGTGTATTCCCGTCCGCGGGTCGGCACGGTGGTCAAGCAGCGCCGCGAATGGCACATGCTCGACCCGGATGTGCTGCACTGGCTGATGCAAAGTAGCCCGCAAAATGAATTCTTTGATTTGTTGACCAGTGTGCGCAGCATCATCGAACCGGCCGCGGCTGCGTTGGCCGCACAGTTCGCCACTGATGATGACATTGCTTCCATCGGTGAGGCCTACCAACGCATGGAAGCGGCGCCGACCCCGGAAGCCTTGCTGCAACCGGACCTGGATTTCCACAGCCGGATCGCAGACGCGACCCACAACGACTTGCTGGCGAACCTGTGCAACATGCTGTCGGTGGCGATTGCAGAAGCCTTGAAGCATTCCAACCAACGACCGAATCTGCATGAATTGGCGATGCCACGGCACAAAGCGATTCTGACTGCTATCGAGAATCGTGATGCATTGGGCGCGCGGCATGCGACGCTGGTGCAGCTGGATGATGCGCGCAGTGCGTTGAATGTGGTGCTGGGAACCGATCCCTCATAACCACCACAAATCCAATGTGGGAGCGGGCTTGCTCGCGAAGGCGGAGTGTCAGTCGACATCAATGCTTAATGTACAACCGCATTCGCGAGCAAGCCCGCTCCCACAAGGGGTTTAGTGTCGAATTTGAGATACAAAAAAGCCGCAACCAAGGTTGCGGCTTTTCTGTATCTGCCAGGGATCAGTGAGCAAACAACGAGTTGCCCTTCTGCCCTGCCAGTTTTTCCGGCTTGATCAGGAACCGCGCCAGCGCTGGCAGCAACCACAATGCGCCGAACATGTTCCAGAGCAGCATGAAGGTCAGCATCAGGCCCATGTCGGCCTGGAACTTGATCGCCGAGAAGATCCAGGTGCACACGCCGATCGCCAGGCACAGACCGGTGAACAGCACGGCTTTACCGGTGGACTTCAGCGTCTGGTAGTACGCCTCTTGCAGCGGCAGACCGGCACGCAGGAAGCTTTCCAGACGGCTGTAGATGTAGATCCCGTAGTCCACGCCAATCCCCACCCCGAGCGCCACCACCGGCAAGGTCGCCACTTTCACGCCGATGCCCATGAAGGCCATCAATGCGTTGCCGAGGACCGAGGTCAGTACCAGCGGCAGCACGATGCACAAGGTCGCCGCCCAAGAGCGGAAAGTGATCATGCACATGGTTGCGACACAGATGTACACCAGAATCAGAATGGTCAGTTCGGAGCGTTTGATCACCTCGTTGGTGGCCGCTTCGATCCCGGCATTACCGGCGGCGAGGATGAATTCCAGGCCTTCCTTGTTGTTGTCTTTGGCGAAGTCCTGCACCGCATGCACCGCACGATCCAGGGTTTCGGCCTTGTGGTCGTTGAGGAACACCAGCACCGGCGCCAGGGAGCAATTGTTGTTGTACAGGCCATCGGCACGGGCGATGGAGTTGTTCAGCACGTCCGGGTTGCGCGACAGGGTTTCCCATTTCAGGTTGCCCTCGTTCATGCCCTTGATCATCTGCTTGGACACGGTCACCAGCGAGATCGCCGACTGCACGCCCTCGGTGTTCTGCATTTTCCACATCAGCTCGTCGATCGGCGCCATGGCCTCATAACGCGAGCAACCTTCGGACTTGGTCTTGACCATCACCACCAGCACGTCGGAACTGGTGGAGTAGTTATTGATGATGAAGCTGTTGTCCTTGTTGTAACGCGAGTCCGGACGCAGCTCCGGCGCGCCTTGGTCGAGGTCGCCGATTTTCAGGTTCTGGCTGTACCAGAGGCCACCACCGAAAGCGATCAGCGCCAGGGCAATGGAAATCGGTGCGACTTTGGGGCTGGCGAAATTCGACAGCAGGCGCCAGAACGGATGCTCGCGGTGCGCGTCTTTCTTGCTGCGTTCGACCGCGCGTTTGCTGATACCGACGTAGGAAATCGCCACCGGCAGCAGGATCAGGTTGGTGAACACGATCACCGCCACACCGATGGACGCGCCGATGGCCAGTTCACGAATCACGCCAATGTCGATGATCAACAGCGTGATAAAGCCCACCGCATCCGCGAGAATCGCGATCATCCCCGGCAGGAACAGCTGACGGAATGTGCGGCGTGCGGCTGTCAGCGCGTTCTCCGCCTCGCTGGACTGCAAGGCGATACCGTTGATTTTCTGCACGCCGTGGGAAATCCCGATGGCGAAGATCAGAAACGGCACCAGCATCGAATACGGATCAAGCCCGAAGCCGAAGAAGTGCATCAAACCGAGCTGCCAGACCACCGCCACCAGCGTCGTGCTCAATACCGCCACGGTGCTGCGCATGCAGTTAGTGAACCAGTACAGCAAGATCAAGGTGATGACGAAGGCGACGCCGAAGAACATCACCACCATGACCAGCCCATCGATCAGGTCGCCGACTTTCTTGGCGAACCCGACAATGTGGATTTTCACGTTGGGGTTCTGGGCTTCGAACTTGTTGCGGATCTTGTCTTCGAGTTCGTGAGAGAACTTGCGGTAGTCCAGCGCCAGCAACTTGCCCTGGTCCTGCGGGTCCGGGTAGGACTCCAGCAGCGGGATATCGACGATGCTCGACTTGAAGTCGTTGGCCACCAGGCGCCCGACTTGCCCGGACTTGAGCACGTTGTTGCGCAGCAGGTCGAGGCTTTGCTGGGAACCGTTATAGCTCTGGGGAATCACTTCACCGCCGGCGAAGCCTTCCTCCGTCACCTCGGTCCAGCGCACGCTCGGGCTCCACAGCGACTTGAGGCCGGAACGGTCGACGCCGGAAATGTAGAACACCTCGTCGTTGATTTGACGCAGGGTCTCCATGTACTCCTTGGAGAAGATGTCGCCGTCGGTGGCTTCCACGGAAATCCGCACCGTGTTGCCCAGGTTCGCCAGATCGTTGCGGTGCTCCATCATTTTTTCAATGAATGGATGCTCGAGCGGGATCATTTTTTCGAAACTGGTGGACGGCCGGATCAGCGTTGCCTGCCAGAACAGGAAAACACTGACCAGCAGGCAGATGACGATGACTGCCGGGCGGTTGTTGAAAATCAGGCGCTCAAGAAACGTCGCCTTGTCCTGATGAGGAGTGCTTAAGGATGTCATAGACCCGCCTTCTTATTATTTGCCCGGCTCATTTGGACGACCCGTTTTTTCCATTCTCTGCGCCAGTGAGCGAAGTGACGCGAACGCCACCCTGTCCTGCCAGAATCAGATTGCCGTTGCCTGCCGCAGTCACCGCCGAAACGGAAATGCGATCCGGGCGGTTGAACACGCTGAAGGTTTCGCCGTCGTCGCTACTGCGAATGATGCTGCCGCCGTTGCCGACGATCACGATGGAGCCGTCATCGAGCAATGTCGCGCCGGACAGACCGAACTCCAGTGCGCCGCGTGCTGCCTTGAGTTCGACCTGCTCCCAAGTGCTGCCGAAATCCGTGGAACGGTAGAGATTGCCGCGCAACCCGTAGGCCAACAGCGTCGCCGGTTGAGCAGTGCCAATCACGCCGAACAGCGAGCCTTCATAGGGGCCTTCAAGCCTTTCCCAGGTCTGCCCATCATCGGCGGAGCGGAACATGCTGCCCTGCTCGCCAACGATGAAAATGCCGGATTCCTTGACCGCGGCAATGGCGTTGAGGTGGTACTGGTCTTCGTTGTCGAGGCGATCGCTGACGTTTTCCCAGTTTTTACCGCCATCGGTGGTTTCCAGCAAGGCACCATAAGCGCCCACAGCAAAGCCGCTGTTAACGTCCTTGAACCAGACGTCGAGCAGCGGCGATTCGCGTGTCAGGTCTTCGAATTGTTTGGTCCAAGTGATGCCGCCGTCTTCGCTGGCGAGGATCTGTGCATCATGGCCAACGGCCCAGCCGTGTTTGTCATCGACAAAAAACACCGCCGTCAGCAGTTGCCGGGTCGGCACCTTGGCCTGGGTCCAGGTCGCGCCCTGGTCATCGGAATACAGAATGTGCCCGCGATCGCCGACCGCCACCAGGCGTTTGCCGGCGTGTACGACATCGAGCATCAGGCCTTTGCTGGCCTTGGCGGATTCAACGGAATAAACCACATCGGTGGCCGACGCGGCAGCGGCCAGCGCAGGCGCCGACAGCACGGTACAGCCCAACAGCGAGAGCGCTGTAGCCAGCAACGCGAACCTGCGTAACGCCGGCGGGCGGCCAATACTCACACCCATGACAGGCTCACTCATAGACCTTCCCCCACATTATTATTGTTAGGTCGTTCAACCCTTCAGGGCGCCGTAAGGGGTGCTCATCGGGATTGACCTATTCAGGAGCATAGTCCTGAAACCCGCAATCCAGAGCCCCTTCGGAAGCTGGCTTATCCTATCGGGGTTTGGAAAGGTCTGACAATCGACACCACGTTATGTTTTGTTAACCTGGGGGTATGGGGTGAGGCTGAATGATTGGGTATCAGGTGGGGTGATTGGGCTTTGGGCTTTGGTGTACATATCCGTTTCTGCGGTAACGGCGGCTATTGGTTCCGCTCTTACAGCGGGTCACTTTGGAAAAGCGCCAAAGTAACCAAAACGCTTTNGGCCCGCCGCCATCGGCCATCCATGGCCGGGGGCGGCTAACCCGGCATCCATGCCGGGTTGCCCACTACGCAGAACCTCCTCTCGGCCTCTCGAGGGGGCGGTGCGTCAAGATCAACAACTGCAGGCGAGCTAACGCTCGGCCTGTTGAGTGAAGCAGAGTGGATGTGCTCTGATTTTTTGTGGGAGCTGGCTTGTCGGGTCGCCGCATCGCTGCGATGGCGGCCTGTCAGTCGACCAATCTTCCCCCGGATGTACCCAGTCCAACTGTGGGAGCGGGCTTGCTCGCGAAGCTGTTGATCTTGCCGTTGCTTTGGCTTTTGATCGTGATCTTGATCTGTTGCCCCTTTCCCAGAGGCCGAACGCAGGCGTTGCGTAGGGGGCACCGCGGCAAGGATGCCGCGGTAGCCGCCCCCGGCCATGGATGGCCGATGGCGGCGGGCCCCCGAAGCAATGCCGGAGTGAGGGCATGCCGAGCCTAGGCGAGGCACCGAATGGAGGGGCAAAGCCTTTTGGTTCCTTTTCGGCGTTTGGAAAAGGGACTCGCTGTAAAAGCGAAACCGCCAGCCGCCGTGACCGCAGAAACGGATATGTACACCATCAAAGAGCCCGGTCGGCTATCAGGCCGCCATCGCAGCGATGCGGCGACCCGACAAGCCAGCTCCCACAATTTGATCGGTGTACACCTGCAAGAGACAGGTCGGCTACCAGGCCGCCTTCGCGAGCAAGCCCGCTCCCACAGGGGTCCGTGTGAACCCTGCAGGAACAAGGCCAAACTCAGGCCAGGCTTTTGCTGACCACTTCGAACACGTCGCTGGACAGTTGCCCCGAAGCGCGAATCCGCTCCAGCTCACCTTTCATCAACGCCTGTCGAGCGCTGTCGTATTTACGCCAGCGAGTCAGCGGCGCCAGTTGGCGAGAGGCAATCTGCGGATTGAAGCCGTTGAGTTCAATCACCAGATCCGCCAGGAACCGATACCCGGAACCATCCGCCGCATGGAAGTTGATCAGGTTTTGCCCGGCAAACGCGCCGATCAGTGCCCGTACCTTGTTCGGGTTCTTGATCGTGAACGCCGGGTGTTGCATCAAGGCTTTGACCCGCTCCAGGCCACCCGGCAACGTGCTGCCAGCCTGGACGCTGAACCACTGATCCATGACCAGCGGATTGTCCTTGAAGTGTTCGGCGAAGGTCGCCAACGCCGTGGCTTTCTGCTCTTCGAACGGCGAATTCACCACCACCGCCAACGCCGTCAGACGCTCGGTCATGTTGTCGCTGGTGTCGAACTGTTCAAGGGTTGCCGCCAACACTTCCGGCTTGCCGCTGAGCATCAGGTACGACAGCGCAATGTTTTGCAGCGCGCGGCGGGCGAAATGCTCGGCTTCGGCCACATACGGCGTTTTCTTCGAGAGATCGCGATTGGCCTGATAACGCAGCCACAATGCCTCAAACAAGCCTTCAGCCAATTGCTTTCGGGCAAACTCGCGAGCCGTGTGAATGGCGTCGACGTCAGCCACTTCACTGATCTCGGTCAGATACGCCTCGCCCGGCAGCGAAAGCATTTCGGCGACCATCGCCTGATCCAGCGTCTCGTCGGACAGCACGGTACGCAGCGCTGAAACCAAACGCTGATCCAGCACCAGCGTTTCACCCTTCTGTTGCTGTTCGATCAACTCTTGCAGCACCTGCACCGACAGTTGCTGACCGGCATCCCAGCGGTTGAATCCGTCGCTGTCGTGCTGCATCAGGAACATCAGCTGATCGCGATCGTACGGGAAGCTCAATTTCACCGGCGCCGAGAAGCCGCGCAGCAACGAAGGCAGCGGCTTTTCAGCAATGTCGATGAAGGTGAAGGTCTGCTCGGCTTCAGTCACCGAAATAACCCGCGAGGTGCCTTGAGCACTGGCTTCACCAGCAAGACGCAGGGCAATCTCACCACCCTTGCTGTCCAGCAGGCCCAGTTCCACCGGAATCACGAACGGCAATTTTTCCACCTTGTCCGGGGTTTCCGGGCAGCTCTGGCGGAAGGTCAGGCTGTAGGTTTTCGCTGCGGCATTGTAGGACTCGCTTACCGCCAAACGCGGTGTGCCGGCCTGGCTGTACCAACGTTTGAACTGGGTCAGGTCAACGCCATTGGCGTCTTCCATGGCCTTGATGAAGTCGTCGCAGGTCACGGCCTGGCCGTCATGGCGTTCGAAGTACAGGTCGCTGCCTTTGCGGAAACCGTCAGCGCCAAGCAAGGTGTGGATCATGCCGACCACTTCCGAACCCTTTTCGTACACGGTCAGGGTGTAAAAGTTGGAAATCTCGATGAAGCTGTCCGGGCGCACGGCGTGGGCCATCGGGCCGGCGTCTTCGGCAAACTGATGGGTGCGCAGGTACGCCACGTCCTGGATGCGCTTGACCGTGGCCGAGTTCATGTCGGCGGAGAAGCCGGAATCGCGAAACACGGTGAAGCCTTCCTTCAGCGACAGCTGGAACCAGTCGCGGCAGGTCACGCGGTTACCCGACCAGTTGTGGAAGTATTCGTGGGCAACGATCGCTTCCACCCGTTGGTGCGCGGCGTCGGTAGCCGTTTCGGCGCGGGCCAGCACGGCGCTGGAGTTGAAGATGTTGAGGCCCTTGTTTTCCATGGCGCCCATGTTGAAGTCGTTGACCGCGACGATCATGAAGATGTCCAGGTCGTACTCGCGACCGTAAACCTCTTCGTCCCAACGCATCGACTTCTTCAGGCTGTTCATGGCGTGCTGGCACTTGTCGATGTTTTCCGGCTCGACATAGATGCGCAGCGCCACGGAGCGCTCGGTCATGGTGGTGAAAGTGTCTTCGACGCACCACAGGTCACCGGCCACCAGCGCGAACAGGTAAGCGGGTTTCTTGAACGGGTCTTCCCAGGTCGCCCAGTGCCGGCCTTCTTCGCCGGGACCTGAGGCAATCGGGTTGCCGTTGGACAGCAGCACCGGATAGCTGTGCTGCTCGGCAACCACCGTGGTGGTGAAGGTGCTCATCACGTCCGGACGGTCGAGGTAATAGGTGATCTTGCGGAAACCTTCGGCCTCGCACTGGGTGCAGAACATGGTGCCGGATTTGTACAGGCCTTCCAGGGCGGTGTTGGTTTCCGGGTGGATCCGGACGCTGGTGTCGACCGTGAAGCTTGTGTCGGTCGGTTGCAGGGTCAAGTGGTTCTCGGTGAGTTGGTAGTCGGCGGCGCTCAGTTCGCGATCGGCCAATGTCACCGACAGCAGCTCGAGTTGCTGACCGTCCAGCACCAGCGGCGGCAAGCCCGGGCCACGTTCAGGATTGCGGCGCATCACCAGTTGCGCATGGACCAGGCTGTGGTCCTCGAACAACTCGAAGGTCAGGTGCGTCTCGTCGATCAGGTACTCAGGCGCCTGATAGTCCTTCAGGTAGATCATCTTCGGTTGTTCGGTGCGCATGCTGGAATCCTTACTGATGCACGGCGAGCTGGTAGGCCGTGTATTTACGAATATTGATCACGCCGGTGTCGAAAATCAGGTATTGGCCCTTGATTCCCAGCAGCGTGCCTTCGGCAATCGGGTTCTTGTCCAGGTTGAAGCTGACAATCTTGGCCGGGTATTGCTCGATCGGATAGCGGATCTCGAGCGGTTCGACATCGGTAATGGTCTGGATTGCTTGTAGGCCAAATCGTTCCTGCAATGTTTGCAGGCCTTCGGCGCAGCTGTCGAACAGCTGATCGCGAACCTGCGCCAGGTCCACCGATACGGCATCGCCCTTGAGTAAAGCACGCCAGTTGGTCTTGTCGGCTACCTGGCTGCGGAACAGGTCTTCGACGAAGCCCGACTGCTGGCGGGTCGCAACGCGCATGATCGGCAAGGCCTGGCTGGCGCCCTGATCGAGCCAACGGGTGGGCAGCTGCGTGGCGCGGGTGATGCCGACCTTGATTCCCGACGAATTGGCCAGATACACCACATGATCGGTCATGCAGAATTTTTCGCCCCACTCTGGATCACGGCAGGTGCCGGCGTCGTAGTGGCAACGTTCCGGGCTCATGATGCAGAGGTCGCACTGGGCCAGTTTGGTCATGCACGGGTAGCAGTAACCCTGGCTGAAACTGGTTTTGGTCTTGCGTCCGCAATGGGTGCAGTGGATCGCCCCCAGGTATTCCAGGCGCACCGTGGTGCCGATCAACGGATTGACCGGCACCTCGGCGTCGCCCAGACGAAAAGCGTACTGAACGTTCGGCCCGTCAAGGCGCGCCGACATTTTGCTGATTGCACCGCGGCCAATCTCGATCAATGGATGGCATCCGATTTGAACAGAATGTTTGGCACTTCAATCGACTTCGACGCGCATTCCTGCGGGCCCATGTAGCCGGTGCGTTCTTCCTCGGGCAGGTTCTGGATTTCCCAGGCGATCATCGCTTGCAGGGACAGTTCGCGCTGCTCGGCGGTGAGTTTGCCACCGTCGGACCATTTGCCGATTTCCACCGCCAATTTCAGGCTCTGGTAGATATCCGGGGTGATGTTTTTGATCATTTCGTTAAAAGAGGACATCAAGGGCTCCGCGCTCTTTATTCATAACTGTTTTAGACGGCCAGTTTACGGCGGTTGTACAAACCGCCCAACAAACCGGTGAAGCATCCGATGAGTAACCCGCTGACGTGGGCCGCGTTGGCAATTTCACCGAAGCCGATCATTGAGACAAGCCCCGACAGGCACAGCAGCAACCACACCAGCATCATCACCAACACCCCTCGGGGCAGGCGATAAGCCGGGTTCGGCGACAGGACCTGGAAAATCCAGCAATGCCCGAGCAAGCCGTACAGCACCCCGGACAACCCGCCAAACAGGCTCGGGCCGCCGAAAACGAACTGGGCATAGTTGGACACCAGGCTGAACAGCAGCGTCAGGCCGATCAGGTTGATGCTGCCCTGACGCGACTCGATGCGCCGCCCCAGCTCCCAGTACCACATGCCGTTCATGGCCAGGTGCAGGATGCCGAAGTGGATCAGCATCGGCGTCACCAGACGCCACCACTGCCCCGCCGCCAGGCTGTCGGCCAATGGCGTGAAATGGATGTAGTCGCCGATCACACGAAAATCGAGGAAGGTCAGCCAGCGCATCGTCTCGAGGTTTTCGCCAAGCAGGGTCACCATGGCGACGATCAGGCTCAGCAACAGCACCAACGCCGTAGCCTTGCTGTGACGCAACTGTTCGGCGAAACCCGGACGCTGCCGCGTTTGCTCGATCGGGATATCCAGTTGCTGATCGGGGTCGCCCGCCGGAAAGCGTTCGTACAATGAGCGCACGTCTTCGCTGATGTTGGCCGGCACCCACAGCACTTGCTCGCCCGCTTCTTCGCTGACCCGATGGGGCACTTGCATGCGCTGCAGCAGTTTGACGAACCCGCTCAAATCCACCGCCAGAGGCAGACGCAATACCGCCACCGCCGTCATTGCAGCACCTCCGGCCGCTCGACATCGACCCAGACGAACTTATGCGGGTCGAGACGGGTTTCCTGATCCAGACGATAAGCGACCAGTTTTCCGTAGAGCACCGCGCTGTAATCCAGGCACGCCAGGTTCGGGCGGATCGGCGCCGGTTTGCCGCTGCGCCAGTAGTGGCCGACGAACAACAACGGCTCATCGACGCCGTAGCGCAGCAAGTTGTCTTTTTCGGTGGACGACAGTGGCGTGCGGGCTACCGGCTCAGGCAAGGCGTCGGGCTGGAACACGATATCTCCGTAGGTTTGCGGGTCGTCTTCCCAGAACTTGGTGCGGAAAAACGAGCGCGTCAAGCCGTCGCCGCTGGTCATGGTCAACCCATGGGGCAAACGCATGTCGGTGCCGCGCAACAGGCGATCGAACACGGTGCAGGCAAAACTGCCTGGCACCGCGGAGGCCTGGAGGAAGTGCTCATCGATGCAGCCGTCGGGGAACAACCCGCGCAACGGCTCGATCAGGCCGGCATCCCAGCAGGCATGCACCACCCGGAAACGCCCGGCATCGACGAACAATGGCAGCTTATAGAACCATTGCAGGAAGTCATGCCACTCCGCGGGATGGTCTTCGAACTGGGTCAGGGTTTCCTTGAGCAGGCGCGCGTGGCGTGGCGTATGTTCACGCACGAACTGCTGGCCACTGCCCGGTAACGCCGGCGTGCTCCAGCCGAGGGCGTTGAATTCATGGTTGCCCATGATGCACAGCGCCTGGCCGGCCTCGACCATGTCGTGGACGATGTGCAGCGCCTCGCGAATCCGCGGGCCGCGGTCGATGATGTCGCCGAGGAACACCGCCATGCGCGACGGATGCCGCCAGACACCCGCCTGTTTGTGGTAACCGAGCCGGTCGAGCAAGTGCTCAAGGGTCAGAGCGCAACCGTGCACGTCACCGATCAGGTCGTAGCTACGCGCGGGATCGAGCATCAGTCGCCTCCACCACCCAACTTGCTGCCCCAGCCGAGCTTGGTCCGGCAGACCTCATAGTAGTTGTGGTCCAGCGGATGAATCAGCCGCAGCTTCTGCGCTTTTTTGCTGATGGTGATGGTGTCACCGGGCGCGCAGGTGAAGTGATTCTGCCCGTCACAGGAGACTTGCGGGTAAATCTGCATATCTTTGGACACGACGATTTTCAGCTCACTGTTGCCATCGACCACGATCGGCCTACCTGACAAGGTATGGGGGTACATCGGCACAATCACAATAGCGTCGAGCTTGGGATGCATGATCGGGCCGCCTGCCGACAAGGCGTAGGCGGTCGAACCGGTCGGCGTGGCAACGATCAGGCCGTCGGCCTTCTGGCTGCAGACGAACTGGCCGTCGATGTACAACTCGAACTCGATCATCCGAGTCGATTTACCGGGGTGCAGCACCACATCGTTCAGTGCATCGCCTTGGCCGATGGCTTCGGCGTGACGACGGACTTCGGCTTGCAGGAGGAAGCGGTTTTCCACCAGATAGTGGCCGTCGAGCACTTCGGCGACTTTGACTTCCAGCTCATCGGGACGAATATCGGTCAGGAACCCCAGGCTACCCCGGTTGATGCCGAGCACCGGAATATTGTGCTTGGCCAGCGCCCGGGCGGCGCCCAGCAGGCTGCCATCACCACCGACCACAATCACCATGTCACAGACTTCACCGAGCATCTTGCGCGACGAAGTTTGCAGGCCATGGCCCGGCAGGACTTCGGCGATGGTGTCTTCGAGGATCACATGCAGGTGACGATCGAGCAGAAACCGTTTCAGTCGGCGGACGGTATCCAGCACCTGAGAACTGCCCAGGCGACCGATGATGCCGATATTACGAAATTGCTCCATGGGGCTCCTATTGGGACGCGGAGGGCCTGCGACGGCGAAAAACACGATTATGGGCGAAAGCGCGGCGTAGACAAAACCCTTTCAGCTACGACGGTGCGCTCGCGTTTCGGGCTATGCTCGCAAGATGATCCTATTTCCAGATTTGCTCCAGTTACCCCACCAGTTGCGCCACCCTGAAGTGCGCGACCTGGCTTGGGTCATCCTCGCGCCGCCGATGCTCAGCGTCACCCCGTGGCCGCAGCGTCATCCGCTGGCCGGCAGCGACTGGGTGCAGGCACCGGAGCGCCTGGAACACTGGCTCAGGCAACTGGATCGCGACAGCTACGATTTGCTGCACTGGCTGGCCCAGGCCAGAACCCGGCGGCTGGGTCTGTACTACGAGCGACTGTGGCAATACGCCGTGCGGCACGCGCCCGGCATCGAACTGATTGCCGCCAACATGCCGATCCGCCGTGAAGGCCACACCTTGGGTGAGCTGGACATGCTGCTGCGTGATCGCGATGGCGTGCATCACCTGGAACTGGCGATCAAGCTCTATCTTGGGCCACAGAACGGTGACGGCCATGACTCCGCGCAGTGGCTCGGACCGGGTTGTCATGATCGGCTGGACCGTAAACTGAAGCACCTGAGCCAGCATCAATTACCGATTTCCGCGCGGGCGGAAAGCCGTGCAGTGCTGGCGTCGCTGGATATCCAGCAGTTCAGTGCGCATCTTTGGTTGGGCGGCTATCTGCTCTATCCGTGGCCGGGACAGTCCGAGTCCCCCAGCGGCGCGCACCCTCAGCATCTGCGCGGTAGCTGGCTGCATCAGAAAGACTGGGCGGACTTTGTCGTGCAGCGCCCGTTCGGTCGCTGGCAACCCCTGCCCCGCCATGCCTGGCTGGCGCCGGCGCACTATCCCGAAGAGCAAACCTGGAACGCTGAACGGCTGAATGCGTGGCTGAGCGATCTGGACCCGCTGGCACCGGCGCAATTGATGGTTCGGCTGACAGAGAATGGCGAAGGAGATTGGGAGGAAGCCGAGCGGTTGTTTCTGGTGTCCGATCTTTGGCCGAATGTGCCGGGTAATGGATGAATTTTGTGGTGAATGGACCGGCCCTATCGCGAGCAGGCTCGCACCCACACGAGATCGACTGATTGCACGAAGATCCCTGTGGGAGCGGGCTTGCTCAAGAAGACGGCGGAACAGTCAACATTGATGTTTCCTGATACACCGCTTTCGCGAGCAAGCCCGCTCCCACAGGGATTGTGGCTGACCACAAGAATTAATCAGCGCCACGTAAACGGGTCATAGCTTTTTATGCTGCTCAACCCACAGCGCATACGCATCGATGAATTTCTGCAAGAACGGCCTGACCGACTCTGACAACTTGCCCGCCTCGTCGAACGCTGAACCGGCACCGCCCAGATAGGCTTCCGGCTGCTGCATGCACGGCACATTGAGAAACACCATAGACTGGCGCACGTTATGGTTGGCCCCAAACCCGCCCACGGCGCCCGGTGAAACGCTGATCACCGCACCCGGCTTGCCGTTCCAGGCGCTCTTGCCATAGGGGCGCGAACCCACATCGATCGCATTCTTCAACGGCGCTGGCACCGAACGGTTGTATTCCGGAGTCACGAACAGCACCGCGTCGGATGAGCTCACTTGTTGTCGGAAAGTACTGTAGGCTGCCGGCGGTGAATCGCCATCGATGTCTTCGTTGTAGAGCGGCAAATCACCGATTTCGATGATAGTCAGCTTCAGATTGGCAGGCGCCAGTTCGGCCAGCGCCAGCGCGACCTTGCGGTTGATTGATGCTTTTCTCAGGCTGCCGACCAGAACGGCGATCTCGTAGACGTTGCTCATGGAAGATTCTCGACTGTCCGATGGGAAGAGCTTCTAGTTATAGATGATCAAATGACGATTCAACCAGTGGGCGACGGAAAAACGCCGCCCCTGACTATTTTTTTCCTGTAGGAAAACTTACCTCGCCCAACCACGGTCTACAGAACCGCAAATTGAGTGATTTATCTCCAGAGGTTCTAAGCAGATGGCAGCAGTACTCATCGGTCAGTTCCATGCAAGAGACGCGGAAGGCCGCGTTTATTCCGTGCATGAGTTCCAGGAATCCACCCCGTCGCACGACGGCCTTGCCGGCTCGGTGCCTGTCACCACCTATAAACTGGCCATTGGCGACCGGATCAACAAACTCGACGACAACGAATTTGTGCTGGTGCAATCGGGCGTCACCCTCACTCGCGAACCTGAAACGAACGTGGCCTCATAACCCGCTGTTATGAGCAGAAGTCATATGCGCGCACTTGAGTTAGGATTCAGTGACTGACTCCCTCACCTGCTGAACATGGACTTCACGCATGCGTTTACGTCATATCGAAGTGATCCAGGCGCTCCTGCAGACCGGCCATCTGGGCACCGCCGCCGAATGGCTGCAGCTGCCGGTGGCCGAGGTCGAACGCACACTGCGTGACGCCGAGGATCAGTTGGGTTTCATGCTGTTTGCCAGCGTGCGTGGTCGCCTGCAAGCCACACGCGAGGCGCGGGAGCTGCAGGTCGAGATCGCCCACGTCTACGAAGCCCTTGAGCCGGTCCAGCGACTGGCCAGCAGCCTCAAGCAATACTTGGCCCCGCCCCTGCGAATCATCTGCACCCCGCCTTTGGCACAACACCTGTTGCCACATAGCATTGCGGCCCTGCGCCGACGCCTCCCCGACGCACCTTGCACCCTCCTGAGCCAGCCGACTCGGGAGATTGTCAGAAGCCTGCTGCTGCGTGAAAGCGATCTGGGCCTGAGCCTGCACGACCCGGACCACGCCGATATCCATTGCCAGGTCATCGCTCAAGGCAAGCTCCAGCTACTGGCACCCCATGGCTGGCTACAACCGAAACAGAAGTACATCTCGCTGCAGGACCTGGCCGGTCAGTCGATGGTCGGCCTGGAAGGGCACGATCCGTTAAGCCCGGCGCTGGACAACAAGCTGCATGCGCTGCGCCCAGCTCCCGTCATCCAGACCCGGGTCCAGACTCATCAAATGATGCGCAGCATGGTCGAGGCCGGTGAAGGCCTGGCGATCGTCGACCCGTTTACCGCCCTCGGCGCCAAATCGGCCGGGCTCGATGCCTGCCCACTGGCGCCTGCCGTCCCGATCAGCGTCTATGCCTTGAGCCTCAAGAGCGTCGAGCCCTCTTCGGCGGTTCAGGCGTTGCTGGACATCATCACGGAACAAGCCGTGGCGATGCTGGCGAGCTGAGCGGGTTTTCCAGCGGATTATCGAACAACCGGTACCAGAACAGTGCCACCTCGGCGGTGTTCGGGTCGATCCCGCGATAGCGCAGATGATCGATCCCGCCGACCGTGTAACCGCAACGCTCATAAAGTCGACAGGCGCTCAGGTTGTTGTTCTGGGTTTCCAGCATGATGCCCGGCAGTTTTTTCTTGCGACTCCAGAACTGCGCCACGTCCAGCAACGCCTTGGCCACGCCATGGCGACGCGCCGGAGCATGCACCGCCAACTCATCGATATGGGCGAAGCCGTTCCAGTTGGTGCTGACCACCAAGTGACCCACCGGTTCATCATCCAGATAGGCCATGAAAATCGCGCTGTCAGCGGCATCGCGAAAACTGCTGAATTCCTCGGGATCGATGCCGTAGCACTTGCGATACGGTGTGATCGGCGTCACCGGCCACTGCGCCACCGGCTTACCGATTTGCGCGGCACCATAGGCGGCGACTTCAAAACTGAAATCACTGCCCCAGATATAAGCCGCAAATCCCTCATCGGCGACACGCACCGAGAGGCCCGGGTATTTGGGATTCATGACTGGTTGCATACTCGGAAAGGTCCTCATTCCTTGATGCAATCGACGGTGTAATGCCGTCCATTGCCCTCGTCTTCGTGTTGCAAGCCATGCACATCTACGACAAATCCGGGGAAGCTACTGTCGAACGTACGGGCAAACTTAAGATAATCGATGATCGAACGGGTCGACTCGGTGAAACGCTCGCCGGGCATGATCAATGGAATCCCCGGCGGGTATGGCACCAGCATTACCGCTGCGATCCGCCCGTCCAGAGCATCGATCGAAACAGCTTCAACTTCCCCGCGTACCAATTGATCATAGGCGTCAGCCGGCTTCATGGCGACTTCCGGCAGCACTGTGTACATGCGTTTGAGGTGTTTGGCCGTGGCGTTGCTGCGATAGCAGGTGTGCAATTGATCACACAGATCGCGCAGGCCCATGCCTTGATAACGGGCAATATTGGGTTGCGCCACACACGGCAGGCAGGTGGTCAGGCTGACATTGGCGTCGTAACTGCGCTTGAACTCCAGCAACTCGGTCAGCAGCGTGCTCCATTTGCCCTTGGTGATGCCCATGGAGAACAGCACCAGGAACGAATACAGACCGGTCTTTTCCACGACCAGCCCACGTTCCCAGAGGAATTTGCTGACCACCGCCGCCGGAATCCCCCGCGCGCTCAGGGCACCGCCCGCAGTCAAACCCGGCATCACCAGCGTGACCTTGATCGGATCGAGCAGCACATAGTCGTCGGTCACGCCGCCAAAGCCGTGCCAATCGGCGTCAGGTTGCAGCAGCCAGTCTTCGGTGACCACCTGTTCGATGCGTTCCACCAAGGGTGGCTGCCAGATGGAAAACCACCAGTCATCGGCGGCGATATGCTGGCGCAGATTGGCCAGGGCCCGGCGAAAGCTCAGGGCCTCGTCGAACATTTCCTGCAACAGCGAACGACCTGCCGGCCCTTCCATCATCGCCGACGCCACGTCCAGCGAAGCGATGATGCTGTACTGCGGCGAGGTCGAAATGTGCATCATGAATGCTTCGTTGAACCGGTCGCGATCCAGTTGCCGGGCTCCACCGTCCTGAACGTGAATCATCGACGCCTGACTGAACGCCGCCAGTAATTTGTGCGTGGAGTGCGTAGTGAACACCAACGGGCTGTCTTCGCTGCGGGAAGTGCCCATGCCGTAACGACCGGCGAAAAACTCGTGAAACGCCGCGTAGGCGTACCAGGCCTCATCGAAATGCAGCACCTCGACGCTGTTGCCCAGGCTCTGCTTGATCAGCTCGGCGTTGTAACAGAGACCGTCGTAAGTCGAGTTGGTCACCACCGCCAACTTGACCTTGGGCTCACGGCCCTGGGTCAGCGGACTGGCGTCGATCTTGGCCTGGATCGATTCGCGACTGAATTCGCTCAACGGAATCGGGCCGATGATCCCCAGCTCATTGCGCTCCGGGCACAGGTACAACGGGATCGCGCCGGTCATGATGATCGAGTGCAGCACCGACTTGTGGCAGTTGCGATCCACCAGCACCAGATCATCACGGGCCACCATGGAATGCCAGACGATCTTGTTGGCGGTCGAGGTGCCATTGATCACGAAAAAGGTGTGATCGGCGCCGAAATTGCGCGCGGCTCTCGCTTCCGCCTCGGCCAGCGGGCCGGTGTGATCGAGCAGCGAACCGAGTTCCGGTACCGACACCGACAAATCCGAACGCAGGGTGTTTTCCCCGAAGAACTGGTGAAACGCCTGCCCCACCGGGCTCTTGTGATACGCCACGCCACCACCATGGCCGGGGGTGTGCCAGGAATAATTGGAGTCGGCGGTGTGCTGCACCAGCGCCTTGAAGAACGGTGGCAGCAAACCATCCAGATACTTGCGCGCCGCGCGGGCGACCTGACGCGCGAGGAAGGGCACGGTGTCTTCGAACAAATAGAGAATGCCGCGCAGCTGATTGAGCTCCGCCATGGCATCGGCCGGGGCATTTTCCAGGGTGACCTGCTCGCCCAGGGCAAAGATCGGCAGGTCCGGCGCCCGAACCCGTGCCAGGCGGATCAGCTCGGCCATGTTATGCAGAAGATGAGCATGGGTGCTGGCGTCTTCGGCGGCAATCAACATGCAGGCGAGGCCATGATGGGTCGAGGCGACCAGACGTCCCTCGGTGTAATCCACCGCAGAAACAATGCTGAAACCTTCCTGCTCCAGTTCCCGCGCAATACCACGCACACGATCACCGGCAACGGTGTCGGCCTTGATGTCGCGGTGGACGATCAGGACCGGGAATTTCAAATCTTTATACATGGGGGCTCGGTGTCCTGAGGCGGCAGACCGTGGCCTGCCAATAACCTCAGGGTAGAGGGTTGGAGCGCATGTGGCGAGGGGGATGCCCTGAAGCGGGTCGGCTGATGCACCATGCTGAAGCGAGAGAATGTGAAGTAGAGATGAACTCTTGTGGCGAGGGAGCTCGCTCCCGCTCGGCTGCGTAGCAGTCGCAAACCCTGCAGAGCGGTGTCACTGGAAGACCGCAGGGAGCCGCTTCGCGACTCAGCGGGAGCAAGCTCCCTCGCCACAAAAGCACTTTCGCTTTTTATCTGCGATTTACGCCTGAGCCTTGGCCTCAGCCAATTGCTGCCACAGCGACGGAGCGCCGGCGGATTTGGCAATGGCTTCAAGGCGCGCGATGTGCTGGGCCAGATCTTCTTCACTGGCGCGGATGATCCGGGCCGGCTGACGATCGGCCGGCAGACGACGGATCTCCGTGGCGGAGTTGTCCGCGCCTTCACCTGAACCATTGCCATCGGATGCATTCCCGGCCAGCGACAGGCTGGTCTGCCCACCCGTCATGGTTAAGTAAACGTCGGCGAGAATCTCGGAGTCGAGCAAGGCGCCGTGCAGTTCACGGCCTGAGTTGTCGACGTCATAGCGCTTGCACAAGGCGTCGAGGCTGTTGCGCTGCCCCGGGTGACGCTCCCGAGCCATCATCAGGGTGTCGAGGATCGAGCAATGTTGCGTGATGTCCGCACGATCGTGCCGGCCCATCAGGGCGAATTCGTTGTTGATGAAGCCAACGTCGAATGCCGCGTTATGGATGATCAGCTGCGCGCCCTTGATGAACTCGAAAAACTCATCGGCCACTTCGGTGAAACGCGGCTTGCCCACCAGGAATTCGTTAGTGATGCCGTGGACGCCGATGGCGCCTTCGTCACTCTCGCGATCCGGTTGCAGATAAACGTGGAAATGCCGGCCGGTCAGGCGCCGACCGATCAACTCGACACAACCGATTTCGATAATCCGGTGGCCGTCGGTCACCGGCATGCCGGTGGTTTCGGTATCGAGTACAACGGATCTGGTGGCCATCAGTGCTCAGCTCTCAACGGGTCAATCGTGCAAAAGCGGCGATGTTAACACGCTCGCCGGGGTCTTTCAGATACACCGTGTTGTGCTCATCGCGAGCAGGCTCGCTCCCACTGATCGTTCCCACGCAGAGCATGGGAACGATCAGTGAAGGGTCTAGGCTTGTTTGTACCCGCGCACTTCATCCACGCCACGGTTGGCCAGTTGGTCAGCCCGTTCGTTGCCGTGATGGCCGATGTGCCCGCGCACCCATTTCCAGGTGACGTTATGGCGATTGACCTGCTCGTCGAGCAGTTTCCACAGGTCGGCGTTTTTCACCGGTTCCTTCGCCGCGGTTTTCCAGCCGCGCTTCTTCCAGTTGGCCATCCACTCGTTGATGCCTTTCATCACGTATTGGGAGTCGGTCACCAACAGTACGTCGCAGGAGCGCTTGAGCTCTTCCAGGCCACGGATGGCGCCCATCAATTCCATGCGGTTGTTGGTGGTGTTGGCTTCGCCGCCCCAGAGTTCTTTTTCAACGCCTTTGCACACCAGCAACGCGCCCCAGCCGCCGGGGCCAGGGTTGCCCTTACAGGCGCCATCGGTGAAGAGTTCTACGCTATCGCTCATGCCAATCTATCCAGAAAATGCGGTGGCTCGCCGATCGGTGACCGACGATGCCCGAGGCCGGGGCGAACCCGGCCGGGAGTATAAAAATGTGTATTACGGTTCGAGGTGACGACGATTGACCTTGGCCATCGGCAACGGAATCAGCTTGCCCATCGGTTCGCGCCGCTCCTGACGCACCGGCCGCAGGCCCACCACGATCTTGCGCGCGACCAATAAATAGAAGCCACCACCCGACAATTGCCAGTCACCGGCCTTGCGCTCCCAACCGGCCAGACGGGACTGCCAGGCGGGCGATGCAAGCGGCGGACGATAGCATCCGAAGCGGCGTTTCTCCAGCGCGAAGCCCAGCAGGTTCAGCCAGTCAGCGACTCGCGACGGCGAAATGCAGCGGGCCTTGCGCAGCCCATCGTGAGCGAATACATGACGCAAGCCCCAGCTGCTCCAGGGATTGATCCCGATAATCAGCAGATGCCCGCCAGGCCGCACGCTGCTCGCCGCTTCGCGCAGCAAACCGTGGGGCGACAGGCAGAAATCCAGCCCATGCTGCAACACCACCACATCGGCGGCGTGCTCGCTCAAAGGCCAGGCCTGCTCTTCACAAACGATCTCGACCCCCGGCAACGGCGCACCGAGCCGCACATTGCGCTGAACCTGCGGCGCCGACGGCGGTGTTTGCGCCGAAGGGCCGTAATGCACCAGGTAGCCGCCGAAGAAGCGCCCCAACTCGTCTTCGAGCATGCGGCGTTCTTCGTCCAGCAGAAATTGCCCGATGGGCCCGGACAGCCATTCACGGGCCGCGCTGATCAATGTCAGCCACTCAGGATCGGCCTGAGCGAACGCTTTATCGGTCATTGCATTCTCCAACGCGCCAGGAAGTTCTAAGATGCGCCAATGTTTTCCGCTTGGCGAATCCGACGATGATACAGATCAGTGCCCTGCCTGCCTTCACCGACAACTACATCTGGTTGTTACAAGACCACAGCACCCAGCGCTGCGCCGTGGTCGATCCGGGCGATGCCGCACCAGTACAAGCGTGGCTTGCGGCGCACCCGGGCTGGGTGTTAAGCGATATTCTGATCACTCATCACCATCATGACCATGTCGGCGGCGTCGAGCGGCTGAAAAAAGCGACAGACGCGACAGTCTACGGCCCGGCCAGCGAAAGCATCCCGGCGCGGGACGTGGCACTCAAGGACAATGACCGTATCAGCGTACTGAGCTGGGACTTCGACGTTCTCGCAGTGCCGGGCCATACCCTCGGGCACATCGCCTTTTATCACCAGGGCCATTTGTTTTGCGGCGACACCCTGTTCGCCGCCGGTTGCGGACGGTTATTCGAAGGCACGCCCGAGCAAATGCATCACTCGCTGAGCCGCCTCGCGGCGCTGCCCGAAGACACGCTGGTCTACTGCACCCACGAGTACACCCTGAGCAATCTGAAGTTCGCCGCAGCGGTCGAACCGGGCAACCCCGATACCCTCGAACGACTGGCCAAAGTCACCCGGCAACGCGAAGCCGCAATCATGACGTTGCCTTCGACGCTGGCACTGGAAAAGCTCACCAATCCGTTTTTGCGTACCGGCGAAACATCCGTTAAAGAAAAAGTGGACGAACGGAACGGAACCGATAACCGGGCTCCGAGTGCGGTTTTTGCTGCACTGCGAGCGTGGAAAGATACGTTCTAAGCGGCCTGCCCGATGGTACAAAAATTCCGGATGGTTGACCGCAAGGGGTGCGCTTTCTAGAATCGCCCGACATTTTTGCCCGGAACTTACTTCCAGCCAATGTCGTCACCTATTCGTAAAGCCATCAATTCAGACGCATTGACCCGCTTGGCTCAAGCCATCGCGGTGGCTGTGTCCGCCACTTTGGCGGGCTGTTCCAGCCATGTGCCGCAGACTGAAGCGACACACACTCCGAATATCGCCGCGCGAGCCAAGCAAAAGCCCATCTGGCTCAGCGAAAAACCAACACCGCAAATACCACAGGACGTCTGGGAGCGCATGCGCCAAGGCTTCCAGTTGCAGGACAACCTGGGCGTCAACCCGCGCATCGAGCAACAGCGCCTGTGGTTCGCCAGTAACCCGTCCTTCCTCGAAAACGCCGGAGAACGCGGCAGCCTCTACATTCACTACATCGTCGAACGCCTTGAAGAACGCAACATGCCGCTGGAACTGGCGCTGTTGCCGGTGATTGAAAGCGCCTACAACCCAATGGCCTATTCCCGGGCCAACGCGGTGGGTCTTTGGCAATTCATTCCTTCCACCGGGCGTTACTTCAACCTGCGTCAGACCCGCTTCTACGATGGCCGTCGCGACATCACCGCCTCGACCACTGCGGCCATGGATTACCTGACCCGCCTGCACGACATGTTCAACGGTGACTGGCTGCTGGCCCTGGCGGCCTACAACGCCGGCGAAGGCACGGTCAGCCGGGCCATCGAGCGCAACGAACGACTCGGCCTGCCGACCGACTACTGGAACCTGCCGCTGCCAGCGGAAACCCAGGCCTATGTGCCGAAGTTGCTGGCCCTGTCGCAAGTGGTATTGGCGCCTGAAGCCTATGGCGTGAACCTCAACCCGATCGCCAACGAACCGTACTTCCAGGTTGTCGAAATCAACCAGCGCATGGACCTGTCCAAGGTTGCCGCGGTGGCCAACATCGACGAAGACGAACTGTTCCAGCTCAACCCGGCCTTCAAGCAGCGCACCACCATCGACGGCCCCCAGCATCTGTTGGTGCCAACGTCCAAGGCGCAACTGCTGACCGCCAGCCTGTCGACCATGCGCCCTGACGAGCTGATCAGTCAGCGATCGCTCAAACCAGTATTCGAAGGGGCAGACGACAGCGAAATCGCCAGCCTCAAGCGCGCCTACCGGGTCAAACGCGGTGACAATCTGGGCACTATCGCCAAGGCCAACAAGGTCGACATCAAGGATCTGCAGCGCTGGAACAAGCTGACCGGCAAGGATCTCAAAGTCGGCCAGACCCTGGTGATGCAGGACACCACCAAGCGTAAATCCGGGCGCGTCAACACCGTGGTCGCGGCGAACAGCAAAACGAGCGGCAAGGTAACCAACAAGACGCAGACCCAGTACAAGGTCAAACAAGGCGACTCGCTGTACATGGTCGCCAAACGCTTCAACGTTGAAATGCAGCACCTCAAGCGCTGGAACCCCCGGGTTGGCCAGGCGCTGAAGCCGGGGCAGATGCTGACGGTGGCTTCGCCGAATTAAGCTGGTTCAGGCAATGGGGGCTTTTTGTGGCGAGGGAGCTTGCTCCCGCTGGGTTGCGAAGCAGCCCCAAAACCTGAAACCCGGTTATTTCTGATACACCACGTATTTCGGTTTACAACTGCTTCGCAGCCGAGCGGGAGCAAGCTCCCTCGCCACAGGTTCTGCGATCCGCCGGACCTTCACCTGCACAATTAACCACGCATTACCCCCCCGTCTTTTTCCTGTCGATACAAGCTGTTACTGTACGGCCCACAAAGCCCAAGCCGCCTGGATCGGATCTCTGACTTGAAGCGTCCCCTCCTCCTGCTCCTGATCAGCCTGGCCTTGAGCTCCCCCGCAAGCGCGACGATCAGCGAAAGCCATGGTTATGCGCAGTTCGGCACGCTCAAGTACCCGGCCAGATTTACCCACTTCGACTGGGTCAACCCGCAAGCGCCCAAGGGCGGTACGTTGCGGGTGATGGCGTTTGGCACCTTCGACACGCTCAACCCTTACACATTCAAAGGCTCGAGCCCGGTTTCCACCGGCAACTTTCTGCAATACGGCATTAACGAACTCAATGAACCGCTGATGGTCGGCACCGGCCAATACGCGCCGTCCGGCGATGAGCCGACCTCCAGTTATGGCCTGATCGCCCAATCGGTGGAATACAGCGAAGACCGCAGCTGGGTGGTGTTCAACCTGCGTCCCGAAGCGCGTTTCCACGATGGCACGCCGATCACCGCTTATGACGTGGCATTCTCTTACCGTTTGCTGCTCAAGGAAGGTCACCCGCAATACCGCACCAACCTTCAGGAAGTGTCGCGGGTGGATATCCTCAACCCACGGCGCATCCGTTTCGTCTTCAAACGCGCCGGCAATCCGCTGCTGATCCTGCGCCTGGGCGAGTTGCCGGTGTTGCCCCAACATTACTGGGAAGGTCGCGATTTCAAAGCCACCACCTTCGAGCCGCCATTGGGCAGCGGGCCGTATCGCATCACCTCGGTAACGCCCGGGCGGCAGATCGTCTTCGAACGGGTCAAGGATTACTGGGGCAAGGACCTGCCGGTCAATCGCGGCAAGTACAACTTCGATCGCATGGAAGTCGAGTTCTATCGTGACAGCGACGTGGCCTTCGAAGCGTTCAAGGCCGGTGAGTTCGACATCTACATCGAACACCAGGCGAAGAACTGGGCCAACGGTTACAACTTCCCCGCCGTGCGCCGCGGCGATGTGATCAAGGCGCAAATCGCGCATCAGATCCCGACCCAGAGCCAGGGCCTGTTCATGAATACCCGGCGGCCAGCTTTCGCCGAGGCCAAGGTCCGCGAAGCGCTGGGGCTGATGTTCGACTTCGAGTGGACCAACCGCACGCTGTTCAGCGGCGCCTACAAGCGCGCCATGAGCTATTACCCCAACAGCGAGTTCTCCACCACCGGGCTACCGGTCGGTCATGAATGGCTGCTGCTCAAGCCCTATCGCGATCAGTTGCCCGCCAAGCTGCTCACCGAGCCGTTCAGCCTGCCGCAGACCGAAGGCCGCGGCATTCCGCGGGAAACCATGCGCAAAGCCTTGAACCTGCTCACCGAGGCCGGCTGGAAGCTCAACGGTCAGCGGCTACAAAACAGCATCGGCCAACCGTTGCGCTTCGAGATTCTGCTGGTCAACCCGAACCTGGAACGCATCCTTCAGCCTTACGTCGAGAACCTCGGCAGTATCGGCATCGACGCACGGCTGCGCACGGTCGATCGCGCCCAATACAAACAACGCCTCGATCAGTTCGATTTCGACATGATCCTGATGACCCTCAACCAGACCCTCAGCCCGGGCCTGGAACAATGGCAGTACTTCCATTCCAGCCAGGTCGGGGTCAAGGGCAGCAAAAACTACGCCGGCATCGCCAACCCGGTGGTCGACCATTTACTCGAACGACTGCTCGCCGCCCAGACCCGTGATGCTCAAGTCGCCGCCGGCAAGGCGCTCGACCGGGTGCTGCTGTGGCAGCACTACATCATTCCCAACTGGTACCTCAATTATCACCGTCTGGCCTACCGCAACCGGTTCGCTTTTGTCACTACGCCGCCCTACACCCTGGGCCTGAGCGCGTGGTGGCTGAAATCTTCGGAGAAAGATCGATGAAACCCGTACGTGCCCTGCTCTTGCAGGCCAGCGGTCTGTTGTTCGCTGGGCTGGCCTGCGCCGCCCCGCAACATGCCCTGACCCTGTACAACGAACCGCCGAAATACCCGACCGATTTCAAACATTTCGATTACGTAAACCCCGACGCGCCCAAGGGCGGGATCTTCCGTCAGGCCGGCTTCGGTGGCTTCGACAGCCTCAACCCGTTCATCAACAAAGGCGTGCCGGCCGACGACATCAGCATGATCTACGACACCCTGGCCAAACAGGGTCTGGATGAGCCGTTCACTCAATATGGCCTGATCGCCGGCAAAATCGAAAAAGCCCCGGACAACAGCTGGGTGCGCTTTTACCTGCGTCCCGAAGCACGCTTCCACGATGGTCACCCGGTGCGTGCCGAAGACGTGGTATTCAGCTTCCAGACCCTGATCAAGGACGGCGCCCCGCTCTACCGCGGCTATTACAGCGACGTGGAAGAAGTGGTCGCCGAAGACCCGCTCAAAGTGCTGTTCAAGTTCAAGCACAACAACAATCGCGAACTGCCGCTGATCCTCGGCCAGTTGCCGGTGCTGCCCAAGCATTGGTGGGCTACCCGCGACTTCAACAAGGGCAACCTGGAATTGCCGCTGGGCAATGGCCCGTACAAAGTCAGCGAAGTGAAGGCCGGACGTTCGGTACGCTATGAGCGGGTCAAGGATTACTGGGGCAAGGAGCTGCCGGTCAATCGCGGCTTCTACAACTTCGACGTGCTGACCACCGACTACTACCGCGACAACACCGTCGCGCTGGAAGCGCTCAAGGCCGGTCAGTTCGACTACTGGCTGGAATCGGCCGCGAAAAACTGGGCCAAGGCCTACAACATTCCGGCGGTGACTGAAGGTCGCCTGATCAAGGAAGAAATCCCGAACGGCAACCCCACCGGCATGCAAGGCTTCGTGTTCAACCTGCGCCGCCCGATGTTTCAGGATGTGCGTGTGCGCCAGGCACTAACCCTGTTGCTGGACTTCGAATGGACCAACAAGCAACTGTTCAACGGCGCCTACGCGCGCACCCGCAGTTACTTCGAAAACTCGGAAATGGCCGCCACCGGCCTGCCGGACGCCGATCAACTGGCGATCCTCGACCCGTTCCGCGGCAAGATTCCCGAGCAAGTGTTCAGCGAGGCGTTCCAGAACCCGGTGACCGACGCCAGCGGCATGATCCGCGTCCAGCAGCGCCAGGCCTGGCAATTGCTGCAAGAGGCCGGCTGGCGGATCGTCGACGACAAAATGGTCGACGCCAACGGCAAACCGGTGACCATCGAATTTCTGCTGGCCCAGACCGAGTTCGAGCGGATACTGCTGCCGTTCAAGCGTAACCTCAGTGATTTGGGCATTGATCTGGTGATCCGTCGGGTCGACGTCTCGCAATACATCAACCGCGTGCGCTCCCGGGACTTCGACATGGTCGTCGGCAGCTTCCCGCAGTCGAACTCGCCGGGTAACGAACAGCGCGAGTACTGGATGACCGCCGCCGCCGACAAACCCGGCAGCCGCAACTCCATGGGCTTGAAAGACCCGGTGGTGGACCAACTGGTCGAGCAACTGATCAACGCCGATTCGCGCCAAAGCCTGGTGGCCCATGCCCGGGCGCTGGACCGGGTGCTGCAATGGGGCTATTACGTGATCCCCAATTGGCACATCAAGACCTGGCGCGTGGCGTACTGGAACCACATCGGCCACCCGAAGGTTTCGCCCAAATATGACATCGGCATCAATACCTGGTGGGCCAAGCCCAACGCGGCACTGCCGATAGAAGTCGAAACCAAACTGCAAGCCGACCCTGCGGGCACGGAGTAATCAGATGCTGGCGTATATTTTTCGGCGGCTGCTGCTGATCATCCCGACCCTGTTCGGCATTTTGCTGATCAACTTCGTGATCATCCAGGCCGCCCCCGGTGGGCCGGTGGAACAGATGATCGCCAAGCTCGAAGGCTTCGAAGGCGCCACCAGCCGCATTGCCGGCGGTGGTGCCGAAGTGTCGGTGGCCGGGTCGGCCTATCGCGGCGCCCAGGGCCTGGACCCGGCGCTGGTCAAGGAAATCGAGCACATGTACGGCTTCGACAAATCGGCGCCGGAACGCTTGTGGATCATGATCAAGAACTACGCCACCCTGGATTTCGGCGACAGCTTCTTCCGCGACGCCAAGGTCATCGACCTGATCAAGGAAAAGATGCCGGTGTCGATTTCCCTGGGGCTGTGGAGCACGCTGATCATGTACCTGGTGTCGATCCCGCTGGGGATCGCCAAGGCGACGCGACACGGCAGCCATTTCGACGTCTGGACCAGTTCGGCGATCATCGTCGGTTACGCGATCCCGGCGTTCTTGTTCGCCATCCTGCTGATTGTGGTGTTCGCCGGCGGCAGCTATTTCGATTGGTTCCCGCTACGGGGCCTGACCTCGAACAACTTCGACGAGCTCAGCACCGGCGGCAAGATCCTCGATTATTTCTGGCACCTGGCACTGCCGGTAACCGCATTGGTGATCGGCAACTTCGCGACCATGACGCTGCTGACCAAGAACAGCTTCCTCGACGAAATCAACAAACAGTATGTGGTCACCGCCAAGGCCAAGGGCCTGACTCGCCACCGCGTGCTCTACGGCCATGTGTTTCGCAACGCCATGCTGTTGGTGATCGCCGGTTTCCCATCGGCATTCATCGGGATCTTTTTCACCGGCTCGTTGCTGGTGGAAGTGATTTTCTCCCTCGACGGTCTCGGTCTGATGAGCTTTGAAGCAGCGATCAACCGCGACTACCCGATCGTCTTCGGCACGCTATTCATCTTCACCTTGCTGGGGCTGGTGGTGAAGCTGATCGGCGACCTCACCTACACCTTTGTCGATCCGCGCATCGACTTCGAAAGCCGGGAGCATTGAGATGAACTTATCCCCTCTCAATCGCCGACGTTTCGAACTGTTCAAGGCCAACAAGCGTGGCTGGTGGTCGCTATGGCTGTTTCTGATTCTGTTCGGCGCAAGCCTCGGTGCCGAGCTGATCGCCAACGACAAACCGCTGGTGGTGCACTACGACAACGCCTGGTACTTCCCGGCACTCAAGCGCTACCCGGAAACCGCGTTCGGCGGCGAATTCCCGCTGGAAGCCAACTACAAGAGCCCGTACATCCGCGAACTGCTCAAGGCCAAGGATGCCTGGGTGGTGTGGGCACCGATTCCCTACAGCTACCAGAGCATCAACTACGACCTGAAAGTCCCGGCCCCCGCGCCGCCTTCGGCCGATAACCTGTTGGGCACCGACGATCAGGGCCGCGATGTGCTGGCCCGGGTGATTTATGGCTTCCGGATTTCGGTGCTGTTTGCTTTGACGCTGACCATTCTCAGCTCGATCATCGGCGTGATCGCCGGGGCCTTGCAGGGTTTTTATGGCGGCTGGGTCGATCTGGCCGGGCAGCGTTTTCTGGAGATCTGGTCCGGGCTGCCAGTGCTGTACTTGCTGATCATCCTCGCCAGCTTCGTGCAGCCGAACTTCTGGTGGCTGCTGGGGATCATGCTGCTGTTCTCGTGGATGAGCCTGGTGGATGTGGTGCGCGCCGAGTTCCTGCGCGGTCGGAATCTGGAATACGTGCGCGCGGCGCGGGCGCTGGGCATGCGCAATGGTGCGATCATGTTCCGCCACATTCTGCCCAACGCCATGGTCTCGACCATGACCTTCATGCCGTTCATCCTGACCGGCGCCATCGGCACCCTGACCGCCCTGGATTTCCTCGGCTTCGGCCTGCCGCCGGGCGCGCCGTCCCTGGGTGAGCTGGTGGCTCAGGGTAAATCCAACCTGCAAGCCCCGTGGCTCGGTATGAGCGCATTTGCGGTGCTGGCGCTGATGTTGAGCCTGCTGGTGTTCATCGGCGAGTCCGCTCGCGATGCCTTCGACCCGAGGAAGTGAAATGAATCAGGACAATCTGATCGAAGTGCGCGACCTGGCCGTCGAATTTGTCGTCGGTGAACGCGTTCAGCGGGTGGTCGAGGGCGTCAGCTTCGACATCAAGCGTGGCGAAACCCTGGCGCTGGTGGGCGAAAGCGGCTCCGGCAAATCGGTGACCGCCCACTCGATCCTGCGCCTGCTGCCCTACCCGCTGGCCCGACATCCGTCCGGCACCATCACTTATTCCGACCAGAACCTGCTGGGCCTGAAAGAGAAAACCATCCGCCACATCCGCGGCAACCGGATTGCGATGATCTTTCAAGAACCGATGACCTCGCTCAATCCACTGCATTCGATCGAGAAGCAGATCAACGAGGTGTTGGGCATCCACAAAGGCCTGACCGGCAAAATCGCAACCAAACGCACGCTGGAACTGCTGGAAATGGTCGGCATCCCCGAACCGCAGAAGCGTCTCAAGGCCCTGCCCCACGAGTTGTCCGGTGGCCAGCGCCAGCGGGTAATGATCGCCATGGCCCTGGCCAATGAGCCGGAACTGCTGATCGCCGACGAACCGACCACGGCGCTGGACGTGACCGTTCAACTGAAAATTCTCGAACTGCTCAAGGAATTGCAGGCCCGTCTGGGCATGGCGTTGTTACTGATCAGTCATGACTTGAACCTTGTGCGAAGAATTGCGCATCGCGTATGTGTCATGCAGCGCGGTTGCATCGTCGAACAGGCATCGTGCGAAGAATTGTTCCGCGCGCCGCAGCATCCGTACACGCGGGAACTGCTGGCAGCGGAGCCCAGCGGCAAGCCGGCGACCAATGTGATTGGCCCGCCCTTGCTGCAGGTCGAGGACCTGAAAGTCTGGTTCCCGATCAAGAAAGGCTTTCTGAAAAAGACCGTGGACCATATCAAAGCGGTCGACGGCATCAATTTCAGCCTGCCTCAGGGCCAGACCTTGGGGATTGTGGGAGAAAGCGGTTCCGGCAAGTCGACGCTCGGTCTGGCGATTTTGCGGCTGATCGGTAGCAAAGGCGCCATCCGTTTTGAAGACAAGCAACTAGACTGCCTGACGCAGCAAGAGATTCGACCGCTACGGCGGGAAATGCAGGTGGTGTTCCAGGACCCCTTCGGCAGCCTGAGCCCACGGATGTGCGTGAGCCAGATCGTTGGCGAAGGCCTGCGGATCCACAAGATGGGCACTGAGGCTGAACAGGAACAAGCGATTATTGCGGCACTCAAGGAGGTAGGTCTGGACCCGGAAACCCGGCACCGCTACCCCCACGAATTTTCCGGTGGGCAACGGCAGAGAATCGCCATTGCCCGGGCATTAGTGCTAAAACCGGCGTTGATTCTGCTGGACGAGCCGACTTCGGCCCTCGACCGCACCGTGCAACGCCAAGTGGTGGAGCTGCTACGTTCACTGCAAACCAAGTACAACCTGACGTATTTGTTTATCAGCCATGACCTGGCTGTCGTCAAAGCGCTGAGCCACCAGCTGATGGTGGTCAAGCATGGCCAAGTGGTCGAACAGGGAGACGCGCAAAGTATCTTTGCCGCCCCCAAACATCCGTATACACAGCAGTTGCTGGAAGCCGCTTTTCTGGCACCAGCCACTGCGCAATAACCTGAAAAGAGGAGCAACACATGGGTTTTCTCGCCGGTAAGCGCGTACTGATCGTCGGTGTCGCCAGCAAGCTGTCCATCGCATCCGGCATCGCTGCCGCCATGCATCGCGAGGGCGCTGAACTTGCCTTCACTTATCAGAACGACAAACTCAAGGGCCGTGTCGAAGAATTCGCACAAGGCTGGGGCTCGAGCCCGGAGCTGTGCTTCCCGTGCGACGTGGCCAGCGATGAAGAAATCGCCAAGGTCTTCGAAGCACTGAGCAAGAAGTGGGACGGCCTGGACTGCATCGTGCACTCCGTCGGCTTCGCCCCGGGCGACCAACTGGACGGCGACTTCACCGAAGCCACCACCCGTGAAGGTTTCCGCATCGCTCACGACATCAGCGCCTACAGCTTCGTGGCACTGGCCAAGGCTGGCCGCGAAATGATGAAAGGCCGCAATGGCAGCCTGCTGACCCTGTCGTACCTGGGCGCCGAGCGCACCATGCCGAACTACAACGTAATGGGCATGGCCAAGGCTTCCTTGGAAGCTGGTGTACGTTACCTGGCCGGCTCCCTGGGCCCGGATGGCACCCGCGTGAACTGCGTATCGGCTGGCCCGATCCGCACCCTCGCCGCTTCCGGCATCAAGAACTTCCGCAAGATGCTGGCAGCCAACGAAGCGCAAACCCCGCTGCGTCGTAACGTCACCATCGACGAAGTCGGCAACGCCGGCGCCTTCCTGTGCTCGGACCTGGCGTCCGGTATCAGCGGCGAAATCATGTACGTAGACGGCGGCTTCAACACCACCGCCATGGGCAACATCGAAGAGTGATCTTCGGTTAGCCATGAAAAAACCCGCCTCTTCAGGCGGGTTTTTTTATGCCTTCAATTCCAGGCTTGATGCGGTCAAATGTGGGAGCGGGCTTGCTCGCGAAAGCGGTGTGCCAGTCGACACTTTCTGTAGGCCAAACACCGCCTTCGCGAGCAAGCCCGCTCCCACAGGGGATGGTGTTCAGTCGTCGATTTGTGTCAAACACCGCGCAAACAACTGCTGGATCGGTTGTGCGCGCTGGCTATTCGGTTGTTCGCCAAATGATCCGGGCACGTTGCAGCGGTCTTGCAAGGCGCCATTCAACAATGACCGGCGTCGCGCATCGCCTCATCGACCAAGGCCAACAAGCCTTCCGCTGTCTGGTGTAGCCGAGGATCAAACTCGATCTGCCCGATGCAGAAACGAATGTCATAGCCACGATGCACCGTGGCATTGCGTTCATCGAGTATTTCTTCGAGGCGCGCTCTGATCGCGGCAATTTCCACGGCGTCGGCGCCGGTCAACAAGGCAGCAAACTCATCGCTGCCGAGCCGGCCGATCACATCGCTTTCACGAAAGGCGATGCGTAGCACATCGGCGAAGGTTTTCAGGGCGTTGTCACCCTCCGCGCGGCCGTACAGCTGATTGATGTGCTTAAAGTCATCAAGGTCGAAAAACAGCAGCGTCGCGGGTTTGCCCAACTGTTGACAGGCCTCCAGCCCTAACTGGGCCAAAGCCTCGAAGCCATGACGATTGGGGAGCAGCGTCAGTTCATCCATGCTCGCCATCTGCACACCCATCAGCTCTTGCTCGGCCTTTCGCGCCAAGTCGCGCAGTACATCGCGATCCTGCACTGGGCTGTCGAGGACGTTCGGCGCACGCGTGTCTGCGCCAGCGCCGGGCTTGACCGGTTTGCCTGGGGTTAACATCACTCACTCCTTGATGGATATGAACGTTAGAGTCGCTAATACCCGGTATGACTCCCTATAAACGCGCCGCTGGTCAGCTACCTGCCACCGGACACGGCCCTCCTGCATCGGCCCAGAGTTTGAACTGGGTGACGAAGATATCGTGGGGCACTGGCACCGGCGCCCGCCCCTCACCTGGATTCCAGCCCCAAAGCACCAGCTTATCGTCGCTGACGTGCTTGATCAGCGCCGCAAAATCACGATCGCCATTGCTGGAACGGTCCTTGATCATCGCGCACAACTTATCGGCCGGTAGACCGATCCAGGCCATTTTGTGGGCGGCCGGCGGCAGGCTCCAATGCGGTGCTCCGGGTGGTGAGTTGGGGCCATAACTGGCCGGCGGATTGCGTTCGGCATGACAACTGGCACACGGCAAACCGGCTGCGCCCTTACCGTCCAGGCCGCGAACCACATTCATTGCGTGAGGAATACCGGCGTCGAACTGCAGCGGCGAATCGCCGGGAATATGACAGTTCTGACAACGCGGGCTCTGGAACACTTTCTGCACCGTATCGAACGCCTTCACCGCCTCTTTATCATCAGCGAACAGGTCCGAGGCATAGCCACCCAGGCCGATCAGCATCACCGCACCCCAAAATATATGTCGTCTCATCTCACACCCCCGACAGTTGCAACGGCAGTTCCCGCAGACGCTGCCCGGTCAGGGCAAACACCGCGTTCGCCACTGCCGGCGCCACGGGCGGTACGCCGACCTCGCCGATGCCACCGGGCTTGTCGCTGCTGGGGACGATATGCACCTCGACCACCGGCATCTCGTTCAGGCGCAGGACCTGATAGTCGTGATAATTGGACTGCTCCACCTGACCGTTCTTGAACGTCAGTTTGCTGTGCAAGGTAAATCCGAGACCGAAGGTGATGCCCGATTCCATCTGCGCGGCGATCCCCTGCGGGTTGACCGCAATGCCGCAATCCACGGCGCACACTACCCGGTGCACGCGAATCGCCAGATTGTCCTGCGACACCTCGGCCACCTGGGCAACATAACTGCCGAAAGACTCATGCACCGCCACACCCAATGCGTGGCCGTCCGGCAAGGGTGCTTTCCAGTTGGCTTTCTCCACCGCCAGATTCAGCACGCCCAGATGCCGCGGATGCGCCTTGAGCAAGGCGCGTCGGTATTCCACCGGATCCTTGCCGGCCGCGTCTGCCAGTTCATCGATCAACGACTCCATGACAAATGCCGTGTGGGTGTGCCCCACCGAGCGCAGCCACAGCACGCTGATGCCGGTTTGCGGTGAATGCAGTTCGACCTGGTGGTTGGCCAGCCCCACAAGATAAGGACTGTCGGCCACGCCTTCGACGGAGGTTTTGTCGACGCCATCCTTGACCATGGTCGCCGCAAACGAGGTGCCCGTCAGGATCGACTGCCCGACCAGCACATGCATCCAGGCCATCGGCATACCGTCGGCACCCAGCCCGATGCGCGCCTGATGCAAGAACGCCGAACGGTAATAACCGCCACGAATGTCATCCTCTCGGGCCCAGACGGTTTTCACCGGCCCGCCCGCTGCCTTGGCGACGTACACAGCTTCGCTGACAAAATCCGAGGTCGGATTGGCCCGTCGCCCGAAGCCGCCGCCGAGGAATTGGGTGTGGATCTCGACCTGTTCGGGTTTGAGCCCGGTGATCTTCCCCGCGATCATCTGATCCAGCGTCTGAAACTGCGTACCGGTCCAGATTTCGCATTTATCCTTGGAGATTTTCACCGTGCAGTTGAGCGGTTCCATCGGCGCGTGGGCCAGGTATGGCACGCTGTATTCGGCTTCAATTGTCTTCGCTGCTTTGCCTAGCGTCGCCGTCGCATCCCCGGCCTTACTGGCGGAAGTGCCGGGGGTGGCGGCGAGTTTACGGAAGCTTTCCAGCAGTTGTTGACTGTCGAGCCCGGCGTTCGGCCCCAGGTCCCATTCGACCTTCAGCGCATCGCGCCCCAGCTTCGCCGCCCAATAATGATCGGCAATCACTGCGACACCCGTGGGCACCTGCACCACTTTGTGCACGCCCGGCACCGCCAGTGCCTCGGCGCCTTCGAAGGATTTGACGCTGCCACCGAACACCGGTGGGCGAGCGACCATCGCCGTCATCAGCCCATCGAATTGCACGTCCATGCCGAACTTGGCCTGCCCGGTGATTTTCTCCGGGGTGTCGAGGCGCTTGGTGGGCTTGCCTATAACCTTCCAGTCTTTGGCTTCCTTGAACTTGATCAAGGCCGGATCCGGCACCGGTAACTTGGCGGCGTCATCCGCCAATTCGCCGTAAGTGGCACGTTTGTCGCCGGCGATGACCACGCCCGATTCGGTGCGAATCTGCGAAGGCGCCACGTCGAATCGCTTGGCCGCTGCCTCGATCAGCATCAAGCGCGCCGCCGCTCCGGCTTGGCGATAGCGATCGAACTCCATCCAGGTCGACGTCGAGCCGCCGGTGATCTGCATCCCGCCAAACGCCGGCAGGCCATAATCGGCCGCCGAGGCTGGCGCATGCTCGACGCGGATTTTCGACCAGTCGGCGTCCAGCTCTTCGGCGATCAACATGGTCAGGCCGGTCCAGATGCCCTGGCCCATTTCCGAATGACCGAGCAGCACAGTGATGCTGTTGTCGTTGCCAATGCGTAAAAACGCATTGGGCGCGAAGACGTTTCCTTGATTCTCGGCCCCAACGGCAAAGCGATTGGCACCCGGGATGACAAACGCCACCACCAGACCGCCGCCCAACACCGCACTGCCCTTGAGAAAACCGCGACGCGAGACAGGGTTGATTCTGTTCATGGGTCCGCTCCCTTCGACGTGGTATCAACCGATTTCGGCGGCGCGTTTGACCGCTGCGCGGATTCTTGGGTAGGTGCCGCAGCGGCAAATGTTGCCAGACAGCGCCTGGTCGATGTCACTGTCGGTGGGCTTGGGAATCTTCGCCAGCAAGGCTGCCGCCGACATGATCTGCCCCGACTGGCAATAACCGCACTGGACCACATCGAGTTCGGCCCAGGCTTGCTGGACCGGGTGCGAGCCATCGGCGGACAAGCCCTCGATGGTGAGAATTTTCTGCCCGTGGGCCACCGCCGTGGCGGGTGTGATGCAGGAGCGCAGCGGCGCGCCGTCGACGTGTACGGTGCAAGCGCCACACTGGGCCATGCCGCAACCGAATTTGGTGCCCGTCAGGTGCGCAACATCGCGCAGCACCCAGAGCAACGGCATGTCCGCGGGGACATCCAGTTCCTGGTCCTTGCCATTGATATTAAGGGTCAGCATTGCGGTTTTCCTCAGACTCACGGTGTTCTGAAGGGGCGCCTCGTGGCGAGGGGGCTTGCCCCCGTTCGGCTGCGAAGCAGTCGCAAATCCAGTGCATACGGTGTGCTTGGCAGAAAGAGATTGCAGGTTTCAGGACAGCTTCGCAGTCCAACGGGGGCAAGCCCCCTCGCCACAGGGTTATCCCTACAGCTAAGCGCAATTTGACCCACAAGCCATGTTCATCGACCACCGGTCGCTGCCCATTCGCTCTAAACGGGTTGAGGGGAATTCTCACGATTTGTCGATCTATGGCACAACCGGACCACCACAGGCTGACTACGCTGATAATCCCGAGTGATTAACCCGCAGAGGAGCACCGCCATGCACCGCGTTCAGAAACTCACGCCTTGCCTGTGGTTCGACGATCAGGCCGAGGAAGCCGCGAAGTTTTACTGCGCGATCTTCGATCATTCAAAAATCACCGGCATCACCCATTACGGCAAGGCCGGTCAGGAAATCCATGGCCGGCCGGAAGGCTCGGTGATGACCGTCAGTTTCGAGCTCGATGGGCAGAGCTTCACAGGCCTTAACGGTGGCCCGGTGTTCAAGTTCAATGAGGCGATCTTATTCCAGGTCAATTGCCACACTCAGGAAGAAGTCGACCACTTCTGGGGGCGCCTGTCTGCGGGCGGTCCCGTTGAAGCCCAGCAATGCGGCTGGCTGAAGGATAAATTCGGCGTGTCGTGGCAAATCGTGCCGCTCGCTCTGATGGACATGATGAAAGACCCCGACACAGCCAAATCCCAGCGCGCCATGGCAGCGATGCTACAAATGAAAAAACTCGACATCGCCACGCTGCAACGAGCCTTTGCTGGCGAGAGCTAATACACTCCAAAGCTGAACCGTCGAGGACACCGAGATGAAGCACACCGTCGCCAAAGATACAGACAAAGCCCCGCGATTCTGGCGCGACGATGCCCTGCCCTTCATCGAAGCCCGCTCCATCGCCGACGGTCGCGAGGTCTGCTACAGCCGGCATTCCCACGCGCACTTTTCCATTGGCGCAATCACTGCCGGGCGCAGCACCTACATCCACGAGCAATCGGAATTTCAGGTCAGTGCCGGCACCGTGGTGCTGATGAATCCGGGCGATGTGCATGCCTGCAATCCGATCGACGACCAGCCGTGGTCGTACCTGATGCTGTACGTCGAGACGCCTTGGCTGACCGATTTACAGCATCAGCTCGGCTTCAGCCAGGACTCGGCGTTTCGCCGGTTCTCCATCACCCACAATCGTGACGTCGAGCTGTTTACCGGCCTGAAGATTTTGTACGAGGTATTGGTCGATCAGCAGCAAGACGTGCTGTACAAGCACAGCGCGGCGGTGGAGTTTTTCACCGAGGTGCAACAGCGGCTCAACCCCGTCGATCAACCGCTGCGCGAACCCAATTTCAAGCTGGAACGGGCCGCCGACTATATCCGCGACAACTGCACGCAGATGCTCAAGCTCGAAGACATTTGTGAGGCGGCGCAACTGTCGCCGTCGTACCTGATTCGCGCGTTCAAGCAGCATTACGGCATGACGCCCCATGCGTTTCTGGTTAACCGACGCATCCAGTTCGCCCGAGATCGACTGCGCAGCGGCAAGTTGATCGCCGATGTGGCGCTGGAAGCCGGGTTTGCCGACCAGGCGCATTTTCAGCGTGCGTTCAAACAGCATCTGGCGGCGACCCCGGGGCAGTATCGCGGCTAATACCAGCAACACTACTTCTGTGGCGAGGGAGCTTGCTCCCGCTGGGCTGCGAAGCGGCCCCAGAATCTCAGCGACTGCTGCGCAGCCGAGCGGGAGCAAGCTCCCTCGCCACAAAAAGTACTCTGGCCACGACAGTGGGTTTGGCTCAAGGCAACAGCAAATACCCCGCACTCACTGCCAACAACAACGCCATGACCCGATTGAACAGGCGCATCCCCGCCGGATTGCTCAGATAGCCGCGCAAAAACGTCCCGGCATACACCCAGCAACCCACCGACAGGTAGCAAATCACCAGATACACCGCCGCAAACTGCCAAACCAACCGCGCTTCGCCATCGGCGACAAATGCGCCCATCCCCGCTACACACGCCAGCCAGGCTTTCGGGTTGAGCCATTGCATTACCGCGCCGTAGAGCATCGACGGCGCCCGGCCGGACTCCTTGGCATCGAGCTGACCTTTATCAGTGGCCAATTTGAAAGCCATGAACAACAGAAACGCCACCCCCGCCCATTGCACCACCCGCGTCAGCGCCGGCCAACGCTGCAACACCTCATGCAATCCCAGTCCCATCAACACCAACAACAGCACAAACCCCAGGGTCGCCCCGGCGACATGCCGCTGACTGGCGCGAAAGCCGAACTGCGCTCCGGAGCTCAACGCCACAATATTCACCGGCCCCGGCGTAATCGAAGCCGCCAGCGCAAACGCGGCCATGGAAAGAATCAGACTCATTGCATACCTTCTTCAATTCAGTTGAACCAGGCCTCAAGGTAATGAGCAGCCTGAACATCGTATTGAAGAAAACTCCCCTCTGCGTCATTGCAAGCCTGCCACGATGCGCCCTGAGGCGGGCCTATACTCTAGGAGTCGGCACACTCGAAGCGACATTCAATCGTGTTTGATGTACGGGGTATCGCGTCGAGTGATCGTTCACGCAGGCTACGGCCTGCCTTCGTCGTAGGGAGGAGAAGATCATGGCGCGTAAATACATCGACTGCCGCGAGTTTCCAAGCGATTCCAAATGCTCGGTCGCGCTGTCCGCAGACTCTGAAAACGAACTGCTTGAGGCCGCTGCACAGCATGCGGTCAGTGTTCACAAGCACACCGACTCACCAGAACTGCGTGCTCAACTGAAGACCATGTTTCACGACGGCACCCCGCCTGTTGAAGCACCACGTCCCGCTTGATAAGGAGATCCCTGCAGGAGCTGTCGCAGCAGACCGTGTGAAAACGCAGTAATGGCGGACCAAGCAAACGCCCCGACTTGTTCGGGGCGTTTCGGCCCTCGTTTCCAACGCTACGCAACGGCGGCGTCACCGGCCTACCTGGACGCCAGGGGCCGGCCCGAACACCCCCGCGATCTGCTTGAGCACGCCTGCCTGCGTGGCAATCAAGGGCATCGCTACGTACCCTCTCCACTAAGAGCATTCGTAGACTTCATCAAAGCCCCCTGAACCGCTCATCAGGACAGGCCGCTATCGACCGGTTGAATCCACAGTCGAAAGCGACCGCAGTCGTGGTGCCGCAGCCGATAAAACCTCGATAGGTTCGCTCGAGGGTGTACTATCAAGCCCTGTCCATCAGATATCAGTCAGCCATGTCCACGCTAAGCGAAGAGAGCCGTCAGATCCTAGCTTCTCTGACGCACCGCGTTGGCCCCAACGCTGACATTGCAACAACTGCACAAGCGATCGCTTCAATATTGCAGAATATGGACACAGCCCTCACGCCCATCATTGGCCATCAAGGGGTTGCCGCGCTTTATCGCCGTAGCCTTCATCTGTGCGCCTCCCATCATCCGCGTCTGGTCAGCACCTGCGACAGAGTGCCGGCCGGCATGGATCTGACGGCCCTCGAGTCCGTACTCGTGGAACAAAGCGAAGCCGATGCGTTGTTTTTCGGTGAAGTGTTGCTGACCACCTTCTACGAGTTACTGACCACGCTGATCGGGCCCTCGCTCACCGCACGTTTGCTTCGTGGTGTGTGGGAACCTTCTTTGAGCGACACCCCTTCGCAGGAAAATTCGCCATGAGCACCAAAGTGACTATCAACCGTCTAGCCACCGGTGTGCCAGGACTGGACGAGGTGCTGGGCGGAGGATTGCCGGAGTTTTCGTTCAACCTGATCGCAGGCCCACCAGGTTGCGGCAAAACCACCCTCGCGCACCAGATGATGTTTGCCCTGGCGACGCCCGAGCGTCCGGCGCTGTTCTTCACCGTCCTGGGCGAGCCGCCGCTGAAGATGCTGCGTTATCAGCAGCAATTCGACTTTTTCGACAACGAAGCGATCAACCAGTCGATTCGCTACGTCAACCTGGCCGATGACACCCTGGCCGGTAACCTGGACGAAGTGCTGCGGCGCATCGTCAGCGAGGTCGAGGCGCACTCCCCGGCGCTGGTGTTCGTCGACTCCTTTCGTTCTGTAGTGCTGGCGAGTCAGACCCAGGACAACCCGAACAACAACCTGCCACAGTTCGTTCAGCAACTGGGCATGTTGATGACCACCTGGCAGGCGACGACTTTCCTGATCGGCGAGTATTTCACCGAAAGCGATACCAACCCGATTTTCACCGTGGCCGATGGCCTGATCTGGCTGCGCCAGAGCGTTCAGCGAAATTCCATGGTGCGCAAGATGGAAATCATGAAGATGCGCGGCCAGCCGACACTGCCAGGGCTGCATACTTTCCGCATCGCGACGTCGGGGATCAAGGTCTTTGCGCCGGCGGCATCCAACCCGGTTGAAGCGCCGTTGGAGTTCCCCATCAAGCGCCTGAAAATGGGAGTTGCTCAGCTCGACGAGATGCTCGGCGGCGGCCTGCCTCGGGGTTATTCCTTGCTGGTAGCCGGGCCGTCGGGCTCGGGCAAAAGCATTCTGGCGTCGAGCTTCCTGGCCGAGGGCGCGCGCAATGGCGAAACCGGGGTGATCGCGGTGTTCGAACAACGGCCCAATCACTCTCAAAATGCCACCCTCGCGAATCTGATCCAGAGCGGACAGGTCGGTCTGGTGGACAGCCGAGCCCCGGACCTGTCCATCGACGAGATCGTGCAGTTGCTGTTGAGCGAGATCACCCGGCTGAAAGCCACCCGCGTTGTGATCGATTCACTGTCGGGCTTCGAACTGGCGCTGGCGCCGACCTTCCGCGAGGACTTCCGCGAATCGCTGTCGCGCATGGTCACTGCGCTGACCAGCGCCGGAGTCAGTGTACTCATGACCTCGGAGCTGGAAGACCGCTACACCGACCTGCGTTTCAGCCCTTACGGTACGGCGTTTCTCACCGACGCAATCATCGTTCAGCGCTATATTGAAGTACAGAGTCGCTTGTTGCGCATCATGGCCGTGGTCAAGGTCCGGGCCAGCACTCACTCCGATGAATTGCGCCTGTACCGCATCGACGACAACGGTTTACAGATCGGCGAGATGTTGCCGGAACAGGAAGGTTTACTCGGCGGGCGGCCAACCCGGCATCGTTTCGACAAGACAGCGGATGAGCAAAAATAATGGATAAGGCCGATGGCAAGAACGAGCAAGCGATGGCCACTGCCGCTCGCGAACTGTTCCTGCTCGGCCAAAAAACCGTCGAGGCGCGCGCGGTGTTGTCGGCACTGCAAAAGGAGCTGAGTGATGCCAACACCCAGCTCGCCGATAACCAGCAGATCGAGCAACTGATCGAGGCCAATCAGCAATTAGTCTTGGCGATCCTCCTGGCGCAGTCCGATGCTGAAAAGCCAAAACGCACGCAGGAAGAACAACGCCTGTTTCTAGAGATGCGAGAGGCCAACGAGCAATTGGTGATCGCCGCCCTTAGCGCACAAGATTTGCAAGCCTCGGCCGAACAAACGTTGGCGCAACAACGCAATGCCCTCGCCCAGGTAGCCCACGAACTGCGCAACCCGCTGACGCCCATCAGCATGATCGCCGGGCGCCTGGTGCGAGTGCCCAGTGAAGAACTGCCGCGTATGCAGAGGTTAATCGAAGGTCAGGTACAGCACATGTCTCGATTGGTGGAAGACTTGCTCGATGTGTCCAGGGCCAGCACCGGCAAGTTTCACCTCGATTGCCGCATCGTGGACATGGCGCAAATCATCCAGGAGGCCATCGATGTGTGCAGCCCGGTAATGGCGGCTCACCATTTGCATTTCACGGCCAAGTTGCCCGAAGGTGCGTTGGTGGTGAACGGTGACCCAGTGCGGCTCACCCAGATCCTCGGCAACCTGCTGGGCAATGCGGCCAAATATACGCCGGTAGATGGCACGGTCACGCTTTCGGTGACCGCTGAAGCCGATGTGCTGCGGATGAGCATTTGCGATAACGGCATCGGTATTTCGGCCACGGCGCTGCCGTTCATCTTCGAGTCCTTTGTCCAGGATGCTCACGCGGTCGGCTTCAACGGCGCAGGCATGGGCATAGGTCTGACGGTAGTACGTGAGTTGGTCCAAGCCCACGGTGGCAGCGTAACCGGCAAAAGCGAGGGTAATGGTAAGGGAAGCGAGTTCGTGGTGACGTTACCGTTGGCGGGCCATTGACGCCTCTTTGATGTTAGTTGGTCGAAAACGGCCATTCGTATTCAAAAACGGCCTTAACCAAGGCCGTTTTTTTAGGGGACACCCATTAGCCAACGCAAGTGTACGGCGATTCGCATCCACCGCTGTAGGGCCGAGCCACTCGTCACTCATGATAAAAACACGGTTCTCGGGCAATCCCAAGGCTATTTGGCTGTTCACAGCCTTCCTGCCGCAGTTCGTCGACCCGAGTCGGCCGATTGCCGCGCAATTCGTCGTGCTCGGCGCGTTATTCCTGATGCTGGAATGGATCGCCATCAGCGCCTACGCCTACATGGGCCTGCACATGCGCCGCTGGTTCGCCGAACCACGGGGCAAGCGGATTTTCAACCGTTGCTGCGCGGGCTTGTTGTCGGCGGCAGCTTCGGTGTTGTTGATGGCGAAACGGGCGTGATCTTTACCCTTGGGACGGTCCTTTCAGTTCGACCTGATTGCCGTCCGGATCGAAGCAATAAATCGACAGCCCGTGACCTTCGGCGCCGAAACGCATGGCGGCTTTCTCGGGTGTCAGGCCGAAGGACTGCAAGTACCTGACCAGCGCTTCCTCGTCGAACGGTTCGATGCGCAAGCAGAAGTGATCGACGTTGCGCCGTTCGTTGCCGGCGGCAGCACCGCCCTTGCGGCCGAGTTCGCCGTGGATGTCGACGAGGTCAATCATCGAGGTGCCCGCACGTAAATGCACCATGCCCAGATCGTCACGGCGCTTGACCACTTCGGCGCCGAATACCTCGCCGTAAAAAGTGATGCTTCGTTCGAGATCCTTGACGCGCAGGACGATGTGATCGATGTGTTTGATCGTGAACGGTTGCATTAGGATGATTCCTGAAAATATCGTTTACAGGATTATCGGTGACCCGATGACTGTAGCTCAGGGCCACAAAAATTCACTGTCGATTTTCCGGTGGAGGCGCCGGGCGACGCGCCCTATGCTCAGCCCATGAACCTACAAAACGCTGTGCTTCCGCCCCATGCCGAGATGGTTCGCGCCATGCTCGAACGCGACACCGCCTACGAGGGGGTGTTTTTTACCGCGGTCAAAACCACTGGCATTTTCTGCCGCCCCGGCTGTACGGCGCGCAAACCGAAGCCGGAAAACGTCGAGTTCTTCGCCCATGCCGATGAGGCGATGTCGGCAGGCTATCGGGCCTGCCTGCGTTGCAAGCCACTGGACGCCGCGGCCATCGCGCCGGACTGGGTGCAGCGGCTGCTCAAATCCGTCGACGCGGATCCCGACCTGCGCTGGACCGACGCCCAGTTGCTTGCCGAGGGCATCGAGCCGCTGAAACTGCGCCGCTGGTTCAAGCAGCATTTCGGCATGACCTTTCACGCCTGGCTGCGCAGCCGGCGCCTGGGCATTGCCCTCGGTGGCATCAAACAGGGCGAATCCATCGACAACGCCGCGTTCGACTCCGGCTACGAATCCCTGAGTGGCTTTCGCGATGCGTTTCAAAAGTCGTTCCATATCACGCCCGGCCGCGCCGCCCACAGTGAGCCGCTGCTGTTCACTCGGCTGACCACACCGCTGGGGCCGATGATCGCCATGGCCGAACAGCGTGGGCTGGTGCTGCTGGAGTTTCTCGATCGACCGGCACTGACCAAGGAAATCGAAGAACTGCAACACCGTTATGGCTACGCCGTGGCCCCCGGTCACAACGGGCATTTGCAGCAGATTGAACAAGAACTGGCGCAATACTTCGCAGGTAAACGAACCGAATTCAACGTGCCACTGCACCTGCCCGGCAGCGCTTTCGCCCGGCAGGTGTGGGCTGAACTGATGAAAATCCTCTACGGCCACACCACTACTTATGGCGCCATCGCCGCGCAACTGGGCAAGCCCGGCGCCAGTCGCGCCGTGGGTCTGGCCAACGGACAAAACCGCCTGGCGATTGTGCTGCCCTGTCATCGGGTGATCGGCGCAGACGGCTCATTGACCGGCTATGGTGGAGGACAACCGCGCAAGGCGTTTCTGCTCAGGCTGGAAAGCGCCGCGGTGCAAATCACCCAACAACTCGCATTCTGATCAATCCGCCGTTTATTCAAAAAAAGTCATAAGGAAGGACATTCGATGGACACACTCGACAACCAATTCCACCAGCTGCACCAGAGTGGCTTGCTGATTCTGACCAACGTTGCCGATGCCACCGGAGCGCGACTGGTCGAACAACTGGGCAGCAAGGCCGTCGCCACCAGTAGCGCGGCGGTGGCTTGGGCTCACGGTTACCCGGATGGCAATACCTTGCCGCTTGAACGGCTCGTTTCCACCGTCGAGTCCATTGCCCGGGTCATCAGCGTGCCGTTGACCGTGGACATTGAGGCCGGCTATTCCGATGTCCTGGGGCGGGTTGCGCAAGTGATCGACGCAGTGATCGCCGCCGGTGCCGTGGGGATTAATATCGAGGACGGCGCTTCGTCGCCCGAGCTGCTGGCCCGCAAGATCGAAATCGCTCGCCAGGTTGCCAACCGCCGTGATGTGAATTTGTTCATCAACGCTCGTACCGACGTGTACCTCAGAGGCCTGGTGCCAGCCGAAGATCGCGTAGCAGAGACACTTAAACGGGCCGCGTTGTATCAGGCAGCCGGGGCCGACGGGCTGTTCGCGGCGGGCGTCACGGCGGCGTATGAGATCGAAGCGCTGTGCCGTGGCACGACGCTGCCGGTGAACGTACTCGGTTTCTCGGGCCTGCCTTCACCTGAGGAACTGAAAACCCTCGGCGTGCGCCGTTTGAGTGCCGGCTCGAGCATCGCCGAATTCCTCTACGGCGCTATGGCGTCGGTAGCCAAAAGCTTTCTGGAAACCGGAAAACTCGATAGCAGCGACCTCAAGGCCTTCACTTATGGCCAAGTGAACGCCCTGCTGGCCCCCACCGGTAAAATTTGACCGCAAGCAATGGAGTGCGGCGCTGCGGGGTGAGGGCTAATCTTCCCGCAGTCACCCGCGCTTCAGGATGCTCCATGCCCGACACCTATCAACTGGCCAGTGAATTTCTCTCGGCCCTCGATGCCGACTGGCAACGCCACATCGACGCCATCGGCCCCTGCCTGCATCAGCCCCATGCGGCTCGCGATCCTTATGAGTCACTGGTGCGGGCGATTGCCTATCAGCAACTGCATGCAAAGGCCGGCGATGCGATTGTCGGCCGGCTGCTGGCGTTATTTCCTTCGAACACCTTCCCCAGACCCGAGCAGATTCTGGCGACAGACTTCGATCAAATGCGCAGTTGCGGGTTTTCCGCCAGCAAGATCGCGACCATTCAGGGCATCGCTCAGGCGGCTCTGGAGGGTATGGTGCCGGATTACGCCACGGCCCTGGCCATGGATGACGAAGCATTGATCGAGCGCCTGATTACCTTGCGCGGGGTGGGTCGCTGGACGGTGGAAATGCTGCTGATCTACAGCCTGGAGCGGCCAGACATTTTGCCGGCCGATGACTTTGGGGTGCGTGAGGGTTATCGGCGGCTGAAGAGGTTGGAGGTACAGCCGACTCGCAAGCAGATGATTGAAATCGGGTTGGCTTGGAGTCCTTATCGGACGGTGGCGGCGTGGTATTTGTGGCGGGTGCCCAGCCGGTAGACCGCGTTATCGTTCTTCGCGAGCAAGCCCGCTCCCACATTAGATCTTCAGTGAACACAGATTTTGTGTACGAAAACGATCAAGTGTGGGAGCGGGCTTACTCGCGAAGAGGCCCGCCAGCACAAATTCAACTGCCCGGGAACACTGACAGTCTAGGCTGTCTTGAGCCATCCCAAGATCTGTCGGAGTTTCCCATGCAGCTCGAAGGCTCCTGCCATTGCGGCGCGGTGTCGTTCAGCCTGACCAGCGCCCACCCCTACCCTTATCAACTTTGCTATTGCTCGATCTGTCGCAAGACCCAGGGCGGTGGCGGTTATGCGATCAACATCGCTGGCGATGCCGCCAGCCTCAAGGTGCGCGGTCGCAAGCACATCTCGATTTACCATGCGCGGCTCAAGGAAGAAGGTGACAAACGCGCCCACCGCAGCACCGCCGAGCGGCATTTCTGTTCCGTTTGCGGCTCGGGATTATGGGTGTTCAGTCCTGAATGGCCAGACCTTGTTCACCCATTCGCCTCGGTCATCGACACGGCGCTGCCGGTACCACCCGAGTACACGCACGTGATGCTCGGTTCGAAAGCATCATGGGTGGAAGTCCAGACGCAGCCCGCTGACCGACAGTGTGATGTCTGGCCCGAAGAGTCGATCGCCCAATGGCATGAGCGTCTGGGTTTGAGCCGCTAAGCCGCTTCACAGTCTTTGACCGTTTCCCGCCTGGCCAATGATGCGGCGGACAGCCCGATAGGATCGTTCCCCCGCTCTGCGTGGGAACGATCAATAGGGTGGCCCGAAGGCTGCGATCTTTTGATCTTCTGTCTTTATCACGCCGCTACCGGCACACCACTGTGAAAGCGAAACTCCACATCCGGCGACTCGATCAACGCCTGCTCGGCGTCACGAACCTTGTCGATCACCTGGGCGATGTCCTTGGCGTCTCCATACTGATAAGCCAGTTTCAGGTAACCCTGGAAATGCCGCGCCTCGCTTTTCAGCAGACCGAAGTAGAACTTGCCCAGCTCTTCATCCAGATGCGGCACCAATGCCTCGAAACGCTCGCAGCTGCGGGCTTCGATGAAGGCGCCGACCACCAAGGTATCCACCAGTTTCACCGGTTCGTGGCTGCGCACTACTTTGCGCAGCCCCGAGGCGTAACGCCCGGCGGACAGCTGACGCAGCTCGATCTTGCGCTTTTTCATCAGGCGCATGACCTGTTCGTGGTGCACCAGTTCTTCCCGGGCCAGACGCGACATCAGGTTGATCAGATCGACGTGGGAGTGGTATTTGGCAATCAGGCTCAACGCCGTGCTGGCCGCCTTGAATTCGCAATTTTTGTGGTCGATCAGCAAGGTTTCCTGATCGGCCAACGCGGCCTGGACCCAGCCAGCGGGCGTGCGGCAGCCAAGGAATTCGTGAATTTCGGGAAGGATCATGGGGCTCACGGATAAAAGGTACAGAACGAAGGGCGCCGATTATACCGGCCTGCCGACAGACCACCAGCCGCCAACCGTTGATATGCATCAAGTCGCCGAATGCCGACCAGCAACTATAGTTGTCCAACGCAGTGTTTTTTACCTTCCAGGGAGATTCCGATCATGCAAGCCATTCGCAGCATTCTGGTGGTCATCGAACCCGAGCACTCGGAGAGCCTGGCGCTCAAACGGGCCAAACTGATCGCTGGCGTGACCCAGGCCCATTTGCACCTGCTGGTCTGCGATAAAAAGCATGACCACGCTGGCGTGCTGGGTGTGCTCAAGGCAGCGCTGTTGGAGGACGGTTATAGCGTCACCACCGAACAAGCCTGGAACGACAGCCTGCACGAAACCATCGTCGATGTGCAGCAAGCTGAAGGCTGCGGGTTGGTGGTCAAGCAGCATTTCCCTGACAGCCCGCTGAAAAAAGCCCTGCTGACCCCGGCGGACTGGAAACTGCTGCGCTACTGCCCGACTCCGGTGCTGCTGGTAAAAACCGCCAAACCCTGGACCGGCGGCGTGATCCTGGCGGCCATCGATGTCGGTAACATCGACGGCGAACACCGCACCTTGCACGCCAGCATCATCGATCATGGCTACGACATTTCCAGCCTGGCCAAAGCTCATTTACACGTGATCAGCGCCCATCCGTCGCCGATGCTCTCGGCCGCCGACCCGACGTTTCAGCTCAGCGAAACCATTGAGGCCCGCTATCGCGAGCAATGCAAAGCCTTTCAGGCCGAGTTCGACATTGACGACGACCACCTGCATATCGCGGAAGGTCCGGCGGATGTGTTGATTCCGTACATGGCCCATAAGCTGGGGGCCTCCGTGACGGTGATTGGCACGGTGGCGCGGACCGGGTTGTCGGGGGCGTTGATCGGTAATACGGCGGAGGTGGTGCTGGATTCGCTGGAGAGCGATGTGCTGGTGCTCAAGCCGGATACGATCATGGATCATCTGGAAGAGATCGTGACCCAGCATTGAGATTTTCGGCGTCAGATAAATAGCCTTCGCGAGCAAGCCCGCTCCCACATGGGATCTCCATTGGTCATGAAATTTGTGAACGACACAGATCCAATGTGGGAGCGGGCTTGCTCGCGAAGCTTTTAAGATTTAACCGCCAAACGCATCCTTGAGAAACCCCGGCGCAATGTAGCGCTGGTAATGCGCCTCAGACAGCAGAAAAAATTCCCGATCAATGGCATCGCGCAATTCCGGTAGGTTCCAGTCGCGAAACTCCGGCAGCAACACCATCCCGTAGGCTTCCAGATTATTGATGACCCGCGCCCCCCGGGCGATCAATTGGTATGCCCAGCAATATTCCGACTGATGCGGCACAAAACGAATCTTGCGCTGCTCCAGCTGCAGACGCAGCAACGCGGGGTCGAAAATCTCTATTTTACTGGCCATCACCTGCGACAGCAGTTGCTCAAGACGCAGCCACACCGCGCGTTTTTCTTCCTCGTTGTAACCGTTCCAGTGAATCACTTCATGGTGGAAACGCTTGCAGCCACGGCACACCAGGTCACCGTAAACAGTGGAGCAGAGGCCGACGCAGGGGGTTTTGATGGTCTGATTGGGCATAGTAGGCAAAACACGGGAAAGCAGAACAGGTCGGCATGTTAGCCCTTTGTCTAACATTCATCACCCTTCAAAATTCTGAGGCTAACTTACCTTTAAATTTTTTTTGCCGTAGAATCAGCCAGCCTTTTAAGGCGCCAATGTCCGTTAGAAGCTGTTTTCAAAGCGTCACGAGCACAGTCGTTCCTTCAGAGCGGTGTTGGCGAAGGGTTTTTCAGCGGTGAAAAACCTGACGCCAACCCTCATCAGCTCCCCGTTCTGCAGGCGTAAAACTTTGAAAGCAGCTTCTGTAAGGAATTGCCGGTAATTCTGGCTAAGCGGCCCACAACGCCACGCAGCGCATGAGTACGGCAATTTCGGGATGAGCGTCCCGGACACCCATTTGGGACCACTGATGAGGGTAATAACTGTGCTTGAAGCCTACCGCAAACATATCGAAGAGCGCGCAGCACTGGGTATCGTTCCCCAGCCGCTTAACGCCGAACAAACTGCAGGCCTGGTCGAGCTGCTGAAGAATCCCCCGGCTGGCGAAGAAGCCTTCCTCGTTGACCTGATCACCAATCGCGTTCCGCCAGGCGTGGACGAAGCTGCCTATGTAAAGGCCGGTTTCCTCTCTGCCCTCGCCAAAGGCGAAGCCAAATCCCCTCTGATCGACAAGAAACGCGCTGTTGAACTGCTCGGCACCATGCAGGGCGGCTACAACATCGTGACGCTGGTCAATCTGCTGGACGACGCCGAACTGGCACCAGTGGCCGCCGAAGAACTCAAGCACACCCTGCTGATGTTCGATGCCTTCCACGACGTGGCTGAAAGAGCCAAGAACGGCAACGTTCACGCCAAAGGCGTTCTGCAATCCTGGGCCGACGGCGAGTGGTTCAAGAACCGCCCGGTGCTGGCCGACAAGATCAGCCTGCGCGTGTTCAAGGTGACTGGCGAAACCAACACCGACGACCTGTCCCCTGCTCCTGACGCCTGGTCCCGTCCGGACATCCCGCTGCACGCCCTGGCGATGCTGAAAATGGCCCGTGAAGGCATCGTTCCGGATCAGCAAGGCGCCATCGGTCCGATGAAGCAGATCGAAGAAATGCGCGGTCAAGGCTTCCCGATCGCCTACGTCGGCGACGTGGTCGGTACCGGTTCGTCGCGTAAATCGGCCACCAACTCGGTGCTGTGGTTCTTCGGCGACGACGTTCCTTTCGTGCCGAACAAGCGTGCTGGCGGCTTCTGCTTCGGCAGCAAGATCGCTCCGATCTTCTACAACACCATGGAAGATGCCGGCGCACTGCCAATCGAATTTGATGTGACCAACATCAATATGGGCGACGTGATCGACCTGTACCCGCACGCTGGCAAAGTCTGCAAGCACGGTACCGACGAAGTCATCACCACCTTCGAAATGAAGACCCCGGTTCTGTTGGACGAAGTCCGTGCCGGCGGTCGTATTCCGCTGATCATCGGCCGTGGCCTGACCGATAAGGCTCGCGCCGAACTGGGTCTGCCAGCGTTCGACCTGTTCAAGAAACCGGATGCCCCGATCGAAAGCACCAAGGGTTTCACCCTGGCGCAGAAAATGGTCGGCAAGGCGTGCGGCGTAGCCGGTGTGCGTCCTGGCACCTACTGCGAACCGAAGATGACCACCGTGGGTTCCCAGGACACCACCGGTCCAATGACCCGTGACGAACTGAAAGACCTGGCGTGCCTGGGCTTCTCGGCCGATCTGGTGATGCAGTCGTTCTGCCACACCGCGGCTTATCCAAAGCCGATCGACGTGACCACCCACCACACCCTGCCTGACTTCATCATGACCCGCGGCGGCGTTTCCCTGCGTCCGGGCGACGGCATCATCCACAGCTGGCTGAACCGCATGCTGCTGCCGGACACTGTCGGCACCGGTGGTGACTCCCACACCCGTTTCCCGATGGGCATTTCGTTCCCGGCCGGTTCCGGTCTGGTCGCATTCGCCGCTGCCACTGGCGTGATGCCACTGGACATGCCGGAATCGATCCTGGTGCGCTTCAAAGGCAAGATGCAACCGGGCGTCACCCTGCGTGACCTGGTTCACGCCATTCCTTACTTCGCGATTCAGGCTGGCTTGCTGACCGTCGAGAAGAAAGGCAAGAAGAACGCCTTCTCCGGCCGCATTCTGGAAATCGAAGGCCTGGACAACCTGAGCATCGAACAGGCTTTCGAGCTGTCCGACGCCTCGGCCGAACGTTCGGCTGCCGGTTGCACCATCAAGCTGTCGAAAGAGTCGATCACCGAGTACCTGAGCTCCAACATCACCCTGCTGCGCTGGATGATCGGTGAAGGCTACGGTGATGTGCGTACCCTGGAACGTCGTGCTCAAGCGATGGAAGCCTGGATCGCCAACCCTGAGTTGATGGTTGCCGATGCTGACGCCGAATACGCTGAAGTCATCGAAATCGACCTGGCCGACATCAAAGAGCCTGTGCTCTGCGCGCCAAACGATCCGGACGATGCCCGTCTGCTGTCCAGCGTTGCTGGCGAGAAGATCGACGAAGTGTTCATCGGTTCGTGCATGACCAACATCGGTCACTTCCGCGCTGCCGGTAAACTGCTGGATCAGGTCAAAGGTCAGCTGCCAACCCGCCTGTGGCTGTCGCCGCCGACCAAAATGGACGCTCACCAGCTGACCGAAGAAGGCTACTACGGTATCTACGGCAAGGCCGGCGCACGCATGGAAATGCCAGGCTGCTCGCTGTGCATGGGTAACCAGGCACGTGTAGAGCCGAACTCCACCGTGGTGTCGACGTCGACCCGTAACTTCCCGAACCGTCTGGGTGACGGCGCGAACGTCTACCTGGCTTCGGCCGAGCTGGCGTCCGTTGCATCGATCCTGGGTCGCCTGCCGACCGTCGAGGAGTACATGGAATACGCTGGCAAGATCGACAGCATGGCGGCCGATGTTTACCGCTACCTGTCCTTCGACCAGATCGCCGAGTTCCGTGAAGCTGCTGCGAACGCCAACATCCCGGTCGTTCAAGCCTAACGTTACAACGCCATAAAAAACGCCGCCCATCGTGAGATGAGCGGCGTTTTTTTATGCCTTCAGGAAGACCGCGTTATCGTTCTTCGCGGGCAAGCCATGCTCCCACAGAGATTTGCGCGAGCCATGCATCACACAAAACAAATGTGGGAGCGGGCTTGCTCGCGAAGAGGCCATCCCATTCAACATCTTCGTTGACTGTAAGACCGCATTCGCGAGCAAGCCCGCTCCCACAGGGTATTCAGCGTGTCTGGAAGCTATATCCTCAGGCGGTCAGGGAGTAGATCAACGCCGAAATCGCCACCAGGCCCACCGCCGTCACGAAGACGTTAGAGGCTTGACCACGAAAGCGCGCCATCGCCGGAACCTTGCGGATCGCGTACATCGGCATCAGGAACAGGATCGCCGCGATGATCGGGCCACCAAGGGTTTCGATCATGCCGAGAATGCTCGGGTTCAGCGTGGCAACGATCCAGCAGACCACCAGCATGAACGCCGCGGTCATGCGGTCCAGCGTCTTCGGTGCCGGGCGTTTGCCGCTCTTGACGATCAGGCCCTTCAAGCCTTCACTGGCGCCGATGTAGTGGCCCAGGAACGACTTGGAAATGGCCACGAAGGCAATCAACGGCGCCGCAAAGGCGATGGTCGGGTTGCTGAAGTGGTTGGCCAGGTACGACAGGATCGACAGGTTCTGTGCCTTGGCTTGCGCCAGTTGTGCCGGCGACAGGGTCAGCACGCAGCTGAAGACGAAGAACAGCACCATCACCACCATCAAGATGTGGGCACGGGACAGGATCTGCGAGCTGCGCTCTTCGGCATGCGCACCGTAGCGGCGCTTCTGGTCCACTGCGAACGCCGAGATGATCGGCGAATGGTTGAACGAGAACACCATCACCGGAATCGCCAGCCACAAGGTATGCAGCAGCGCCGACGACTCGGGCAGCGTGGTCGCGGTGCTGAGGATGCCGCCATTCCAGTGCGGAATCAGAAACACCGCCAGGAACAGCAGCGCGACGATGAACGGATACACCATCAGGCTCATGGCCTTGACGATCACCTGCTCACCGCAACGCACCACTGCCAGCAGGCCGAGAATCAATACGAACGACAGCACGGCGCGCGGTGGAGGCATGATGTGCAGTTGATGCTCGAGGAAACTGCCCACGGTGTTGGTCAGGGCCACGCTGTAAATCAGCAGGATCGGGAAGATCGCAAAGAAATACAGCAACGTGATGAATGCACCGGCCTTGATGCCGAAGTGTTCTTCCACCACTTCGGTGATGTCGGCGCCTTCGCGGCCGGACAACACAAAGCGAGTCAGGCCACGGTGTGCGTAAAACGTCATGGGGAATGCCAGCAATGCCAGGATCAGCAGCGGCCAGAAGCCGCCCAGCCCCGCGTTGATCGGCAAAAACAGGGTACCGGCCCCGATTGCCGTGCCAAACAGGCCCAGCATCCAGGTGGTGTCATGGCGATTCCAGCTTTCGAGGCTCGCTGGTGTCGCCGCTACATAGCGTTCGTCGACGCTATTGGCCTGATCATTCATCCGGTCGGATCTCCGCTTTCCGGTCATTTGCACCCGGTCAGGACGAGTCGGAAAAATCCGACAGGCAGCGCCCTGGCCGAAACAGGGGCGCGATTGTCCGGGATTAATCAACAGAAGCAAAGACCTAGCTGAGCAATGGTTATGCGGATCAGATGCAGGCGCCTGCGTTCTCCTGTAGGAGCGGACAATTCCTCTCCATCTGCCTCGCACTGATCTAGTGTTGTCATTAGAAGGATCGCAGGCTTCGCCAGCTCCGACACGGGGGAGCCAAAAACCCTGGCCATTGCCAAACCGCTCTGGTGTCAGCAATCTGATGCGACGTTCGAGCCCCGATATTCCGCTGCCCACAGGAGCCCAGCATGCCTGTCACCGTTCTGGTACTGGTTGAAACCATCAATGAATACCTGCCGATTCTCGAACATCAGGGGTTTCATCTGATCCTGGCCCCGACTCCGGCCGAGCGCGCCGCCGCCATTGCCCGACAGGGCGATCATATCGATGCTGTGCTGACGCGCGGTCCATTGGGCCTGTACGCCAATGAAATTGCCGCCCTGCCCAACCTCAAGATCATCTGCGTGATTGGCGCTGGCTATGAGCATGTCGACCTGCAAGCCGCCGCCGACCGCGGCATCACCGTCACCAATGGGGCCGGCGTCAATGCCTCTTCCGTCGCCGACCATGCCATGGCGTTGCTGCTGGCACTGGTGCGCGATATCCCTCGGGCCGATGCTGCCGTGCGTCGGGGCGAGTGGCCGAAAATCATGCGCCCTTCCCTGGCCGGCAAACGCCTGGGCATCCTCGGCCTTGGGGCCGTCGGCATCGCTATCGCCAAACGTGCGGCCAACGGCTTCGACATGAGCGTGAGCTACCACAACCGCCAGCATCGCAGCGATGTGCCCTATAGCTTCTGCTCGACGCCGACCGAACTGGCACGCCACTCGGATTTTCTGATCATTGCCGCACCCGGCGGGCTCGGTACCCAGCACTTGATCAATAAGCAGGTACTCGACGCTTTAGGGCCCAACGGATTTATAGTCAACATCGCGCGGGCCAGCGTGATCGTCACGGCAGACTTGATCAGCGCGCTGGAACAGCGACGGATTGCCGGTGCCGCGCTGGATGTCTTCGATAACGAACCCCAGGTGCCGGACGCGCTGAAGGGGTTGGCCAACGTGATTCTGACCCCGCATGTCGCCGGGTTGTCCCCTGAGGCCACTCAAGGCACAGTGGAACTGGTCGGCAAAAACCTGACGGCGTTTTTTTCCGGTCAACCGGTACTGACCCCCATTGCTTTACCATTGCCGTCGGCAGCCGCCCGGAACGCTCATTAAAGGACGCACTAAAGGACGCCCAACAGCGTCCAGAGTCGCCGGGATTCGGCATCGGCGCTGATCAGTTCTCCAAGCAGCTCGCTCAAGGGTTTGTTCCCCCACTCCACGCCCCGTTTGAATACTGCATTCACAGACGATCCCCTGTGGAAGCGGGCTTGCCCGCGATGAGCATGGGTATCTACACATCTCTTGAGCTACAGAGATTCACTGCCGGGGCTTGGGGCTTGGGGCTTGGTGTTGGGAGTACATATCCATTTCTGCGGTAACGGCCGCCAGCCGCCGTTACCGCAGAAACGGATATGTACACCATCAAACTCGGGAAGATGTGTAGACACCCATGCCCCGATGAGGCCCTCACATTCAACATCGATATCGCCTGAGACCCCGCGAAACTGCATTGCAGGGTCGCGGTGGCGCACACTTGCGGATAAGCCCACGTCGAATCTCCTTCCTCCGCCAAGCCTGTTCGCGCACATCAGGAACGCTGATTATCCGGCAACACGCTAACCTATAAGACCGTGCCGCGCTTGTGGCCACCCCGGCGCACCATTAGATTAGCCAATGATGTCTGGCCTCCAAAATAAGCAGAAGGGATAAGCATGGCGCTTACTGACCAGTCCACCCGTATCCGCTCCGGCGAAGAACTCGATGCCAGCCTGATCGATCCGTACCTCAAGGCACACATTCCGGGCCTGAGTGGCTTGCCTGTGATCAGCCAGTTTCCGGGCGGTGCATCGAACCTGACTTACCTGCTGGAATACCCCGAACAGGAATTCGTCCTGCGTCGGCCACCGTTCGGCCACAAGGCCAAGTCCGCCCACGACATGGGCCGCGAATTCCGCATCCTCAATCAGCTGCGGGACGGTTTCCCCTATTGCCCCAAAGCCTATGTGCACTGCACCGACGAATCGGTGATCGGCGCCGAGTTCTATGTGATGGAACGGGTCAAGGGCATCATCCTGCGCGCCGAACTGCCGCCGGAACTGGGCCTTGATTCAGCCAAGACCGAAGCCCTGTGCAAAAGCTTCATCGATAAGTTCGTGGAACTGCACCAAGTCGACTACAAGGCCTATGGTCTGGGCGACCTTGGCAAACCCGAAGGTTATGTCGCGCGGCAAATCAAAGGCTGGAGCGAACGCTACGAAAAAGCCCTGACCCCGGACGCGCCAAAGTGGGAAGCGGTGAAGGCCTGGCTCAACGACAAGATGCCGGCCGATCACCCGACGTCGAGCATCGTCCATAACGATTACCGCTTCGACAACGTGATCCTCGACCCCGAGAACCCGATGCAGATCATCGGCGTGCTGGACTGGGAGTTGACTACCCTCGGCGACCCGCTGATGGACCTGGGCAACACCCTCGCCTACTGGATCGAGGCCGACGATCCGGCGCCGGTGCAACTGATGCGCCGCCAGCCAAGCCACGCCCCCGGCATGCTGACCCGTCGTGAATTCGTCGATTATTACGCCGAGCGCGCAGGCATCCAGATCGACAATTTCGACTTCTATTACACCTACGGCCTGTTCCGTCTAGCCGGCATCGTGCAGCAGATCTACTACCGCTTCTTCCATGGTCAGACCCAGGACAAACGCTTCGCGCAGTTCATTCACATGAACAAACTGCTGGAGCAGATGAGCCTGCAAGTCATCTCGAAATCCAGCCTCTGATCACGGCCGCTGATCGGGCCCAAAAACAAGGAAAAATCATGTCCAAGACTCAGTTGTTCGACCTCGACGGCAAGATCGCTTTCGTCTCCGGCGCCAGCCGCGGCATCGGTGAAGCCATCGCCAAACTGCTGGCGCAGCAAGGTGCCCACGTCATTGTTTCAAGCCGCAAACTCGACGGCTGCCAGCACGTCGCCGACGCAATCATCGCCGCTGGCGGCAAGGCCACCGCCATTGCCTGCCACATCGGCGAAATGGAGCAGATCACCCAAGTCTTCGCCGGCATCCGCGAACAATTCGGGCGCCTGGATATTCTGGTCAACAACGCGGCGACCAACCCGCAGTTCTGCAACGTACTGGACACCGACCTCAGCGCCTTCCAGAAAACCGTCGACGTGAACATTCGCGGTTATTTCTTCATGTCGGTGGAAGCCGGCAAGCTGATGCGCGAACACGGTGGCGGCAGCATCATCAACGTTGCCTCGATCAACGGCATCTCGCCGGGGATCTTCCAGGGCATCTACTCGGTGACCAAGGCAGCGGTGATCAACATGACCAAAGTCTTCGCCAAGGAATGTGCGCAGTTTGGCATCCGTTGCAACGCCCTGCTGCCGGGTCTGACCGACACCAAATTCGCTTCGGCGCTGGTGAAGAACGACGCCATCCTGAAAACCGCGCTGCAGCAGATTCCGCTCAAGCGTGTAGCGGATCCGAGTGAAATGGCCGGTGCGGTGTTGTACCTGGCGAGTGATGCGTCGAGCTACACGACTGGGGTTTCGTTGAATGTGGATGGTGGGTTTCTGTCCTGATTTGGTTCTGCGAATAAACCGAAGGCAGCCAAAAGGCTTAATGCCAGTTAAGCGCAATCCATGTGGGAGCGGGCTTGCTCGCGAAGACGGCGACACAGTCAACATTGATGTTGCCTGACACACTGCTTTCGCGAGCAAGCCCGCTCCCACAGGTTCCGCGGCTTAACTGACTGGCATTAGTCAAAAGGCTGCCTTTTTTGTTTCCCACGTATTTACACCATTCCTGTGTGTAGGTGGGATCCGGTTAGGCTCAAACACGGTTACAAGAATCACCTGAGTTTTGAAATCAGCGGCACCCGGGGCACCCTGGCATTCGATCAGGAACGCTTGAATGAACTGCGGATGTATCGCGCCGGGCAAGGCGGTTTCCAATGGCTGCTGGCGGGGCCCGACTTGCCGGGTTATGCCGCCTTCAGCCCGGCGCCGGCGCACCAGTTGGGTTACAACGAACTCAAGACCCTCGAAGTGCATGAGTTGGTGATGGCGCTGGCCGGCCTCGGCCAGGACGGGACAGATTTCGAACAGGCGTGGGAAGTCGAACGCCTGGCGACAGCGATTCGTTTGGCGGCACAAGCGTTGCGGTGGCTCAGGATCGAGGAAGTCTGAACCGCCACTCGGACCGCACCCGCCAGTCGCACAGGGCGCCACTGGCGGTACACCAGCCCAGGCTTACTGAGTGACGCAACGGGTCTGGGTCGTGGTCCGGGTCACCTGCCCTTCAGCCCTCATGTCACCCTGCACATCGGTGTTTTCGGAGGTCTGACAGGTACGAACCGGTGGCGGTGGCGGCGCTGCGGGTGGCGGAGGCGGCGGACTGGCACAACCGCCCAGAATCGCCACGCAGAGTGCGAGCGACAGTGGCGAAAAAACATGTTTGCGAAGACTGTTCATAGACTGACCCGCGGTAAGTAGTCGACATTTTCCGCGACTCGACAATCACACCGCGAACCTGCGGCCCCGTCACAGAAAAGAAATACCTCGCATTCCTTATAGCCCAGCCATCAGCCAATGCCAGAAAAACCCCGGATAGTCTGGCTTTGGCGGCGTAACCGCAAAAATGGATAGGTACACCGTCAAGAACTTTGCCGCTGATGCATAGCCATCGCGAGCAAGCCCGCTCCCACAGTTGTTCGGGGTACATCTGCAGGAAACGGCACCTACATAGCACTGGACCGATGCAGGCCACTGCTCTCAAGCTCATACCGCAACTCTTCAATCAACGCCGCCACCGCCTCTGGCGTCCTGAGTTTCGCTACGCTCAACCCACTGACCACCAGATCCACCTGCCCTGTTGCCGGGTGATAAAGCTTCACCGTCAACGAATTCTCCCCCGTGAGCGCACAATCACAGGCCAACGGCGAAAAACTCAGCTCCAGTTGCATACGCAGTTGCGCCAGATAAATCGCACCCATGTGACAGTTCCTTTAAGCTGCATCGAGAGGACGCGATACCGGCCCGAAACCACGTATCGCACCCTGACAGCCTAGAAAAAGCCCCACCAGACCAAAACATGAAATTGCACCAGCCCCCCTAGTGCATTTGCACCTTAACGTTGCCCCTTGGCCCGCCTCTCCCCGGAGAACAGCCCCCGCTCACGAGCCCAGACAATCGCCTCGCTACGGCTGTGCACGTCGAGTTTGGAATACACCGTCGAAACATGATTGCGCACCGTATTGGGCGCCAGTTTCAGGCGCGCAGCGATCTCCTTGTCGGCCAGGCCTTCACAGATCAGGCCGAGCACATCGCGCTCCCGGGCGGTCAGGTCGGTAAATGACACATTGGACAACTGCGGCTGATTGACGTTTTTGGCGTTGGCGAGTTTCTCGATCAGCGTACGGCTGAACCAGGAGGCATCTTTCATCACCTCCTCAATCGCCGACACCAATTCCAGCTCGGTGCGTTTACGCTCAGTGATGTCCATCAACACCAGCAGGTAGCACGTGCCGTCCTGTATGTTCACGGTGTCCGCCGAGACTGCGCAATCGAGCAGCCCGCCCTCTTTCCTGCGCACCCTGACATCGATGCGATCCACGCTCCCGGTTTTCTCCAGGGCCGCAAACAGTCGCGTGCGTGTGCCCGCGTCATCGATGAAACCGAGTTGTGCCACGGTCTTGCCGAGCACCTCTTCACTGGGGTACGCCAGGATGTCGAGGAAGGCTTCGTTGACGTCCATCACCACTTGATCGTCGGCGCTGCACACCAGGATCGGCACCGGGGTGAGGCGAAAGGCTTTGGCAAACCGCTCCTCGCTTTGGCGCAGGGCAATTTCGGCCTTGTGCCGAAGCTCCATGTTGACGAATGAAAACAACATGCAGTCTTCGTCGTTGAGTTCAAGCGGTTGCCCGGCGACGATCACCTGTTTGCTGCCTCCGTCGGGCAATTGCAGCTCGGCCTGCATCTGGGGAATGGTTGTCCCGTCACGTAAACGTTGCTTCGCCAGGTCTTTATTTTCGGCGCCCTCCAGCACGTCCAGTTCATAGGTCGAAGCGCCGATCACCTGATCACGGGCATAACCGGTCATTTCCAGGAAGCCCTGGTTGACTTTAATGTAGCGCAAATCGCTGAGGCGACAGATCACCGCCGGGGCCGGGTTGGCATTGAAGGTCTTTTCGAAACGCTGCTCGGCACTGGCCCATTCGGTGACGTCGTTCATGATCAGCACCAACGACTCCGGCTCGCCGGCGCGGTCGGCCAGCACCATGCTGCGCACGCTGTGAACCCAGGTGCGCTCGTTGTTTTCGACTGACGTCAATTCGACCAGAACATCACTGAACATCTCGCCGCGGGCAACGCGGCTGATTGGATAATTCTCCGTCGCTACCGGGTGATTGTTGCGATAGCGCAAGGCAAATCGCTTCGCGTACTCCTTGGCATTGGCGCCCAGCTCACCGATCCGACTGACCCCGTGCATGGTCAGCGCGGCATCATTGGCCCAGAGAATGGTCTGGTCGAGCTCCAGCAAAATCACCCCATCGGACAGGCCGGCGATGATCTGCTGCAACTGGCGGCGATTGGTTTCGGTGGTCAGGACGTCCTGGCTCATTGGATCTCCACGATTGCGACGGCGCCGTTACGCGCGGCCCTGTGAAGATTACGACCGCCGGCGTTTGCGATAGTGCAGATAGCCTGCCACCTCCTCCAATTGCCAACACAACCTTTGTGGCGAGGGAGGCCCCGCACCGTCTTCGACGCCGCGCTGTCGCGCAGCAAACTGGTTCA
>NZ_AZRW02000018.1 GCF_000512695.2 Pseudomonas sp. QTF5 | reverse complement strand
CTGTCAAGCGGTTATTTTCAGAAGTTTTCAAAGTTTCCTTTTTAACTTCAACCACTTGCGCTTCCGATCTCTCGTTAGCGGGAGGCGAATAGTACAGCATTTTATTTCGAGGTCAACCACCTGCTGCAATTAATTTTCCCTTAGCGAAGCGCCTCAAGGCGAGTACTGACTTCTGCTTCTTAAGCAGTCCTGGCTTTACTTGCTTTACTCATCGACAAACCCCATATCTGGGCAGGGTGAAACCAGCATGCGTCCGCCACAGTTCCTTTGGCAGATGTATTGTGCGAAGCGATCATCGCTTGTTACAGATCAAGGCATAAGCCATTGGCTATCAGACAAGCCTCGCCACCGGCTGCGTTATCATCGCCCGCCTCTCTGCACCAAGAGCGTTGAACTGGATGTCCGTATCTCTGCCATTGCCTGCCGATCATTCCCCATTGCCACCAGTCCTCGCAGGCCCGCTATTGCGGCGCCTGGACCCTACGCGGCTGGCGCTGTGGCTGGTGGGGTCACGTGCGTTGACGCTGATGCTACGCCTGCAAGGAGTCGACATCCGTCTCGACGCAGGGCAATGCACGATCATCCAGGTTGGTACTCATGCCTTCATTCATTTGATTGATGTGCCACTGGATGCCGCCCTGCCCTGCGACACATTGATCGAGTACGACCTGCTGATCACCGAAGCGGATGGCACGCCGTCGGGCATAGCCGAATGGGCACCGCATCTGCTGTACGGCAAAGCATGTTGCCCGAATTTCGTGCTGCGTTCGCGCATCGATCAATTGCTGCATGGCTCCTGCCGTAAACCTCACCATCCGGCTGCAGATGGTTTGCTGTGCGTCGATCGGTTGCTGGAATCCGAGCCTGACGCTTGCAAGCGCCCCGCGCTATTAATGATGAGCGGCGATCAGGTGTATGCGGATGATGTCGCGGGACCGATGTTGCGGGCAATTCATGCCTTGATCGAGCGTCTCGGGCTGTTCGACGAACACCTCGACGGTGCGGTGGTCAGCGACAGTGCCAGGCTCTATGAACACCCGGCCAGTTACTACCATCGTGCGGATTTGTTACCGGCGCTTGAGAGCAACGAAACCCTGCGCGAACGATTTTTCGGTGGAGCGCGTAAGCCGATTTTTACCAGTAGCAGCGCCGACAACCATCTGGTGACATTCGCCGAGGTCATGGCCATGTACCTATTAGTATGGTCGCCAACGCCCTGGATACTGATCGCGCCGCAACCACCGGCACTGACGCCCGAACGACGCAAGCGCTATGCCCTGGAACAGACGCGCATCGACGCGTTCAAGACCGAACTGGGTGGTGTGGGGCGAGCGATGGCACATCTGCCGTGCCTGATGATTTTCGACGACCACGATATTACCGATGACTGGAATCTTTCCGCGCAATGGGAGGAAACGGCCTACGGCCATCCGTTCTCCAAGCGCATCATCGGCAACGCGCTGCTCGCTTATATGTTGTGTCAGGGTTGGGGCAACAACCCGGACGCGTTTGGCAGCATGCTGGAAAAAACCCGTCTATTGAGTGCTACGGGGCAAGACCATTACCTCGACAGCGAGGTCCAGGATAGCTTGATCGATGAGCTGCTGAACTTTCAGAAGTGGCATTACGTACTGCCCACCCGCCCGGCGCTGGTAGTGCTCGACACTCGCACCCGACGCTGGCGCAGCGAGATTAACCTCAAGCAACCCTCGGGCCTGCTGGACTGGGAAGCGCTCAGCGAGCTACAACAGGAATTGCTCGATCATCCCTCAGCGATCATCGTTTCGCCGGCACCGATTTTCGGCGTCAAACTGATCGAAACCGTGCAACGGGTGTTTAGCTGGTGCGGCTATCCGCTGCTGGTGGACGCCGAAAACTGGATGGCCCATCGCGGCGCGGCCCAGGTGATCCTGAACATTTTCCGACACTCCCGCACACCCGGTAACTACGTGGTGCTGTCCGGCGATGTGCATTATTCCTTCGTCTACGAAGTATTGATCCGACACCGAAAAGCCGGCCCACGAATCTGGCAGATCACCAGCAGCGGCATCAAAAACGAATTCCCGCCCGCCCTGCTCGAATGGTTCGACCGCCTCAACCGCTGGCTCTACTCTCCCCGCTCACCCCTCAATTGGCTGACCAAGCGCCGGCGCATGCGCATTGTTCCGCACATTCCCGAACACGCCGAAGCGGGGGAACGGCTGTGGAACTCGGCAGGAATCGGCCAAGTGTTCTTCAATGAAAAGGGCCAGCCGCAGGATATTTATCAATTCAACGCGGATGGATCGCCGAAGACGCGGATGATTGCGCCTGAAATTTCCGAAGCGGCTGAATGACTTTGCCCGAGTTGCCATGAGCAATTATTACCTGCACACCATGAACCTCACCCGAACCCTGATCATCGGCAACTCCGGCTCGGGCAAGAGTTGGCTGGCCAAACGATTGGCCGAACACCTGCAAGTGCCCTGGATCGATCTCGACCTGATTCACTGGATATCCGATGAACACAGCATCGCTCGTCCCCGCGCCGAAGCATTGGGAATGGCGCGAGTGGCAGCGAGTAAAAAGCGTTGGGTTATTGAGGGTGTGTATGGGTGGATGGTCAGTGAACTTGTGGGACAGGCGACGACGCTGATCTGGCTGTGTCTGGAGGACGAAGACTGCGTCAGTCATATTCGGCAGCGAGAAGCGAAGCGGGACGATAGTGACGAGTTGCTGATAGCGTTACAGGACTGGGCGGGGAGCTACCGAAATCGCGAAGGGTCCAGTGGATTTGCCGCGCATCAGCGTTTGTTTGAGGGGTTCAGCAACTCGAAACTTCAACTGATGAACCGGGCTGAAGTCACGGCTTTCGTCAGCAGCATGCAAAAAAACGACTGATCGCTTTCGGTTTTTTTGGGGAGATGCGTTCTAGACGGAGACACCGTTTCCGCAGGAGCTGCCGAAGGCTGCTCCTACAGAGGCGTACATCCAATAGAAGTCAGGCCGCACTCACCGCCCGCACCACCCCTCTGACAATCATCTCCACTTCCCGCTCATCGATCGTTAGCGGCGGCAACAGGCGAATGGTCTTGCTCCGTGTCACGTTGATCAGCAAGCCGTGATCGCGTGCGGCAATCAGTGTCAAGTCACGGATCGGTTGGGCGAGTTCGATGCCGATCATCAAGCCCTGGCCACGGATCGCCAGGACGTTCGGATTGCCAGCCAGTTCGATGCGTAATCTGGCGAGCAGACGTTCCCCCTGAAGTTTGGCGTTTTCCAGCAGGCCTTGTTCCTCGATGATCTCCAGCACGGTGTAACCCACCCGGCACGCCAGCGGATTGCCACCGAACGTGCTGCCGTGGCTGCCAGGGGTGAACAGGTCGGCAGCTCTGCCCCGGGCCAGGCAGGCACCAATTGGAATTCCATTGCCCAGGCCTTTGGCCAGGGTCATGACGTCCGGGATGATGCCTTCATGCTGGAACGCAAACCACTGACCGGTGCGGCCGATGCCGGTCTGGATCTCGTCGAGCATCAGCAGCCAGGCGCGGCGGTTGCACAGTTCACGAACCGCTTTGAGATAACCGGACGGCGCCACTTGCACACCGCTTTCACCCTGAATCGGCTCCATCAGAATCGCCACGATGCGCGGACCGTGGGCGTGTTGCACCGCCTCCAGCGCCGCGAGGTCGCCAAACGGCACTTTAACGAAATCCCCCGGCAATTCGTTAAACCCCAGGCGCACTGCCGGGCCGTCGCTGGCGGACAAGGTGCCAAGAGTACGACCGTGAAAGGCGTTTTCCATGACCACTACCAACGGCCGCTCGATGCCTTTATGCCAGCCGTAAAGCCGCGTGAGTTTCAACGCGGTTTCGTTGGCTTCGGCACCAGAGTTGTTGAAGAACGCCCGCTCCATGCCCGACAGCCAAACCAATTTCTGCGCTAACCGCTGTTGCCAGTCGATGCTGTACAGATTCGAGGTGTGCAACAGTAGCCCGGCTTGTTCGCTAATGGCCGACACAATTCGCGGATGTGAGTGGCCGACGTTGGTCACCGCTACACCTGCCACCGCGTCCAGGTATTCACGACCGGCCTGATCCCACAGGCGCGTGCCCAGACCTTTGCTGAAACTCAGGGCCAAGGGTTGGTAGGTGCTCATCAGGCAGGCGGCAGTCATGACATCAAACTCCATTAATAGTCGGTGTTTTTACAGTATGGTTAGCCACCTGAACTGGATAAATACTGCAACACTTCAATCATTTTAAAGCTGAGCTTGATAATGGACTTGTTCCTGGCAATGACCGTTTACGTAAGAGTGGTGGAAGCCGGCAGCATGACCGCCGCCGCTTTGCAGTGCGAAATGTCCACAACCATGGTCGGTAATCATCTTCGAGCCCTGGAGCAACGTCTGGGTGTGCGCCTGCTCAACCGTACGACACGACGCCAGCGGCTGACGGAATTCGGCACGGCGTACTATCAACGTTGTCTCGAGGTATTGGGGCTGGTGGCCGATTCCGAACGCCTGGCCGAACAGACCCTCGACGAGCCGAGCGGCACCCTGCGCATCACCGCACCACTGACCTTCGGCACCGAACGACTGGCGCCGGCCTTGAGCGAATTCGCCCTGTGTTGTCCGCAGGTCAAACTCGACGTCGTTTTGACCAACCAGCGCCTGGATCTGCTCGACAACGGTTTCGATGTAGCGATTCGCTTGGGCACTACCGAGATGTCCAACATGATCGCCCGCCCGCTCATGGACTACACAATGACCCTGTGCGCTTCGAAGGACTATCTGGAGCGTCGAGGCACACCAGAAAAACCCACCGACCTGCAACACCATGACTGCCTGGCCTTCGCCTACCCGGCCGGAGATGACTGGCACTCGGTAGCCAAACAATGGCGCCTGAGAGGACCTGAAGGCGAAGTCATGGTGGCGGTCAGCGGACCGATGCTGATCAACAGCTCGGCGGGACTGCATCAAGCGGCGCGAACCGGTATGGGCATCGTAATGGTGCCAGATGCGTTGGTGGAGCAGGACCTGCAGGACGGAAAACTGGTGGCCTTGATGCAGGACTACCAACTGCCGAGTCGGCCGATGAACCTTGTGTACGCCCAAGACCGCTACCGTTTGCCGAAATTGCGCAGCTTCGTCGACTTTGCACTGCAAAGGTGGGGCAAGCCATAGCCAGGGCGATGACAAGTTCATCATGATCCTGCCCGAGGCCTTCGTCTGAGCTGTTTGCTTAGAAGCCCGTTTTCACCAACACCGGCTTCTCCTGATACCGATCCGGATATAGCTGCTTCAACTGTGCCACCTTCGGAAGATCATTGATCACAACGTAAGGGTAGGTCGGGTGCTCGGTCAGGAAGTCCTGATGCTCCTCCTCTGCCGGGTAGAAACCGTTGTAGGTTTCCAGTTTGGTGACGATGGGTTTGTTGAACGAATGGGCGGCGTCGAGCTGGGTGATATAGGCCTGGGCGACGCGTTGCTGTTCAGCGCTTTTCAGGAAAAGCGCCGACCGATACTGGGTGCCGCGGTCCGGCCCCTGGCGGTTGAGTTCGGTGGGGTTGTGGGCCACCGAGAAGTAGATCTGCAGCAGGCTGCCATAACTGACTTGAGCGGGATCGAAGGTGACTTCGACGGCCTCTGCATGACCGGTATCACCATTGCTGACCCGCTCATATTGAGCGGTGTCAGCGGCGCCGCCAGCGTAACCGGAGACGGCGTTTTTCACCCCTTTGACGTGTTGAAATACCCCTTGGACGCCCCAGAAGCAACCGCCGGCAAAAACCGCCGTCTCACTGTGCGCTTGAGTGTTTTCGTCGAGCGTTGGTGGTGGAATGATGACCGCCTCTTCGGCGCCTCCGAAGGAGAACGCTGCGCATTGACCGATAATGCTGGCAGCAGCCAGTCCCAGCAGGGTGCGACGCCAATTGAATAAGGTTTTCATGGGCTGTCTCCTGAATGAATGGGGCTATCAACCAAACGTAAATGCATACGCCGACACACCGGGATCGAGAAATTCAATGCTGAATGTCCGGTCCTTTACGCCTGCGGTCTGGCGTACCAGTTGATATAACCGCTGCTCGGTGACGCTGCCGCTGCCATCGGGCGCCACATCGACACCGTGAGCATCAACTGGGGGCTTGCCGTCAATCAACACTTTGAAACGCACCGGTTTACCGTCGGCGCCGGGGCCCAATACCAAGTGCAGATCGCGAGCGTGGAAGCGGTAGACGATACGACTGGCCGATGCGCTTGAGACAGCACGCTCCGGACCGACAGTCCATTGCCCCCCCAGACTCCAGTCATTGAGGGCCAATTGCGACGGTGGGCTATAGGCTTTCATTTTGTCCGGCACCAGACCGGTTTCAGGGACGAAGTGCTCCGCCCGCTCGTAACCGAGATAGGTTTCGGGCGATTGCACTTCACTCATGTCCGGGGCGAGCTGAACCCCCTCGGCACGAGCATTGATCAGCCCGTCCGCGACCTTCGCGGCGCCCGCCTCACGCAGCAGTTGCTGAATCACTCGCTCCGATTCGGCGTACTTACCTTCACCAAAGTGGTGATAACGAATGCGCCCCTGAGCATCGGCAAAATAGTGGGCTGGCCAGTATTGGTTGTTGAAAGCACGCCAGACCTTATAGTCGTTATCGATTGCCACCGGATAGGTGATGCCCAGGTCCTTCATGGCTTTGGTGACGTTGCCTACATCCCGCTCGAAGGCAAACTCGGGCGTATGAACGCCGATCACCACCAAGCCCTGATCGCGATACTTCTCGGCCCAAGCCTTCACATACGGCAGGGTGCGCAGGCAGTTGATACAGGAGTAAGTCCAGAAATCCACCAGTACAACCTTGCCCTTCAAGGCCTGGGCGGTGAGAGGGGGTGAATTGAGCCATTGCACAGCGCCGTCCAGCGATGGAAGGTTGCCTTCAATCGGCAGTTCGCCCGGTATCTTGGCGGTCATTTTCATCCTGTCGGCGGGTTGATCGCCGTCCTGTGGAATCTGCGACATCATCGCCCCACTGTCGGTCGGCAACTGACCGGCCAATCGGCTTACCAGCGCTTGCTCGATACCGCCGGTGGATGCCGTCGAGACCCGCGCCAGAATCCCGGTATCCAGCCCCAAGGCGATCGCCACTACACCGGCCAGCATCGCGCCCCCCAAGCCTCGACGCAGCCACTCGCCTGCACCTATCGAGCGCTTCATCGCGGCGAAGACTTTACCGCCCAGCAGCAACGCCGCGGCGAGAGAGGTGGCGGCACCGGCCGCGTAAGCCAGTAGCAACAGGGTCGTGGCGATATTTGCCCCTTGCAGCGCCGCGCCAGTCAATAGCAGGCCCAGAATCGGCCCGGCGCAGGGCGCCCAGAGCAATCCCGTGGCGACACCGATCAGCAACGAAGCGCCGGGACGCGGCCGGGTATCGGCAGCCGCGGCTTCCGACAGCCGACCGCCGGCAGCCACCAGTGGACGCGTCAGGCGCTCGGCCAACCGAGGCAGCAACAGCGTCAGCCCGAACAGTGCAACGAACAGCAACGCGAGCCAGCGACCGTACTGATTGACTTGCACCACCCAACCGCCGCCCACCGCCGCCAACGAGGCGACGAGCGCGAAGGTCAGCGCCATCCCCGCCAGTAGCGGCAAGCCACTCTTCATAAATGGCTGCCCGGTTCGAGCGAAGACAAAGGGCAATACCGGCAGAATGCACGGGCTGACGATCGTCAGCACACCACCGAGATAAGCGAGGACCAGAAGCCACATAACGTCGACCTGCGTGAAGTGAATGAAAGGAAGTGCCCATGGATTACGCCTGTGGCTTGAAGGTCAGCGCCAGACCATTCATGCAGTAGCGCAGACCGGTGGGCTTCGGCCCGTCCTCGAAGACATGGCCCAGATGACCACCGCAACGACGGCAGTGGACCTCTTCGCGCAGCATGCCGAAGGTGCGGTCCTGACGAGTGGCCACAGCGTTGTCGAGTGAAGCCCAGAAGCTTGGCCATCCAGTGCGGCTGTCGAACTTGGTGTCGGAAGAAAACAACGGCAGATCACAACCGGCGCAGGCAAAAGTACCCTTGCGGTGCTCGTTGTTCAGCGGGCTGCTGTAGGCCCGTTCGGTGCCCTCTTCGCGCAGGATCTCGTACTGCTCGGCGCTGAGCAGGGTGCGCCATTCGCTGTCGCTGTGGGTCACCTCGAAAACCTCTGCCGCGCGAGCCTCATCGATCAGCGCGGTGCTTGTGGAAAATTTTGGCAATACACCGATCACCAGGGCTGCAGCCCCCAGCCCGCCGCTCGCTACAAGAAACTGTCGCCGTGAAAACATGGGCCTTCTCCAAAATTCCAGGTGCCTTGCATGGAACACAGCCTAGGCTTGAGTTGATCGCCAAATCCTCACGAGGAGTTAAATAATTCGTGATAACTCAACCTCAGGAAAACCCGCACAATGTGTTCATTGCGTCACAAAGGATTGAGCTCCATGGAACAGACCAAACGCGTCCTGGTGGTCGAGGACGACCTGCATATCGCCGATCTGATCTGCCTGCATCTGCGCGATGAGCAGTTCGAGGTGGTGCACTGCGCCGACGGCGATGAGGGCATGCGACTGCTGCAGCAAGGAAGCTGGGATGCACTGATCCTCGACCTGATGTTGCCCGGCGTCGACGGCCTGGAAATCTGCCGCCGCGCCCGGGCCATGGCCCGCTACACACCGATCATCATCACCAGTGCGCGCTCCAGCGAAGTCCATCGAATTCTGGGGCTGGAACTCGGGGCCGATGATTACCTGGCCAAACCCTTTTCCATTCTAGAGCTGGTTGCGCGGGTCAAGGCATTGCTGCGACGGGTCGACGCCATGGCCCGTAACCTGAAAATGGACGCAGGCAGCCTGATCAGCGATGGCCTGTCCATCGACCCGATCACCCGTGAAGTATCTCTCGATGGTCGGCGTCTTGACCTCACGCCGCGGGAGTTCGACCTGCTGTACTTCTTTGTCCGCCAGCCCGGCAAGGTTTTCTCGCGCATGGACCTGCTCAACGCGGTGTGGGGCTACAGCCATGAAGGTTACGAGCACACGGTCAACACCCACATCAACCGCCTGCGGGCCAAGATCGAGGCCGATCCGGCGCAACCGGCGCGAATCCTCACCGTGTGGGGTCGTGGCTACAAATTCGCCACGAGCGGAGAGCAGCCATGAGGTTGACCCTGACCCAACGCCTGTCCCTGGTGTTCGCCGTATTGTTGCTGGTGTGCTGCGGCACCTCGGCATGGATGCAGGTGCGCTCCAACCACATGCATGAACTGGAAGTGGTGCAAGGATTGTCGCGGGATCTGGCGCAACACATTGCCCACGACACCGTGCTGATGGACCGCAATGGTCCGATGCCCAATGCCGTGCGCGAGTTGTTCAGCCAGCTGATGCTGGTCAACCCGAGTGTGGAGGTCTATCTGCTGGACACCGGAGGCCGGATTATCGGCAGCGCCGCGCCCGAGGGGCGGATACGCCGGGAGCGGGTCGATCTGGCGCCGATCCAGCGTTTGCTCAAAGGCGAGGCCCTGCCGATTCTCGGCGACGATCCGCGCAGCGTCGATGGCAGCAAGGTGTTCAGCGCTTCGCCATTGCAGGTCAATGGTCAGCCGGTCGGTTACCTGTATGTGGTGTTGCTCAGCGAAGAGCACGACCGCTTCGCCGAACGCGGCGCCACCAGCGCGGCGCTCAATACCGCGTTGTTGTCCATTGGGCTGGTGGCGTTGCTGTGCCTGATTGCCGGCCTCACGGCATTTGCCCTGATCACCCGACCATTGCGTCGTTTGACCGAAAAAGTCAGTCAGTTCGATATCAATGGGGTTCCGTCTGCTCCGCCCGCCTCGCCCGAGCCAGAACCGGTAGAAAAAGCCGCCAGCCACGATGAAATCGCCATACTCGACGCCGCCTTCCGGCAGATGCAAGTACGCCTCGGCGAACAATGGCGCTCGCTGACCCGTCAGGATCAGGAGCGTCGCGAACTGGTGGCGAACATCTCCCACGACCTGCGCACACCGCTGGCCTCGCTGCACGGTTACCTGGAAACCCTGTCACTCAAGGACAGCACGTTATCCCCCGCCGACCGCCGCCGCTACCTGGGGATCGCTCTGGATCAAAGCCGCAAGGTCGGCGGCCTGGCGCAATCGTTGCTGGAACTGGTACGGCTGGAACACGGTTTCGTGCAACCGGTGCTGGAGCGCTTCTCCCTGACCGATCTGGTGCAGGATATCTTTCAGAAATTCGAGCTCACCGCCGAAGCACGCCAGATCGAACTCAAGGCCACCTTCGCCCCCAATGTCGCCGTGGCTTGCGCCGACCTGGGGTTGATCGAACGGGTGCTGACCAACCTGTTCGACAACGCCCTGCGCCATACCCCTCAGGGTGGAGAAATCGAACTCAGTCTTCGCCCTCAAGGGTCTTTTATCGAAGTGACCGTCAGCGACACCGGCCCCGGCATAGCCTCCCCATTGCGTGAAGGTCTGTTCCTGCGCCCGTTCAACATTGGCGGCGCACGGCGTGATGGCGGGCTGGGGCTGCGGATCGTGCACCGGATCCTGCAGTTGCACGGTCGAGAGATCGAATTGCTCGATATGCCCGGACGCGGTGCAACCTTTCGCTTCTCCTTGCCGGTGGATGAGCAAACGGCGGAACAATGTGTGGTTCGCTCGATGAATATAAATTCGATGGGCCAATAGTCGATAGCGCTGGCAAAAATGCTGACCAGCCGCCTGTTCATCCGTGACAACGCAGCCTCGCTCCAATAGATTAGGCGGCCTGAAAAAGCCTCGTGCTTTCTCGCCTCAATCCAAGTTAAAAGAAGTAGTGAAATTTCAATGTCCGATTCCAATACCGCTGAATCCGTAGTCACCTTGTCATCCAAAGCGGAATACGAAAACTCCATCAATCTTTCACAGCATGTGCCTCAAGCCAAGACCATCAGCGAGATGGTTCTGGACGCTTTTCAATCCACCCGGGAAAGCGACCAGATCCGCGAGTTGCGCACCGCGATTCGCCAGGCTCATGACAGCTTCGATGACGATAAAGCCTACGAATTGATGGGCGAACTCAAGCAACTGAAAGACGCCGAAGCGTCCGACATTGCCGCTCTGGAAGACCTGAGCAGCAAATTCCCGATCAGCCGCATTCTGTCCAGCTTCAAGGACGACCCGGCGTTTCAGGAAATCGTCTATGGCCTGGCATTGAAGGTACTGAACCAGACTCACCAGGCCATCAGCAACCCGAGCAGCAGCAAGAGCAAGGCGGCTCGCGCCAAGAAAGAAGTCGAAGTGTTCACCATCAGCAAGGACGGCACCAGCGTCACCCTGCCCCTGCGCACCCCGCGCTCGCGTCTGAATGTTGACCGTGAAGCGCTGGAATTCCTGGGTTTCACCTTCGTCGGTGAAGGCGATGAAGCGGAGCTGGAAAGTGAAACGTTCCTGGACAATGCCGGGGCTGAGCAAGCGGTCAACCGCAAGAACATCATCATCGCGCTTCAGCAACAAACCGCGTTCGACGGCTACAGCATCGCGGCGCAGTAACGCTAAACGCTGAACATAAAAATCCCCGCCATCAGAGCGGGGATTTTTATTGCCTGTTCGCCTATTAACTTTTTTCTGATACATCGCAGCTCAGCCATCGCGAGCCTGCTCGCGATAGGCACGACACGGTCCGTCAAAAAGAACCCAATAAAAAGCCCCGCCATTCTCTCGAAGGCGGGGCTTTTCTTTACAGCATCCGAAGTTTAAGGCGCGTACGTCAGCAACAACTCACTCGGCACTTTAAAATCCAGCGACATCATCACGCTCAACGCAGTAATGGTGAAGATCGAGAACACGAACAGCTTGCGTGCCCAGACCGTGTCATCCACTGCCTTGTAGCCGGTCCAGGCCATGTACAGCCAGTACATGCCCATGGCCGCGGCGACGGCGAGGTAACTCATGCCGGCGTAGCCGCTGAAGGTCAGCATCAAGGTCGCTACGAGGAACGCCAGGATGTAGAGCAGGATGTGCTTCTTGGCCACTTGAATCCCGCGCTTCACCGGCAACACCGGAATCGATGCGGCCAGGTAATCATTGAAGCGGAAGATTGCGATGGCGTAGGAATGCGGCATCTGCCACAGGCTGAACATCACCAGCAGGGTCAGCGCGGCCATGTCGAAGGTGTTGCTTACTGCGACGTAGCCAATCACCGGCGGCATGGCGCCCGACAGACTGCCCACCAGCGTGCCGTGAACCGACTTGCGCTTGAGGTACAGGCTGTAGAAGCCAACGTAGATCACGAAGCCGATCACCGCGAACAGCGCGGCCAGCGGGTTGGCCACCTTGTACAACAGCGCAACGCCGGCGACACCCAGGACGGTCGCATAGATCAGGGCCAGTTTCAGGGAGATCAAGCCCTGGACCAGCACGCGGTTCTTGGTGCGTTCCATCTTGATGTCGATGTCGCGGTCGATGCAGTTGTTGAACACGCAACCGGATGCAACCACCAGGGACGTGCCGATCATGGCGGCCAGGAAGATGGCCAGATCGACATGCCCTTTGGAGGCCAGGAAAAATCCGCCTGCCACAGAAAGCACGTTACCGAAAATGATCCCCGGTTTGGTGATTTGGATAAAGTGCTTGAGGGACATGCGGACTTACCTCACTTCGCCATCATGAAGGTGTGGATGCTGAACATGATCCACAGCGACAGGCCAACCAGCAGGACGATCACGATCGCGGCGAAGACAAACGCAATCACGTTGTTACGCTGCGCGGCCGAACGGTCCAGGTGCAGGAAGTACACCAGGTGCACCAGCACCTGGACGATCGCGAACGCCAGGACGATCAACAGGGTGATCGACTTCGGCAGCGTCGGGTACATCACCAGACCGAATGGAATGACGGTCAGGATCACCGACAGGATGAAGCCGATGGCGTACGACTTGTAGCTGCCGTGACCGGCGTCGTCGTGGCCATGGTGGGAATGAGCTGGGTTAGCCATTTACATAGTCCCCATCAGATAAACAACGGTGAATACGCAGATCCAGACGACGTCCAGGAAGTGCCAGAACAGGCTCAGGCAGCTCAGACGGGTCTTGTTGGTCGAGGTCAGGCCATGCTTGTTGACCTGATACATCATGATCGCCATCCAGATCAGACCGCTGGTCACGTGCAGACCGTGGGTACCGACCAGGGTGAAGAACCCGGACAGGAAGCCGGAACGGCTAGGGCCGTAGCCTTCGGAGATCAAGATGTGGAACTCGTTGATCTCCATGCCGATGAAGCCCAGGCCGAACAGGAAGGTCATGGCCAACCAGCCCAGGACCTGCTTCTTGTTGCCCCGGTAGAACGCCAGCATGGCGAAGCCGTAGGTGATCGAACTGAACAACAGCAGAGCGGTTTCGCCCAGCACGTATGGCAGTTCGAAGATGTCGTGGCCCGATGGGCCACCCGCTACGTTGTTAACCAGTACCGCGTACACCGCGAAGATCGACGCAAACAGAATGCAGTCGGTCATCAGGTAGAGCCAGAAACCGTATACGGTCATCTCGCCCGAGTCGTGGTGGTCATCGTGCCCATGGTCACCATGGGCGTGTCCAACATTGGTCACTAAATTCGACATGGTTTAAGCCTGTTCCAACGAGGTTTCAACACGGGTGGCGGTGGCCGGGATTTTCCCTGCCGCTACCAGGCGCTTGTGCTGCTCGGCTTCGATGCGCTCGATCACGTCGACCGGCACCATATAGCCTTGATCATCACGGGCCGCGTGGATCACGAAGTAGATCACGGTGCCGGCCAGGCTAGCGATGGCCAGCCACCAGATGTGCCAGATCATCGCGAAACCGAACACGGTCAACAGCGCGCCCATGACCACACCGGTGGCGGTGTTGTTAGGCATGTGGATCGGCTGGTACTTGGCCGGAGCCTTGTACGCAGTGCCGTTTTCCTTGGCTTCGGTGAACGGGTCGATGCAGTCGGCTTTCGGCAGCACGGCGAAGTTGTAGAACGGTGGTGGCGACGAGGTCGACCATTCCAGGGTGTGGGCATTCCACGGGTCGCCGTGTTCGCACATGTTTTCCGGCTTGTTGCGGTCACGCACGCTGACGTACAGCTGGATCAGCTGGCAAGCGATACCCACGGCGATCATCACCGCACCGAACATGGCGACGTACAGGTACGGCACCCACTCAGGGTTGGTGGTGGCGTTCAGGCGACGGGTCATGCCCATGAAGCCCAGAGCGTAGAGCGGCATGAACGCGACGAAGAAGCCCGAGATCCAGAACCAGAACGCTGCCTTGCCCCAGCCTTCGTGCAGCTTGAAGCCGAACGCTTTAGGGAAGTAGAACGCGAAACCTGCGATGTAACCGAATACCGCACCGCCGATGATCACGTTATGGAAGTGCGCGATCACGAACAGGCTGTTGTGCAGAACGAAGTCAGCACCCGGGATGGCCAGCAGTACGCCGGTCATGCCGCCGATGGCGAAGGTCACCATGAAGCCCAGGGTCCACAGAACCTGGCTGGTGAAACGCAGACGGCCCTGGTAGATGGTGAACAGCCAGTTGAACAGCTTCACACCCGTCGGGATGGAAATCAGCATCGTCGCCAGACCGAAGAAGGCGTTGACGCTGGCACCCGAACCCATGGTGAAGAAGTGGTGCAGCCAGACCATGAAGCCCAGGATCGAGATCGCGCCCGATGCGTAGACCATCGAGTGGTGGCCGAACAGTTTCTTGCCGGTGAAGGTCGAGATGACTTCAGAGAAGATACCGAACGCTGGCAGGATCAGGATGTACACCTCAGGGTGACCCCATGCCCAGAACAGGTTCACGTACATCATCGGATTGCCACCAAGTTCATTGGTGAAAATGTGGAAATCCATGTAACGGTCAAGCGTCAGCAGTGCCAGGGTAGCGGTCAGGATCGGGAACGAAGCCACGATCAGGACGTTGGCCCAGGTGCAGGTCCAGGTGAAGATCGGCATGTCCATCAGCTTCATGCCAGGGGTACGCATTTTCAGCACGGTGGCCAGGAAGTTGACCCCCGTCAGCGTCGTACCCAGGCCGGATAGCTGTAGCGCCCAGATGTAGTAATCCATCCCCACGCCAGGGCTGTATTGCAGGCCCGACAGCGGCGGATAGGCAACCCAGCCGGTCTTGGCGAATTCGCCGACGCCCAGGGACAGGTTGATCAGCACCACGCCGGATACCAGCAGCCAGAAGCTCAGGGAGTTCAGGAACGGGTAGGCAACGTCACGCGCGCCGATCTGCAGCGGCACTGCAAGGTTCATCAGGCCGGTGAAGAATGGCATCGCCATGAAGATGATCATGATCACACCGTGAGCGGTGAAGATCTGGTCATAGTGTTCGGGCGGCAGGTAGCCAGGCGAACCCTCGGTGGCCATGGCCAGCTGGGTACGCATCATGATGGCGTCGGCAAAGCCGCGCAGCAGCATGACCATGGCGACGATGATGTACATCACGCCGATTTTCTTGTGGTCGACCGAGGTGAGCCACTCGGTCCACAGGTAGGTCCACTTCTTGAAGTAGGTGATTGCAGCGAACAGGCCCAGACCGCCGAGTGCGATCATGGCGATGGTCACCATCACGATCGGCTCGTGGAACGGGACCGCTTCCCAACTTAATTTACCAAACATCGTTTACTCCTCTGCCCCGGCAGCTGAATGCGAGTTCATGTCCATTCCTTGCGTAGCGGCCACTTCTTTCTCTTCTTTCTCGTGCTTCACTTTCGGACCCGGTTTCATGCCTTCGTACTTGTCGACGATGGTCTGGAACAGGTTCGGCGTCACCGAGGAGTAGAGCTCGACTGGGTTGTTCTGGCTCTGCTTGGCAAGGGCTGCGTATTCAGCTTGTTCTAGCTGTTTAGGTGCCTTTTTGACTTCGCTTACCCAAGCATCGAAATCTTCCTGGGAAGTGGCGATCGCTTTGAATTTCATACCGGTGAAACCGGCGCCGCTGTAGTTGGCGGAGATACCGTCCATTTCAGCGTTCTCGTTGGCGATCAGGTGCAGTTTGGTCTGCATGCCCGCCATCGCGTAGATCTGACCGCCCAGCGCAGGGATGAAGAACGAGTTCATCACGGCGTCCGAAGTGATCTTGAAGTTGATCGGGGTGTGCGCCGGGAACACGATCTTGTTGACCGTGGCAATGCCTTGTTCCGGGTAGATGAACAGCCACTTCCAGTCCAGCGCGACCACTTCAATGGTGATCGGCTTGACGTCGGATTCCAGCGGCTTGTAAGGGTCAAGCGCGTGGGTCGACTTGTAGGTGATGTAACCCAAGGCAATGATGATCAGTACCGGAATCGTCCACACGGCGATTTCGATCTTGGTGGAGTGCGACCACTTCGGCGTGTAGACGGCGTCCTTGTTGGAAGCGCGGTACTTCCAGGCGAACAGGAAGGTCATGACGATGACCGGCACGACGACCAACAGCATCAGCAGCGTTGCGGTGATGATCAGGTTTCGCTCATCCAGGCCGACCTGGCCCTTGGGATCGAGCAAGGTCATGTTGCAGCCTCCCAGCAACAACGTGCCGAGCAGCGGCAATAAGCCTAGTAGTCTGGGGTACCTGTTTTTACTCATCTCACGACCTCTAAAGCAGCTTGCGCAATGCAGTTGGGTTTTGATCGCCAACACTTCACCCTGCCAAGGGTTGGCATTTTTCTTGGATTGAATAAGGGCCTGCCCGTCGCGCGTCAGACGCTGTTCGACAAATCCTGGGCCTGCGTTAAGTTCTTATTCGAATTCGTGGTCAAGGGCCTTGTTACAGACCAATTCCATTTGGTGCGGATAGTCGGGAAGCACCGACACTTTGGGCATCACATGAAGCCATCTGGCCTCTAGACACCCTAATGCTGCTCCTGCACCTGAGTCAGGGTGAGCAGTGCCGGAAATTCAGTGCGGGCGATTGTAGATATGTAGCGATTCATAAACCATGTCTCATCCCGAAATAATTTTTATCCGATCCAACAACAATCATTAACGGTTTTTGCAAAAGTGCGCCATGGTATCGAAATTAATTCTCAACAAAAACACCAAAAAATGTAGGTCTACCACGCGAAGTTCAGACAGATTCAAGGGCTCTGCACTCGCCTTGTACCCTGCTCTACCCCCTATGTGACAAGGGCTTTGGCCATTCGCCAGCCCCTGTTAAAACTGCCTGTTTCGGCCGATGGGCGCTAAAGCCTTCAGTTGCTTGAAGAGCCCGTTTTTGTTGCATGACGATGCACCGATTCAACGTATTGAAATGCCTTGCGACACTCACGCTGTGACAACGTGTCGCACGCATGTCGCACCCGTCCTTGTCGCGCATCAAGGTCTTTTTACCCGTCCTCTGAACATGCAAAACGCCCCGGCCTCTCAACGAGGACCGGGGCGTTTTTTGTTTCACCTGACGGTGTGGCGGACAGCCTCAACGCAGCGTTTTGCGGTTACGCGAAGTGAGCAACGGCACCAACACCACGATCAGCACGAACGCCACCAGCGCCCACTGTGCCAAGGACAAACCGAGGATCGGCGGGTACGGAGTGGAACAGAAACCATCAACCTGGAAGCCCAGCGGGAAGATCTTCGCCAGCGGCAGACCGTCGACTATTGGTTGCAGCACATCGATGCCGCAACTGACCGCCGGGTAAAACTGGGTATAGACGTGATGCCCGGCCACCCCGGCGCCCGCAATGGCGCAGATCACCACCAGCGCTTCGAACAGCGTGATGCTGCGGCGGGTGCGCGTCGCTGCGCCGATAAAGGCGAACAGCGCAATCAGCAACAGCGCGTAGCGTTGCAGGATGCACAGCGGGCACGGTGCCTCGCCCAGAGCCACTTGCATGTACAGCGCACCACCGATCAGCGCCAGGCAGATAATGCCCAGAAGCACCAGATAGCGCCGTTCACGCCCCAACCGCATCGTTTCCTCGCTCATCGCGTTTCCCTTTTGTGTCCGTGGATCAGCTCGTCGGCGGCTGCGCTTGCAGCTGCGGCATCAGGCTGATGTTGTCTTCGATATGCCAACTGGCGGTAATGCGACCTTGTCGATCTGATATCGGTTGCCCGGAAGTCTACACGCTGGTCCTGACCTTTGAGAGCCTTGAGCAGCCCCTGAACCCGGCCTGCGGGCGGCAATGCTGTTCACGAGAGTCGTGAGCCCGTGAGAAACCTGTGGCGAGGGAGCTTGCTCCCGCTTGAATGCGTAGCACTCAGATTTTTGGGGCCGCTACGCAGCCCAACGTCGGAACGCCGCCCGGAGCAAGCTCGCTCGCCACAAAGGTAGGCATAACTGAAGAATCGCGCTTACGTGAACAGTATTGGCCAACATCGGGAATAAACGATAAACCGGTTAAGCACGGATTAACTTTCAAGTGTTTTTCAAGAATCGAGCCCGTGAAAACGGATCGATTGCTTACTGCTTCCAGCGATCTGCCGCCGCATGATCGCTGTCACGCCCTTCCACCCAACGCGGCCCATCACGGGTGTTTTCTTTCTTCCAGAACGGCGCGCGGGTTTTCAGGTAATCCATGACAAAGGCACAGGCATCGAACGCTGCTTGACGATGAGCGCTGGCGGCGCCGACGAAGACGATCGGCTCGCCCGGCTCCAGGGCGCCGATGCGGTGCAACACTTCCAGCTTCAACAGCGGCCAGCGCTGCTCGGCCTCCGCGGCAATCTTGCCCAGGGCTTTTTCGGTCATGCCCGGGTAGTGCTCCAGAAACATCCCGGCGACGTCGAGGCCGTCATTGAAGTCGCGCACGTAGCCGACAAAACTCACCACCGCACCAACGCCCACATTGGCTGCGTGCATGGCGTTGACTTCAGCACCCGGGTCGAACGGCGTGGATTGCACGCGAATCGCCATGGTTCAGCCCCCGGTCACGGTCGGAAAAAACGCTACTTCATCGCCATCACTTACCGGTTCGTCGAGCTGGCAGAGGTCTTCGTTGCGGGCGCACATCAGATTTTGCTCGCTCAGTACCTCGGCGCCGTCACGTTGAGCGAGCAGCGCGCGCACATCGTCGACCGTGGCGAAATCACCTTCGACCTTCACAGAGTCCACGCCGAGCGCTTCACGGTAACGGGCAAAAAACTTCACAGTAACGTTCATGGCTGATCCGCCCGGAAATGGCCGCTCTTGCCGCCGAGTTTCTCCAGCAGCCGCACGCTCTCGATGGTCATGCCACGATCCACTGCCTTGCACATGTCATAGATAGTCAGCGCCGCGACGCTGGCGGCGGTGAGCGCTTCCATTTCGACGCCAGTCTGCCCGGACAACTTGCAGCACGCCACGATGCGCACGGTGTCGTCGCCTTCGGCACTGAGTTCGACCTTGACGCCGGTGAGCATCAACGGGTGGCACAGAGGAATCAGATCGCTGGTTTTCTTCGCCGCCTGGATGCCGGCGATGCGCGCCACGGCGAACACGTCACCCTTGGGATGGCCACCAGTGACGATCATCTGCAGGGTTTCGGGCAGCATGCGCACCAGCGCTTGGGCGGTCGCTTCGCGGAAGGTCACGGCTTTTTCAGTGACGTCGACCATATGGGCGCGACCTTGGGAATCGAGATGAGTCAGCACAGGGATACTCCTGATCAGGAGCATCGATTGTAAACCTGTGGGTCAAATTTCCGCACGTTTGATTATCCGATCACCACAATCCCCTTGTGGGAGCGGGCTTGCTCGCGAATGCGGTGTATCAGTCACTAGTTATTTCAACTGACACACCGCATTCGCGAGCAAGCCCGCTCCCACATTTGATTTGTGTCGGGCATTAAAAAACCGAGCGACCTGTGGACCGCCCGGTTTTGATGAGGGTTTACAGATGCGATTCGGCGTATTCGGCCAGAATCGAGCGTGGCACCCCTTGCAGGGTGATATGCACACCGTTGGGGAAGTCCTTGAAGCGCTCGGTCAGATAAGTCAGCCCGGAGCTGGTCGCGGACAGGTAAGGGGTATCGATCTGCGCCAGGTTGCCCAGGCACACCACTTTGGAACCGGCGCCGGCACGGGTGATGATGGTTTTCATCTGGTGCGGGGTGAGGTTCTGGCATTCATCGATCAGGATCAGACTCTGCTGGAAGCTGCGGCCTCGAATGTAGTTGAGGGATTTGAACTGCAACGGCACTTTGCTGAGGATGTAGTCGACGCTGCCATGGGTGTTTTCGTCATCCATGTGCAGAGCTTCAAGGTTGTCGGTGATGGCGCCGAGCCAAGGCTCCATTTTTTCCGCTTCGGTGCCGGGCAGGAAGCCGATTTCCTGGTCCAGCCCCTGCACGCTGCGGGTGGCGATGATGCGCCGGTAGCGTTTGCTGACCATGGTCTGCTCGATGGCCGCCGCCAGGGCCAGAATGGTTTTACCCGACCCGGCTGCGCCGGACAGGTTGACCAGGTGAATGTCCGGATCGAGCAAGGCATAGAGCGCCAGGCTTTGATAGATGTCACGCGGTTTCAGGCCCCAGGCTTCCTGGTGCAACAGCGGTTCCTGATGCAGATCGAGGATCAGCAACTTGTCGACCTGGATTTCCTTGATCCAGCCGACAAAGCCCTGTTCGTCGATGATGAATTCGTTGATGTGTACGGCGGGCAGGTTGTCGATCAACTGCACCTGGTGCCAGGTTCGACCATGATCCTGCCGGGTTTCGACTTTGCTCACCCGATCCCAGAACGAACCGGTCATGGTGTGATAACCATTGGGCAGCAACGAAACGTCGTCGACCAGTTGGTCGGTACTGTAGTCCTCGGCCGCAATCCCGCAAGCCCGGGCCTTGAGGCGCATGTTGATATCTTTGGTGACCAGCACCACGGGCAGCTTTGCATCGCGCGCGCGCAGGTCGATCAACTGGTTGATGATGATGTTGTCGTTCAGATGCTCGGGCAGAATGATGTTCGGCTCAGTGCGCTTGCTCATCAGAATTGACAGCAAACCCTTGGGCCCACTCTTGCCGCGCTGGATCGGTACGCCGAGTTCGACGTCTTCGGGGCTGGCATCACCCAGGGTCTTGTCGATCAGGCGAATCGCCTGGCGGCATTCCGCGGCAACGCTGTGATGCCCGCTCTTGAGCTTGTCCAGCTCTTCAAGCACGGTCATCGGGATGGCGACGTGGTGTTCTTCGAAATTAAGCAGGGCGTTTGGATCGTGAATCAATACGTTGGTATCGAGTACATAAAGGATTGGCTGGTTGGAAGAAGGGCTACGTCCGTGATCATCCATACTCGGTCACCTTTGTGGGAGCCAGTCGACGCAGTACCATGACAGTGCTGCGCCTCGAAGTGGCCGCCGAATTCACCTGCGAGGATTCAAGTGAACTGCACACAAACTGGGGTCTTGGGAGACGCCACCTGTGTTGCAGGTTTCGGCGGTCTGTCTTCGTAATACTCCAAAACATGTGACAGAAAAAAGCACTTTGACGTTTTTTTGAAGTTTATTTTTCAGAGTGACGAATAGCCCTTGGCGTGCAGGCAATGTGCCGTTAAAGTCGGAAGTCCGCCTGCACCGATTTCTCTCCAGAAATCGCCCTTCACCCAATGTTTACGGCCTTTTGCAGTTTTCAGCGAAACGCGTCCTGACAGTCTGCCCAACCGATCCCGCTTGGCGCCGTTTGCGTAATGAGCCAAGGCATCGCCGTTTTCAGCGCATCCTGCTTCACATTGAAATTGATCACCCCATGCCGCCACAGCAGCATCAGCGTCAACACCCGTTGTGCGCTCTGGCTGCCTTTGAGCTTGCCGGCGCCGTCCTGGGCATCGATGTCCCACAACGCCACCTGCAAGCCCTGAGACGTGAAGAAGCCTTCAGCATCGGATCGACGCTGACCATCGGGCGGACGAAACAGCGGCACGTAATTCTCCGGCAGCTTGCCTTTGACCAGCTCGACGCTGCGTCGCACCGAGTCCTGCCAGTCTTGCCAATGGCTGTGGGAGCGGAACTCCCAGCCTTGCACGCCAACGCATTGCAGCGAATAAGTCCCTTGCAGGCTGGCCACCGAACGCTCGGCCAGACGGGCCTGAATGTCCTTGCCGAGGACGAAGAACGTAGCGCTCATGTTCGATTTGCGCAGGTACTCGGTGACCCACGCGGTGTTATCTGGCGTGGCATTGGCGGCGCTGTCGAAGGTCAGCAGGAACAGCCGGTCATTCATGGCATCGCCATTGCGCTCATAGTCGCCAAAACGATCGACTTCGCTGCTGGTCTGCGGAAACAGCGCGGCCTTGCGCAACTGCTCGTCCAGATACTGGGCGTGGAACAACCGGCTCGGCTCGGCCCACTTGATGTAATAGCTGTCGTCGCTCACCTGAAACTTCGCCGCTTGCTCACGCAAGGTGGCCATGTCCTCGACCAGGAAACAGAAGGAGGCATCCTGGTCGCAACTCTGCTGGGCGAAGTTGTAATTGGTCAGCAAACGCTGCCACATGCGCTGGCGCAGCTGGTTGACCGACTCCAGATTGAGGGTGCGCAGGCCCAGCCGCTGAGCCAGGCCCGCTTCATCCAGCGATTCACTGGCCAGCAGAACGCGGGCAAACATGAGGATTTCGGCCCGCGAGGCGACGTCGAACAGCGTCGGGCTGCTGAGCTGCTCAGGCCAGGTGCTGCGATCAAGCGTTGCCACATCGCCCGGCGCCGCCATGGCGCCAAAGCTCAAGAGCCAGGCCGAGAATAGAAAAACGATACGCAATGGGATGTCTCCATAACAAAACCCGCGCGGCACTATAGCCGATCGCCGGCCCCATGATCGTTCCCACGCTCTGCGTGGGAATGCAGCCCGGGACGCTCCGCGTCCCTGCCGAAGCGGACGCGGAGCGTCCATTGAGGCATTCCCACGCAGAGCGTGGGAATGATCAGGGTGTGCCCACCACCGATCACCTATGGACTTGATAGCTGGAGTCAACACAGACAACCCCCTAGAATCGCCGCCACGATTAAAGGAGACGACTTCATGCTGATGGTGATTTCCCCCGCCAAGACCCTCGATTACGAAACACCGCCGGCGACCCAGCGCTTCACTCAGCCGCAATACCTTGACCATTCCCAGGAGCTGATCCTGCAGCTGCGCGACCTGACGCCGGCGCAGATCAGCGAGCTAATGCACGTCTCCGACAAGATCGGCGGCCTCAATGCCGCGCGTTTTGGCAGTTGGACCCCGGCCTTCACCCCTGCCAACGCCAAGCAGGCGTTGCTGGCGTTCAAGGGCGATGTGTACACCGGCCTGAATGCACAAACCTTCAGCGAAGCCGACTTCGATTACGCCCAACAACACTTGCGCATGCTCTCCGGCCTGTACGGCCTGCTGCGCCCCTTGGACCTGATGCAGCCCTATCGGCTGGAGATGGGTACCAAACTGGCCAATGCCCGTGGCAAGGACTTGTACGCTTTCTGGGGTACGCGGATCAGCGAATGGCTGAACGAAGCCTTGGCCGATCAAGGCGATGACGTGCTGCTGAACCTGGCCTCCAACGAGTACTTCTCGGCGGTCAAACGCAGCGCCCTGAACGCGCGCATCATCAATGCCGAATTCAAGGATCTGAAGAACGGCCAGTACAAAATCATCAGCTTCTACGCGAAAAAGGCCCGCGGGATGATGAGTCGCTTCGTCATCGAAGAACGCATCAATGACCCGATCGCCCTCAAGCAGTTCGACGTTCAGGGTTATCGCTACAGCGCCGAACTGTCTAAACCGGACAATCTGGTGTTCCTGCGCGATCACGCACCGGAATAATAAAGACCCGCACTAAGTCAGCGCACGACACCCATTACTTCGTCGTGCGCGCCCCTTTGATCGTCGAACAATCCCGCCTTTTCGCCGCCTTATTGACGCCAGAAAACCAGCACTTCATTTTCTAACTTTTGTTTCACTCGACAGGTAGCAATTTTTTCAGTAGTGGCACTGAAAATTTTTATTCGTAGTGGCAAAAAAATATCCAGAGCAATAATCACCCTATATATAAAGGGCCAAACGGCAAGTGCTATCAATATGAGAGCAGTGCCATCTTTTTCAGTATTTCAAGAAATTTCAGAATTCGCGATGGGCGGACAGGAACTATGTCCAAATGCGCCGCTCATACCACCGGTAACCATTCTCTCGGCGATTGTGCGAGATAACTTACACAGACAAGAGATCCATGTAGCGAAGTTGTCACACTTACTTTGTCTTACTGATCTCTTATTTGGGCAACACATGAAGGACAGGAGATAACGCACCATTACTATCCCCTACAAGGCCACGGCTGCGCCCCTATAAACGTGCTCACCTGAGCACCAAACCGCTTGATTTTCGGGCTTTCAGGCCTGGCATTGAGCGCGCAAGACCTTTGCACGGAAGTCTTCAGAAAAGAGGATCGGCTGCATAACAGGGCACGTCATAACAATAAGACCTGGCTGCGTACATCTTGAGTGCACTTATTTAGACACTCGGAACTTAGTATGCCTGCACACGGCATTGTGGCGCCTTAAAGTCGCACTTGCGAGTGCACTATGACCGCTGAACACCATTAACTCCGGCCATGTAATGGCTTGATAAACACAGAGGTAATTGCGATGCGCATCAGCATATTTGGTTTGGGTTACGTCGGCGCAGTCTGTGCCGGTTGCCTGTCTGCACGGGGCCATGACGTCGTTGGCGTCGATGTTGCCAAAGACAAAATCGATATGATCAACGCAGGCCGTTCTCCGATCGTTGAACCGGGTTTGGGCGAACTTCTGAAGAAGGGCATCGAGACGGGCAAATTGCGCGGCACGACCAACTTCGCCGAAGCGATTCGTGACACCGACCTGTCGATGATCTGCGTCGGTACGCCGAGCAAGAAGAACGGCGATCTGGAACTGAACTACATCGAAGCCGTGTGCCGCGAGATCGGTTTTGTCCTGCGCGACAAGACCACCCGCCACACCATCGTGGTTCGCAGCACCGTACTGCCGGGCACTGTCGCAAACGTTGTCATCCCGATCCTCGAAGACTGCTCCGGCAAAAAAGCCGGTGTCGATTTCGGCGTTGCAGTGAACCCTGAGTTCCTGCGTGAAAGCACCGCGATCGCCGATTACGATCTGCCGCCAATGACCGTTATCGGCGAGTTCGACAAGGCTTCGGGTGACGTTCTGCAGTCGCTGTACGAAGAGCTCGACGCGCCGATCATCCGCAAGGACATCGCCGTTGCCGAGATGATCAAGTACACCTGCAACGTGTGGCACGCCACCAAGGTGACCTTCGCCAACGAGATCGGCAACATCGCCAAGGCCGTCGGTGTCGACGGTCGCGAAGTGATGGAAGTGGTCTGCCAGGACAAGACACTGAACCTGTCCCAGTACTACATGCGCCCAGGCTTTGCGTTCGGCGGCTCTTGCCTGCCTAAAGACGTCCGCGCCCTGACCTACCGCGCCGGTTCCCTGGACGTGGAAGCACCGCTGCTCAACTCGCTGATGCGCAGTAACGAGTCCCAGGTGCAGAACGCGTTCGACATCGTCTCCAGCCACGACAAGCGCAAAGTCGCCCTGCTGGGTCTGAGCTTCAAGGCCGGCACCGACGACCTTCGCGAAAGCCCACTGGTTGATCTGGCGGAAATGCTGATCGGCAAGGGTTACGACCTGAGCATCTACGACAGCAACGTCGAATACGCCCGTGTCCACGGTGCGAACAAGGATTACATCGAGTCGAAGATCCCTCACGTCTCGTCCTTGCTCAACTCCGACTTCGACGACGTGATCGCAAACTCCGACGTGATCATCCTCGGCAACCGTGACGAGAAATTCCGCGCCCTGGCGCAGGAAGCTCCACACGGCAAGCAAGTGATCGACCTGGTCGGTTTCATGTCCCAAGCCACTAGCGTAAGTGGCCGGACTGAAGGCATCTGCTGGTAACAAGCGGCATCGGGAGGGTTTGCGGCGCTCATATCGCCAGCAAACCCTCCCGGCTTTTTCGCCTGCCTTAACCCCATCGGGCCACCCCACAGGCTCGCCCGAGATCGAGACGGATGCAGATTATGCACAGGCTAAAGCACGGCCTACTTCAGGCCGCCGGTTGGCTGTTTTACCTAAGTTTACTGATGGGCATCGCCATGGCGCTGCCTACGTCCACGTTCGACTCCGAGTCGAAGGACTTCATCTTCCTGATCGGTATCGTCGGTATCTGGCGTTACTCGATGGGTGCCACGCACTTTCTGCGCGGCATGCTGTTTCTGTACGTGGTCTACCCGCACCTGCGGCGCAAAGTGCGCAAGCTGGGCAAAGCGGCAGACCCGTCCCATGTATTTCTGATGGTCACGAGCTTTCGTATCGACGCGCTGACCACCGCTCAGGTCTACAGTTCGGTAATCCGCGAGGCCATCGACTGCGAACTGCCGACCACCGTGGTCTGCTCCATCGTGGAAATGTCCGATGAGCTGCTGGTCAAGAGCCTCTGGAAACGCATGAACCCACCGCCACGGGTCAAGCTCGACTTCGTGCGCATTCCCGGCACCGGCAAACGCGATGGCCTTGCCTACGGTTTCCGCGCCATCTCACGCCACCTGCCGGACGACCGCGCCGTGGTTGCCGTGATCGATGGCGATACCGTATTGGCCGAAGGCGTCGTGCTCAAGACCGTGCCGTGGTTCCAGCTGTTCGGCAATGTCGGCGGCCTGACCACCAACGAGTTCTGCGAAGTACGCGGCGGCTACATCATGAGCGAATGGCACAAACTGCGATTCGCCCAGCGCCACATCAACATGTGCTCCATGGCCCTGTCCAAGCGCGTGTTGACCATGACCGGCCGGATGTCGGTATTCCGCGCCACCGTGGTCACCAACCCGGACTTCATCGCCGATGTGGAAAGCGACTCGCTGCAACACTGGCGCCTGGGCCGCTTCAAGTTCCTGACCGGTGACGACAAGTCGAGCTGGTTCAGCCTGATGCGTCTGGGCTACGACACGTTCTACGTGCCGGACGCCGCTATCCACACCGTGGAGCACCCGCCCGAGAAGAGCTTCATCAAGGCCAGCCGCAAACTGATGTTCCGCTGGTACGGCAACAACCTGCGGCAGAACTCTCGCGCCCTGGGCTTGGGGATGAAACGCCTCGGCCTGTTCACTTCGGTGGTGCTGTTCGATCAGCGTGTATCGATGTGGACGTCCTTGCTGGGCCTGACCGTGGCAATCCTCGCCACCTTCAAGTACGGCAGCGCGTTCATCCTGGTTTACCTGCTGTGGATCGGCATCACCCGCCTGATCCTGACCGTGCTGCTGTCCTGCTCCGGTCACCGGATCGGCCCGGCTTACCCGGCGATTCTCTATTACAACCAGATCGTCGGCGCGCTGGTGAAAATCTACGTGTTCTTCCGCCTCGATCAACAGTCCTGGACTCGCCAGCCCACTTCTCTGACCCGTGATCTCGCCAGCTTTCAACGTTGGTTCAACACTTGGTCGTCTCGGACCATGACCTTCTCCGCCGGCAGCATTTTTGTCGCCGTGCTGCTGCTGATGGTCTGACCGAACTCGCCTGAATTAACTAGGAAATCGCCCATATGAATACCGCCGTCAACTCCAACGTAGTGCACGAATCCGAAGCCCAGCGCCAACACGCCCGCGTGAAAATCCCGGCCAAGCTGCGTTTCTTCGGTCCTGACCGGACCCCGGTTGAAGCCCGACTCATCGACCTTTCCGCTGGCGGCCTGGCGTTCAACGCCGGTCAGCTGCCGCTGAAGGTCGGCGATGTGCACAAGGCCCGCCTGCAATTCGTGATCGATAACCTCGGCCTGGCCATGGACGTGGAATTGCAAATCCGCTCCGTGGATCGCCAGACCGGTCGCACCGGTTGCCAGTTCCAGAACCTGGAACCCCGTGACATTTCCACCCTGCGCCACCTGATCACCTCGCACTTGGCTGGCGACATCGTCAGTGTGGGTGAAATGCTCGCGACCCTGCAGCGCGACAACTTCACCAAGGCGCGCAAGGTCAAGGATGGCGGCCACGGCATGACCCCGCTCGGTCGTCTGAAAGCGGTGACCTTCAGCGCCGGTATCTTCGTGGTCGGCCTGGTGGCGTTCGGTTTCATCTTCAAATCGGTGTACGGCATGTACTTCGTCAGCCACGCCCAGGCCGGCCTGGTCAGCGTGCAGGGCATGAACATCACCATGCCGCGCGACGGCACCGTGCAGAGCCTGATCAAGGCTGACGGCGTCGCCGCCAAAGGCGCACCGCTGGCGACCTTCAGCACCAGCATGCTCGACGTACTCAAGGGCCATCTGGACGAAGGTCAACTGCAACCGTCCAAGGTTGAAGAACTGTTCGGCAAGCAAATGACCGGCACCCTGACTTCGCCGTGCGATTGCACCGTAGCTCAGCAACTGGTGGCTAACGGTCAGTACGCCAGCAAAGGCGATGTGATCTTCCAACTGGTGCCGCGCAACACCGAAGCCAACGTTGAAGCACGCTTCTCCTATCGCCAGTTCGGCGACGTGCGCCCAGGCACTTCGGTCAGCTTCCAGATCGCCGGTGAAGACCAGACCCGTACCGGCAAGATCGTCAGCAGCACCAGCCTGAAAAGCGCCGACCTGTCGTCCGACATCCGTGTGCAGATCAAACCTGACGAGCCACTGGACAGCGCCTTCGCCGGTCGCCCGGTGGAAGTGAACAGCACGCGTGGCCCGAACCTGAACTGGCTGATCAACAAAGCCATGGCCGCCGGTCTTTAAACAGAGGACATGCCCGTGACCATCACAAAAATCCTGAACACACCGCACACCTTGTGGGAGCGGGCTTGCTCGCGAAGGGATCAACACGGTCTGCCTGATGCACCGCAGCGCCTGCTTCGCGAGCAAGCCCGCTCCCACATAGGATCACTGTGTGCCATTGCATTGGCCGTGAGCCTGGCCGGTTGCGCCGGCCTGCCCGACCAGCGTCTGGCCAATGAAGCTCTCAAGCGTGGCGACACCACGCTGGCGGCGCAGAACTATCAGCAACTGGCAGACCTGGGTTACAGCGAAGCTCAGGTCGGCCTGGCCGACCTGCAGGTCGACAGCCGTGACCCGGCGCAAATCAAAAAGGCCGAGGCGACTTACCGCGCCGCGGCCAGCGTCTCGCCGCGGGCTCAGGCTCGCCTGGGTCGTCTGCTGGTGGCCAAACCCGGCGCCACCGAAGCCGAACATCACGAAGCCGAAGCGCTGTTGAAGAAAGCCTCGGCCAATGGCGAAGGCAATACCCTGATCCCGCTGGCGATGCTGTACCTGCAATACCCGCACAGTTTCCCGAACGTCAACGCGCAGCAGCAGATCAGCCAATGGCGCACCGAAGGCAAACCGGAAGCCGGTCTGGCGCAAGTGCTGCTCTATCGCACCCAGGGCACTTACGACCAGCATCTGGATGACGTGGAAAAGATCTGCAAAGCAGCGTTGAACACCACCGACATCTGCTACGTCGAACTGGCCACGGTGAATCAGAAACGTAGCCAGGAACGTGGCCAGACAGAGCAGGCCGAACTGATCAAGCAGATGCAAGCTGGTCACAGCCGTGGCGTCGTTTCTGCGCAACGTGTGGACAGCGTGGCTCGCGTGCTGGGCGATGCGAGCCTGGGCAAGACCGACGAGAAAACCGCTCAGTCGCTGCTCGAAGGCATCGCTCCCGGCTATCCGGCGTCCTGGGTCAGCCTGGCGCAATTGCTCTACGACTTCCCTGAACTGGGCGATGTCGACACCATGATGAAGTACCTGGATAACGGCCGCGCCGCCGACCAGCCGCGTGCCGAACTGCTGCTGGGCAAGCTCTACTTCGAAGGAAAAATGGTGCCGGCCGACGCCAAGGTCGCCGAAGAGCACTTCAAGAAAGCCGTCGGCCGGGAAGTCGCCGCCGACTACTACCTCGGCCAGATTTACCGTCGTGGTTACCTGGGCAAGGTCTATCCGCAGAAAGCCCTGGACCACCTGCTGACCGCTGCGCGCAACGGCCAGAACAGCGCCGACTTCGCCATTGCCCAATTGTTCTCCCAAGGCAAGGGCACCCGGCCCGACCCGGTCAGCGCTTATGTCTTCAGCCAATTGGCCAAGGCTCAAAACACCCCACAAGCCAATGAGCTTGCGCAAACAATCGAAGCGCAACTGCCACCTGACCGGCTGGCCGAGGCCCAACGCCTGCTGAAACAAGAGCAGGCCATTCGTAGCGCCGTGAGTCCGGACACGCTGGAACTGCACGCCCTGCAAGAAGAAGACGGCGAGGAATCCCTATGAAACTCAATCCATTCGTGAAGGCCGGTATTGGCCTGACATTCGCCCTGCTGTGGTCGTGCCCGACACTGGCAGCCCTGACCGAAGACAAGAACTTCGGCCTCGAAGTCAAAGTTACCGGTCAGTCCGAAGACGACCGTGACCTGGGCACCGCCAGCGGCGGCGACGTTTCCGGCGTCGGCCTCGACCTGCGTCCATGGGTATACGGCGAAAGCGGCGCGTGGAGCGCCTATGCCATGGGTCAGGCCGTGACGTCCACCGACATCATCGAAACGGACACCCTGCAACAGTCCGACAGCGACGGTACCCAGACCACCGACAATGGCGATCGCAAAACCAAGAAGAACTACCTGGCGATGCGCGAGTTCTGGATCGGCTACAGCGGCCTCACGCCCTACCCTGGCGAGATCCTCAAGCTCGGTCGCCAACGCCTGCGCAACGACGACGGCCAATGGCGCGACACCAACATCGAAGCCCTGAACTGGACTTTCGACACCACCCTGTTGCGCGCCAACGTCGGTATCGCCGAACGCTTCAGCGAATACCGCACCGACTTGAAAGAGCTGGCGCCCAAGGACAAGGATCGCCTGCACGTTTTCGGCGACGTCGCCGGCCAATGGTCGCCGGGTAACTGGGTCGGCATTCGCGGTCATCACACTCACGATGACGGCAAGCTCGACTACCCGGAGCCGGGCGTGGCCGGAGATTCGCTGGATAAAAAACAGAACGGTGACATCAGCTGGCTCGGCCTTACCGCCGATAGCGATGCCTACAACTGGCGCAACACCAACACCGTCAATTACTGGGGCAGCATCACCGGCATGAGTGGCGACACCGACACGGTCAACCCGCTGAACGCCGATGGCACGCGTCCGACCGAGGCCAAACGTGGTGAAGACCTCAATGGCTGGGCCACCGATATCGGCCTGCGTTTGCGCCTTGATCCGCAGTGGCAAGTCGGTGCGGCGTATGCCCGTGCCAGCGCCGAGTACGAACAGACCGGTCTGGAAAGCAATCGCTCGAACTACACCGGTACACGCTCGCGGGTTCACCGTTTCGGCGAAGCCTTCCGTGGCGAAATGAACAACATGCAGACCGCTACCCTGTTCGGCTCGTGGATGCTCAACGACGAATACGACGCCAGTCTGATCTACCACAAGTTCTGGCGCGTCGACGGCAACAAGCCGGTGGGCAGCAACGGTATCAACGCCGTCGAAAACAACACCGACGACGTGACCGGCGCAATCCTCTCCAGCACCTCCCTGCCGCTGGAAGATGGCAACAAGGACCTCGGTCAGGAAATGGACCTGGTGGTCACCAAGTACTTCAAGCAAGGCCTGTTGCCGGCGTCGTTGAGCCAGTCGATCGATGAGCCTTCGGCACTGGTACGGTTCCGTGGCGGTGTGTTCAAGCCTGGCGATGCGTATGGCAAAGAAGTCGACTCCTACATGCACCGCGCGTTTGTCGACGTGGTCTGGCGCTTCTGATGCAAACCGCGAAGGGAGTGCCCGACATGAACAGTGCCAAGAAAGGCTCGATCAGCCTGCTGGCCGGCGCGCTGCTGCTCGCCAGCGCAGCCGCCTTCGCCACCGTCGAACCGGCCCAGCCTGTGCAAGCGGGAAAATCGACGACCATGGCCAAGGGGCTGCAACAGGCCAAGACCTACACCGTCAGCAGCGCGCCAACCGAGCCGCTGGACCTGGCCACGCCGAAACTGCCGGACACCTCTGGCTACACCGCTGAAGCCATCGCCGCGAAAATCGTGCGCACCAAGCCCGGCAAAATCAGCGTGCGCCGGATGATGCAGGAAAACGCCCTGAAGGACTTCATCGGCGGCGACAACAAGATGGCCGAGTGGGTGGTGCGCCAGCATGGCATCCCGCAGGCGATCTTCGTCGACGACGGCTACATGAACCTCAAGGACCTGGCCAAGAAGCTGCCCAAGCAATACTTCAGCGAAACCTCGCCGGGCGTGTTCCTGGCGAAGTTGCCGATCGTGGTGGGTAACAAGGGCATTCTGGAAATCGACAAACAGACCCAGGAACTGCGCCTGTCCCAAGAGGCCGGTTCGTTCCTGGTCAACGACGGCCAGCTGTTCGTGCGTGATACCAAAATCACTGGCTGGAGCGAGAAGGCAAACGGCCCGGCGGCCTTCAAGTCGCCCAAGGAATTCCGTCCGTTCATGTTGTCCTGGGGTGGCACCGAGACTTACATCGCCAACAGCAAGATCGCCAGTTTCGGTTACGCCAACAGTAAGTCCTACGGCGTGAGTATTTCCCAATACACGCCGAACATGGCCAAGGTGCTCAAGCGCCCTGAACCGACCGGCTGGATTGTCGGCTCCGAGTTCGCGGACATGTGGTACGGCTTCTACTGCTACGAAACCCGCGACTTCGTGGTCAAGGGCAACACCTACAAAGACAACATCGTCTACGGCATCGACCCGCATGACCGGTCGCATGGCCTGATCATCGCCGACAACACGGTGTTCGGTACGAAGAAGAAGCACGGGATCATTATTTCCCGTGAGGTCAACGACAGCTTCATCTTCAACAACCGCAGCTACGACAACAAGTTGTCGGGCCTGGTGATCGACCGTAACAGCGTAAACAACCTGATCGCCTACAACGAGATCTACAAGAACCACACCGATGGCATCACCCTCTACGAGAGTGCTGACAACCTGTTGTGGGGCAACAAGGTGATCAGCAACAAGCGCCACGGCATCCGTATTCGTAACAGCGTGAACATTCGCCTGTACGAAAACATCTCGATGGCCAACGGCCTGACCGGTGTCTACGGGCACATCAAAGATTTGAGCGACACCGACCGGGACATCAAGCTCGACCCGTTCGACGCCCAGGTGTCGCTGATCGTGGTCGGCGGTGAACTGGCCGCCAATGGCAGCGGACCGCTGTCGATCGACTCGCCGCTTAGCGTGGAGTTGTATCGCGTGTCGATGCTCGCGCCGACCAAATCCAGCGGCATCAGCTTTTCGGGGATCCTCGGCGAGCGCCAGGATGAAATTCTCGATCTGCTGGTGCGCCAGCAGAAAGCCGTGCTGATCGACCCTGTCGAACGCCAGACCGAAATGCGGGACTGAGGATAATTTTATGCACCCACACTTGATCAAATTACTCAGCCTGTCGGCCCTGACCGCGGGCATTCTCGCGGCCAGCACTGGCGTACGTGCCGAAGACGCCAAAGCTCCCAGCTTCAAGGCCGAGGATTGCTGCAATCTGTGCCCCGAAGCCCACGACCCGAAGAACTACACCACCCGCTATCAGCAGAACTTCACCACGCTGGTGCAGGCCCAGGGCGATTGGCTGTTCCGTACGCAAGAAGACTTGCGCACCGAGTTCGACACCACGCCCGCCGGCTACAAACGCATGAAGCAACTGCACGATGCGTTCAAGAGCAAAGGCGTGGAACTGGTCATCGTTTACCAGCCAACCCGTGGCCTGGTGAACCGCAACAAGCTGAACCCGGCAGAGAAGGCGAGCTACGATTTCGACAAGGCGCTGAAAAACTACAAAACCATGCTCGGGCGTTTCGCACAGATGGGCTACGTGGTCCCGGACCTGTCGCCGCTGACCAACGAATCGCTGCCCGACACCCTGCCGGCTCACGATTTCTACTTCCGCGGCGACCAACACTGGACGCCGTATGGCGCCCAGCGCACAGCGAAAATCGTCGCCGAGAAGGTCAAGCAATTGCCGGCCTTCGCCGACGTTCCCAAGCGTGAATTCGAGACCCATAAGTCGGGTCGCATGGGCAAGACCGGAACGTTACACAACATGGCTGGTCAACTCTGTGGCACTAGCTACGCGATCCAGTACATGGATCAGTTCACCACCGAGCCCAAAGGCGAAGCGGGCGATGGCGATCTGTTCAGTGATTCCGGCAATCCGGAAATCACCCTGGTCGGCACCAGCCACAGTGGCAAGAACTACAACTTCGCCGGTTTCCTCGAAGAGGCCATCGGCGCCGACATCCTCAACGTGGCGTTCCCCGGTGGTGGCTTCGAAGGTTCGATGCTGCAGTACCTGGGCAGCGAAGAGTTCCAGACCAAACCGCCGAAAATCCTCATCTGGGAATTCTCGCCGCTTTATCGCCTCGATCAGGAAACCATCTACCGCCAAATGATGGCGCTGCTGGACAACGGTTGCGAAGGCAAAGACGCACAGATGAGCGCCAGCGCCACGCTGAAACCGGGCAAAAACGAATTGATGGTCAACAGCAAGAACCTGGACCTGCGCAACAGCAGCCACCAGATCGACATCCGCTTCGCCGACACCTCGGTGAAAACCTTGCAAGCCACCCTCTGGTACATGAATGGGCGCCACGAGGACATCAAGATCGAGAAACCGGAAACCTCCGATACCGACGGGCGTTTCGCCTTCGAGTTGCGCACGGACGAAGACTGGGCCTCGCAGAATCTGCTGGCCGTCGAAGTCCAGGGACCTGAAAAACCAGGTACCACGCCTCAGAAAGTCGAAGCGAAAATCTGCAAACGCAACGTGTTCTCCGGCGCCGAGCAGCGTACCGCTCAAGCCGGGCAATGAGGCTACCTCTTATGAACTGCATGCAAACCCGAACGCTGAAAAAGTTACTCGCGCCCTCCCTGCTGACGCTGGCGATGTTCGCCGGCGCCACCCAGGCCGCCGCGCCACTTCGCCCGCCCCAGGGTTACTTCGCGCCAATTGAAAAAGTCAAAACCGGCGACAAGAGTGAAGGCTGCGACGCGATGCCGACGCCCTACACCGGCGCCCTGCAATTTCGCAGCAAATACGAAGGCTCCGACAAGGCCCGTTCGACCCTGAACGAGGCATCGGAAAAAGCTTTCCGCGACACCACCGCCGACATCACCAAGATCGAGCGCAGCACCAGCAAGCAGGTGATGAAGTTCATGCGTGACGGTAACCCTGCACAACTGGAATGCACCCTCAACTGGCTGGCTACTTGGGCTCGGGCGGATGCACTGATGTCCAAGGACTTCAACCACACCGGCAAGTCCATGCGCAAATGGGCGTTGGGCAGCATGGCTTCGTCCTATGTCCGCCTGAAGTTCTCTGACTCGCATCCGCTGGCTAACCACCAGCAAGAGGCGCAAGTGATTGAAGCCTGGTTCAGCAAAATGGCCGATCAGGTGGTCAGCGACTGGGACAACCTGCCGCTCGAGCAAACCAACAACCACTCGTACTGGGCAGCCTGGTCGGTAATGGCCACGTCGGTCGCCACCAACCGCCGAGATCTGTTCGATTGGGCAGTCAAGGAATACAAGGTCGGCGTCAATCAGGTCGACGCCCAAGGCTTCCTGCCCAACGAACTCAAGCGCCAGCAACGCGCCCTCGCCTATCACAACTATGCCCTGCCGCCACTGGCGATGATCGCCAGTTTCGCCCAGGTAAACGGTGTCGATTTGCGCCAGGAAAACAACGGCGCCTTGAAACGCCTGGGTGATCGCGTGCTTGCAGGCGTGGAAGACCCGGATGAATTCGAGGAGAAGAACGGTAAAGAGCAGGACATGACCGACCTCAAGGTCGATTCGAAATTCGCCTGGCTCGAACCGTTCTGCTCGCTCTACACCTGCACGCCGGATGTGCTGGCGCAGAAACACAAAATGCAGCCGTTCAAGACCTTCCGCCTCGGCGGGGATCTGACCAAGGTCTACGACCCGGCCAGCGAGAAAGGCAAAGGTTCTTAAGACAAACGTAATCCCCCTGTGGGAGCGGGCTTGCTCGCGAATGCGGTCTGACATTCACCAATTATGTCGACTGATACACCGCTTTCGCGAGCAAGCCCGCTCCCACAGGGTAAGTGTAAGGCATGAGTTTTTGAGTGATGTGTCCCCCGGTTTTTCAAGGGGGGTTTGGGGGGGCCGTTGGCCCTTGACTGTTGGTTAAACATGGAGAGATCGGGATGGTATTTTCATCCAACGTGTTCCTGTTTCTGTTCTTGCCGATCTTTCTCGGCATGTACTACTTGAGCGGAATACGCTATCGCAACTTGCTGCTGCTGATCGCCAGCTACGTGTTCTACGCCTGGTGGCGTGTGGACTTCCTTGCGCTGTTCGCAGCCGTCACGCTGTGGAACTACTGGATCGGCCTGAAAGTCGGTGCGGCAGGCGTTCGGACCAAACCGGCCCAGCGCTGGCTACTCCTGGGCGTCGGGGTGGATCTGTGCATCCTCGGCTACTTCAAGTACGCCAACTTCGGCGTGGACAGCATCAACGCGATGATGACCTCGGTCGGTCTGTCGCCGTTCATCCTGACCCACGTGCTGTTGCCGATCGGGATCTCGTTCTACATCTTCGAGTCCATCAGCTACATCATCGACGTCTACCGTGGTGATACCCCGGCGACCCGCAACCTGATCGACTTTGCTGCATTCGTGGCGATCTTCCCGCACTTGATCGCGGGCCCCGTGTTGCGTTTCCGTGACCTGGCCGACCAGTTCAACAACCGCACCCATACCCTCGACAAGTTCTCCGAAGGTGCCACACGGTTCATGCAGGGCTTCATCAAGAAGGTCTTCATCGCCGACACCCTGGCGGTGGTGGCCGACCATTGCTTCGCCTTGCAGAACCCGACCACGGGCGATGCCTGGCTCGGCGCCCTGGCCTACACCGCGCAACTGTACTTCGACTTCTCCGGCTACAGCGACATGGCGATTGGTCTGGGTTTGATGATGGGTTTCCGCTTCATGGAAAACTTCAAACAGCCGTACATCAGCCAGTCGATCACCGAGTTCTGGCGTCGCTGGCACATCAGCCTGTCGACCTGGTTGCGTGACTATCTGTACATCACCCTCGGCGGTAACCGTAAGGGCACGCTGATGACCTATCGCAACCTGTTCCTGACCATGCTGCTCGGTGGTCTGTGGCACGGCGCGAACATCACTTACATCATCTGGGGTGCCTGGCATGGCATGTGGCTGGCGATCGAAAAAGCCCTCGGCCTGAACACTTCGCCGCGCAGCATCAACCCGATCCGTTGGGCGCTGACCTTCCTGCTTGTGGTCATGGGCTGGGTGATCTTCCGCGCAGAAAACCTGCACGTCGCCGGTCGCATGTACGGTGCGATGTTCAGCTTCGGCGAATGGTCGTTGTCGGAACTCAACCAGGCCAGCCTCACCGGTCTGCAAGTGGCGACTCTGGTGGTGGCTTACGCAACCCTGGCGTTCTTCGGCATCCGTGATTTCTACAGCAACCTGCCGCCTGAGAAGACCAAACCTGCTGCCAACGTCGAGGCCGATGGCCCTGCCGCGGCTACGCCTGGAATGATCAAAGCCGTTCCGGGTGACAACCCGGCCAGCATCCACGAACCGGGTTACACCGTCGGTGTTGAAGCGACTGTGCAACCGGCCTACTGGACCGCTGACTGGGCCCGTTACGTGATGCGCGCTCTGGTACTGCTGCTGTTCATCGCCTCGATTCTCAAACTCTCGGCGCAAAGCTTCTCGCCGTTCCTTTACTTCCAGTTCTGAGGGATCTGACTATGACCCGCTCATTACGCATCTTCTACATCGCCCTGTTCCTGGTGACCTTGCTGGTCCTTGGCGTGTGGTCGGTACGCAGCTTCTTCGGCTTCAGTACCAATGCCGATGCAACCGTGCTCAACGGTCGCTGGAGCAAAGCCGTCGAAACGCACTACGACGACGAGTTCCCGATCAAGCGCCTGGGCACCAACCTTTGGGCCGCGCTGGATTTCAAACTGTTCAACGAAGGTCGTCCGGGCGTAGTGCTCGGTCGCGATCAGTGGCTCTACAGCGATGAAGAGTTCCACCCGATCGTCAACGAAGAGTTGAACCTGCAGGGCAACTACGCGCTGGTCGAAGGCGTGCGCCAGGAACTGAAAGAGAAAGGCGTGCAACTGGTGATGGCGATTGTCCCGGCCAAGACGCGTCTGTACCCGGAACATCTGGGTGAAGTGAAGCCGGCGAGTATCCACGCCAATCTGTACAAGGACTTCCACGCTCGTGTGGCGGCTAACAAGATCCTCGCCCCTGACCTGCTCGGCCCGCTGCAAAAGGGCAAGCAAGACGGTCAGCAAGTGTTCCTGCGCACCGACACCCACTGGACCCCGGAAGGCGCGCAAATCGCTGCCCAGACCCTGGCCAAAACCATTGCCGACAAGGCTCCGCTCAGCGGCGAACCGCAAAACTTCATCACCGAACCTGCGGAGAAGGTGACGCACAAGGGTGACCTGCGGTTGTTCCTGCCGCTCGATCCGCTGTTCGAAAACCTGATGCCGGCCCAAGAGCCTTTGCAGAAGCGCAACACCGTGGCTGCGCAAGATCAGCCTGCCGGTGACGACGCCCTGTTCGCCAACACTGAAGTGCCGGTGGCCCTGATCGGCACCAGTTACAGCGCCAACCCGAACTGGAACTTCATCGGTGCGCTGAAAGAGGCACTGCACAGCGACGTGGTCAGCTACGCCGAAGACGGCCACGGCCCGATTCTGCCGATGCTCAGCTACCTGAAAAGCGATGCTTTCAAGAACAGCCCGCCACAAGTGCTGATCTGGGAGTTCCCTGAACGATATCTGCCTGTGAACAACGAAATCGGTGACGCCGACCCGCAGTGGGTCGCAGAGCTTAAACAAGCCGGCGCACGCCAACAAAACGTAGCTGCAAACACTAAATCCGAGACGCCCGACCGGGCGCAAAACTGAAAGAGAGGTACACCATGACTTTCACTACTACTCCTCGCCGTCTCGCCGCTCGCTCCATCAAGGCAGTTGCCCTCGTCGCCGGCATGAGCGTCCTGTCCGTGCAGGCTTTCGCCGGTGACGGCGCGCTCTACGGCCCGACCGCACCAAAAGGCTCCAGTTTCGTGCGGGTCTTCAACGCCGGTAACGCTGAAGTCAGCGCCACTGTTGGCACCACCAACCTGAGCGAAGTCGCGCCGCTGTCCAGCACCGACTTCAGCTTCATGCCGGGCGGCGACTACAGCGCCAAGGTCGGCAGCCAGACCCTGCCGGTGAAACTGGCCGGCGACCACTATTACACCCTGGTCAACAACGCCAGCGGCGCGCCGCAACTGATCGAAGAGCCACCGTTCAAGAACAAGCAGAAATCCCTGGTTCGCGTACAGAACCTCAGCGACAAGGCCCTGACCCTGAAAACCGCCGACGGCAAGACCGAAGTGGTCCCGTCCGTGGCGGCCAAGGGCCGTGGCGAGCGTGAAATCAACCCGGTGAAAGTCAGCCTGGCGCTGTACGACGGCGCCACCAAAGTCGGTGACGTGAAGCCGGTTGCCCTGGAACGTGGTGAAGCCGCGGTGCTGTACGTCACCGGCAACGGCAGCAGCCTGTCGCCAGTGTGGGTTAAACGCCCGGTTTCGACGCGCTAACACATTTGCCGGATTGACCCATATCCCTGTGGGAGCCGGGCTTGCTCGCGAAAGCGGTCTGACATTCAGCATCGATGTCGACTGATACACCGCCTTCGCGAGCAAGCCCGCTCCCACATTGGACCGAGGCGTCAATTTGGACACGGAACAAGAACAAGAGTGAAACGACAGAACGCAGTAGCTCTAACCAATCGATTTTGAAGGAGTAACAACATGATTCCGGTGATCTTGTCAGGTGGTAGCGGCTCACGTCTTTGGCCGCTTTCGCGTAAGCAATTCCCCAAGCAATTCCTCGCACTGACCGGCGAACAAACGCTGTTCCAGCAAACCCTGGAACGCCTGGTGTTCGAAGGCATGGACACCCCGATCGTGGTGTGTAACAAGGAACACCGTTTCATCGTCAACGAGCAGTTGAGCGCCCGCAACCTGGACGTGCAGCGCGTACTGATGGAACCCTTCGGCCGCAACACCTCGCCAGCAGTGGCCCTGACCGCGATGATGCTGGTCAATGAAGGTCGCGACGAGTTGATGCTGGTGCTGCCGGCCGACCACGTGCTGGAAGACCAGAAAGCCCTGCAACGCGCCCTGGCACTGGCCACTGTGGCAGCCGAGCGTGGCGAAATGGTGCTGTTCGGCGTGCCGGCGACCAAACCGGAAACCGGTTACGGCTACATCAAATCCACCAACGACGCCCTGCTGCCGGAAGGCGTCAGCCGTGTCTCGCACTTCGTCGAAAAACCTGACGTGAAACGCGCCACCGAATTCGTCCAGTCCGGTGGTTACTTCTGGAACAGCGGCATGTTCCTGTTCCGCGCCAGCCGTTTCCTCGAAGAGCTGAAAAAGCATGATCCGGACATCTACGACACCTGCATGCTGACGCTGGAACGTAGCGCACAGGATGCCGACACCGTCGACATCGATGCCGCCACCTTCGCCTGCTGCCCGGACAATTCCATCGACTACTCGGTGATGGAAAAAACCCAGCGCGCCTGCGTGGTGCCGCTGACCGCAGGCTGGAGCGATGTCGGTTGCTGGTCGTCGTTGTGGGAAGTCAACGAAAAAGACGCCAACGGTAACGTCACCAAAGGCGACGTGGTCATCCAGGACAGCAAAAACTGCATGATCCACGGCAACGGCAAACTGGTGTCGGTGATCGGCCTGGAAAACATCGTGGTCGTCGAAACCAAGGACGCCATGATGATCGCCCACAAGGACAAGGTCCAAGGCGTGAAACAGATGGTCAACACCCTCAACGAGCTGGGCCGCAGCGAAACCCAGAACCACTGCGAAGTCTATCGTCCGTGGGGCTCCTACGACTCGGTGGATATGGGCGGCCGCTTCCAGGTCAAGCGCATCTCGGTCAAACCGGGCGCGTGCCTGTCGCTGCAGATGCACCACCACCGCGCCGAACACTGGATCGTGGTCAGCGGCACCGCTGAAGTAACCTGCGACGAAAACGTGTTCCTGCTGACTGAAAACCAGTCGACCTACATCCCGATCGCTTCGGTCCACCGCTTGCGCAATCCGGGCAAGATCTCGCTGGAAATCATCGAAGTGCAATCGGGCAGCTACCTGGGTGAAGACGATATCGAGCGGTTTGAAGATATCTACGGTCGCTCCACCCCGATCGAGCGTGGCGTGTCGGTGAAAACCATCGCGCAGTGATTTGACCGGTAAAAAATAAATAGCCCTCGTCCAGCCCGCTGCGTCCCTATCCGCAGTGGGTTGGGCGGGGGCTTTTTTTTAGGTTTTGCAGCGATTCAGAGGGCCCCTTCGCGAGCAAGCCCGCTCCCACATTTAATCGCATTCCCATAAGACAACTTGGTCGAATGTGGGAGCGGGCTTGCTCGCGAAGGGGGCATAACGTCCAACGCAGGAATCATGCCCATCGCCAATCCCACCTACGCTTAGGTAGGATGCTCTTTCCCTTCCCGAGGTTTCGCGTCATGTTCATCGGCGTCCTGCTGGTCATCACCTGGCTGATCCTGCTGCTGCGCTACCCGTCCAAGGCCGTGCCGGTGTCCATGGCAGCCGCCTTCGGATTGGGTCTGGTGGCGGTGTGGGTATTCTGGCTGGACACCCGCGAGGTCAAGCAACTGGCGCGCCTTGAGCTGCGCATCACCTACGCGCCCGAACACTGCCCGGCAGATCGCCCCTTGAAGCTGACGATGAACAACGGCAACGATGTGCCGCTGACCGAACTGCGTTGGCGAATCGCCGCTTATGCACCGGGCGATACGGTCAATCTGGCTGACAATCAATATGCCGCACCGCGCTATCGCGGCCCCGGCGAATTGCAGGCCGGCGGCAATTGGGAAGACTGCTTGCCTATGCCGCCCCTGCGCCCCGGTTATCGCCCGCAAACCCTGGAATTTCGCGCCGAGCGTTTGCAGGGTAGTTTCTCCGACTGATCCCTTTTCTTTTGCACAAGGACCGCGCCCATGCCCATTGCGTTGATTACCGGTTGCTCCAGCGGCATTGGCCGCGCCCTCGCCGACGCTTTCAAAAGTGCCGGTTACGAAGTCTGGGCCAGCGCCCGCAAGGCTGAAGACGTAGCCGCTCTAACCGCCGCCGGGTTCACCGCCGTGCAACTGGACGTGAACGATGGTCCGGCCCTCGAACAACTGAGTGAGCGGATCAATCAGCAGTGCGGCGGCCTTGATGTGCTGATCAACAATGCCGGTTATGGCGCTATGGGCCCCCTGCTCGACGGCGGTGTGCCGGCCATGCAGCGGCAATTCGAAACCAACGTGTTTGCCATCGTCGGCGTGACTCGCGCGATGTTCCCGGTGCTGCGTCGCGCCAGGGGCCTGGTGGTGAACATCGGCAGCGTTTCCGGGGTTCTAGTCACGCCGTTTGCCGGTGCTTACTGTGCTTCGAAAGCTGCGGTGCATGCCTTGAGCGATGCGTTGCGCATGGAACTGGCACCCTTCGGTGTGCGGGTAATGGAAGTTCAGCCAGGGGCTATCGCGTCCAGCTTCGCGAAAAATGCCGGCAACGAAGCTGAGCAACTGATCACCGAACAATCTCCGTGGTGGCCGCTACGTGAAGGTATTCGTGCGCGGGCCAAGGCGTCTCAGGACAAGCCGACGCCGGCCAGTGAATTTGCCGCCGGTTTATTGAAGGCCGTGCAGCAGAATAAACCGCCGCGTCTGGTGCGTTTGGGTAACGGCAGCCGGGCGTTGCCGTTGATGGCGGGGTTGTTGCCCAAGGGGTTGCTGGAGTCGGGGTTGATGAAGCGGTTCGGGTTGCGCGGGCAACTTTGAGACCGAGTTGCCCGCGAAGGGCACAGCACAATCATCGAAAATTCCGAAACTTTTCTGAAATCCATAAGTGACCGAACGTCCCATGACCGACTACACCGAATACTTTGACGAAGTGATCCAGGCCCACATAGCCATCGAGCAATGGCTGGCCGAGGAACGAGACGAGTCCGAGCTTGAGCTATTGCTGACGCGTTTTTCGCCGCAGTTTTCCATGATCTCGCCGTTGGGCCGGGTGCTGGATTTTGAGGCGTTGAATGAATTGTTTCTGCTGGCGGGCGGGAAGAAGCTCGGGTTCAGGATTGAGCTCAGCGAATTGCGAGGTGTCGCGCTGTATGACGGCGGCGCAGTGGTGAGTTACCGCGAGCAGCAGACCGATGCGACGGGGCTTCATTCCGATCGGCGATCCTCGGTGGTGTTTGAGAAACAGGCCGATGGCAAGGTGATTTGGCGGCATTTGCATGAGACGTTTTGCAAGGAGTGAACTGTCGCCATCTGCCTGAGGGACCGAGTCGCTCCATTCGCGAGCAAGCCCGCTCCCACACTTGATCTTCAGTGAACACAAAATATGTGCACAAAGTAGATCAAGTGTGGGAGCGGGCTTGCTCGCGAAGCAGGCGACTCGGTCTGTCAGTTACTCCTCAACCACCTGCTTCACCACAACGGTGCAAGTAATCCCCGCCGCCAACAGCACGCCCTCCGGCACTTGATCAATGTGAATCCGCACCGGCACCCGCTGCGCCAGACGCACCCAGTTGAACGTCGGATTCACATCGGCAATCAACTCGCGGCTTTCCGGGTTGTCGCGATCGTAGATACCCCGAGAAATACTTTCCACATGCCCCTTGAGCACTTCACCGCTCATCAGTTGCATATCGGCTTTATCGCCCACGCGCACATGCGGCAATTTGGTTTCTTCGAAGAAGCCATACACCCAGAACGAGTTCATATCGACCACCGCCATTTTCGCCTCACCAATGCGTGCGTAATCACCACGATGGACGTTGAGGTTGGTCACATAGCCGTCCACCGCCGCGCGCACTTCAGTGCGTTTTAGATTCAACTCCGCCGCTTCCAGTTGCGCTTGTGCGTGCTGGTAATCGGCCAGGGCAGAGTCGGCGATGTTGCTGGCGTCGTCGCGGTTTTCCCTGGAGATCACCAGGTTGTCGAGGTCGGCGCGGCGATGGGCGTTGACCTTGCGCATCTCCCAGGTCGCTTTGCGCGAGGCCACCAGTGACTGCGCCTGTTTCACCGCGATGCGGTAATGCTCGGGGTCGATGCGCATCAGCAAATCGCCCTTCTTCACTAGCTGGTTGTCGCGCACCGGCACGTCCACCACTTCACCGGTAACGTCGGCGGCGACATTGATGATGTCGGCGCGCACCCGGCCGTCGCGGGTCCAGGGCGTGTCCATGTAATGCACCCACAGGGTCCGGCCGATCCACAGCGCAAGGGCCAACACCAGCAGGGTCGCGAGCAGGCTGAAAAGCTTTTTCATCAGGGCCTTCTTCAGAAATAGAGAGTCAACGGTAAACAGTCAGCGCCAGGGCGCCGAACAGACAGGTAAACAGGCTCAGGCGCAGCAGCGCCGGGTGCCAGAAAAAGCGGTACAGATCGAACCCGGACAGGAATCGATCCAGCGCCCAGGCCAGCGCCGCCGCAATGAAAAACATCAGGGTCATGGTCGGCATGTACACGCCGTGGAAGGCGATTTCACGTGGCATGTTCAAGTCCTTGGGTCTTGCCGATGGCGTAGGAGGCCAATGGCGATTGCGGGTCGAGCAGCGAGGTGCGGATGAAGTGCAAGTAGCTCTTCACCCGACGCAAGGCAGAGGTATCGAAGTGCGGTGCGAACGGTTCGTCGGTGGCCTGCACGCAGCTGATCGCATGATCGACCGCGACCAGAGCACGCTCCAGATTGCTCTGGCTCGGTTGCAGAAACAGTCGCACCAGCGAACGCCCCATCATCCGGATTGACTGGCGCCACGGTTGTGATTCGGCGTACGCCGGATGCACCGGCAGAATCGCCTGTTCCTTGCGCAACTCGATGATCGCGTGGCCGACTTCCAACACCACGAACATCCAGCGCAGCAAGTCCCGTTGCACCTGTGGCTGTCCCGCTGCGAGGCCGTAGGCCTGATGCAAAAGATCGCGAGTGCGGCTTTCGAAACTCGATGCCAAACCTTTGAGTTTGCCGCTGATGGCGTACACCACTTGTCCGCGCAAATCCTGCTCCAACCGTCGCCATAACCAGCGGCTGTTGGGCGGCAAAATGATCGCCCCGGCCGCCGCGCACACCAGCATGCCCATGATCATGGCGATGTAGTCGTTGATGAAGGCGTAAGGGTTGTAAACCGTGAGGTTGTCCGGCACCGAACCGGTGCTGAAGAAGATCAGCAATCCCAAGCCAACCCCGGCGTATTGCGGCCGTGAAGTCAGGAACGCACCGAACACGATTACCGGCGCGAGCATCACGCAGAGCAACGGAAATCCGTCGATCCAGGGGAAGATGAAAAACATCTCGACGAAGCCGATCAACGCCCCGAGCAACGTCCCGCAGGCCATCTGAAACGCCATGCGCTTGGGGTTCGGAGTCGCCGCTGAAAGGCCGACCGTGGCGGCAGCGATCAGGGTCATGGTCGCCCCGCTCGGCCACGCGGTGGCCACCCAATAACTGCCGAGCACCACGAGGATGAATGCTGCGCGAATACCCGACGCCGCCGAGGCCAGCCAGTTGGTTTGCGGGGTGAAGGGCTCGTCCCAACGTTCCCGTTCGTGGCGGTGATCGGCCAGGGACGCGTGGGTCTGTGCATAACTGTGCAGGTCGTCGACGAAGCGATAAAGCAGCTCGTAGGCGGTGTGAAAATCCAGCTGCTCGGCGTCGCTCGGAGCACTCTCCTGAAAGGTCGCCCGCAGGCTGCGGACACGCGCCGGCAAGTTTTCCTTATAGGTTGCCAAAGCGGTGGCCAGGCGTGCAGCGTCGGGGCTGGTCAAGGCGCGACCGCTGAAGCCGTCGAGCACTTCGGCCAGAGCCTGTAACCCCGGTTTGATCGCCGCGACAACATGATCAGTGCCGCTGCTGCGCAGGCGTTCGAGCAACTGATGCAGGGCATTGAAGCGCGTGGTGATGCCCATGAATTCGCTGTTCAAACGGCTGAGCCGGCCGTTGCGCCGACGCATGTGCGGGTCTTCGAACACCGTGACGCTGCGCAGCCCTTCCAGGCCCACCGCCTCGGCGATAAACCGCACGTTGTTCGCTTCAAACGCCTCGCGCTGACTGCGACCGCGCAAGCCATCGGTGGCGAACAAGGCAAACACGCCGAAGCGCTGATACAAGGCATTGCGCATCGCGGCGCTGGCGGTTTGCGGCAGGATCGCGGCGCTGACCAGCGTCGAGCAGAGAATCCCCAGGGAGATTTCCAATACGCGCCAGACCGCCGCCATGAACGCGCCGTCGGGGTGGGCCAGGGCAGGCAGTCCGACCATCGCCGCCGTATAACCGGCGAGCACAAATCCGTAAGCGCGGAAGTTGCGATAACGCGCCGCACCGGCCGAGCAGAGGCCGACCCAGATCGCCAGCGAGCCGAGGAACAGTTCGGTGTTCTGCGCAAACAAGGCAATCAACACGACCATCACCGCCGACCCGGCCAACGTGCCGAGGAAGCGATAGAAACTCTTGGCGAACACTTGGCCGCTTTGCGGTTGCATGACGATGAACACGGTGATCATCGCAGTGCGCGGTTGCGGCAACTCAAGGCGCATGGCCAGCCACAGGGTCAGGAACGCGGCGAACAGCACCTTGAAAATGTACACCCAGGTCACGCCGTCGCTGCGTGCCCAGTCGAAGAAACCCCGGCGCCATTCAAGGGAATACAGCCAGCGCAAAGGTGCGGGCAAGGGAGTCATGGAATTTTGCTCAATGGTCTTGGGTTGTGCGGCGAGAACTCGGCCCCTGTGGGAGCGGGCTTGCTCGCGAAGACGGAGTGTCAGTCAACGCGGATTTCGCCTGACACACCGCTTTCGCGAGCAAGCCCGCTCCCACAGGTTGCGTGTTCAATTCGAGAGATTCTTAAGAAGGGCCGGGGTTTTCGGTACAGAGATCTGATTGTCCTTCGGCACATCATTGCCCGCACCAAGTCCACCGCCAAGCGCCGTCACCAACTCGGCATGAGCACTCAAGCGTGCGGCCTGAACCTGCTGCTGCACTTGTTGCTGCTTGAACAACAACGTCTGCGCATTGAGCACGTTGAGGTAATCGGTGAGCCCACGCTGATACGCGATCATCGCGATGTCGTAGGTCTTCTGCGCCGTGGCCACCGACTCGGCGGCGAAGGCTTGTTGCTTGTCCATCGACTCGCGGCGAATCAGCTGGTCGGAGATGTTCTTCAGTGCATTGACCAGCGTCTGGTTGTATCTGGCCACCGCGATGTCATAACCGGCCGAGGCTTCGCCCAGCTCCGCACGCAAGCGGCCGCCGTCGAAGATTGGCAACGAAATCGCCGGGCCCACGCTGTAGTTGAGCTTCTTGCCGGTGAGGAACTCCAGCGCACCGCCGCCGGTGGCCATGTAGCCGAGGCTGCCGACCAGATCGACGTTGGGGTAGAAACCGGCTTGGGCGACATCGATGCCTCGCGCCTGCGCCGCCACTTGCCAGCGACTGGCGACCACGTCCGGGCGTTGACCAAGCAATTGCGCGGGCAAAGACGACGGCAACTTCAGCGCCGCGCCCAACGACAGCGTCGGCCGTTGCAACTGCGCGCCCTCCCCCGGTCCCTTACCGGCCAGCGCGGCGAGTTGGTTGCGGCTTAGAGCAATTTCTTCGTCCAGCGCATCGATTTTCCGATGGGTTTCCGGCAATGGTGTTTCGGCTTGGCTGACTTCGAAATGCGTGCCGATGCCACCATCCAGACGCTTCTGTGCCAGGTCGAGAATTTGCTGTTGCTGCTTCAAGGTCGCCGCGACGATGTCCCGTTGCGCGTAATGCAACGAGAGTTCGATGTAGGCGCGGACGATGTTGTTCTGCAATTCGAGCTGGGCCTGCCGTGCTTCGGCGGCGCTCATGTGGGCCATGTCCACCGCGCGTTCGGTGGCGTTGCTTTCGCGCCCCCAAAGGTCGAGGGCATAGCTGAAGCCCAGTGCGGCGTTGTTGTCCCAGGTGGTGGTGTTGGCCAACTCGCCGGGGCCGTAGAACTGATCGGTGGGCCAGTTGTGGCGCTTGAGGGTCGATTGGCCATTGATCTGCAACGACTCGGCGGACTCGGCAATGCCGGCCATGGACCGCGCCTGACGCACTCGCGCGGCGGCCATGGCGATGTTCGGGCTGCCTTGCAGGGCGAGGTCGATCCAGCGGCTCAGTTGCGGGTCGCCGTAGGCTTGCCACCATTGGGCCGTGGGCCAGTGAGCATCCTGCGCGGCGCTCTGAATGGCGTCGTCGGTGGCCAATGAATTGGCCTCCAGTGCCTTGCCTTGTGGGGCAATTCCTGCGGTGCCGATGCAGCCGCTGATTGCCAGGGTTAAAGCCAAAACACTTACCGTCTTGAGCGCTCTGTTGATGCGACGCGGCACTGCTGCAAATTCCTGAAATAGGGGGAGATCCTGTAGGAGCGAGGCTTGCCCGCGAAGGCGTCTTGTCAAGCGACAGCCATGGTGCCTGCGAGGACGGCCTTCGCGGGCAAGCCTCGCTTCTACAGGGATGGGCGTGATTCTAGGGGGCGGCCCGAATGGCGATAAGCCGGGATTCCTGTGAATCTTTGTTACCGTTAACGCGATAATCCCGTGGTCCATCTTTAGTCGTCTGTAAAAAAGCAGAAACTTCGTGTCACAATTTGCCATTCGCCAAGAGAGCACCCCATGGACACTTTGCAAAACATGCGCGCCTTCAGTTACGTGGCCGAGGCCGGCAGCTTCACCGCCGCCGCCGTGCAACTCGACACCACCACGGCCAACGTCTCGCGCGCGGTCTCCAACCTGGAGGCCCACCTGCAAACCCGCCTGCTCAACCGCACCACCCGCCGCATCGCCCTGACCGAGGCCGGTAAGCGTTATCTATTGCGTTGCGAGCAGATCCTGGCCTACGTCGAAGAAGCTGAAGCCGAGGCCAGCGACGCCCACGCGCGCCCGGCCGGGCAACTCAAGGTGCACACCATGACCGGCATCGGTCAGCACTTCGTGATCGACGCCATCGCCCGCTACCGCAAAACCCACCCGGACGTGACCTTCGACCTGACCATGGCCAACCGCGTGCCGGATCTGCTCGACGAGGGCTACGACGTGTCCATCGTCCTCGCCAGCGAACTGCCGGACTCGGGCTTCGTCTCCCAACGCCTGGGCATCACCTACAGCATCGTTTGCGCATCGCCCGCCTATGTAAAAGCCAACGGTTGCGCACACAAGCCCAGCGATTTGCTCAACCACGCGTGCCTGCGCCTGGTAAGCCCGGTGATCCCGCTGGAGAAGTGGGCCTTCGACGGCCCCGATGGCCAGGAAATGGTCACCATTAATAGCTCACCGTTTTTGGTGAACTCCGCTGACGCGATGAAGACTGCGATCTCCAGTGGCATGGGGGTCGGCGTTTTACCGGTGTATGCGGCAATTGAAGGGCTGCGCAACGGCACGCTGGTACGGGTAATGCCGAATTACCGCTCGCAGGAACTGAATCTGTATGCGATCTACCCGTCGCGGCAGTATCTGGATGCGAAGATCAAGACGTGGGTCGAGTACTTACGTGGGTCGTTGCCGGAGATATTGGCGGCGCATCAGGCGGAATTGGCGGCGTATGAATTGAGTGGCAGTTTGGGTGGGGTTCGGGTGGCGAACTGATTTCACGGTCCTACAGACGCGGTGATTTTGGGGGATGTTTCCGACGAGTTCTGTCGGTTGTTGGGTCGGAAGGGAAATGGGTAGGCTTTGTGGGTCGCTGCCAAATCAGCGATCAGGTCTGGAAAACCTGGCAAACACTTACCACAGCTCATGGCATACTGCGGCGCTTTTTTCTGCACGCAATCCTTGTTATGGCGGCTGTGCGCGGGAGACCTTCGGGTCTGCCGGGTTTTGGTGGATGTTCCGGTTTTTCCAGTCCGCGCACGGCTGCCACCTTTCGTCTGGAAAACGAAAGATGGCAGTTCCACTTCATCTGCCAATGAGTAACTTTCGCATGATCAAAGAAACACCGAACCCTCCGGAAACCGACGACGTTTCCCCCTACGAATCCCCCAATTCCAAGAAACGCAACGACGCCGCTGAACGGGCGCTCAATCACTACCTCAACCCCTCCGCCCTCAAATCCCCCGTGGCCCGCAAGCCAAGCACGATGTTTATGGTTGCGCCGGATATCAAAGATGAAGACCTGTTGGCCCACACCTGTGAATCGTTGGCCCAGGCCAGTGTGATGGCCAGTGATTTTGCGGGCTACCTGGAAGGCCCACACCGACATACAGCGATGGCGATTCAGCAGATCGTCATGCTGGCCGAACTGGCGGTGAACCGGATGCTCGATAACGTCGGCGTACCAAAACCCGCGCCACACAGCTGATCCCCTGTGGGAGCGGGCTTGCTCGAGAAGGCGATTTCACATTCAACATTAATGTCGTCTGACACATCGCTTTCGCGAGCAAGCCCGCTCCCACAGTTAGACGGCGTACACCCGCAGGCACTCGCACCTAACCCGGGAAGAATGTTAGCGTGCTTGGCATTCTCCAAGCCCGACGAGCCGCCTCCAATGAAAAAAACCGTCCTCGCCTTCAGCCGTATCACCCCACCGATGATCGAACGTCTGCAACAAGACTTCGACGTGATCGTGCCGAACCCGAAAAACGGCGACATCAACGCCCAATTCAATGAAGCCCTGCCCCACGCCCACGGCCTGATCGGTGTCGGTCGTAAACTCGGTCGTGCGCAACTGGAAAATGCCGCCAAATTGGAAGTGGTCTCCAGCGTCTCCGTCGGCTACGACAACTACGACCTCGCCTACTTCAACGAACGCGGGATCATGCTCACCAACACCCCCGACGTCCTCACCGAAAGCACCGCCGACCTGGCCTTCGCCTTGCTCATGAGCAGCGCCCGCCGCGTCGCTGAGCTGGACGCATGGACCAAGGCTGGTCAATGGCAAGCCACCGTCGGCGCGCCGTTGTTCGGTAGCGATGTGCATGGCAAAACCTTAGGCATCGTCGGCATGGGTAACATCGGCGCGGCCATCGCCCGTCGCGGTCGGCTGGGCTTCAACATGCCGATTATCTACAGTGGCAACAGCCGCAAGACCGAACTGGAACAGGAGCTCGGTGCGCAGTTCCGCAGCCTCGACCAGTTGCTGGCCGAAGCCGATTTCGTCTGCCTGGTGGTGCCGCTCAGCGAAAAAACCAGACACCTGATCAGTCACCGTGAACTGGCACTGATGAAACCGAGCGCCATTCTGGTGAACATCGCCCGCGGCCCCGTAGTGGACGAACCGGCGCTGATCGAAGCGCTGCAAAACAACCGCATTCGCGGCGCCGGGCTGGACGTCTACGAGAAAGAACCACTGGCTGAATCACCGCTGTTCCAACTGAAAAACGCCGTGACCTTGCCGCATATCGGCTCCGCGACCCACGAAACCCGTGAAGCCATGGCTAACCGTGCCCTGGCCAACTTGCGCAGCGCCTTGTTGGGTGAACGACCGCAGGATCTGGTGAATCCACAAGTGTGGAAAGGCTGACTAAATAAGGGCAGGCGGTTCAAACGCCTGCCCGCTCACTACAGATTCGGGCACCTCACGCCAATTTGCCGTTTCCTTGCACCATCGACGCCTTGGGTTTACGGAACACCAGCACATTCCCCAACATCACCAACACCAGCCCCACCAGTGCCGGCGCCGTCCATTGATAGCCTTCGACAAACGCCGACACGTTCAGCGCCACCACAGGAAAGAGCACGGTGCAATACGCGGCCCGCTCCGGCCCCATGCGCCCGACCAGCGTCAGGTAGGCGGTGAAGCCGATCACCGAGCCGGGAATCACCAGGTACAGCAACGACCCGATGTAGCGGGCATTCCATTCCATGTCGAACGGTATGCCTTTAACCAGACACCACACCGTCAACATCGCCGCGCCGTAAGCCATGCCCCAGGCATTGGTGGTCAGGGGTTTCAGGCCGGCCTTCTGTTGCAGACTCGACAGCATGTTACCCGCCGAGAAGCACAAGGTGCCGAGCAACGCCAGACCCAACCCGAGCAAGGTTTCGGGGCTGGCGGTATGACCGGCCAGCTCTGGCCAGAACAACAAGCCCAATCCGAGCAAACCCAGTGCACCGCCCATCAATACATTGCGAGCGATTTTCTGACCGAAAAATACCCGTGCGTTGAAGGCATTCCACAGGGTGGCAGTGGAAAACACCACGGCGACCAAACCGCTGGGAATCCATTGGCTGGCAGTGAGGAAGCACATGAAATTTATGCAGAACAGGCACAGCCCTTGTGCCAGGCAAATCAGATGCCCGCGACGGTTCATCACTTGCAGGCGCCGGCTGAGCAGCAACATCACGAACAGCACCAATGCGGCAAGGCCGAAGCGATAAACGATCGACACAGGAATGGCCACCACGCCCAATTGCCATTTCAAGGCGATCCAGGTGGTGCCCCAGATCAGCACGGTCAGTAGATACAGCGAAAGGTTCATGGCGACAGCTCCGGGATGGGCAATGCTGTTCACTTTGTGGCGAGCGAGCTTGCTCGCGCTGGACTGCGTAGCGGCCCCAAGTCCTGGCAAATTTCGCCAGTTTTGTGAGCGCTGCGCACTCAAGCGGGAGCAAGCTCTTATAGAACAAAATTTATCTCATTGATTTTAAAGATAAATTTATTTGCCGATTTATCGGCATGTTCTCTGCGCGACAGCGCAGCCTCATCGCAGGCTGGGCGGACTCCCTCGCCACAGTGCATTGCCTGATTAGGGGGCCAGTGTGCTGCACCAATCGTGGGCGCACTTGCATAAACTTGCGCTTTTGTCGGCCGTTGGGCTGGCAGGCCAATGTCTACGGAGTAGGATGCAAGGCGTTGGAGAGAACCGATCATGGCCGCACTGGAAACGTTGCAAGTCTTTCAAGCCCTCAACCGCTCACCCAATGCTCGCCTGGAGCACAGCGCCGAGCTCGGTGACGGCATGGCTGCGGCTTTGTGGAGCAACCACCACGACGCCCAAAATTACGAAGCGCCGAGCCATCACACCCTGTCGTGCTACATCGCCGGCGGCACCGGCACCTTTCGCCGCGACCAGCCCGGCACCAAGGGCGGTCCGGACAAGCTGTGCATTCTCCCGGCCGACCATCAGTCAGGCTGGGTGATCAATGGCGACATTCGCCTGGCCCACCTGTATTTCAGCCCCGAACAATTTGCCCTCGGCTGCGTCACGCTGCTGGATCGTGAACCGCGTGAATTGCAGTTGCGCGAGCGCACGTTCCTCGAAGACCCGCCGCAAGCCCGGCGCTTTCGGCAGTTGATCGCCCTCAACTGGGACGAACCGGGCGAACGCCTGCTCACCAGCAGCCTGGCCCACGAAATGCTCAGCCACGCCCTGCTCAGCCAGGTAGGCGTGCGTCAGGGCTTGCGCCTCAAAGGTGGATTGGCGGCGCATCAACGGCGCCAGTTGGTGGAATTCATCGACCATCAAATGGCCGAGGCCATCAGCCTTGGGCAATTGGCGGGGTTATGTGCGCTGTCCGAATATCACTTTGCGCGGATGTTTCGTGTGAGCTTCGGTTTGCCACCGCATCAGTATGTGTTGGCTCGACGACTGAGCCGCGCGCGGGAATTGTTGCGTGGGACGTCGCAGCCGTTGGGGGAGATTGCGTTGGCCTGTGGGTTTGCCAGTGCGAGCCATTTCACCAACCGGTTTCGCCAGGCGCTGGGTGGCACGCCCGGGGAATATCGGCAGGCGTTTTTGCGCTAGCACTGCAATCCGGTGGGTTTTCGGTGCCTGTGGAGCCGCCTACGCGAGCAAGCCCGCTCCCACAAGTGACCGAGTTCTCTCAGAGGAATTCGGTCGAATGTGGGAGCGGGCTTGCTCGCGAAGAACGATGACACGGTCTCCGGATCAGAGAAACCGACCAAGAGCCGATTGCCGGATCCAGGCCTCGCCCCTACAATGCGAACAATTCTTGTTCTCTAACGTATCGAAATGCGTCCGGAGCGGTTCCGTTGTCGTCAGCCTCTACCGTCGAAGTCCTTTATCACGCCCATCACAACTGGCTCACCGGTTGGCTGCGGCGCAAACTCGGCTGCCCTGACAGCGCCGCGGATCTGGCCCAGGACACGTTCATTCGAGTACTGACGGCACGGGAAACGTCCCAGATCATCGAGCCGCGAGCGTTCCTCACCACCATCGCCAAGCGTGTGCTGTTCAATCATTATCGTCGTCAGGATCTGGAGCGCGCCTACCTCGATGCGCTGGCGCAGATGCCGGAACTCGTCGCGCCGTCGGAGGAAGATCGGGCGATCATCCTGCAAACGCTGATGGAGCTCGACCAGTTGCTCGACGGTTTGCCGCGTCTGGTCAAACGCGCCTTTTTGCTGGCTCAGCTCGATGGTTTGACTTATCCACAGATCGCCGCCGAATTGGGCATTTCCATTGCCACGGTCAAACGGCACCTGAACAAAGCGGCGATGCGCTGCTACTTCGCACGATGAACAGCCCTGCGGATTTTTCATCTCAAGTGGCCGAGCAGGCCGTGCACTGGTGGATGGAAATCCAGCAAGGGCCGTTGAACCCGCGCCAGCAAATCGCCTGGCAGCAATGGCTCGATGCTCACGGTGAACATCGGCGGGCCTGGGAACACATTCAGCGGGTCAATCAACGCTTGCGCGGTTTGTCTTCACCGCTGGCCCACGCCACCCTCAACGCACCGAAATCCGCCGGCCGTCGTCAGGCATTGAAGCTGTTGCTGATTCTCGGCGCGGGTTCGGCGGTCACCTGGGGCATGCGCGAGCACAATCCGCTGACGCCGTTGCTGGCCGACTACCGCAGCCCGATCGGCCAGCGACGTAAAGTGTCGCTCGGCGATGGCAGCCAAGTACAGCTCAACACCGCCAGCTCGGTCGATGTGCGAATCGAAGGTCAGCAACGGCTGATCCGCTTGCTCGAAGGCGAGGTTCTGCTGACCGCCACCCAAGCGTTTCAAGTACAGACCGCACAAGGCCTGTTGAAAACCCAAGGTGGGCGGCTGAACGTGCGGCAGTTTTCCGGTCACACTCAGGTGGCGGTGTTCGAAGGCAGCGTCGAATTGACGCCCAATGGCGGGTCGCCACGGATGCTGCAAACCGCCCGACAATTGAGCTTCGGCGCACGCGGCATCGGCGCTCCCCTGCCACTGGACGCCAACAGCGGCGCCTGGGCCGACGGCATGCTGGTGGCCGCGCACATGCGCTTGGGAGATTTCCTTGATGAACTCGGTCGCTATCGCCGGGGGCAGCTCAATTGCAATAAGAACGTTGCCGATCTGCTGATCTCCGGGACTTATCCACTGGACGACAGCGAGCGGATTCTTGATCTGCTGGAAATCAGTTTGCCGGTGAAGGTGAGGCGTTTTACCCGGTATTGGGTGACGGTCGAGGCGAAGGTTTAACAGCAAGAGATAAATGATCGTTCCCATGCTCCGCGTGGGAATGCAGCCCGTGACGCTCCGCGTCACTTCCAGAGCCGAACGCGGAGCGTCCGTTGAGGCATTCCCACGCAGAGCGTGGGAACGATCAAACGATCTTCAAAAAAAGTGAGCCGTTTTTCAGATCTGGCGTGACAGAGAAGGAAAGCCCCCTTGATTCAACCTTCTCAGGATCGCCCTTCATGCAACCCATCCGCGTCACACCGCTGACCCGCACCTTGCGCCAACTCTTGCTGGGCGCCAGCCTGAGCTTCGGCGCTCTGCCCCTGGCGCATGCCGCTGATGCCAAGCCGTACCACATCGCACCGTCCTCGCTGGAGAACGCACTTAACCAGTTTGGCCGTGAAGCCGGCGTGCTGATCTCCTTTGGCTCGCAAGTCACCAGCGGTGTGCAAAGTCGCGGCCTGGAAGGCAACTACACCCCTTCGCAGGGTTTGAACGCTTTGCTCGAAGGCACCGGTTTGCAAGCCCGCGCCGAGGGTAACAATGCCTTCAGCCTGCAACCAGCGGGTGATGCGGCGCTGGAGCTGGACACCTCGAAAGTGGTCGGCGACTGGCTTGGCGATGCGGCGCAGACCAACGTTTTCGAACACCCCGGCGCTCGCGACGTGATCCGCCGCGAAGAATTCGAACGCCAGGGCGCGACTCAGGCCAGGGACGTGCTCAACCGCATTCCGGGGGTCAACGCGCCAGACAACAACGGCACCGGCAGCCATGACATGGCGCTGAACTTCGGCATTCGCGGGCTCAACCCTCGGCTGGCGTCGCGCTCCACGGTATTGATGGACGGCATTCCGGTGCCCTTCGCTCCTTATGGTCAGCCGCAGCTTTCGTTCGCGCCGATCAGCATGGGCAACATGGACGCGGTCGACGTGGTGCGCGGCGGCGGTGCGGTGCGCTACGGGCCGCAGAACGTCGGCGGTGTGGTCAACTTCGTAACTCGCGCCATTCCCGATGAGCCGACGGTCAAGGGTGGCTTCCAGAGCGAAACCAGTCCATCGTCCAGCCACGACGGGTTCAAAACTACCGGCAACTTAATGGCCGGCGGCACGGCCGATAACGGTCTGGGCGGCGCGATTTTGTACTCGGGCACCCGCGGTGGCGACTGGCGCGAACACAGCGATACCGAAATCGACGACCTGATCCTCAAGGGCAAATACCAGCTCGATGAGGCTAACAGCTTCAATGCCATGGCCCAGTATTACGAAGGCAAGGCCGACATGCCCGGAGGCCTGAACGTCGCCGATTACGACGCCGATCCGTATCAATCGACCCGCCCGAAAGACCAGTTCTGGGGCCGCCGCACGATGTTCAACTTCGGCTATCGCTATCAGGAAGATCGCCGCGAGTTCACCGCCAATACATTCTTCACCAAAACCCTGCGCAGCGGTTATCTGGATCAGGGCACGTTCCTCTCGCTGTCGCCACGGGAGTATTGGGTACGCGGCCTGGAAACCCGTTTCGCCCAAGGCTTCGATCTCGGCGCGACCAGCCATGAAGTCGGCGTCGGCTATCGCTACATCAACGAGGCCGGTCACGAACTGCGCTACCGCACGCCGATCGCCAGCAACGAATACCCGACCACCAACAGTCGCAACGACCGCGATACCCGGGGCGGCACCGAGGCCAACGCGTTCTTTGTCGATGACCGGATCGATATCGGCAAGTGGACGATTACCCCCGGCATCCGCTACGAAATGATCGAGTCGCAGCAGACCAACAACCTGACCAACGTGAAATACAAGGGCGACTACAACACCGCCCTGCCGGCGCTGAACGTGCTCTATCACCTGACCGACAGCTGGAACCTCTACGCCAACACCGAAGGCTCGTTTGGCAGCGTGCAGTACAGCCAGATGCCTAACCGGGTGACCAGCGGCGAAGTCAAACCGGAGAAGGCGCGCACCTGGGAGCTGGGAACCCGTTACGACAACGGCGCGTTGCGCGCAGAAATTGGTGCGTTCCTGATCAACTTCGACAACCAATATGAAAGCAATCAAACCAATGACTCGGTGATCGCCCGAGGCGAAACACGTCATCAAGGCATCGAAACCAGCGTCAACTACGCCCTCGACGACTTGAGCCCGGCGCTGGCCGGTTTTGATGTGTACGCGACTTATGCCTACGTAGACGCGACCATCCGCGAAGACGGGGCGAACAAGGGTAATCGTGTACCGTTCTCCTCGAAACACAAAGGCACGGTCGGCGTCGGTTATACCGAAGGCGCGTGGAAACTGAATCTGGATAGCAGTTATCAGAGTGATCAGTTCGCTGATAACGCCAACACCTCGGCCGAAAGCGCCGATGGCAGCACCGGCAAGATTCCGGGGTACATGTTGTTCAGCAGCCGCGCGGCGTATGACTTCGGGCCGAAGTTGTCGGACCTGAATGTGGCGGTGGGGGTGAAGAACATCTTCAACCACCAGTACTTCACCCGCTCGTTCGATGACAACAACAAGGGCAAGTACGCGGGGGAACCGCGGACGGTGTATGTGCAGACGTCGGTAGCGCTCTGACCTCACCCATTGAGGCATTCCCACGCAGAGCGTGGGAACGATCAGTCAGAAATCATTAAATCCAGAAACAAGAACGGGCCTGCATAAGCAGGCCCGTTTTTTAGGTGGAAGTGGGAAGGTAAAAAGTGAATCAGGCCTCAGCCGTTTTGTGCAGCCTGTTCGTTCTCGAGAAACTCGTCTTCCAGCAGCGCATCGGCAGTAGGCCTTTCGAACGGCACCACAGCGGCACGTGGTTTGCCCCGCAGTTTGCCGAACAGATGTTCAAGCGCATGTTCGAGTTTTTCGGCCGCACCGTCGATCGCCAGTTCCAGGTTAGCGGCTTTATGAGTGACAGAAATCGGTTGATGGCCTTTTGGCCGCGCTTCCAGCTGGCAGCGCATATCGTGGGGACCGGGCTTGTCGCCGTTCTCGTCCCGCAGGTGGACCTCGACGCGGGTCAGGTCCTCTTCGTATCGTTCGAGCGTGCTCTCAATGGTCGTACGTACCCACTCCTCCAGTCGGATGCTGCTTTGAATATGGTTATCGCTATTGACTTGGATTTGCATAGTTCTTCCCTTATTTCAGCTAGCTCGCGAGAGGCCGGTCAGCTAGCCCTTGGGCGTCATCACCGTGACCTCTTGGTTACACAATCGGTCTGTACGCTGAACATTTCAACCCCTAAAAAAAGATAAATATTGATTCGCAAAAAAAGCCGGACAACGGGCAAAAGCGCTGTTAAGGTCGGGAGTTTGGTCGCCCCGCTCTTCAGTCACAATTGCTCACAATCCGCCCCAACGGATGCAGATCACGAAAAATCCCCGCCTCCTCCACCAGCCAGTCATGCACCGCACGCTCGCCCGGATGACTCAGCGCGCCCGTCGCATAAAATCGGTTCGTGGCTGGTCGATTTGATTGCACTGTCAGCGATCATCTACTCGTTCATGCCCTGAAACGGGCAGGCAAAAAGAAGGCGAGGCCAGAGTGCCCGCCGCTTTTTTGCCGTGTTCATTGCTCCATCGTTTTCCCGGCATGCCCCTTGCTTTGCCCTACGGTGCACGGATGGAAGTACATGAACATGGAAGGCCGATGGTCTGGTGTTGCGAACTAATCCCGATCACGGCCGGTCAACAACTGCACGTTCAATCAGGCGGTGACGCATCATGGACAACCCCTTTCAACTCATTACCGATGCCTTTGCACCGGATTATCAAGTCAACCTGAGCATTCAGGGGCTGGACGGCAGCATCATGCTGACCCTCTCCAAAAGTGGCCGCGTGGTGGCCAAACGGATGATCAGCGCCGAACAGCGCAATGATCCCAAGCGCCTCAAACGCCTGGTGCAAAGCATTCAATTCGGCATCGCCATCGAACAGGGCCACAGCGCCGTGGCCATCCTCGAAGCCATGACCGACGGCGACAATCGCAACCCGCCGCCCTTGGTCAAATCCCGGCCTCGACCTTCAATGGGGCTTTAAATCTCGCCCTTCTCCACTTCGGGATGCTCACCGGAACCCGCACCGATCTTGCGCTGCGGGTGTTCGATCTTCACCGAAGGAAATTGCGACGAGGCGTAACGCACCACCAGAATCGCAAACGCCAGCAGCAGAATCCCGCCGCACAGGTAGATGATCCCCAGGTCCGGCGGATTGTGGTGCGAAACGTTGGAAATCAGCAGCCGCGTCAGTGCGGTGATCGCCACGTAGATCAGAAAGCGCACCGGCATGTGGTTGGTCTTGAAGTAAATCCCGACCATCGCCCCCAGTTCCAGGTAGATGAACAGCAGCAAGATGTCATCGATCTTGATGTCCCCTTGCTCGAGCATCCCGAGGAATTCCATCACCGCCGCCCAGGCGGTCACCGCACCGATGGCGAACAGCGCCAGGTAGTGGAAGGTCTCGACGAACAGGTTGCCCAGGGACTCGGCCAGTTGGTGCACGTTCTGCCGCAGGTTCTCGGCCCAGTTTATTTTCACGATGATTGTTCCTTAGCTCGGTTCGAGCGGATGATGCGGGTTGGACGTGACGGTTGTTCTGCATGCAGAAAAAAGGCCAGATACTGTTGGGTGAGATGATGGCTGCGTGATTTGAGACACGTTAGTGGTGGTTGGACGGACGCCATCGCGGGCAAGCCCTAAATGCCAGTCAGTTAAGCGCAATTCAATGTGGGAGCGGGCTTGCTCGCGAAAGCGGTGTATCAGGCGACATCAATGTTGACTATGCCGCCGTCTTCGCGAGCAAGCCCGCTCCCACAGGGTTCAGCGGTGATCCTTGTAGGAGCGAGGCTTGCCCGCGAATAGGGACAACTCGGTTCACCTGACAAACCCTGAATTCGGTCTACATTAAAAAGCCACTACCCAAAGCGCAGGGATTCGCTTATCCTTTTCGCTGTATATAAATACAGTAGTCGAAACAGACAACTAATGTGAAGGCATGTGAGGTGGTGAATGGCCGTCGAAGTGGTATACCGCAGCAGCCGAGATCTGGAGCGCTTGTTCATGGATAAAGCCGAAGCTGACCGTCATGACAAAATGCTCGAACTGGCAGAATTGCTGGCTGAAGTGTTGCAAAAAGCCGTTCCGTCCTTGACTGAACAGCAGGTGGAAGAAGCCGGGATCTACATGGCGAAAAACCGTGATGTATTCGCCAAGGCATTCAAGAGCCAGCCGGACGCACTGTCCGAATTGCTGAATGCACCCGCCGAAGTTAGTGAACCTGTTGAAGCAGCTGCACCGATTGAAGTAGCGGGCGTTGAGCCGACCAAGCCAGCCAAAGCTGCCAAGACACCAAAGTAAGCAATGCCCGAATTGAATAGGCCCTGAGTCCAAATGGCTCAGGGTCTTTTTCATGCCTGCGGGAAACCTGGATCTAGGGTTGTTCCAGCGCCTCGACCAACGCCTTGAAGAACCGCGCCGCCTCGCCACCGGTGACCACCCGATGATCGAAGGTCAGGGACAATGGCAGGATCGGATGCACCACCACCGCACCCTCGACCGCCACCGGTTCATCGCGGATCGCCCCCGCGGCGAGGATCGCCACTTGCGGCGGCACCACCACCGGGTTGGCGTAGCGGCCGAACAAGGTGCCGAAGTTCGACAGGGTCAGGGTCGCGCCCATCATTTCCTGGGGCGGGATCGAGCGCGCCTGCACGTCGGACCGCAGACGCATCACACCTTCCTTCAAATCCGCCGCCGTGCGCTGACCGACATTGCGCAGCACCGGCACGAACAAGCCGTCCGGCGTATCCACGGCGATGCCCAGATCGAGTCGTTTGTGTTGCTTGAGCGCCAGGATTTTACCATCGAAGGCGCTGTTGAGCACCGGTTCCACCGCGCAGGCGGCCGCCATCGCCTTGGCCAGACGAATCAGCGGTTCTCGCGCCTGCCCCCAGCGATGCAGATCGGCATCACCGAAAATCGTCACCGGCACCACTTCGGCATGGGACCTGGCCATGTTCAGCGCCATGCTGCGTCGAACACCCCGCAGCTTCTCACCGCCGAAGCGTTCGCGTTCCGTCTGGGCCGCGTTTTCCACGTCACTGCGGGTGATCTGGCCTTCCTGGCCGGAGCCCGTCAAGCCGCTCAGTTCAACGCCGAGCTGCCGAGCCAGTTGACGCACCGCCGGCGTGGCACGGTTCGCCAGGTGCTCACGGGTCGAAGGCGCAGCGCCGATAAAAAAGGCATCCTCCTGATTCGTGCCGCCGCCCTCGAGGCGTCCCACCACGGTGCCCGCATCCGCTTCGCCTTCGTAACCGAGCAGAGGTTCGCCAACGTGAAGAATGTCGCCCTCGCCACCGAATGTTTTCGCCACCACGCCGTCGTAGGGCGCGGGAATGTCCACCAGCGCCTTGGCGGTTTCCACTGACACCAGCAGTTGGTCAGCCTTGACGGTATCGCCGACCTTGACGTGCCAGCGGACGATTTCCGCCTCCTGCAAGCCTTCGCCCAGATCTGGCAGTTTGAAATATTTCATCGCAACCTCCTCTGTCAGGCGTGGTGCAGCACGATGTCACAAGCATGAAGAATGTCTTCGACGCTGGGCATGTACAGCGATTCCAGTCGATACAGCGGCGGCGGAATATCTGGCGCGGTGACTCGCTGGATCGGTGCCTGCAACTCCAGAAGTACCCGTTCGTAGAGACTGGCGGCGATTTCCGCGCCGACCCCGCAGGAGCGTGGCGCCTCATGCACAATCACGCAGCGACCGGTCTTGCGTACCGAGGCTTCCATCGTGTCGAGGTCCAGCGGTTTGATACTGGCGACATCGATCACTTCCGCCGAGACGCCCTGCTCGGCCAGTTGCGTGGCGGCTTGCAGGGTTTCCATCACACTGGCGCCCCAACTGATCAAGGTAATGTCGCTGCCTTCACGCAGGGTGAAGCAGCTGTCCAACGGCAGGCGCTTGCCGTCATCCAGCAGCGGTTGCGGGTTCATTCGATAGAGTCGGGTGGGTTCGAGAAATATCACTGGATCCGGGTCGTCGATAGCCGCGAGCAACAAGCCATAGGCCCGGGCCGGTGAGGACGGGATTACCACCCGCAACCCCGGTATATGCGCGAACAGGGCTTCAGTGCTTTCGCTGTGATGTTCTGGCGCGCGTATCCCTGCGCCCATGGGCGTGCGCATCACCATCGGGCAGGTGATCCGCCCGCGAGTGCGGTTGCGCATGCGGCTGGCGTGGGACACCAGGTGCTCCATGGCGGCGTAGATGAACCCCATGAACTGGATTTCCACCACCGGTTTCAGGCCTTGGGCCGCCATCCCCACCACCAGCCCGCCGAGCATGGTTTCGGCCAGCGGCGAGTCGATCACCCGCTTGAAACCAAAGCTGTCGCGCAGGCCCAGCGTGGCGCGGAACACCCCACCGTTCACCCCGACGTCTTCACCGAGGACGATAACGTTTTCGTCTTCGCTCATGGCCCGATGCAACGCCAGATTCACCGCTTCCAGCAGCGTCACCTTACCGTTACTCATGGCCCGAACCTCCCGTCCGGCGCGCCACCCGTTCCAGAAACTCTTCGCGCTGTTCTGCCAGCGCTTGCGGCCACTGGGCGTAGACATGATCGATCACTGATTCCGGTGCCTGCGTACCCGCCGCTTCGAAGTTATCCACAGCACCCTGCACCAAGCCTTGGCATTCGCTGATCAGTGCCTGTTCGCGGCCCTCGTCCCATACGCCTTGCCCGGCCATGAAGCGTTGCAGGCGTTTGATCGGTTCTTCGAGCCAGGCCTGCTTGACCTCGTCCGCCGACCGATAGCGCGTGGCATCGTCGGCCGTGGTGTGATCGCCGAGGCGATAGCTCAGGCATTCGAGTAACACCGGACCTTTCCCGTGGCGCGCCCGTTCGAGGGCCGCTTGCACCCGGTCATAAACGGCGAGCATGTCATTGCCGTCGACTTGCTCTCCGTGGAACCCGGCCCCAATGGCTTTCTGCGCCAGGGTGGGGGCGCCGCACTGAATGCGTCGCGGCACCGAGATCGCCCATTGGTTGTTGTTGATCACAAACACCACCGGCAACTGCCAGGCGCCAGCGACATTGAGGGCCTCGAGGAAGTCACCTTTGCTGGTTCCCCCGTCGCCACAAGTGGTGACAGCGACCCGGTGCTCGCCACGAATCTTGAAGGCGCTGGCGACGCCGCAGGCATGCAGGGCCTGGGTGGCTATCGGCACACAGATCGGGAAATCCTCAGCGACCGCCGGGTCGGCAAAGTCGCTGCCACGCTCATCGCCGCCCCAATACAAGAGGATTTCTTCCATGCGCACGCCGCGCATCAATTGCACGGCGGTGTCGCGGTAATACGGGATCAGTACGTCTTCGGCGTGCATCAGGCTGCCGACCGCGACGCCAATGGCTTCCTGGCCCAAGGTCGGCGCATAAGTGCCGATGCGCCCGGTGCGTTGCAGGGCGACAGCTTTCTGATCGAAAAGGCGGGTCAGGACCATCTGCCGATACAGGTGCGTCAACAGATTGAAGTCGTCAGCCCAGGAGGGAAGATTGCCGAGCAACTGGCCGTCAGGGGATAAAAATCGGGTGTACGGCAGCTCAACCTTGTGAGGCATCACAGGGCTCCTGGCACGCGGGAGTCGGCGTGCATTTGTCAGGCCCGACGTTTGTGGCGCAGGGCTTGGGGAGCAAGTCGACCGGATAGGCCGTCACTCCTTCATCAGTTCAACTTCACCGGTACAACACTTTCTCCGCCAACTCATCCGCCACCCGGGCCGGAGAACGCTTTTCCGCCTGGGCATGGGCGAAGACTTCGGTCAGCCGTGAACTGATTTTCGACAGGTGCGCGGTGATGGTCGTCAGCTCTTCCCCGCGGTGTTTGAGCGACACGTAGATCAGCCCGCCGGCATTGATCACGTAATCGGGCGCATACAAAATGCCCCGGCGCTCCAGCTGATCGGCGACTTCCAGATGGATCAATTGGTTGTTTGCGGAACCTGCAACCGCCGAGCACCGCAGCTGCGTCACGCTGTTGCTGTTCAGCACGCCGCCCAAGCCGCAGGGTGCGAGAATATCGCAGGGGGTGCTCAGCAGCGCTTCGTTGGCGATCGGATGAGCGCCCAGCTGCTCCATGGCCAGCTGCACTTTGCCGTGATCGATATCGCTGACCAGCAGCTCGGCACCGGCAGCGTGTAACTGTTCGGCCAGGGCATAACCGACGTTGCCCAAGCCTTGAATGGCAACGCGCAGTCCTTCGAGATTATCGCTGCCCAAGCGGGCCATGGCGGTGCTGCGAATGCCGGCGAACACGCCCATGGCCGCATGGGGTGCAGGGTCGCCCGCGGCAGTGGTGCTGGTGACGAATTGGGTCTGTTGGGCGATGCAATCCATGTCCGCCACTGAGGTGCCGGCGTCGATGGCGGTGATGTAGCGACCGTCGAGTTCGTTGATGCAGCGCCCGAAGGCTTCAAATAGCGCGGCGCGGTTTTCCACATGAGTCGGGCGAAGAATCACCGCAACGCCACCGCCCTGAGCCAGGCCAGCCAGGGCCGCCTTGTAACTCATGCCTTGGGCAAGGCGCACAGCATCCTCGATCGCGGATTCATCGCTGGGGTAAGCAAGGTAACGACACCCGCCCAGGGCAGGTCCCAGACGGCTGTTGTGGATGGCAATCACCGCCTTCAACCCGGTGACCGGATCGACGCTCAGGTGCAGCGATTCAAGGCGAGTGCTTTGCATGAGAGCGAACATCGTAGGGCTCCCGAATCACTTCTTGTAGTCGCCAGTATAGGCTTGCGCACAAAAATTGCAGAAGCGCACCGGAATAAGCGGCGTTGCTTTGAACGCTTTCGGACATAACCTGTCACTACCTATGTGCAGTACTGGACGAAAGCGTGTGACGGGGCTAAAACGAGGCATTCCCCGGAGATTTTGATGACCCCGCGCCAACGTTTTTTCGACTGTCTGCAACGATCACCGCCCGCGCTGTTCGAGGCGGCGCTGTGGATGGCCGTCGAACACGATAAGGAACTGGATCCCGAGACGGTACTGGCGGACTTCAAGGACCTGCAACAGCGGGTCAGCTACGGGTTGCCGATGGTGCCGGTGAGTGAATTGGCGCAACCGTTGTTGCGGCGAATGAATGACCTGGGGTTCGCCCAGGACGACTCCACGCCCTTGCGCCCGCAAGTGGCGCTACTCAATAAAGTGCTGGAACGTCGGCGGGGCCAGCCGCTGGTGCTGGGCCTGATTGCGCTGGAACTGGCCAGAAGGCTGGAGATTCCCATGGTCGGGGTCAACTTTCCCGGACATTTCCTGCTGCGGGTACAAGGCGCCGATCACCTGCTCGACCCGTGCGGCGGGCGACGGCTGTACCCCAATGATTGCCGTGAACTGCTGCAACGCCAGTACGGCCCGAACATGAAGCTCAGCGCCGAGCATTTGCAGACCGCCGAACCGGTGCAGATGCTGCAACGGCTGTCGCGCAACCTGCGCCAGTTGTACCTCACGAATGACGATTATATCGACGCCCTGATCGACGCAGAGCGCGTGCTTGAACTGGGCAACGCCAGCGCCTCCGACTATCTGGCCCGGGCCAGCCTCTACCAACGACTGGACTGCCCGAATGCCGAGCGCTTTGACCTGGAGCATGCCCTGCTGCTCAGTGACGATCCGATCCAGCGGATTCGCCTGACAGAACGATTAGGGCACCTACCGCCCAACTCAGTGGTTCACTGACCTCATGTGGGAGCGGGCTTGCTCGCGAAGAAGGCTCCGCGGTATTTCTGACGCACCGCGTTATCGTTCTTCGCGAGCAAGCCCGCTCCCACATTGGGTCTATGTGAAGGCTTTTACGGGGTATCGGGCTGGTTCGCCGGATGGGCCAGGAAGAAGGCTGGATGTGTCGCCGCCAGCGCCGCCACTCGACGAATTCGCGGGTAGGCGTCCAGTGGAATATTGAAGCGCTCGGCTGCATACAGCTGCGGGATCAAATAGACGTCCGCCAGCCCCGGTTGATCGCCAAAGCAATAACCGGTGTCACCGATCAATTGCTCCACCGTCGCCAACCCTTGGCTGATCCAGTGACCTATCCACTCAAGCACTTGCGGCTCATCGTGTCCCAACTGCCGAAGCTTGTTGAGTACGCTGACGTTGTGCAGCGGGTGAACATCGCAACCGATCACCGCCGCCACACCACGCTCATGAGCGCGGGCGGCGAAGTCTTTGGACAGCAACGGCACCTGTGGATAACGTTCCTCCAGGTATTCGATGATCGCCGGTGACTGGATCAGCAACTCGCCTTCGTCGGTGCGCAAGGCCGGCACCCGGCCTTGCGGGTTGATGCCCAGATACGCCGCCTGCCGATGTTCGCCACCTTGTGGCGCGATCAGGTTGACCGGCAGTGCCTGGTAATCCAGTCCCTTCAGCGCCAGCGCGATACGCACCCGGTAAGACGAGGTCGAACGATAGTAGGTATAGAGTTCCATGACCCGATCCTCTTAGCGCGCAGGCAACACTTTGCCGCGGCATTCGCCAAAACCGATGGAAGCAAAACCTTCGCGGCTGCAACGCGCGCGCAGAATGATTTCATCGCCGTCCTCAAGGAATTTACGCACTTCGCCCGAAGCCAGTTCGATCGGCTTTTTACCGCCCTCGGTGATTTCCAGCAGGCTGCCGAACTGACCGTTTTCAGGACCGGACAATGTGCCCGAACCGAACAGATCACCCGCCTGCAACTGGCAACCGTTGACGCTGTGGTGCGCAACCATCTGCGCGACGGTCCAGTACATGTGTTGTGTGTTGCTGAGAGTCAGGCGATGGGCCGGCAGATTTTGCTCGCGCATCGATTCGGTCAGCAGCAGCACTTCGAGTTCGATGTCGAAGGCACCACCGGCCTGATCACGTTTATCGAACAGATACGGCAACGGCTGCGGATCGCCTTCAGGGCGCGCAGGCTGCGCACGACGGAACGGCTCCAGCGCTTCGGCCGTCACCACCCACGGCGAAATGCTGGTGATGAAACTCTTGGACAGGAACGGACCCAACGGCTGGTATTCCCAGGCCTGGATGTCCCGCGCCGACCAGTCGTTGAGCAGGCAGAAACCGGCGATGTGTTCGGCGGCGTCACCGATGGCGATCGAGTCGCCCATGTCGTTGCCCTGACCGATCCAGATACCCAGTTCCAGTTCGTAGTCCAGACGTGCGCACGGGCCAAACGTCGGCTCGGTCTGGCCGGCCGGCAGGGTCTGGCCTTTTGGCCGACGCACGTCAGTGCCGGACGGGCGGATGGTCGAGGCGCGGCCGTGGTAACCGATCGGCACGTACTTGTAGTTCGGCAGCAACGGGTTGTCCGGGCGGAACAGCTTGCCGACATTTTGCGCATGCTCGATGCCGACGTAGAAGTCGGTGTAGTCGTTGATCTTCGCCGGCAGGTGCATTTCACAATCCGCCGCCAGCGGCAGCAGTTTTGCGCCTTGGGCTTCGATCTTGCCGTGCAGGGTGCTGCCTTCTTTGAACAACTCGATCAAGCGTTCACGCAAAGCGCTGCGTGCCTCGCGACCCAGTTCAAAAAACGCATTCAACTGGCCGCCTCGGGTGGCTTCTACTGCAGTTCTCGCAACGCCATCGAACAGCCCGGCCTCCAGTGCCGCTTCCAGATCAAAAATATGGTCGCCGATCGCCACGCCACTGCGCGGCGCGGTGCCCTTCACGCTGAATACGCCCAACGGCAGGTTTTGCAGCGGAAAATCCGCGTGGCCGTTGGCGGAGGCGACCCAGCTACGAGTGATGGAAGTCTGAGTCATGGGTTATCTCCGGGTCGGGTCGAAAGTGGCGGGCAACGTGGCCCAGCAGGCGTCGTAATTGTTTTGCAGTTGCGGGCAATCCAGGGCGAATCGGCTCGGGCGCAACACTTGGCTGGTCTCGAACATGAAGGCCATGGTGTTATCGATTTTAGCCGGCGCCAGTTCGGCGTTGATCGCCTTGGTGCAGGTCTCGCCGTCGGGGCCGTGGGCGCTCATGCAGCTGTGCAACGACGCACCGCCGGGTACGAAACCTTCGGCCTTGGCATCGTATTCGCCCTGAATCAGGCCCATGAATTCGTTCATCAGGTTGCGGTGGAACCACGGTGGACGGAACGTTTTCTCGGCCACCATCCAGCGTGGCGGAAAGATCACGAAGTCGAGGTTGGCCAGACCGTGCACGCTGGTTGGCGAGGTCAGGACGGTAAAGATCGACGGATCCGGGTGATCGAAACTGACCGTGCCGATGGTGTTGAAGCGGCGCAGGTCATATTTGTACGGCACGTTATTGCCGTGCCAGGCGACCACGTTCAGCGGCGAATGGTCGAGCTCACAACCCCACAACTGACCGAGGAATTTCTGCACCAGGGTGGTCGGTTGCTTGAGGTTTTCAAAATGGGCCACCGGCGTCAGGAAGTCTCGCGGGTTAGCCAGGCCGTTGCTGCCAATCGGCCCCAGATCCGGCAGGCGCAGCGGCGCGCCATGGTTTTCGGCCATGTAGCCACGGGCTTGCGGGTCGAGCAGCTCGACACGGAATTTCAGCCCGCGAGGCAACACGGCGATTTCCAGCGGCGCAAGCTCCAGCACGCCCAATTCGGTGGCGATGCGCAAGCGGCCCAGTTCCGGCACCAGCAACAGTTCGCCGTCGGCATTGAAAAACACCCGTTCCATGGAACGGTTGGCGCGGTAGTTATAAATGCTGATCCCGGCCGGTTTTTCCGCGCCCGAGTTGGCGGCCATGCTCACCAGCCCGTCGATGAAATCGGTGGGTTCGGTCGGAATGTCCAACGGATTCCAGCGCAGGCGATTGGGGGTTACTTCACCCAATGGGCCGCCGGCCAGTTGCCGATCCAGTTTGACGAAAGCCGGGTGGTTGGCCGACGGCTGAATGCGGTACATCCAGGTCCGTCGTGCTTCGCTGCGAGCCATGGTAAAGGCCGTACCGGAGAACAGTTCGGTGTACAGGCCGTAAGGGGCTTTTTGCGGGGAGTTCTGGCCGACGGGGAGTGCGCCGGGCAACGCTTCGCTGCTGAATTCGTTGCCAAAGCCTGACTGATAAGCCAGCGCTGGCGCCGTTGAATCGAGGTTCATGGAGCCTCCTGAACGGGAGTAGGCAATGGCCTGACGTTCTGCTGAAGAGGTCTTGGCACGCCCGGGTTATTTTTATCGTAATTCAATTACGCATAACGTAATTTGATTGGTATTGACCGTCAAGCTATAAAGACGCCCATTCGTCCCGGGATCACATCGCCTCCATGACCAGCGAAAGCAACGGTAAACAGAAAGTCCGCTCAGCCGAGGTCGGCACCGACATCCTCAAGGCGCTTGCCGAGCTGTCGCCGTCGACCTCTTTGTCGCGCCTGGCCGAACACGTGCACATGCCGGCGAGCAAGGTTCACCGCTATTTACAGGCGCTGATCGCCAGCGGTTTTGCCGAGCAGAACACCGCCACCAACCACTATGGCCTCGGCCGCGAAGCGCTTCGAGTCGGTCTGGCTGCCCTGAACAGTATGGACGTGCTGAAAGTCGCCGCCCTGCCCTTGGCCGAGTTGCGAGATGAGCTGAACGAAACCTGTTTTTTGGCGGTGTGGGGCAATCAGGGCGCGACAGTGGTGCACATCGAACCGGCGGTTCGGGCGGTGACGGTGGTCACGCAATTGGGCTCGGTTTTACCGTTGCTCAGCTCATCGACGGGGCTGGTGTTCAGTGCCTATTTGCCCCACCGGGAAACGGATGAATTGCGCGAGCAGGAAATCGCCGTCGATGCCCATCCGCTGGCGGACGAAAAGACTTATGCGAGCTTGTGCGAGCAGATCCGCGAACGCGGCTTGCACCATGTTCATGGCTTGCTGATGCCCGGCGTGGATGCGTTGTCGGCGCCGGTGTTCAATGCGGTCGGACAGGTGGCAGCAGTGATGACCATCGTCGGCCCGACCTCGTTATTTCACGCCGATGAAAACGGCCCCGCGGCGCAACGATTGTTATCCGCCACCCGCGCCGTCAGTTGGCGAATGGGATTTGAACCCGCCGCGCCGATCTCATAAAAAAACGGTTGTGCATACAGTTCCTCGCTGCCGACTATCAGGCTTGCGATATAAGCCCCAACTTCTTCGCCGTGGCCACGGCTTGGGTTCGACGCTCTACGCCCAACTTTCCATGTATTCGTCGCGCGTGGGTTTTCACCGTATGCAATGAAATAAACAACTGCTCGGCAATCTGCTGATTCGAGTTGCCTTGGGCGATCAGACCCAGCACCTCAAGCTCTCGCCCGCTCAGCGGGTTGGCCTCGATCGCCGTTGAACTTAATTGTCCATTTTCACCCAGGCGACTCAGCAGGCTCGGTTGGCGAAGGCGCAATTCGCGCAAGGCCTGCTGCAAGTTGCAGCGGTCCACCCGTTCCAGACCTGCCCTCAGTGCTGACCTGGCCAGCGTGGCTTCGCCGATAAGGTCCGCCACTTCGGTGATCGCAAAGTGCAGTTCGGTTTCCAGCGCCAGCATGGCATGACGTTGCGCGTGATCGAGCAAGGCCTTGAGCTGATCCAGCGGATTTTTCGCCTGTTGCAGATAGGTCTCTGCCAGCACCAACTGATATTCGACCCGCGCAATCAACTCCAGGGTCGCCGGTGGGGCCTGCCGGCCATTCGGCCCGCGATAGTGACGCAGCACGCGGCTCAGAGCCTCGTGTGCCAGTTCCGGACGACCTTGTTGCAGCCAGAGCTGACTGCTGACTTGCAGCAGAACACCGCGGTAGACGGTGTCTGGGATATGCCGTTGTTGCATCAGCCGCTCAGCGTCGCGCAAGCAGACAAACGCCTGGGCGTAATCGCCTTTGTTCGCAGCTAATTGGGCCTGACCCAGAAACCCATACAACACGCGCTTGTCGTGATTGCGCGTGCAATCGTCCAGGCCCGCCTGAAAGAACTCGACAGCGCGCTCGTCTGCGCCCACGCACAGGGCCAACCGCCCACGCCGCAACGCAATTCGCCCCAACAAGGGCGCAGGTCGGTCCGAACGCTGGCGAAGCAATTCATCGATCTCGCAAAGCAGACTTTCGGCCCGCACCGCCGCGCCCCGTTGCTCCAGCAATTGCGCATGATCGAGCTCCATCAAGCCCTCAAACACCAGCGAACCCTGCGCCCGCGCCAGGCACAGCGCCTCGCGATTATGGGCTTGCGCGACATCAAGTTCGCCCCTTAGCAGTGCCTGTTGCATCAAACCGGACAAACACATCAGGCGCGCCGTCCAGCATTCGGGATCGAGCGCATTCAACGCGTCCAGAAAGTGCGCACGCGCAAGCTCCATTCGTCCCTGTAAATGCAGTAACCAACCCTGCAGGGCCTGCCAGCGGGCAATCAATTGACGCTGAAGCATCGCCGAGGGTTGAGGCGTGAAATGCGCCAAACGAGCGATGCAGGCGGTCGCCTGGTCGAAACGTCCGGCAAACAATAGAGCGGCGGTAATCAAGCCGACCAATTGCGGACTGCCCAGCGTCAGTTCCTCGCCTTGCTGCTCATGCAAACGCAGCAACAGCACCACCGTTTGCTCTTCGAACAAATGCTCGAAACTGAAGTGCTGCAACAGGCTGACCGCCACTTCGTATTCCTCGGCAAGCAATGCCTGTTCAAAGGCCGACTTCCAGTCCTGTTCGGCACAGAACCACTGGCAGGCGCGCCGATGCCAGGAGCGTCCCGCCGGCCATTGTTCGTCGCGCAACAACTGGGTGAACGGGGTGAAAATCTGTAGCCAGTCGGTGGAGTCCCGCCAAGGTTCGATAAAGCAGCCCAGCGCTTGCAAGGTTCGCAAGTACTGAGCGCCCTCCCCGGCCCCGAACAGGTGATCGCACAGCCGGGCATTGAAGCGGGGCAAGTGGGCCAGCACCCGCCAGGCCTCGCTCAACTCAGGCGTCAGCGAGCTGAACAACTCATGCTCCAGATAATCGAGCAGGGTGGCTGCCCGTCCCGGGGGGTTGTCCTGACGCGACCAGTCGCATTTGTGCAACAACGCAATCCGCACACCCGCACACCAACCACCCGTGCGCTGGATGAGCCGACTGGCCACCTTGCTGGCCTGCTCCGGTACCCAGGGCTGCAATATCTGCTCGACCTCACCTTTCGTGAAAGCCAGCGAAGCGCTTTCGCACTCGTACAACTCATCATCGAGCAACAGCCGTGGCCAGTTGCATTGCGGCCGACGGCGGGCACCCAGCCACCACGTCAGCATCGGGCTGCTGATCGCCAGCATGCGATCCAGCAGCGAGTCCAGCTCCGGGTTCGGCAGGCGGGAATAGTCATCAAGAAACAGCCAGGTCGGCGTCTGCAATCGCGCCAGACCGCCGAGCAACCCGGTTTCATCCGATGAGGCCAGCCCCAGCATCTGCGCCAGACGATGACGAAAATCCGCCGCGCTCGACGCCACGCCAGACAATGGCAACCAATGCACTCGGCATAGGGTTGGCGCCTGCAACAGGCATTCGGCGAGCAGCGCGCTCTTGCCACTGCCGGCGGGTGCGCAGAGTAATTTCACCCGGGCCGTCGAAGCCAGTAACGGCTCGCTCAAACGAGCCCGCGAAAGGTGATGAGAGGACAGGCGGGGCAGGAATCCAGAACGGTCCAGACATGGAGTCATGGCGGTCATTGCGGCGTGCCTTTTTATAATTGTCCGGCCACCCTAGCCCTCTCTAACCTGCTTGTTGAGAAGTATTCAGGACGCTGATTGGCGCCCATAAAAAAGGCGACCCGCAGGTCGCCTCTCGTGATGCCAATGTATCAAAACCCTTACCGAACGCCCTCGGCGCGCAGGGCCGACGGGGTGTAGTCCGCAGACTTGGCGTCGAAGCCAAACTCGAAGCTGTGCTTCTCTTCGTTCTTCATTCCCAGGGCAATGTATCGGCCGGCAATGATGTCGTAGAGCGCCTCCAGGGTGTAGGCCGGCGTCTGGTGATCGTAGTAATACTGGGCGTGACCTTCGGCCACTCGCCACAGTTGGCCGCGACCGTCGTAGTGATCCGCCAGCGCCACTTGCCAGCTGTCTTCGTCGAGGTACATGTGACGCTTGGCGTAGATGTGCCGCTCGCTCGGCTTGACCGTGCCGACCACTTCCCAGACCCGGTGCAGCTCGTAACGGGTCAGGTCCTGGTTGATGTGCCCGGCCTTCACCACGTCATCGTACTTGAGGCTCGGCGAGTCGAGTTTGTAGCTGTTGTAGGGAATGTACATTTCCTTTTTGCCGATCAGTTTCCAGTCGTAGCGATCCGGCGCACCGGAGAACATGTCGAAGTTATCCGACGTGCGCAGACCATCGGCGGCGGTGCCCGGGCCGTCGTAGGCCACTTGCGGCGCGCGTCGCACTCGACGTTGACCGGCGTTGTAGATCCACGCCAGACGCGGCTCTTTTACCTGATCGAGGGTTTCATGCACCAGCAGCACGTTACCCGCCAGCCGCGCCGGCGCGGTCACCGACTGCTTGAAGAAGGTCAGCACGTTGGCGGCTTTTTCCGGATCCAGATCCTTCATCAGTTGCGGTACGGCGATCTCTTCCTCGAAGCGGATCGGCGTGTAGCTGCCGTTGGTCTGTGGGGTCACCTGGGTGATGATGCGTCGCAGGTTGCCGCCGTGGTAACGGGTGATGTGGTTCCACAGCACTTCGACGCCGTTCTTCGGAATCGGGAACGCGTAGTAGCGATTGCCGGTGAAGTTGGCCAGGCCGTTACCGTCATTGATGCTGTTTACGTTCAGTGCGCTGCGCTTGGCCGACTCGTAGATTTCCGGCGGCAGGCCCACGGTGCGATGGGTCGGGTAGACCGGAATCTTGTAGGTTTCCGGGTAGCGCTTGAACATCGCCACCTGGCCATCCGAAAGCTTGTCCTTGTACTTATCAACAGTCGCGGCGGTGATGGTGAACAACGGTTTTTCGCTGGCGAACGGGTCAGCCAGGAAGCCTTTGCTGTCGACAGCGCCAGCGTTTTTCGGGATGCCACCGGTCCAGGCCGGGATCGAGCCCTCGGCGTTGCCGGCCTTCTCGGCGCCCAGCGGCGTGAGTGTGGTGCCGAGCTTGTTGGCTTCTTCCGGCGAGACCGCCGCCATCACGTTGGCGGCCAGCAGGCTCAGGGCCAGGGCGCCGCATTGCAGAATCATCTTGTGCATTAACATCATCCTTCTCAGCCAGATCAGAAGTTCACACCGAAGCTCAGCGCCAGGAAGTCACGGTCTTCCAGGACGTTGTAGTCACCACCGAAGAAATCGGTGTAACTGAGGCTCGCGGTATAGGTGTTGCGGTAATCGGCATCGACACCGACGCTGACCGCCTTGGCGCCCTCGTTGAACAGCCCGTTGGGACCATAGCCGGCGACGTCATGGGACCAGGACAGGTTGGGTTTGAGGTTGATCCCGCCGATCACGTTGGCGTAATCGAGGATCGCCCGGGCGCGGTAGCCCCAAGAGGTAGAGGTGACGAAGCCGTCGGTATCGCCACCGAAACCGTACTGGCCGTAGACCGAATCACGGCCATAACGCAGCTCGCTTTTCGACTCCAGACCACCGACCCGTACCACCGCTGCCTCACCGACCAGAGTCAGACGTTGGGCGCCCAGCACTTGATCGAAGAAGTGCGTCAGGGTGCTTTGGACCTGAGTTATTTCCTTGCGGCGATAACCGGTGTTGTCGGCACCTGCCGTGGTCACGATCGGCGAAGCCGCGCCGCCGGCGATCGGGTTGAGCAACGCCAGGGTCAGGTCGGTGGTGTTGAGCTGCACCGGAGCGTTGGGCCGGTAGCTGATTTCGCCGGTCCAGGCAGTACCGGTGGGTAAGGTGGTGGAGAAGCTCGCGCCGTACAGGCGAATGTCTTCCGGGTATTCGAGGTAGTACTGGCCGCGCCCGAGCATCACGCTTCGGGCCAGGGCCGAACCGCTGCCAGCCGCCAGACTGTTGGCAACACTGACCATGCCTGGCAGGCTGGCCAGCGTCGACAACCCGGCGGTGGTGGTGCCGACGGTCGGTGTGCGACTGTGGTAGTTCATGAAGTAAAGGCCGTATTCGGTGTCGTCACCGAGCCAGCGCAAGGCCGTGCCCCACTGTCCCGAATCCCGGGCATCGCGGTCGCCGCCGCGAGGAATGATCACCCCCTCGCTGGTGACCTGGATAGGTTGGCCAAAGGCTGCCGCCAGCGGCGCCAACGGGGCGATCGCCGGGCTGCCGACGGTGTAACCGGTGTTGCAACCATCCGCCGCCACGTCACCACCGAAGAAGGTGCCGCAGTTGTCGAGAACGGTCTGATCCCACTCCAGTTGATAGAACCCTTCCACCGTGAGCTGATCGGTCAGGCCCTGGGAAGCGAACAGCATGTTCACCGGAATCAGGCCTTCCTTGATCTCTGCGCCAGGACGCCGGAACGCGGAAACGTCGACCGGGTTGATGCTGTTGATCGAGTTGCCGATGAAGGTACTTTCACCCCAACTGACCACCTGTTTGCCGGCGCGCACGGTGCCCGGCAGATCGGCAATGGAATAGTTGTGATAGACGAAAGCATCGAGTATCTGCGCGCCCGAAGACTTGGAGCCTTCCTTGCGGCCGTTGTCACTGATCTGTTTGAACTCGCGGTCTTCGTCCTTCAGCTCGAAGTCGTACCAGTACTTGCCACGGACGAATACACCGGTATCGCTGTACTTCAATTCGAGGTCGTGGATACCTTTGAAGATCTTGGAGAAGGTCTCGCCTTTCTTGAAGTTCAGGCGTCCGTCATCACCGGTCGAAGCCTGGCCGGTGCCGCCGTTGACGGTGCCCACCAACGACTTGTCGGCATCGCGCATGCCCCAGCTCGCGCCGACGGACAGCGAGGAATCGAACTGCCCCTCGATTTCGCCGATGTTGAATGAAACAGCCTGCGCCTGGGCACAGCAGCCCAAGGCCACCGCAGCGGCCAGCGCTTGCGGTTTGAAGATGGCGCGCATTGTTGTTTTTGTCATGCGTCTTCCCCGGTGAGTGACAGAAGGCCCCACCCTACTGCCGCACGCCGGGAGCGATAAGCGCACCAAGGAGGTATTCGTGGTGTACCTCCAAAGGATGAATGGCCGCATGGGGCGGGGGTTTGCGCAGGGTATGGATGGGCTGGATGGAGGGTTATCAGCGCAGCGCATGGGACAGAGTGAAGCCGGGGTGCGTAGCAGCTGCCGCAGGCTGCGTTCGCTGGTAGCAGCTGTCGAGCTTGCGAGGCTGCGTTCGGCTGCGCAGCAGTCGTAAACCCTGAGTCCGCGGTACACCTGATGGAAGGCGGTACCTGATTTTGCGACTGCTTCGCAGCCGAACGCAGCCTTCGGCAGCTGCTACATAGGGCCGCCCGAGACTGTTGCTGAGACTGCAACAGTGCATGTCTGTAATCGCTATTTTCCTTTGCGCTCAAGCCCTTATTCTTACCGGGCTTTCACGGCAAACGGCCTGAAAGCATGAAGCGACGGGAGGATAGACCCGCCCCTTTGGCGACAGAATCCAGATGATTTGAAGCGTACTTTTTTCGACTCATCACCCGGTGTTCACTGACGTTGATTTATTGCTCCTTGATCAAACGTCTTACTTTGGCCGCTGCGTTTGCAGCGGCCTTTTTTATGGGTGATGGGTTTTACCCCGAAAGCAGCTTCATCGTTACTTGCGACTACTTTGTCAGATGTTTCCTTTATTAGGATAGGAAATGTCTTTTTATGCAACAGAACATCCTGCTTTTATTTTTATCTCACCGAATCCTCTCTCTTCTTTATATGTAATTCCTTATCCCCCTTTCGGATTCATACCTGCTGCTTCTGCTGTAACGTTAAATGGCGCGAAATAATCACCCACAAAAAATACTTTCTTGAATCCAACGCACATTCAAAAGGATATGAATATGCAAAAACCTCCGACATTTGAGTTGACTGAAGCTGTGCACACCACAGCACTAGCTCCTCCGGGCATGAACCCCGTACCCGCAACTGCACCACGGTATCCTAACAGTGGCCATTTCGGTTTCCATCCGGCAGTCGGGACAATTCTTAACACATTGCGAACCACTACCAAGACTTCAGAACAGGAGTATCAAATCCGACTCAGTCAACTCCCGCAAACTATCGAACAAGAACTGGCAGCCACAAGACTAGAGGGATCGACCCACCCGCTTCCCCCTGCAGAGGCAATCATTCGCGAACTGGGCGTGCGCAACAGGCTTCTCGCGCGCAAGACCGCCGACTTTCACCACAAAACGGCACTCGCCAATAGTTTTTATGGCGTCGACCCCATTGGCAGGCGTTTGCAGGAGTTCTACCCAAGAGCCTTGACCATGGAAAAGCCGGTCCCCGCGAACGGGATCGCGCTAAAGGCTTGGGTCGCATCGTACCGGGCGGCATACGAAGCAAGGCTGTTGTCGCAATCGATCCAGATGCTCAACCAGCAACAGGTCAACGTGCTCAATTGGCTGGCCGCCGTGCAAGCCAATGATCAGGCTCGAATGGCGGCGGAACAGGAAGCCCGTCGAGTCGCCGCCGAATTGGCCCACATCAACGAGCAAGCCGCGATCAGGGCCCGGGAACAGGCACGGCTCGAGGCGCTGGCTGAGACTCAACGACTGGCTATCGAACAAGCACGGATTGCCGCCGAAGCCGCAGCGCAACAAGTGGCGGCAGAAAGGGCACACCTGGCCGCACTGGCCGAGGCTCAACGACAAGCGGATTTTCTTCGGCTTGAAGCTGAACGGCAAGCCCAGGAGCAACAGCAGGCGACATTGGCAGCCCAGCCGGTTTATCCCGCCTCAGGCGCAATGGCGACGTCCGGCCCGGTATTTTCCTTCGCCTCGACCGCCGTCATCCTCGCGCCCGATAAATCGGCAGCGGTACTGACCGCGCTGCGTTCAGCCTTGCAGGTGGTGACTGCGGCAGGGGCAGCAACTTTGGGCTCAGTGCTGATTGGCTTCGCTGCACTGCTGACGCCTTCGCGCCTGGGTAATGGCGAGCGCTTTTCCATGAGCGTACCGCTCGCGGAACTGACGCCAGAAAGCGCACAGTCACTGCGAGCGATCGCGGACCGACAAGGCACACTGGATCTGCCGGTCGGGATTGGTTACAGACCCATCGACTCAGGCGCAGAGGTGTTCGTCATCACGGCCAACGACTTCGACATTCGCTCTAGCGTGCCGGTGTTGCACGCCACTTACGACTTGCTCAACGACGTCTATGAGACAGTCCTCCCCGACTCACCAACCGACTTCCTGACCTGGACACCTGCCATCACGCCGGGGAACAGTTCAACCGAACAACCGATTGTTCAAACTGAAACTCCTGCATACTCCGGCGCCCCGATTATTCCGATTGAAGGGCGACTGGACCTGAATCCAATCCTGGTGGAGGGCTGGGACAGGTTCATCATTGTGTTTCCCGATGACTCAGGGATTGCGCCGCTTTATGTCGTGTTTAGCAGTCCTTACGCGGGGGCGCATGTTAAAGGTAAATACAGCGGGCGTTTGTTTAACCCAGAGCAGGCCGGAGGTCCAATACTTGATCTGGATTGGCGCACAGCGGTCATCACTCAAGCTGGAATTGATGCCGTGAAATTACATATCACGTCTCGACCAATCGGACGCCAACGACATAATGGTTCGACGCCTAGAAAAAATTCTGAGCCAACACGGGAAAATAACTGACACAGATTTACGCTACTACACTCATGAGATACGAGAACTAGAGCGTTACAGGGCGTTCGGCTATAGCGACACCGCATCTCCTTCCGACGAGTCTCAAATATGGAACAATGCACATACGGCTACTCTTGAGGACTACAAGCTAGGAAGCGAACTGACACTTTTGTATAGCGAAGAAGCAATCAGCGCAATGAATGCACAAGACCAAAGAGAGTACGAAAAAGACATGAGGAGCTTCGAACAATGAGCCCTATCGAACAAATCATCAAAAACGAATCGGTAGAAGATGTCGTTTCGTATTTCGCGCTTTTCAGGTCTGCCCAAGCGGTCGACAGGATGTATGGGCGACACCGCCAGGAGATAATTTTAAATGGTGAACTGGTAAAAACTTACAACTCGCTCTTCAGCGATGGCGTACTGGCAAGCGATGAAAATGGAAAAACCGTAAAGGGACCGAACTGGAAAGCCCCTCAGTTTATTACCGAAAATAAATATTCTTAACAAGCAATTTGGCCACCAAGGCTCAGCTTGGTGGCCTGCTCCACTTAAACCGAATACCTCTGCAAATTCCCCATCATTTCCTTCAACGCCTCAATATTGTCCTTCGGATGCGCTGCCCCCTCAAAATCACAAATCTGCTGCCAATGCGCCGCCACATCTTCCGGCGAAAACCCCACCCGCGGATCAAACCCGGCACCCAAACTGCGCTCCCAGCGCACCTTGCCCATCCAGCCGCCACCCACTTCGAACAACCCGGACGTTTCCTGGCAATGTTCGCTGGCGAGGTACACCACCAGCGGGCTGACCAGTTCCGGTTTGAGTTGTTCGAATACTTGCGGCGGGATCAGGCCTTCGGTCATGCGGGTGCCACCGGTCGGGGCGATGGCGTTGACCAGGATGTTGTTCTTGCGGCCTTCGATGGCCAGTGTGCGGGTCAGGCCATAGAGGCCGAGTTTGGCCATGCCGTAGTTGGACTGGCCGAAGTTGCCGTAGATGCCCGAAGTCGACGCGGTGAAGATCACGCGGCCATAGTTTTGCTCACGCATGTGTGGCCAGGCAGCGCGGGTGACCTTATAGGCGCCCTCGACGTGGACGCGGTAAACCAGGTCCCAGTCGCTGTCGTCCATTTTGTGAAAGGTCTTGTCCCGCAGGATGCCGGCGTTGTTTACCACGACATCGACACGGCCAAACGAATCGAGGGCGTGCTGCACAATTTTGTCGCCATCGGTGACGGAGTCGTGGTTGGCCTCGGCGGTGCCGCCCGCCTCGAGAATTTCCGCCACTACGCGGTCCGCTGCCGAAGCATTGGCGCCGTCACCTTGAGCCGAACCACCAAGATCATTGACCAGCACGTTGGCGCCCTGCTTCGCGAACAGCAGCGCGTGCGCCCGGCCCAAGCCCCCGCCCGCACCGGTGACGATCACGACTTTATCTTCGAAGCGCACAGACTCATTCATGGGGAATTCCAGCAGGCCAGGGGACAATGAATCCCAGTGTCAGGCACAAGGCGGCTGGTCACAATAAACACGGAGGAAGCTGAATGGTGCGCAATAAGGCAGCGGGATAGTCAGGAACACGCCACCTTGCGCGGCGGTGAAATCAGCCGGTTGCGAAACTCCAGATAGTGCTTGAGCACCTGCGCCGGCGCTTCGATTTGCGGGTAATGGCCGATCTCGGGCAGCAGGACGGTGTCCGGGTCGGGAATCAGTTGCCGATAGCGTGCCACCATGTGCGCGCCGGAAACCGGATCGACCTCGCCATCGATGAAGCGTAGCGGCACCTCGTCACGCTGCATGGCACTGACCCAACGCTCACGCTGGACACGCCGCTGCGGGATATAACTGATCAATTTGTGCATGATCCGTTGCCCGTGATTGCTGCCAATCAGGCTCCAGAAATCATCCAGCTCACTTTCGGTGGGCCGGGTCTGCGGACCGAAAATTTGTTTGAAACTCTTCACCAGAGCATCACGGGTAAACGCTCGCCCGATCATCCAGCCCAAGGGGCTGAGCAGGAGTTTTTGTATCAACACCGGGCGATGGGTTTCGGGAAACAGCCCGCCATTGAGGAATACGCAACTGGCGATATGAGCGCGCGCTTCGTAGTGCCGAGCCAACAGTTCCTGGGCCACGCTGTCGCCATAATCGTGTGCCAACACGTGAACGGGTTGTTCAACATTCAGATGCACCAATAAGGCCTGTTGCAGATCAGCCTGTTCCAGCAGGCTGTAGTCGTGGTTCACCGGTTTGGCCGAATCGCCGAAGCCGAGCATGTCGCAGGCAATCACCCGATAGCGCTGCGCCAGCGGCTGCCACAGGTAATGCCAGTCCCAACTGGCGGTCGGGAAACCATGGATCAGCAACAGCGGCTCGCCCTGCCCCGCGGCCCAATAGCGCAGGGTCTGACCGCGGAATACGAACGCCTGGCTGCGCTTGCGCCAGACACACAGTGGAATCTCGGCGAGGGCCATTTAGAGTTTATAACCCGGGTCTTGTTTATCGAGTTTGCGCAGCAGCGCCGGCCAGGCCAGCGCGCCGCCCATCCCTTGAGCACTTTTGGTGACACCGGCGATCATCGCCTTGGCGCCCGCCAGAATCTGCGGTTCGATGGTGATCAGCTCCGCGCCACCGTTCTGCGCCAGCACTTGAATCTCGCAGGCGCGCTGGAAGGTGAACATCATCAGGAACGTGTCGGCGATGCTGCCGCCACAGGTCAGCAGACCGTGGTTGTGCAGCATCAGGAAATTGTTTTCTCCAAGGTCGGCTTGCAGTCGCGCCTTTTCTTCATGGTTCAGCGCAACGCCTTCGTAGGCGTGACAGGCCAGGCTGGACAGGACGAACAAGGACTGCTGGCTGATTGGCAAGATGCCCTGCTTCTGCGCCGATACCGCCACCCCGGCCGCGGTGTGGGTGTGCAGTACACACGCGACGTCATGACGGACTTCATGCACGGCGCTGTGGATGGTGTAACCCGCCGGGTTGATCTCGTAAGGGCTGTCCATCAACTTGTTGCCGGCCTGATCGACCTTGACCAGGCTCGACGCGGTCATTTCATGGAACATCAGCCCGAAGGGGTTGATCAGGAAGTCTTCAGTGCCCGGCACCTTGGCGGAAATATGCGTGAAGATCAGGTCATCCCAGCCATGCAGGGCCACCAGACGATAACAGGCAGCCAGATCGACGCGAGTCTGCCATTCGGCGGCACTGACCTTGTCTTTGATGCTGTGTGGCGATTGGACGGGGGCTACGCTCACGGCAAGAATTCCCTTTTTTATTTTTCTGGTTTTTTATTGTTTTTTGCTGCGTTACAGCAGTCTAGTCAGCCCCCGGACTTCGGGTAGTTGCATTGGCAGCCAGCTTGATGGCCGAGCGAGTCAGTACGCGGTGGAGTCTGGATCCATGTCAGAGCGGTAAGTTAAGCCGAGCAACCTTGTGGGAGCGAGCAGGCTCGCAGTGTGCTGACCAGTTCTGCCAGCCAAGGCTCGGCATCGGTTTCCGGCGTCACGGTTTCGCTGGCGTCCAGGCGCAGCATCGGCAGGACTTCACGCACGCCCAGTTCGCCGAACAATTCACGCATTTGCTCACCGCCGCCGCAGAACGTATCGCCATAACTGGAGTCGCCCAAACCGATCACCGCGCCCGGCAAACCACGCCAGGCCGCCGGCAACTGATCGCGAATTGCGAAATACAACGGCTGCAGATTGTCCGGCAACTCGCCCATGCCGGTGGTCGAGGTCACCGCCAGAAATGCTTCGGGGCCAAAGGCCTGAACATCGGCGAGTGTCGCGCGCGGGTTGTGCCAGGTTTCAAAACCGACGGCGTTCAAAATGCTTGCAGCGTGGCGAGCGACTTCTTCAGCGGTACCGTACACCGAGCCGGAAAGGATGGCGACTTTCATCAATCTGATCCTGAAGCTGAGTAAAAGGGTCGAGATATTAACAGCACGGCCCTCATTGATCTTTTAGAATGCAGCGTATCGATCCATATGCAAAAGGACTCTGCGATGATCAATGCCTCACTGCTGCAAATGGTGATCGACGCCTCCAACGACGGCATTGTGATTGCCGAAAAGGAAGGCGAGCAGGACAACATCCTGATTTACGTAAACCCGGCGTTCGAACGCCTGACCGGTTATACCAGCGAAGAAATCCTCTATCAGGATTGCCGTTTTTTGCAGGCAGGAGACCGGGATCAGGCAGCCCTCGCCTTGATTCGGCAGGCGTTGGGCAGTGGCGGCTCCTGCCGGGAAATCCTCAGGAATTACCGCAAGGACGGCACGCCGTTCTGGAACGAACTGTCGCTTTCCACGGTAAAAAACCCGCACGACGGACAGACTTATTTTGTCGGGGTGCAGAAAGACGTCACGGTTCAGGTCAAGGCGCAGCAGCGAGTCGCGCAGCTGGAAGCGCAATTGGCCGAGGCGCAGGAAGAAATTGCCGCACTAAAATCGACGAACGGCTCAAACCAATCTGCGAATTAGTGGTCATTTACTACAATCACCGATGACTTTGTAATTATTCCTTTCGAGCAAATCATGCAGCGCGACGCACTCCTGACGCAGGATGAGCTGGATTTTATCCAGAACATGCAACACAACCCGCAACTCAATGTGCGGGATGCGACGTCGAGCCTGCTCGTTAACAGTGGTTCGCAGATTCGTGACTTGCTCACACGCCTGGCCGCTCATGAGCAAGTCACCATCCAGGCCACTTTTGAAAATCAGCAAATGACCTTCCCGCTGCACTTGGTGGAAGATGAATTCCATGCGATGCATCTGCGCCTCGGCGTCCCCAGTATTTATGAAGATGGGCCGATGATTCGGCCATGGCGCCTGGCGCTCGAAGAACCCGTGGCGCTGGAAAATGCCAAGGGCCAACCCGGCACGATGTGGGTGCATGAAATATCGTTCAAAGGGGTTTTGCTGGAAGTTCGCAACAAGACCAAGGCGCCAAAACACTTCGCGTTGTGGTTCAGCCCGTCAGGTTATGAGCGGATCGCGTTGCGCGGCACCTTCGAGCGTGAAACCGAGCAGGGTTTCTACGCCTATGAGTTGAGCCAGAGCGATACGGATGAAACCGAACGTCTGCGTCAATACATCCTTCAGCAGCATCGCCTGACCCATCCCGCACTGCATATCTGAATCTCAGGTATCCAGATTCCCCACCAGGAACTGCTTCAGACGCTGACGCATTAACACGCCCTCGTTTCCCAAACAACCGATCGACGATCCGGCCAGGCTCTCCTGTGCCAGGTCCGATGCATCCCCGGCCAGCAACACCTGACAATCCAGGCTCATGGCCAGGCGGTTCAAACGTCGAGGCAGTTCGGCGGCTGGCGCTTGATTGGAAACCAGCACCAGTGCCTTGGGCTTGATTTTCTCACAGACCAGAATCAACTCGTCGAAGGGCTGACCGATCGCCAACAACTGAATAGCCGAATCGACGTTGCTCAGATACAGCGCCGTGACCAGCACTTCGAGTTCACGACATTGATCGGCCAAAGCGCAGACAATCACTCGTCGCGGTTGCATGACACGCACCAGCAGCAAGCGTTGCAACACTCGAGCACGCAGAAAACCATCCAGAAAAAGCCATTCGCTGGTCTGCCCGAAGGCTTCATGGCGTTGTAGCAATAGCTTCCAGATCGGAATCAGAATGTCCTGAAACACCACCGTCAGCGGGTAACTGGAAAAAATCTGGCCGTAGACTTGCTCCAGTTGAACTTCGTCAAAAGCACTCACCGCTGCCTTGACCTGCTGCTGCCATTGGTCATAGTCAGTTTGAACGAGTTCGTTGGGGATGATCTGCGCCAGCACCTTGAACGGTTCGGTCTTGGCCAATATCTTGCCGACCTTGCTGACCGCTACACCGCGTTCTATCCAGCCAAGGATGCTGCGAACACGTTCGATATCGGTCATCGAATACAAACGGTGCCCGCTTTCGGTGCGCGTTGGCTGTATCAGACCGTACCGCCGCTCCCATGCGCGTAGCGTGACCGGGTTGACCCCCGTCAGGCGCGCGACCTCACGGATTGGAAACAGCTCTTCTCGAGTCAGGCAGGCGATGGGGGGCAAGCCGGGTGCAAGGTCTGTCAGCACAGGATCTACGTCCATGTTTATATTTTGATACATTCTAACTCTCCTACCCCGGTAGCATTCAACACGTCCGCTGAATTAATTAGCACTGACGTCCCAGAAAGAATCAGGAATAATCCTTGCTTGTCTTGAGATGCAGCCCACTACCCCGGCGCTGTGTCTGGCGAAGCTCTTATCCGGAGCGATGCATTTGTAATACGGAGATACATAATGTCTACCTTACCCGTCACGCTGATGGTTGCGCGCCGCGTTGCCGATGGGCGTTATCAGGACCTGATGGCCTGGTTGCGCGAAGGCGAACAACTGGCCACCGACTTCCCCGGTTACCTCGGCTCTGGCGTGCTCGCTCCACCGCCCGACGATGACGAATTCCAGATTATCTTTCGCTTCACCGACGAGCAGACAATGCACACTTGGGAGCATTCTGCGTCGCGCATCGCCTGGCTGGGACGCGGCAGTGATCTGTTTGCCCATCCTACGGAGCATCGGGTCAGTGGCATCGAAGGCTGGTTCGGCGCTGCCGGTCAACGCCCGCCACGCTGGAAACAGGCCGTGGCGATCTGGCTGGCGTTCTTTCCGGTGTCTTTGTTGTTCAACTTTGTATTGGGGCCGTTGCTGGCTGAAACGGGTTTGCTGACCCGCGTGTTTGTCAGCACCCTGTGCCTGACGCCATTGATGGTGTATCTCTTCATTCCGTTATCGACCCGTCTATTGGCTAACTGGCTGCACAGTACACCGGCACATCCGTTGCCCGCCGAACCCTCAACCCAGCATCGCTGATCCCTCTGTGGGAGCGGGCTTGCTCGCGAAGGCGGTGTAACAGCCGACATATTGCTGACTGTCAGTCCGCATTCGCGAGCAAGCCCGCTCCCACAATAGGTGTACGCCTCCCGTCGCTGGTATAGTTTTGCTCTCACCGCGACGCGAGCCGTTCATGACCTCTTCCGCAGCCCCAATTCTCATCACCGGTGCCGGACAGCGTATCGGTCTGCACTGTGCGCAGCGTTTGCTCGAAGACGGCCATCCGGTCATTTTCAGCTACCGCAGCGAGCGCCCTGGTGTGCAAACCCTGCGCGATCTGGGGGCGAGCGCGGTGTTTGCGGACTTTTCCAACGAGGCCGGAATCCTTGCGTTCATCGGCGAACTGAAAAACCACACCGACAGTTTGCGGGCGATTGTCCATAACGCTTCTGAATGGCTGGCCGAAACCCCGGGCACCGAAGCCGCAGCCTTCACCCGCATGTTCAGCGTGCACATGCTGGCGCCTTACCTGATCAACCTGCACTGTGCTGACTTGCTACGGCGTTCAAGTCCCGCCGACATCGTACACATCAGCGATGATGTGACCCGCAGAGGCAGCAGCAAGCACATCGGCTACTGCGCCAGTAAAGCCGGACTCGACAGCCTGACCCTGTCCTTTGCCGCGAAATACGCGCCCAGCATCAAGGTCAACGGTATCGCCCCAGCCCTGCTACTGTTCAATCCCGACGACGACGCGGCGTACCGAGCCAGGGTTCTGGCCAAATCGGCGCTGGGCATCGAGCCCGGCAGCGAAGTGATCTACCAGAGCCTGCGCTATTTGCTCGACAACCCTTATGTCACTGGCACGACCCTGACCGTCAACGGCGGACGGCACGTCAAATAAGCCGCTCCCGCGAGGATGTCCCATGACGTTATTCCCGCCACACAACTCCTTGTCCGAGAGCTATCGCGAGATCCTGATCGGCCTCGGTGAAAACCCAGACCGCGAAGGACTGCAAGACACCCCGGTTCGCGCCGCCAAGGCGATGCGATACCTGTGTCATGGATACGAGCAAAGTGTCGAAGAAATCGTCAACGGCGCGCTGTTTGCCTCAGACAACGATGAAATGATCATCGTCGACAACATCGAGCTGTACTCGCTCTGTGAACATCACATGCTGCCCTTCATAGGCAAGGCTCATGTGGCTTATATTCCAACGGGCAAGGTGCTGGGACTGTCGAAGATTGCGCGGCTTGTGGATATGTTCGCCCGCCGGCTGCAAATCCAGGAAAACCTCACCCGGCAAATCGCCGACGCAGTGCAGCAAGTGACCGACGCCGCCGGTGTCGCGGTGGTCATCGAAGCCCAGCACATGTGCATGATGATGCGCGGCGTCGAAAAACAGAATTCGACCATGAACACCTCGGTGATGTTCGGCGCCTTCCGCGAGTCGAGCAACACCCGCCAGGAGTTCCTGCAATTGATTGGACGGAGCAAGTAGCAATGCCACAACTTCAACCAGGAATGGCGCGCATCAGGGTCAAGGACCTGTGTTTGCGAACTTTCATCGGGATCAACGAGGACGAAATCCTCAACAAGCAGGATGTGCTGATCAACCTGACCATTCTGTACGCCGCTCAGGATGCGGTGCGTGACAACGATATCGATCACGCGTTGAATTACCGCACCATCACCAAGGCGATCATCGCCCACGTGGAGGGCAATCGCTTTGCCCTGCTCGAGCGCCTGACCCAGGAGTTGCTGGACTTGATCATGGTCAACCAGTCGGTGCTGTACGCCGAAGTCGAAGTCGACAAGCCCCACGCCCTGCGCTTCGCCGAGTCGGTATCGATTACCCTGGCCGCCAGCCGCTGACCGCGTCTGGCGCATCGGTCGCCAGGCTTTTATCATCCGCGCCACGATTTGGTTGCATAGAGCCCATCATGAACGATCAACAACGCCTGGAACTTGAAGCCGCTGCCTTTCGCCGGCTGGTTGCCCACCTGGATAGCCGCAAGGACGTGCAGAACATCGACCTGATGAACCTCTCGGGTTTCTGCCGTAACTGCCTGTCCAAGTGGTACAAAGCCGCCGCCGATGAACGCCAGATCGACGTCAGTCTCGACGAAGCCCGCGAAGTGGTTTACGGCATGCCGTACGCCGAGTGGAAAACCCAATACCAGAAAGAAGCCAGCGCCGACCAGCAAGCGGCGTTCGCCAAAGGAAAACCCAATGAGTGATCTGAACACCCTGCGCGCCAGCCTCAAGAGCGGCGAACATGCTTTCGCCGATACCTTGGCATTCATCGCTGCCGGTTACGACTATCAGCCCCAGGCTTTCAATAACGGCGGCGTGGAAAACGCCGCCGGGCAGAACGAAGGTTCGTGCAAGACCCTGGGTCTGGCATTGCTGGAAGGTTTGAGCGATGAAGAAACGCTGTTGGCATTCGGTGAGCATTACCGTTCGGTGGTGGCCACGCCTGAAGGCAGTGACCACGGCAATATCCGCGCGTTGATCGCCCATGGCTTGGCCGGTGTGAAGCTCACTCAGCAGCCGCTGACACGTCGCTGACTGAAGCCCGCCTGTGGCGAGGGAGCTTGCTCCCGTTGGGTCGCGAAGCGACCCTGCTTATCTTAATAAAGAAGGGGACCGCTGCGCAGTCCAACGGGAGCAAGCTCCCTCGCCACAGATTATGCGTCGCCATCGATCGGTATCAGGTCACATCCCGACTTTTAAGATTGACCCGGCCACTTTATTTCGTTTGCCAGGCACCTCTGCTCGCGGCTTAGATAAAAGAAGCATCCCTTCTTCAGAGTCAGCCATCCATGCGCAGCGAATCCGTCAGTCAGTCGATCAACATCGTTCACCCCATCACCCTCAGCCACGGCAAAAATGCCATGGTCTGGGACACCGATGGCAAGCGCTACATCGATTTTGTCGGTGGTATCGGCGTGCTGAACCTCGGCCATTGCCATCCGCGCATCGTCGAAGCCATCCGCGAACAGGCCACCCGGCTGACCCACTACGCGTTCAATGCTGCGCCCCATGTGCCTTACATTGAACTCATGGATCGCCTCACTACGTTTATTCCGGTGGATTACCCGGTCAGCGGCATGCTCACCAACAGCGGTGCGGAAGCGGCGGAAAACGCCCTGAAGATCGTCCGTGGCGCCACGGGTCGCACAGCAGTCATTGCCTTCGACGGCGCCTTCCACGGTCGCACACTCGCCACCCTCAACCTCAACGGTAAAGTCGCGCCCTACAAACAGAAAGTCGGCGCGCTGCCAGGTCCCGTGTATCACCTGCCCTTCCCCAGCAAAGACAATGAGGTGACCTGCGCCGAGGCCCTGAAGGCGATGGATCGACTGTTCAGCGTCGAAATCGACGTTGATGACGTGGCCTGTTTTATCGTTGAACCGGTGCAGGGCGAAGCGGGTTTCCTGGCGCTGGACGTGGAGTTCGCCCAGGCGCTGCGACGTTTCTGTGATGACAAAGGCATCCTGCTGATCGCCGATGAAATCCAGTCCGGCTTCGGCCGCACCGGCCAGCGGTTTGCGTTCTCGCGACTGGGCATTGAGCCGGACCTGATCCTGCTGGGCAAAAGCATTGCCGGCGGCGTGCCGTTGGGTGCGGTTGTCGGGCGCAAGTCGCTACTCGATAACTTGCCCAAGGGCGGATTGGGCGGCACCTACTCGGGCAACCCCATCGCCTGCGCCGCCGCGTTGGCGACCCTGGACGAAATGACTGACGCGCCTCTGCAAGCCTGGGGTGCGCAACAGGAAGAGGCGATTGTCAGCCGCTACGAATCCTGGCGAGCCCGCGAGTTGTCACCGTATCTGGGCCGCTTGACCGGTGTCGGGGCAATGCGCGGCATCGAGCTGATCAATGCCGACGGCACACCGGCCTCGGCCCAGCTGACGCAGCTGCTGGCCCTGGCGCGAAACTCGGGGTTGCTGCTGATGCCCAGCGGCAAGTCGCGTCACATCATTCGGCTGCTGGCGCCATTGACCACTGAGGCCGCCGTGCTGGAGGAAGGGCTGGATATCCTTGAGGCGTGCCTGAAGAAATTGGCTTGAACATAAATTCCATGCAGTCCATGTGGGAGCGGGCTTGCTCGCGAATGCGGCCTGTCAGTCGACATTCATATTGCCTGACACATCGCATTCGCGAGCAAGCCCGCTCCCACACTGGAAATGTGATCAGGCATTAAATCGTGTACACAAAAAAACCGGCCGAAGCCGGTTTTTTACTTTCTACAGAATCAGAATCAAGCGTTCTGCAGATCGTCGAGGTAACGCTCGGCATCCAGTGCCGCCATGCAACCGGCACCAGCCGAGGTGATGGCCTGACGGTAAACGTGGTCAGCCACGTCACCGGCGGCGAAGATGCCTTCGACGCTGGTCGCCGTTGCGTTGCCATCACGGCCACCCTGCACAACCAGATAGCCGTCTTTCAACGTCAACTGGCCTTCGAACAACGAAGTGTTCGGGGTGTGGCCGATGGCGATGAACACACCGTCGACTTTCAGCTCGTCGAAGCTGCCGTCGTTGTTCTTCAGGCGAGCACCGGTCACGCCCATGTTGTCGCCCAGCACTTCGTCCAGGGTCGAGTTCAGCTTCAGGATGATCTTGCCTTCGGCAACCCGGGCATTCAGCTTGTCGATCAGAATCTTCTCGGCGCGGAACGTCTCGCGACGGTGAATCAGGGTCACAGTGCTGGCGATGTTGGCCAGGTACAGCGCCTCTTCCACGGCAGTATTACCGCCACCCACCACGGCCACTGGCTTGTTGCGATAGAAGAACCCATCGCACGTCGCGCAGGCCGAAACGCCTTTGCCCATGAACGTTTCTTCCGATGGCAGGCCCAGATAACGAGCGCTGGCGCCGGTGGCGATGATCAGTGCGTCGCAGGTGTAAGTCGCGCTGTCGCCAATCAAGGTGTATGGCTTGGCGGCGAAGTCCACGGCATTGATGTGATCGAACACGATCTCGGTTTCAAAGCGCTCGGCGTGCTCTTTCATCCGTTCCATCAGCGCCGGGCCGGTCAGGCCATGGACGTCGCCCGGCCAGTTGTCGACTTCGGTGGTGGTGGTCAGTTGACCGCCAGCCTGCATGCCAGTGATCAATAGTGGCTTGAGGTTGGCACGGGCGGCATAGACCGCGGCGCTATAACCGGCAGGGCCGGAACCGAGAATAATCACTCGCGAATGACGAACTTCAGACATGACCTGCTCCTGTTGACCGGGCCCGAAACACTGAGCGCGGAACGCCGGATTGCCGGCGGGAATAAAAAAGGACCGTTGAAAGCACTTGGGGAAGGCTTGGGTTCGACAGTCCTGTAAAAGAATGGGTGCAGCGTATCGAGGGGGCGAAGATTAAGGAAATACGGTTTAACAATCCAGCTCATAGGCGGTCTCTATCCCATCGAGGTGAATATATAGACGCCTTTGTTACAGTTAATGTCGATGCCGCTACCGCGCTTTCGCCTGTCAGGCAAAGCCGGTAAGGTCGGCGCGTTTACCCTTTGCTCGGAGCACGTTATGCCCGCCCCCGTTCTGTCTGGCCCGCAATACCTGCGCGAGGGCCTCAAGCTGGTCCTGAGCCCAAGCCTGCGCTTGTTCGTGTTGTTGCCGCTGGCGATCAACCTGGTGCTATTCGTCGGATTGATCTATCTGGCTGGCCATCAGTTCAGTATGTGGGTCGATACGCTGATGCCGTCCCTGCCCGATTGGCTGAACTTCCTCAGCTACGTCCTCTGGCCGATTTTTGTCGTGTTGGTGGTGTTTATGGTGTTCTTCACCTTCACCATGCTCGCCAACATCATTGCCGCGCCGTTCAATGGCTTTCTCGCGGAGAAAGTCGAAGTGGTGGTGCGCGGCACCGACGACTTCCCGGCCTTCAGCTGGGGCGAACTGATCGCCATGATCCCGCGCACCCTGTCCCGTGAAATGCGCAAACTCGGCTACTTCCTGCCCAGGGCCATCGGGCTGTTCATCCTGTCGTTCATCCCGGTGGTCAACATCATCGCCGCGCCGCTATGGCTGCTGTTCGGGGTGTGGATGATGGCGATTCAGTACATCGACTACCCGGCGGATAACCACAAACTCGGCTGGAACGAAATGCTCGCCTGGCTGCGACAGAAACGCTGGCAGAGCCTCGGCTTCGGCGGCAGCGTGTATCTGGTGTTGCTGATTCCGGTGGTCAACATTCTGATGATGCCGGCGGCAGTGGCCGGGGCGACGCTGTTCTGGGTGCGTGAGCGTGGCGCGGAGAATTTGGTGGCAGAACGCCGCTGATCGCGTCACAAATCCATCATCCCACCGTCACAATGACGACATGGCCTCAGCCGACACTGAGGTCATGACGACAACTCTGCATATCACCCTGATCACCGAAACCTTCCCACCGGAAATCAACGGCGTGGCCAATACTCTTGGTCGCTTGTTCGACGGTTTGCGCGCGCGTGGGCATCAGGTCGAGTTGGTGCGGCCACGTCAGGGTGGCGACCCACTTATGGGCAGCAGCGATGAGTTGCTGTTGTGTCGAGGCTGGCCGCTGCCGGGTTATCCCGGCTTGCAATGGGGTCAGTCGTCGATGCACAAGCTGCTGCGGCGCTGGAAACGGCATCGCCCGGACGTGTTGTACATCGCCACCGAAGGACCGCTGGGGTTGTCGGCGTTGCGCGCCGCACGGCGCTTGGGGATTTCGGTGGTCAGCGGCTTTCATACCAATTTTCAGCAGTACTCCAGCCAGTACGGCCTCGGGCTGCTGACGCGCTTGCTGACCCACTACCTGCGCTGGTTTCACAATCGCTCGACCCTGACCTTGGTGCCCAGTGCCAGCCAGCGACTGGAACTGGAACGCCGCAGTTTCGAGCGCCTGGCGCTGCTCTCTCGAGGCGTCGACAGCCAGTTGTTTCATCCAGCCAAACGGCAGAAGCTGCTGCGCGAGCAATGGGGACTGGCCGAGGATGATATTGCTTTCATCCACGTAGGACGCTTGGCCCAGGAGAAGAACCTTGGCTTGCTCAAGCGCAGTTTCGACACGCTGAAAATGAGTTATCCACAGCGAAAGATGAAATTGATTGTGGTCGGTGACGGTCCGCAACGATCGATGCTGGAGAAGGAATTGCCGGAGGCGATTTTCTGCGGCTCACAACGCGGCGAAGCCTTGGCCAGTCACTATGCGTCGGGGGATGTGTTTCTGTTTCCGAGCCTGACCGAAACCTTCGGCAATGTGGTGCTTGAGGCATTAGCCTCGGGGCTGGGGGTGGTGGCGTACGATCAGGCTGCGGCGGCCCAGCATATTCGCCATGGCTACAACGGCGTACTGGCCATGCCTGGGGATGAAGAGGCGTTCTGCGATGCGGCACGTTGGCTGCTGGAGGAGCGCGAAACCTTGCGCTGCGTGCGGTTAAATGCGCGCCAGCATGCGAGTCGTCAGGGGTGGGCGGCGATTATCGAGCAGTTCGAGGGGCAGTTGCGGGGGGCTTGTGTTGGGGAGCAGGTGGTTCCTGATGCACAGACATTACCCTGAATCCTTGATGACATTGAGTCAGCCTTCGCGAGCAAGCCCGCTCCCACCTTTGATCGCATTCCCCTAAGAGAACTCGGTCGAATGTGGGAGCGGGCTTGCTCGCGAAGGCGTCAGTCCTGTCGCCGCTTAAACCAGCGTCATCAACGCCTCACGGCTGAACGGCAGGATGTCTTCCTCGCGACCGTCGCGCACTTTCTGCGCCCAGTCCGGGTCCACCAGCAATGCACGGCCCACTGCCACCAGATCGAACTCGTCGTTGTTCAAACGCTCCAGCAGTTTTTCCAGGCTGGCCGGTTGCGCGATCTTGTCGGTGTTGACCATGAATTGCAGGAACTCACCGTCCAGGCCGACGCTGCCGACGGTGATGGTTGGCTTGCCGGTGAGCTTGCGGGTCCAGCCGGCCAGGTTGAGTTCGGAACCATCAAATTCCGGCTCCCAGAAACGCCGTGTCGAGCAGTGAAAAATGTCCACGCCGGCGTCGGACAATGGCTTGAGGAATTCGCCCAAAGCTTCCGGGGTTTGTACCAAACGCGCGGTGTAGTCCTGCTGCTTCCACTGGGAGAAACGGAAGATGATCGGGAAACCCTCACCGACCGCTGCACGCACTGCCTCAATCAATTCGATGGCAAAGCGCGAACGGTTCGCCAGGCTGCCGCCGTATTCGTCAGTGCGCTGGTTGCTGCCTTCCCAGAAGAACTGGTCCACCAGATAACCGTGGGCACCGTGGATTTCCACGCCGTCCATGCCGATGCTCTGAGCATCCTTGGCGGCTTGGGCGAACGCGGCAATCACGTCCTGGATATCTTCCTTGGTCATGCCGTGAACCACGACCTGACCGTCCTTCAGTTTTTCCGACGGACCGTAACCCGGCACGCTGGCGTCCGGCTCGGTGCCGATGCGGCGCACGCTGCCCACATGCCACAGTTGTGGAACGATCTTGCCGCCTTCGGCATGCACCGCGTCGACGACTTTCTTCCAGCCGGCCAATGCCACTTCACCATAGAAGTGCGGTACGTTCGGGTAGCCATTGGAGGCCTTATGACCGACGGTGGTGCCTTCGGTGATGATCAGCCCAACCCCTGCGGCGGCGCGACGACGGTAGTACTCGATCACTTTGGAATTGGGCACGCCGCCCGGCGAAAACGAGCGGGTCATCGGCGCCATGACGACGCGGGTCGGCAACTCGAGAGCGCCTAGGTGAAAAGGCTTGAACAGGGCTTTGACAGGCATGGGACGCTCCACGGGACATAGACTTTATGACGGCGATAATATGGAGAGTCGCAAGGCTTGAACAGCACTATTGATTTAGGTGATTAAGGATCAAAAGACAGAAAGCATTGTAGGAGCGAGCGGTGCGGCGATCCGACTTGCCCGCGAAGGTGTCATGTCAGTCGATATCAATGTTGAATGACATGACGCCTTCGCGGGCAAGCCTCGCTCCTACAGAGGAGGAACTCAGCTCAGCGCTTTTTCGATCGCCTGGATGACAGAATGATCATCCGGCGCCGTTCGAGGCGAAAACCGCGCCAGCACGCGACCGTCCTTGCCCAGCAGGAATTTCTCGAAGTTCCAGGTGATGTCGCCCGGGAATTCCGCGCCCTCGCCTGCCAGCAAACGATACAACTGATGACGCTCATGACCGTTGACTTCCAGCTTGCTGGACAACGGAAAGGTCACGCCATAGTTGAGACTGCAGAACGCCTGGATCTCCTGCTCGGTGCCCGGTTCCTGCCCGGCAAACTGGTTGCACGGCAAGCCCAGCACACTGAAACCCTGGTCCTTGTATTGCTGGTAAAGGTTTTCCAGCGCCGCATACTGTGGGGTCAAGCCACATTTGGAGGCGACGTTGACCACCAGCACGACACGCCCCTTGAAGGGCGCCAGAGGTAGCTCCTGACCATCCAGGGCTGTCAGTTTAAGGTCGTGAAAAGCACTCATGACGAACTCCAAATTCCCGTGTTCTTCTCGAAACAGCCACTTGGCGGTGTCATCAAGGACAGCCGCGGACTAAAAAGGCGCCCTCGGGCGCCTCTCCAGCTCTCGAAAGCTTAGCGCAGAAAATCAGTGGTGATGGCCACCTTCGCCATGGACGTGACCATGAGCGATTTCTTCCTGACTGGCGTCACGGATGTCGATGATCTTGACCTGGAAATTCAGGCGCTGACCGGCCAACGGGTGGTTGCCATCAACGGTAACATCGTCGCCGTCCAGATCGCGAATGGTGACGATCTGCATCTGGCCGTCCGGCGCGGAAGCGTGGAACTGCATGCCCACTTCCAGCTCGTCAACGCCTTCGAACATGCTGCGGCTCAGAGTGCTGACCAGTTCGGCAGCGTATTCGCCGTAGGCATCTTCAGGTTCTACAGCGACAGTCAGTTCGTCACCGACTGCTTTGCCTTCCAGTGCCTTTTCCAGGCCCGGGATGATATTACCTGCGCCTTGCAGGTAGACCAGCGGCGCGCCGCCGGCGGAGCTGTCGATGACCTCACCAGCGTCGTTGGTCAGGGTATAGTCGATGGAGACAGCCTTATTGGCGGCGATCAGCATGGGGCGAGACCTTTTGCATAAGAATATAGAAAGACCAAGTTTAGCGAAGCAATCGCCCGAAAGCGAACACAACCCGGACAGACGGGACGTGACGAAAGCCTCGACCGTCACAGGCTTTCATCAGGACGAGGACGGGCACTGGGTGGCCGAGCTTTCCTGCGGCCATACCCAACACCTGCGGCACCAGCCACCGTGGCAATCCCGGGCCTGGGTACTGGACCCTTTGCAGCGCAATGAAAAAATAGGCCAGCCCTTTGATTGCGGTTGGTGCGCACAGGGCTCGGTTAGCGATAACCTTGGCGACTGAATATCGGTAGAACGCCAGCCATAGGCGCTCACCACTGCCATGCTCCCTTAGAGAATCCGCATGCAAACTTTTTTTATCGCGCCCACAGATTTTGGTGTGGGTCTGACCTCCATCAGCCTCGGGCTGGTGCGTACGCTTGAGCGGGCCGGTCTCAAAGTCGGCTTTTTCAAACCGATTGCCCAGCCGCACCCGGGCGATACGGGCCCTGAACGGTCCACCGAACTGGTGGCCCGCACCCACGGTTTGAAACCGCCTCAGCCACTGGGCCTGGCCCACGTTGAGCGGATGCTCGGCGACGGTCAGCTGGACGAACTGCTCGAAGAAATCATCACCCTTTATCAGCAAGCCGCTGTCGGCAAAGACGTGCTGATCGTCGAAGGCATGGTCCCGACCCGCAGCGCCAGTTACGCGGCGCGGGTCAACCTGCATTTGGCCAAGAGCCTCGACGCCGATGTGATTCTGGTCTCGGCGCCGGAAAACGAAGTGCTGACCGAATTGTCGGGCCGGGTAGAGTTGCAGGCGCAATTGTTCGGTGGGCCGAAAGACCCGAAAGTGCTGGGCGTGATCCTCAACAAGGTCAAGACCGACGAAAGCATGGAGGCCTTCGCCTCGCGCCTGAAGGAACACTCGCCGTTGTTGCGCAGTGGCGATTTCCGTCTGCTCGGCTGTATCCCGTTCCAACCCGAATTGAACGCCCCGCGCACCCGTGACGTAGCCGATCTGATGGGCGCTCAGGTGCTCAACGCCGGCGACTACGAAACGCGGCGCATGACCAACATCATCATCTGCGCCCGCACCATGCGCAACACCGTGGAGCTGCTCAAGCCCGGCGTGCTGGTGGTGACCCCCGGCGATCGCGACGACATCATCCTCGCGGTCAGCCTCGCGGCGATGAACGGCGTGCCTCTGGCCGGCCTGTTGCTGACCAGCGACACTCTGCCCGACCCACGCATCATGGACCTGTGCCGTGGCGCCTTGCAGGCCGGCTTGCCGGTGTTGTCGGTCAGCACCGGTTCCTACGACACCGCCAACCAGTTGAACGGTTTGAACAAGGAAATCCCGATCGACGACCGCGAGCGTGCGGAGATCATCACCGACTTCGTCGCCAGCCACCTCGACGCCAACTGGCTGCACCAGCGCTGCGGTACGCCACGGGAAATGCGCCTGTCGCCCGCGGTGTTCCGCTATCAACTGATCCAGCGCGCCCAGGCCGCCAACAAGCGCATCGTGTTGCCCGAAGGCAGCGAGCCGTTGACGGTGCAAGCCGCTGCAATCTGCCAGGCCCGCGGCATTGCCCGTTGCGTACTGCTGGCGAAACCGGCGGATGTCGAAGCCGTCGCCCGCGCCCAAGGCATCGAGTTGCCACCGGGGCTGGAAATCCTCGACCCGGACCTGATCCGCGAGCGTTACGTCGAGCCGATGGTCGCCCTGCGTAAAAGCAAAAGCCTCAACGCACCCATGGCCGAGCAACAACTGGAAGACACCGTGGTGATCGGCACCGTAATGCTGGCGCTGGATGAAGTCGACGGGCTGGTGTCCGGAGTCATTCACTCCACGGCCAACACCATCCGTCCGGCCCTGCAACTGATCAAGACCGCGCCGGGCTGCACACTGGTGTCGTCGGTGTTCTTCATGCTGTTTCCGGAAGAAGTGCTGGTTTACGGCGACTGCGTGATGAACCCGCACCCGAGTGCCAGCGAACTGGCCGAGATCGCCTTGCAAAGCGCCGATTCGGCAGCGGCGTTCGGCATCACTCCGCGCGTGGCGATGATCAGTTACTCCAGCGGTGAGTCGGCCAGCGGTGAAGAAGTCGAGAAGGTTCGCGAGGCCACGTTGCTCGCCCACGAACAACAGAACTCATTGTTGATCGACGGCCCATTGCAGTACGACGCCGCCGCCAACGAAACCGTGGCCAAGCAACTGGCGCCGAACAGTCAGGTGGCAGGGCGTGCCACGGTGTTCGTGTTCCCCGACCTGAACACCGGCAACACCACCCACAAAGCCGTGCAGCGCAGCGCCGACTGCGTCAGCCTCGGACCGATGCTGCAAGGCCTGCGCAAACCGGTGAACGACCTTCCGCGCGGCGCGCAAGTCGACGACATTGTCTACACCATCGCGTTGACCGCGATCCAGGCTGCCAACCGACCTATGGATCTTTAAATGCTGGATTTTCTACCTGCACCCCTGCGCGGCGTGATCGCCTCGCTGTTGTTGGCGCTGAACACGATTGTCTGCTGCACGCCGCTGTTCGTGGTGGCGATCTTCAAACTGTTGCTGCCCTTCCCCGCCGCCCAGCGTTTCACCGATTGGCTGATGGGCCATATCCACGAAACCTGGATCAGCAACAACAAGGCCTGGATGGACCTGCTCGGGCACACGCGCTGGCAGCTCAGCGGGCTGGAAGGCCTGGACTATCAGCACTCGTATCTGATCACCAGCAACCACCAGAGCTGGGTCGACATCATGGTGTTGCAGTACGTACTCAACCGTCGGATCCGCCCGCTGAAGTTCTTTCTCAAACAGCAACTGATCTGGGTGCCGGTGATTGGTCTGGCGTGGTGGGCACTCGGTTTTCCATTCATGAAGCGTTATTCCAAGGCCTATCTGGAGAAGCATCCAGAGAAGAAAGGCGAAGACCTGGAGACCACCCGCAAGACGTGCGACAAGTTCCGCAATAACCCGGTGGGGATTTTCAACTTCGTCGAAGGCACGCGCTTCACCGAGGGCAAACACGTACAACAGGGTTCACCGTTCCGCTATCTGCTCAAGCCGAAAGCGGGTGGTATTGCCTTCGTGCTGGATGCCATGGGCGACCAGCTGGAGGCCATCGTCAACGTGACCATTCACTATCCGGCGGGGCGTCCGGGTTATTGGGATTTGCTCTGTGGAAACGTGAAAGACGTGGTGGTGCATTTTCAGGAGCTGAAGATTCCACCGCAGTTCGTCGGCAAGAACTACGACCAGGACGGTGTGTATCGCCTGGAGTTTCAGGGCTGGATCAATCAGCTGTGGAATGACAAGGATGCGCTGTTGGGGCAGATGCACCGTGAGTATCCTGGCAAACACTGATCTCCTGTGGGAGCGGGCTTGCTCGCGAAAGCGGTGTGTCAGCCAACATCATTGTTGAATGTCAGTCAGCCTTCGCGAGCAAGCCCGCTCCCACATTTGAATAGCGCAGACAAAAAAAACCCGCAGACGATCACTCATCTGCGGGTTTTTTATTTGCAGCTAACGCTTAGATCGCGCCACGCTTACGCAGCAGATCCAGCACTTGCTTGACGCTCTCTTCCAGCGACAGCGACTGGGTGTCGATCACCAGATCGGCATTCAGCGGCACGTCGTACGGGAAGGATTCGCCCGGGATGTTGTCGCCAGCCGCCGCGTACAGACCTTGCGGATCACGCTCGGCACAGACCGTCGGCGAGGCCTGGACGTAGACCGTCAGCAGACGCTCCTTGCCGATCAGTTCCCTGGCCTGCTCACGACCTTCAGCACTCGGCGCAACGAATGCAGCCAAGGTCAGCAGGCCGGCTTCGTTGAACTGACGCGCAACGTGCGCCGCACGACGCCAGTTTTCGGTACGCCCGGCACGATCCTGTGGCAGACCTTTATTCAGGTCGTGACGCAGGTTCTGGCCATCGAGAACAAACACCGCACGACCCAGGTCGAACAGCTTGCGTTCAACCGCATAGGCCAGGGTGCTTTTGCCAGCGCCCGACAGGCCGCTGAACAACACGGTGGCCGGTTGCTGACCGAAGCGCTGGGCACGTTCTTCGGTAGCCACGTGAGCCAGTTTGCCGTGGTGGGTGCTGGTGCCATGGCTCAACGGCTGGGCGATGATCATGCCGGCCGCGACCGTGCCGTTGGTCAGTCGATCGATGACGATGAACGAACCGGTGGTGCGGTTGCTGTCGTAACCGTCCAGCGCGATGGCAGCGTCGAGGCTGATCTTGACCCGACCGATCTCGTTCAGCTGCAGAGAACTGGCCGGCCCTTCGGCCAAGGTGTTCACGTCCACGCGATTGACGATGCTGGTGATCGAACCCGGCACGTAAGTCGTGGCGCGCTTGATGTCGTATTTCTTGCCCGGCAGCATCGGCTCTTCGGCCATCCACACCAGCATGGCGTCGAAGGCGTCAGTCACTTGCGGCTGGTTGTCGGCATGCACCAGCAAGTCGCCGCGGGAAATGTCGATTTCGTCTTCCATGGTCAGCGTCACCGCTTGACCAGGACCGGCATGTTCCAGCTCACCTTCGAAGGTGACAATGGATTTCACGCGGCTGCTCTTGCCCGACGGCAACACAACGACTTCGTCGCCCTTGTGCACGATGCCGCTGGCCAGGGTGCCGGCGAAACCACGGAAGTTCAGGTTCGGACGGTTGACGTACTGCACCGGGAAACGCAGGTCGGTGTAGTTGCGGTCATTGGCGATTTCGACGGTTTCGAGGATTTCCATCAGCGACTGGCCGGTGTACCACGGCGAGCGCTCGGACTTGTTCACGACGTTGTCGCCCTTGAGCGCGGACATCGGCACGAACGCCATGGTGGTCGGCTTGAACGCGATGCCTTCGGCGAACTTCAGGTAATCGGCCTTGATCGACTCGAAGACTGTTTCGTCGAAGCCGTTGAGGTCCATCTTGTTGATGGCGACAACGATGTGCTTGATGCCCAGCAACGAGGCGATAAAGCTGTGGCGACGGGTCTGGGTCTGCACGCCATAACGGGCGTCGACCAGGATGATCGCCAGGTCACAGGTGGATGCACCGGTGGCCATGTTGCGGGTGTACTGCTCATGGCCGGGGGTATCGGCGATGATGAATTTGCGTTTGGCGGTGGAGAAATAGCGGTAGGCGACATCGATGGTGATGCCCTGCTCACGCTCGGCCTGCAAGCCGTCGACCAGCAACGCCAGGTCGATGTCTTCGCCGGTGGTGCCAACTTTTTTCGAGTCGCGGGTAATGGCTTCAAGGTGATCTTCGTAGATCATTTTGGAGTCGTGCAGCAGGCGCCCGATCAGGGTGCTCTTGCCGTCGTCGACGTTGCCACAGGTAAGAAAGCGCAGCATTTCCTTGCGTTCGTGCTGGCCCAGATAGGCGAGGATGTCCTCGCTGATCAAATCAGATGCGTGCGACATGACAACCCCTTAGAAATAACCCTGACGTTTCTTTTCTTCCATCGAACCTGCGCCATCGTGATCGATGACTCGGCCCTGGCGTTCGGAAGTTCGCGTCAGGAGCATTTCCTGAATGATGTCGGTCAGGCTGGTGGCCTCGGACTCGACCGCACCGGTCAACGGGTAGTCGCCGAGCGTACGGAAACGGACCTTCTTCTTGACGATGCGCGCCTTGTCTTCGTCGCTCAGGTGATTGAGCAGGCGTTCGTCGTCGATCATGATCCAGGTGCCGTTCATCTCGATGACATCGCGTTCGGCGGCGAAATACAGCGGCACGATCGGGATGCCTTCGAGGTAGATGTACTGCCAGATGTCCAGCTCGGTCCAGTTCGACAATGGGAATACGCGGATCGATTCACCCTTGTTGACCTTGCCGTTGTAGACGTTCCACAACTCGGGACGCTGGTTTTTCGGGTCCCAGCGGTGCTTGGTGTCACGGAAGGAATACACGCGCTCTTTGGCACGGGATTTCTCTTCGTCGCGACGGGCGCCACCGAATGCAGCATCGAAGCCGTACTTGTCGAGGGCCTGCTTGAGGCCTTCGGTCTTCATGATGTCGGTGTGCTTGGCACTGCCGTGGGTGAGCGGGTTGATACCCTGAGCAACACCCTCGGGATTGACGTGCACCAGCAGGTCCAGGCCGAGCTCTTCGACCATGCGGTCGCGGAACGCGTACATTTCCTTGAACTTCCACCGGGTGTCGACGTGCATCACCGGAAACGGAAGTTTGCCCGGGAAGAATGCCTTGCGTGCCAGGTGCAGCATCACGGCGGAGTCTTTACCGACGGAGTACAGCATCACCGGGTTATCGAACTCGGCGGCGACCTCGCGGATGATGTGGATGCTTTCGGCCTCCAGCTGTTTCAGATGCGTCAGTTTGTCGACCATGGCTACTCACGAAAACGATCTTATGGACGGCCGGCGGGCCGTGTTCGAGCGGGGAATCCTAGCACAGCGCCCTCTTCTAATCAGGACGCTGGCTAGATCGAAAGGGTATATGAATATACCTGCCCGTTCGGGTGTTCGAGGATCTGTGCGGGAGCGGGCTTGCTCGCGAATGCGGATTCACATTCAACGCAGATGTTGACTGAGATATTGCTTTCGCGAGCAAGCCCGCTCCCACATTTGATCCGGGGTGTTCATCAAAAAATTCGCCCGTCAAATAGGGTTCGGGCAATCGATGAAGATGTGCTCGAGGGCGAAACGTCGCGCCAGGTAATCGCCCAAAGCCTGTACACCGTAGCGCTCGGTGGCATGGTGGCCGGCGGCGATGAAGCTGATGTCGTTTTCCCGGGCGCTGTGGAACGTCTGCTCGGAGGCCTCGCCGCTGAGGTACAGATCGACGCCAGCCAACACCGCCTGATCAATGTAACCCTGGCCGCCACCGGTGCACCAGCCGACCCGACGAATCATCTCGCTGCCTTCGATCAGCAATGGCTCGCGCCCCATGACTTCCTGCACGCGACGGGCGAAATCGCGAGGGGTCATCGGCTCGCTCAACGAGCCGACCAGGCCAACGACTTTCAGATTGTCCGGATCCAGCGGGCCTTCGATGGTGATATCCAGTTGCCGGGCAAGCTGCACGTTGTTACCGACCTCCGGGTGCAGATCCAGCGGCAAGTGATAAGACAGCAGGCTGATATCGTGCTTGAGCAGGGTTTTCAACCGGCGCTGCTTCATGCCGGTGATGCACGGGTTCTCGCCTTTCCAGAAATAGCCGTGATGTACCAGCACCAGATCGGCCTGGGCCTCCACCGCAGCGTCCAGCAACGCCTGGCTTGCGGTGACACCGCTGACGATGCGCATCACTTGCGGCCGGCCTTCGACCTGCAAACCGTTGGGGCAGTAATCGGCGATCTTCGCACTTGCCAGGTAGCGGTCGGCTTCTTCGACCAGGGTGCTCAGGGCGACGGCCATAAAAGACTCCTAAATATCCCGTTCAGAGGCGCGCGCGGCCTCGTATAATGCGCGACATTATGGGCGGTCTCACACCGCCTGCAACCTCTGTAGGACGTGCTTAATGCTCAAGGCGCTGCGTTTTTCCGGCTGGCCGTTGTTGGCCGGTGTGCTTGTTGCTCTATTGATTATGCAGCGTTACCCGGAGTGGGTCGGGCTACCGAGCCTGGACGTCAATCTGCAGCAAGCCCCGCAAACTCTCGGTCTGCAGCAGGGTCCGGTGTCCTATGCCGACGCGGTGACCACGGCTGCGCCATCGGTGGTCAACCTGTACACCACCAAAGTGGTCAACAAACCCAGCCATCCGTTGTTCGAAGATCCGCAGTTCCGCCGTTTCTTCGGCGACAACTCGCCCAAGCAGAAGCGCATGGAGTCGAGCCTCGGTTCGGGCGTGATCATGAGCCCGGAAGGTTACCTGCTGACCAACAACCACGTGACCAGCGGTGCCGACCAGATCGTGGTAGCGCTCAAGGATGGCCGTGAAACCCTGGCCCGGATCATCGGCAGCGACCCGGAAACCGACCTCGCGGTATTGAAGATTGACCTGAAAAACCTGCCATCGATCACCGTCGGCCGTTCCGACAACATCCGTATCGGCGACGTGGCCCTGGCCATCGGCAACCCGTTCGGCGTCGGCCAGACCGTGACCATGGGCATCATCAGCGCCACCGGGCGCAATCAGCTCGGGCTGAACAACTACGAAGATTTCATTCAGACCGACGCCGCGATCAACCCTGGCAACTCCGGTGGTGCGCTGGTGGACGCCAATGGCAACCTGACCGGCATCAACACGGCGATTTTCTCCAAGTCCGGCGGTTCTCAGGGCATCGGCTTCGCGATCCCGGTGAAACTGGCGATGGAAGTGATGAAGTCGATCATCGAACACGGCCAGGTAATTCGCGGCTGGCTCGGTATTGAAGTGCAACCGTTGAGTCAGGAACTCGCGGAATCGTTTGGTCTGTCGGGACGTCCGGGGATTGTGGTCGCGGGAATTTTCCGTGATGGCCCGGCGCAGAAGGCTGGCCTGCAACTGGGTGACGTGATCCTCAGCATCGACGGTGAACCGGCCGGCGACGGTCGCCGCTCGATGAATCAGGTGGCGCGAATCAAGCCGACCGACAAGGTCACCATTCAGGTGATGCGCAACGGCAAAGAACTCAAGCTCACGGCAGAAATCGGTCTGCGTCCGCCACCCGCGCCGATGGCAATCAAGGAAAAAGAAGAAGAGTAAGCCCGTAGGCGCTGCCAAAGGTTCGAGCCGCGTTCGGACGATCTTTTCAGGGCCTTTGAAGGCACAAGAGAGATTCAGCCTTAACAGCAGACATTCTCATTAGGCATGTTATATTGTTTCAATATTACTATTGGAACAACCTAACATGTCGTCTCGAACAATGGCGTCCCTGGCAGGTCTGGCCCTCAGTTTGCTGGGGGATCCGGTCTTCGCTGAAGAGCCTCAACCCCTTGAGCTGGACGCCATCAGCGTCACCTCCGACTACGAATCCCCCACCGGCCCGGTCAAGGGTTACCGCGCCGCCCGCTCTTCCAGCGCCACCAAAACCGACACCGCCCTTCGCGATATCCCGCAATCGATCAGTGTGATTCCCGTCAGTGTGCTCAAGGATCTGGGCAGCACCAGCGTCGAACGCGCACTGGAATTTGCCGGTGGCGTGTCGAAGCAGAACAACTTCGGCGGCCTGACGCTCTACGAATACAGCGTGCGCGGCTTCACCACGTCGGAGTTCTACAAGGACGGTTTCAGCGCCAACCGTGGTTATCCAAGCACGCCGGACGTGGCCAACATCGAACGCATCGAAGTGCTCAAAGGCCCGGCCGCCAGCCTCTATGGTCGTGGTGATCCGGGCGGTACGGTGAACATCGTCACCAAGAAACCCCAGCCTGAAGCCTTCACCACACTGCAAACCAGCGCCGGCAGCTGGGATCGCTATCGCACCGCCGTGGACGTCAACACACCGCTGGATGATGACGGCAATGTTCTGTCCCGGGTGAACCTGGCTGTCGAGGACAACCACAGTTTCCGCGATCACGTCGACAGCCAGCGTGTGTTCGTTGCGCCTTCCTTCAGCTGGCAACTGAGCCCGGACACCAGCCTGTTGGTGGAGAGCGAGTTCGTGCGCCACAGCTCGACATTCGATCGCGGTATCGTCGCGCCGAACAATAAATGGAGCGGCGTCTCCCGTTCGACCTTCCTTGGCGAACCCAACGACGGCGACATCGACAACCACAACAACCTGCTGCAGGCCGCCCTCGAACATCAGCTCAACGACAGTTGGAAACTACGCCTCGCCAGCCATTACAAGGAAGGCAAACTCTGGGGCTTCGCCTCCGAAAACCGTCCCTTGAACGCTGACGGCCACACCGTCAACCGTCGCTACCGCGAGCGCGATACCAACTGGCACGACAGCATCACCCAACTCGAACTGCGCGGTTTGTTCGACATCGGCAGTTGGCAACACGAACTGCTGATCGGCAGCGAATACGAGAATTTCCGCAAGAACGAACGGGTCACGACCATTGCCGGCGGCCCGTACGCCATCGATATCTATCGGCCGATTTACGGTCAGCCAAAACCCGATGGCGCACGCTCCGGGACCGACTTCTTCGAGCACGTCGAAAGCCAGGCGCTGAACCTTCAGGACCAGATCGCTTTCACCGACAAACTGCGCGGCATGATCGGTGCGCGCTTCGAGCATTTCGAACAAAGCATCGACGATCACAGCCGCAACGCAACCAGCCGCCAGCGCCACGATGCCCTGACCCAGCGGGCTGGCCTGCTCTACCAACTGACGCCCGAAGTGGGGCTGTTCGCCAACGCCTCCACCTCGTTCAAACCGAACAACGGGCTGGACGCCGCCGGCAAATCCTTCGATCCGGAAGAAGGCGTCGGTTATGAAGTCGGGATCAAGAGCGAGCTGTTCGACGACCGCTTGAGCACCACCCTCGCCGCCTTCCATATCGAAAAGGAAAACGTCCTGGCGCTTGATCCGAGCACCGATTCCAGCCGCGCCATGGGCAAGGCCCGCAGCCAGGGTGTCGACCTGCAAGTCACCGGGCAAGTCACCGATGCCGTGCGAGTGATCGGCGCCTTCGCTTACATCGATGCCGAAGTCACCCAAGGCGACAAGGTCATTCCCACCGGCAGCCGGATTCTCGGCGTGGCCAAACGCAGCGGCAGTTTGCTGGGGGTTTACGAATTTCAGGATGGCCATTTACGCGGTTCGGATCTCGGCGCCGCGTTCACTTATGTTGGCGATCGCTCGGGTGAAGCCGGCAGCGATTTCGAACTGCCGGCCTACCACACCGTCGATCTGCTGGCGCATTATAGAGCCAGCGAAAACGTCACCTTCGGCCTGAACCTGAACAACCTGTTCGACGAGAAATACTTCGAGCGCTCCTACAGCAACTACTGGGTCAATCCCGGTGAGCCGCGCAATTTCACTGTCAGCCTGACACTCGATCTGTAAAAGGAAAAATCTCCATGCAACAAGGCAAATCATTGGTCCTGCTGGGACTGTTCGGCGCGATGTTCGCCACCCACGTTTCGGCCCATGGCCTGTGGACCGAACAACGTCGCGGCAATATCGAAGCCATTTATGGTGATGGCGCCGAGGACAATGCCTTCAAGGCGCAGAAAATCAGCGGAGCCTGGGCCTACGACGCCGAGGGAAAGATGATCCCGGTTACCGTGCAACGCCTGGCCGATCACGCGCGCCTGCAGCCACTCAAACCACCTGCGGCGCTAGCAGTCGCACTGGACAATGGCATGTGGTCGCAGACCGCCGACAAAAAGTGGATCAACGAAGGACGCAGCAAAGTGCCGGGGGCCATTGAGTCGACCCAGACCTTCAAGTACAGCCTGGCGATATACCAGCCGGGGGCGAAACTGCCGAAGCTTGATCAGATGAAATTGCTGATTCTGCCGGAGGTTGATCCACTGACCGTTGGGCCGGGCAAGTCGTTGCCGGTTCGAGTGCTATTGGACGGCAAGCCGGCGGCGGGCGTGAAGCTGGTGGGTGACTATCGCAGTGCGCCGAATACCTTGAGTACCGAAACCGATGCAGAGGGTCGGGCGCAAGTATTGGTGCGTAATGAAGGGTTGAATGTGATTGCGGCGCAGATGGAGATTGCGCTGAAGGACAACCCGGATGTGGCGACACGCGGGCTGTTCACGTCGCTGACCTTCCTTGGCGAACCGCATCACGAATAACCACCGTATGATCGTTCCCACGCTCTGCGTCACTAGTGTCCGGTAAACATGTTTCATAGCTGAAGGCTGC
>NZ_AZRW02000017.1 GCF_000512695.2 Pseudomonas sp. QTF5 | reverse complement strand
CGCCATCATAGCGCCCTATTGATGTGTCCAATTTCATTAGGCCAGTTCAAGCCCGCTCCCACATTAGTTTGTGTGTTCAATGTTGGCACGGCTCATCTGTCAGTGATTTTGGCCGGAATAAGCGCTGTGCCGGTTTTGCAGGCTGGTTAAGATCGTTCCATCCATTTTCCTGCCTCTGAGGTTTCCATGCGCTTTTCCGATCTGCTCGACGCTGTCCGCAGCCAACCGCAAGGGCTGTCTATTCCGGCCGAATGGGGTCAGGGGCGGGCGACTTTTGGCGGCCTGATAGCCGCCCTGCAATACGAAGCCATGCGCGCAAAAGTCCCGGCGGATCGTCCGGTGCGATCGCTGGCAATCACCTTTGTCGGCCCGGTCGAACCCGATGTGCCGGTCAGTTTTGAAGTCGATGTGTTGCGCGAGGGCAAAGCCGTCAGCCAGGTGCTGGGCCGGGCGATGCAGAAGGGGCAAGTGGTGACGTTGGTTCAGGGCAGCTTTGGTGCTTCGCGGCCGTCCGAAGTGGCGGTCACGGCCAACGCTGCGCCCGAGATGAAGCACTGGGACGACTGCCAGGAAATGCCCTATATCAAAGGGGTAACCCCGGAATTCATGCGTCATTTGGCAATGCGCTGGAGCATTGGCGGCCTGCCGTTCACCGGCAACACCTCCCGCAATATGGGTGGTTGGGTGCGCTTGCGTGGAGAAGGGAAGGACGAAGTGGTCAACGAGGCGCATATTCTGGCGCTGGTCGACGCCTGGCCGCCGTCCTTGTTGTCGCATCTGAAGAAACCGGCTGCAGGCAGCACGCTGACCTGGACCATCGAATTCGTCCAGCCGTTGCTCGCGTTGAGCACGCTGGACTGGTGCAAGTACCTGGTGGAAATCGAGTATGCCGCTGACGGCTACGGGCACGCCGCCGCAAAACTGTGGAGCGAAGACGGTCAGTTGATCGCCATGAGCCGGCAGACTGTAACGATTTTCGCCTGATCAGTGACGACGACGGTGGCGTTCACGCCAGGCGCGCCACCAGCCGCCACTGAAGAAAAACCGTGGGAAGGTCAGGAACTGTTCGACCAGCAAGCGTGATACCGCATCTTTGCGATCACTGAACGGCTCGGACGCTTGCGCCTCCAGGCGGTGACCGTGACGCTGCAGGGCCAAGGCCGCGAGCAGACCGATAACGCCGATCGCGAAGCTCGCCAGATCCAGGCTGAACACACCCGAGACCATCAGCAAAAACGCGACGATGAACAACGGCACGGCAATCAGGTGCAGCACCAGATTGGTCGGGTGCTGGTGATTGTGCGGGTACATTCGCCATTGCCAGGCGGAAAGGTTGGGGTGACGTTTGCCCATGATGTTTATCCTTTATTCGTGAGGCGCTTGAATAAAGAATAGGCCTGGCGCAAGCCGTCGGCGAATCAAGGCTGGCTATCGAAGTGATAGGGGTCATGGGCAATATTGATGTTGACTGGGCTGACGCTTTCGCGGGCAAGCCCTGATGCCAGTCAGTTAAGCGCAATTCAATGTGGGAGCGGTGTGAACACAGATTTTGTGTACACCAAAAATCTACTGTGGGAGCGGGCTTGCTCGCGAAGAGGCCCTCAAAGCCTGAGCTGCCCGATGGCCTTGCTCAATTCCCCTGCCAACATCGCCAGCTCATTGCTGGTAATCGCCGAATTCACGGTCTGCTGCACGGTGTTTTCGGTCACGTCGCGAATGCTCACCACCGCCCGATTCATTTCTTCCGCCACATGGCTCTGCTGCTCGGCCGCCACCGCGATCTGCGTATTGCTTTCACGCATCTGCGCCACCGCACCGGTGATTTCGGCCAGGGCCACACTGGCTTCCTGAGCCTGCTGCATGCAGGCGTCCGCCTTGTACGAACTTTCCTGCATGAAGTCCACGGCGTCCCGAGTGCCGGCCTGCAGTGCTGAAACCATGGTGGTGATCTCGTCGGTGGACGCCTGGACTCGCTTGGCCAGGTTACGCACCTCATCGGCGACCACCGCAAACCCGCGGCCCATTTCACCGGCCCGGGCCGCTTCGATGGCGGCGTTAAGGGCCAGCAGGTTGGTCTGTTCGGCGATGCTGTGGATCACGCTGACCACGCCATTGATCTTCTGGCTGTCCTCGGCCAGACGCTGAATCATCTCGGCGGTTTGCTGCACGCCGGTGGACAACCCGCCAATCGATTTCTGCACCCGCGTGACCACTTCCTGGCCACTGCCGGCCAGGGTGTCGGCGGTTTGCGAGAGGTCGCGGGTGGCACCGGCATGTTGGGCGATATGATGAACCGTGGCGGTCATTTCGTTGATCGCCGTGGCGGCTTGATCGGTTTCGCTTTGCTGACCGAGCATGCCGTGACGCACCTCGTTCATGCTCGAGGCCAGCCGCGCGGCGCCGACATCCAGTTGCCGGGCGGTGTTGGCGACGGTGTTGACCACCCGCTGGTAACCAGCCTGCATGGCATTGAAGGCGTTGGCCATCTGCCCGACTTCATCCTTGCAAGCCAGCGGCACACGAGCCGACAGGTCACCGGTTTTCTCGACGTGGAGCATCACGTCTTTCAAGGTGTTGAGTTGGCTGAGCAGGAAGCGGATCAACAGTTGCGACGCGCCGAGCATTGCCAGCATCAGGATGAATACCGCTACTGCATAGTGGGTGAAGCGTTCGCCGAACACTTGGCTCAGGCTCGGGCCATAAGCAATCACCGCGGCCTGTTGACCGTCAGGGCGAGCGAACACCTCGGCGCCCATCAACGGGTTTTCACCGAACAGCGGCATGGTGTTGATTTCGACCCAACCGTTGGTATCGGTCAGCTCCAGCAGCGGTTGCCCGTTCAGCAATGGCGCCTGTCCGCGATTGAAGGTCAGCAGGTTATCGGCCTTGGGCAGCGGCTGTCCGCCAGGCCAGGCATAGAGCAATCGCGCCTGGGCCTGGGCCGACGTTTGGGTGGCGTGGCTGCGGGCCTGTTGTTCAAGTTGCACGGCGTACAGCACCAGCAATAGGGTGGTGACGAAGGCGACGGCGTTGACCGCCCAGAATTTATATTTCAGCGAAATGTTGCTAAGCCAGGCACCCATGGAGGTCTTCTCTGATAGCGGAAACAGTTTTGGCAAGGTGCCAGCATTGTGCCGCTACTCAAGGCTTCGACTCTTGATATGGGTCAACATCCTCCGCAGTCCCAATGTGGGAGCGGGCTTGCTCGCGAAGACGGCGACACATCCAACATCAATGTGACTGACAGACCGCTTTCGCGAGCAAGCCCGCTCCCACAGGGGGATGTATGTTCATTGAGGAATTGAGGGCAGACCAAAAAATGCTCGTGCACAGGCCGTGCTGTGAGCAGCCAAATCTTCCACCGTCTCCCCACGATGCAACGCCACCTCACGCAACACTTCGGTCAGATACGCCGGCTCGTTGCGACCGTTCTTCGGCTTGGGACGCAGACTGCGGGGCAGCAGATATGGCGCATCGCTCTCTAGCATCAAGCGCCCGCGTTTAATCTCTTTGACCAATGGATGCAGGTGCGTGCCCCGGCGTTCATCACAAATCCAGCCAGTGATGCCGATGTGCAAATCCAGATCGAGATAACTGAACAACGCCTTTTTTTCACCGGTGAAGCAGTGCACCACGGCGGCCGGCAACTGGTCGCGGTAGTCACGCAGGATCTCCAACAATCGTTGGCTGGCATCGCGCTCATGCAGGAACACCGGCAATTGCAGCTCGACCGCCATCGCCAGATGTTCTTCGAGAACTTTTTCCTGTTGCGGGCGAGGCGAGAAATCACGATTGAAATCGAGGCCGCATTCACCCACGGCCACCACATTCGGCTCCTTGAGCAAACTGCGCAGACGCTGAGCACTGTCGGCATTCCAGTCGCTGGCCGAGTGCGGATGAATGCCACCCGTGGCGAATAGTCGCTGAGCACTTTCGTCCAATTGCTGGCACAGCTCCAGAGCGTGTTCACTGCCCTCGACGCTGGTCCCGGTGAGCACCAGTTGGCAGACCCCGGCAGCATAGGCACGGTCGAGTACAGCCTGGTGTTTGTCGGCAAAACTGGGGTTGGTCAGGTTGACGCCGATATCGATGAGTTGCATGGTGCTACCTCGGACCAAAGGCCGGAAAGCATATCAGAGCTGTAGATTTATAAGAAAAGCCAAGAACTACAATGAGTTAAAGCTGTCTGTTGAGGCCGCGAGGCAGGCCGGGTTGGTAGATTCGCCATCATTGTGCCACTCTCACGCACTTTATCAGCGCTTCAGGCGCTCTGTTTCTGTCGCTCGACATCATGAAATCACCCATGAGGTCGGCCAGTATTCTTTCCGGAGAGTGGATGATTCGTCCCTCGGTTTTGTTACTGCTGTGCTGCTCGTTGCTGCTGCCCATGCCGGCGGTTGCGCGTCTGGCCGGGCCGTTGCAAGCCGTGCCCGGGGCCAAGGTCCGCGATCTGGCGGAGATTCGCAGCAGTCGCGTGTTGCGGGTGTTGGTCAACCAGAGTCGCAACAGCTCCGGTGAAGTCCAGGGCCAGGCCATCGGCGTCGAATACCATCGCCTGCGCGCTTTCGAACAATACCTCAATGGCCATGCCCGTGACGGCCAGGAAATCACCCTCAAGATCATTCCCAAAGCCAAGGATCAACTGCTCGGCGCGTTGCAGCGCGGGGAGGGTGATTTGGTCGCACCAGGGGAATTGCTCGATCCGCAATCGGGCCTCGCGGTCAGCACCAGTCAACCGATCGCCAGCAATGTGCCGTTGCTGCTGGTGGGAATCAAAGGCGAACGACGTTACACCCGTCTCGAACAACTTTCGGGCAAAACCCTCGCGCTCCCCACCGGCAGTGCCGCCGGGGATGCGGTCAGTCAGATCAATCAGAAACTCGCACTGCACAAACTGCCTCCGGTGACGATCGAGTGGGTCGATCCAAGTCTGGCGGTCGAGGATGTACTGGAAATGGTCCAGGGTGGGATCTTTCATCTGACGATTGTCGAGCAACCGATTGCCGAACGCTGGGGCAAGATCCTGCCCAAATTGCGCTTCGATCGTCAGGTCCTTATTAGCGAGCCAGGCGAGGAATACTGGTTCGTGCGCCGCGACGCCTCGATGCTGCGCTCGAGCATCGATCGCTTCCTGACTACCTACAAGAAACCGTCGGACCAGGATGCGGCGTTCCTGCGGATCTATCGACGCTTGTATCAAGTGCACTATCCCTTGGCCAAGGCTGATCGGCAGCGCCTGGAAAAACTTCGACCGGTGTTGCAAAAACATGCTGAAGCCCAAGGGATGGACTGGCTGAACCTGGCGGCGCTGGCTTTCAAGGAGTCGGCGCTGCAACCCAACGCCAGAAGCGGCAGCGGCCCCACCGGCCTGATGCAAATCACCCCATCCGCGGCGCAACGAGTTGGGGTCGGTAATATTCAAAACCTCGACGCCAATGTGCAGGCCGGGGCCAAGTACCTGGCGATGATCCGCCGCAAGTTTTTTGCCAGCCCCAAACTCAACGAGCGCGAGCGCATGGCGTTTGTGCTGGCGGCCTACAACATGGGACCGGAGCGGGTTCAAGGCATGCGCGCCGAAGCGCGGCGGCGCGGCTTGAATCCTAATCAGTGGTTTTTCCAGGTCGAGCGCATCGCCATGGAGCAGGTGGGAATGGGGGCTGTCAGCTATGTTAATAGCGTGAACAAGTATTACCTGGCGTTCGATCGGGAGCGGGAGTCGTTGGAGCCTCAGGGGCAAAAAGTTGCCTCACGGAAATGATCGACTAAGCTGATTGTTATGGTGCGTTTTTTACGCTTTTAACATGAGTTTTATTGATTAATATAGTGGTCAACCAACACACACTCACAATGGATGACACAGCATGAGCACACTGATCAACAAGGTACTGTTCACTCGCGCGGGCTACGGTCTGACGATTCTGCGCATTTTCGTCGGCATCATCTTCGCGGCCCACGGCTCACAGAAACTCTTCGGGGCATTCGGCGGCTACGGCATTGCCGGCACCGCGCAGTACATGGAAAGCATCGGGCTGGCACCCGGTCACCTGATGGCGATCCTGGCCGGTGGTACCGAGTTCTTCGGCGGTCTGGCGCTGATCATCGGCCTGCTGGCACGCCCGGCAGCGCTGGGGCTGACCTTCCTCTCGCTAGTGGCTATTTTCACGGTGCATATCAGCAATGGTCTGTTCATGGCCAACAACGGTTATGAATTCGCCTTGGCTTTGCTCGGTGGCAGCCTCGCGGTGCTGATCGAAGGTGCAGGCAAGCTGTCGGTAGACCGCGCCATCACCGACTGACCGCTCTCGCTCAACAAAAAGGCCTGCATTGTGCGACGCACTGTGCAGGCCTTTTTTGTTGCGCGTGATTCTTGACACTGTCCGGTCAGCTTCTCTAGGATGCTGCCCATGCGCCGATTTAAACAGCTACTTGCGGGGCGCCAGGTGACTCATTCAGTTGCCGATAGAAGCTTGAAACAGGCTTCGAAATACCGCTAAAGCGCTGGTTCGGTGTTGCCTCTCACCTGCCATGCAGACTTTTGAGGCAGAGACACGACACAATGAATGCATTAAGCCCCGTTATACGCCCTGCGCCGATCACGGCACACCTCTCCCAGCGCAATCCAAAAATCCTGCTTGGCGGTAAACATCAGCCGACGCTTCTGCGTTACCTCGATGGCTGGCCACGTCGTACCGGTGGGCCTGCTGCCTTCCTGATTCAGTTTGTCGACGACGGCGAGTCACTGGCACGGTTTGCCAACGACAGTTTCGATCTGGCGGTGATTCTGGCACCCAACGCCGAGGATGCGCCGCAAGTGATCAGGCAGCTGACTCGCGTGGCTCGCCAAGGGCTGATTACCCGTCGCTGAGATTCAGAGCGCTGCGGCTCAGAGCGCCGCGGCTCAAAAATAGTCGATCGCCACGATATACACGCATTGTTCACCGGTCGGTGTCTGGACCCGCACTTCGGCGTCCAGTGCCTTGCCGATCAAGGCACGCGCCAACGGTGAGTCGATGCTGATCAGGCCTAGTTTCAGATCCAGCTCATCCGGTCCGACGATGCGATAGCGCGACTCTTTGCCATCTTCATCTTCAATCGTGACCCAAGCGCCAAAGTAAACCTTGTTCGGATCGCTGGGTTTCTCACTGACCACCTTGAGCGCTTCCAGGCGTTTGGTGAGAAAGCGCACGCGACTGTCGATCTCGCGCAGCATCTTTTTGCCGTAGGTGTATTCGGCGTTTTCCGAGCGATCGCCCTGTGCCGCCGCCTCGCTGACCGATTGCGTCACTTGCGGTCGGCGCACATGCCATAGCTCATGAAACTCGGCCCGCATCCGCGCTTCACCTTCGGGGGTGATCAGCGCGGTGCCAGCGGTGCGGGGTGGGCGATAACGGCTCATGGCGACTTCTTGTGTTGAATACGTGATCAGAGCGCTTGAGTTTATCAACCCTCGCGCAAGACTGTCAGGGGGCTGGCGTTCAAGGCGCGGCGCGTGCCGAACACACCGGCACCGCCGATCAGCACGGCGCCGATCAGCGGCAACACCAATAGCCATGGATGCGGATGCCAGGGCAGGTCGAAGGCGTAGCGGTAAAGCACCATGCTCACCAGTTCCGAACCCAGTGCTGCCAGCAACCCGCTGACCGCGCCGAGCAGGCCGAACTCAATCCGCCGAGCCCTGACCAGCAACTGCCGCTCGGCGCCTAGCGCTCGCAGCAATGCACCTTGGCGAATGCGTTCATCCAGCGTTGCCTGCAAGCCGGAGAACAACACCGCCATCCCCGCCGCCAGCACAAACAACAGCACGTATTCCACCGCCAGGGTGACCTGGCCGAGAATGCTGCGCAGCTGCGCCAGCAAGGCTTCGACTTGCAGAATGGTCACTGCCGGAAAGCTGCGGGACAGGTCGACGATCTGCTGATCATGACCGGCCGCCAGATAGAAACTGGTCAGGTAGGTCGCTGGCAAGTCCTTCAGGGTGCCGGGCTGGAAGATCATGAAAAAGTTCGGCTGGAAATTGTCCCAGTTGATCTCCCGCAGGCTGGTGACTTTCGCCTCCCGATTGGCCCCGCCGACGGTGAACACCATATGATCGCCGAGCTTGAGTTTGAGGCTTTCGGCGACTTTACCTTCCACCGAAACACCGGGTATTTCATCTGCTGGTTGCTGATCCCACCAGTTGCCAGCGGTGAGTTTGTTGTCCGCCGGCAAGTCTGCCGCCCAGGTCAGGCTCAGGTCGCGTTGAATGGCTCGATCGCCGGCCGAGTCCTTGCTGACGATGTCCTGCACCGGCTCGCCATTGATGCTGATCAGCCGTCCCGGCACCACCGGGTACAGCGGCGCCGATTGTGCCGACAACTCCATCAGTCGATCGGTAAAGGCCTGTTTGTCCGCTGGCAGAATGTTCAGGGCGAAATAATTCGGGGCATTTTTTGGCAACTGGTTTTGCCAGGTGTCGAGCAACTCGCCGCGCAGCAAAGCGATCAGCGCCATGGACAGCAGAATCAAACCGAAGGCCAGGGATTGACCCGCCGCCGCCAGTGGATGGCGCAGCAGTTGGCCCAACCCGAGGCGCCATGGCAATGCGGCGCGCGCCAGCATCCGACGCAGGCTCTTGAGTAGCAGCAACAGCAAACCGCCCAGCACCAGTGCCGCGATCACACCGCCGCCGAGCAGGGCGAAGGTCAGCAAAAGGTCCAGGCTCAAGCGCCACATGATCAGGCCGAGGGCGCCCAATGCCGCGCCATAAACAATCCAGGTGCTGGACGGAATCGGCAGCATGTCGCGACGCAACACGCGCAGCGGCGGCACTCGACCCAAAGCGGCCAATGGCGGCAGGGCGAAGCCGGCCAGTGCGACCAGCCCGGTGCCGATCCCGGCGATGGCCGGCAGCAGGCCACCCGGTGGAACATCGGTCGGCAGTAAATCATGCAGCAGTGCAAACAGCCCGAGTTGCGCCAGCCAGCCGAGCAGGGCGCCGCTGATGCTGGCGAGCAGTCCGAGTACGGTCAGTTGCAGACTGAACAGCACCATGGTTTCCCGACGGGACAGACCCAGGCAGCGCAGCAATGCGCTGGCATCGAATCGGCGCGTGGCGAAGCGTGTCGCCGACAACGCCACGGCCACGCCGGACAGCAACACCGCCACCAGACTGGCCATGTTCAAGTAGCGTTCAGCCTTGCCCAGGGCGCCGCCGATCTGCCGGTTGCCATCGCGAGCATCCTGGATGCGCTGGTTGGCGGCCAGGCCTGGCTTGATCAGCTGCCGATAGGTTTCCAGCGCCGAGGCGTTGCCGCGCCAGAGTTCGCGGTAACTGACCCGGCTGCCGGGTTGCACCACGCCGGTTGCCTCAAGGTCGCTGAGGTTGATCAGCACCCGTGGCGTCAGGCTGTAGAAATTGCCGGCACGATCCGGTTCGTAGGTCAGCACTCGCCCCAGTGTCAGGGTTTTCATGCCGACGTCGATGCTGTCGCCGATCTTCAAGTCCAGCGCGGTCAGTAGTCGTGCTTCGACCCAGGCTTCGCCGGGTTTCGGACCGCCACCGGGTTCCTCCGTCGCGAAGGGCGCGGGGGCGCTTTTCAGTTCGCCACGCAACGGGTAGACGTCATCGGCGGCTTTGATACTGGACAGCTGAATGCCGTTGTCGGTGGCGATGACACTGGAGAATTCCACCACTTGAGCATGCTCAAGGCCCAACTCCGTGCCGCTTCTTATCTGTTCGGGCCGCGCCGGCGAACTGCCTTCGAGCACCAGGTCGGCACCGAGAAACTCGGTGGCGCGCAGCATCATGGCGCCGTTCAGGCGAGCGCCGAAGTAACCGATAGCGGTGCTTGCCGCCACGGCCACCAGCAAGGCGAAGAACAATACGCGCAACTCACCGGCGCGGGCATCGCGCAGCAATTGGCGAATAGCGAGACTGAACAGGCGCAACAGCGGCAGGCGTGCCATCAAGGCTCCAGAGGGGCGACCAGCAGGCCGGCTTCAAGGCGGATCAGGCGCCGGCAGCGATGTGCCAGGCGTTCGTCGTGGGTCACCAGCACCAGGGTCGTGCCGCTTTCCTGGTTGAGTTCGAACAGCAGATCGCTGATGCGCTCGCCGGTGTGGCTGTCGAGATTGCCGGTGGGTTCATCGGCGAACAACACGTCGGGCTCAGCGGCGAAGGCCCGGGCAATCGCCACGCGCTGCTGCTCTCCACCGGAAAGCTGGCGCGGTGAGTGGGTCAGGCGCTGGCCCAGACCGACCCGTTGCAGCAGTTCGGTGGCGCGCTCACGGGCGTCTTTGCGGCCATCGAGCTCCAGCGGCAGCATGACGTTTTCCAAAGCGTTGAGACTGTCGAGCAGCTGGAATGATTGAAAAACAAACCCCACATGCTCGGCGCGGATGCGCGCGCGTTGGTCTTCATCGAGATTGCTCAGGCCTTGCCCGGCGAGGGTGACTTCGCCGCTGCTCGGCAGGTCGAGGCCGGCGAGCAGGCCCAGGAGGGTGGATTTGCCAGAACCGGAGGCGCCGACGATGGCCAGGCTATCGCCCTTGTTCAGTTCCAGGCTGAGTTCGTGCAGGATAGTCAGTTCACCTTCCGCGCTGGGAACCACTTTGCTGAGGTTCTTCGCGGTGAGAATGCTTGCGCCCATGGAGAATCCGATGCGTGTGTGGTTTTTGAGTGCTGGCCTGGCCTTGATGTGCATGGCCCAGAACGCAGCGGCGGGTACAGTCCTGATCGTTGGCGATAGTATCAGCGCCGGTTTCGGCCTGGATACCCGCTTGGGGTGGGTGTCATTGCTCGAGCAACGGCTCAAGCACGAAGGTTTCGACGATAAAGTGGTCAATGCGTCCATCAGCGGCGATACCAGTGCCGGAGGCCGGGCGCGCCTGCCGGCGCTGCTTGCAGAGCATAAGCCTGCGCTGGTTATCCTCGAGTTGGGGGGCAATGATGGGTTGCGCGGAATGCTGCCAACACAATTGCAACAAAATCTTGCGTCGATGATCGACAGCTCCCGCGCCAGTGGTGCCAAGGTATTGCTACTGGGCATGCAACTGCCACCCAACTACGGTGTGCGTTACACCCAGGCCTTTGCCGAGGCTTTCACCAAGGTCGCCAACGAGAAAAAGATCCCGCTGGTGCCGTTTTTCCTCGATGGTGTGGGCGGTCATCCGGACCTGATGCAAGGCGACGGCCTGCACCCGGCTGCGGCGGCTCAGGGCAAGTTGCTGGAAAATGTCTGGCCGACACTGAAACCGCTGCTTTGACGCTTTTCTAGCGGCGGTGTTTCGGCTAAGGTGGCGCCCCCGATTTGGAGCCCCCGATGCCGCGTCCTGCCTGGTCCCTTTTTGCCTACCAACTGATCGAGCCTGACGAACAGCTGGATCTGTTCGCCTGCCAGGAAGTGCGGGTGCATCTGGTGACCCGTCAGCTGGAGTTGGGCGGCTCGGCGGACCGAACCTTGTGTGGCAGCCTGTTGCCGGCGCAACCGCGCTGGTCGAGCGTCGACCGTACAGTGTTCCAGGACCAGCGCCTGTGCTCGCTGTGCCGGGCCATCCTGGAATCGCAAAAACGCGGCACCTCGCCGATCTGGCCCGAGTTGCGGTTCGAGCTTTAGGGCCCCTTCGCGAGCAAGCCCGCTCCCACATTAAATGTTCAGTGAATACAGTATTTGTGTTCGGCACCTATCCAGTGTGGGAGCGGGCTTGCTCGCGAAGGCGGCTTCCCATGCACCTCAAGGGTATGGGTAAAAATCCATTTGCGGAAATTGCGCCCCCAAGTGCCTTGCATCGCCTGTCACTTCTCGACCTCCCCGAAATTACGGACGGCGGTGTACAATCCTGTTTTTATACCCTTGTCGATCATGCGAAGGATTTTCCGGATGTTGCCGCGCTTTCCCGCCGTCACCCGCTGCCTGTCTCTTGCCGCCCTCTGTGTCGCGGGTCCGGTAGCAGCATTGGAGCTACCCCTGCCACCACCCGGTGAAGACATCATCGGCCAGGTGCAAGTGATCAAGGCCAAGTACGAAGATACCTTCGCCGACCTTGGCACCACCTACGATCTGGGCTATTCGGAAATGGTCGCGGCCAACCCTGGCGTTGATCCATGGTTGCCGGGCGCGGGCACCGAAGTGGTGCTGCCGACGCGCTTCATCCTGCCGCCGGGCCCTCGTGAAGGCATCGTCATCAACCTGGCTGAATACCGTCTTTACTATTTCCCGAAAGGCCGGAACGTGGTGTACACCTTCCCGCTGGGTATCGGCCGTGAAGGCTGGGGCTCGCCGATTGCCCACACCAGCATCATCGCCAAGACGCCGAACCCGACCTGGACGCCTCCAGCGTCGATCAAGGCCGAGCACGCGGCCGATGGCGATCCACTGCCGAATGTGGTGCCGGCCGGCCCGGATAACCCGCTGGGGCCGTTCAAGTTCACGCTGGGTACTCCGGGTTACCTGATCCACGGTTCGAACAAGAAGTTCGGCATCGGCATGCGCACCAGCCACGGTTGTTTCCGCATGTTCAACAATAACGTGCTGGAAATGGCTGGCATGGTGCCGGTAGGGACGTCGGTGCGCATCCTCAACGACCCGTACAAGTTCGGCCTCAGTGGCGGCAAGGTTTATCTGGAGGCGCACACGCCGCTGGATGACAAGGGCAACCCTTCGGTAGTCGACAAACACACCGCAGTGATCAATGCGATGCTCAAGCGTGAGGACATCACCAACAACTTGCGCATGGACTGGGATGTGGTGCGTGACGTGGTTGCCGCTGAAGATGGTCTGCCGGTGGAAATCGCTATACCGAATGCGTCGGCGCCGATGGTATCGAGTGCACCGATCGACCTGCAGCAGTAACGCGTTAAAGCAACCCGCCGACGCAGGCCGCGTCGGCGGGTTTTTTATGGCCTGCAGAAATGGCGGGCAATAAAAAAGCCGACCCAAAAAATGGGTCGGCTTGATAACAATCCCGAAGGACTATTACTTGCGGCTAGCTTTTTCCAGCATGCGCAGAGCACGCTCGTTAGCTTCGTCAGCAGTCTGTTGTGCTTTTTGAGCAGCAGCCAGAGCTTCATCAGCTTTACGGTAAGCTTCGTCTGCACGAGCCTGGGAGCGAGCTGCTGCGTCTTCAGTAGCAGTCAGACGTGCTTCGGTTTCTTTCGATACGCTGCTGCAACCGGTAGCCAGAACTGCGGCCAGAGCCAGAGCAGAGAATTTCAGAACGTTGTTCATCGTGTTCCCCTTCAAGGACTTTCTATTAAGTAGCTGTCTCCTCAGAGTGAGGAAATAGCCGGCGTACATACTACCCATTACTTGTAGTAAGTAAACTGACGTCGAGCAAGAAGCAAAAAAAATTGTAGGCGTTGATTCTTTTTCGAGCAACTTTTAACTGCATTGTATAAAAAATGTCCAGCTGCGAAGCCCGAACTGAGCGAGGCGCCGGGGAAAAGTTCCCGGTGTCGGCAGCTGTTTTTCAGTCTCGACTAAAGTCTGTCTAGATGGAATCGTCCACACTTTTGTTCGGATTTTGCGCAGCGGCTCTCATATCTTTATCCATGTTGAGGTGACTTAAACAAAGGGCGCTCGTCTTAAGTCTCAATATCCGGCAATGTTCAGGCCTGGACTCGGGAATATCCCGGTCGAGCCGCCCCTGCATTACCCCAGGCAACACCCTCCTGCCAGCATGACGAGCGTCCCTTGAGCATTTCTGCCAATGGTGCCTACTATTTGTACGTGCTCGGTTGCGCGAGATGGGTGTTGCTCTCTCGGTGTCCATTCAGGCACGGGGTGGCGTAGATGTTCCTTCGCCGGAAAAACATCGGTAAGGTAGGGGTCAGAATCAAAGACCCGCGAGGAGTAGTGATGAGCGAGGCGTTGTCCATCCACCATGACCAGGCTGGTCATCAGTTCGAGACCACTGTGGACGGTTATCGTGCCTACCTGACCTATATGGATCTGGGGAAGCAGACCCTGGATATTTATCGTACCTTTGTACCCAACGCGCTGCGTGGTCGCGGCATCGCAGCGGCGTTGACCGAGCAGGCACTGCAATACGCCGAGGAAATGGGCTACACGGTCATTCCATCGTGTTCCTACGTGGAGCGCTACATGGAGCGTCACCAGCGGCATGCCGCCAAGCTGTGAACAAAGCGAACGCATAAAAAAACGCCAGGCTTAAACCTGGCGTTTTTTTATGCGTGAAACGAAACGGCGATCAGCTGCGATCGCGTTTAGGCAGCACGTCCTTGAGCTTGGCGTGCATGCTGCGCAAGGTGTTTTCGGTGGCGGTCCAATCGATGCAGGCATCGGTGATCGACACGCCGTATTGCAGATCGGCGAGGTCTTTCGGGATCGCCTGGCAGCCCCAGTTCAGATGACTTTCGACCATCAGGCCGATGATCGACTGGTTGCCTTCGAGGATCTGGTTGGCGACGTTCTCCATCACCAGCGGTTGCAGAGCCGGGTCTTTGTTGGAGTTGGCGTGGCTGCAATCGACCATGATGTTCGGCTTGATCTTTGCCTTGTTCAGCGCTTGCTCGCAGAGCGCGACGCTGACCGAATCGTAGTTCGGTTTGCCGTTGCCGCCGCGCAATACCACGTGACCGTAGGCGTTGCCCTTGGTGGTGACGATCGACACGCCACCTTCCTGGTTGATGCCCAGGAAACGGTGCGGGCTGGACACCGATTGCAAGGCGTTAATGGCCACTGTAAGGCCGCCATCGGTGCCGTTCTTGAAACCGACGGCCGAGGACAGGCCGGAAGCCATTTCACGGTGAGTCTGGGATTCAGTGGTGCGTGCGCCGATCGCCGACCAGCTGATCAGGTCCTGCAAGTATTGCGGGGAGATCGGGTCGAGGGCTTCGGTCGCGGTCGGCAGGCCCATCTCGGCCAGGTCCAACAGCAGCTGACGACCGATGTGCAGGCCATCCTGAATCTTGAACGAGTCGTCCAGGTACGGGTCGTTGATCAAGCCTTTCCAGCCGACAGTGGTACGTGGCTTCTCGAAATACACGCGCATGACCAGATACAGGGTATCGGACACTTCGGCCGCGAGCACTTTCAGACGCTCGGCGTATTCGTGGGCAGCCTTGATGTCATGGATCGAGCACGGCCCGATCACGACGAACAGGCGGTGGTCGGTACCATCAAGAATGTTGCGAATGACTTCGCGGCCCTTGGTGACGGTGCGCAGGGCAGCGTCGCTCAGAGGGATATCACGCTTGAGCTGATCGGGAGTGATCAGGGTCTCGTTGGAGGCGACGTTAAGGTCGTTGATCGGTAAATCAGCCATCGTTTACTCGTCAGGTCACGGGTGCCGGCCGCCAGCGAACCCGCGCGGCGGAGCACAGCAAATTAAGCGCGTCGGGGAGCCGAACCTTAGCGCGTTACACCGTGGCTAGACAATGGGCAGACAGCGGTTAGGGGGCATTCTCAGTTAGTTTTCCCGCCGGCGGGGAATCTAATTGAGACGCCCCCTAATCCCGCGCAGGCTATGCAAATGCCTTGCGAACCGTGTCGTGGGAGAACTCGTTGGCGTGCATCTGGACCCATTCGAGCGCTAGGGCCTGAATATCCTGCAGGTCGTCGTGCGCGTCATGCAGGCGGCAGAAACGTTCGATTTGACACACCTGTTCGCCCATCCTGGCACTGAACAGCGTGTGTTCGTCAACAAAAGCGATGCCGACCAGATAGCCGCGCTTGCGTCGCAGGCACCAGGCCACATAGCCCAGAAAACACAAGTCCGGGTTCAGGGTTGGCATGCGTACTTCCAGCGCCGTACCGTGGCGCCACGCGCGGTGGTAATTGCAAGCCATGCCGCCGAGGCTGATAGTGTGCAGCTCTTGCCGCGAAATGCACTCATGTTTGAACAACGTTAATTCAACGGGCACATCGTCAGGATGAGGAAGATAACGTCTCATGAACACGGACTCCCTGTGTCGGCCATCTGACATCGTTTCTCCCAGTATAGTGGGCGAATTGGAACTGACCGATTTCGACGCCGACCAACGGCTGCTGGCGATGAACGGCATTTCCCTGGTGATTTTTACCAGCGTCGGCTGCGCCAGTTGCCGTTTTGCCCGTGAACAATTGCCCACGTTCGATCTGGCGGTCGATCGACTGTGCTGGATCGATGCCGGGAACAATGGCGGGGTGGTCGAGCGTTATCGGGTCTTTCATTTGCCGGCGCTGTTTGTGGTGCGCGACGGTGAGTTCTTCGGGGCACTACAGTCGCGTCTGACCCGCACCGCGCTCAATGAGGCCGTGGGTCAGGCGCTGAGTCGACAAGCGGAGGAGTTGCCATGACAGGCACAGTGGCCAAGCCGACAATCGGTATTATCGGTACCGGGGCGATCGGTGGTTTCTACGGGCTGATGCTGGCGCGTGCCGGCTTCGATGTGCATTTGCTGTTGCGCAGTGAGTTTTCAGCGGTGGCCGAACGGGGCTTGCATCTCGACCATGCGTCGTTGGGCCCGCTGGTCTTGAACCCGGTTCAGGCCTATTCGTCGGCTGCCGACATGCCGCCATGTGACTGGCTACTGGTGGGCGCCAAGACCACCAGTAACGCGGACCTGGCACCGGCCATTATTCAAGCGGCGGCACCTGATGCCAAAGTGCTGTTGCTGCAAAATGGCCTGGACGTCGAAGACAGTCTGCGCGAGTTGCTCCCTGATTCACTGCACCTGCTGGGCGGGCTCTGTCTGATCTGCGTCCATCGCGCCGGCCCAGGGGTCATTACCCATCAGGCGCTCGGGGCCGTGAACGTCGGCTATCACAGTGGTCCCGCCGCCGATGAGCAGGCGCGCATGAACATCGTCGAGGAGGGCGCCGGGCTGTTTCGCGCCGCCGGCATCGACGCCCAGGCCATGCCGAACCTGCGCCAGGCGCGCTGGCAGAAACTGGTCTGGAATATTCCCTACAACGGTCTGTCGGTTGTACTCGGGGCAAGCACCACGCCGTTGATGGCGGATGCCGACAGTCGCGCGCTGATTCAGGCCTTGATGGCCGAAGTGGTTCAGGGAGCCAAGGCCTGTGGCCACGACATACCGTCGGGTTACGCCGATTATCTGTTCATGATGACCGAGAAAATGCCCGACTATTGGCCGAGCATGTACCACGACTTCCTGCACAAGCGACCGCTGGAACTGGACGCGATCTACACTCGGCCACTGGCGGCGGCAAAAGCCGCGGGATGTGAATTACCGCGCATCGAAGCCTTGTATCGCAGCTTGAGTTTTATCGACCGACGTAATCACTGAGTCGGTCAAAAGGAGAGGTAAGGGCATGGCCAATGGCATAGACGACAAACTGGTGCTGGCGATTTCTTCGCGAGCACTGTTCGACTTGAGCGAGAGCCACAAGGTTTATCTGTCGAGCGGCGTCGAGGCCTATCGGCAATATCAGATCGAACACGAAGACGAAATTCTCGAGCCCGGCGATGCGTTCCCGTTGGTCGAAAAACTCCTGAACCTGAACGCCAGTCTCGGCCGTGCCCGGGTCGAGGTAATCCTGGTGTCGCGCAACAGCGCCGACACCGGCCTGCGGGTTTTCAATTCGATTCATCACTATGGCCTGGCGATCTCGCGTGCGGCATTTGTCGGCGGACGCAGTCCTTATCCGTACCTCAAGGCCTTTGGCTGCGACCTGTTTCTTTCGACCCATGCCGACGATGTGCGCAGTGCGCTGGATGCAGGTTTCGCCGCAGCGACTATTCTGTCGGGCGGTGCCAGTCGCGCCGCCAGCGATGAATTACGCATTGCTTTCGACGGTGACGCGGTGCTGTTTTCCGATGAGTCGGAGCGGGTCTATCAGTCGGGAGGCCTGGCAGCGTTTCAGGCCAGCGAACGCGAGTCAGCCCGCGAACCCCTGCGCGGCGGGCCGTTCAAAGGTTTCCTCGCAGCGCTCAATCTTTTGCAGCGCGAGTTCCCCGATGATGCCTGTCCGATTCGCACCGCGCTGGTGACCGCGCGCTCGGCGCCGGCTCATGAACGGGTGATCCGCACCTTGCGCGAATGGGACATCCGTCTGGATGAATCGTTGTTCCTTGGGGGGCTGACCAAATCGGCTTTTCTCGAAGCCTTTGCCGCCGACGTATTTTTCGACGATCAGGCCGGCCATTGCGAGCTGGCCCGCGAAGTGGTCGCCACCGGTCACGTGCCGCATGGCATCAGTAACGAGCCGTCGATTTAAAGCGCTGCGGTTCAATGCGTTGCGCCGCACTCGCCACGGCACTGCTAAGCTGAATCAATCTCCGCCATGTTGGCATTAAAGGAGGTCACTATGATTCATTCGATGCTGTATGCCACCGACCTCGGTCTGTATGCACCTTTTGTGATGCAGCATGCGTTGGCACTGGCTCGAACATTCAATGCCGACTTGTATGTGGTGCACGCGGTTGAGCCGATGGGATTGTTCGCCGAATCGGTGCTTCAGAGTTACCTCGATGAGCAGGCCCTGAACGAGTTTCACAGTCAGGGTCTGAATACGGTGATTGCCAATATCGAGCAGCGGGTGCTCGACAGCTTTCGCGAAGAACTGGGGGATGAAGGGGAGCAGGACCTGGAACGGATTCGGGCAGTGCGGGTACTGCAGGGCGATCCGTCGCAGGTGATTCTCGACCAGGCGCAGAAACTCTCCGTCGATTTGCTGATCGTAGGGAGTCACAGTCATGGCGCTGGCGCGGAAACGCCATTGGGTCGAACCGCTGCGCGCGTGCTGCAACTGTCCAGGGTGCCGGTCTATCTGGTGCCGCTGATGGAGCGTCGCCGCAAAGGGGATCGCTAGGACACGAATAATGGCATTTTGATAAAAAAGTTCTAGATTTATTATTCAAACCATTAATATAGTTATATATCGTCGCTGATGCCCGTGGCGTCTACCTGCTTTGAGGGATTCATATGAAGCTTCAACAATTGCGCTACATCTGGGAAGTGGCGCACCACGACCTCAACGTTTCTGCTACTGCCCAAAGCCTCTACACCTCGCAACCGGGCATCAGCAAACAGATTCGTCTGCTTGAAGACGAATTGGGGGTCGAGGTTTTCGCCCGCAGCGGCAAGCACCTGACTCGTGTTACCCCGGCCGGCGAGCGCATCATCACCACCGCTGGTGAGATCCTGCGCAAAGTTGAAAGCATCAAGCAGATCGCTCAGGAATTCTCCAACGAGAAAAAGGGCACCTTGTCGATCGCCACCACGCACACCCAGGCGCGTTATGCGTTGCCACCGGTGATCAGCAATTTCATCAAGCAATACCCGGACGTCGCCCTGCACATGCACCAGGGGTCGCCGATGCAGATCGCCGAGATGGCCGCTGACGGCACCGTCGATTTCGCCATCGCCACCGAAGCGCTGGAGTTGTTCGGCGACCTGGTGATGATGCCGTGCTACCGCTGGAACCGCTGCGTGGTCGTGCCTCAGGGCCACCCGCTGACCAAGCTGTCGAAGCTGACTCTCGAAGCCTTGGCCGAATACCCGATCGTGACGTATGTGTTCGGTTTCACCGGCCGTTCGAAACTCGACGAAGCCTTCAGCCATCGTGGCCTGACACCGAAAGTGGTGTTCACCGCCGCCGACGCCGACGTGATCAAGACTTACGTTCGTCTCGGCCTGGGCGTGGGCATCGTGGCGAAAATGGCGGTCGACACCAAGCTCGATAGCGACCTGGTGGTGCTCGATGCCAGCGAGTTGTTCGAATCCAGCATTACCAAAATCGGTTTCCGTCGCGGTACGTTCCTGCGTGGCTTCATGTGCGACTTCATCGAGAAATTCGCTCCGCACCTGACCCGCGAAGTCATGGCCAAAGCCATTCAGTGCCACAACAAACAGGAACTGGAAGAGCTGTTCGACGGCGTCGAACTGCCGGTTCATTAATTGCCAGACAATCGCTAGACCACCTCGGTGATAGAAAATTGTTGCCGAGCACCCGCCACCAGAATCTCCACTTCATCCCCTTCGAACTTGCCCAGCAGGCTTTTGCCCAGCGGCGAGCGGGGGGTGATGACGGTAATCAGTTGCCCCACCAGATCAACCTTCAACCCGGCTGCGTCGGGGGCCAGGAACAGCCATTGTTCGCGACCTTTTTCGTCTTCCAGACCGAGCAAGGCGCCTACTTCGATGCCGCGCCGGTCGTCATAAGGTCGCAGTGTCAGGTTCTGGCAAAGGGCCAATGATTGCCTGATTTCTTCCACTCGTCTGGCCTGTCCGGCCGCCAGGTAAGACGCCTCCAGCCCCAGAGTGTCGTACTTGTTTTCGGCTATGTTTTCTTCGTGGGTCGCGGTTTCGTAAGCGGTTTGTGCGGCACGCTCGGCGATGTCGAGATCGATCCGCAGCTTGTCGATAATCAGTTGGTGGACGGTCGGCTTGTGCATAGAGAGCTTCATGATCAATCGCAGAATTGCAGGACGTTGGCGCGGCTTTTTTCGCTCGGCGCAGTTTCATTTTGCTGCAGCCAGAACTGGCATTTTGGATTGGACAGATTGTGTTTGCTGCTTCTGGCCTGTTCCACCAGTTGCTGCTGTTCATTCCTGCGCAGATGGTCTTCGTACTGTTCGAACATCGGGTTCTGCGGGGCAGGTTGGGCAGGTTGCTCAATCACCGGTGGCTTGGCCAGTTGTTCCACCGCTTGGGCCAAGGGCGCCAATTGCTCGTTGAACAACAGGCGCCAGGCGAGCCAGCACGTCAGTGCGATCGCGATGAATCCCAGCCACACACCGAGGGCAATGCTGCCGGTCAGTTGCAGCGCATTAAACTGAATCGGCAAGGGACGGCGCGGGTTGGGACGGTAGGGCATTACTGCCTCCTGGCGGGTGGTCGCGGGCAAGTGGTGATTGTCGCATGAAGATTAATCGCCGTCGGCTCTTCTGCACGGGGTAATTTATGCGGACAATCGGTGCCTTTGCCAACGGGAGCCTGGAATGCCTGAAATGAAAACCCGCTGGGATATTTTTTGCACCGTGGTCGACAACTTCGGCGACATCGGTGTGACCTGGCGTCTGGCCCGACAACTGGTGGCCGAGCATTCAGTGGCGGTGCGTCTGTGGGTCGACGACCTGCGGGCCTTCGAGCGTTTGTGTCCGGACATCGACATCAACGCTGCGCAGCAGTGGCAGCAAGGCGTCGAGGTGCGACAGTGGTCGGCCGACTGGCAGCCCACTGAAGCCGCTGATGTCGTCATCGCCGCATTCGCCTGCCAGTTGCCGAGTGCCTACATGGAAGCCATGGCCGAACGGGAAAAACCGCCGCTGTGGATGAACCTCGATTATCTGAGCGCCGAAGACTGGGTCGTCGGCTGCCACGGCTTGCCGTCGGTGAAGTACAAGAACGTGCAGAAGTTCTTTTTCTTCCCGGGCTTTCGCAAAGGCACTGGTGGCCTGCTGCGTGAGAGGGGATTGCTGGAACGGCGTCGGCAGTTTCAGCAAAGTCCGCAAGCTCAGAGAGAATTCCTGCAAGGCCTGGGGGTTGATCGCGCGCCGAATGCACAGCTGATCTCGTTGTTTGCCTACGAAAATACCGGGCTGGCCAGTTGGCTCGACACGATGGCGGCCGATTCGACACCCACTCATCTATTGGTGCCCGAAAGTCGGATTCTCGGCGACGTCGAACGCTGGCTCGGCGTGGACGGGCTGACAGCCGGTGCGGTGCATAGGCGCGATGCCTTGACCGTGCAAGTGCTGGCGTTCGTCCGACAGGATCAATATGACCTGCTGCTGTGGAGCTGCGATTTCAACGCCGTGCGCGGCGAAGATTCCTTTGTTCGCGCCCAATGGGCAGGCCGTCCGCTGCTCTGGCATATCTATCAGCAGGACGAAGACATCCATCTGGACAAGCTCGATGCCTTCCTGACCCTGTACACCCAAGGCCTGTCCAAACCTGCTGGTGAGGCGATCAGCGGTCTATGGCGGGCATGGAATGCAGGTGAGACAATGACGGATCACTGGAAATCAACCCGAAAACACTGGCCTGAACTGGAAAAACATGCCGAGACATGGTGTCTGGAACAAGCCTTGCAGGCAGATCTTGCCGCAGCGCTGGTACAGTTTTACCTAAATTGGATATGATACGCGGCCTAGATTTTTGTAAATCCCATCCAAATTCGGATATTCGCAATGAAAACTGGTAAAGAACTGAAACCCGGTACCGTGATCCGTCTCGAAAACGATCCTTGGCTGGTTCAGAAAGCTGAATTCACCAAATCCGGTCGTAACAGCGCGATCATGAAGACCAAGCTGAAAAACCTGCTGACCGGTTACAAGACCGAGATCGTTTACAGCGCCGACGACAAACTGGACGACGTAATCCTCGACCGCAAAGAAGCGACCCTGTCCTTCATCAGCGGCGACACCTACACGTTCATGGACACCACCGACTACACCATGTACGAGCTGAACGCTGAAGACATCGAAGCCGTTCTGCCTTTCGTTGAAGAAGGCATGACCGATGTTTGCGAAGCGATCTTCTTCGAAGAGCGTCTGGTTTCCGTAGAGCTGCCGACCACTATCGTGCGCGTAGTTGACTACACCGAAGGTTCGGCTCGCGGCGACACTTCCGGCAAGGTGATGAAGCCTGCCAAGCTGAGCAACGGTACTGAGCTGCAAGTTGCTGACTTCATCGAAATCGGTGACAAGATCGAAATCGATACCCGCGAAGGCGGTTCCTACAAAGGCCGTGCTAAATAAGCACCGCTTCAGGAATGAAAAAGCCCGACCATTGAGTCGGGCTTTTTTGTGCGTGCAGTTTCAGGTTCAGCGATGACCCCCTGCGGGAGCGGGCTTGCTCGCGAAGGCGGCTTATCATTCAACATTGTTGTCGACTGACACACCGCTTTCGCGAGCAAGTCGAATCGTCGCACCGCCGCTCCCACATTTGTCCTGCGTTATTTCTTCAGGTGTTGCTTCAGTTCTTCAGACGCCTGCAACATCGCCGAACGCACCGCGGGCACCTGGCTCACCACGTTGAGCAAACCGTAGTCGTGGATCATGCCGTTGTAGCGAACTGCCGTGACCGGCACACCCGCCTCGTCGAGTTTGCGGGCGTAGGCTTCACCCTCATCGCGCAGTACATCGGCGCTGGCCGTCTGCACCAGAGCGGGTGGCAAGCCCTTGAGTTGCGCGGTGGTTGCCCGCAGCGGTGAGGCGTAGATTTCGTTCCGCTGTTTGGCGTCGGTGGTGTAGTTGTCCCAGAACCACTTCATCATGTTTTTGGTGAGGAAGTGCCCCTCGGCGAACTGGTTATAGGACGCCGTCTCGAAGCTGGCGTCAGTCACCGGCCACAACAACACCTGGAATCTGATCGCCGGCGTGCCTTTGTCTTTGGCCATCAGCGCAACCACAGCCGCCATGTTGCCACCGACGCTGTTACCCGCCACGGCCAGACGTTTGCCGTCGACGTTGATCTCTTTACCGTGCTCGGCCACCCACTTCGTCGCGGCGTAGGCCTGGTTGATCGCCACCGGGTAATGCGCTTCTGGTGACGGGGTGTAATTGACGAATACCGCCGCCGCGCCCGAACCCGTTACCAAGTCCCGAACCAGCCGTTCGTGGGTCGGGAAATCCCCCAGCACCCAGCCACCGCCGTGAAAGAACATGAACACCGGCAGCTCGCCTTTGACCCCGGCCGGCCGAACGATGGTCAGGCTGATCGGTTGGCCGTCGACCTGGATGGTCTTCTCGCTGACATCGGCTTTGGGCAGCGTCAGTTTCACCCCGGCCTGCGCACCCACCAACACCGCACGGGCATCGGCAGGGGTGAGCTGTTCCATCGGTTTGCCGGTGCCGGCATTCAGCACGTCAAGGAACGCCTGGGTGTTGTGTTCAACCCCATTGCCTGCGAATGCACTGTTGATGGACAGGGCGAGAAGAGTACCGGTCAAGACTTTGCTGAAAGTGTTCATGTTCATTTCCTGTTCGACCTTGGAGTCAGCAGTTAGACGGTAACGTGCAGACGCACATCGACGTTGCCACGGGTGGCGTTGGAGTACGGGCAGACCTGGTGGGCGGCTTCGACCAGGCTTTGTGCATCAGCCTGTTCAAGCCCCGGCAGGCTGATGTGCAGGTCGATGTCCAGACCGAAACCGCCAGGGATCTGGCCGATGCCGACATGGGCGGTGATCGATGCGTCGTCCGGGATTTTGCGTTTGGTCTGGCTGGCGACGAATTTCAGCGCGCCGATGAAGCAGGCGGAGTATCCGGCTGCGAACAATTGTTCAGGGTTGGTTGCGGCGCCGCCAGCACCACCGAGTTCTTTAGGCGTGGCGAGTTTGACGTCGAGGACGTTGTCGCTGGAGATCGCACGACCGTCACGGCCGCCGGTGGAGGTTGCGATTGCGGTGTAGAGAGTTTGCATGGTGTGAGCCTCATTCGGGTTTGGATGTTTTGCGCTAAATGTTTGCGCGCTAAGTAAGTGCGAAATGAATGTAGCTCACGAATATTTAGCGCGCAATATAAATTTTCGAAAAAATTTAACCTCACGTGAACGCACGCGATTAAACGTGCTGAGTTAGAGCTGTCGTGGCGGAATTTGCGGCGGAGAATTTTTTTCGAGGAGAGGAGGCGAACGAGGGGAAAGGACACCACAAAACAAATGTGGGAGCGGGCTTGCTCGCGAAAGCGGTTTATCATTCAGCATTAGTGCTGGCTGACAGTCCGCTTTCGCGAGCAAGCCCGCTCCCACAAGGGATCTGGGGTGTTTTGAGTGTCAGAGACTGTCTTGCAGATGACTCCGCAGCGCTTGAAGATCCGCTTGCAGCTTCTTCAACTGTTCCAGCGTTTGTCCACTGGCGCCGAGGATGCACTGAGGAATGCCCCGGGCCTTGTCTCGCAGCGCACGGCCTTGCTCCGTCAGTTCGACAATCACCACTCGCTCGTCTTCACGGCTGCGGGTGCGGCTCAGCAGGCCTTCGGCTTCCAGACGCTTGAGCAGCGGGGTGAGGGAACCGGGATCGGTCAGCAGTCGGGTGCTGATTTCGCCGACCGTCAACCCATCCTTTTCCCACAACACCATCATCGCCAGGTACTGCGGATAGGTCAGGCCCAGCGCTTGCAGCAGCGGCTTGTAGACCTTGGTCATCAGCAGCGAGGTGGAATGCAGGGCGAAGCAGACCTGATTGTCCAGCAGCAGGTCGTCGCAGTTGTCCGGGTTGTTGCGTTCGGTGTTCATTTCAAAGCCTTGATCAGTGATCGTCATGAATCTAGCGGGCGAATCTTTAATGCGCCAGATAATTCTGGACTAGTGGCGGTCCAGGTTGGTTTGCAGCGCCAGATCCCATGGCGGGATGGGGCTGAAACGGGTTTTCAGGTATTCCAGCAACAAGCGGCTGCGCGAACTGGGTTGCTGCTCCAGGCGCAATGCATAAATACCGGTGCTTTCCGGTTTCGGCAGACCGTTTTCGCAGAACAGAGGCAGCAGTTCGCCGCGCAATAAATATTCGCTGGCCAGCCAGGTCGGCAAGTGCGCGATGCCCAATCCGGCCAGTGCGCCGCAGACCAGTGCCTCGGCATTGTTGGCGCTCATGCGGATTCGCGCTGGCCGATGCAAGTGCATCTGCCCATCCCGTTCGAAGCGCCAGGCGAAGGGCGGAGCCAGGCCCTCCCAATCGAGACCATCATGTTCAGTCAACTGCGCAGGGTCGGTCGGCACGCCACGGCGTTGCAGGTAATCGGGATTGGCGCAGGCAATGCGCACCATGCTCGCCAGCGGCGTGGCCACCAGTCGCGTGTCGGCCATCTGCCCGGCACGCAACACCAGATCGACCTTGCCCAGGTTCGAGCCCTGCATGTCGACAAAGCTGTCGATCAGGTGCAATTGCACGTCGAGGCCGGGGTAAAGCGTCAGGAAATCGGCAATCACCGGCGCCAGATGTCGGCGTCCGAAGGCTGCCGGCGCATCCACCCGAATCAGTCCTTCCGGCGCACTGCTAAGAGATACTGCTTCCGCCCGGGCCAGGCGCAGTTCAGCGACGATCCGCCGCGCACGCTCGGCAAAAGCCAGACCGGCCGGAGTCGCGCGCACGGCATGGGTGCTGCGAATGAACAACTGGCTGCCGACCGCGCTTTCGAGGCTGTCGATGCGTCGCGCCACGGCCGAAGGCGTCAATGGATGGCGACGGGACGCGGCGGAAAAACTGCCGCTTTCCAGCACATCGAGAAACAGGCCAAGTTGTTCGGTTAATTGATTGGGGTTCATGGTTCGTCGGCTGTGCGAAATTGGCACAGCCATTGTGCGTTGCTGTGCGTTTCCCCGCCAGAGCCGACTGCGTAGGATGAACAGCCTGACAAAAGGAAATTCGCCTGTGATTGAGTTCTTGATGTATCTGGTTTTTGGCGCGGCCTTGGGAACCCTCGGCGGCCTGTTCGGCATTGGGGGCGGATTGGTCGCTATCCCGCTGCTGGGCGTGTGGTTCGGTCTTGATCAGCAGATTGCCCAAGGCACGGCGCTGGTGATGGTCGTGCCCAACGTGATGCTGGCGCTGTGGCGCTATCACCAACGCAATCGCATCGAATTGCGGCATGCGCTGCCACTGGCCTCGATGGGGTTCTGCTTTGCCTGGATCGGTTCGATCTGGGCGGTGGGTATCGATGCGCAAACCATGCGCTTGGGCTTCGTCGCTTTCCTGATCGCGCTGTCGGCCTACAACCTGATGCGAATGTTCACCGCCAACGCACCGACCTCTTCGCAGATGCGCTATTCCTGGCCGTGGCTGGGTGTGCTCGGCGCAGCTTCCGGGACGATGGGCGGACTATTTGGAGTGGGCGGGGCGGTGGTTGCAACGCCGGTGCTGACCAGTCTGTTCGGTACCACTCAAGTGGTTGCCCAGGGGTTGGCGCTGGCGCTGGCGTTGCCGAGTACGGGCGTCACCCTGGCGACTTATGCGGTGCACCATCAGGTGCATTGGGCGATCGGTGTGCCGTTGGCGGTCGGTGGATTGATGAGCATCAGTTGGGGCGTGAGAATTGCCCACGCATTGCCGGAGCGACTCCTGCGCGGGCTGTTCTGTGGTTTTCTGGTGGTCTGTGCAGTGATGCTCGCGTTTAAAGTTTGAAACCTTCGACGATGTGCTCGGCCAGGCATTCGGTGATCGGCGAAGGGTTGTTCAGGTTGCGGATCAGCATGATGCTGGCTTCCGGCAACAACGGCAGGTCTTCGTTGGCGCCAAGGATGCGCATGTCCGGTGTGATCAGGCTTTCCAATTGCGCGGTGATCGCCAGACCCGCGCTGACCACGGCCATCAATGCCGACAGGCTGGAGCTGTTGTAGGCAATGCGGTAGTCGCGGCCCATGGCATCCAGGGCATTGCATGCCCAGAGGCGGCAGAAACAATCACTGTTGAACATCGCCAGCGGCAGCGGTGTTTGTTCATGGGCGCTGAAGCATTGGGCTTCGGCCCAGACAAAACGCTCCTTGCGCAACAATTGGCCAATCTCGTTGCCCGGCTCGCGGGTAACGATGGACAGGTCCAGGTCCTGGCGCTGCAACAGTTGCCGGGTCGATTCGCAATGAACCTCGATCTGGATCAGCGGGTAGAACTGCGCGAAGCGCGACAGGATGCCCGGCAGAAAGCGCATGACGTAATCGTCGGGTGTGCCGATGCGCACCGTGCCGACCATGTGCGGCTCACGCAGGGTATTGAAGACTTCGCTATGGAGTTTCAGGATGCGCCGCGCATAGCCAAGCAATACCTGGCCTTCGGCGGTCAGCTTGACCTGGCGCCCGTCGCGTTCGAACAGCTGGCGCTGCAGCACGTCTTCTTCCAGGCGTTTCATCTGCATGCTCACCGCCGACTGGGTGCGGTTGACCATTTCACCGGCGCGGGTAAAACCGCCCTGATCGGCGATCGCGACGAAGGTGCGCAGTACATCGGTGTCGATACTGGGGTAGGCGGACATTCATCAATCTCCGAGATGTATGCCATCAGAAACATTCGTTGGATTGATCTTATCGCTGGCGCGAGACTTGAGCCATCCCTAAAGGAGGGCAATACGATGAAAGGTCACAACGAGCATGTAACGGAACAAAAATTCTCAATCCACGCGGTATCCGATCTGCTGCACAAGTTTAGTCGCTGGTACGAACTTCACCGTGAACGTGAAATGCTGGCGGGCTTGAGCGACGAAGCACTGAAGGATATCGGCGTGAGCCGTGCGGATGTGGAGCATGAGACGGTAAGACCGTTCTGGGATGATCCGATGCATAAATGATGATGCCATCGCTACACAAACCGCTTCCGGGTGAGGTAGGTTGCGAGCAGACAAGGAGATGCTCATGCCCGCCACACTGTCTTTTTCCCTCAAACAGGCTCGGCGTCTGGCGCTGGCCGCCCAAGGGTTCAACGGGCGCCAGCCGCCGGCGACGATCAAAGCGGTTCAGCTCAACCGGCTGATCGAACGCCTGGGCATTCTGCAGATCGATTCGGTCAATGCGTTAGTGCGTTCGCACTACCTTCCCTTGTTTTCCCGTCTTGGCAATTATTCATCCGACTTGCTTGATCAGGCTGCCTGGAGTCAGGGCCGTCGACGCACGTTGTTCGAGTACTGGGGCCATGAAGCGTCTCTGTTGCCCTTGTCGATGTACCCCTTGATGCGCTGGCGCATGCAGCGCGCGGCCAGCGGCGAAGATATCTATCAGCAACTCGCGCGTTTTGGTCGTGAGCAGCAAGGCACGATTCGCCGCGTTTTGGCGTCGGTTCAGGAGCTCGGTGCACTGGGTGCTGGCAGCTTGTCGACCCGGCAGGAGCGGGCAGGGCCGTGGTGGGACTGGAGCGCGGAAAAGCATGCGCTGGAATGGCTGTTCGCCGCCGGTGAAGTGACCGTGGCCGGTCGGCGCGGGTTCGAACGGCTTTATGATTTGCCGGAGCGGGTGATTCCTTCGGCGATACTTCAACAACCTTTGCTTAGCGAGGCCGAGGCTCAGCGCGGCCTATTACTGCACGCCGCCGCGGCTTTGGGTGTTGGTACGGAAAAGGACCTGCGGGATTATTTTCGCTTGAGCCCGGCAGACAGCCGGCCGCGGCTAGCGGAACTGGTCGAGGAGGGTGATCTGTTGGTCTGTGAGGTTGAAGGCTGGCGGCAGCCGGCCTATTGCCTGGCAGAGCCGAAAGTGCCGCGCAAGGTCGAGGCCAGTGCGCTGCTTTCACCGTTCGATTCGCTGATCTGGGAACGCAGCCGTACCGAGCGGTTATTCGATTTTCGTTATCGGCTGGAGATTTATACGCCGCAGCACAAGCGCATCTACGGCTATTACGTATTGCCGTTTTTGCACAATGAGCGGATTGCCGCGCGGGTCGACTTGCGGGCCGAGCGAGCGTTGGGCCGGTTGGCGGTGCATGCCGTGCATGAGGAAGAGCCGGGGCTGGATGAGGACGGGATGATGGCGTTGGCGGTCAATCTGCAGCAGATGGCGGATTGGTTGGGGCTGGAGCAGATTCAATTGAATTGCCCGCGGGCGAGTGCGGCGCGGTTGCGGGTGGCATTGGCTCAATTTGGCGGTGATTGAGCTGACGCCTTCGCGAGCAAGCCCGCTCCCACATTTGGAATGCGGTCAACTGTGGGAGCGGGCTTGCTCGCGAAGGCGGTGTATCAGGCAACCAAAGACTTACTGACTCACCGCCGAACCTGCTTCAACGTCTCGGCAATCAAAAACGCCAATTCCAGCGACTGATCGGCATTCATCCGCGGGTCGCAGTGGGTGTGGTAACGATCCGACAATCCATCCTCGGTAATCGGCCGCGCGCCACCGATGCATTCGGTGACGTTCTGCCCGGTCATTTCGATGTGGATGCCACCGGCATAACTGCCTTCCGCCTCGTGAACCTGGAAGAACTGTTTCACCTCGCCAAGGATCTGCGCGAAGTCACGGGTCTTGTAGCCGCTGCTGGCCTTGATGGTGTTGCCGTGCATCGGGTCGGAACTCCAAAGCACCTGCTTGCCTTCGCGCTGCACCGCGCGGATCAGCTGCGGCAGGTGATCGCCGACCTTGTTCGCGCCCATCCGCGCAATCAGGTTCAGGCGGCCCGGATCGTTGTCCGGGTTGAGCGCATCGATCAGGCGAATCAGGTCTTCGGGGTTCATGCTTGGGCCGACCTTCACGCCGATCGGGTTGTGCACTCCGCGCAGGAATTCGACATGCGCGCCGTCCAGTTGACGGGTACGGTCGCCGATCCACAGCATGTGGGCCGAGCAGTCGTAGTAGTCGTTGGTCAGGCTGTCGCGACGCACGAAGGCTTCTTCGTAGTTCAGCAGCAGCGCTTCGTGGGCGGTGAAGAAACTGGTTTCGCGCAGTTGTGGCGAGCTGTCCATGCCGCAGGCACGCATGAAGGCCAGGGTTTCATCGATGCGGTCGGCCAGGTGGCTGTATTTCTCGGCCAGCGCCGAGTTGGCGATGAAGTCCAGGTTCCACTTGTGCACCTGATGCAGGTCGGCAAAGCCGCCCTGGGCAAAGGCACGCAGCAGGTTCAGGGTTGCAGTGGACTGGTGGTAAGACTGCAGCAGACGATCCGGGTCCGGTACACGGCTTTTTTCGTCGAAACCAATGCCGTTGACGATATCGCCACGGTAGGCCGGCAGCGTCACGCCGTTGATGGTTTCATCGTTGGCCGAACGGGGTTTGGCGAACTGGCCGGCCATGCGTCCGACCTTGACCACCGGGCAACCGGCGGCGAAGGTCATGACGATCGCCATTTGCAGCAACACTTTAAACGTGTCGCGAATTTTCGCGGCGGAGAATTCGGCGAAGCTTTCGGCGCAGTCGCCGCCCTGCAACAGAAACGCCCGGCCCTGGGTCACTTCGGCGAACTGACGGCGCAACTCCCTGGCTTCACCGGCAAACACCAGCGGCGGATAGCTCGCCAGGGTTTGCTCGACGTGCAGCAAATGCGCCGCATCGGGATATTGAGGTTGTTGCTGGATCGGCAGGGCGCGCCAGCTGTCAGGGCTCCAGGGTTGGCTCATTGCAGTCTCTAGTGTTTAACGCTCGGACGGTTATGTTATCAGCAATTAGTGCGTGACCTGTTCCCGTCGCTTCGCGGACAATCGCTCCTTTGCCGCCACCCACGCGGTCTTATTGCGCTGCTATTTACTGCATTGCAGGCCCGGTAACGATCAGGAGACGAAATGACTGAGGAGCGCGTCGAGCAGTTGCTCGCCGAGGTACAGGATGAATTCGGCGTGATTCGCGTGCTGGAAGTGGCCGATTACCGTTTTCTGGAGTTCGGTGATGCCATCGAACAAAGCTGCGTGTTCACCGCTGACCCGAGCTGGCTCGAGTACGATTACACCCGGGCGATGCTGATTGGCGCACTGTGCCACGAACAGCCGGAAAGCGCGCTGTTCCTCGGGCTCGGTGCCGGGACACTGACCCAGGCTTGCCTCAAGTTCCTGCCTCTGGAAGATGTCGAAGCCATCGAGCTGCGTCCGGATGTACCGCGCCTGGCCATCGAATACCTCGGGCTGGATGATGATCCGCGGCTGTACATCCGCGTCGGCGATGCCTTGGAATTGCTAGATACGGCTGAACCGGCCGATCTGATTTTCGTCGACCTCTATACCGATGTCGGGCCGGGTGTCGGGCATCTGGCTTGGGGTTTTCTGGAAAACTGTCAGAAGCGTTTGAATCCGGGTGGCTGGTTGGTGATCAATCAGTGGGCCACCGACGATGGTCGACCGTTGGGGGCGGCATTGTTACGCGGTCTCTATCACCGGCATTACTGGGAGTTGCCAGTGAAGGAGGGCAACGTGATTCTGATCGTGCCGTCTGAGCTGGATCAGGAACTGAATATGGATGGGTTGATCGCGCGCGCTGAAGGCTTGGCGCCGCAATTGGGGTATTCGTTGCAGTCGTTGATCAAGGCGATTCGGCCGGCGACATAAGTCGTTGTCTGTTCGGGCCCCTTCGCGAGCAAGCCCGCTCCCACATTGGATCGCGTTCTAATGTGGGAGCGGGCTTGCTCGCGAAGAGGGCCTCACAGCCAATACGTCCCTCAAACCCCTTTAAAGATGCCCGGCCGCTTCTCGACCATCGACCGCACACCCTCCTTGGCATCCTCGCTATTCAGCAATGTCTTCACCAGCGCCGGCAAGGCCTGAGCTGCCGCCATTTCACCCTCATAGCGCGCCTGCCGGGCCGACATCAACGTCGCTTGAACCCCCAGCGGCGCCTGCCGGGCAATCCGCTCCGCCAATTCAATGGCTCGTGGCAACAAGTCCTCGCTGGCCATGACTTCCTGCACCAACCCCAGATGCAAGGCGTCATGAGCGTCAAACTCATCACCGGTGAGCAACCAGCGCATGGCATTGCCCCAGCCGGCGACCTGATGCAGGCGCAAGGTAGCGCCGCCGAACGGGAAGATCCCGCGCTGCACTTCCTTCTGGGCAAAACGGGTATTGCTGGCGCACAGGTTGATGTCGGCAGCCAGCATCAACTCGATGCCAACGGTCAGGCAGTAGCCTTGAGCCGCGACGATCACCGGCTTGCTGACCCGAGGGCCGGCGAGTACACCCCATGGGTCGCAGCCACCGGGCGGTGCCTGCCAGCCTTCGGCCAGGGCTGCACCGGCGCTGACCAGATCGAGCCCGGCCGTGAAATGCTCGCCATGGCCGAACACCACCGCGACCCGCGCCTCGCTGTCGGCCTCGAACTCGCCATAGGCCAGGCTGAGTTCGTTGAGCAGGTCGAGGTCGAAGGCATTGCGTTTGGCCACCCGATCCAGGCCGATCATCAGGACATGACCGTGTCGTTCACGGGTTACACGACTGGGGCTGGGCTGATTCATGGGACATTTCCTCGGGTGGGGAAGGGGGTGTGAGACCGAAGGTCTGCGTCGCTAGAGTGAACCGTTTTAGCGCCATCGTCAGCAGGGCCGGGCCTTTGCAAAATAGACCGTCGCACAATTATCCGAAAAGCCCGTGACACAACGGCGTACGCCGGTTTTTTCCGATAAAAAAAGCTCCCTTTTCGGGCGAATTCCGGTATAGTGCGCGCCGGCCTTTAACCGGGCCGCGTTTAGGTAGCGCAATTCCCCGAAGTCAGCTTCGGCTGCACGTCCGCACAGCGGACTCTCCCTTGACGAATCTTTTTCATTCATTCGTTTTCGCAAATCCCCGCCGACAAAGCAGCCAGGGCGACTCTTGAGTCTTACACGGCATGCGCAGCTTTGGAGCATGGGTCTTTGCGGATGCACTTAGAGGCAGACCCATGACCCAGGAAACCGGCGGCTTCGCCGCTTTTAATCTTAATCCGAATATTCTTGCAGCTGTCATTGCGACCGGCTACGAAGAACCTTCGGCTATTCAGCAGCAATCGATCCCGATCATCATGGCCGGTCACGACATGATTGGTCAGGCGCAAACCGGTACGGGTAAAACCGCCGCGTTCGCCCTGCCGATCCTGCACCGCATCGATCCTGCCAAGCGCGAGCCGCAAGCCCTGATCCTGGCGCCAACCCGTGAGTTGGCGCTGCAAGTAGCAACCGCTTTCGAAACCTACGCCAAGCAAATGCCGGGCGTTACCGTTGTGGCCGTTTACGGCGGCGCGCCTATGGGCCCGCAACTGAAAGCAATCCGTAATGGCGCACAGATCGTTGTCGCCACGCCGGGCCGTCTGTGCGACCACCTGCGTCGTGACGAAAAAGTTCTGGCTACCGTGAACCACCTGGTTCTCGACGAAGCTGACGAAATGCTCAAACTGGGTTTCATGGACGACCTCGAAGTTATCTTCAAGGCCTTGCCTCCAACCCGTCAGACCGTATTGTTCTCGGCCACCCTGCCGCAGTCGATCCGTGCCATTGCCGAACGCCATCTGCGCGATCCGCAACACGTGAAGATCCAGACCAAGACTCAGACCGTTACCGCGATCGAACAGGCTCACCTGTTGGTTCACGCTGACCAGAAGACCTCGGCTGTATTGAGCCTGCTGGAAGTGGAAGATTTCGACGCCCTGATCATGTTCGTGCGCACCAAGCAAGCGACCCTGGACCTGGCCAGTGCCCTGGAAGCCAAAGGCTACAAAGCCGCTGCGCTGAACGGTGACATTGCTCAGAACCAGCGTGAGCGCGTGATCGATTCCCTCAAGGATGGCCGTCTGGACATCGTTGTGGCGACCGACGTTGCTGCTCGTGGCCTGGACGTTCCGCGCATCACTCACGTGTTCAACGTTGACATGCCGTACGACCCGGAATCCTACGTTCACCGTATCGGCCGTACCGGCCGTGCCGGTCGCGAAGGTCGTGCACTGCTGCTGGTGACTCCTCGTGAGCGCCGCATGCTGCAAGTGATCGAGCGTGTAACCGGTCAGAAGGTTGCCGAAGTTCGTCTGCCGGATGCCCAGGCCGTTCTTGATGCCCGCATCAAGAAGCTGACCAACAGCCTGTCGCCGCTGGTCGCTGATGCCGAATCGACTCACGGTGATCTGCTGGATCGCCTGACCGCCGACATCGGTTGCACCCCGCGTGCATTGGCCGCTGCTCTGCTGCGCAAGGCAACCAACGCTCAGGCGCTGACCCTGGCTGCAATCGAGAAAGAACGTCCACTGGTGCCGAACAACGCACCGCGTGGCGATCGTCCAGAGCGTTCCGGTGATCGTCCGGACCGTGGTGATCGCGAGCGTCGTGCTCCGATTCCATTGGCCGAAGGTCGTGCTCGTTGCCGTACCGCGCTGGGTGCGCGTGATGGTATCGCTGCCAAGAACCTGCTGGGTGCCATCCTCAACGAAGGTGGTCTGGCGCGTGAAGCCATCGGTCGCATCCAGGTGCGTGACAGCTTCAGCCTCGTCGAGCTGCCGGAAGATGGTCTGGAGAAACTCCTGACCAAACTGAAGGACACTCGCGTTGCCGGTAAGCAGTTGAAGCTGCGTCGCTATCGCGAAGATTGATCCGCTCCCTCGCGACGGATCGAACATAAAAAATCCCCGACTGGTTCGGGGATTTTTTTCGCCTGCTGTTTTGTGTCTTGCCTGAAGAGCCGTGTCGCTCCCTTCGCGAGCAAGCCCGCTCCCACACTGGATCTGCGTCGTACATAAATTCTGAATTCACTGAAGATCAAGTGTGGGAGCGGGCTCGCTCGCGAAGGGGGCAAATCGGTCTACCTGTTACCCGAAGCGATAAATATCCATCCCCAACGCACCCATGGTGAAACCCTGGTGCGCAATGCTGAACTTCCCCCCGGCCGCGCGGGCAAAGTACAGCGGCAGCAGATGCTCGTCACTCGGATGGTTACGCACAGCATTCGGAGCCTGTTGGCGATAGTCGTGCAACGCGGCTTCGTCGTTCGCTTCGAGTTTCTCGATCATCCAGTCGCGGAACGCCTTGGCCCAGGGTTCGACGCTTTCCGGGCCGGCATGCCAGTCCAGTTCGCGCAGGTTGTGGGTGATGCTGCCGGAGCCGATCAACAGCACGCCATGTTCGCGCAGGCTGGCCAAGGCATGGCCGATGCGGGTTTGCAGGGCTGGGCCGCCACGGGTGGGTAGCGAAACCTGCACCACCGGGATATCAGCTTGCGGATACATCAACGACAAGGGCACCCAAACACCGTGGTCGAACGGTCGCTGGCTGTCGATGCGCGCCGGCAGGCCATCGGCCTTCAGCCGCTCGACCACCTCCGCCGCCAGTTGCGGATTGCCGGGGGCCGGGTATTGCACCTCGAACAAGGCCTGCGGAAAGCCGCCGAAGTCGTGCCAGGTTTCAGGCTGGGGGTTGCCGCTGACCAGCAGTTCGCTGCTTTCCCAGTGCGCGGAAACCATCACGATGGCTTTGGGTTTCGGCAATGCGGCGGCCAGGCGCGCGAGGGCCGGCCCGCTGGCGCCCGGTTCCAGGGCTAGCATCGGGGAGCCATGAGAGATATACAGGCTGGGGAACATGAATGAGCTCCTGAGAGTAAGATGGCACCATCTTCAGTCAGATCATTGATCTAAATCTAATATAAGTTTTAGGGTCTTTTGATCGAATTTTTCGGGGTTAATTATGCAGCCGGAGTTTTGGCACAAACGATGGGCGTCGAATCAGATCGGCTTTCATCTGCCGGAAGTGAATCCTTATCTGCAACGGTTCTGGCCAGCGTTGGGCCTGGAAGAGGGCGCTCGCGTGCTGGTGCCGTTGTGTGGGAAAAGTCTGGATCTGTTGTGGCTGGCGCACCAAGGTCATGAAGTCTTGGGGATTGAGCTGTCGGAAAAGGCCGTGGAGGATTTCTTCAGTGAGCATCAGTTTGACCCGGACGTCAGTGAGCAGGGGCCGTTCAAGGTCTACCGTGCCGGGTCGATCGAGTTGTGGTGTGGCGATTTCTTCGAGTTGACGGCAGGCGATGTCGCCGATTGCAGCGCGCTGTATGACCGCGCGGCGTTGATTGCCCTGCCGCCGACGATGCGTGAGCAATACGCGGCTCATCTGATTCGGATTTTGCCGAAGGATTCTTTAGGGCTTTTGATTACGCTGGATTACGACCAGGCGCAAATGGACGGGCCGCCGTTTGCGGTGCTGGATGATGAAGTGCAACGGTTGTTTGGCGATGTGTGGGCGCTGAAGATTCTGGAAGACCAGGATGTTCTGGGTGAGAGTTGGAAGTTTCTTGAGGCCGGTGTGACGCGGCTTGAAGAGCGGGTTTATCGGGTTTCCAGCCATTAAGGTGTGTTGAAGTTGCTGGCCTCTTCGCGAGCAAGCCCGCTCCCACATTAGTTGACCGCGTGATCTGAATGGACGCGGTCCACTGTGGGAGCGGGCTTGCTCGCGAAGGGGACCTGAAGAGCACCGCACTAATCAAACAGACAAAAAAAGGCCCGCATTCACTGCGGGCCTTTTCTTTTAGTGCGGAGCCTCTCAGCCCCGACGACGCAGTGCGTCGATGCGCTCTTCCAGCGGCGGGTGGCTCATGAACATGCGAGCGAACCCTTGTTTGAGACCACCGTTGATGCCGAAAGCATTCAGAGTATCCGGCATGTGCACCGGCAGCCCTTGTTCTGCACGCAGACGCTGCAGGGCACCGATCATTGCACTGGTACCGGCCAGGCGTGCACCGGCATCGTCGGCACGGAATTCGCGTTTTCGCGAGAACCACATGACGATGGCGCTGGCCAGAATACCCAGAACCAGTTCAGCGAAGATGGTGGCCACATAGTAGGCGATGCCCTGGCCTTCTTCGTTCTTGAAGATCACCTTGTCGACAAAGTTGCCGATGATCCGGGCGAAGAACATCACGAAGGTGTTCACCACGCCCTGGATCAACGCCAGGGTAACCATGTCGCCATTGGCCACGTGGCCGATTTCATGGGCCAGAACGGCTTTCACTTCATCCGGTGAGAAACGCTCGAGCAAGCCCTGGCTGACCGCAACCAGTGCATCGTTCTTGTTCCAGCCGGTGGCGAAGGCGTTGGCTTCATAGGCCGGGAAAATCCCCACTTCGGGCATCTTGATCCCGGCTTCGCGGGACAATTGCTCGACGGTTTGCAGCAGCCATTGCTCGTGCCGGGTGCGCGGCTGGCTGATGATCTGGGTGCTGGTGCTCATTTTCGCCATCCACTTGGAGATGAACAGCGAGAACAGGGAACCGGCGAAACCAAAGACCGCACAGAAAATCAGCAGCTGATTGAGGTTGAGATCAACCCCGTTGGCCGCCATGAACCCGTTGAAGCCGAAAAGGCTCAGGGTGATGCTGGCAATCAGCACGACCGCCAGGTTAGTGGCCAAAAACAGCAAAATGCGCATCATGGTTATAGAAATCTCCTCGGTGCTAAAGATGTAGCGTACTGCGGGGTATATAAGGTGCTGCGACGGGCTATTCAACCGGGTGACTATTTCAAACTGTGTCCTACAGCAACAGTCTAGCTGTTTGAAGGGCATTTCCGACGTCGACATGGGAAACGGTTGTCAGCCAATTAGCGTCGCAGGCCCCGCCGTTGTTAGGCGCGGGCATGAAACGTGTCGTCCGTCAGAGCTTGAAACAACGATGCAGGGTAGGGCGCACAGATGTGTTGCTGAATTAATCACCGTGCGACTTTAATCAGCGTCGCACGGTGACAGGCCACTTACTGGCGGTAGGACTTGAGGAAGTTGCCGATCCGGCCGATCGCCTGATCCAGGTCGTCGAGCCGTGGCAGGGTGACCACGCGGAAGTGATCCGGCCATGGCCAGTTGAAGGCCGTGCCTTGCACCACCAGCAGCTTCTCCGAGAGCAGCAGGTCGAGCACGAATTTCTCGTCGTTGTGGATCGGGCAGACTTTCGGGTCGATCCGCGGGAACGCGTACAGTGCGCCCATCGGCTTGACGCAGCTTACGCCAGGAATGTCGTTCAGCAGTTCCCAGGTACGATTGCGCTGTTCCAGTAGACGCCCTTGCGGCAGCACCAGATCGTTGATGCTCTGATAGCCGCCCAGCGCGGTCTGGATCGCGTGCTGGCTCGGCACGTTGGCGCACAGGCGCATGTTGGCCAATATGTCGATGCCTTCGATGTAGCTCTGGGCGTGATGTTTCGGACCGGAAATGGCGACCCAGCCGGAACGGAAGCCAGCCACACGATAGGACTTGGACAGGCCGTTGAAGGTCAGGCACAGCAAATCCGGCGCCAGCGAGGCGGTGCAGATGTGGACGGCGTCGTCGTACAGGATCTTGTCGTAGATCTCGTCGGAGAACACCACCAGATTGTGCTGACGGGCCAGTTCCAGCATGCCCAGCAGGACTTCTTTCGAGTACACCGAGCCGGTCGGGTTGTTCGGGTTGATGATCACCAGAGCCTTGGTGTTCGGGGTGATCTTGGCCTTGATGTCGGCCAGATCCGGCCACCAGTTGGCCTGTTCATCGCACAAGTAATGCACCGCGTTGCCGCCCGCCAGGCTCACTGCGGCAGTCCACAGCGGATAGTCGGGAGCCGGCACCAGCACCTCGTCACCGTTATTGAGCAGGGCCTGCATCGACATCACGATCAGCTCGGAAACGCCGTTGCCCAGATAGATGTCTTCGATGCCGACACCTTCCACCTGTTTTTGCTGGTAGTACTGCATCACAGCCTTGCGAGCGCTGAACAACCCCTTGGAGTCGCTGTAGCCCTGGGCGGTCGGCAGGTTGCGGATCACGTCCTGAAGAATTTCATCCGGCGCTTCGAAACCAAAGGGGGCCGGGTTGCCGATGTTCAGCTTGAGGATGCGATGGCCTTCCTCTTCCAGGCGTTTGGCGTGCTTGAGCACTGGGCCGCGAATGTCGTAGCAGACGTTGGCGAGCTTGTTCGATTTGCTGACCTGCATGGCGATGTGTTCCCGAAAATGAACGATCCAGGCGGCGTATGAACGACCGTGCTGGGAATCCTGCGTATTCACACAGGCCTGACGCCTTGAGCGACGGCACTCAGAATCCGTTTGAATGCGCGTGGTCTGGCTGCCAGACTGGCGTTTGACGAGGCGCAATCATACGTGCCGCCCGATCCGTGGAAAAGGTACAGATCGGGCTTTTTCAACTGCAGAGGTGTGATGATGGAAAAGTTGGAAAAAACCCTGGAAGAATGGCGTGAAATGCTCGACCCGGAGCAGTACAACGTTTGCCGCCTCAAGGGCACCGAACGGCCGTTCTCCGGTAAGTACAACGACAGCAAGGTCGACGGTGTTTACCACTGCATCTGCTGCAACGCGCCGCTGTTCGACTCAAAGACCAAATTCGATTCCGGCTGCGGCTGGCCGAGCTTCTATGCGCCGATCGGCGACAGCGCCATGGTCGAGATCCGTGATGTCAGCCACGGCATGATCCGCACCGAAGTGGTTTGTGCCACATGCGATGCTCATCTTGGGCATGTGTTCCCGGACGGCCCGCCGCCCACAGGACTGCGTTATTGCATCAACTCGGTGTGCCTGGACCTGGTGCCGCGCTCATAATGCGAGCCCTGTAGGAGCGAGCTTGCTCGCGAAGGCGTCTTGGCATTCAACACTGATGTTGACTGGCCCGGCGCCTTCGCGAGCAAGCTTCGCTCCACAGATGAACGGCGTTCAGTATTTTAAATTGCACACAATTCAATTGCTCGCTATGTTTGGTCTTTGTTCTTCCACTCGGAGTTCGTGCCATGAGCGATAACCTGCTGAGCATCCCTTGCACCACCATCAAGGGCGAGCAAAAGACCCTGGCCGATTTCGCCGGCAAAGCGGTGCTGGTGGTCAACACCGCCAGCAAATGTGGCTTCACCCCGCAATACAAAGGCCTCGAAGAGCTGTGGCAGACCTACAAGGATCAAGGTCTGGTGGTGCTCGGCTTTCCCTGCAATCAGTTCGGCAAGCAAGAGCCGGGCAACGAGGGGACGATTTCCGAGTTCTGCGAGTTGAATTACGGGGTGAGTTTCCCGCTGTTCAAGAAGATCGAAGTGAATGGTGCCGACGCCCATCCACTGTTCGTTCAGCTGAAAAAGCGCGCACCGGGCGTGCTGGGTTCCCAAGGCATCAAGTGGAACTTCACCAAGTTCCTGATCGGCAAGGACGGCCAGCTGGTCAAGCGCTTTGCTCCGGCGACTAAACCGCAGGACCTGAGCCGCGAGATCGAAGCCCTGCTCAAATGAACACGTTGTCAGTTGATTCGCTGAAGCTCGACAGTCAGCTCTGCTTCAAGCTGTACGCCGCATCGCGGGCGGTGATCCGTGCCTACAAGCCGATGCTCGATCAGTTGGGCCTGACTTATCCGCAATACCTGGCGATGCTGGTGCTGTGGGAATGGCAGGAGGCGGCGCCGCAGCTGCCGACGGTCAAGGCCTTGGGTGAGCGCCTGGCGCTGGATTCCGGGACTCTGACGCCGCTGCTCAAGCGGCTTGAGCAATTGCAATTGGTGCAGCGACAGCGTTCGGCGCGCGATGAGCGAGAGGTGCATTTGAGCCTGTCGCCTGCCGGCAAGGCTTTGCGCGATCAGGTGGGGCCGCTCAAGGCCCGGCTGTTGTGCGATAGCGGCGTCGATCTGGATCGCTTGAATGATCTGCGCGATGGCCTCGATCACCTGTTGGGGCAAATCAAAGCGCTGTCGTAGTGGGTATCCACAGGTCGAGCAGGGCGGCCAGTTCTTCCCGGCGGAAAGGTTTGGCCAGGTAGTCACTCATGCCCGCCGCACGGCAGCGTTCGCGTTCTTCGGACATGGCGTTGGCGGTCAGGGCGACGATGGGCAACTGTGGCCAGCGCCCGCTGCGACGAATCTGCCGACTGGCTTCATAGCCGTCCATCACCGGCATGTTGCAGTCCATCAGCACCAGATCGAATTCGCTCAGCTCGAGCTGATCCAGGGCTTCGGCGCCGTGGCCCGCGACGCTCACCTCGCAACCGAGTTTTCCGAGCATTCCCTTGGCCACCAACTGATTGACGGGGTTGTCCTCCACCAGCAGGATGCGTCCGCGTCGCTGGGATGAGATGGCTTCGATCCGGGCCCCGTTGATCGTGGTGAGTTCCGGCTGCAAGATCCGCCGCAATGTCTGGTAAAGCGCATTGCGCGCCAGAGGCCGCGCCTGTTGTTGCAAGGGCGCGAGAGCGTTGACTTGCTCGCTGGGCAGGAAACTGCCGTAAGCGGTTACCAGCAGAATCGGCGCGGCGAAGGTAGGGCGCAGGCCAAACAGGCATTCAGGGCAGTCGGTGATCAGTACATCCGGCTCCAGACCGATCAACCGGTCATCGATGGATCGCTGCTGATAGTCGAGCCCCCAGCCGGGCAACAGACTGTTCAACAGTTCCGCAAGACCACTGCTGGCGGCGGTGATCGCGATGATGTTGCCTTGCAGTGCTGCCGGAGAAATGGCCCGGGTATGGCAGGGCAGGGGCAGGTCGGCGCAGAACTGACTGCCGAAGCCCGCTTCCGAGCTGATCGTCAGACGCCCCTGCATGGTTTCGCAGAGGCTATAAGTCAGCGCCAGGCCCAGTCCGGTCCCGCCGAATTGCCGGGTAATGCCGGCACCGGCCTGGGTGAACGGCTGGAAGATTTTGACCTGCGCATCCTGGGCGATGCCGATGCCAGTGTCGCAGACTTCGATTCGCACACCGTCTTCGAACGTTGAAAGACGCACATCGACCCGCCCGAAACGGGTGAACTTGAGGGCGTTGGACAACAGGTTGCTGACGATCTGCCGGACCCGGGTCGGATCACCGAGCACCAGTGCGGGAAATTGCGGGTCAATCAGGCACGTCAACTCGACACTCGGCGCGGCGTTCTGAGACAGCAGGTTGGCGGTGTCTTCGATCAGCGAACCAAGGTCGAATGGAATGTGTTCGAGCTCAAGTTGACCGGCATCGAATTTCGACAGGTCGAGAATATCGTTGAGCAGTTCCACCAGCACTTTGCCCGAGTCATGGGCGATGGACAGTTGTTGCTGCTGCTCGGCATTGAGCGGGCCGTCCAGCGAGAGCGCGATCATCCCCAGCAGGCCGTTGAGAGGCGTGCGGATTTCATGGCTCATGTTGGCCAGGAATACCGAGCGCGCTTCGGCCATGTCCAGGGCAGTGCTGCGGGCTACTTCCAGCTCCTCGTTGGATTGGCTGAGCCGAGTGTTGATCGCCTTGAGTTCCGCGGTGCGGGCCGAGACGATGTTTTCCAGTTGCGAGAGGTAATCGGTCAGGCGATTTTCGGCGTTGCGCCGTTGCTGGATTTCGGTGGCGATGTTTTCGAACTGCTGATTGGCGACCTCGACCAAGACCCCGATTTCATCGTTTTCATGCCCCGTCGGACACTCCAGCCACGTCGGCTCCGCGCTGCGCGGATCACGACCACTGAGTTCGCGGATAACCCGCACCAGCGGTTTGGTCAGCATCACGTAAAACAGCGCCAGGAGAATGCCCGTGAGAATCAGGCTGCGCGCGAAGCCGTTGAGCAGGGTCACTTCGGCCCGGCGCAGGAAACGACTGCCGAAGGTGTAGGTGTCGACTTCCAGGCGCAAGGTCCCGAGGGATTCGTCCGGCAAGTGATCGAGATAAAGGCGATCTTCGAATTGCCGGTTGGCGCCGAACAGGAAGTCGCTGATCATCCGGTCATTGTTTTCCAGACCTGGGCGTTTGACGCTGGCCAGCACGGTATTGTTGTTGTCGGTCAATTGCGCGCCGATGATTGCCGGGGAGCGCAACAGACCCAGGGCCAGTTCCTGAGCGAGTTCGGCATCGATGTTATAGGCGATGCGGGATGCGGGGTTATGGCTGATTTCCAGCAAGGACAGTATTTCGCGGTTGATGGAGGCATCTTCGCTGGCATAATCGATGCCTATTTGCAGCAGGCTGAGCAGCGTGCCCAGAATGAAACCGGCCAGCACCGTAATCCTGGCTTGTTTGTACGACAGCCGGTGGCTGAACTTGATATCCATGGGATGTTGAACCACTTCCGTTTCCCTTCGCTGCTCAAGCATAGTCGATCATCAATGGATTCCGATGTTCTCGCAAAACACCTGTAAGGGGTGTAGACGCTGTGTTTCGTCGCTGTATCGCCATCATTACCGTGAATGTGCTCGAGGAGAAGACGTGGATTCCCGATTGAATGCTTTTCTTGAACGCGCCGATGCCGTTCTGGCCCGTATCGAGCCGCTGCTTCCCGCGCCTCGGCAAGCCATCGACTGGACGCACTGCCTGGCCGCACGCTGGCAGCGCGAGGGGCGCAGCGGTTTTCTGTTGCCGCTGCAAGTCAGCCTGGACACGCGTTTGTCCGACTTGATCGGCGTTGACCGGCAACTGGAGCAACTGGGTCGCAACACCCGACAGTTTCTCGACGGTATGCCGGCCAACCATGCTTTGCTCTGGGGCTCGCGTGGCACCGGTAAATCGTCGCTGGTGCGCGCCTTGCTGTCGGAACACGCCACGAGCGGCCTGCGGCTGATCGAGATCGAACGCGACCACCTGGCGGACTTGCCGCGCGTGGTCGAGCAGATCGCCAAGTTGCCTCAGCGCTTTGTGCTGTTCTGCGATGACCTGTCGTTCGAGTCGGGCGAGGGTGATTACCGCGTGCTCAAGAGCGTGCTCGATGGTTCGCTCGAACAGGCGCCAGACAACGTTCTGCTGTACGCCACTTCCAACCGTCGCCATCTGGTGCCGGAAAAGGAAAGCGATAACGAAAACTGGAAAAGGGTCGATGGCGAACTCCATCCCAGTGAGGCGGTGGAAGACAAGATCGCGCTGTCGGACCGTTTTGGCCTGTGGCTGTCGTTCTATCCGTTTACTCAGGAGCATTTCCTCAACGTCGTCGAACACTGGATCGGCCAATTGGCCGACAAGGCCGGCCTCGAGTGGCAGCGTGACGAAGCGCTGGACATACTCGCAGTGCGCTGGGCCACGGGGCGGGGCAATCGCAACGGACGTTGCGCGTATCAATTTGCCCGCTATTGGGTCGGGCTGAAGCTGCTGGAGCACAAGGCATGATCGATTTACAAAAGAGCGGCCAGGGCCTGGAGGGCTACGGCATGCTATGGGCACAGCTGGAATCACTGCTGGCAGACGAGCGTGATTTTATCGCTAATGCCGCACAATTTTCGGCCTTTCTGTTCAACCAGCTCGATGACCTGAACTGGGCCGGTTTCTACCTGAATCGCAACGAGGAACTGGTGCTTGGCCCGTTTCAGGGGCAGATCGCCTGTGTCCGGATTCCATTCGGTCGCGGTGTGTGCGGGGCGGCGGCGGCCACCTTGCAGACCCAGCGGGTCGAAGACGTACATGCGTTCCCCGGGCACATTGCGTGCGACAGTGCCTCGAACAGCGAGCTGGTGGTGCCGCTGGTCAAGGACGGTCGACTGATCGGTGTGCTGGACCTCGACAGCCCGAAACTCGCGCGTTTTACCGCGCAAGATCAAGCCGGTATCGAGCAACTGGCGGCGATTTTCCTGCGTCTGACCGACTGCTGATCAAGCTATCAAGCCGGCCCTGTTCAGCAGGCTGACGAGTCGACCGCATCAATTTGTCGAGGGTCGAGAAAACGGTTGGTGTACTGCAAATAGACTTCGTCGTTGATGAACAGCCCGAACCAGCCCCCAAGCATAGTTAATGCTCCTTCATTCTGCTTTTGTCATGGCGTGCCATCTGTTGTTGCAATGATTGCTCCAGTTCGAGCATGGCGCGCTCCATGGACTTGCTGCAATCGGCCACTTCATCGTGGTGGAATCTGTTATTGCAGGCCTGTTCGAGCGCCTCGCAGCTGTCGATCAGTCGGGAGGCCTGGACGATTCGGGCCGCGCCCTTGATTTTGTGAGCAATGTCGAGGAGTGACTGCCGGTCCTTTGACGCGGATAACGCCAGCAACGCTTTGCGGTCCAGGCGGTTGCTGTTCAGCAGTTCGGTCAACAATCGCTGGTTCAGTGTCGGGTTGCCACCGGTCAACAGGTACAATCCTTCCAGACTGAAGGCCGGCTCGCGGGCCGGCGTGATGCCTTCGACCCATTGGCTCAAGGCCGTCAGGCTGAGGGGTTTGAACAGGCAATCGTTCATGCCGGCCAGTTTGCAGCGTTGTCTTTCCTCCGGCTGCGCATTGGCGGTGAAACCCAGCACGATACAAGAAGGACGCTGCAGGTGCTGTTCATGTTGGCGAATGGCACGGACCAGCTCATATCCATTCATGATCGGCATGTTGCAATCAGCAATCACCAAATCGAATGGCTGATTCTTCCATGCCTCGAAGCCCGTCTCGCCATCTGCTGCGACAGTGAATCGATGCCCCAGAAACTCTAGTTGCTGGCACATGAGCAAGCGATTGGCCGGATGATCATCGACCACCAGAACGTTCAAGGGGGTAGTACTCGGGTGGATTTGCGGCTCGGCAGGCTCCGGCCGCCGTTCCGTCGGCAAGGTCGCCAGGTTCAGCGAAATCCGGACTTGTGTGCCGACTCCCGGCTGACTGTTCAATTGCAGATTGCCGCCCATCATTTCGCACAGATTGCGGCTGATCACCAAGCCCAGTCCCGCACCGCCTCGGGCTAACTGGCCGGAGTTATCGGCCTGAACGAAAGGCTCGAACAGCCGCTGTTGATCCTGCTCGCTGATCCCTGCGCCACTGTCTTCAACCAGCAATTGCAGGTTGACCCGGTCGGACTCGTCGGTCGGCTGCAACTCTACGCGGATCCTGACTTGGCCCTGTTGCGTGAACTTGATCGCATTGCTGACCAGGTTGGACAGCACCTGCTTGAAGCGCATTGGGTCCAACAGGACATCGATCGCCGGTTTGGCAGGGCTGAACTGCAGTTGCAATCCGAGATTTTTCTGCCGGGCCAGCCCGTCGAAGATCCGCACCACCGAGGCTACGGTTTCAGCCAGATTGACGCGCTCCGGGCTTAGGCTCAAACGCCCGGATTCGATGCGCGCAATATCGAGTATGTCCCCGATCAGTTCCAGCAGGTCTTTCGCCGAGTGGTACGCGACGTCGATGGCCGGTCGATCCGGATGACTGTGATCGATACGTTTGAGCGTCAGCTCGAGCATGCCGATGATTGCATTCATGGGCGTGCGGATCTCATGGCTCATGGTCGCCAGAAAGGTGCTTTTAGCTCGATTGGCAGCATCGGCTTGCTCTTTCGCGGCCCGCAATTCATCGAACAGTTGCCGCCGTTCGCTGATGTCGATCCAGCCGCCAATGATGCCTTGCACGTCACCGCTGGAGTCTCGATAGGGAAGAATCCAGTGATAGATCGTCAGCTTGCGGTCGTCGATGTGCAACGGCCGGTCGAGAATCAGCGGCGTCCCCTCGGCCATGACGCGCTGGTAGTCCGCCTGATATTCCCGTGCTTCGAAGGCATTACCGAGGGCGCCCTGTATGACGCCTTTACCGATGATGTCTTCGCGTTTCGCGCAGAAGGTTTCCAGATAACTGTCGTTGCAGCTTTGCAGCAATCCCTGGCGATCGCGTACGTAAATGGGATGAGGCGTGCCATTGACCAGCGATCGCATGAATTCCAGTTGATCGTTCAATGCACGCTCGGCCGCCTGCCGCTGTTTTATCTGGCGCCTCATATAGGCGTTCCAGGCAATGGATATCAGCAGTAACACACCGGCACTGATAACGATCTGATAGAACACGCGGTGATAGTTGCGCCAGGTACTTTGTGAGGCCGCTGAATAGCCACGCCAGCGGTTGTTGATGATGCCCAGCTCTTCCGGTGCGATGCTCAGCAGTGCCTTGTCGAGGATGCCATTCAGTTCTTTGGCGTCGCGCCCTGTCGCCAGGGAAAACGCGGCCTGACGGGTTCCGATGGTGGTGCTGATCTGAAGTGTCTGTTCGAAGATCCGCGATGAGATGAAGTAATTGGCGATCACCAGTGAGTTCACAGCACCTTCGGCCCGGCCCTCGGCGAGCAACTCCACGGCACTGAACGTGTCCGGGGTTTCAATCAGGTTGATCCGTGGAAATTCGCTGCGCAGGTAATCCACCAGAGGATTGCCCTGGGCGATGGCCAGGCGTTTGTCCTGCAATTGCGTGAGGTTTGTCGGGCTGTCGGCCGCTTTGCGCGTCAGCAGCACAAAGGAGTTTTCCAGGTAGGGGCGGCTGAAGTTCAACGTCGTTTCACGTTGAGCACTGGGGAGTAGGGCGGCGATCAGGTCGGCCTGATGGTTGGCGATCTGCTCGATCATCTTGTCATCGCTTCGGCTGCGCTGGATCTCGAAACGTAAACCGGTGCGCAATCTGATCAACTCGAGCAGGTCAGCTGTGACACCCCGAAAGTTGCTCGCTGTCGAAAAACGTCAGCGGCGCAAACGCTTCATTGACCGCGACGCGTACGACCGGATGTTGTGCCAGCCAGCGCTCTTCGCGGTGGCTGAGTTGCAGTTTTTGATCGGTGAGAAGAATGTCGCTGCCGGCACTCCAGCGTTTGGCAATGTTTTCTCGCTCGCTGGTGGGGATGGTCTTGAGTACCGCGTTGATGATCCCGAGCAGATCCGGGTTGCCCTTTTGCACGGCAAAACTGAAACCATGGGCTTCGTGTTTACCGAAGTTGGCCATGCGGATGTTGTTCAGATACCCCTTGTTGATCATGTAGTGTGTTGAAATGGTGTCGCCGAGAAAAACGTCGGCCTGGTCGAAGGCGACCGCATTGATTGCATTCTGGTAGGACGGGTAGGAGGTGATGATTGCCTGCGGATACAGCGCCCTGACCTCATCCAGAGGCAGATAGTGATACACCATGCTGAGTCGCATGCCGGCAAGTCCATCGGTCAGCGATCTGGTTTCTCCTTCTCGTGTCACCAGTACCGGTTGATCCACCGCATAAGGTGTGGAAAGGGCAATGTCGGCATTGTTGGCCTCGAACCCATTGGCGGTGCCGAGCATGTCGATCTGGCCTTTTTCCAGCGCCTCGATCGCGGCCCCTCGGGAGGCGAAGCGCTGAACCTTGACCGGCAACCCTATGGCCTTGCCGAGGATGCCTGCGTAATCAGCGGTGAAACCTTCATAATCGTGGCCGCTGAGGGTCAGGTCGAAGGGAGGATAATCCGGGGCCGATGTACCCAGGATCAATTCACGTTTGTCTTTAACCCATTGTCGTTGTGAGGTATCCAGTGGGACTTCCATGTGCCCGACCGTCGAGCGACTGAGCAGGGTGTAGTGCTCGCTGACTGTCTGAGCTGCGGGTACCGAGGTGCTCAGGCACAAACCCGCGGCCATGAGTATTAGATAATCTTTAAAGCGGCTGGGCATCCTGTTTCTCACACTAACGCATTACGTTTTGCCATATCGATGAGTTCAACCAGGGATTTGGCCTTGAGTTTTTGCATGAGTCGTTTTTTATAAGTGCTGACCGTCTTGTTGCTGAGAAACATCCCCTTGGCAATTTCCTTGTTGGTACGACCCTGGGCGAAAAGCTGTAATACCATCAGTTCTCGATCATTAACGGATTTAAATAATTCCAGGTCGGCCCAGCGCGCGTCGTCGCGACGAACAGGGTTCAAGGCTTGACTGGGGAAGTAGTTGTAACCTGATAAGACCGCTTTGATCGCACTCATCAGTTCACTGAGGTCTTCCTGTTTGCATACATAGCCCGATGCGCCGGACTGCATGCAGCGAATACCGAAAAGTGTCGGACACTGTGCAGTTAATACAAGAGTTTTGAGAGGGGTGCTCATGGCGTTGAAACGGGCAAGAACTTCCAGACCATCCAGTTTGGGAATGCTGATGTCGAGAATGATCAGGTCAGGCATGCATTCGCGAACCATCTGCATTGCATCGACCCCATTGTCAGTTTCGCCGACGACTTTGTAACCTTCATGTTCCAGCAGCATTCGAACGGCAAGACGGATGACAGGGTGATCGTCGACAATAAAAACGGAGTTCATAATCAAATCCCATACGTGCACAAATAAAGCGCGCACCTTAGCTCAGATAGTTGAGGGGCCGCATGAACTGAGGGGGCTGTAGCAGCAATATAGGAAAAGTCCTACAACTGAAGAAGAATAGGACTACGTATCAACTAGGTTTTGCATGAGGAAAGGCGAATGTTCGGTAGGAGTAATCAAGAGGTTGAAAGCGTTGAGTTAGAGGTTTGAATCTATGCGTTGATCATTGTTTTAGTGTGTTTGGGTTTTTGCGTTTTTATAGTAAAGCCAAGGTCAATAAGTTTCTGAAGTCTGATTGTTTCAATGGCTTGATCAAGTAACCGAGCAAGGGTAGTCGATGTTCGTAAGCCATTACTTTAAGTTTGTCCAGTTCGTCGGATGTCAGGCTGCTCAGAAGTATTGCCTGTCTGATCATCCCCCGGCGACTGGCGTATTCGATCAAATCAATGCCTGGAAGGTCGGGCAGGCATTGATCGCACAGAAGAATATCGAATGGTTGCGCAGCGTTGAGCATATGTTGCAAAGCGCTTTCGGCACTGTCAGTAGCGGTCAGTTGGGTGAAGCCATAACTCTCCAGCAGGTATTGAGTCGCTCGTAGCTGAAAGGGATGATCTTCCACCAGCAAGATGCGCCAATCATGTTTGAACATAGGAGTTTTCATGCGTCATCTGTCGAGCCGGGGAATGTGATTATTGCGCGAGACGGTCGAACAATCGATCAGTCAGCTCTGCACAGGGTGTAGGGCGATTCTGTCGACGTTGAAATACAGATGAATGTCGAGGAGTTCGATCAGCCGTTCAGCGTTCTCTGGCACGGCTGATCGATACATTTTTATCGGTGGCTTGAACGACCGGTCATTTCCAGCGCCATTTCACCGGCATAGCTGTCGGTCATACCGGCGATGAAATCAATCATGCGCAAGAAGGAGGTGTGTAAAGGGCCATGAGGATCGGGCGCATTGTTGCCCAACAGGTCGAGTATGCGGCGGTTCTTGAAGGAGGGCGTACGGCCGTTGTGCTGTTCCAGTGCCGCGCCGCAAAAGGCGTTGAGCAGGATTTCCAGGGTGGTGTAGGCGCCTATTTCGTGGAGTGTCTTGCGCTTGTCCTGGAAGATTTTTTTGCGCGCCATGTCCTTGGCATTCAAGACGCAGCGTTTGGCGGGGCCATGCATGTGTTCCACCAGATCGCCAGGCAGCGTGCCGGCCAGCAGCGCATCCTGTTGCTCAACGAACGCTCGGGCTGCTGCGTTGGTCAGGTGTTCGATGGCTTTGCCCCGCAAAATCGCCAGCTTACGTCGACGCGAATCCTGTGGACCGAGCTGGCGATAGGTTTCCGGGAGATCGTCGCCCACCAGGTCCAGCAGCAGGGATTCGACTTCGGCATACTCCAACAGCTCCATTTCCAGGCCATCTTCCAGATCGATCAGCGCGTAGCAGATATCGTCGGCGGCCTCCATCAGGTACACCAGCGGATGGCGCGCCCAGCGCTGTTCGTCCAGCTGGGGCAGGCCGAGTTTATGAGCGATCTGTTCCAATAGCGGCAGTTCGCTCTGGTAGCAGCCGAACTTGTGCTTCTTGTAGCCCAGTGAGTCGGCGTGTCGAGCAGTCCACGGGTATTTCAGGTAGGTGCCCAGCGTGGCGTAGGTCAGCCGGGTTCCCCCTTCGAACTGGTGGTATTCAAGCTGGGTAAGCACCCGGAAACCTTGGGCATTGCCTTCGAAATTGAGGAAGTCATTGCGTTCGGTTTCGCTCATGGCATCCAGCCAGCCACGACCTGCGGCCTGCTGGAACCAGTGGCGGATGGCGTCTTCACCGGAATGACCGAAGGGCGGATTACCGATGTCATGGGCCAGGCAAGCTGATTGCACCACCATTCCCAGGTCGCTCGGTTCGCACCAGTCGGGCAGGGCGCTACGGATGGTTTCACCGACACGCATGCCCAGCGAACGGCCGACACAGCTGACTTCCAGCGAGTGGGTCAGGCGCGTGTGGATGTGATCGTTGCTGGAGACCGGATGGACCTGGGTCTTGCGTCCGAGACGACGAAACGCGCCCGAGAAAATGATGCGGTCGTGGTCTTTATGGAAAGGGCTGCGGCCGAGTTCTTCCGGGCTGTGCACAGGCTTTCCGAGGCGTTCGCGGGTGAGCAGGGTTTGCCAATCCAAGGCTGGTTTCTCCGTCAGGTGACTGATCCCCTAGCTTCCGGGTTCGCGCTGATACCTGCAAGGAGAACTACAACCCTGCGGCACTGATATCAATGAGCAGCAGTCGCTTGCCGTAAGGTTTTGTTCCGGGTAAACCTGGACACCAGGCAGGCACGCAGGATCAACCTCTGGTTAAAGAGGTCAATCCCGCAGGTATAGCAAGAATGCAGCCAGACAGGGCTGATTAAGGTTTGCGCGAAGCGCTTTGCATAATCAGCTTGATCAGTGGCCCCAGCGTGACGCCCAGGCGAGCCAGCCGAGTCAGGCTGCCGATACCGCCACCCTTGGCACCCTTGCCGGTCAGAAAGCCCAACCCGATCACGGCCGCGATGCCCCAGAGCGGGGCGTGTTTGATGCCGAGGCCATCTTGCAGGTTTTGCGTCATGCCACGCACCCGTTGCAGGGGGTGCAGCAGGTGTTGGGATTCGTGGCGAATTTCCTGGCGATGCATTTCCATACGCAGGCGAATCAGCGCCTTGCGCATTTCCGTGCGCGAGCTGTTGCGGGGAAGTTCAGACATGCTCATGGCAACAGACGCTCCCGATCATTGGTCAACTCTTCCAGGGTGCCATGGAAGGGCGAGGATTCATCGAAAATCGCTGCTCTCAAGCGCATCGCACAGAACAACGCTGCGAGGGTATAGAACACACAGAGCCCGATGATTGCTGCCAGGCGATAGGTGTCCCAAAACAGGATCAACACCAGCGTCGACAAGCCCACCAGCAATAACAAGGCAAAGACCAGCGTCAAGCCTGCAAACAGCAACAGGCTTACGGTGCGTGCTTTTTGTTCCTGCAATTCAATGCCGAACAGTTCGACATGACTGTGCAGCAGTCCAAGAAACGCGGCACCGAGGCGCCGCGGTGATGAGCCGGTGCCCGTCGCGGACGGGCCGGATTCGCCGATCGCCATATCAGCGCCGAGTGGCTAGCAGGCCGATCAGAAAACCCACGCCAGCCGCGATTCCGACCGATTGCCATGGATTGGCCTGGACGTAATCTTCCGTGGCGGTGACAGCGGCTTTGCCGCGCTCGCGCACAGAGTCTTCGGTCAATCTCAGGGTTTCCCGCGCGCGCAGCAGACTGTCATGGATCTGCTGGCGCAATTCATCGGCTTGATCGCCAGCCAGGGATTTGGTGTGTTCCAGCAACCTTTCGGTGTCGGTGACCAGCGTCTGAAAATCTTCCATCAGAACTTCTTGAGCAGTCTTTGCTGTGGTGCGTGCCATTGGTGATCTCCGTGAGTGGCTTCTGAAGCGTTCGAGTATGAGCCTTGCGTGAAGGTTCAGTACAAATGACTGGTACAACTTTTGCTGTGTCGTGGTGCGTCAGCCTGCGCCATTGCGCTGTTGCTGGGCATGATTTCAGGAAAACCTTAACTCAAATAATCAAAACTCGCGCAAAGGCTCCGTTCTTGTGCGCCAAAGCGGTTCATCCGGATCAACGCTTCAGTCTGGATAAGCTGCAACTTGGTGCGCGAGCCATCTGCGCGAACTGCTTTGGTGCTTTTTCAGCCTTCAGGTCTGCCAATCCATGGAAAATCTGCAAAGTGCTGTGGACAGTCTGGTCCATAGCTCCAACACGTTGTTCATCCTTATCGGTGCGGTCATGGTTCTGGCCATGCACGCCGGTTTCGCCTTTCTCGAGGTGGGTACGGTTCGACAAAAGAACCAGGTCAACGCCTTGTCGAAGATCCTCAGCGACTTCGCCATTTCGACCCTGGCCTACTTCTTTATAGGCTATTGGATTTCCTACGGGGTCACTTTCATGCAGCCGGCGGCGGTGATCACTGCCGATCATGGCTATGGGCTGGTGAAATTTTTCTTTTTGTTGACCTTTGCTGCGGCGATACCGGCAATCATTTCCGGAGGCATCGCCGAGCGCGCCCGGTTCGCCCCTCAGTTGTGTGCGACGGCGCTGATCGTGGCATTTATCTATCCCTTCTTCGAAGGCATGATCTGGAATGGCAACTTTGGTCTGCAAGCCTGGTTGCTGGAACGCTTCGGCGCCAGCTTCCATGACTTCGCAGGCTCTGTGGTGGTTCACGCCATGGGCGGCTGGCTGGCACTCGCGGCGGTGTTGTTGCTCGGGCCAAGGCAAGGTCGCTATCGCGACGGACGACTGGTGGCATTCGCGCCGTCGAGCATTCCCTTTCTCGCGTTGGGTTCGTGGATTTTGATCGTCGGCTGGTTCGGCTTCAACGTGATGAGCGCCCAGACGCTGCAAGGGGTCAGCGGGCTCGTGGCGGTGAACTCGCTGATGGCCATGGTCGGCGGCACCGTGGCGGCGTTGATCATCGGGCGCAATGACCCGGGCTTTCTGCATAACGGCCCATTGGCCGGACTGGTGGCGATCTGCGCCGGCTCGGATCTGATGCACCCGATCGGCGCATTGGTGACCGGAGCCATCGCCGGGGCACTGTTTGTCTGGTGCTTTACCGCCGCCCAAGGCAAATGGCATATCGACGATGTGCTGGGCGTCTGGCCTTTGCATGGACTGTGTGGTGTCTGGGGCGGAATCGCTTGTGGCATCTTCGGTCAAACCGCCTTGGGTGGTTTGGGGGGCGTGAGCCTGATCAGTCAGTTGATCGGCACTGCTCTGGGGGTGATCGTAGCGCTGGCCGGCGGTTTTGCGGTGTACGGCGCGATCAAGACGTTCCATGGTCTGCGCTTGAGCCAGGAAGAGGAATATCACGGCGCGGACTTGTCGGTGCACAAGATCGGTGCCGTGAGTCAGGATTGAATCACCGTTCCTCATCGTCAGCGCCGGGGTAAAAACCGTGCAGCAGGCGATAGCGGTCACGCCGTACCTGGTCGACCCGGTCTCGCACCTGCTGGCCGGGTATGCCCAGCATGATCAGCGCGTGGGAGGCGAGCATCAGGCTCGACTCCAGCAACTCGGGTACGACTTCGCTGGCGCCCGCCGCCTTCAACTCGGCCAACTGACTGTCGTCCCGTGTGCGCACCAGGATCGACACGCTAGGGTTGAACCGGCGTGCCTCCTTGAGTATCAACAGTGCGATGTCCGTCTTGTCCACGGCGACCACCAGCAGTCTGGCGCGTTCCAGCCCTATCGCGACCAGCAGCTCGCCGCGACGTGAGTCGCCGTAATGAACACAGCTGTCATTGACCGCTGCTTCCTGAACCCGCACCGGGTCGGTATCCAGCGCAATGTAAGGCTGATCTACATTACGCAGGACGCGCCCGATGGACTGGCCTACGCGGCCGTAGCCACAAATCACTACGTGATTGTGCAAGCCAGCGTTGAGCGCGCTGATTTCTTCGAGCTCGGCTTCTTCGTTGGGCTTGTGGTGCAAACGTGTGGCGATGTGGGGAGCGGCGCGCAGCAGTAAAGGCGTCACCAGCATCGAGCAGAACGTGGCGGCCAGCAGCAGGCCACCGAAGTCGGCGGGCATCAGTTTGTTCTGCTGCATCTGCGTCATCAGGGCAAAGCAGAATTCGCCCCCTTGAGCCAATGCCAGGCCGCTGCGCCAGGCGGTTTCGACATCGCTGCCGCGCCATTTGACCAGCAGCGCGACCACGGTGCCTTTGATTAGCAGCAACCCCAGCGTCAGACCGAGAATCAGCAGGCCGTGGCTGGCAAACAAGCGCAAGTCGATCAGCATGCCGATGCTGACGAAGAACACCCCGAGCAGAATGTCGCGGAACGGACGGATGTCCGCCTCGATCTGATGCCGGTAGTGGCTTTCCCCCAGTAGCATGCCGGCGAGAAAGGCGCCCAGGGCTGGAGAGAGGCCGAGCAGGTGAGTCAGCCAGGCCGTCAGCAGAACGATCACCAGCGCCAACAGCACGAACAGCTCCGCGGACCGGGACGCGGCGACTTCATGAAACAGGCGTGGCAGAAACCAGCGACTGACCAGCAGCAGCCCGACGAACAGCACCATGGTCTTGCCCAGAGTCAATGGCAGAGCCCAATACCAAACCTGGTCGCTGGTGCCGGCGAACACCGGCACCAGGGTCAGTAGCAACACCGCGACCACGTCCTGGAACAACAGCACGGCGATGGCATTCTGGCCGTGGCGGCTGAAAAGCTCACCGAGGCTGCTCAACTCCTTGCTGACAATGGCGGTGGACGACAGCGCCAAACCGGCACCGAGTAACAGTGCAGGTATGGTTGGCATGCCAAACAGCATCAGCACCCCCCCAGCACTATCCCGGAAAACAGCACTTGCAGGCTGCCCAGGCCAAAAACCACTTGGCGCAGTGCGAGCATTTTCGACAGGGAAAACTCAAGCCCGAGGGAGAACAGCAAGAACACCACGCCCAACTCGGCAAGGTCGGGCAACTCTTCGCTTTCATTCACCCAGTTGAACGCGGTCGGCCCGATCATCAGCCCTACGCACAGGTAGCCCAGCACCGGTGGCAAGCGCAGGCGCTGGAACAGTGCAATCACCACCAGAGAGGAGGTGAAGATGATCAACAGATTGGCGAACACAAAAAACTCCGGTGAGGGTTCTGACTACTCAAGCGTAGAGGCAAAAAAGACGCGAGCATCGCGCAAATGACAGTTGAGGCGAATGATGTGCGTCAGGAGTTTGCCGAAATCTCTTGAAATCAGCCATTGCTCAGACAGATCGGGCATCGGCTCGACTGCTTTTGATAGCGGGCCTAGAATGAGCGCTTACTTCGTTTGGTCTTGTCGTCATGCCTCCTGAATGTCAGCTGTTCGGCACCGTTGGTTGCCATCTCTGTGAACTCGCCGAAGCCATGCTGATGGAATTTGTCGAGCGTGGTCTGTTGGTGGAGCTGGTGGATATCGCTGACGATGAAACCTGGTTCGAAGCTTACAGTCTGCGTATTCCGGTGTTACGACGGGTCGATACCGGCGCTGAGCTGGGCTGGCCGTTCGGTGCCGATGAAGTGGTGGCGTTCCTGCGGTAGGAGGGACGGTGACGGTGTTCCCGCGTGTCGAACTTTATGATTGATACCTTGGCTTAACCGATGTTATTCGGATACTGTATGCGTATACAGTTATTCGTGATGCTGCCTTGCCGCCGCTGGTTTTCGGGTTTGAGCAGGCAAGTCGGGTGCAAGAGGGATGAATCATGGTCAATGTCGAACAATTGAAGAACAGCGTGAACCGGATGTCGGCGGACGTGGTGCGCGAGGCCGTCCTCGAATTGCGTCTGGATGGCTTGGTCACGGAGGGGAAAACGCCCTTCAACAAATTGCATTTCAATACCTGTTTCGCCGAAATCGAAGCCTTGTTCCAGCGTGCGGGCTATCACCGACAACTGGATGTCGTGGGTTATCAGGGGTTGTTGTATGCGCTTTATGATCCGGGGCGCTGGGAAGCGGTCGATGTGCTGCGCTGGCTCAAGGAGTTCACCGAAGCGGCCGCTCGAACACAGTCGATACCGGCCTGAGGATTCTCTTCTAGGTTCGTTCCGGCCACTGTTGGATAATGCCGCTCTGTATTGAGGGTTAGAGCTTTTCGTATGTCCACTTCATCTTTTTCTGCTGCACACAACCAGGCCAGCACGCTCTATCTGCCGCCTGGGCCGTGGCAGACCGTACTCGATTGCCTGTGCGAACACTTCAGCGCCATCGGTCGTGAACAATGGCTGGACAGAATTGCGCGCGGTCGTGTCCTCGATGGGCAAGGCCTGCCGATCGCCCTGGATCTGCCTTATAAGGAAGGTCTGAGGATTCATTATTTCCGTGAAGTACCGGACGAAAAACCGATCCCGGTGGTGGAGTCGATCCTCTACGCCGACGAGCATCTGGTGGTGGCGGACAAACCGCACTTTCTCCCTGTGACGCCGGCGGGTGAATACGTTGAGCAGACATTGCTACGGCGCCTGATCCGTCGCCTGGATAACCCGCACTTGGTGCCTTTGCATCGGATCGACCGGCATACGGCGGGGCTGGTACTGTTTTCAGCCAACCCTCAGAGTCGGTCGGCGTATCAATCCTTGTTTCCTGCACGCCAGATCGAAAAGCGCTATGAGGCAATCGCCCGGGCATTGCCAGAACACTCCTTTCCGCTGGTCCATAAAAGTCGACTTATCGATGGCGAGCCGTTTTTTCGCATGCAAGAAGGTCCGGGCCTCAGCAACACCGAGACGGCTGTCGAGGTCAGGGAAAAAAATGGTGAACTCTGGCGGTATGCTCTGTACCCGGTGACGGGCAAGAAACATCAGTTGCGAGTTCACATGACAGCTCTGGGGGCCAGCATCTGCAATGATCCGTTCTATCCGCAGGTGCTCAAGGACGTTGAAGATGACTATGCCAACCCCTTGAAGCTGTTGGCCCAAGGGCTGCGATTTGTCGATCCGGTCACGGGGCAGGAAAGAGAATTCGAAAGCACTATCACCTTGCAGTGGTGATCACAGGTCTAACGACTCTGCTTTTCTTCAGCCACGAAAAAGCCCGCTTTATAAAGCGGGCTTTTCTGTATCCGGTTGTCGCCGCAAAGATTACAGATCTTTAACGGTACGGACCTGATCTTTATTGACGCGGGTGTGCTTGCCATCCAGTTGTTCGAATTCGTAAAAGCCCGATTCTTCATCGTACTTAGGCGCGTCGACAGCCTGGATTTCTCGACCGTCATTCAAGGTGATCACTGTAGGCGATGCGCAACCGGCGAGGGTCGCAAGGCCCAGTGCGAGCATGAAAGTGGCGAGGGTCCGTTGGGTCATGGGTGTGTCTCCGAATGGGAATTCTTTTGGTTGCCGAGCTTGAGACGTGTACAACGCACGCAAGTTCCTTCGCATGTCAGTCTGACACAGTGTGGTGTGTGCCTAACAGTTCCGGCGTATTGAGATTGGCCAGGCGAGGGTCGTTGTCCGGGCATTGCAGGGCTGTGGCGCCCAGCTTGCGCATAAGGCGACCCGGGCTGCGCTCGCCTTCGTTCCAGGCGGTCTCGAAAGCCGCTGAAAGCGCGACAGGAATGATGCACAGCAAGGGTTCCCAATGTTCGCCATGGCGCAGCATCAACGGTTTGTCCGGATGCTGTCCGGCGGTTTCACGCATGTTCTGGAGCAGCGCGGCATCGATGCGTGGTACATCGCAGGGCAGCACCAGTAAGTGAGTGTGGCGGGCGGCTTTCAAGCCTGCGCGAATACCGGCCAATGGTCCTGGAAAGTCGCCTTCGTCGTCATGGACCAACTGATCCGCATAAGGCGCATATTTTTCCAGGTTTCTGTTGCAGGAGATGATCAGGTCATCACTCAGCGGGCGCGTCTTGCGGTGCAGATGGGCGATCAGCGGTTCGCCGTGCCAATCCAGCAACCCCTTGTCCTGACCGCCCATGCGTTGGCCACGGCCGCCGGCCAGGAGCAGAATGGAGCAAGGCGGCAGAGGTGTATTCGAGGTCATCGCACTTCTCCATGGGGGCGGCGAAAAAATGAGGCGCTGTGATATAACACCGGGCTGTTTCTCCTACAACTGGACGAGCCTATGAAAGCCAAGGCTGATGTACCTTTCGCACCGCTCAATATCGCGGTGCTGACTGTCAGCGATACCCGTACCCTGGAAACCGATACCTCAGGCCAGGTCTTCGTCGACCGTTTGAGCGCTGCCGGTCATAACCTGGCGGCCCGTGTACTGCTTAAAGATGACCTCTACAAAATTCGCGCGCAAGTCGCCAGCTGGATTGCCGATGAGGTCGTGCAAGTGGTGTTGATCACCGGCGGTACCGGGTTCACCGGTCGCGACAGCACGCCCGAAGCCGTGAGTTGCCTGCTGGATAAGCAAGTCGATGGTTTTGGTGAATTGTTCCGGCAGATATCGGTCGCGGATATTGGCACCTCGACGGTTCAGTCCCGGGCCTTGGCCGGTCTGGCCAATGGCACGCTGGTGTGCTGTTTACCCGGCTCGACCAATGCGGTGCGCACCGGTTGGGATGGCATTCTCGCCGAGCAACTGGATTCGCGTCACCGTCCGTGCAATTTCGTGGCCCATCTGAAACAGGCGGCACCCTGTGAATCCCGCGGGTAAGCCAGGCAAGACTGGCAACCTGATGGCTGTCGAGGAAGCACTGGCGCGTTTACTGGAAATGGCCGACGCCTCGAAGATTGATGAACACGAACGCTTGCCGTTGGTGCAGGTTCAGGGGCGTGTACTGGCCACTGACCTGGTCTCGACACTTGATTTGCCGCCTTGGCCCAACAGTGCCATGGACGGTTATGCCTTGCACCTGGCCGACTGGACGGGAGAGCCGTTGGTGGTCAGTCAGAAGATTTTTGCAGGCCAGGCCCCGGAGCCCTTGAAGCCGGGTACCTGTGCGCGGATCTTCACCGGCGCGCCTGTGCCCGCAGGTGCCGACTGTGTCGAGATGCAAGAGAACGCCGAGGTTCAGGCGGATGAGCGGGTACGTTTCACCGAGACCATGACCCCAGGACAGAACATCCGTCCACAAGGTCAGGAAGCCACCGTCGGTGAGCTGATCTTGCCCGCGGGAACGCGTTTGGGGCCTATCGAGCAGGGGCTGGCGGCGTCGCTGGGATGCGCTGAGCTGGAGGTGGTTCGCAAGGTTCGTGTTGCGGTTTTGTCTACCGGTGATGAGCTGATTGAGCCAGGCAAGGCCCTTGGGCCGGGACAGATCTATAACAGTAATCGAGTATTGCTCTGCAGCTGGTTACAGCGCTTGGGGTGTGAGGTGATCGATGCCGGGATTCTTCCCGATGATTTAGCGACCACTCGTGCCCGCCTTGGCGAGTTGAAGGATGTCGACCTGATTCTCTCGACCGGCGGTGTATCGGTGGGAGAGGCCGACTTTCTGGGCATTGCCTTGCGGGAAGAGGGCGAATTGACTCTGTGGAAGCTTGCCATCAAACCAGGCAAACCACTGACGTTCGGGCATTTTCGTGGCGTGCCTGTGATTGGTTTACCCGGCAATCCGGCGTCGACACTGGTGACTTTTGCTCTGTTGGCTAGGCCCTACCTTTTGCGCCGCCAAGGCGTCAAAGAGGTTGAGCCCCTGAAGTTTCAGGTGCCGGCAGGGTTTGTCTGGCCAAAGGCCGGTAACCGACGTGAGTACTTGCGCGGACGTCTGGAGAATGGCCGGGCAATCATCTACAGGAATCAGAGTTCTGGCGTACTGCGCAGTGCAGCCTGGGCTGACGGCCTGGTTGAAGTGCTGGAGGGCCGTACGCTGATCGAGGGTGATTGGGTGAGCTTCATCCCGCTGAGTGAAGTCTTGAGCTGAGTTGGCGCTGGTTTTGCCACGCAAGCCCGGGTCATCGCCTTGGGCTTGCATGCATGACCATTCCTTAATGTGCCAGAAGTGTCACGACCTGGTCGAAGCGGCTGTTGGCGATCCAGGCCAGAAGTCCCAGGATCACGGCTGTTCCGCCAGCTGAATAGGCAAGCCTGTGTTTGATGGATTTGACGTCATCCCGGACTTCATCCATGTCTCTTCGGATGTACTTGAGGTGTGCTTCCAGTTCAATGATGCGAGGTTCCATATCGACTTCTCCGGCGGGCTTTGCGCTGTTTTTGAGTTCAGCCTGATGATTGGCGCGATTTTCTGCGAACGGCGCGACCGGAGTTACCGGTAGTCTGAGTTCATTGTTTTGCATGGAGGAGTTGGCTCCTTGCGTTAAACCATTCAAGTGGTCGATACCATTGCTTGCGCTTTTTGAGGTTCCTGAGGGGGTTCTATTCATTGTTTTTCACGTCCCTGTGTCCAATTAACGGGTGATGACTGATAACCGAGACACAACGGTGTACCAATTGCCCAGGTGGGTCAATTGAGCCGATTCCTCACGTTTTGTAAGAAAAAACACCACTCTGTAGGACTCACGTTTCCTTCCCCTGGAAATAATTCAAATTCTTGCGACTTTTATAAGGGGCTGCGAGGTCAACATATCCCATGAGATTGCGGATTCGGGAGTGGCAAAAATGAGTGAGCGCAAGGCGCTGTTGATTCTGCATGGCAAGCAGGCCCCCAATGAGGAGGTCCGTGCAGCTGTCGAAGGCAAGCGCCAGCAGGGCTGGGAACTGGCTGTTCGACTGACTTGGGAGGCCGGTGATGCGCAGCGGTTGGTAGAAGAAGCGCTGGCGGCAGGCTATACACAGCTGATTGCCGGCGGCGGTGATGGGACCTTGCGTGATATTGCCGAAGCCATGGCGGCGCATTCGACGCAGGCCAGTCTGGTGCTTTTGCCCTTGGGCACCGCCAACGATTTTGCCCGCGCTGCCGGTGTGCCTCTGGAGCCCGCTCAGGCGTTGGACCTTCTGGAGACTGCCCCGCGAGCCATTGATCTGGGAGAAGTCGGCGGGCAAGTTTTCCTGAACATGGCCACGGGCGGCTTTGGCAGTCAGGTCACGGCCAACACCTCCGAGGATCTGAAAAAAATTCTCGGAGGCGCCGCTTATCTCTTCACGGGTTTATCGCGCTTCAGTGAGTTGCATGCGGCCTATGGCGAGTTGCAGGGGCCGGATTTTCACTGGAGCGGCGAATTGTTGGCATTGGGTATTGGCAATGGCCGTCAGGCTGGCGGTGGTCATGTGTTGTGCCCACAGGCGCTGGCTGACGATGGCCTGCTGGATATCAGCATTTTGCCCGCGCCACAGGAGGTGGTCAGTACCTTGAAAGACCTGCTGACCGATGGCTTCGGAATCGACAACATGTTTGTGCGAGCTCGCTTGCCATGGGTCGAGATCAAAGTCTCGGAGGGGCTTTATATCAACCTTGATGGTGAACCTCTGGAGGGCGATAGTCTGCGTTTCTCGGCGCGTCCGGCGGCATTGCGTGTGCATTTGCCCGAGGGTTCGCCGCTGCTGAGCGTCTCGAATCCGGCTAATCGTCCAGACTGATGATTTGCTCGCGTACGGCGAACAGCACCAGGCCGGCCACATCGTAGATCTGCAAGCGTTTCATGATTTGCGAGCGGTGGGTTTCGACGGTCTTGATGCTCAGGCCCAGGCCATTGGCGATTTCCCGGGTGGATTTTCCGCGGACAATCAGTCGCAGGATTTCCAGCTGACGTGCCGTCAGGTTGTGCGAGTCCTGGGTTTGCGCCTGATTTTTCTGGTGTCGGGTCAGCGCCTGGTTGATGACGGTATGAGCAATGGCCGGGCTCAGGTAGCGTTCGTTATTGCGCAAGGCATCCAGCGCATGCTCGAGTTCGCTGGCCGTGGTGTCCTTGAGCAGGTAGCCATGAGCCCCTGATTCCAATGCCTGCATGATGAGCGCCGGGTCGGTGTGCATCGACAAGATGAGCACTTTGCACTGCGGGCGTACTCTTTTGAGTCGCTGCAAGGCTTCAAGGCCATCGGTTTGCTTCATGGAAATATCCAGCAGAATGATGTCCGGGGATAGCAGCTCGACCATCTCGACCAACTGCGAGCCATCATTGGCCTCCCCGATTACCGCATAGCCGGGAATATCCAGCACCAGAGCGCGCACGCCAGCCCTGATAAGCGAGTGGTCGTCCACCAGAAGTAAGTTACAAGTCAATGCATAACCTTATTCGTACTGGCCCGTTCCAGCGCACGCGGCGCCCAGGGGAAGAGTGCTTCTATTTGAGTGCCTTTGCCCGGTTCGCTGGTCACGGTCAGTGTGCCACCCAAATGATCGATCCGTTCCGACATCCCGGCCATTCCGCGTTGCCCCTCGCGTGCGGGATCTGCCGCGGGTGAGAAACCCAGGCCGTCATCGCTGATCAACAGCGTCAGGCCCTGGGGCAGGCGTTGCAGGCGGACTAACAGATTACTGGCCTCGGCGTGACGCAGTATATTGGTAATCGCTTCTTGAGTGATTCGAAAAGCCGCCACTGCCATTTCTTCCGGAATGCCTGTCAAGCGTTGATGGCATTCCAGGCTCCAGTGCACGGAGGTATTGGCCAGGGTCCTGAGCAAATGCGCACGCAAACTGGCTTCCAGCCCGAGACTGGCCAGTTGCCGCGGATTCAGGATGGCCGAAACGTCACGAACCTTGGTCAGGGTTTCGTCCAGCGTATCGCAGAGTACCGAACACTGCCCCTGCAGTTCTTCGGGCAATCGTCGTTTGAGCCATTCACTTTGAAGTTTGGCGGCGGTCAGCAATTGACCGATGTCATCATGCAACTCACGACTGAGCCGGTGGCGTTCGTTTTCCTGCACTTGCAGCAGACGGTCAGCCAGTTCTTGAGGTTGAAACTTTATCGATTTTCGCGAGAGGCGATGTCCCACCCAGACACAGGTCAACGCCGCACTATTGAGTGCCAGCAAACTCACCGGCAGAGGCATGGACAGACTGTAGACCAGCAGGCTGCCGAGCGCCGAGCAGATGCACAGTAAAAGCGTGAACCGGCGCGCGTTTTTTCGGGAAGGCGGCCAAAGGGTAATTGACTTGAGGCTGGCGTACATAGCGGATGGAGCCAATGGATGTTCGCTGCGGGCAGACCGGCCATAAGGGCTGACGGGTCTCTGGGTGGAAATCTGTTGTGAAGTCGCCTTCAAATGGCTGCGGTGCAGTGCTCGAAATTACAGCCTTCAATGTGCTCGTGTGGAATCACTCTGTCATTAATTGACGTCAACTAATGGTCGGCATAATACCACTTAAGATACCGTTGGTCGCGTTCGGTATATAGCGCTACACAGACAGGAATATAGTTTTTGGACAATAGTTCCATAATGGAAAAGGCGTCGAATTTTTATCGTGAAAAGATAGCGATTACCTGACAGTACTATCTGAGGTCGAGTCAGGGGGTATTTGTTCAGAGCTGTCATCGACGGGTATGAAATATTCAATTGCGACGAGCGCATCAAATTACGGCGGGCGTCATGGCAATAAAAAGCGCAATACGGCTAGAAGCTGGTGATTTTAAGCTGGTCGTTCCGAGAACGAAACGAGCCTGAACGGTCTGGAGTGGCTGGGCGGCTGAAACTGACTTTACCCCACTTGAAACGCAAATGCTTCAATTAGCGAGGTCTGTTCACTGTCATCGAGACCGAGTTGGCCGGTAGTCTGATCGATGAGTTCGAGTTGCCAGGCCAGTAATGTGAAGCAGTCCTTGAGTGCATCCAGGGCTTGATCGTGCAGGTCGATGTGGTTCTGCGCGTGGCTCAGCAATCCATGAATATGCAGCGAGAACTCCGAGACCGCCGCCAATGCCAGGGCATCGGCCTTGCTGGACAGCTTGAGAAGGGTGCTGAGCATGCAATCGATGGCGTCCTTGTCATTGCTGATCAGTTGCAAATGACTCAGGCATTCCTCGGATTTGGTCAAGAGTGTTTCAGCCTCGACGAGAAACTCTGGAAATCGTTGAGCCCACTCTTTGGTGTCGTTCGGCATGTTTATCTCCACAACGTCATGTCAGATAAGGGAATGTCGTGTATGCCGATGGGAACCCTACGTGTCCCGGCGCTGCCATGCCCTTGTGAGATCGCGCTCTGGCAGGTTTGAGCGCCGACAGGGAACTCGAGAGGTTGGATGGCCACTGACCTGCGATTGCACACAAAAGCCTGACTCCATTCATGCAATGAGAATGGCGTCACATTAATGGCTATTGGATATTGCGAATATCAGGTTGGGCCTGATTGTTACTAGGGGAATCCCTTACGCAGGGGAACCTTACGTGCAAACCGAGGTCGCGCGGCAGGGAATGAAGCAGATGAAAATCACGGAGCCAGTAAAGCATGATGTTAATGTGGCATCAATGCTTGGTCGTGGCATTTTGTCTGGGAGTCAAGATCCGGCAAAAACAGCCGATAACTCCCTTTAGTGAATTCATCAGAACAAGCCCAGGAGTCATTAAATGGCCGGCATTCTCGACACGGTAGACCAACGCACGCAACTGGTGGGTGAGAATCGCCTGGAAATTCTCATGTTTCGGCTGGCCGGACGGCAATTGTTCGCGATCAATGTCTTCAAGGTCCAGGAAGTGCTGCAGCTGCCGAAGCTGACACTGATGCCGCAACGCCATCCCTTTGTTTGCGGTGTGGTCAACCTGCGTGGCCAGACGTTGCCGGTGATCGACCTGTCCCAGGCAATCGGTATGCGCCCGCTGGTACCAAGCCCTACCAGTACCATCATCGTCACCGAGTACAACCGCTCGGTGCAGGCGTTTTTGGTCGGTGGCGTGGACCGCATCGTCAACATGAACTGGGAAGCCATTCTGCCGCCGCCGACCAGTGCCGGTCGCCAGCATTACCTGACCGCCATCAGCAAGGTCGATGACCAGTTGGTGGAAATCATCGACGTTGAAAAAGTCCTGGCTGAAATCGTTCCGTACAACGCCAAGGTATCGCGCGACAAACTCGACGATCCGGTTCTGGAGCGCGCCCGTGGCCGTGAAGTGCTGCTGGTGGATGACTCGAACGTGGCCCTGTCGCAATTGCGCGACACCTTGGGGCAACTGGGCGTGAAGATGCACATTGCCAGCGATGGCTTGAAGGCGCTGAACATGCTCAAGGCCTGGGCTGATACGGGCGAAGTCATGACTGACAAGCTGCTGATGATCTTCACCGATGCGGAAATGCCGGAAATGGACGGCTATCGCCTTACCACCGAAATCCGTAACGACCCCCGTTTGCGCGGCCTGTATGTGGTCTTGCACACCTCGCTGTCGGGCAGCTTCAACGACTCGATGGTGAAGAAGGTTGGCTGCGACAATTTCCTCTCCAAGTTCCAGCCCGACAAACTCGTCGACGTGGTGCGCCAGCGCTTGATGCTCGACGCAGTACCGGCCTGAAATGGGCAAGTCGGATCGCCGCACCGCTGGCTCCTACGAAAAGCGGGCAAGCCCTCTCCATAGGCCTTTGATTCGGTAATCAAGCTCGTATAGGGTGGCGGTTTTATCCACCAGGGAGCTGGCCATGCTGCGTCTGAGCGCGCTTTATCGTTATCCGTTGAAATCCGGCAAGGGCGAGACCCTCAATCAGGTCAGCCTGGACAAGCTGGGACTGGACGGCGATCGACGCTGGATGCTGGTGGACGAGGCCAGCGGGCGCTTTCTGACCCAGCGCGCGGTCGCGAAAATGAGTCAGCTGTCGGCGTTGTGGAATGCCGACGGCGGCTTGACCCTCAGTGCCCCGGACCATTCACCGATCGATATTGTGTTGCCTGACGGCGATGCCGATCTGCGTGGCGTGACCATCTGGCGCGACACCTTGCGCGTTCCCGATGCGGGCGATGCGGCGGGTGCCTGGGTCAGTGAGTTCATCGGCAAGCCGACGCGCCTGGTGCAAGTGCCGCTTGATCGCGCGCGAACCACCCAGGCCGGCTATGGCAAGGACGATGATCAAGTGGCTTTTGCCGACGGCTTTCCGTTGTTGCTGATTGGCCAGGCGTCGCTGGAAGACTTGTCGAGCAAGGTCGGGCGGCCACTGGAAATGTTGCGTTTCCGGCCCAATCTGGTGATCGAGGGCAGTGAAGCGTATGCCGAAGATAGCTGGAAGCGCATCCGCATTGGCGACGTCGAGTTCCGTGTAGTCAAATCCTGTTCACGCTGCATTCTGACCACCATCGACCCGCAAACCGGTGTACGCAGCGAAGATCGTGAACCATTGGCCACCTTGCAGAAATACCGCACCGAGGCCGACGGCGCGATGTTCGGTCAGAACCTGGTCAACGACGGCAATGGCCGGCTTGAAGTCGGCATGCCGGTGACGATCCTCGAATAAAAGCCCTTCAAAATGAAAAAATGCCCGTGTCCTTGGACATGGGCATTTTTTTGTCGCAGTGAAAACCCAGGGGTTTAGCCGCGGTATTCGCACAGGTAAGCGGTGTCGACGGCCACTTTCAGCTGGAATTTGCTGTTGGCGGGCACGTTGAACTGGCTGCCGGCGGCGAAGGTTTCCCAGGTGTCGCTGTCAGGCAGTTTGACGGTCAGGGCGCCGGACACCACGTGCATGATTTCACGTTGGCTGGTGCCGAATTCGTATTCGCCCGGTGCCATGACGCCGATGGTCGCCGGACCTTCAGCGGTGCCAAAGGCGATCGACTTGACGGTGCCGTCGAAGTACTCGTTGACTTTAAACATGGGCGGTTCCTCGAAAAGGGCTAAAAAGGGCCGGCCAGTATGCACAAGGTGTCGATAGGCGTCACCTCCTGCACTCAAGGATTAGCGGGGAAAATCAGCGGTAACAAACGCGCAGTATTGCGCGCGTCTTCCAGTGCCCGATGCTGCTGGCCGTTGAACTGCAGGCCCGCCAGTTGCAGGGCTCCATTGAGGTTCAGCGGGCGCTCGAGCCGACAAGCCTTGGCGAAGCGTTGCTTGAGGTTCATGTGCGGCACCCGGCTCAGGGCGCTGTCGAGTTGCAGGCGCTGCCAGTCCTGAAGCAGTTGTTTGCGGTCGTAATCGCCCCAACTGGCCCAGCCTTCCAGGCGCGCGTGATGTTGGCCGAGCCAGCGTTCGAACAACGGCCAAATGTCGGTGAGCGGCTGTGCGGCATCGATATTCGCCTGGGTGATGTGGGTCAGCTCCCGGCAAAACGGCGTCAGCAAGGGCCGGCGCAACGGGCGCACGAAGCGCTGGAAGTGATCCAGTTCCTGGCCCTTGCGGTCCACGAGGGTGGCACCGATTTCGATGATTTCCATTTCTGTTACTGGCCAGCCACCCTCATCGGTGGTGGCTTCCAGATCAATGACCAACCAGTGAGGCATCGCAGGGTTCCTGGTATCCGCGTCCTGATAGGGCTTGAGCGTAGCCAAACCCGGCGGATCCGCCTAGCGGCTTATTCGACCTCCAACAAAATCTGACGATTTTTTACCTGATCGCCGACTCTGACCTGCAAGCGTTTGAGCACGCCGTCGATACCCGATTTGAGCGGATGCTCCATTTTCATCGCTTCGAGCACCACCAGCAGCTGGCCTTTGCTGACCGGGCTGCCCTCACTGACCAATACATCGACGATCGCCCCGTCCATCGGCGCCTTGAGCGTGCCGGAGCTGACACTAACCTGTCCACTGACCAGCGCCTGAGTCCCATCCACCAGCCGCAGGCTGCCGGGGCGCATGAACAACCAGAGTTGCCCGGCTTCGAGGCGGTAGGCATGGCGTTGGCGGATGCCGTCGAGTTCCAGGGTAGCCCAGCGTCCGTCGCACCCGATGACCTTCAGTTCGAGGGCGCGAGTGCCAACCCGAGCACGGTAGGGTTTGCCAGGTTCAGCGTTCAATTCCACCGGCCAAGCCTGATCCTCCAGGCCGATTCGGTAGTGCAAAGGCACACTGGCGTTGTTGCGCCAACCGGCCAGCGGGGCGCGATGAGTCTGTGCTGAAGCTTGATAAAACAGCGCCGCGGCGATGGCCAGTTCTTCGGCGCTCGGCACGTGGGGATGCAGGCAAGGATGATCGGCGAAGTACGTGGGGATGAACCCGGTGCTGAACTCGCCGCTGATGAACTGTGGATGTTCCAGCAGGCTGGCGAGCAAGCGCTGATTGCTTTGCACGCCCAACAGCACGCTGTCTTGTACCGCCCGCAGCAACTTGCGCCGGGCTTCTTCGCGGGTGGCACCGTGGGCGATGAGCTTGCCCAGCAGCGGGTCATAGAACGGGCTGACAGACTGGCCGTCGATCAGGCCATGGTCGATCCGCACGCTGCCCAGCAACGCAGGCTCCCAGGCTGCGATTCGCCCGGTTTGCGGCAGAAATCCCTGGGCTGGATCTTCGGCGTACAGGCGCACCTCCATGGCATGCCCGTTGAGCTGCACCTGCTCCTGTCGCAACGGCAATGGCAGCCCTTCGGCAACGTGTAACTGCCAGGCCACAAGATCGAGGCCGGTGATCAGTTCGGTCACCGGGTGTTCTACTTGCAGCCGGGTGTTCATCTCCAGAAAGTAAAACTGCCCGCGAGCATCCAGCAGGAATTCCACGGTGCCAGCGCCGACGTAATTCACCGCGCGACCCGCCTTGAGCGCTGCCTCGCCCATGGCCTGGCGCAAATCGGTGGTCATTATCGGGCAGGGCGCTTCTTCGATGATTTTCTGGTGGCGGCGCTGGATCGAACAGTCGCGCTCACCGAGGTAGATCAGGTTGCCGTGCTGATCGCCGAACACCTGAACCTCGACGTGACGCGGGTCGATCAAGGCTTGCTCGAGGATCAGTTCGTCGCTGCCAAACCCGTGCAGCGCTTCGGAACGCGCAGTGCGGAGTTGCTCCAGCAACTCGGCGGCACTGTGCACCAGGCGCATGCCACGACCGCCACCGCCGGCGCTGGCCTTGATCATCAGCGGGTAGCCGATGCGCGCGGCTTCGCGGCTCAGGGTCGCGTCGTCCTGTTCTCTGCCCTGATAGCCTTTGATGCAGGGCACGCCCGCCTTGATCATGGCGAGTTTCGACAGACGTTTGCTGCCCATCAGCTCAATAGCCTCGGGGCTGGGGCCGATGAAGATGATGCCAGCCTGTTGGCAGGTGAGGGCGAATTCTGCGTTTTCCGAGAGGAAGCCGTAACCGGGGTGGATCGCATCGGCACCGGTGCGCCGGGCGGCGTCGATGATTGCCGGGATGTTCAGATAAGACTGCTTCACCGGGGCCGGGCCGATGTTCACGGCTTCGTCGGCCATCTGCACATGCAATGCATCGGCGTCGGTATCGCTGAACACGGCGACGGTGCGGTAGCCCAGCGCTTGCGCGGTGCGCTGGATGCGGCAGGCGATTTCACCGCGGTTGGCGATCAGGATTTTGCTGAAGGCGGGCATGGGTTGTTCCCTTGGTTTTTGCGGTGAATGTGATGGCCTCTTCGCGAGCAAGCCCGCTCCCACATTGGATCTCCAGGGTGTCCAGGATTGAATGACCACTGATGAACCCTGTGGGAGCGGGCTTGCTCGCGAAGCTTTTAAACGGCCCACCCCGGTTTACGCTTCTGCACAAAAGCCATCGTCCCCTCGACCCCTTCATCCCCGGTCACTGCTTCACTGAACCACTCGGCCGCCTGATCCAGCAGGCCATCCGAAAGTTGTGCGGCACTCGCCAGCAAGAGTTTTTTGGTCGCCGCATTCGCCCCCGGTGCGCAACACAACACATGGGCCAGCACCTCATCGAGGCGCTCGGCCAGGGCTTGCGGGTCATGCTCGACAAAATGCACCAGCCCCATCCGTCGTGCCTGGGTGCCATCGAACCGTGCGGCGGTCAGGGCCAGTCGACGGGCCTGGGTCAGGCCGATGCGCTGCACCACGAACGGCGCGATTTGCGCCGGCAACAGGCCGAGGCTGGTTTCCGGCAGGCCGAATTGCGCCTGATGATCGGCCATCGCGATGTCGCTGACGCAGGCCAGACCGAAACCACCGCCAAGCACCGCGCCTTGCAGCACCGTGATGACCACTTGCGGCGCGTGCTGAGCTTCTTCCAGCAAGGCGCCGAACGCACGGTTCAATTCGCGGTAGGCGGTCGCGCCTTGAGCGCGGGCATTAGCCATGTCCTTGATGTCGGCACCGGCACAAAAATGCCCGCCGGCACCGCCGATAACCAACGCGCGAACCTGCCGGTCATCCCGCACCGCCGCCAGCACCGCGCGCAGCTCGGCGACCATTTGCAGGCTCATGGCGTTGCGACTGTCGGGACGATTGAGGGTGATGTGCAGAACGCCGTTATGTTGTTCGAGCAACAAGGTCTGACAAACAGGGAGGGTGCTCATTTCTTTTTCCCCGGCAGGATGCCCATGAGTTTGCAGATGATCCCCAGCATGATTTCGTCGGCACCGCCGCCGATCGACACCAGCCGCACATCGCGGTAAGCCCGCGCCACCGGGTTGTCCCACATGAAGCCCATGCCGCCCCAATATTGCAGGCAACTGTCGCTGACTTCCCGACCGAGTCGCCCGGCCTTGAGTTTGGCCATGGACGCCAAACGGGTGACGTCCTGGCCTTTGATGTATTGCTCGGTGGCCTGATAGACCAGCGCCCGCAGGCATTCGATTTCGGTTTGCAATTCCGCCAGGCGGAAATGAATGACCTGGTTGTCGATCAGCGCATTGCCGAAGGTTTTGCGCTCCTTGCAATATTCGATGGTGCTGTCGACGCAGTACTCCAGGCCTTTGATCATGTTCGCCGCGCCGAACAATCGTTCTTCCTGGAACTGCAGCATCTGCATCATGAACCCCGCGCCTTCGTGGCCGATGCGGTTGCGTTGCGGCACGCGCACGTTGTCGAAGAATATCTGGGCGGTTTCCGAGCTGCGCATGCCGAGCTTGTCCAGGTGCGAGCTGAGGCTGATCCCGGGGCTGTTCATTGGCACCATGATCAGCGACTTGTTGATGTGCGGCTTGTCGTCCGAGGTGTTGGCCAGCAGACAGATGAAGTCGGCGCTCGGCGAGTTGGTGATCCACATCTTGCTGCCGTTGATCACGTAGTCGTCGCCGTCCTTGCGGGCGGTGGTTTTCAAACCTGCTACGTCGGAGCCCGCGCCGACTTCGGAGACGCCGATGCAGCCGACCTGCTCGCCGGTGATCGCCGGCCGCAGGAACTCATCGCGCAGTTCATCGGAGCCGAAACGCGCCAGAGCCGGGGTGCACATGTCGGTCTGCACGCCGATGGACATCGGAATGCCGCCGCAATGAATGGTGCCGAACTCTTCGGCAGCCACAATCGAATAGCTGTAATCGAGCCCCATGCCGCCGAATTTTTCCGGTTTGGAAATCCCCAGCAGACCGAGGTCGCCCGCCTTGCGGAAGATCTCATGGATCGGAAAGCGCCCGGCCTTTTCCCATTCCTCGACATGAGGGTTGATCTCGTGATCGACGAATTGGCGGACGGTGCGGCGCAGTGCTTCGTGTTCCTGGGTGAAGATCATTTTTATTGTTCTCCTGTGATCGTTCCCACGCTATGCGTGGGAATGCAGCCTTAGAGGCTCTGCGTCATCAAAAACGGGCTACACCAAAGCTGTTGGATTGCAGCGAACGAACCTCGGCCTCATGGCAGATGTCCAGCAAATACCCGAGCAACGTGCGGGTGTCCCGCGGATCGATCAGCCCGTCGTCCCACAGGTTGGCGCTGCCATACAGCGCGGTGGACTGGCTGTCGAGTTTCTGCGCGGTGACCTGTTCCAGCATGTCGAGCATTTTCGGGTCGGGCACCAACCCGTCCTTGAGCTGTTTGGCTTCGGTGACGATCCGCAACACTTTGCCGGCCTGAGCGCCGCCCATCACCGCGGTGCGGCTGTTGGGCCAGGCGAAGATGAAGCGCGGGTCGAGGCCGCGGCCGCACATCGCGTAGTTGCCGGCGCCGTAGGAGCCGCCGACGACGATCGTCAATTTAGGCACCCGAGCATTGGCCACCGCTTGAATCATCTTCGCGCCGTGTTTGATCACGCCTTGCTGTTCCGACTCGGTGCCGACCATGAAGCCGGTGGTGTTGTGGAAAAACAGCAGGGGCGTCTGGCTCTGATCGCAGAGCTGAATGAACTGCGCCGCCTTGCTCGCGCCTTTGGGGGTGATCGGGCCGTTGTTGCCGATGAAGCCGCAGGCTCGACCCTGAATCTGCAAATGCCCACACACCGTCTGCTGATCGAACTCGCCCTTGAATTCGAGGAAGTTCGAAGCGTCAGCAATCCGGGCGATGATTTCGCGCACGTCGTAGGGTTTTTTCGGGTCATCCGGGATCAGACCCAGCAGTTCGTCGATGGGGTAGAGCGGTTCTTCCCAGCGACGTTCGGGTAACCATGGCAGCTGATCGTTCCACCGCAACAGGCTCATGATTTCGCGTACCAGGCGCACACCATCGGCATCGTTCTCGGCCAGGTATTCGGCGGTGCCGGCGGTTTGCGCGTGCATCTCGGCGCCACCCAGTTCTTCATCGGTGGCGACTTCACCAGTCGCTGCCTTGAGCAGCGGCGGCCCGGCGAGAAACAGCTTGGCCTTGCCGCGCACCACCACCACGTAATCCGACAACCCCGGCTGATAAGCGCCGCCCGCCGTGGCCGAGCCATGGACCACGGTGATTTGCGGCAGGCCCATGGCCGACATCCGCGCCTGATTGGCAAAGCTGCGCGCGCCTTCGACGAAAATCTCCGCCGCGTAATTGAGGTTGGCGCCCCCGCTTTCCGCGAGGGTGATCACCGGCAGTTTGTTTTCCATGGCGATCTGTTGCAGGCGCAGGGACTTTTTCAAACCGCTGGGGGAAATCGTTCCACCCTTGATCGCGCTGTTGTTCGCCACCACCAAAACCCGCACGCCGGACACGTAACCGATCCCGGCGATCAAACCGCCGCCAGCCGAGCTGCCGTCCTTGTCGTCGTGCAGCTTGTAGCCGGCCAGGCTCGCGAGTTCGAGGAACGGCGCGCCGGGATCGAGCAATAGATTAAGGCGTTCACGGGGCAGCAGTTGCCCGCGCTTGTCGAACCTGGGTTTGGCTTCGGCGGCTTTGCTCAGCAGGTTCTGCTCGAGCTGACGGACCTGCTCGATGCCGGCCAGCATGGCCGCCCGGTTGCGGGCGAACGCTTCGCTGAACGGGTCGACTTGGGACTGGATGACCGGCATGGTTACTCCTTGTCCTTGAGCTCGTCTGGCTTGGGGATGTCTGGTTTGGACACGTCGGGTCTGAGTACTTCGGGTAAATAGGCGCGGTGAAAGCCGTTGTACGAATGACTGTTCTGCGCCTTGTGCATCGGCCAGGCCCGCCCGCCGAGGCTGGCGGCACCGTCGATGCGCAACGTGCTGCCGCTGACAAAAGCGGCTGCCGGGCTGAGCAGGAAAACAATCGCCGCGCTGACCTCCGATTCGGTGCCGATGCGCTTGAGCGGCACGTGTTCACACAGGGTCGGGATCACGGCCCGGAACGCACCTTCGTAGGTGTCCATGCCGCTGGAGGCGACCCAGCCTGGCGCAACGGCGTTGACCCGCACCCCGGCATAGCCCCATTCAAACGCGGCGGTCTTGGTGAAGTTGTCCATGCCCGAGCGCGCCGCGCCCGAGTGACCCATGCCGGGCATGCCACCCCACATGTCGGCGAGCATGTTGACGATGGCGCCGCCATGCTTGCTCATGGACTGATTGAACACCTCCCGGGCCATCAGAAAACCGCCTACCAGATTGGTGCGCAGTATGGTTTCGAAACCTTTCTGATTGATCGACGCCAGCGGCGAGGGGTACTGCCCCCCGGCATTGTTGACCAGCCCATGAATCGGCCCGTGTTTGCGGATCAATTCGCTGACCAATTGCGTGACGGAGTCTTCATCGCGGATATCGCAGACCTGCCAACTGGCTTTACCCCCGTCTTCGGTGATTTCAGCGGCGACCTTTTTCAGTTTGTCGGCATTACGCCCCACCAGCAGCACATGCGCGCCGAGGGCAGCGAGCTCGTGAGCGGTGCAACGACCGATGCCGCTGCCGCCACCGGTGACAATGATGTTTTGGCCAGCGAACAGGTCGGGTTTGTAAATCGAGTCATAAGCCATGGCGACGGTCCTCTAGTTGACCTGATCGGCGATGCGCTGCGGCACCGGAATCTGGATCTCCAGCAGTTGTTGAGCGAACGCCTTGCCTTGCGGATCGATCCGCAGGCTGGCTACGCCACCGCCGCCGAGTGCGTTCTCCAGAAGGAAATTAAAGCTCTGAGTGCCGGGTAAATACCAGCGTTCGACACGCCCGTGGATCGGGTCGAGGACATGACTCATCCAGTCGACAATCACCTCAGGTGTCAGCGCTTCGGCGATCCACGGCAGGTAGTCGGGATGGCGGGCCATGACGCCGATGTTGCTGTGATTGCCCTTGTCGCCGGAGCGCGCCACGGCGAGTTTGATCAGGGCGACGCTGGCGTCGGCGCGCTCTGTGGGTTGGGGCGGATCGAACGGTAGCGGCAAGTCATCCGGGTCGAGTACATCGAGGGCGGGCAGGGCGCACGGATGGCGCTCACCGGCGAGGTCGATTTCCAGGGTGCAGGCCGTTTTGTCGATCAGGAATGAAAACAGCCGGATCAGCGGGTACACCGTCGGCCGCCCGCCGACGATCCCGGTCAACCCCGGCGCCATGCCGGTGGCGGCCTGGGCGATTTCCCGGGAGAACAGAATCAAGGCCTGCTTGCCCGGATGGCGTACGGCGAGTTTGATCACCACTTCGCGGCTGTCCTGGCGCTGGCCGTGAGGGCCATAAGTGGCTTCGCTGCCCAGCAGTTCGATGTTCACTTCGCTGTAGGGCGCCCAGCCGCGCTGGCTGAAGATTTCCGAAGTCTTGTTGATGATCGCCTGGCTGACCCGTCGGGCCTTGGCCACGGCATCGATCCCGGCGATCAGGCAACTGGCGGTGCAGCGGAAACCGTCCGGATACGTGGCGCTGACCTTGTATTGATCGGTCGGCGGCAAGCCTTTTGCGCCATGCACCTGCACCGCGTTTTTGCCTTGTTGCACGAGTTTGACCTGACTGAAATCGCACACCACGTCCGGCAGCAAATAGGCCTGTGGGTCGCCGATTTCATAAAGCATCTGCTCGCCCACCGTCAGGGGCGTGACCAGACCGCCGGAACTATCGGGTTTGCTGACAATAAACTGGCCGTCTGCGCTGACTTCGATGATCGGAAAACCGATGTGTTCGTAGTCGGGCACGTCATACCAATCGGTGAAATTGCCGCCGGTACACTGGGCGCCACATTCGATAAGGTGCCCGGCCAATGCGGCCTGGGCGAGTTTGTCGTAGTCGTGCCATGACCAGCCGAACTCATGCACCAGCGCGGCGCTGACCACGGCGCTGTCGACCACACGTCCGGTAATCACAATGTCGGCGCCCAGGCGCAGGGCTTCGACGATGCCCGGCGCGCCGAGGTAGGCGTTGGTCGACACGCACATCGGCGGCAGGGGCGTGCCACTGAACATCTCATGGAGGCCAAGGCTGCTCAGGCGTTTGAACTGCGGTTGCAGATCGTCACCCGACAACACGGCGATCTTCAGCGCTACCCCAGCCTTGTCGCAGGCCGATTGCAGGGCAGCGGCGCAAGCCTGTGGATTGACGCCGCCGGCATTGCTGATGACGCGGACCTTCTGTTCGGCGAGCTGGTTGAGGAGGGGGCTGAGGACTTCGATGAAGTCGCTGGCGTAGCCGGCCGCCGGATCTTTCATCCGCGCCCCGGCCATGATCGACATCGTGATCTCGGCCAGATAATCGAACACCAGGTAATCCAGCCGCCCGCCGTCCACCAGTTGCTCGGCGGCGGTCGAGGTGTCGCCCCAGAATGCGCTGGCGCAACCGATGCGGATTGTTTTGGGCGCAGTCAATTCCATAACCACCTCCGACAGAAGTGCTTCGAGACTACCAAGCAAGCGCTTGGTTTGTAAACGACTGAAATATCTTCTGCCCAAGCGCTTGCTTGGTCGCCCCCGCCAGCTTAAATTGCCCGCGCAACCCCGCTGTTTTAGCGGGCAGCGGTGCAATTGATTGATCGACTGTAGGAGAGAACGGGTGGACGAGCAAAAAGCCCTGAGGGTGATGCGCGAATTGGTCGACAACGGCCAATTGACCGACCCGGACAGCGCCCGCGGCAAACTGCTGCAAGTGGCCGCTCACCTGTTTCGCAACAAAGGTTATGAACGGACCACCGTGCGCGATCTGGCCGGTGCGGTGGGTATTCAGTCGGGCAGTATTTTTCATCACTTCAAAAGCAAGGATGAGATCCTGCGGGCCGTGATGGAAGAGACCATTCGCTACAACACCGCGTTAATGCGCGCAGCCCTGACCGAGGCCGGCAGTGTGCGCGAGCGGGTTCTGGCGCTGATTCGCTGCGAATTGCAGTCGATCATGGGCGGCAGCGGCGAAGCCATGGCGGTGCTGGTGTATGAGTGGCGTTCGCTGTCAGCGGAAGGCCAGGCGCAGGTTCTGGCGCTGCGTGATATTTATGAAGACATCTGGTTGCAGGTACTGGGCGAAGCCAAGGACGCCGGTTTTATTCGTGGCGACGTGTTCATCACCCGCCGTTTCCTGACGGGCGCGTTGTCCTGGACCACCACCTGGTTTCGTGCCGATGGCAGCATGAGTCTCGATCAATTGGCCGATGAAGCGCTTATTCTGGTGCTTGAAGAACGGCAGTGAGCCGTCTATCTCGGCAGGAAACTGGCTAAGTCGGCGAAACCGCCTAGCTTGTATGCATTGATGAGTATTTTTTGGGGAGTGGGCTGTTTTGATGTCTTCGCCAATTCGAACAGTGTCTCGGCTTTTGCTGGCGGCGCTTGCAGTGTGCTGCGTATTGCCCTCTCAGGCTGCACAGTTGGTGCGGGTCGGTGCCGCGCATTTTCCACCCTATACCGTGCGCCCGGAGTCCGGTGCCGACACCGGTCTGTTGCCACAACTGGTGGAAGCGCTGAATCAGGTGCAAACCGACTATCAGTTTGTGCTGGTGCCCACCTCCATTCCTCGACGTTTCAACGACTTCAAGGAAGGCCGGGTCGATATGGCGATTTTCGAGAACCCGGACTGGGGCTGGAAGGACATCCCGCATACCCTCGTCGACATGGGCCTGGAAGATGCAGAAATCTTTGTCGCGCAGAAGAAACCCGATCGCGATCAGAATTACTTCAAGGACCTGATGGGCAAGCGCCTGGCGCTGTACAGCGGCTATCACTACGAGTTTGCCAATTTCAATGCCGATCCCAAGTATCTGGCCGACGCCTACAAGGCCACGCTGACCTATTCCCATGACAGCAACTTGCTGATGGTGCTGCGCGCACGAGCGGACATTGCCTTGGTGACACGTTCCTACCTGAGCGATTACCTGCTGCGTAACGAGAAAGTCGGCGAGCAATTGCTGGTGTCGCAACGGATCGATCAGGTCTACCACCATTACGCGCTGATTCGCCCGCAGGCGCCGATTACTGGCGAAGCATTCGGCAAGTTGCTGCAAGGCCTGCGAGACAATGGGCAGATGCTGAAGATTTTCGATCCCTACAAAATTGCCTTGGTACCGGTGGGCAAACCCTGATTCGTGCCCCTGATTCGTGCCATGAGACGCACATTTGGCGACTGCGCTTAAATTTCCCTCCCCGGCTCACGTCACATCGTTGAACAGTCGACGATTATCGTGAGCCCCACCCATGTCCAATCTGAATGACCTGACCACCCTGGCCTTGCCGTCAGGCAATTGTCTTGTAGCCGATGTAACCGCCAGCCGCCTGAGCCTCAGCCTGCAAGGGCAACCGCTGATCGAACTGCGGCTTTCCCGCGAGCCCGCGTTGCATCTGCGGCTGGAGGAGCGTTTCGGCCGTCCTGACGGTCAGGCGTTCTGGGTGGCCTGCTATTGGCTGTTTGCCCGTGATGCGGATTGTCAGCGTCTGACCTGGCACCTCGATGACGTGCCCACCGAAGCTTTGCTCAGCGGATTGCTGATCGCGACCGAAGTTACCGGTCAGTATCGCTGCGAACGCACGCTGTTCTGGCAATTGCCCCAGCCTTGGCTGGGGGAGTCGCGCACCGGCAGCTATCCGCAGCAAATGGTCATCAGTGGCGGCAAGCGCCATCCATTGCGTGCGGTGAAACCCCGTGGTGAGGTGTATCGACGCTTCGATGCGCGGCTCGGTGCGTGGATTTCCTTGCGCACAGTAGAAATCGAGCAAGACCTGGCGCGTTTCAACCGCTGGCAGAACAGCCCGCGGGTGGCGAGTTTCTGGCAAGAGGAGGGCAGTCTCGAGAAGCATCGCGAATACCTGAGCAAGCTCGAAGCCGACCCGCACACCCTGACGCTGATCGGTTGCTTCGATGATCAGCCATTTGCCTATTTCGAAGCCTATTGGGCCAAGGAAGATCGCATTGCGCCGTTCTATGACGCCGGCGATTACGACCGTGGCATTCACATGCTGGTCGGCGAAGAACATCACCGCGGCCCGCACAAGGTGGCGAGCTGGCTATCGGCGTTGGTGCATTACCTGTTTCTCGATGATTCACGCACTCAACGGGTGGTCGCCGAGCCTCGCGCCGACAACGCGAAGATGATCGGGCATATGCACAATCAGTGTTTCCACTGCGAAAAAGAGTTCGACTTCCCGCACAAGCGCGCGGCGCTGATGATGCTGGGGCGTGAGCGGTTTTTTGATCGGTGTTCGTTGGTGTGAGGTGTATGGCTCAAGGTCTGTTGCGGGCTTGAGTCAGCCTTCGCGAGCAAGCCCGCTCCCACAGTAGATTTTTGGTGAACACAAAATCTGTGTTCACACCGATCAAATGTGGGAGCGGGCTTGCTCGCGAATGGCGCGACGCAAATTTCAGCGTCGGGCGAACGTATCCGCACGATTGCCCGACACCTTGCGGCAATGCACCAGCGCGTCACGAATCATGAAGTTCACCAAGGTTGGCGAGACGCCGAGTTCCTTGGCGATGTCTTTTTGCGGTACGCCGTGCAGGCGGTACATCTCGAAGGCGTAACGGGTGCGGCTGGGCAGCTCCGTCAGTGCATCGGCAATGTTTTCCAGGGTCGAGAAATTCATGTGCGAGGTTTCCGGTGAAGCGCCCTGAATCACCACGTTCAGACCTTCCTCTTCCGGGCCCGAGTACTTCTGCTCCAGCGCTTGTTTGCGGTAATGATCGATCGCCAGGTTGCGCACGATCTGGAACAGGTAACTGAGCTGCGCCTTGATTGACGAGGTGATCTGCGGCGCCGATTGCAGCCGGAAGAACGCATCCTGCACCACGTCTTCGGCACGGGATCTGCAGCCGGTGATGCGGGCGGCAATCTTGACCAGAATCAGTCGGTTGTCGACGAAGGCCTGAAGTAGCGGTGAATCGCACCTGCTTGTGGATACTTGTTCCGTCATTGGAAATCACCTTGCTGCAAATAGGGTCGTGGGACGACAGGGGATCGGAGTCGTCCTACACATCGAGCGACAAATTAGGCTTAATGATAATGATTGTCAATTGAGAAAGAGAATTAATGCGCCACAAAAGAGCAGAGTGAGAACTGCGACACGCTGACTCACCTACTGACCGCAAGCCTGCTGGCGCTCTAGCCTGGCGACTAATTATTTCCAGACCCCATCCGTTCTCATTGGTGAATGGCTGCGGGCGGCAACCCCCGGCCAAAACAGCATTCCCAAGCCTTGCGCGGTCGGCGAAGACTGCGTTCTGCATGCCCGTGAACGGGTGTGACGTACGAAACCGATTCCACTTGCAAGCCGAATTCAGGCAGGAAACCTCATGACCGACGCGTTCGAACTCCCCAGCACACTGGTCCAAGCCCTCCAGCGCCGCGCGGCCCTGACGCCGGACCGGGTGGCCTTGCGTTTTCTCGCCGAAACCCAGGATCAGGCTGTGGTGCTCAGTTATCGCGAGCTCGATCAACGGGCGCGAACCATTGCCGGCGCGTTGCAGGCCGAGGCATCGTTCGGCGATCGCGCGGTGCTGCTGTTTCCCAGCGGCCCGGATTACGTCGCGGCGTTTTTTGGCTGTCTTTACGCAGGTGTAATTGCGGTACCGGCCTATCCGCCTGAATCGACCCGTCGTCATCACCAGGAACGTTTGCTGTCGATCATTAGCGATGCCGAGCCGCGCTTGCTATTGACCAGCGCCGACCTGCGCGACGCGTTGCTGCAAATCAACGAGGCGCCGCCGCTGCTGTGTGTCGATACCCTCGACAGCGCCCTGGCCGAACGCTGGGTCGCGCCGGACTTGCAAGGCAATCACATCGCTTTCCTGCAATACACCTCCGGTTCCACCGCGTTGCCTAAAGGCGTGCAAGTCAGTCACGGCAACCTGGTGGCCAACGAACTATTGATTCGTCATGGCTTTGGCATCGATCTGAACCCCGACGACGTGATCGTCAGCTGGTTGCCGCTGTACCACGACATGGGCCTGATCGGCGGCCTGTTGCAGCCGATTTTCAGCGGTGTGCCGTGCGTGTTGATGTCGCCGGCGTACTTCCTCGGTCGGCCATTGCGCTGGCTGGAAGCGATCAGCGAATACGGCGGCACCATCAGCGGCGGGCCGGACTTCGCCTATCGACTGTGCAGCGAACGGGTCAGCGAATCGGCGCTGGAACGCCTCGACCTGAGTGGCTGGCGCGTGGCGTATTCCGGTTCCGAACCGATTCGCCTCGACACCCTGGAACGCTTCGCCGAGAAATTTGCGGCCTGTGGTTTTACGCCGGATAGCTTCATGGCCTCTTACGGCCTGGCCGAAGCCACGCTGTTTGTTGCCGGCAGCCCGCGCGGTCAGGGCATCCCGGCGTTGCGCGTGGATGATCAGGCCCTGGCGCAGAATCGCGCCGAACCGGGCGATGGTAGTCCGATCATGAGTTGCGGCATCAGCCAGCCGGATCACGCGGTGCTGATTGTTGATGCCGTATCGCTCGAAGAACTCACCGACAACGCGGTCGGTGAGGTCTGGGCTGCCGGGCCGAGCATCGCCCATGGCTACTGGCGCAACCCCGAAGCCACGGCCAAGACGTTCGTCCAGCACGCCGGCCGCACCTGGCTGCGCACCGGCGACCTGGGCTTTTTGCGTGATGGGGAATTGTTCATCACCGGGCGCCTGAAAGACATGCTGATCGTTCGCGGTCACAACCTTTATCCGCAGGACATTGAGCAGACCATCGAGCGTGAAGTGGAGGTGGTGCGCAAAGGTCGCGCGGCTGCATTCGCGATTAACATCGAGGGGCAGGAAGGCATCGGCATCGCCGCGGAAATCAGCCGCAGCGTGCAGAAAATCCTGCCGCCCGAGGCGCTGATCAAAGCCATCCGCCAAGCGGTGGCCGAGGCGTATCAGGAAGCGCCGAGCGTGGTGGTATTGCTCAATCCGGGGGCGCTGCCGAAGACGTCCAGCGGCAAGTTGCAACGCTCGGCGTGCCGCAATCGCCTGGCCGATGGACGCCTCGACAGCTATGCGCTGTTCCCGTCGGCAGACATCGCAAGCACATCTGAAACCAACACCGGCTCAAAGCTGCAAACCCTGATTGGCCAGATCTGGTGTGAGCAATTGCAGGTCAAACAGGTCAACGCCGACGATCACTTCTTCCTGCTCGGCGGCAACTCCATCGCCGCCACTCAAGTGGTCGCACGCCTGCGTGAAGAGCTGGGGCTGGAGCTGAATCTGCGCCTGTTGTTCGAAGCGCCGACCCTCGGCGCATTCGCTACCGCGGTTGCCCGGCAACAACAGGATGGCGGCGTGGCCCAAGGCGCGATCATGCCCTTGTCGCGCAGTGATGCCATGCCGCAATCCCTGGCGCAAAACCGTTTATGGATCACCTGGCAACTCGACCCGCAGAGCAGCGCCTATAACATTCCCGGTGCCTTGCGCTTGCGCGGCGAGCTGGACGAAGACGCCTTGCGCGCCAGCTTCCAGCAACTGATCGAACGTCACGAATCCTTGCGCACACGGTTTTTCGAGCGTGACGGTGTGGCCCTGCAACAGGTCATTGCTGCCGGCGAATTCAACCCGCAAGTGATCGACATCAGCGACCTGCCAGCCGCCGAGCGTGAAGCCCGCGTGCAGCAAATTCGCGAGGACGAAGCCCGTACCCAGTTCGATCTGGAAAAAGGCCCGCTGCTGTGGGTGACGCTGGTACGCCTCGGCGATGAGGACCATCAACTGCTGGTGACCATGCACCACATCATCGCCGACGGCTGGTCGATGAACGTGTTGATTGACGAGTTCTCTCGCCTGTATGCGGCGGCCTCCCAAGGCCAGACCGCCAGCCTTCCAGCGTTGCTGACGCAATACGCCGACTACGGCAGCTGGCAGCGCCAGTGGTTGGCGCAAGGGGAGGGCGAGCGTCAACTCGCTTACTGGAAAGAGCAGTTGGGCGTTGAACATCCGACCCTGAGCCTGGCCACCGATCATCCGCGTTCGACGCAACACATTCACAGCGCCGCCCGCCACACGCTACGTTTGGACGCGAGCCTGAGCGATGCCATTCGCCAGACTGCCCAGGCCCATGAATCGACACCGTTCATGCTGTTGCTCGCAGCATTCCAGAGCCTGCTGCATTGCTACAGCGGCCAACGCGACATCCGCATCGGCGTGCCGAATGCCAACCGTCCGCGCCTCGAAACCCAAGGGCTAATCGGCTTCTTCATCAACACCCAGGTGCTGCGCGCCGAGGTGGATTCGCGACTGCCGTTCGTTGAGTTGCTGGCGCAAACCCGTCAAGCCGCATTGGGCGCGCAAGCGCATCAGGATCTGCCATTCGAACAACTGCTCGAAGCCTTCCCGCAGGCCCGCGAACAAGGCCTGTTCCAGGTCATGTTCAACCATCAGCAACGTGATCTCAGCGCACTGCGCCGATTGCCGGGACTGCTCGCCGAAGAGCTGCCGTGGCACAGTCGCGAAGCCAAGTTCGACCTGCAACTGCACAGCGAAGAGGACCGCAACGGTCGCCTGAGCCTGTCGTTCGACTACGCCAGCGAATTGTTTGACGCGACAACCATCGAGCGTCTGGCCGAGCATTTCGCCAATCTGCTGCGAGCCGTCTGCGAACAACCGACGACCGCCATCGGCGACCTGCAACTGCTGACCCCGGGCGAGCACGATCAGCAATCCGCCTGGAGCGCCGCACCGTGCACACCAGCCAGCCAATGGCTGCCTGAGTTGCTCAACGAACAAGCGCGCCAGACCCCGGAACGCATCGCGCTGCTGTGGGACGGTGGCAGCCTGGACTTCGCCGAGCTGCACGCCCAAGCCAACCGCCTGGCGCATTACCTGCGCGATAAAGGCATCGGCCCGGACGTGTGCGTGGCCATCGCCGCCGAGCGTTCGCCGCAGTTGTTGATTGGCTTGCTGGCGATCATCAAGGCCGGCGGCGCTTATGTGCCGCTGGACCCGGACTACCCGGCCGAGCGCCTGGCCTACATGCTCAGCGACAGTGGCGTCGAGCTGCTGCTGACCCAAACCGAATTACTCGATCGCTTGCCAGCCACCGACAGCGTCAGCGTGATTGCCATGGACGCCCTGCATCTGGAGAGCTGGCCAAGCCATGCGCCCGGTCTGCACCTGCACGGCGACAACCTGGCCTACGTGATTTATACCTCCGGCTCCACCGGTCAGCCGAAGGGCGTTGGCAATACTCACGCGGCCCTCGCTGAACGCCTGCAATGGATGCAAGCCACCTACCGTCTGGACCAAACCGATGTGCTGATGCAAAAAGCGCCGATCAGTTTCGACGTGTCGGTATGGGAATGCTTCTGGCCGCTGATCACCGGTTGCCGCCTGCTGCTCGCCGGCCCTGGCGAACACCGCGATCCGCATCGCATCGCGCAACTGGTTCAGCAGTACGGCGTGACCACACTGCACTTCGTGCCACCGTTGCTGGCGTTGTTCATCGACGAACCACTCAGCGCCGAATGCACCAGCTTGCGCCGGCTGTTCTCCGGTGGCGAAGCGTTGCCCGCCGAACTGCGCAATCGCGTACTGGAACACCTGCCGGCGGTGCAACTGCACAACCGCTACGGCCCGACCGAAACGGCAATCAACGTCACCCACTGGCACTGCACAACCGCCGATGGCGAGCGTTCGCCGATTGGCCGGCCATTGGGCAACGTCTTCTGCCGAGTACTCGACAGCGATCTCAATCCGGTACCGGCCGGTGTGCCGGGTGAACTGTGCATCAGCGGTATCGGTTTAGCCCGAGGTTACCTTGGTCGTCCAGGCTTGACCGCGGAACGCTTTGTGGTCGATCCGATGGGCGAGCAGGGCGCACGTCTGTACCGCACCGGCGACCGTGCTCGCTGGACCGCCGACGGCGTGATCGAATACCTCGGCCGTCTCGATCAGCAAGTCAAACTGCGTGGTTTTCGTGTCGAGCCGGAAGAAATCGAGGCGCGTTTGTTGGCGCAGCCCGGAGTCGCCCAAGCGGTGGTGCTGGTACGCGAAACGGCGGCCGGTGGGCAGTTGATCGGTTATTACACCGCCACTGAAACCAGCGAAACCATCGATGCTCAAACCACGCGCCTGAAAACCGCGCTGGCGGCTGAGCTGCCGGAATACATGGTCCCGGCGCAACTTATGCGTCTGGATGAAATGCCGTTAAGCCCGAGCGGTAAACTCGACCGCCGCGCCTTGCCGGAGCCCCAGTGGCAAGTCCGCGAGCACGTCGAACCGGTCACTACCCTTGAGCAACAAATCGCCGGCATCTGGCGTGAAGTGCTGGGCCAAACACAGATCGGCCTGCGCGATGACTTCTTTGCCCTCGGCGGCCATTCTTTGCTGGCCACGCAAATCATTTCCCGCACCCGCCAGGCCTGCGACGTCGAGTTACCGCTGCGGGCGCTGTTCGAAAACAGCGAACTGGGCGCATTTGCCGAACAGGTTCGCTTGATCCAGGCCGGCGGCAAAACCAACCAACAGCCACCGATCGAGAAGGTCGACCGCAGCCAACCGGTGCCACTGTCCTATTCCCAACAGCGCATGTGGTTCCTCTGGCAGATGGAACCGGACAGCCCGGCCTACAACGTCGGCGGCATGGCGCGGTTGCGCGGCGTGCTGGATGTCGGGCGTTTCGAAGCTGCGCTGCAAGCGTTGATCATGCGTCACGAAACCCTGCGCACGACGTTTCCGAGCGTCGACGGCGTGGCCCGCCAACAGGTTCATCCAGACACCCGCCTGCGCATGGACTGGAAGGATTTCACCACGCTGGATGCCGATGGCCGTGAATGGCAGGTCCAGCAACTGGCCGATGACGAAGCCCATAAACCTTTCGATCTGGAAACCGGGCCGCTGCTGCGTGCATGTCTGGTCAAGACCGCCGAGCAGGAGCATTACTTCGTCCTGACCCTGCATCACATCGTCACCGAAGGCTGGGCGATGGACATCTTTGCCCGGGAATTGAGCGCGCTCTACGAAGCGTTCGTCGATGACCGCGAATCGCCGCTGCAACCGCTGCCGGTGCAATATCTGGATTACAGCGTGTGGCAGCGTCAGTGGCTGGAGTCCGGCGAACGTCAGCGTCAGCTCGATTACTGGACTGCGCAATTGGGGCGCGAACACCCGCTGCTGGAGTTGCCGGCCGATCGTCCGCGTCCGCCGGTGCAAAGCCATCAGGGCGAATTGTTCCGCTTCGACCTGAGCGATGAGCTCGCGGCGCGGGTTCGTGCCTTCAACGCACACAATGGTCTGACCCTGTTCATGACCATGACTGCCGCGCTGGCGGTGCTGCTTTACCGCTACAGCGGCCAGACCGATCTGCGCATTGGCGCGCCGGTGGCCAACCGTATTCGCCCGGAAAGCGAAGGGCTGATCGGCGCGTTCCTCAACACTCAAGTGCTGCGTTGCCAGCTCGACGGGCAGATGTCTGTCGGCGAGTTGTTCGAGCAGGTTCGCCACACCGTGATTGAAGGCCAGTCCCATCAGGACCTGCCGTTCGATCATCTGGTGGAAGCCTTGCAACCACCGCGCAGCGCGGCGTACAACCCGCTGTTCCAGGTGATGTGCAACGTGCAGCGCTGGGAATTCCAGCAGAGTCGCACCCTGGCCGGGATGACTGTCGAGTACCTGGCTAACGATGCGCGAGCGACCAAGTTCGACCTCAACCTGGAAGTCACCGACCTCGATCATCGCCTCGGTTGCTGCCTGACTTACAGCACCGATTTGTTCGACGAGCCGCGCATTGCGCGCATGGCCGGGCACTGGCGCAATCTGCTGGAAGCGTTGCTTGCCGATCCGCAACAGCGCTTGAGTGAGCTGCCGTTGCTGGAAGCCACTGAACAGCAAAACCTGCTCGACAGCCTCGGCATCGAGCCGGGCGAGCATCGCCTCGATCAATGCATCCATCACCTGTTCAGCGAACAGGCGCTGGTGCGCAAGGACGCGCCGGCCCTGACGTTCGCCGGGCAAACCTTGAGCTACGCCGAGCTCGACAGCCGCGCCAATCGTTTGGCCTGGATGCTGCGCGAGCGCGATGTCGGGCCACAGGTGCGGGTCGGTCTGGCCCTGGAGCGCTCGCTGGAGATGGTCATCGGCCTGCTGGCGATCCTCAAGGCTGGCGGTGCCTATGTGCCGCTGGACCCGGAATACCCGCTGGATCGCTTGCACTACATGATCGAAGACAGCGGCATCGGTTTGCTGCTCAGCGATGCGGCGATGTTCGCGGCGCTCGGTGAATTGCCGGTCAGCGTCGGCCGCTGGTGCCTGGAAGACGACGCCGCTGCACTGGCCGATTACCCGGCCAGCGAACTGCCGTTTATCAGCCTGCCGCAACATCAGGCGTACCTGATTTACACCTCCGGCTCCACTGGCAAACCGAAAGGCGTGGTGGTGTCCCACGGTGAAATCGCCATGCATTGCCGCGCCGTGATTGAGCGCTTCGCCATGCGACCCGATGACTGCGAATTGCACTTCTATTCGATCAACTTCGACGCCGCGACCGAGCGTCTGCTGGTGCCGCTGTTGAGCGGCGCGCAGGTTGTCCTGCGTGCGCAAGGCCAGTGGGATGCGCAAGAAATCTGCGGGCTGATTCGTCGGCACAGCATCAATATTCTTGGTTTCACCCCAAGCTACGGCAGCCAGTTGGCGCAATGGCTGGCGACCCAGGGCGAAACCCTGCCAGTGCGTATGTGCATCACCGGCGGCGAAGCCCTGACCGGCGAACACCTCCAACGGATTCGCGCGGCGTTCAAACCAAGCCTGTTTTTCAACGCTTATGGCCCGACCGAAACCGTGGTCATGCCGCTCGCCAGCCTGGCACCCGAGCAACTGGAAGAAGGGCTGGGCAGCGTGCCGATCGGCAGCGTGATTGGCGCTCGCGTCGCTTACATCCTCGACGCCGATCTGGCGTTGGTGCCGCAAGGCGCGACAGGCGAGTTGTATGTCGGCGGTGCCGGTCTGGCGCAGGGGTATCACCAGCGTCCGGGCATGACCGCCGAACGGTTTGTCGCCGACCCTTTTGCAGCGAACGGTGGACGTTTGTACCGCACCGGCGATCTTGTCCGTCAGCGCGTCGATGGTCTGGTCGAGTACCTCGGCCGGATCGACCATCAAGTGAAGATCCGCGGTTTCCGCATCGAACTGGGCGAGATCGAAACCCGTTTGCTGGAACACGAATCCGTGCGTGAAGCAGTGGTGCTGGCCCTCGACGCACCGAGCGGCAAGCAATTGGTCGGCTACCTGGTCACCAGCGTCGCCGAACAGGATGAGGCGCAACAAACTGCATTGCGCGAAGCGTTGAAGGCGCACCTCAAATCGCAGTTGCCGGATTACATGGTGCCGACGCATCTGATCCTGTTGGCCAGCATGCCGCTGACCGCCAACGGCAAGCTTGACCGCCGCGCACTGCCGGCCCCGGACCCGGAGTTGAATCGTCAGCAGTACGTGGCGCCGAGCAACGAACTCGAACTGACCCTGGCCGGGATCTGGTGCGAAGTGCTGAACGTCCAGCAGGTCGGCCTCAACGACAACTTCTTCGAACTGGGCGGCGATTCGATTCTGTCGATCCAGGTGGTCAGCCGTGCGCGGCAGCAGGGCATCCACTTCAGCCCGCGTGACCTGTTCCAGCACCAGACCGTGCAAACTCTCGCCGCCGTCGCGACCCGCACCGAGCAGGTCACCGCCGAACAAGGTTTGCTCACAGGCGAATCGCGTTTGACGCCGATTCAGCACTGGTTCTTCGACACTGAAATCCCGGAGCGTCAACACTGGAACCAGGCGTTGCTGCTGGAGCCGACCGTGGCGCTCGACCCGCATCGTCTGGAGCAAGCGCTGCTGGCGGTGATCGAACAGCACGACGCCTTGCGCCTACGCTTTACCGAAGTCGCCGGCCGTTGGCAGGCCGAGCACCAGGCGGTTTCCGAGGCCGCCGTGCTGTGGCAAGTGCATGTGCCGGCCATGGATAAATGTGTGGCGCTGTTCGCCGACGCTCAACGCAGCCTCGACCTCGAGCAAGGGCCGCTGATGCGGGCGCTGCTGGTGGATGATTCTGCGGGGCAACAACGGCTGTTCATTGCCATTCACCACCTGGTGGTGGACGGGGTGTCGTGGCGGGTGCTGCTGGACGATCTGCAAACGATTTATCGTCAGCTCGAGTCTCGGCAGTCAGTAAAACTGCCGGCGAAAACCAGCGGCTTCAAGGATTGGGCCGCACGGTTGCAGGCTTACGCCGGCAGCGAATCCCTGCGTGAAGAATTGAGCTGGTGGCAGACGCAATTGGCCGGCACCAGCGCTGAATTGCCGTGTGATCGTCCACAGGGTGGTCAGCAAAATTGTGACGCACAAACCGTCAGCGTGCGCCTCGACAGCGAGCGTACCCGCCGACTGCTGCAACAGGCACCGACGGCCTATCGCACTCAGGTCAATGATCTGCTGCTGACTGCATTGGCCCGTGTGGTGTGCCGCTGGAGCGGTCATGAGTCGGCGTTGATTCAACTCGAAGGCCACGGCCGCGAAACCCTGTTCGACGAGATCGACCTGACCCGCACTGTCGGCTGGTTCACCAGCGCCTATCCGCTACGCCTCACACCTGCGAATGGACAGGGGGCGTCGATCAAGGCGATCAAGGAGCAACTGCGCGCGGTGCCGCACAAAGGTTTGGGTTATGGCGTGCTGCGTTATCTGGCTGATGGCGTGTGCCGTCAGACCATGGCTGCATTGCCGGTGGCGCCGATCACCTTCAACTACCTGGGCCAATTCGACCAGAGCTTCGGCAGCGATGCGCTGTTCCGTCCGCTCGATGAACCGGTGGGCGCGGCCCACGATCCACACGCGCCGCTGCCCAACGAGCTGAGCGTCGACAGTCAGGTGTACGGCGGTGAGTTGGTATTGCGCTGGACCTTCAGCGCCGAACGCCACGATCTGCAAACCATCACTGAACTGGCAGAAGCGTATCTGGGCGAGTTGCAAAGCCTGATCCAGCATTGCCTGAGCGACAACGCGGGCGGCCTGACGCCATCGGACTTCCCGCTGGCCAAACTGACTCAGCCGCAACTCGACGCGTTGCCAGTGCCAGCGGCGATGATCGAAGACGTCTACCCGCTGACCCCGATGCAGGAAGGCATGCTGCTGCACACCTTGCTCGAACCGGGCACCGGCCTCTACTACATGCAGGACCGCTACCGCATCAACAGCGAACTCGACCCGCAACGTTTCGCCCAGGCCTGGCAAGCGGTGATTGCTCGACACGAAGCTTTGCGCGCCTCGTTCTGCTGGAACGTTGGTGAAGATATGCTGCAAGTGATCCACAAACCGGGCAGCACGCCGATCGAATACCTCGACTGGACTGGCGTCGCGGAAACCGAGCAAGAACCGAAGTTGCAGGCGCTGCTGAAAAGCGAGCGTGAGGCCGGGTTCGATTTGCTCAATCAGGCACCGTTCCACCTGCGCTTGATCCGCGTGGGCGCGGCGCGTTACTGGTTCATGATGAGCAACCACCACATCCTCATCGATGCCTGGTGCCGTTCGCTGTTGATGAACGATTTCTTCGAAATCTACACCGCCCTCGGCGAAGGCCGGCAAGCGCAATTGGCCGTGCCACCGCGTTATCGCGATTACATCGGCTGGTTGCAACGCCAGAGCCTCGCCGAAGCACGGCAGTGGTGGCGGCAAAACCTGCAAGGTTTCGAGCGCACCACGCCGATTCCGAGCGACCGCCCATTCCTGCGTGAACATGCTGGCGAAAGCGGCGGCATGATCGTCGGCGACCGCTACACACGGCTCGATGCCCGCGATGGTGCGCAATTGCGCGAACTGGCCCAGGCCCATCAGCTGACCATCAACACCTTCGCCCAGGCAGCATGGGCGCTGGTGCTGCGCCGCTTGAGCGGTGATCGCGACGTGCTGTTCGGCGTCACCGTGGCCGGGCGCCCGGTGGAAATGCCGGAGATGCAGCGCACGGTCGGGCTGTTCATCAACAGCATCGCCCTTCGGGTGAAAATGCCCGAGGACGATCAGCGTTGCAGCGTTCGTCAGTGGCTCAGCGGTTTGCTCGACAGCAACATGCAACTGCGCGAGTACGAATACCTGCCGCTGGTGAGCATTCAGGAAAACAGCGAGCTGCCTAAAGGCCAGCCGCTGTTCGACAGCCTGTTCGTGTTCGAAAACGCGCCGGTGGAAGTCTCGGTGCTCGACCGCGCGCAGAGCCTCAACGCCACCTCGGATTCGGGCCGTACCCACACCAACTTCCCGTTGACGGCGGTGTGTTATCCGGGCGATGACCTGGGCTTGCACCTGTCCTACGACCAGCGTTATTTCGACGAATCCACGGTCGAGCGCATGCTCGGTGAATTCAAGCGCCTGCTGCTGGCGTTGGTCGAAGGCTTCCATGGCGACATGGCCGATCTGCCGCTGCTGGGCACCGAGGAACAGGACTTCCTGATCCATGGCTGCAACCAGAGCGAACACGAGTATCCGCTGGAGCAGAGCTATGTCTCATTGTTCGAAGCGCAGGTTGCCGAGCATCCGCAGCGAATTGTCGCCAGTTGCCTGGATCAGCAGCACAGCTATGTTGAGCTGAACCAGCGCAGCAACCGTCTCGGTCATGCCTTGATCGCCGCGGGTGTCGGGCTCGATCAACCGGTGGCGCTGCTCGCCGAACGTAACCTCGATCTGCTGGGCATGATCATCGGCAGCTTCAAGGCCGGGGCCGGTTACCTGCCGCTGGACCCGGGCCTGCCGAGTCAGCGTCTGAGCCGGATCATCGACCTGAGCCGCACGCCGTTGCTGGTTTGTACCCAGGCATGCCACGAACAAGCGCTGGCGTTGCTCGATGAGTTCGGCTGCGCCAATCGGCCGAAGTTGCTGGTCTGGGAAGACGTGCAGGCGAGCGATGTTTCGGTGGCCAATCCGGGCATCTACAGCGGTCCGGACAACCTCGCCTATGTGATCTACACCTCGGGCTCCACAGGTCTGCCGAAGGGCGTGATGGTCGAGCAGCGCGGCATGCTCAATAACCAGTTGAGCAAGGTGCCGTACCTGAAACTGAGCGATGCCGACGTGATCGCCCAGACCGCCTCGCAAAGCTTCGACATTTCGGTCTGGCAGTTCCTCGCGGCACCATTGTTCGGCGCTCGGGTGGACATCGTGTCCAACAGCATTGCCCATGATCCGCAGGGGTTGCTGGCCCATGTTCAGAGCCACGGCATCACCGTGCTGGAAAGCGTGCCGTCGCTGATTCAGGGCATGCTCGCCCAGGAGCGCATGAGCCTCGATGGCTTGCGCTGGATGCTGCCGACCGGTGAAGCGATGCCGCCGGAACTGGCGCATCAATGGTTGCTGCGTTACCCGGAAATTGGCTTGGTGAACGCCTATGGCCCGGCGGAATGCTCGGACGATGTGGCGTTCTTCTGTGTCGATCTGGCCTCGACGCGCGGCAGTTATCTGCCGATTGGTACGCCGACGGATAACAACCGTTTGTACCTGCTCGATGGCGCAATGGAATTGGTGCCGTTGGGCGCGGTGGGTGAGTTGTGTGTGGCTGGTACCGGCGTGGGTCGCGGCTATGTGAGCGATCCGTTGCGCACTGCGCAAGTGTTTGTGCCGAACCCGTTCGGTGCGCCGGGGGATCGCTTGTATCGCACCGGCGACCTGGCCCGACGTCGCAGTGATGGCGTGCTGGAATACGTCGGGCGTATCGACCATCAAGTGAAGATCCGCGGTTACCGCATCGAACTGGGTGAAATCGAGGCCCGTCTGCACGAGCAACCGGAAGTTCGCGATGCAGCGGTCGGTGTGCAGGAAGGCGTCAACGGCAAGCATTTGGTCGGCTATTTGGTTGCAGCGGATTCGGCGCTGAATCCGAACGAACGGCTGGAGCGCATCAAGCAGCGCTTGCGTGCCGAGTTGCCGGAATACATGGTGCCGCTGCACTGGTTGTGGCTCGACAAGCTGCCGCTCAACGCCAACGGCAAACTCGATCGCAAGGCCTTGCCGACGCTGGAGATCGGCCAGTTGCAGAGCCAGGACTATCAGGCGCCGCGCAATGAGCTGGAGCATACCCTGGCGAATATTTGGGCCGAGGTGTTGAAGGTCGAGAAGGTCGGCGTGCGTGACAACTTCTTCGAGCTCGGCGGGCATTCGCTGCTGGCCACACAGATCGCCTCGCGGGTGCAAAAAGCCCTGCAACGCAACGTGCCGCTGCGGGCGATGTTCGAGTGCAGCACGGTGGCGGAGTTGGCCGAGTACATCGACGGGTTGGCGGCGAGCGACATTACCGAGGAGAAGGTGGATCGGTTGAATGACCTGATGGCGGAGTTGGAGGGCCTTTGATTCTTTAGCGTTTGTGAAGGCCCCTTCGCGAGCAAGCCCGCTCCCACATTTGTCCTGCGAACACAGGTCCAGTGGGAGCGGGCTTGCTCGCGAAAGGGCCAGTGCAGGCACCACAAAGCTCCGGGTTGACTGTCGGTCCCATGCGGCTCAGTCTTCCTGTGCTTTTTTAATGGATCCGATTTCACCAGGGAGACAGTCGATGCCCTTCGTAACGGTTGATGGACAAGTGTGATCTCGCCGCAACTGCTCGACATTATTGTGCCGATCTTCTTCCGTCCGGGTATCGATCCGCAGTCGGCGCTGTATCAGGATTTTCGCGCCAGACTGGCTGCGCTGCCGGCCGACCGCTTGCGTGAAAGCATCGTGCCGATGGGGCGGATTACCTTTGGTCGTGATGATCTGTTGTCGCGCCTGGGTGAACTGAATCCTGAAACCACGCTGTTGATGTGCGGCGATCAGGACAAACCGCGACCGCCGTCGGAAACCAAAGAAATGGCCGAGTTGATCGGTTGCCCGTATGTGCTGGTGCCGGAGGCGGGGCATATCTCCAATCTGGAGAATCCGGGATTCGTCACCGAGGCGCTGCTGAGATTTCTGGGCGAGAGAACCTGCAAGTCCGTGTAATCGTTCTTCGCGAGCAAGCCCGCTCCCATTTCATTAGTTGACCGAGTTCTTTGATGGAAATGCGGTCGAACGTGGGAGCGGGCTTGCTCGCGAAGGCGCCAGTGAAATCACCTCAACCCTGAAGGCAGAATCACTTAGGCCCCAGAATCTTCACCAACTTGTCCGGCGTCGGCGCGCCTTGCTGCTGTTGCAGCTGCCCCTTGTCGTCCATGTAGAAAATCGCCGGGGTGGCGGCCAATTCCAGGTCTTCCATCAACTGCATGTTCGCCGCGAGTTTCGCTTGAATCGCCGGCGGCACGTCTTTCAACGCCTTGAGCGAACTGTCCTTGCCGGATTTTTCGTGGTCTGCCAACGCTTTTTGCGGGTCCTTGGCGGCCAGCAGCGCGGCGGATTTGCCCGGGCTGTCTTCGCGAATGATGCCGACCATGATGTGCCGCAACTGCACCTTGCCAGCCTTGACCCACGGCCGCGCCTGTTCCCAGAACATGTTGCAGTACGGGCAATTCGGGTCACTGAACAGATAGACGATTCGCGGTGCATCCTTGTTGCCGTCACCGATCCAGTTGCTGGCTTCCATCTTGCCCCAGATTTCCTTGGCCATTGGCGCGTAGACCAGTTTCTGCAACGGCGCGCTGCTCAGGTCATTGCCGTCGGCGTCGTACAGGTTCCCCAGCAGCACATGTTTGCCGTCCGGGGTCAGGTACAGCGCCATGCCACGGTTCTGATACTGCGCCGCATAACCGCGCAGGCCGTCGGGCGCGTCGAAGGTGCCGACGATTTTCGCGCCCTTGGCTTCGATCTTCTTGATCGCTTCAGGCAATTCTTCGGCCTGTACCGACGGCAAGTGCAGCAGGGCGGCACCCAGGGTCAACGTCAGCAGGTTGCGGAGGCGGAGCATGGCAGTTTCCTTGAAGGCGTGGCCGAGGTGGCCGGGTTCGGGGTGTCGAAGTTTTCCAGGGCGCGGGCCAGGCTGGCTTCAGAGAGTTCGCCCAGATGACTGCCCAGCAGGTACCCGTCGGGGCTATAGAACAGCGTAGTCGGCAATGCCATGGAACCCACGGCCTGACTCAATCGACCGCTGCCATCGAACAGCACGTTAGTCAGGCTCAGGCCCTGGGTTTCGAGGAAGGTGGCGACGCTGTGCATGCTTTCGGTCTGATTGACGAACAGAAAGGTCAGGTCCGGACGCTGTTGCTGGGCGTTTTCCAGCACCGGCATTTCCCGGCGGCACGGCGGGCACCAGGTGGCCCAGAGGTTGATGACCAGCGGCCCACCTCTATAATCCGCCAGTTGCACGGTCTGGCCAGCGGCATTGCGCAGCGTGATTTCCGGCAGGCGCGTGCCTTGTTCGTAAATCGTCAGGGAGAAGGTCGCCAGCAGCCAGAACGCCAAACCGCTGCCCACGCCAAAACCCAACGGACGGCGCAAGCCCGGGCGATGCCAGCCCCGATACAACGCGACGAGCAACAGCACGACCACCCCGGGCCAGGCGAGGAAACCACCGTCGCGCAGGTCGATGATCTGCCACGGATCGTTGCGATATTGCGCCCAGTAGGCGATCACGAAACCGACCCGGGCCGCCAGCATGCCTACCAGGAACAGGCTGAACAACACCGACTCCGGGTTCTCGCCGCCGCGCCGGGCCACCCGCCAGCCGACAAAAGTCGCGAGCGCCAAGGCACTGATCAGCAGCAGGTGATTAAGCGCAATGGCAAAGGTGCCGAGGGTAAAAGTCAGCATTAACGAGCGTCTCGGGTGGTGGTCCAGCGTTGCAGGAAGGTGCCGGCATCGACCTCACCGGTGATGCGCTGGCTGCGACGCTCTTCGCCATTGGGGCCGATCCACAACAGGCTTGGTGGCCCCGGCACTTTATAACGGCCGAGCAGTTCGCGGCTGGCGGCATTGTCGGCGGTGACGTCGAGCCGTAGCAAGCGCACATCGCTGAGCGCTTCCAGTACCTGCGGTTTGCCGAAGACCTGTTTTTCCATGACTTTGCACGACACACACCAGTCGGCGTAATAGTCCAGCAGCACCCATTGACCCTGGGCCTTGGCTGCATCGAGTTCGCGTTGCAGGACGGCGGGCTCCTTGATCGTAGTGAATGCATCATGCGCGCTGGGCGCGGCAGCGTCGGTACGGCCGGCGCTGTACACCTGCAGCGGCTGATAAGGATCGTCACTGCCACCCGCCGCACCGACCACCAGCAGACTCCCCCAAAGTCCCAGCAACAGCGAACTGGCGCCGAACAGTTGGGCGATGCGACCGAAGCCCTCGGACTGTTTCCACGCGCTGTAAGCGGCGATTAACAGCAAGGCACCACACAATCCGAGCCACAAGGAGGGCGCGAGCACCGGCCGCAGCATCAGCAATGCCGTGGCGAGGAAGAGGAAACCGAACACACCCTTGAGCAGATTCATCCACGCGCCGGGTTTGGGCAGGAAACGATTGCCGACGGTCACCAGCAGCAATAGCGGCACACCGATGCCGATGCCCATGGCGAACAGAATCAGCCCGCCGTGCAGCCCATTGCCGCTTTGGGCGATATAGAGCAAGGCCCCCGCCAGCGGCGCGGTCATGCATGGACCTACCAGCAGACCGGACAAAGCCCCGAGTACACCGGCACCGATCAAGCTGCCACCGCGCTGATTGCGCGAAACATGTTCCAGCCGATCCCGCACGGCCACCGGCAATTGCAACTCGAAGAAACCGAACATCGGCAAGGCCAGCAGCACGAACACCGCCGCAAAGCTGCCCAGCAACCAGGGGTTCTGCAACAATGCCTGAAGGTTTGCACCCAGCAGCGCAGCCAGAACGCCCATCGCCGCATACACCAGCGCCATGCTCACGACGTAACTGGTCGCCAGGGCAAAACCGCGTTTCGGCGTGGCCCCACTGCCAACGATCAAACCCGCCAGAATCGGTAGCATCGGCAACGAGCAAGGCGTGAACGCCAGCAGCAGCCCCAAGCCAAAGAACACCAGCAAGCTCCAGCCCAACGCCCGTTGCTGCAGGCCGCTGGCCAAGGCCTGGTCGGGCGCTTCGACGGTCGCCGCCGCTGTCGCCTGGCCACCGAGATCGATGATTTGAGTCTGCGGCGGATAACACAAACCGGCATCGGCGCAGCCCTGGAAGCCTACTTTGATCTGACCAGTGGCTCCGGCCGGAATCTTCAATTCCAGGCCCTGGCGATAGATCTGCTGTTCGCCGAAGAACTCGTCGCTGTGGGACTCGCCCTCGGGCAGAACCGGCACTTGCTCCGGGGCCAGACCCTCGAATTTCAGGCGTTTCTGATACAGGTAATACTTGTCGGCAATTTGCCAATAGAGCTGGGTTTCCCCGGATTCAAGGCGTTCGGAGGTGAAGATGAACGCTTTTTCCACTGGGAGAAAATCGGTTTTGGTTTCGAACGGATTCGTTCCAGCCTGGGCCACACCCGAGATCAACAGAACAAAGAATAAAAACAATCGACGCATGGGTAAGCCTTATCCCTGTGCAAGTGAGGTGCACAGTGGAGGGCGGCGATTAACCGATGATTAACCACACTCGCCTTGTGACAATGGCGCTTGCGGCATAATGTCCGCTTAATCGGCTACCGGCCTAATCACCTTTTTTCTACGGGACTCACCATGCACGTACTGGTTTGTGAAGACGATGAGCTGATCGCCAGCGGCATCGTTGCCGGGTTGACCGCTCAAGGCCTGACCGTCGAGCACGTCGCCACCGCATCAAAGGCCCGGGCGATGCTCAAGGTCGCCGAATTCGACGTCATGGTGCTCGATCTCGGCCTGCCCGATGAAGATGGCCTCAAGCTGTTGCAGCAGTTGCGTCACCATGGCCTGGAAATCCCGGTGCTGATTCTCACCGCGCGGGACTCGGTCACTGACCGGGTCGATGGCCTGCAAGCCGGCGCCGACGACTACTTGCTCAAACCGTTCGACCTGCGCGAACTTGCCGCGCGCCTGCACACCTTATTGCGACGAGTGGCGGGGCGCAGCGTCAACCTGATTGAACACGGTCGTTTGACCTACGACCCGAGCAGCCGCGAAACCCTGCTCGGCGGCCAATCGGTGGATTTGTCGCGCCGTGAGCAATCGCTGTTGCAAGCCTTGCTGCACAACCGCGGTCGGGTCCTGTCCACCGAGCAACTCAAGGACAGCGTCTACGGTTTCAACGACGAGCTGGAAAGCAACGCCCTTAACGTCCATATCCATCACCTGCGGCGCAAACTCGGCAACGGCATCGTCGAGACTGTGCGTGGCCTGGGCTATCGCCTGGGGCCGGCCGATGGCGGAGAACAATCGAAGTGATGAGCCTGCGTTTGCGCCTGAGCCTGACCCTCGGCGCCGCGTTTGCGCTGATCTGGGCCCTGGCCGCCGCCTGGATGCTCAGTGATCTGCGCAACCAGATGATGTTTTCCCTCGACCAGCGGCTGGTGGCGTCGGCGCGGATGGTCGCCGGGTTGCTGGAGCAACTGCCGGCGTTGCCGAGCAAGGGCGAAGGCACTCATTTCAGCGCTGAACAGCTGAGCATCCCTGGTGGCATGGCCTGCCAAGTCAGCTCGTTGCGCGGCGAAATTCTGGCCCGCAGCCACAGTAGCCCCGAACAAACCCTGGAAGCCGAAAAAATGGGCTTCCACGATCAAATGATCGATGGCGCACCGTGGCGCAGCTTCACCCTGGCGCGCGGGGATGTGCGCATTACCACCGCCGACCGGCAGATCGAGCGCGAAGCGCTGAACATGTCCATTCTGCTGGCGGCCTCAGTACCGGTCGGCGTGGCGCTGCTTGGCTGCTTGTGTCTGTTGTGGCTCGGTATCGGTCAGGGGCTGGCACCGCTCAATCGTATGCGCGATGCGCTGATGCGGCGCAGTGCCGATTCTCTGGAACCGTTGCAAATCCAGCCGTTGCCCAGCGAGCTGCAGCCGCTGCTGGAAACCCAGAATCAGTTGTTCCTGCGCATCGGCAAGACCATCGAGCGCGAACGGCGCCTGACCGGTGATGCCGCACATGAATTACGTAGCCCACTGACCGCCATCAAAACCCACCTGCAAGTGGCGCGCATGACCGAAGGCAGCGCGCGGGATCAGTCCCTGGCCCGGGCCGAAGAGGGCGCTGACCGACTGCATCGCACGCTTGAACAATTGCTGCTGCTGGCGCGTGTCGAGGGCAGCCTGTCGTTCGATGATGGCGTGCAGTGCAGCGCCGAGCAGGTGGCGAAACTGGCGATTCAGGATGCAGCCAGCGGTGATCGTCAGCGGATCAAATTTCAGTTGCCGAGCACATTCTCCGATGCGCCGCTGCAAATGCCCGCGGTGCTGTCGATTGCTGCGTTGCGCAATTTGCTCGACAACGCCCTGCGCCATACCCCGGGCGATGGGGCCGTGGAGTTGAGCCTGGAAACCACCGACAATCGCGTGCGTTTTTTGGTTCGCGACCACGGCCCGGGCATTGCCGAAGATGACCTGCAACACCTGACCCAACGCTTCTGGCGCAACGGCCAGAGCACCGGTTGCGGCCTCGGCCTGGCGATTGTCCAGGCCATCGTCCAGCGCTGCGGCTGCACCCTGCATTTCGACAGTCGACCGGATGGCTTGCGGGTTGAATTGACGATGCCTTTGCAACCCATCTAACAAACGACACAAAGCCAGTGTGGGAGCGGGCTTGCTCGCGAAAACGGTGGCACATCCAGAAATGATGCGACTGACAGTCCGCTTTCGCGAGCAAGCCCGCTCCCACATTTGGTCGGGGTAGCCACAGGTTCTGTGATCAACACAAAACCATTGTGTGCGAGCCTGCTCGCGATAGTGGCGCCTCGGTTTCCCAGATAAACCAAGACAGTTGCTCCCACATTTGTTTATGTCACACACCAAATGTAACGTCTCTCCATTAGCCACCTAGCCTCCACAGCGCTATCGTCCCCGGCAGCTTTGACTCAATGGATTGAGGTAACAGCGCCATGGATGCATCGATACACATCTGCAAGGCAACGCCCGCCGACGCCGGGATCATCAGCCGGATCGTCGAGCGCTCCATTCGCGTCGGCTGCGCGCTCGACCACCGCAACGATCCGCGAACCGTCGCCACCTGGACCCACAACAAAACCATCGAACATATACAGCCCTGGCTGAGCGACCCGAGGTTGTACCTGAACATCGCCCTGTTGCAGGAAAAACCGATCGGCGTTGCCATGGCGGCAATCAGCGGCAAGGTCGCGTTCTGTTATGTACAGCCGGAATGGTTTCGGCGAGGCGCCGGACAAGCGCTGGTGCACGATCTCGAGACCTGGTTGATCGCGCAGGGTTTGCCTCAGGCGCGGCTCAACAGCACTCGAACCGGCGAGGCGTTTTACCACCGCCTGGGTTACCGGGCTTGCGCCGAAACCTTCGCCGTGGCGGGACTCCACGCCATTCCCATGCACAAGGCGCTGTCGCCACCTTCATAGAAAGCTGATCGAGGGTCTAAATCCTCGAGGTCCTGATGCGTTTCCAGAACAGGAAAACCTGCAAGTGCGCCCCGTGACCGGAACGCGCACCTGCCCGGTGTGCAGTTTTGGTCACTATCAACAGCGTATTGAGGGATCGAGAGATGTCAGTCGCTACCAGCCTTATCGAAGATCAGCCGGCCCGGATCGTCCCGACGCCTGCCGAAACGCTGTATCAGTTCAACGAATCGCCATTGCTGGCCCGTCAGAGCCAGCAGGAATCGAATGCCCGTAGCTACCCGCGACGCATTCCCTTGGCACTCAAGCGTGCCAAGGGCATTTATGTCGAGGACGTCGAAGGCCGCAGTTTCATCGATTGCCTGGCCGGCGCGGGCACTCTGGCCCTGGGGCACAACCATCCGGTGGTGATCGAAGCGATCCAGCAAGTGCTGACCGATGAGCTGCCGCTGCATACCCTCGACCTGACCACGCCGGTCAAGGATCAGTTTGTCCAGGATCTGTTCGATCTGTTGCCGCCAGCATTGGCCGTTGAAGCCAAAATTCAGTTCTGCGGCCCCACCGGCACCGACGCCGTTGAAGCCGCGCTGAAACTGGTGCGCACCGCCACCGGGCGCAGCACCGTGTTGTCGTTCCAGGGCGGTTACCACGGCATGAGCCAGGGCGCGCTGAGCCTGATGGGCAGTCTGGGGCCGAAAAAGCCGTTGGGTGCGTTGCTCAGCAGTGGTGTGCAATTTATGCCCTATCCCTACGATTACCGTTGCCCGTTCGGACTCGGCGGCGCGCAGGGGGTGCAGGTCAACCTGAATTACCTGGAAAACCTGCTGAATGATCCAGAGGCTGGAGTGCAATTGCCTGCTGCCGTGATCGTCGAAGCGGTGCAGGGCGAGGGCGGGGTGATCCCGGCCGATCTCGACTGGTTGCGCGGCTTGCGACGCATCACCGAGAAGGCCGGCGTAGCGTTGATCGTCGATGAAATCCAGAGCGGTTTTGCCCGCACCGGCAAGATGTTCGCCTTCGAGCACGCCGGGATCATCCCGGACGTGGTGGTGCTGTCCAAAGCCATCGGCGGCAGCCTGCCGCTGGCGGTGGTGGTCTATCGCGACTGGCTCGACACCTGGCTGCCGGGCGCCCATGCCGGGACCTTCCGCGGTAATCAGATGGCCATGGCCGCAGGCTCTGCGGTGATGCGCTACCTGACTGAGCACAAGGTTTGCGAGCACGCTGCGGCCATGGGCGAACGCTTGAGCGAACATTTGCGCGTCCTGCAACGGGGCTTCCCGCAACTGGGCGATATTCGCGGGCGCGGCTTGATGCTGGGCGTCGAGCTGGTCGATCCGAGCGGCATGGCGGACGTTCAAGGCCATCCACCGATATTCGGTCGTCTGGCGCCGCTGGTGCAGCGCGAATGCCTCAAGCGCGGGTTGATCCTCGAGCTGGGCGGGCGCCACGGCGGTGTCGTGCGTTTCTTGCCGCCGCTGGTGATCACTGCCGCAGAAATCGATCGGGTGGCCGAGATTTTCGGCAGGGCCATGGCCGCGGCCACTGCCAGCCTTTAAATTTTTTGGTGCCTTGAACGTTCCTTCTACATAGTGGCTGCGCACGGCGTGCAGCCCACCCTACAGCGATGGAGAAACAGCATGACGTCAGTATTCGACCGCGAAGACATCCTCTTTCAGGTCGTGGTCAACCACGAAGAGCAATACTCGATCTGGCCCGACTACAAAGCCGTGCCACAAGGCTGGCGCACCGTGGGCAAGAGCGGCCTGAAAAAGGAATGCCTGGCCTACATCGAAGAGGTCTGGACCGACATGCGTCCACTGAGCCTGCGCCAGAAAATGGAAGAACAGGCGGCTGTGGCTCACTGAGCTGTCAAGTGAGACGCGGAGCGTCTCTGGCTGCATTCCCACGCAGAGCGTGGGAACGAAAAGCCCGCTGAACCGGTGACGGTCAGCGGGCTTTTTCAGGTCTGGAGTTTGTGTTGCCTGTCAGGCCGCCATCGCTGTTTCTGACGTTACACCCCGCTCAAGCCCTTGATCACAAAATCCACATTCCCCTCCAACTCGGCCACCGGATCTGCCCCATCGACACTCAACACCACCAACCGACTCCCAGCCTCGGCAATCGCCGCTTTTACCGCGTCCGATGGCTGCCGATGATGCAACACCACTGCTACGTCATTGTCTTTGAGCGTCGCGCCCAATTGCTTGAGCGCCTCCGGCGTCCACTCGGCATCCGGCCGTGCATCAAGGCCGATCAGCTCCAGGTTGAGCCCACCGGTCAGGTAGCCGAAATGATCGCTCAGGCTCATCACACTCAAGTTGTCGGCATTGGCCAATCGTGACTCACTGTCGGCGCTGAGCTTGAGCAAGCGCTGTTTGAGCACTGCCAGGTTGGCATCGATCTTCGGTTTGGCCGCTGGCGCCAGGCGCACCAGGTCTGCAGCCATGACATCCGCCATCCGGCCCATGTTGTTGCTGGCCAGCCAAGGCTGACTGTTCAAACCGTCGACCTTGCTGCCAGGCTGCACGGCAATACCAGGCAGGGCACCGTCCACCGGGCGGGCAGCATCGACTTCAACGATACGAATATTGCTGCGCCGGGCATTCGGGTACAGCGGGTCATCCGGCCATAGCGAGCGCAGGCCGATGACCGCATCGGCATTGCTCGCCAGCTTATTGAGCTCCGGAGCGCCGCGGCCGGTGAAATAAGCGGTCTGCCGGCTGCCCGGCAGATTGGCCGGTGCGGCGCGCTCCAGGCTGACATCGGTGCCTTTGAGCAGGGCTTCGCCCAAACCATAAGTGATCGGCAAGGACGCCAGCACTCGTAACGGTTTGGCGCTGTCAGCGGCGAGCAGCGGGGTGTTGACCAAGCCGCAGAGGGGCAATGTGAAGGTCAATGCCAGGGTCAATTGACGCAGAGAAAAAGACATTTATCCGAGGTTCCCTTTCAGACTTGGGACGATGCCGCGAGCGATGGCGGCCAGGGCGAAGGCAATACCGGCCACCAAAATGATCGCGGCACCGGACGGGATAGGCAGGTCAAAGACAATCGGCGCGAGAATTCCACACAGTGTGCTCACCGTGGCGATCAGCACCGAACACCAGAAGAAACCCTTCAGTGACTGGCTGAGCAAACGCGCGGCTGCCGCTGGAATCACCAACAGGGCGCCGACCAGAATCGCGCCGATGACTTTCACCGCCGCCACCGTGATTAAAGTCACCAGAATCACGAACAGGTAATCCAGGGTCTTCACCGCCACACCGCGCACTGCTGCCAGTTGCGGGTTGAAACTGGCGAGCATGATGCGGTTGTACAGCGGCAGAGCCAGCGCCATCACCAGCGAGCCGACGATGGCCAATACCAGCAGATCGTTGCCGTTGACCGTCAGCACAGAACCGAACAGCACGTTTTCCAGAATGTGAACGTTGATCTTGCCCGCCAGAATCAACAACAGGCTGGCGCCCAAGGCCAATGACACGGAAAGGAACACGCCGATCAAAGTATCCGGCGCCAGCCCCGTACGGTTGCGTAAATAGTTGAGCAGGATGCCGAACAGCAGGCAGTAACCGAACAGGCTGCCGTAGGGACCGGTGTAGGGTTCACCGAGCAGAATGCCGATGGCCACACCGGTCAGCGCTGCGTGACCCACCGCTTCGGAGAAAAACGCGAAACGCTTGACCACCACCAACGTGCCCAAACCGCCTAATACCGGGCCGATCAGCAATCCGGCGAGCAGGGCGTTGACCACAAAACCATAGGCCAGTGCTTCCGGCAGGTAACCCGACGAGGCCCAACCCTGGACCATCAAACGAAAGGCTTCGTAACTCATCAAGCAGCGCTCCGGGGATGGGTTGAGAACAAGGTCAGCAATCGCTCCGGGGTCAGTGCCTGTTTCGGTGTGGCATCGAACAGCACCCGGCGATTGAGGCCGGTGACGCGGTCCGCCAGACGCCCGACCGCTTCCAGATCATGCTCGATCCACAGCACGGTGATGCCGCTCTGGCGCCAGTCGCCCAACAGCCGTTCGAACACTTGAATACCGGCTTCATCGAGGGCTGACATCGGTTCATCGAGCACCAGCAGCTGCGGCACCGGAATCAGCCCTTGGGCCAACAATACGCGCTGGCGTTCACCGCCGGACAGCGCGCCCATGCGCCGCTTGCGCTTGTCCTGCATGCCGACCCGCTCCAGAGCTTCGCCGATCGCCGCTGCGTAATGCTTGCTCAACCCGAGGAATGCCGGGCGTCGCTGACACATGGCGGCCATGAAATCGTCGACGGTCATCGGCAAGCCGCGATCAAACTCCAGCGCCTGGGGCACGTAGCCGATGGTTCCCGGTTCGCCGGGCCATTGCAGGCTCAGGCGCCCTTGATGCGGCATCTGCCCGAGCAGGGTCTTGATCAGCGAACTCTTGCCACCCCCGTTGGGGCCGACCAGCGCATGCACGCTGCCGGGCTGGACTTGAAAGGTCACCTTGTCGAGGATCGTCGTGCGCCCCAGCGTCAGGCTGACCTCGGCGAGATCCAGGGTCGGCCCCGAAACCTGTGGGAGCGGCGGTGCGACGATTCGACTTGCTCGCGAAAGCGGTGGGTCAGTCAACATTGATGTCGACTGATACTCACTCTTCGCGAGCAAGTCGAATCGTCGCACCGCCGCTCCCACAGGGGATTCAGTGATGGTTTCTTTAGCCGTCATGCGCCGGACTCCTGAATCGCCCGGACCACGGTGTTGAGGTTGCCGGTCATTTCTTTTTCGTATTTGTCGGCGGTGTATTCGCCATAGGAAATATGCGACAGCGGATACAGCTTCACCCCGGATTCACGCTGGATGGTATCGACGTAGGTGGACGGAAAATCCATCTCCGAGAAGATCACCTTCACGTCCAGTTCCCGCAGTTGATCGATGGTTTTTTTCAGCTGGCTGGGGCTCGGTTCGATGCCATGGGCCGGCTCGACCACGGCGGTCACTTCCAGGCCAAACTCGCGCAGCAAATAATCGTAGGCGGCGTGCACCGTGGCCACGCGCAGCTCGGCGTTTGGCGCCTGGGTCAGTTTTGCCAGGGCATCGGCGCGCATCTGCCGCAGGCGTTTGCCGTAGGCGCGGGCGTTCCGGGTGTAGGTTTTGGCGTTGGTCGGGTCAAGCTTGCCCAGTTCCCGGGCGATGTTGTTGACCTGGGCAATGGACGCGCTGATCGACAGAAACGTATGCGGATTGACGACCTTGCCGGCACCCCGGGCGGCGACGCCGGTGGCGGCCAGCAGCGGCACGTTTTCGTTGGCTTCGATCACCTTGATGTTCGGGGTTTCGCTGGCGGCGATCATGCGGTCGGCGAAGTCGTCATGACCCACACCGTTGAGCACGATCACGTCCAGCCCGCCGATGCGTTTGATGTCTTCGGCTCGTGGCTCGTAGGCATGAGGATTGAAACCGGCCGGGATCAGCGGCACCACTTCGGCCTTGTCACCAACGATGTTGGCCACGTAACTGTAATAAGGGTGCAGGGTGATGCCGATGCGCAGACGCTTGGCTTCGTCGGCACTGGCCAAAGGGGTCAGCAAACAGGCAAGCAAGCCGAGCAGCAGCAGGCGCAAAAAAGGATGTTGAGATGAACTAGGCATGGGAAAGCGGTCTTCTCTCGGGTGAAGGCAAGGGTTCAATGCCGATGCTGGCGGGTGACCCCGGCATCGAATTGCGCGACGATCTGCTGCCAGCCGGCGCCGTTGAGCGCAGCGTCGGTGAGATCGTTCGGAGCGGGGAGGGCGTTGCCGCGGTTGAGCCAGATGTCCGGTGCGGTGTCGTCTTCAGCGGTCAGGCGCATCAAAAACGAGCCGGCGACGGTTGGGGTCTGGCTCTGGCCGAAGTACGCCTTGGTGTCCAGCAACTGCCAGGCATGGCCTCCGCGGCTGACGGAACTGGCATCCTGGGCAAACGGCGCGAAACCTTCATCGGCGAGGGTGGCGGGTGTGGGCAGCGCTTGCTGTTCCTGACGCAACAGATGAATTTCATCCAGCGTGACCCGCAGGTCGGCGTAAATACCTTGCTCGGATGCGCTCAGATCGCGACGGGCATCCAGTTGATGGCTGCCCACGCTGCGTACCTCATGGGACTCTCCGCGCCAAGCGACCACCGAGCCGGCAACCGCGAGGATCATCAGGCATAACAGCAACACATAGAGGGTTTCATGGCCGGCACCGGCCGGGCGGACAACGTGCGTGGTTGGCATAGTCATGGGGCTTCGATGTCCGCTTGGTCGATCTCGACGACATGGCCGGGACCGGCGTCGAACAGCACATAGAACTCAGCGCCGGGCTTCTTGAACGTCAGGGTCGAATCGGCGCCGAGCTTGCCTGGCACCAGAATGCTTTCGTCGTAGCCGATCACGTCCAGGGTCACTCCTGGTGCACCGCTGCCGTCGGAGAAACCACCGGTGCAACGGATCTGTTCGTCGTCGATGGCCTTGCATTCGCACATCGGGTTATGGGCCAGGGCGCTGCTGCTGAAGGCGGCGCAGAGCACCAGTAAAACGGGGCGAAAAGCGTTGATCATGGTTTGCCTCCTTGTTTGTTCAGCCATGCGAGGGTAGCCGGGGATGCCTGGCTCAGGGGGATGGACGCTTGATGCATGGCGCCGTCCCAGCCTTCCATGGTGATCCACAGCTCGGCGTCGGTTTTGGTCTTTTCAGGCACCGGGACACCGGCGCCCATGCGGTACGGTGTGCCGAAGAAAATCACCCCGGCGGCGCGCAAGCTGCGTGGTTTGCCAATACGCAGGTAAGTCGCCTTGACCTGATCGCGACAGCTGTCGCAGAGCGCCGCGTTGAAGTACTTGATGGGGCCGGCCGGGCCGTCGGATACGGGGGCTTCGTTGCGAAATTCGGCCAGGCGCAGGCTCCAGGGACCGACCTGAACTTCACCGATCTCCCGCTGACCCAGGCCGGTGTCACCGCGAAACAGCGCCGCGTCGGCGAAGTACTTGGGCATGAACCCCAGTGGCACCAGCAACAGGAGCACGTTGATGTGGAAGCGCCATGTGTGCCAGAAACGGCTTAGCGGCGAGCGAGGTTTTTCTGCTGTGACCTGGTTCATCGGCTGACCTCCGTGGCTTCGCGGCTCATGGCCGGGGCGGGCGGACTGACCACCGCCGTCCGTGGACGCTTGTTGCTGCGCTTGAGGGCATTGGCCGTGGCCAGGGCGGTGCGTTTGGTCCAGATCAATAGGCCGCTGAGAACCATCATGCTCAGGATCAGGCCGAATAAGAACCAGATCAGTTTGATCCAGATACCGCCGAAATCGCCGGTGTGCAGCGGTCGCATGGATTCGGTCACCAGCTCCAGACCCGAACGGTCTGACAGCAGACGTGTGGCGGCGATATCACCGGTGTAAGGGTTGACCTCGGCGCTCTGGAATATCAATGGGTACCAACTGCGTCCGCTCACCGAAAGGTGGCTATAGGCATTGGCGGGCAGGCTGACAGAGCTGTCTTCCAGGCCGGGAATGCGTTCCTTGGCCTCGTGGATCGCACGCTCCAGACTAATCATCGGCGCCGGTGCACCATCGACGGTGAGCGGCACGCTCTCGCGCGCGACGACGGGTGCGACCGGTGCAGTGGAAATCGAAATCTGGTTATCGTACAGAACTGCCTTGATCAGGAACCAGACACTGGTGATCGAGATCACCGCAATGAACCAGATCGACCAGATACCGCTGAGTCGGTGAAAGTCGCCCCAGAAAATCCGCGCGCCATGACGAAAGCGCAGGGTCGGTCGCAAGAAGCCTTTCCAGAACCGTTTGTAGACCACCAGCCCGGTCACCAGCGAAGCCAGCATCGGCAGCCCGAGGAACGACACCAGGTACCAGCCCCAGCTGTAGCCGTTGGTGAACGGCACCAGCCACCAGCCATGCAGTGCACGGGTAAAGGCCTTGAAGTTGAACTGCGGGGCAGTGCCCTGAATGACGCCACTGTAAGGATTGACGTAGACCGTCACCGAGCGTCCGTCCGGGTAACTGACTTCCACATCCAGGGCGAAATGCGACTCGTCAGGGCGGCTGATGCCCTCGACCAGCGTCTGGGGTTCGGCTTTTTTGATGGCGGCGATGATCTGGTCATAGCTGAGCAACGGCGCGTCATCCGAAGGCGCGCTGGCGCGCATTTGCGGATTGGCCAGCCAGACGATTTCCTGACTCACTACCGCCAGGGTACCGGTTACACAGACGATCAGTACAAAGAACCAGATGGGCAGCGCCAGCCAGCTATGGACCAGAAACCAGAGTTTTGAGCGGGATTTCTTCGACATGATTAAAGGTCTTGTTTCGATGAGAGGACCGCTGCTGTGGGCTTCCAGGCGTTGCGGTCCATGAAAAGTCCGGCCGTGGCTTTTGCCTACGCGACCGACTGCATCTAAATAAGACGTATGAGCATCGAAAATCCCGAAAGGGGATATGAAAGTAAATGTTTCCCGCTCCCAACACCGGATCGGCTGTGTACACATAATGTGTGTTCAACACCGATCAACTGTGGCAGCGGGCTTGCCCGCGAAGAGGCCCGAACAGTCACTGAAAAACTCAACCCTGCTTAAACATCTCCTTCGCCCGCTGTTCGATTTGTTCCTGAGTCAGATCCTCTTTGTGCGTGGCCAGAAACCACAGATGCCCATAGGGATCCCTCAAGGTCCCCGAGCGGTCGCCGTAAAACTGATCCTTGACCTCGGACACCACCGTGGCTCCGGCATCGATGGCCTGTTTATAGGACTTGTCTACATCGCTCACATACAAATGCAGGCCCACGGACGGCGACTTGTCCGGATTGCTCAGTGGTCCCTCGTCACACGGGGTGCCGAGCATGATCGGACAGTCGCCGATACGAAGTTCGGCGTGACCGATGCCGCCATCGGGCATGGACAGGCGCATGACTTCGGTGGCGCCAAAGGCTTTCTTGTAGAAGTCGATGGCTTCGGCAGCTTTCTGAATGCCCAGATAAGGGGTGACGCTGTGATAACCCTCTGGAATAGGTTTTACGCTCATGACGGTTCTCCTTTTATTGTGGGGTTAAGGTGTTCCTTCGCCGATTTCCGGTCGATTAACTATAGGTCAGCCCCTTCCCCGCAACCGAGTGCCCGACGAGCAGCAGCGCAACTATTCAGCCGTCAGGCAACAGGACGCCTAGCGGCTTTGCAGTCGCGCGCAATTCCTCTTTTGAACGATGTTTCCCTGTAGGAGCGAGGCTTGCCCGCGAAGCAAACTCCGCGGTGTGTTGATGCACCGCGGTATCGTTCTTCGCGGGCAAGCCTCGCTCCTACAGATCGCTTGCGACAGCGCCGCGCCTAGTGGTTGGGCGATGGCTCGGCCCGTGTCCGGGCATTCTTTGTAATCCGATACCCACTATCGAGAGCATTGATTTTTGCCCTTCGAGCGGCGCGGGTAGCCTGTGTCCATTGCCCAAACCCAGATATCCCGGACGCCCGAAATGAAATCTCTACTCGCCACTTTCATATTGCTCGCCATCTCCGTTCTCGCCGGATGTGCCAGCCATATTTCACCGGAATTGCGGCCCTACACCGCTGAAGAAACCCGGGAACTGGCGCTGGAGGCCCTGAATCGTCGTGGCTTGTCCTTCGACGAGTACCACGCGAAGAAAGCCGAATTGCTCGGCCAGCCGGCAAAATCGTTCAGTTTCGACAAACAAGGCGAGATGAACGCTGAACGCGCAGTACAGCTGCATGGTCGCCAAAGCTGAGCGGCAACTGTACTGCTCGAACTTTCACGCAACTGTCCTGGGTTTCCCTCAAGGCGTGCGATAGGGTCAATACCTGACTGACCCTTATGGACTGCCACCCATGACACTCTCGCTCGACCTGCTGCTGGGCTTTGCCCTGTTTGCCCTTGTCACCTCGATCACCCCCGGCCCGAACAACACCATGTTGCTGGCCTCGGGTGTGAATTTCGGCTTTCACCGCACCATTCCCCACATGTTGGGCATTACCTGCGGCTTCTTCGTTCTGGTGGTCGCTGTCGGTTTCGGCCTGGGCACGGTGTTTCAAACCTATCCAATGCTTTACACCGTGTTGCGCTACGTCGGCGCGGCGTATTTGCTGTACCTGGCGTGGAAGATTGCTCATTCCGGGCCGGTAGCCGAGGGTGAACAGGGCGAGGGCAAGCCGATCAGTTATTTGGGCGCGGCAGCGTTTCAATGGGTCAACCCCAAGGCCTGGATCATGGCCATCGGAGCCATCAGCACCTACACACCGATGCAGGGCTATTTCACTAATGTGATTGTGATTGCCGCGGTCTTTGCCTTGATCAATCTGCCAAGTGTCAGTGTATGGGCCGGTTGCGGCACTTTGTTGCGCAATGTGCTGCGCGATCGCCGCTGGTTGCGGCTGTTCAACTGGGGCATGGCCTTATTGTTGGTAGCTTCGATGTATCCGTTATTGCTCGAAAGTTTTAGCTGACGCATTGCTTCATCCGGTGGCCCGATGCCTGTTAAGCTCGACTTCAGGAGCGTTCCTACGCACTTTTAAATGAAGTTGTTCTTCTTTAATGGCCTCCGATCAGGTATTGCTGTCGTTCTGAAAATTCGGCGTCGCTCATGAGGCGGCGCTTTGAAACTTCCAGTGACGAGCTTCCTGATCCCGGAACACGCTCTGCGAGTCTTTTATGAATAAACGTCCGTTGTATTTCGACTACGCCGCCACCACGCCGGTGGATGAGCGAATCATCAAGGTCATGGTCGAGTGTCTGGGTTTCACTGGTAACTTCGGCAATCCAGCGTCCAGTTCCCACGCCTTCGGCCAACAGGCCCGGCAATCGGTCGAGCAAGCACGGCGCCAGGTCGCCGAATTGGTGGGCGCCCAGGCGGAACAGATCGTCTGGACCTCTGGCGCCACCGAATCCAACAACCTTGCCCTCAAGGGCGTGGCCCAGGCCCGCGGCGTGTCCGGCGGCCACATCATCACCAGCCAGATCGAACACAAAGCGATTCTCGACACGGCAAAACAATTGCAGGACGCAGGCGTTGCGGTGACGTATCTGGTGCCCGATGCCGAAGGCCTGATTACCCCGCAAGCAGTCAGCGAAGCGATGCGTGAGGACACCTTTCTGGTGTCATTGATGCTGGTCAATAACGAACTGGGCACCATCAACGACATCCCGGCCATCGGCCAGGTGGTGCGTGATCGCGATGCGTTGTTCCACGTCGATGCGGCCCAGGGCGCGGGCAAAGTGGCGATCGATCTGGCTCGGTGGCCGGTGGATTTGATGTCGTTCTCGGCGCACAAGGTCTACGGCCCCAAAGGCATTGGCGCGCTGTATGTCGGTTCTCGCGCGCAGCAGCGTCTGCAGGCGCAGATCCACGGTGGTGGTCACGAGGGCGGGTTGCGTTCCGGCACGCTGGCGACGCACCAGATTGCCGCAATGGGGGCAGCCTTCGCGTTGGCGGCCACCTCGTTCGATGAAGAAAGAGCCACCATCGCGCGTCTGCGTGAACGCTTGCTCGAGCCGCTGCTGAGCATTCCCGGCGTGCGCCTCAATGGCAGCCCGACCCAGCGCATTCCCCATACCCTGAGCCTGACTTTCAACGAAGGCGAATTCAGTTCCGCGGCGTTGAGCACCTCGATTGCATTTTCCGCGACCTCGGCCTGCAATTCCGCCAGCAATGCGCCGTCCCATGTACTGCTGGCCCTGGGGCATAACGCACGCTCGGCCAGTCGCACCATTCGCTTGAGCCTGGGGCGTTTCACTACCGAGCAGGATATCGATCAAGCGGTACACCTGATTAAAGCAGCTTGCGCCAGTGCTCCGGCATTCTGGGCGACAGGTCCTTAAGCGCCGACGCCGATCGGCACCGAATAATAATGATGAGTGGTTAGCAGGAGACACGATGAGTACACAGCCTTTGACCAATGGATTGGTACCCCAGCGCCTGGCGCAAACCCGCGAGCTGATGAGCCGGGAGGGCATTCATGCTCTGCTGGTGCCGTCGGCCGACCCGCACCTGTCGGAGTACCTGCCGGGCTATTGGCAGGGGCGGCAGTGGCTGTCGGGTTTTCACGGCTCGGTGGGCACGCTGATCGTTACCCCGGATTTTGCCGGTGTCTGGGCCGACAGCCGCTATTGGGAACAAGCGAGCAAGGAGCTCAAGGGCAGCGGCATTGAACTGGTCAAGCTGCAACCGGGTCAACCCGGCCCGCTCGATTGGCTGGCCGAGCAAACCCCTGAAGGCGGTGTCGTCGCAGTCGATGGCGCGGTGATGGCCGTGGCGTCGGCGCGTACCCTGAGCAGCAAGCTCGAAGAACGTGGCGCACGTCTGCGCACCGACATCGATCTGCTGAGTGAAGTCTGGAGTGACCGTCCGAGCCTGCCGAACGAGCCGATCTACCAACACTTGCCGCCTCAGGCGACGGTCAGCCGTGGCGAAAAACTCGCCAAACTGCGTGAGGTGCTGAAAGAGCGCGGTGCCGACTGGCACTTCATCGCCACACTCGACGACATCGCCTGGCTGTTCAACCTGCGCGGCGGCGATGTGTCGTTCAATCCGGTGTTCGTGTCCTTCGCCCTGATCAGCCAGCAGCAGGCCACCTTGTTCGTCGCCCTGAGCAAAGTGAGCGCCGAGCTGCGTGCCATACTCGAACAGGACGGCGTGACCCTGCGCGATTACAGCGAAGTAACCGCCGCCTTGCGCGCCGTACCGAGCGGCGAGAGCCTGCAAGTCGATCCGGCGCGGGTCACGGCGGGTCTGCTGGATAACCTGAACAACGGCGTGAAACTGCTCGAAGGCCTGAACCCGACCACCCTGGCCAAGTCGCAGAAAAGCCTGGCCGATGCCGAGCACATTCGTCGGGCCATGGAGCAGGACGGCGCGGCGCTGTGCGAATTCTTCGCCTGGCTGGAAGTGGCCTTGGGGCGCGAGCGCATCACTGAACTGACCATCGACGAACACCTGACCGCGGCGCGTACCCGGCGTCCGGATTATGTGTCGCTGAGCTTCAACACCATTGCCGCGTTTAACGCCAACGGTGCGATGCCGCACTACCACGCCACCGAAGAAGAACACGCGGTGATCGAGGGTGACGGCCTGTTGCTGATCGACTCCGGGGGCCAATACCTGGGCGGTACCACCGACATCACCCGAATGGTGCCGGTGGGTACGCCGACTGCCGAGCAGAAGCGCGATTGCACCCGAGTGCTCAAAGGCGTGATTGCACTTTCCCGTGCTCAGTTCCCACGAGGCATTCTGTCGCCGTTGCTGGACGCTATTGCCCGCGCCCCGATCTGGGCCGAAAGCGTCGACTATGGTCACGGCACCGGTCACGGCGTCGGCTACTTCCTCAATGTTCACGAAGGCCCGCAAGTCATCGCCTATCAGGCCGCGGCGGCACCGCAAACCGCGATGCAGCCGGGCATGATCACGTCCATCGAACCGGGCACTTACCGTCCGGGTCGCTGGGGCGTGCGGATCGAGAATCTGGTGTTGAATCGCGAAGCGGGCAAGAGCGAATTTGGTGAGTTCCTGAAATTCGAAACGCTGACCCTGTGCCCGATCGACACCCGTTGCCTGGAACCGTCGCTGCTGACCGAAGACGAAAAGCAGTGGTTCAACGCCTATCACGCTGAGGTGCGTGAACGCTTGAGCCCGTTGCTCGACGGCGCGGCCCTCGAATGGTTGAACACCCGAACTGCGTCTATTTGAGCGGTTTGAGTTCAGACGCTATTTACAGCGCCTGGCTCATGTCATAGGCAGGCGCTGGTTATTGCGCAAGTAGGGCTTCAAGGACGAAGTCCAACCGATCCTGGCCGAAGAACAACTGATCACCGACAAACATGCTCGGCGCACCGAATACGCCACGTTGTACCGCTTCCTCGGTGTTTTCCTTGAGGGTGGCTTTGACTGCCTCATCGGTGGTCAGCGCCAGCACTTCGTTCGGATCAAAACCGTTTTTCGTCAACACGGCGGCGACGGTCGCGGGATCATCGAGACTGCGTCCTTCAACCCAAAGCGCGTGAAACAGGCAATCGATAAACGCCTGAAAGCGTTCTGGATGACGCAGTTGCATCCCTGTGACAGCACGCATCAGCATCAGCGTATTGATCGGGAAGTTCGGGTTGAACTTCAGCGGTACGCCATAGCGTTTGGCATAGCGGTCCAGGTCCTGAAACATGTAGCGACCCTTGGCCGGTACGGTGATGGGAGAAACATTGCCGGTAGCTTTGAAGACACCGCCCAGCAGCATCGGTCTGTAGATCAGCTGACTATCGGTCTGTTTGCAGATCTTCGGCAGTTGGGTATGGGCCAGGTAAGTGGCGGGGCTGCCGAGGTCGAAAAAGAACTCCACGGTTTTGCTCATGGTCGATGTGCTCTTCTTATTGTTGGAAGGGGAGGGCTACCAGCGTTCGTTCCAGGGGCGCAGATCCAGCTCGAAGGTCCAGGCATCCCGTGGCTGGCTGTGCAAGTACCAATAGTTGTCGGCGATATGCTCGGGATTGAGGATGCCATCCTGATCCTTGGTCGCGTATTTTTCCGGAAAATTGTTGCGGATAAAGTCGGTGTCGATGGCGCCATCAACCACGACGTGGGCGACATGGATGTTCATCGGTCCCAGTTCGCGGGCCATGCTTTGCGCCAAGGCGCGAATCCCGTGCTTGGCTCCGGCGAAGGCGGCGAAACCCGCGGCACCGCGCAAGCCAGCAGTGGCACCAGTGAACAGGATCGTGCCCCGTTGGCGGGTGACCATGCGCCTGGCCACTTCACGGGCGTTGAGAAACCCTGAGAAACAGGCCATTTCCCAAATCTTGAAATACTTGCGGGCGGTTTCCTCGAGGATGCTGCACGGCACATTGGCGCCGATATTGAAGACGAACGCTTCGATGGGGCCGATCTCGGTTTCGATCTGCTCAATGAGCGCTATCACGTCTTCTTCATTACGCGCATCGCAGGCAAAACCGTGAGCCTCGCCGCCACTGGCTGTGATGGACTCTACCAATGGCTGGAGTTTGTCTGCGCTGCGACGTGTGACGCAGGCGACATAACCTTCACGGGCAAAACGTTTGGCGATGGCGCCGCCGGTGGCATCGCCTGCGCCGACGACCAATACGATTTTTTTGTTATTGATAGCGGTGGTCATGGATATCGCCCTTTGCTGAACGGTCATTGACTGACGAACGTTAGCAGCATCGGAGCGAAGCGCCTATCGGGCTACGCAAGCCCGATAGGAAGGGAGGGTTACTTGCAGATGACGATCATGCTGCGGCTGGTATAGCCGGCAGGGTTGAGGCCGAACGGATAGTCGCCGGGTTCTTCCACCGCATCCCCTGACTTGGCGATGACCTTGTATCCCTTGGGCGCACACGAATTGGCGGCGCTGGTGTAGCACTTGTCCCAAGAGGACGAGAGCCCCGAACAGTTGATATGCAGTCCTTTCTTGCCGTGTTTCATCTGGGGTTTCGAGGTCGCCGCGCAGCCCGCAATTGCAAGTACGGCGATCAGTATCAAAATTCGTTTCATTGCTGTCCTTAATCGCGGCCCCGGATCTGCGCCTGGGTCTACCTGCCTTCGCTTTTGCTTGAAGCGTTCTGATATCCCTATCTGAAAAAATCCATGTCTGACACTGAGTTACGTGACCTAAACATGGCCTAATTGAGCGGCAAATACCAGACCTTCGTCAAATCTCGTTTCAATCCGCTGCGACCACAGGCTTTGCGGTGCTCCCCATGGTCATGGTCGCGCCGACAGAAGCGAGAATGATGCACAGGATAGCCATCCACTGTGACAGGGAAAGGTATTCATGGAGGAACAACAGGCCGGACAATGCGCCGAACGCGGGCTCAATGCTCATCAGCGTACCGAAGGTACGGGCTGGAATCCGTGTCAGGGCGACCATCTCGAGGGTGTAGGGCAGGGCGGTAGATAGGATAGCGACCCCGATGGCCACGGGAATCAACGAGGGTGTCAGCAACGCAGCGCCAGCGTGGACAATGCCTATGGGGGCTACGAACAATGCGGCAATCATCACACCCAACGCGGCGGTCTGCACCCCATTATCAGCCCCGGCCTTCTGGCCGAACAGAATGTACAATGCCCAGCAGACACCAGCCCCAAGGGCATAACCTGCACCGACCAGATCGATGCCTGCACTCGTGGCGCCTATCGGAATCAATAGCAGTAAACCTATAGCCGCCAGAGCGATCCATAGAAAGTCGATCGCTCGACGTGAGGCATAAATAGCGACCGCCAATGGGCCGGTGAACTCCAGGGCTACGGCAATACCCAGGGGGACGGTGCGCAAGGACATATAGAAGAGGAAATTCATGCCGCCCAACGCCATTCCGTAGACGATAACGGTGCGCAGGGATTTCGCGGTGAGCTTTGCTCGCCATGGGCGCAATAGCAGTAGCATGATCACACTGGCAAAGATCAATCGCAGGGTGGTTGTTCCTTGAGCACCGATAACCGGGAACATGTTTTTGGCCAGGGAAGCTCCGGACTGGATCGATGCCATGGCTATCAAGAGCAGGCCAACCGAGAACAGAGTCGAGGCAAGACTGCGGGGGTGGTCATTCATTGCGTGGCATCGTCCGAAGTAGCAAGCGAGAGTGTTGTCTTATGTGTTGGGCAATATACTGCGCATTCGTTGCAGGTGCATCTATATATAAGCAGCGATATTGAACATCCTGATAGAAAAATCAAATCATGGGTTGACGGCAGATTCTGAAAGTCTATAATTCGCCCCACTTCCGGCGCAGTCGAAACGGAAAACTCCTTGGTAAACAATGAGTTATGCGGTTTTCGGCAGCGGTTACGCTTCAGTTCATCGAGGCCAGAAGGGGTTGGTAAGGCAGTGTGTTGTCGCCTTATTGACGGTTCGATCTTCCCGGTCGAAAGCGGAGAAAAAGAGGTGTTGACAGCAGCGAGTAACGCTGTAGAATTCGCCTCCC
>NZ_AZRW02000016.1 GCF_000512695.2 Pseudomonas sp. QTF5 | reverse complement strand
CCGCCCCCGATATGCTTTTTCAGGAAAAATCGGAGAGGCGACAACTATCCTGACACCGGGGGAAAATATCCGTTTTGTTTTGGGTGGCCGCTAAAGTTTTAAGTCTCGGATGCTGTTTCGTCTACTGTCAGAAGTTACAGGTTGTGTTATCAAGCCAGGTGTTTCAGATGGGCGGTTGACTTTCCAATACACGTTCCGAGGATCCGGGTGCAGTGGATGCAACTACGAAAATGGGGGTGATCACTAGGGCGTGAACCTGATTGATCTAAAATTGTGGGGTGTGAGTAGATTTTTCGGTGTTTTTCGAATCGAGTGTGCTTGCTGATGGAATTTATTGACAAACTCGTAAGGCTCTAGTGGGAATTGAGTTTTAACAGCGCTGAAAAGTTTTTCCATTGTCTCTGGTCGAGGGTGGGCGGTAATTTCGCCTATATAGCCTTTGGTTGGTGTTTTGCTTAGTTTTGAAAACGTTGCAGCAAAGGAGCTGCTTCCTCCATGTCCAGAGAAGCATGCAAGAACCCGAATATTGTCGATTTGGTTGAAGTCTATGCCTCGTTTTATGGAGTCCAGGTAAAGCTGTTCGGCGTTCCATACTTCTCCGTTAACACCTATCCTGGACGCTGTGTCAATCGCGGTCTCTTCACCGTGTGCGGAAAAATTCAGACGTCGCTTACCCTTGTGAATATCTTCGAAAGAAAATGCTTCTTTACCAATCCTGCGAATATTTGTCATTAGCCCGCTTTTGGGATTGTGATGAGCCGCGGTCGATAATCCTGGTTGGGATCTTCGGTCCATACCTCCAATCAGTTTCAAGTTGGCCTTGATCAACCCCCAACTCCTTCCTGTCGAATCGCTTCGGCTAATGGGCTCTCCCTCGCAATACGCATACGCATTCAGTCCACCCTTCCCAAACGGACTCCAACTGTCCGGGCTGTTAAACCGCATCAACACCGGGTTAAACGCCCGATAACCATTCCCCAGCAAATAATGCTCGGTCACCGGGTCCGGTTGTTCGCCGTTGAAGCCGATCAGGCTGAGCAAGCCGCTCTCCGGTGGACGATGGCCGTAAGGTGTGTAGGTCAAAGGATAGGGGTGATTCGCAGCGAGCCCGTTCAACACCGAGCGCTGTTGATCAGTGGCGAGCAGACAGGTTTCCACGGTGCCGCTCTGGCGCTGGTGCTGAGCCAGCAGTTGATCATCGTGCTGCATGATTGAGCGCTGCATCGCGCCGAAGATTTCGGTGGCCAGCCGATCTTTCTGGTAGAAGCGCTGGAGATTGCCTCGCGTTGTGGGTGTGCTCGCGGCCAGTCGATCCAGTGGATCGTAGTGGTAGCGGCAGAGCAGGGTTTCGCGATTGGGCTGCATGGTCTGAGTCCCCTGAATGGGCCATCGATTCAGGGTTTCACTGTGGCGGATTCCCTGAGCGCTGCCTACTAGCAGAACTGATAGGGTCGCAATCTCGCGGCCGAGCGATCCATTGGCGAGGGAGCAAGTCCTTCGCAACAAAGGCTCGTCTCATGACGGTGGGATCCAGATAAAAATGCCTGCGCAGCCGAGGAACATGCCGGTGGATGTTGGGTCAAATCGGCAGTTTTACCGCCTCTTACCGGGTGGTTTTCATGTCGCAAGAGGATGTCTGGATGAACGTTTCACGCGGTTTTGCACTGGCATCGCTCATGGCTGTCGCTTCGTTTACAACGCTGGCCACCAGCCCGGCCTTTGCACAGTTCAGCCTCAGCGATGCGGCCAATGCGGTTGCGGCGATGCAGGGCAACGAGGGGGACGAGGGCGATGGCGCCGTGGCGGCGGCACCCAAGGCTGCCGGTTTGCTCAATACCCTGGGCTCGCAGCTTAACGTCACGCCGGAGCAGGCCGTGGGTGGTGCCGGTGCGATGTTGGGGTTGGCCAGGAACCAACTCAGCGGCGAAGACTTTTCCGAGCTGAGTAAAAACGTGCCGGGCCTCAGTCAGATTGCCGGTAACAGCGCCATCGGTGGCTTGAACGGATTGGGTGGGCTGCTCGGTGCGGGATCGGACAAGAATGCTTTGCTCGATGGCTTGCTGGGTAACGTCAAGGACACCAACGACCTGAACAACGCCTTCAGTGCGCTGGGCATGGACAGTGGCATGATCGGCCTGTTTGCCCCGGTGATTCTGCAATACCTCGGTCAGCAAGGCGTCGCCGGTTCGCTGCTGCAAAACCTTGGCGGGATCTGGGGCGCCGGCACCGGTAGCTGAGTCAGCCCTCGGCGCGCAATGTCTTGATGCGCTGGTCCTTTTCGATCCAGAGCTGGTTGACCCAGTTCTGGACCGTTTCGCGGAACGCCGGATCGTTTTCGTAATCGCCTTGCCACAGCGCCGGGTCCAGTTCGCGGGTCTGGATGTCGATGATCACCCTGGGCACGTTGCCGCTGATCAGATCCCAGAACCCCGGAATCTTCTGCTGTGGATACACCACTGTCACATCGAGAACGGCGTCCAGCTGTTCGCCCATCGCTGCCAGCACGAAAGCCACGCCACCCGCCTTGGGCTTGAGCAGGTGGGTGAAGGGTGACTGCTGCTGGGCGCTTTTCGTTGTGGTGTATCGAGTGCCTTCCAGATAATTGACCACCGTCACTGGCTGACGCTTGTACAGTTCGCAGGCTTGTTTGGTGATCTCCAGGTCCTTGCCGGCCAGCTCCGGGTTCTTTGCCAGAAACGCCTTGGTGTAGCGCTTCATGAACGGATAGTCCAACGCCCACCAGGCCAGGCCCAGGAACGGCACCCAGATCAGTTCTTTCTTGAGGAAAAACTTGAAGAACGGTGTGCGTCGGTTAAGCGTCTGGATCAGCGCCGGGATATCGACCCAGGACTGATGGTTGCCGATCACCAGGTACGAGGTGTCGCCGCGCAGATCATCGCCGCCGCGAATGTCCCATTGCGTGGGGATGCATAGACGGAAGATCAGCTTGTCAATTTCGGCCCAGGTTTCGGCGATCCACATCACTGCTTCCGAGGCGTCATCGCGATAGCGCCCGGGCAGAAGCAGTTTGAGCAATGCGAACACCATCAAAGGCCCGAACAGGACCAGGGTGTTGAGCAACAGCAGCAGGGTAACGAAACAGCCGGTGAGCAGGCGGCGCATAAGCAACTCTTGAAAGCGTGTGGGCGCGCCATGATAAGCAGCTTCGCACGGCAGGCCAAATCGGTGGTGACGAATGTTTCACGTTTGCCTCGATATGCTTGAGTGAAGAGGCCGCTGAGGTTATGTGGTGTTTGTTCTGGCCTCTTCGCGGGCAAGCCCGCTCCTATAGGATTTGTGCAGAACTTGTGGGAGCGGGCTTGTCCGCGACGCGATCTCAAGACGAACGAATTCAAAGGCCGCTGTCTAAAATCCCGCTGCCCACTCTTCAAGGAAGCCCCATACGTGAAATCTCTCCTTGCACTGCTTTCCCTCGTGGCCCTGCCGGTCCTGGCCGCCGAGCCGACCCTGTACGGGCGTTACGAATACATCGCGCTGCCGGAAATCGGCGGCGAAGTCCTCAAGGCGAAAATGGACACCGGGGCTCTGACCGCATCGCTGTCGGCCAAGGACATCGAAACCTTCACCCGTGATGGTGATGAATGGGTGCGTTTCCGTCTCGCCACCAAAGATGCAAGTAACAAGGTCTACGAACACAAGGTCGCGCGGATCAGCAAGATCAAGACCCGCTCTGAAGAAGATGAGGATGACAGCGAAACGGCCGCACCCTCCAAGCGTCCGGTGGTTGATCTGGAACTGTGTTTGGGCAACGTCAAGCGCACGGTTGAGGTGAACCTCACAGATCGCAGTAGCTTTAATTATCCACTGCTGATCGGCGCGAAGGCGTTGCGTGAGTTTGGGGCGGCGGTGAACCCGGCGAGAAGGTTTACGGCGGATAAGCCGGATTGTTAATTAGATACAGCCTCCCAGAGATTGAAGCAGCAGTGTTCCCAAGTGAGTTAACTGCTGTTACTTCCTTATGTCCGCGACTTTTTTCCATCCCCCGTCAGGCATCTCTACCAGAGGCTCGAATTCATGTATCACCGGGGAGTCTGCGAAGGCTATTTTTGAGATGCGTTCGGAAGGGAGGGGCGCGTCAATTTTATTGTGATGTTCTATGGCGAGCCTGGAGTATGCTTTTCTGGATGGGAGGTAATTGTTTTCGATTTTAATGTGTGACTGGCTTCTGTAAGTAGTGGTGTTGGGATAGTGCTCAAGGTTGAAAGCATGATCCTGGCGAGCCTGCTCCAGGTGATTTTGTATCTCAAGAATTTTATTGGGCCTTCCATCCTCTGGAATGAGTGAATTGAGATTTTCTCGGGTATTTATCTGAGCGGGTTGCGTAAGTGGCGCGTTCCTATTCGCTGTGGTTGGTTTCAAAGTGGGACGTTTCATCCATCCACGTGCGATTAGAAACTTTTTCAACCAGCCAACATGTCCACTGGGGTCTGACCTGTTTGCCGGGTCACCCGCGCAATACGCATAAGCATTCAACCCACCCTCCCCAAACGGACTCCAACTATCCGGACTGTTAAACCGCATCAACACCGGATTGAACTGCCGATACCCATTCCCCAAATGATAATGCCCGGTCACCGGATCCGGCAGTTCGCCGTTGAAACCCAGCAGACTGAGCAAGCCACTCTGGTGGGGGCGATGGCCATAGGGTGTGTAGGCGATGGGATGAGGACGGCTCGCCTCAAGGGCGTTCAACACAGAGTTTTGCTGGTCGGTTGCAAGTAGGATCGTTTTACTGGAATGCGTAGGCATTGGCTTTTTCCTGCGCCAGACCCCGGAAAAGAAGGATCAGCATCAACGCTTTTTCAGCCATTGCCTACTATCAAAACTGCTAGGTACTACAGACCGGACCGCTGATTTACCCTTGCCGATTGACGCCGAATCCCCCTTGGTTCACCGTTCGCCCATTCAACTGCCGGGCTCGGACGCCATGCCTCATATCCTGATTGTCGAAGACGAAGCCGCGATCGCCGATACCCTGATTTTCGCCTTGCAAGGCGAAGGGTTCACCACCACGTGGCTGAGCCTCGGCGCCGCCGCGCTTGAACATCAGCGCAAGACGCCGGCCGATTTGATCATCCTCGATATCGGCCTGCCGGACATCAGCGGTTTCGAAACCTGCAAGCAGCTGCGCCGTTTCAGTGAAGTGCCTGTGATGTTCCTCAGCGCACGCGATGGCGAAATCGACCGCGTGGTCGGTCTGGAGATCGGTGCCGACGATTACGTGGTCAAACCGTTCAGCCCCCGGGAAGTGGCGGCGCGGGTCAGGGCAATTCTCAAACGCATGGCGCCACGACCGGTGGCGGAGGCGGCGTCCGCGCTGTTTCGCATCGACAGCGAACGGGTGCAGATCAGCTATCGCAGTCAGCCGTTGAGCCTGACTCGCCATGAGTTTCGTTTGCTGCAATGCCTGCTTGAGCAACCCGAGCGAGTCTTCAGCCGCGAGCAATTGCTCGATGCGCTGGGCGTGGCCGCCGATGCCGGCTATGAGCGCAGCATCGACAGCCACATCAAGAGCGTGCGCGCAAAGTTGCGTCTGGTGAAGGCCGACGCCGAGCCAATCCAGACCCACCGCGGCCTCGGTTACAGCTACAGCCCGGGGCACAGCTGATGTCACTGGGGATCCGGATATTTCTGGTCTACGTGCTGTTCATCGGCCTGACCGGCTATTTCGTGCTTAACACCGTAATGGAAGAAATCCGCCCCGGCGTGCGTCAGTCCACCGAAGAAACCCTGGTGGACACCGCCAACCTGATGGCTGAGATCCTGCTTGACGACTTCAAGACCGGCACCCTCAGCCAGAATCGCTGGCCCGAGCTGCTCAAGGCTTATGGCGAACGGCAACCGAAGGCGAATATCTGGGGCCTGCCGAAGAATCAGGTCAACCACCGCATTTACGTCACCGATGCCAAGGGCATTGTGGTGCTGGACTCCAGCGGTATTGCGGTGGGCCAGGACTACTCGCGCTGGAATGATGTCTACCTGACCTTGCGCGGCGAATACGGCGCACGTTCGACGCGCAGCAACCCGGATGATTCGAATTCGTCGGTGATGCACGTCGGAGCGCCGATTCGCGACAACGGCCAGATCATCGGCGTGGTGACGGTGGCCAAACCCAACAGCTCGCTGCAACCTTACGTTGATCGCACCGAACGGCGATTGCTGGCGTATGGCGCCGGGCTGATTGGCCTTGGTCTGCTGTTCGGCGCGTTGTTGTCGTGGTGGCTGAGCGCGGCGCTGCGGCGGTTGACGACGTATGCCCAGGCAGTCAGCGAAGGCCGGCGGGTCGAGGTGCCGCATTATCGGGGCGGCGAGTTGGAACAACTGGCCACGGCGGTGGAGCAGATGCGCACTCAGCTTGAGGGCAAAGCCTACGTCGAGCGTTATGTGCACACCCTGACCCATGAATTGAAAAGCCCGCTGGCGGCGATTCGTGGGGCGGCGGAGTTACTGCAAGGTGAGATGCCGCTGGCTCAGCAGCAGCGTTTCGTCAGCAACATCGACAGCGAAAGTGCGCGCCTGCAGCAGTTGATTGAACGACTGTTGAACCTGGCGCAGGTCGAACAGCGTCAAGGGCTGGAAGAGCGGGTGGCGGTGCCGTTGGCGGGTTTGGTAGAGGGACTGTTGAGCGCGCAGGCTGCTCGAATCGAAGGCAAGCAGTTGCGTGTAGAACAGCGGATTGCAGCGGATCTGAACCTGCTCGGCGAGCCGTTTCTGTTGCGCCAGGCGCTGGGTAATCTGCTGGAGAATGCCTTGGATTTCACCCCGGCTCAGGGCTTGCTGCGACTCAGCGCCGAACGAATCGATGAGTACATTGAATTCAGGCTATTCAACCAGGCCGAGGCGATTCCCGACTATGCATTGCCGCGCTTGAGCGAGCGCTTCTACTCACTGCCGCGTCCGGACAGTGGGCGTAAAAGTACCGGGCTGGGGCTTAACTTCGTTGAAGAGGTGGTCAAGTTGCATGGCGGGGTGATGAGTATCGGTAATGTTGACGGCGGTGTAGAGGTCACGTTGCGCCTGCCTTAGGATCGAGTCGTGGCATTCGCGAGCAAGTCGGATCGCCGCACCGCCGCTCCCACACTGGATCTCCTGTGAACACAAAAAAGGTGCACATCGCCGATTAACTGTGGGAGCGGGCTTGCTCGCGAAGGGGCCGGCCCAGTCTCCACAAAATCTCCACATTCCCCCCATAAATCCCCCACACACCGACCCCAGACTTTCCCCATCCAAACAGGGAGAGTCCCATGAACCGTAGCCTGACCCTAAAACTCGGGGCGATTGCCCTTTTGATTCTGTTGCTGCTGATCCCGTTGCTGATGATCAATGGCGTGATCCAGGAGCGGCAGCAACTGCGCGACGGTGTGCTCGAAGACATCGCCCGCAGCTCCAGTTACAGCCAGCAACTGAGCGGCCCGCTGATGGTGGTGCCCTATCGCAAAACAGTGCGCATCTGGAAAACCAACGAAAAAACCAATCAGCGTTACCAGGACGTCGGCGAGGAGCGCGGGCGTTTGTATTTCTTGCCGGAGCGCTTCGAACTGGACGGCCAGGTCCAGACCGAACTGCGTGCCCGGGGTATCTACGAAGCCCGGCTGTTCCACGTCGATAACCGCATCAGCGGGCATTTCTCGGTCCCGGCGCAACTGGGCATCAAGGAGGACTTCGCCGATTACCGCTTTGACCAACCGTTCCTGGCCGTCGGCATCAGCGACATTCGCGGCATCGAAAATGCCCTGAAACTCGAACTCAATGGCCAGAGCCTGGACTTTGTACCGGGTAGCCAAGTGGGCTGGTTGGGCGAGGGTGTGCATGTGACGCTGCCAGTGCTGGATACCAGACAGGCCACGGAGCTGGCGTTCGGTTTCGACTTGCGCCTGCAAGGCACCGGCCAGTTGCAGATTCTTCCGGTGGGCAAGACCAGCAAGGTTTCACTGGCCGCCAATTGGCCTCACCCCAGCTTCATCGGTAACTACCTGCCGGCCCAGCGTGAAATTACCGATCAGGGCTTCACGGCCAATTGGCAGACCTCATTTTTCTCCACCAACCTGCAAGAAGCGTTGAACAGTTGCGTGTCTGGCGGTCATTGCGACGCGTTCAGCGGTCGCAGTTTCGGCGTGAGCTTCATCGACCCGGTGGACCAGTACCTGAAAAGCGACCGGGCAATCAAATACGCGTTGTTGTTCATCGTCCTGACCTTCGCCGGTTTCTTCCTCTTCGAAGTGTTGAAAAGCCTGGCGGTACACCCGGTGCAATATGCGCTGGTGGGTGTGGCGCTAGCGTTTTTCTACCTGTTGTTGCTGTCGCTGTCCGAACACATCGGCTTTGCCCTGGCATATCTGCTGTCGGCGAGTGGCTGTGTATTGTTGATCGGTTTCTATGTCTGCCATGTGCTGCGCAGCGTGCATCACGGTTTGAGTTTTTCGGCAGGATTGGCGGCGTTGTATGGCTTGCTCTACGGCTTGCTGAGCGCCGAGGATTACGGGCTGTTGATGGGCTCGCTGCTGTTGTTCGGGCTGCTGGGCGTGTTCATGGTGCTGACCCGCAAGCTGGACTGGTACGGGCTCGGGCAGAAAACCGCGAAGCCTTTGGCCTTTGACATTGGAGCGGTGGAATGAGCCGGTCGTTGGGGTTGCGCGAGGATCAGCGGGTGGGGGAGGTGTTGGCGACGCGGATTGCCGGGTTGTTTCCGTTAGATCCGGTGTGGTGCATTCGCGAGCAAGTCGGATCGCCGCACCGCCGCTCCCACATTGGCTCTGTGTTGTTACAAATATGGAGTGAACAACACAAACCCCCTGTGGGAGCGGGCTTGCTCGCGAAGAGGCCGGTACAGCCGGCGAATATCTAAACCTTCGGCATCGTCGCAATCATCGAAGGCCGCTGACTCACCTCAAAATACCACTCTGCCAGCTTCGGATTCTCTTTGCGCCATTCCAGATCCGGATGGCGCAGATCCAGGTAACCCAAGGCACAGGCAACACTGATCGCCGCGACATCGAAATGGCTGGTCAGCTCGGCAATCGCGTCGGCCTCCAGCAGCGCCAAGGCGCGACGAATCTTGTCGAGCTGACTGTCGAGCCACTCGTCCCAGTGTTTTTCCGGTGTGCGCAGGGCCACTTCATAGCGAACCATCACCGCGGCATCCATGATCCCGTCGGCCAGAGAAGCCAGGGTCAAGCGCCGCCAGCGTGCCGAACCGTCGCGAGGAATCAGCGGATTGCCGACGTGCTGATGATCGAGATAGTCGAGGATCACCCGGCTGTCGTACAACACATTGCCATCGGCCAGGCGCAGGGCTGGAATCTTGCCCAGCGGGTTGTCTTCGTTGAGGGCCAGATCCGGGCTGACCGGCGTGAGCTGGCTGGCTTGTAGCGCGACACGGTTGGTTTGACCGGTTTCGTGCAGCAGCACCATGACTTTGCGAACGAAGGGCGACGCGGGGTTGTGGAACAAGGTCATGCTGGGGACGGACATGGCAACGATCTCGATCGTGGGCAGTGTCGGCAGCATATCGCTTTAGTGCTTGACTGTGGGAGCGGGCTTGCTCGCGAAAGCGGTGTATCAGTAGGCATTTATGTCGCCTGACACCCCGCTTTCGCGAGCAAGCCCGCTCCCACATTTTCTACAGGTTTTGTGCTGTTCAATGGCGTTGCAGCAGCCCGCGCAAGGCGAGGACCGCGGGGATGCCCAGGCCGAGCCAACTCAATGCATCCCACGCGCCATCGCCCAATAACGCAGCGAACAGTCCCGCGGCGCTGAGCAGGGCGATGACGGTGGGCGTGGCGAAAACCTTCCAGAAATTCGACTGTCTCGGTCTCATGCCGGGCACTCCGCGTTTTCGAGTACAGGTTTCGCGACTTTGCGCCGCACCCCCCACAAATAAACCCCGCTGACGAGCACGATAATGGTCAGCACATCGAGGGTCGCCCAGAGGATTTTCATCGGCATGCCGCCATAGTCACCGAAGTGCAGCGGCTGCGACATGCCCATGGCGTCCATGTACCACGGTCGCTCGGCCACTGCCGTGACTTGCAGAGTGCTGGCGTCGATCAACACCGGCGTCAGCAGGTGCGAGGTCAGGTGAGTGCTGCCTTTCATGAACACGGCGTAATGGTGTTCGCTGGAAAACCGCGTGCCGGGGAAGGCGATGAAGTCGGGCTGCATGCCCGGCGCGACTTCTTTGGCGATGTCGAGCAGGCGGGTCGCGGGCGCCAATTGAGTCAGCGGCGGCGCTTCGCGATAAGGCGCAATCATCGCGCTCAGGCTGTCGTTGCGCCATGCGGCGATCAGCAAGTCGGCGCAGGCACTGATCACGCCGGTTACACCGACCACCAACGCCCAGGTCAGGGTCACTACGCCGATCAGGTTATGCAAGTCGAGCCAACGCAGGCGGGTGGATTTGTCGTGGCGCACGGTGGCGAACTTCAAACGCCGCATGAAGGGCAGGTACAGCACCGTTCCGGAGACGATCGCCAGCACAAACACAATTCCCATGAATGCCAGCAGCAACTTGCCCGGCAGACCGGCGAACATATCGACGTGCAGGCGCAGCATGACCATCATCAGCCCGCCATTGGCCGATGGCATTTCCAATGCTTCGCCGGTGCGAGCGTCGAGCATGAAGGTGTGCGACGAGTTCGGCTCGGTGCCAGCGGTGGGCGCCATGATTGCGATCACGCCGTTAGGGTCTTCTTCGTCATAGCCGAAATACTGCATGACTTCGCCGGGACGATGTTTCTCCGCCGCGTCCACCAACTGCTGCAAATTCAGCTGTGGGGTATCGGCCGGCATCGATTTCAACTCGGCGGCATCGCCCAGCAGGTGGTCGATTTCGTGATGGAAGATCAACGGCAGGCCGGTGAGGGCCAGCATCAGCAGGAAGACCGTGCAGATCAGGCTGGTCCAGGTGTGAACGAATGACCAGCGGCGGATGGTTTTGCTTTTCATGATTCATCCAAATGCAAAAGGGCCACGGCTATGCCGTGACCCTTGTTGTGTCGCGATGGGGTCAATCGGTTACCACTTGTAATTCACGCTGGCGACCACGTTGCGTTCGTCGCCGTAGTAACAGTAGAAACCGTCACAGGTGGACAGGTAGTCCTTGTTGAACAAGTTTTTGGCGTCTACCGCCACCGACACACCCTTGAGCGAGCGGTTCAAACGGCCGAGATCGTAATGCGCCGAGGCGTCATACACGGTGTAGGAGCCGACGTGGCCCCAATCGGTGTTGGTGGTATTGCCGTAGGTGTCGCCGACATAACGCACGCCGGCGCCCACGCCGAAACCTTCGAGCAGGCCATTGTGCCAGGTGTAGTCAGCCCACGCGGTGGCCTGGTTGCGCGGCACCTGGGCCATGCGCTTGCCGTTTTCGGCGCTGGCGCCTTTGGTGATTTCGCTGTCGTTGTAGGTGTACGAGCCGATCAGCTTGAGGTTGTCGGTGATGTCGCCGCTGGCCTCCAGTTCCAGGCCGCGCACCCGAACTTCACCGACCTGGCGGGTTATGCCGCCTTCGGTGACCGACAGGTTTTCCTGAGTCAGGTCAAACACGGCAGCGGTCAGCAGTGTTTTGGTACCGGGTGGCTGGTATTTGATCCCGGCTTCGTACTGTTTGCCTTCGGTAGGCTTGAACGAATCGGTGCTGTTGACCACGGTGCCGGTCGCGGGCTGGAAAGATTCCGCATACGACAGGTAGGGCGTCACGCCATTGTCGAAGACATAGCTGAGCGCTGCGTTGCCGCTGAATTTCTTGTCGCGCTGAGTGTTGGTCGCATCGTTCTGATTGTGGAATACCGTGCCGGTGTGGACCCAGTCTTCACGACCGCCAAGGGTCAGGCGCCAGTTGTCCAGGGCGATCTGGTCCTGAGCATAGAGACCTGTTTGTTGGGTTTTCTGGTTGTAGTCGTACATCGTGAAATAGGTGACGTTGGAAAAGTCCTGCCCGTACACCGGCCGGTTGATGTTGCTGGACGGCACGCCCGCCGAACCCCACAACCAGCGGGAATTGCTGTTGGAACGCTGATGGTCCAGGCCCAGCAGCAAGGTGTGGCTCAGAGCCCCAGTCTGGAAGTCGGCCTGGAAATTGTTATCCACGGCGAATTGGCTGATGTCTTCATCGACCTTGCCGGCGGTGCGCTGAACGGTTCCGTCATCGCTGACCGCTTCATCCGGGCCCGCCGGCCAGATCTGCCCGCCGGCGGTGATGCCTTGGAGTTCCAGGTCATTCTTGGTGTAGCGCAGGTTCTGGCGGAACTGCCAGGTGTCGTTGAAGCGGTGTTCGAAGGCATAACCCAGCGCGTAATAGGTACGATCGTAGAATTCCCAGTCCGGATCGCCAAGGTTCTTGTGATGGGAAATCTTGCCGGCGGGCGTACTCAGTTTTGTGCCTTGCAGCGGCAGAAACTGCCCGGTGATGCCGGTGTCGTCGCGGGTGTACTGCGACAGCAACGTCAGTCGGGTGTCATCGTTGATGTTCCACGTCAGGCTGGGTGCCAGGTTATAGCGTTTGTCGGGGATGTGATCGACCGGTGCATTGCTGTCGCGAACTACACCGCTGACGCGATAGAGAAACTGGCCTTCGTCGTCGATCTTGCCGGTGCTGTCGAAGTTGATCTGCTTATGCTCGTTACTGCCGGCCTGCAGTTCCACTTCGTGGCTGCTTTGTGCCTCGGGGCGGCGGCTGACCATGTCCAGCAGACCGCCGGGCGGTGTCTGGCCGTAGACCGAGGACGCCGGGCCACGCAGGACGGCGATGCGTTCAAGGTTCCACGGTTCGATTTTCGGCGTGGCGTAGTTGCCTTTTGGCAGCGGCAAACCATCGAGGAACTGAGTCGGTATAAAACCGCGCACCAGCAGCCAATCATTGCGCGAGTCCGAGCCATAACCGCTGCTCTGTACACCGGCGGTGTAGCGCAGGGCATCGTTGAGGCTGAGCACGGAGCGATCATCCATCTGCTCGCGGGTGACCACCGAGACTGAGCGAGGGAGTTCGGCAATCGCGGTGTCGGTCTTGGTGCCAGCGGCAGTGCGAGTGACCAGGTAGCCTTCAGTCGGGCCCCAGGCGCTTTCGGTATTTCCTGCGCCGATGATCGCGGTTTCCGGCAGGGCCATCACGCCTTCGGGCACGGCCACCAGGCTGTAGGTGCCGGTGCTGCTCTGTTCCAGTTGCAGACCGGTGCCGCGCAAGGCTTCACGCAGGGCGCCGGTGGCGTCGAACTGGCCCTTCACCGGGGCCGAAGTCTTGCCCGCCGCCAGCGACGGATTCAGCGACAGCGCCAGACCGGCCTGGCTGGCGATCTGGTTCAGCGAGCTGGCCAATGGCGCAGCCGGCAGGTTGTAGGCGCGAACGCTGGACGCCTGTTCGGCGGCAATCAGTGGACCGCTGGCCAAAGGGGCACAAAGGGCAATGGCGACCGCCAGAAAACGGGGGCGCAACACGGTGTCTAGCGAACGGGACATACAGCGGCTCCTGAATGGAAATATTTCTCAATTGCCTAGGTGCCGGACGAGAATCAAAAAGTGATAGGGCAAGATGAAAATAATTTCGATTCAGCCATTTCTAATGTGGAGTGAGGGCTTGCCCTAATGCCAGCCAATTATGCGCAATCCATGTGGGAGCGGGCTTGCTCGCGAAGAGGGCGTGTCAGTCGACATTAATGTTGCCAGGGACACCGCTTTCGCGAGCAAGCCCGCTCCCACAGGATCTGCGCTGAATTCAGGGCTTGGCCTCAGCCTTCACCACCGTTACCCACCATGGCGTGTGCTGTTCGATCTGCACCGGCAGGGTCGGTAAAAGTGCACTCAGCGCCTTGTCGGTATCGTTCAGCGGGAAGCTGCCGGTGATGCGCAGGTCGGCAACCTCCGGTGTGACGCCAAGATGCCCGCGACGATAACGGCCGAGCTCGTGGACCAAGTCCTCCAGCCGCGCGTTGTCCACCACCAGCATGCCCCGTGTCCAGGCATCGGCGCCGAGGTTGAGGGCGATGATCGGGCCCAGGCCATTGCTGCGCATCAGCACTTGCTGGCCTTCGAGCAGGATCTGTTCCTCGGGGCTCGATTCGGGATGGGCGGCGACCGCTGATTTCAATACGCTCAAGCGCGTGCCTTCTTCTTCACGCTTGACCAGGAACTTCGTTCCCAATGCGCGCATGCTGCCTTCGCGGGTCTCGACGATAAACGGCCGGGCATCGCCATGGCCGGTTTCGACGAGAATTTCCCCTTCCTGAAGGACGATCAGTCGCTGCTTCTCATCGAAGCGCACATCCACCGCGCTGTGGGTGTTGAGGTTGATCAGCGTGCCGTCGGTCAGGCGCAGGGTGCGCTGCTCGCCGGTGGCGGTGCGCTGGTCGGCCAGCCAATAGTTGATGGGCAGATAGCGATCACCGACGAACAGCGCCAGGCCGATCACCGCGACGATGCTGGCCAGGCCGCTACCCAGTTTGCGCACCCGACGCCGAATGCTTTCGCGCGATTGCAGCAAGGCGGTGCGGGCCGGGCCGCTGGCGACGCTGAAACGCTGGTCGAGCATGCCCAACTGACGCCAGGCCCGAGCATGTTCTTCGTGGGCGGCGTGCCATTTGGCGAACTCTTCGCGCTCGACCGAGTTGCCGGAATCCAGCGACAGTTGCCAGGCAATCGCGGCATCCAGCACCTGCGCCGACACGGGTTTGGAGTTGACCGGGCTCATACCGGCTCACCGTACAACGCGATGTAGCACTGACGAATGCCCTGCGCCAGGTATTGGCGAACACGCGGCACCGACACCCCCAGACGCTCGGCGATTTCTGCATGGCCGAGGCCGTCGAGACGGTTATAGAGAAACGCCGCCCGGGCCTTGCTCGAGAGTTTGCCTAACAAGTGGTCGATGGCTTTGAGGTCTTCGAGGATCAGTTGCTGTTCTTCCACCGACGGTTGTTCGCCTTCGGGGATCAGCATCAATTCGGTGAGGTAGGCCTGTTCCAGCGCGGCGCGGCGGAAGTAGTCGAACAGCAGGCCCTTGGCGATCGCCACCAGAAACGCCCGGGGTTCGCGAGGCGCCTTCAGTTCGTCACGGCCCAGCAAGCGCACGAAGGTGTCCTGGCTCAGGTCTTCGGCCCGTTGCGGGCAGGCCACGTTGCGCCGCAGCCAGGCCAATAGCCAACTGCGATGGTCGCGATACAACGCACCAACGAGCTCACTTTGGGGGCTTTGGACTGACGACACGCAGCAATTACCGAATGGGAAGTGTTAAGTAACGAGAATTGTTCGCGATTGTGGCAGAGGCGGGGGAGGTAAGCAATTGGCGCTGGTCGGGTGGTTTCGAACACAAAGTCCGAAGGCGAACACTAACCTGTGGCGAGGGAGCTTGCTCCCGCTCGGCTGCGAAGCAGTCGCAAAATCAGCGAACACAGTGTGTCTGGGGAAATGTGGTGAATGGTTTTAGGGGCGCTGCGCGCCCCAGCGGGAGCAAGCTCCCTCGCCACAGAGATTTGTGCAGCCTAGAAAGACGGAGCCTGCCGCCGCCGTTTCCACTGACTCAGCCGCTGCTGCAAATTCAACGGGCTATGAATCTGCTGCTGCCGCGCCCGGCTGAACAAAATCAGCACCAGCTCTGCCGTCGCCAACGCATCGGCACTGGCGTTATGCCGTTCGAAGACCTCCAGCTTGAACCAGTCGATCCACTCGTCCAGTCCGGCCTCGCGAAAGTGCGCCTGCGGGCACAGCAGCGGCGCAATGTCTGCCACGTCCAGAAACGGATGCTGCAACTTGTAACCCAGATGCTCTTTCAGTGCGCGCCCCAACATGTGTTGATCGAACGGCGCATGAAACGCCAACACCGGACTGTCGCCGACGAACTCCATGAATTCGACCAAGGCCTGCGCGGGGTCGCTGCCGGCGGCAATCGCGCTGGGGCCCAGACCGTGAATCAACACGCTGGGGCCGAGTTTGAGTTCGGTGCATTGCAGCGTGCGTTCGAATTGTTGGCTGAAATCGATCGCCCCGTCCTCGATCACCACCGCGCCGATGGACAATAGCTGGTCTTTGTTCAGGTTCAGCCCGGTGGTTTCCAGGTCGAGTACCACCCAGCGTTGCTCGCGCAGGCTGCAGTCGCCCAACTCGGCCACGGCAGGCAAGTGCTCCAGACGTTGTTGCAGTTCGCCGGGCAAAACGGGACTTGTCGGGCGCAGCCATGAAAACAGGCTCATAGCTGATATCGCAGGGTCAGGCTGCTTTGCAGGCGTTGTGCCTGGCGCAGGGATTCGCGCAGGATGCGTCGGTCCAGATGATTGAGGCTGTCGGGATCGACGCGGTTGGAGTAGGGCAAATTCTCACGGGTCTGTAGCTGATGTTGCTGCATGCGGGTTTGCTGGATGAAGTGATACGCCTCTTCATAGGCTGCGCCGTCCAACCGTTCGATGACCTCTTTGGCCACTAATTGGCGAAATCGCTCCAGGGTATTGTTGGCGTCGATGCCGTGGGCCAGGGCCAGCACCCGAGCGCCATCGACGAAAGGGGTCAGGCCTTGGAGTTTCAGGTCGAGGGTGGCTTTCTCGCCATTCTTGCGAGCCAGCACGAATTCGCGGAAACGTCCCACGGGCGGTCGGTTGCGCAGGGCGTTCTCGGCCATCATCCGCTGGAACAAGCGGTTGTCGCCGACCTGATCGAGAATCCCCCGGCGCAATTGCTCGCAGCCTTGCTCATCGCCCCAGACCACGCGCAGGTCGAAGTAGATGCTGGAGCTCAACAGATTTTCCGGTGTCGCCTCGCGGATAAACGCCGCAAAGCGTCGCGCCCATTCGGCCCGGGACAAACACAGCTCGGGGTTGCCGGCCATGATGTTGCCTTTGCACAGGGTGAAGCCGCACAGGGCCAGATTCTGATTGATCTGCTGGGCGATGGGCAGCAACTTGCCGCGAATCTCGGCGGCGTGAGCCGCATCGCGGGCTTCGAACAGAATGCCGTTGTCCTGATCGGTGTGCAGCGTCTGTTCGCGACGGCCTTCGCTGCCGAAACACAGCCAACTGAACGGCACGCCAGGGTCACCTTTCTCGGCGAGCACCAGTTCGATCACCCGGCACACGGTGTGGTCGTTGAGCAGGGTGATGATGTGGGTGATCTGGGTCGAGGACGCGCCGTGGGCCAGCATCCGCTCCACCAATTGGCCGATTTCGCCGCGCATCGCCACCAGGTTTTCCAGCTTCTGGGCACTGCGAATAGTCCGCGCCAGATGCACCAGATCGACCCGTTGCAGGGAAAACAGGTCGCGTTCCGAGACCACACCGCACAGACGCTGATCCTTGACCAGGCAGACGTGGGCGATGTGGCGCTCGGTCATGGCAATCGCGGCGTCGAAGGCGCTGTGGTCCGGTGTCAGGTAAAACGGCGCCCGGGTCATGTGCCCTTCGATGGCTTCATTGAAGTCGTTGGTGCCGTTGGCCACCACATGTCGCAAGTCGCGCAGGGTGAAAATGCCCAGCGGCGCTTTTTGCTCATCAACCACCACAATGCTGCCGACTTGCTGATCGTGCATCAGCGTCACGGCTTCACGCAGAGGGGTGATCGGACTGCAGGTTACCGGGTGACGCATGGCCAGTTCGCCCAGCCGGGTATTGAGCGAGTACTGGGTGCCGAGGGTTTCCACGGCTTTTTGCTGGACTTGCTGGTTGACCTGATCCAGCAAACTGCTGACACCGCGTAGGGAAAAGTCGCGAAACGGGCTGGAAAGTGCGAACAGTTTGATGAACGCCAGCTTATTCAGCTGTAGGCAAAAGGTATCTTCGGCCGCCAGATGTTCGGTGCGAGTCGCCCGTTCTCCCAGTAGCGCGGCGAGGGGGAAACACTCGCCGGTGGTGATTTCGAAGGTGGTTTCGGTCCCGCCCTTGGCCGTGTGCGGACGTTCGCCCACCACCCGGCCCTGTTTGACGATGTAAAAATGCTCAACCGGGCCATCGGCGGGTTTGATGATGCTTTCGCCGGGGGCATAAAAACGCAGCTGACATTGCTCGACCAGATAGGCCAGGTGGGCGTTTTCCATCTGATTGAACGGCGGGAAGCGCTGGAGGAATTGCAAAGTGCCCTGGATGTTCTGCAACACCGCGGTTTTCCCTGCCTGGGTGAAGGCGTCCGCTTTACTCATAACCATTACCGCAGTCTTTTTCGAATTGTTGTGTCGGATTGTTCCAGCCATGGTCGGCCCGTAAGAGCAGGGTTCCCATTGGACGTAAGTCTAGGTAGGCAATGCCGCGGCCGTAATATGGGAAATGTCTGACACAATTGCGGGAAAAACCTCCTACATTGTCTATTGGAAATGTTTCCGACGAAGTGCACATTGAAGCTCTGCTGAGCGATGTCTGACCACTGTGTCAGGGATCGAATCGAAAACGTTGAGAAAACCATGTCCGACCACGATATTTTGAGTGATGCCGAGCGCGAAGCGCTCAGTGCTGTCATGTTGGAACCAGACTTGCCGCCGCAGCGGGTGCTGATCGTCGATGACGATAAGGACTCCAGGGAACTGCTGTCGGAAATTCTGGGGCTGGATGGCATTCACTGCATGACGGCGGCCAGCGGCGAAACGGCGCTCAAATTGCTGGAGACGAAGTCATCGATCGGGCTGGTGATTACCGATCTGCGGATGGGGCACGTCGATGGCCTGGAACTGATCCGCCAGGTGCGGGAATCGGCCCGTGCGGCGCTGCCGATCATCATCGTTTCCGGCGACGCCGACGTGAAGGATGCGATCGAAGCCATGCACCTGCACGTAGTGGACTTTCTGCTCAAACCCATCGATAGCGGCAAACTGCTTGAATTGGTCAAGCATGAGCTGGGGATGGAGTCTTTGCCGTGACCGTTCCCATGCTCCGCGTGGGAATGCCTCCATGGACGCTCTGCGTCCGTTTTGGGACGCGGAGCGTCCCGGGCTGCATTCCCACGCGGAGCATGGGAACGATCAATCTGAAGCAAAAAAGCCCTGATCTTTCGATCAGGGCTTTTTCATTTCCGGCGTCAGCGTTTACTCAAAGGCCATTGGCAGCCTTGAACTCGCGACGACGACGGTGCAGAACCGGCTCGGTATAGCCGTTCGGCTGTTTGGTGCCTTCTACCACCAGTTCGACCGCCGCCTGGAAGGCGATGTTGCTGTCGAAGTTCGGTGCCAGCGGGCGGTACAGCGGGTCGTTGGCGTTCTGACGGTCAACCACCGGTGCCATGCGCTTGAGGCTTTCCATCACCTGATCTTCAGTGACGATGCCGTGGCGCAGCCAGTTGGCGATGTGCTGGCTGGAAATACGCAGCGTCGCACGGTCTTCCATCAGGCCGACGTCATTGATGTCCGGCACTTTCGAGCAACCCACGCCCTGGTCGATCCAGCGCACTACATAACCGAGAATGCCCTGGGCATTGTTGTCCAGTTCGTTCTTGATCTGCTCTGCGGTCCAGTCTGGATTGACGGCCAACGGGATGGTCAGGATGTCGTCCACCGAAGCGCGCGCACGTTTGGCCAGTTCGGCCTGACGGGCGAATACATCGACCTTGTGATAGTGCAACGCGTGCAACGCGGCGGCAGTCGGCGATGGAACCCAGGCGGTGTTGGCACCGGCCATCGGGTGAGCGATTTTTTGTTCGAGCATCGCTGCCATCAGGTCCGGCATGGCCCACATGCCTTTACCGATCTGGGCACGACCTTGCAGGCCAGTGCTCAGGCCGATGTCGACGTTCCAGTTCTCATAGGCGCCGATCCATTTTTCAGCCTTCATGTCGGCCTTACGCACCATCGGGCCGGCTTCCATGGAGGTGTGGATTTCATCGCCCGTGCGGTCGAGGAAACCGGTGTTGATGAACACCACGCGCTCGCTGGCGGCCTTGATGCAGGCCTTGAGGTTGACCGTGGTACGGCGCTCCTCGTCCATGATCCCGACTTTGAGGGTGTTGCGCGGCAAGTCGAGGACGTCTTCGATGCGGCCGAACAGCTCGTTGGTGAACGCGGCTTCTTCCGGGCCGTGCATCTTCGGCTTCACGATATAGACCGAGCCGGTACGGCTGTTCTTGCGCGAGCTGTTGCCGTTGAGGCTGTGGATCGCCGCGAGGCAAGTCACCAGACCATCGAGAATACCTTCCGGCACTTCGTTGCCGTCTTTATCGAGGATCGCGTCGATAGTCATCAGGTGACCAACGTTGCGCACGAACAACAGCGAGCGACCGTGCAGGCTCAGTTCGCTGCCATCGAGGGCAGTGTAAGTGCGATCGGCGTTCATGGTGCGGGTAAAGGTCTGACCGCCCTTGGCGACTTCTTCCGACAGATCACCCTTCATCAGGCCGAGCCAGTTGCGGTAGATCACCACTTTGTCATCGGCATCGACGGCGGCGACCGAGTCTTCGCAGTCCATGATGGTGGTCAGCGCGGCTTCCATCAGAATGTCTTTGATACCGGCAGCGTCGGTCTGGCCGACCGGGGTGCTGGCGTCGATCTGGATTTCGAAGTGCAGGCCATTATTCTTTAGCAGGATCGCGGTCGGTGCGGCTGCATCGCCGTGGAAACCGATCAGTTGGGCATCGTCGCGCAGGCCGGTGTTGCTGCCGCCTTTGAGGGCAACCACCAGTTTGCCATCAACGATCTTGTAACCGGTGGAATCGACGTGAGTGCCGGCAGCCAGTGGCGCGGCTTCGTCGAGGAAGGCGCGGGCGAAGGCGATGACCTTGTCGCCGCGAACCTTGTTGTAGCCTTTGCCTTTTTCCGCGCCGTCCGCTTCGCTGATGGCGTCGGTGCCGTAGAGCGCGTCATACAGCGAACCCCAGCGGGCGTTCGAGGCGTTGAGCGCGAAGCGCGCGTTCATCACCGGCACCACCAGTTGTGGACCGGCCATGCGGGCGATTTCGTCATCGACGTTTTGTGTCGTTGCCTGGAAATCGGCCGCTTCTGGCAGCAGATAACCGATGTCTTGCAGGAAGGCTTTGTAGGCCACCGCATCGTGCGCAACACCTGCACGAGCCTGGTGCCAGGCATCGATACGTGCCTGGAAATCATCGCGTTTGGCGAGTAGGGCTTTGTTCTTCGGCGCCAGGTCATGGATGACCTTGTCGGCACCGGCCCAGAACTTGTCGGCGGTGAGGCCGGTACCGGGAATGGCTTCGTTGTTCACGAAGTCGAACAGGACTTTGGCGACCTGCAGGCCACCGACTTGAACGTGTTCAGTCATTGCTTGCCTCACTCTGCTCAGCTATTTCGCTTTTCAGCTCTTCAATTTAACAATGAAGCCTCTGGCCATTTAAACCACAAACCCATCTACCAGTACATGCCATTGCTGGCGGCTGGGTTCGATCCGATCAACGGCTTTGCGGCCTTGCTGACAGGGCTTTCAGGGGTTGCGACGGCACCTGCGGCAGACATCGATCCAGCGTTATGTAGTGCGCGCTGCGGCATACTACATGATGAATTGCGGTTGTGAAAATTAGACTAATTACGTCGTTCTGCGACCCCGTGACGCATTGCAGTCACATCGGGGCACGGGATGTTCTCAAAAAACTATTGGATTGTTCCAGTTAAATATAAAAACTTGTACACGATTTGTTTCTTCAACTGAATCGGCGGTGCCTTCATTCGCGAGCAAGCCCGCTCCCACAAGGTCATGCGCAATCCTGTGGGAGCGGGCTTGCTCGCGAAGGCGTCAGACCCGTCACCGCAGACTCAGCCCTTGCCTATACTTGTTTTTCTATAACAAAAGTCGTGACCAGAGGGCTGCGCCATGGACCATCTCGTACTCACTGTAATTGCTCCAGACAAGCCCGGGCAGGTCGAGCGCATTGCTCAATGCATTGCCGAGCACGGCGGCAACTGGCTGGAGAGCCGCATGTCGCGCATGGCCGGACAGTTCGCCGGGATTCTTCGGGTGGGCGTACCGGCTGAGGCCTACGACGAACTGGTAGACGCCCTACACGGATTGGGGGCGCAGGGCATCCGTGTGATGATCGCCGAAAGTGGCATCGAACAATCCTGCACCTGGAAGCCGATTGCCATGGAATTGGTGGGCAATGATCGTCCGGGCATTGTGCGAGACATTACGCGTCTGCTGAGTGAGCAGGGCGTGAACCTGGAGCAGTTGGTGACCGAAGTTCGACCGGCGCCGATGAGCAGCGAGCCGCTATTCCATGCCGAGGCGATTCTTGCGGTGCCACTGACCTTGTCGCTGGAGGTGCTGCAATCGCGCCTGGAAACCCTGGCGGACGATCTGATGGTCGAATTGGTACTGCGCAGCGAACCTTGAAAAGGTTATCCAAGTTATACGTGCACCTGCCTGTGGATAACCTGTAGAGACTCCTTCCCAGGCCACGTCGACCGGGGTTCTTCAGGATCTGATCAAAAAACCAGCAGTTTCAGTGACTTGCGCACAAACGCCGGGGATCACACTGTGGATAACCTTGGGAAGGATGGATGCAGGCCACGGGAGACGTGGCCTGTAGAGGTTTGTGCGTTTTCTGATCAGCTGCGGCGGCGCAGACTTATCCACGCGTCGACGCTGTAAACCGCTAGACCGGCCCAGATAAAGATGAATGCCACCAACGTGCTGGACGACAAGTGCTCGCCAAACAGCAGCACGGCTTGCAACAACACCAGCGTCGGTGCCAGGTACTGGAGAAATCCGAGGGTGGTGTAGGGCAAGTGCCGGGCGGCGGCGTTGAAACACACCAGCGGCACCAGCGTGACCGGACCGGCAGCTACCAACCACCAGGCTTCGGAGGTGGTCCAGAATTCAGCTTGCGCGCTGCTCGCCGTTGGATTGAACAGCAACCAGGCGACAGCAATCGGCACCAGCATCCAGGTTTCCACTACCAGCCCCGGCAGGGCCTTGACCGGTGCCTGCTTGCGGATCAGTCCGTAGAAGCCGAAGGTCAATGCCAGTACCAGCGACACCCACGGCAGACTACCGACTTGCCACACTTGCTGCGCAACACCGACCGCCGCCAAGCCAACCGCCAGCCATTGCATGCGCCGCAGCCGTTCGCCGAGGATCAGCATCCCCAACAACACGTTTACCAGCGGGTTGATGTAGTAACCGAGGCTGGCTTCGAGCATCCGCCCGTTGTTCACAGACCAGACGTAGGTCAGCCAGTTGGCTGCGATCAACGTGCCGCTCAGGGCCAGGATTGCCAGGCGCCGGGGGTTTTCACGCAGCTCGCGCCACCAGCCGGGATGCTTCCAGACCAGCAGTAGCAAGGCGCCGAACAGCGCGGACCACAGCACTCGGTGGATGATGATCTCCACGGCGGGCACGTTGGCGATGGCTTTGAAGTAGAGCGGGAACAGTCCCCAGATGATGTAGGCACTCAGGCCCAGGATGTACCCGCGACGCGGGTTGGCGGCTTGCATGAGAATCCTTGCTTAGGCAGCTAACAAAGAGGGGATTGTAAGGAGATTTGTCGAGATATGTCGCGGACCTTGTGGGAGCGGGCTTGCTCGCGAAAGCGGTAATTCAGTCAGCATCTCTGTTGAATGTGAAACCGTATTCGCGAGCAAGTCGAATCGTCGCACCGCCGCTCCCACATTGGATTTGTGTTCGTCAGAATAACTTCAGTGGCTCTTCATTGAGCGCAGCCAATTGTTCACGCAGCGCCAGCACCTGATCGCCCCAATAGCGCTCGGTGCCGAACCACGGAAAGCTGCGAGGGAACGCCGGGTCGTCCCAGCGACGGGCGAGCCAGGCGCTGTAGTGCATCAGGCGCAAGGCGCGCAGCGGTTCGATCAGCGCCAGTTCCCGCGGGTCGAAGTCGTGGAATTCGTTGTAGCCGTCCATCAATTCCGACAACTGACCGAGACATTCCTGACGATCACCCGCCAGCATCATCCAGATATCCTGCACGGCCGGCCCCATGCGGCAGTCGTCGAGGTCGACGATGTGGAACATCTCATCGCGGCACATCATGTTGCCGGGGTGGCAATCGCCGTGCATGCGGATGTTTTGGTGCGGCGTGGTCTGGTAGACCTCTTCGACGCGCTTGAGCAAATCGCGGGCAACGGACTCGTAGGCCGGTAGCAAACTTTTGGGTACGAAATTGCCTTCGAGCAATGTCGTCAGCGAGTCCTGACCAAAGTTCTTTACTCCCAGCGCTTCACGGTGTTCGAACGGTTTTGTAGCACCGACCGCATGCAGGCGACCCAGCAGTTGCCCCAGACGATACAGCTGATCGAGATTGCCCGGCTCCGGTGCCCGCCCGCCACGGCGGGGAAACAGGGTGAAACGGAAGCCGTTGTGTTCGTGCAGGCTGGCACCGTTGTGAATCATCGGCGCGACCACCGGTACGTCGCACTCGGCGAGTTCGAAGGTGAATTGGTGCTCTTCGAGAATCGCTTCGTTGGTCCAGCGCTGCGGACGGTAGAACTTGGCGATCAGCGGCTCGGAGTCTTCGATGCCGACCTGATAGACACGGTTCTCGTAGCTGTTGAGCGCCAGAATGCGTGCGTCGCTGAGAAAGCCGATGCTTTCGACGGCATCGAGCACGAGGTCTGGGGTGAGCGTTGCAAACGGGTGGGCCATGCTGACTCCTGCGCGCAGCAGGCTGCCGCGTCCGGCCAAGCATGGTAGCGCAGACGGGGCTTCTTTAGGGGGTGGGGTTGATATGAGTGTTGTCTGGGGTGACGCCTTCGCGAGCAAGCCCGCTCCCACATTAGATCTAAGGTGTGCCGCAAATTGCATTCACACTGAAGATCCCCTGTGGGAGCGGGCTTGCTCGCGAAGAGGCCTTATCAGGCGCCGACGATCCCGCCATCCTCGCGGGAAATCGCCATCACCGAAGACCGCGGCTTGCCGTTGGGCAGGTGCTCAGGGAATGTCGACCCACCGTTCTCCCCCGGATGCTGAATCCCGACAAACAAGGTTTTCTGATCCGGCGAGAAGCTGATCCCCGTCACCTCGCAGCCCACCGGGCCGACCATGAAACGACGGATCTCGCCGGTCACCGGGTCGGCACAGAGCATCTGGTTATTGCCCATGCCCGCGAAGTCACCTGCGTTGCTCGAATCGCCATCGGTGAGAATCCACAAGCGCCCGGCATTGTCGAAGCCCAAGCCGTCCGGGCTATTGAACATGTTCTGCGGGGTGATGTTCGACGAACCGCCCTTTGGCGTACCGGCATGGACGCCCGGGTTGCCGGCAACCACAAACAGGTCCCAGGCAAAGCTTTTCGAGCCGTGATCGTCGCGGTCGGTGCGCCAGCGCAGGATCTGCCCGTAGACGTTTTTCTCGCGCGGGTTCGGGCCGCCTACCGGTTGGCCTTCTTCGCCGCGTTTGGCGTTGTTGGTCAGGGTGCAATAAACCTGGCCATCCTTGGGGCTGACGACGATCCATTCCGGACGGTCCATGCGCGTGGCGTTCACCACGCTGGCGGCGAGGCGTGCATGAATCAGCACTTCGGCTTGATCGGCAAAACCGCTGCTGGCATCGATGCCATTCTTGCCGTGGGTCAGTTCGATCCACTGGCCTTGGCCTTTCGGGTGATCGGCATTGCCATCGCCCGCGTCGAAACGTGCCACGTACAAGGTGCCGTGATCCAGCAGGTCGCGGTTGGCTTTGGGGTTTTTGTGGTTGATCTTGTCGCGGCTGACGAATTTGTAGATGAACTCGCCACGTTCGTCGTCGCCCATGTACACCACGGCGCGACCGTCATTGGTTTCGGCCAGGGCCGCGTTTTCATGTTTGAAGCGGCCCAGCGCGGTGCGTTTGACCGGGGTCGACTGCGGATCGAACGGGTCGATTTCCACCACCCAGCCATGACGATTGAGTTCGTTGGGGTTTTTCGCCAGGTCGAAGCGCGGATCGTGTTGATGCCAGTTGATGTCTTTACTGGCCACCACCGCACCGTAGCGTTTCTGCGCGGCGTCGAACTTCTGCTCGGCATGGCTGCTGCCGAAGCAGTCGGTGAAGTTCTCTTCGCAGGTCAGATAAGTGCCCCATGGCGTCTTGCCGTTGGCGCAGTTCTGGAAGGTGCCGAGAACTTTCTTGCCGTGCTTGTCGGCGCTGGTTTTCATCAGCTCGTGACCGGCCGCCGGGCCGCTCAGGTTGATCGGCGCGTTACCGTGAATACGGCGGTTGTAGCGTGAGCCCTGGACGAACTGCCACTGGCCGTTCTTGCGCTGCACTTCGATCACCGACACGCCTTCGCAGGCCAGGGCCTTGCGTACGTCTTCCGCCGATTGCGGCATGCCGCCGTGGGGGTAGAGGTAGCGGTAGTTGGTGTATTCGTTGTTGATCGCTATCAGTGCCCGGTCTTTTTCACCGGGGAATTCGAACAGACTCATGCCATCGTTATTGTCGCCGAACTGGACTTCCTGCGCCTGGGCCGTGCCGTTGCCACTCGGGTCGAACGCCGGGCCATTTTTTTGCAGAGGCTGGCCCCAGCTAATCAGTACCGAGGATTTATAGCCCGGTGGCAAGGTGATGGCGTCAGTCGTCGCGGCGGCGATGCTGTCGAAGCCCAACAGTTTGCTGGAGCCAGCGTTGACACTGGCCGCCAGCACGCTGCGACTCAGCAGGTTGCCACCCAGAAACATTGCCGCGCCGCAGAGGGCGCCAGCGCTGATGAAGCCACGACGGCTGAGGCCGACCATCTTTTCGAGGTCGGTGGGTTGGTTGTCTTCTAATAGGCTCACATCAGGCTCCCTGCGGGTTTTTGCAGTCACCATAAAGAGCGTTAGTGACGCTTTTGTTTCAGAGCGGTGTCCCGAGCAAAATGTTGGATGGGGCAAACTGCACCAGCACCGCTTTCCCGCTAGCAAGCCCGAGGGATTGCAAGTGCAGCGGTTCGGCCAGGGCGCAGAGTGTCTGGCCATTGGGCAAACCGATGCGCACTTCACTGGGGCCGTCGTCGGCGTCGAGGATTTCTTCAATCGTGCCCTTCAGGCAGTTGTTGTCGGGCGCTGCAGCTTGATCGATGCCCAGCAACTCCAGCCAACCGGCCTTGATCAGTGCCACCACTTCGGTGCCGGTTTGCAGTTCCAGGCGCAGGGTGCTGTCGTGAGTGATCTGCGCATCGATACGCAAGCCTTCGGCCAGTTCAAGACGGATCCGGTCGTTGCGCCCCTGTGTATCGATCGCCACGACCTTGCCGTGCAGTTGATTGCGCGCGCTGGTTCTGAGCATCAGTCGACCGAGCAAGTCCAGGTCACTGGCCTCTTCGGCGGCTTCCAGCACCTGGGTCTGCAAGGCTTGCAACTTTTGATACAGACGCAACACGCGCTCGCCTTCGCTGGACAGCTTGGCGCCACCGCCGCCCTTGCCGCCGACGCTACGCTCCACGAGCGGTTTCTGCGCGAGGTTGTTCAGTTCGTCGATGGCATCCCACGCCGCTTTGTAACTCAGGCCCGCGCTTTTCGCCGCGCGGGTGATCGAGCCTTGTTCGGCGATGTGTTGCAGCAACGCGATGCGCTGCGGACGACGGACAATGTGCTGGGACAACAACGTAGGCAAGGACATGGCAAGACGCTTTGGGCTGTGGCAGTGGGGAGGACGTTGGCGGCTGGAAGCCTGGGAGTCAAGTCAGACCCTATCCTTGTGGGAGCGAGCCTGCTCGCGATGACGGCTTAACATTCAACGTTGCAGCTGACTGTCAGACCGCTATCGCGAGCAGGCTCGCACACACTGAATACCGTTGAGTCAGGCCCCATCGCCAGGTTTGGGAGTGCGGGCCAGGCAGTAGACGTCGACCCGCGCGGCCCCCGCATCCATCAACAAGCGAGCCAGGGCCTGAGCGGTGGCGCCGGTGGTCAGCACATCATCCACCAAGGCGAAGTGACGATCTTTGATCGAGGCCGCGGGCGCCAGGGCAAAGGCGTGGTGCAGGTTCTTTTTACGGGCGTCGGCATTCAGCTCTTGTTGCGCGCTGGTGTCCTGAATCCTCAGCAACAGCGTTTCATCACAAGGAATGTCGAGGCTGACGCTGAGCCAGCGGGCGAGCATCGCCGCCTGGTTGAAACCCCGCTGACGCAGACGTTTGGAGGCCAGCGGTACCGGTATCAGCGCATCGGGTCGGTCCAGATCTTCATCGAAGCGATGTTGCAGGAACTGAGTGAGAAGTTCGGCGAGCAGGCGGCCAAATGGCCACTTCGCGTTGTGCTTGAAGCGGGTGATCAAACTGTCGACGGGAAAGCTGTAAGTCCAGGGTACGGCGACTCGCTCAAACGCTGGCGGATGTTTCAAGCATTGGCTGCACGTCAGGCCCGTGGCGGGCAAGGGCAGGGCGCAGGTTTGGCATTGATCGCCCAGCCAGGGCAACTCGGTTTCGCAGGCCATGCAGATGGGTGTGATGTCGTCCGCGGCTTCTGCGCAGAGCAAACAGATCTGTTTGTTTTTTAACCAGATGTAAACCGGTCCTTCGTATCGTGGTTGACAGTGCATGAGTCTTCCTTAAATATGCCGAACATCCGTGTCGCGTCTGTGGGTATTCCATTCCCCAGCCGCTTGCCAAGCATAAACAAGGAAACGCCCATGAGCGCCAGCACCACTGCAACCCTGCGTCATGACTGGTCTTTGGCCGAAGTCAAAGCACTCTTCGTTCAGCCATTCAACGACCTGTTGTTCCAGGCGCAGACGGTGCACCGCGCGCATTTCGACGCCAACCGCGTCCAGGTCTCGACGCTGCTCTCGATCAAAACCGGTGCTTGCCCGGAAGATTGCAAATATTGTCCGCAGTCCGGCCACTACAACACTGGCCTGGAAAAAGAAAAACTGATGGAAGTGCAGAAGGTCCTCGAAGAGGCCGCTCGCGCCAAGGCCATCGGTTCGACCCGTTTCTGCATGGGCGCGGCGTGGAAACACCCGTCGGCCAAAGACATGCCTTACGTGCTGAAGATGGTCGAAGGCGTGAAAGCGCTGGGTCTGGAAACCTGCATGACCCTCGGTCGCCTGGATCAGGATCAGACCGAAGCACTGGCCAAGGCCGGCCTCGACTACTACAACCACAACCTCGACACTTCGCCTGAGTTCTACGGCAGCATCATCACCACCCGTACGTACAGCGAGCGTCTGCAAACCCTGGCCTACGTGCGGGATTCGGGAATGAAGATCTGCTCCGGCGGCATTCTCGGCATGGGCGAGTCCCTCGACGACCGCGCCAACCTGCTGATCCAGCTGGCCAACCTGCCGGAGCATCCGGAGTCGGTGCCGATCAACATGCTGGTGAAAGTCGCCGGTACACCGCTGGAAAATGCCGATGATGTCGACCCGTTCGATTTCATTCGCATGCTCGCGGTCGCACGCATCCTGATGCCGAAGTCCCACGTGCGCCTGTCCGCCGGCCGTGAAGCGATGAACGAACAGATGCAGGCCCTGGCGTTCTTTGCCGGTGCCAACTCGATTTTCTACGGCGAAAAACTGCTGACCACCGCCAACCCGCAGGCGGACAAGGACATGCAACTGTTCTCGCGTCTGGGCATCCTGCCAGAAGCGCGCGAAGAGCACGCCGACGAAGTGCATCAGGCCGCGATCGAACAAGCGCTGGTGGAGCAGAAGAGCAGCGAGCAGTTCTATAACGCTGCCGTCTGATCCAGCACAAATCGAATGTGGGAGCGGCGGTGCGACGATTCGACTTGCTCGCGAAGGCGTCAGTACAGCCGACATCAATGTTAAATGTCACACTGCTTTCGCGAGCAAGCCCGCTCCCACATTAACCGCGCTCAACCTGTGGGAGCGTGGCTTGCCCGCGATGGCCGTGACCGGTCTCCAGACAAGTCAGTACAGCTCCCCACATCTGACCTTCGAGGCCTGCATGTCTTTCGATCTCGCCGCACGCCTTGCTGCCCGTCGTGCCGAAAACCTTTACCGTCAGCGCCCGCTTCTCGAGAGCCCTCAGGGCCCGGAAGTGGTGGTCGATGGTCAGCCGTTGCTGGCGTTCTGTAACAACGATTACCTGGGCCTGGCCAATCACCCGCAAGTGATCGAAGCCTGGCGCGCCGGGGCGTCGCGTTGGGGCGTGGGCGGTGGCGCTTCGCATTTGGTGATCGGCCACAGCGGCCCCCATCACGCACTGGAAGAAGCCCTCGCCGAGTTCACCGGCCGCCCGCGAGCGTTGCTATTCACCACCGGGTACATGGCCAACCTCGGCGCAGTCACCTCACTGGTCGGACAGGGCGATACGGTGCTGGAAGACCGTCTCAATCACGCATCGTTGCTGGATGCGGGGCTGTTGTCCGGTGCGCGTTTCAATCGCTATCTGCATAGCGACGCGGCCAGTCTGGCCAAGCGCCTTGAGAAGGCCACCGGCAATACCCTGGTGGTCACCGATGGCGTGTTCAGCATGGACGGTGACATCGCCGACCTGCCGGCACTGGCGCGGGAAGCCAAGGCCAAAGGCGCCTGGCTGATGGTCGATGACGCTCACGGTTTTGGTCCGCTGGGTGCCAATGGCGGCGGGATCGTCGAGCATTTCGGTCTGAGTCAGGAAGACGTACCGGTGTTGGTCGGCACCCTCGGCAAGGCTTTTGGTACGGCCGGTGCTTTTGTGGCCGGCACTGAAGAGTTGATCGAAAGCCTGATCCAGTTCGCTCGCCCTTACATCTACACCACCAGCCAACCGCCGGCGCTGGCCTGCGCGACGCTGAAAAGCCTGGAACTGTTGCGCAGTGAACACTGGCGACGTGAGCATCTGCAGACGCTGATTCGCCAGTTCCGCCAAGGCGCCGAACAGATTGGCCTGGAGTTGATGGACAGCTTCACGCCGATCCAGCCGATCATGATTGGCGATGCCGGGCGTGCGGTTCGACTGTCGCAGATGCTGCGCGAACGCGGGTTGATGGTGACTGCGATTCGTCCACCGACCGTGCCCGCGGGCAGCGCACGCTTGCGCGTAACCCTGACCGCCGCTCACAGCGAGGCACAGGTACAGCTATTGTTAAATGGACTGGCCGAATGTTTTCAACAACTGGGACCGGAGCCAAGTCATGCGTGATCGTCTGATTCTGCTGCCGGGTTGGGGTCTCGGGATTTCGCCGCTGGAACCTTTGGTAGCTGCCCTGCAGGGTTTGGATGAGCACCTGCGCGTCGAGATCGAGCCGTTGCCGGAACTGGAATCGAGCGACCTTGAAGAATGGCTCGATGAGTTGGACGCGACACTGCCCCAGGATGCCTGGCTCGGTGGCTGGTCATTGGGCGGCATGCTGGCGTCCGAGTTGGCGGCGCGACGGGGTGACCGCTGCTGCGGCTTGGTGACCTTGGCGAGTAACCCTTCTTTTGTCGCCCATGAGCAGTGGCCGAGCGCGATGCTCGGCGAAACCTTCGATGCGTTTCTGGCTGGCTACAAAGCTGACTCGCGCATGACGTTGAAACGTTTTTCGCTGCTGTGCGCTCAAGGTGCCGAAGACCCGCGCGGGATGTCGCGACTGTTGCTCGCTGGCGCACCGCATACATCTTCGCCGGTGCTGATGAGCGGCCTGGAATTGCTCGCCCAGCTGGATACCCGACAAGCGCTGCAGGCGTTTCGCGGCCCGCAATTGCATTTGTTTGGCGGCCTCGACGGGCTGGTTCCGGCTGAAGCAGCGGGGGACTTGCTGGCACTGCTGCCGGATGTCGAAATCGGTCTGATTGAACAGGCCAGTCACGCGTTTCTTCTGGAAGACCCCCACGGTGTGGCGGGGGCGATTCAGGCCTTTTTGCATGAGTTTGGTGATGACTGATTTATCCCTTCCCAACCTGCCCGGCGGCTTGCCCGACAAACGTCAGGTGGCGGCATCCTTTTCCCGTGCGGCGGCGAGCTACGACAGCGTGGCCGAATTGCAGCGCGACGTGGGCAGCGAGTTGTTACATCGGTTACCGGAAGATTTTGTCCCTGCTCGTTGGCTGGATATGGGCTGCGGCACCGGGTATTTCAGCCGAGCCTTGGCGGAGAAGTTTCCTGTGAGCGCCGGAGTGGCGTTGGACATCGCAGAAGGCATGCTCAATCACGCCCGTCCCTTGGGCGGCGCCACCCATTTTATTGCCGGTGATGCCGAGCGCTTGCCGTTACGGGATTCGACCTGCGACCTGGTCTTCTCCAGCCTGGCGGTGCAATGGTGCGCAGATTTCGCCTCGGTGCTCAATGAAGCGCATCGCGTGCTGAAACCGGGCGGCATTTTCGCGTTTGCTAGTCTGTGTGTAGGCACTCTATACGAATTGCGCGACAGCTGGCGTCAGGTGGATGGCATGGTGCACGTCAACCGCTTCCGCGAGTTCGGTGTTTACCAACAGCTTTGCGCGGGCAGCGGCTTGAAGGTCGTCAGCCTCGAAACGCGTCCGCATGTGTTGCATTACCCCGATGTCCGCAGCCTGACCCATGAGCTCAAGGCGCTTGGGGCGCACAACCTGAACCCCGGTCGGCCGGGTGGTTTGACCGGCAGGGCGCGGATTCTCGGCCTGATCGAGGCTTACGAGCAGTTTCGTCAGGCACAGGGATTGCCGGCGACTTATCAAGTGGTTTACGCCGTGTTGGAGAAACCCTTATGAGCGCAGCCTATTTCATCACCGGTACTGACACTGATGTCGGCAAGACCACCGTCGCCGCCGGTTTGCTGCATGCCGCGCGATTGGCGGGCTTGAGCACGGCAGCGGGCAAACCGGTGGCCTCCGGTTGCGAGCTGACGCCCAAGGGATTGCGCAACGCCGATGCGCTGGCCCTGTTGGCCGAGTGTTCGATACCGTTGACTTACGATCAGGTCAATCCTGTCGCGTTCGAACCGGCGATTGCACCGCATCTGGCGGCGCGGGAGGCTGGCGTGGCGTTGACTGTGCAATCACTGTTGACACCGATGCGGCAGATTCTCGATATGCAGGCGGACTTCACCTTGATCGAAGGGGCTGGCGGCTGGCGAGTGCCGTTGGCGGATCAGGACAATCTGTCGGACCTGGCCATGGCGCTGGGGCTGCCGGTGATCCTGGTGGTCGGCGTACGGTTGGGTTGCATCAATCATGCACTGCTGACAGCCGAGGCGATTGCTCGGGATGGTTTGCAGCTGGCAGGGTGGGTGGCCAACATCATCGATCCGAAGACCTCGCGTCTGGAAGAGAACCTCGCGACGCTGGCCGAGCGCATTCCCGCGCCGTGTCTGGGGCGAGTGCCGAAACTCAAGTCGGTGACAGCCGACGCGGTGGCCGAACATCTGCAACTGGATCTGCTGGACTGAGAGGGTTGGCCTGGGTTTTACCTATGGCAAGGCATTGTGCCATTAGTGTTTTTGTCGGGCCTTTTGTCGGCGTGTCTGGTTCAATGGCTGCTGTTGATCCTTTGTCGGACGAGTTCCCCCATGGAAATCTCAGGAAACACTGCTTTCTATGCCGGTCTGAGCACTATTCAGACAGGGCAGAACCGTGTCGATCAGGCTTCGGGTCAGATCGCCAACAACACCATCGAGCGTTCGGTCACCAGTCAATCCTCCGAGATTCAGGTCGATCGTCTGCGTTCGGTAGACCGCAGTCAGCAATCGGATCTGGCCAGCAATATGGTTGAGATGTCCCAAGGCAAGTTCCAGGTGGAACTGGGCGTCAAAGTGGCCAAGGCATCCGATGAAATGCTCGGTACGCTGATCGATACATTCGCCTGATCCCTCGCTGAATTCGTTACTCCAACGCCGCGCCTGTTCGCGGCGTTTTTCTGCGTAAGTCCTTCTACCTCAACTAATCTCTCCTACATGGCGTGTTGCTCAGTCAACGGCTTTGCGCAACTGCGTGGCCGAGGTTTTCATGGTGCGATGACGAACGGCAAAAGATCGGCGCTTGACAAGATTTGGGCGTAAACGTATGTTTCAAACAACTGTTTGACCGCCACAACAAATCAACGCGGTCGTTCATTCCCGGTTACATCAGCAGAGGTTTATCGCTATGCCTGACTACAAGGCCCCCTTGCGTGATATTCGCTTCGTTCGTGACGAACTGCTCGGCTACGAAGCGCACTATCAGAGCCTTCCGGCTTGTGCAGACGCAACTCCGGACATGGTTGACGCCATTCTCGAAGAAGGCGCCAAGTTTTGTGAGCAGGTGCTGGCTCCGCTGAACCGCGTGGGTGACACCGAAGGCTGCACCTGGAGCGAGTCCGGCGTTAAAACCCCGACCGGTTTCAAAGAAGCCTACAAGCAATTCGTTGAAGGTGGCTGGCCGAGCCTGGCTCACGACGTAGAGCACGGCGGCCAAGGCCTGCCAGAGTCTCTGGGGCTGGCTGTCAGCGAAATGGTTGGCGAAGCCAACTGGTCGTGGGGCATGTACCCAGGCCTGTCCCATGGCGCGATGAACACCATTTCCGAACACGGTACGCCTGAGCAGCAAGACGCTTACCTGACCAAACTGGTTTCCGGCGAATGGACCGGCACCATGTGCCTGACCGAACCGCACTGCGGCACTGACCTGGGCATGCTGCGCACCAAGGCCGAGCCTCAGGCCGACGGTTCCTACAAAGTTTCCGGTACCAAGATCTTCATCTCGGCCGGCGAACACGACATGGCCGACAACATCGTCCACATCGTTCTGGCACGTCTGCCGGATGCACCGGCCGGTACCAAAGGCATTTCCCTGTTCATCGTTCCGAAATTCCTGCCAAACGCAGACGGCTCGATTGGCGAACGCAACGCTGTGACCTGCGGTTCCCTGGAACACAAGATGGGCATCCACGGTAACGCCACTTGCGTGATGAACTTCGACGCGGCCACCGGTTACCTGATCGGCCCGGCGAACAAAGGCCTGAACTGCATGTTCACCTTTATGAACACCGCACGTCTGGGTACGGCTCTGCAAGGTCTGGCACACGCCGAGATCGGCTTCCAGGGCGGCTTGAAATACGCTCGCGATCGTCTGCAAATGCGCTCCCTGACTGGCCCGAAAGCACCGGACAAAGCCGCTGACCCGATCATCGTTCACCCTGACGTACGTCGCATGCTGTTGACCATGAAGGCTTTCGCCGAAGGCAACCGGGCGATGGTTTACTTCACCGCCAAGCAAGTCGACATCGTCAAGTACGGCGTAGATGAAGAAGAGAAGAAGAAAGCCGACGCGCTGCTGGCATTCATGACGCCGATCGCAAAAGCCTTCATGACTGAAGTCGGTTTCGAATCCGCTAACCACGGCGTACAAATCTACGGCGGCCACGGCTTCATCGCCGAGTGGGGCATGGAGCAGAACGTTCGCGACAGCCGCATTTCGATGCTGTACGAAGGCACCACCGGTATCCAGGCACTCGACCTGCTGGGCCGTAAAGTGCTGATGACTCAAGGCGAAGCGCTCAAAGGCTTCACCAAGATCGTCCACAAGTTCTGCCAGACCAACGAAGGCAATGACGCGGTCAAAGAGTTCGTCGAGCCATTGGCTGCGCTGAACAAAGAGTGGGGCGAACTGACCATGAAGGTCGGTATGGCGGCCATGAAAGACCGCGAAGAAGTTGGCGCCGCGTCCGTGGACTACCTGATGTACTCCGGTTACGCCTGCCTGGCCTACTTCTGGGCTGACATGGCGCGTCTGGCTGCCGAGAAACTGGCTGCCGGCACCACCGAAGAGGCGTTCTACACCGCCAAGCTGCAGACTGCGCGCTTCTACTTCCAGCGCATCCTGCCGCGTACCCGCACTCACGTTGTCACCATGCTGTCGGGCGCCAACAACCTGATGGACATGAAAGAAGAAGACTTCGCACTGGGTTACTAAGCCCTACGCAGTCCTTCACAAAGCCGCTGTTTCCTCGGGAGCAGCGGTTTTTTTGTGTCTGATAAAAACCGCGTTGCCTGTAAATAATCCTGACTAAAACGCTAAGAAGAACTCCATTGCTGCCGTTAAAGAGGATGGCGATGTGACACCCGTCACATTGCACGTGCTTAGCTGCTTTAAATGCAGGCACAATGCCATCTTTGATTGCCGGGTCGGAGCTTTACCCTTGCTGCGTTCTTCCGCTGTACGTTTCAGTCATTTTTTGCCATCGCTGCTGTTGCTGCTCGCGGGGCTTGCGGCTGCCTACGTCAAGGATCTCAACGTCTTCTTCACTTCGCTGTTCAACGTGCTGCCTACCCTGGTGCTGTTGCTCGGCGGGGCGTATTGCGCGGTTTACCGACGTCAGCGTGAACTGTTTCTGATGGTCACGGTGTACATCGCCTACTTCCTGCTCGACACCCAGACCGACTACTACCGCGATAACGGCAAAGTTCGTGAAGACGCCGCCGTGGTCTTCCATCTGTGCTGTCTGCTGTTGCCGTTACTGTTTGGCTTGTTTGCCGCCTGGCAAGAGCGTACTCACCTGTTCCAGGACATGGTGGCGCGCTTCGCCGTGTTGCTGGCGTTCGGTAGCGTGGCGTTGGGGCTGGAACAAAGTTACCCGCAGGCGCTGTTGATGTGGCTGTCGGAGATCCGCTGGCCAGCCCTGCATGGCGCCTGGATGAGCTTGATCCAGTTGTCTTATCCGGTATTCATTGCCTCGTTCCTGTTACTGGCCTGGCAATACTGGCGCAACCCAAGACCCTTGCATGCTGCGCAATTGGTGGGGCTGTTGGGGTTGTTCTGGATGTTGCCGAAAACCTTCATCCTGCCATTCACCCTAAACATCATGTGCAGCCAGGTGATGTTGATGATTGCTGCGGCGGTTGCCCATGAGGCCTATCAGATGGCCTTCCGCGATGAACTCACCGGTCTGCCGGGCCGTCGTGCCCTGAATGAACGCATGCAACGGCTGGGGCGCAATTACGTGCTGGCCATGGGCGACGTCGATCACTTCAAGAAATTCAACGACACCCATGGTCACGATGTCGGCGACCAAGTGCTGCGACTGGTCGCCAGCAAGCTGTCAAAAATCAGCGGTGGCGGTAGGGCATATCGCTATGGCGGTGAAGAATTTGCTCTGGTGTTTGCAGGCAAGACCCTCGAAGAGTGTATGCCGCACCTGGAAGTCATCCGCGAATCCATCGCCACCTACAACATCCGGCTGCGCAATCAGGACGACCGCCCTCAGGATGACCAACAGGGGCGCCAGCGCCGCACGGGTTCAGGCGCCTCGAGTGTATCGGTTACGCTTAGCATCGGTGTCGCTGAACGGCTGGAACAGCGCACGCCTGAAGAGGTGCTCAAATCCGCTGACCAGGCGCTCTACAACGCCAAAGGCGCGGGGCGAAACTGTGTGATGGCCTTCGGTCAGAACCGCCGTGGCGCGGTGCGCATGGGCGCCGCTGCGGGTTGAGTGATGATGGCGCATTCAGCGTCTGGACTGTGATTGTGAGGCGTGGTTGGCGGCAGTAGGTTTGAGCAATCTGCTGCCGGAGAAATGACCATGCCCGAGTACAAAGCTCCCCTGCGCGATATGCGCTTTCTGATCGACCACGTCTTCGATTTTCACAGCAACTACGCCGCCCTGGGCGCCACCGATGCCAGCCCGGACATGATCAATGCGATCCTTGAGGAAGGCGCGAAATTCTGTGAGAACGTTCTCGCGCCGCTCAACCGCAGCGGCGACGAAGAAGGCTGCCATTTCGACAGCGGCGTGGTCACAACGCCTACAGGCTTCAAGCAGGCTTTCGCACAATACGTTGAAGGCGGCTGGCATGGTCTGGCGGCGGATCCGGCTTACGGCGGCCAGGGTTTGCCAAGTTCTCTGGGGCTGGTCATCAGCGAAATGGTCGGTTCCAGCAACACCTCCTGGGGCATGTATCCCGGACTGACTCACGGTGCGATGTCGGCGATTCACGCCCATGGCACCGAGGAACAGAAACAAACCTACCTGAGCAAGCTCACCGCTGGCCAATGGACCGGCACCATGTGCCTGACCGAAGCCCATTGCGGCACCGATCTGGGCATCATCAAGACCCGCGCCGTGCCTCAGGCTGACGGCAGTTACGCGATCTCCGGCAGCAAGATTTTCATCTCCGCCGGCGAGCACGACATGAGTGACAACATTATTCACCTGGTGTTGGCCAAACTGCCGGACGCTCCTGCCGGTACCAAGGGCATTTCGCTGTTTATCGTTCCCAAATTCCTACCCAATGCCGAGGGCGAGGCGGGCGAGCGCAATGGCGCTTCCTGCGGCTCGATCGAACACAAAATGGGCATCAAGGCCTCGGCCACCTGTGTGCTGAATTTCGACGACGCCCAAGGTTTCTTGATCGGTGAGCCGAACAAAGGCCTGAACTGCATGTTCACCATGATGAACCACGCGCGGCTCGGCACCGGCATGCAAGGTCTGTGTCTGGGTGAGGCAAGCTTCCAGGGGGCGATCAAATACGCCAACGACCGTCTGCAAATGCGCTCGCTGACCGGCCCGAAAGCACCGGAAAAAGTCGCCGACCCGATCATCGTTCATCCCGATGTGCGCAGGATGTTGCTGACCATGAAGGCCTTCAACGAAGGCAACCGGGCGCTGACTTATTTCACTGCGCAGTTGCTGGATATTGCCCATCTGAGCCCGGATGAAACGGCGCGTCAGGACGCCGAGGATTTGCTGGCGTTCCTGACACCGATCTGTAAAGCCTTCATGACCGACACCGGGTTGGAGGTGACCAACCTCGGCATGCAGGTGTTTGGCGGTCACGGTTTCATTCGTGAGTGGGGCATGGAACAGCTGGTTCGCGACTGCCGGATCGCGCCGATCTACGAAGGCACCAACGGTATTCAGGCGCTCGACTTGCTTGGGCGCAAAGTCCTTGGCAGTCAGGGAAAGCTGCTGCGCGGCTTCACCAAAATCGTTCATAAGTTCTGTGTGACAAACGCTGAGCATCCGCAACTCGGCAGCTATGCGGCGCAACTCAATGGTCTGAATCAGCAGTGGGGCGAGTTGACCACCAAGGTCGGCATGGCCGCAATGAAAAATCCGGATGAAGTCGGCGCTGCCTCGGTGGATTACCTGATGTACAGCGGCTACATCATCCTCGGCTACCTGTGGCTACGCATGGCGTTGGTGGCTCAGGCGCAGTTGGAGGCGGGCGGCGGCGATGCCGACTACTGCCAGGGCAAACTGGCGACCAGCGAGTTTTACTTCAAGCGTTTGCTGCCACGTACCACCGCTCATCGGGCGGCCATCGAGGCGGGCAGCGATTGTCTGATGAAGCTGCCGGCGGAGTTGTTTGGGCTCTGACGGTTAGGCTTGAAAAGCTTCGCGGGCAAGCCTCGCTCCTACAGGTCGTGTCGTACGCATTTCACGTGAACGATAGAACCGTAGGAGCGAGGCTTGCCCGCGAATGCGTTTTGGCGGACCTAAGACATCCGTCTGATCTTCAGTGACTAAAAATAACAAAACAGTCATGAGTTGACCCTATGTGTCGTAAAAGTTGTTGAGGTACACTCGGACATAACGAAATCACTCTTCCTACGAACCACCTGTTTAGATCTTGCGAGGTTTGCCATGGCTGACTACAAAGCGCCCCTGCGCGATATGCGCTTCGTCCTCAATGAAGTTTTTGAGGTCGCCAAACTCTGGGCCGAACTGCCTGCGCTGGCCGAGACTGTCGATGCGGAAACGGTTGAAGCCATTCTCGAAGAAGCCGGCAAGGTCACCAGCAAAAGCATCGCGCCCCTGAGCCGCGCAGCTGACGAAGAAGGTTGCCATTGGGCGGACGGTGCCGTCACCACCCCGGCCGGTTTCCCACAGGCTTATCAGACTTACGCTGAAGGCGGTTGGGTCGGTGTCGGCGGCGATCCGACCTACGGCGGCATGGGCATGCCCAAGGCTGTTTCGGCGCAGGTCGAAGAAATGGTCAACTCCGCAAGCCTGTCGTTCGGTCTGTACCCGATGCTGACCGCCGGCGCTTGCCTGTCGATCAACGCCCACGCCAGCGAAGAGCTGAAAGCCGCGTACCTGCCGAACATGTACGCCGGTGTCTGGGCCGGTTCCATGTGCCTGACCGAGCCGCACGCCGGTACTGACCTCGGGATCATCCGCACCAAGGCCGAGCCTCAGGCCGATGGTTCCTACAAAGTCAGCGGCACCAAAATCTTCATCACCGGCGGCGAACACGACCTGACCGAGAACATCATTCACCTGGTACTGGCCAAACTGCCGGACGCACCGGCGGGGCCGAAAGGCATTTCGTTGTTCCTGGTGCCGAAGTTCATGGTCAATGCCGATGGCAGCCTGGGCGCGCGTAACCCGGCAAATTGTGGTTCGATCGAACACAAGATGGGCATCCAGGCGTCCGCGACCTGCGTTATGAACTTCGACGAAGCCGTGGGTTATCTGGTCGGCGAGCCGAACAAAGGCCTTGCGGCGATGTTCACCATGATGAACTACGAGCGTCTGGGCGTCGGTATTCAGGGCTTGGCCACTGGCGAGCGCTCGTACCAGAACGCCGTCGAATACGCTCGCGACCGCCTGCAAAGCCGCTCGCCGACCGGTGCGCAGAACAAGGACAAGGTGGCTGACCCGATCATCGTCCACCCGGACGTGCGTCGAATGCTGCTGACCATGAAAGCCTCGAACGAAGGCGGCCGTGCCTTCTCCACTTACGTGGCGATGCAACTGGACACCGCCAAGTTCAGCGAAGACGCCACCGCCCGCAAGCGCGCAGAAGATCTGGTTGCACTGCTGACGCCAGTGGCCAAGGCCTTCCTGACCGATCTGGGTCTGGAAACCACGGTTCATGGCCAGCAGGTTTTTGGCGGTCACGGCTACATCCGTGAGTGGGGCCAGGAGCAACTGGTTCGTGATGTACGGATCACTCAGATCTACGAAGGCACCAATGGCATTCAGGCGCTGGACCTTGTAGGACGCAAGATCGTCGGCAGCGGCGGGGCGTTCTACAAACTGTTCGCTGACGAGATTCGTCACTTCACCGCAACCGCCAATGCTGACCTGGCGGAGTTCACCCAGCCGCTGAATGATGCGGTGGACACCCTCGACGACCTGACCGCGTGGTTGCTGGACCGGGCGAAAAACAACCCGAACGAGATCGGCGCGGCGTCGGTCGAGTATCTGCAAGCATTCGGTTACATGGCCTACGCCTACATGTGGGCACTGATGGCCAAGGCAGCCTTCGGTAAAGAAGCGCAGGACGATTTCTACGCGAGCAAACTCGGTACGGCGCGGTTCTATTTCGCACGTCTACTGCCGCGTATTCACTCGTTGAGCGCGTCGGTAAAGGCGGGTAGCGAATCGCTGTTCCTGCTGGACGCAGGACAATTCTGACCCTTTAACGTTATGTAAGCATTCTCTTACATAACGTGCTGCTGTTTTCCCATAGGCGAAGATTGGATCCAGAGCTAATCTACTTCACATGGACGTCGCGCAGGAAGCGCAAAGCAACAACACGGACACGTAGGATTCTGCCAGGACGGCGGAGTGAAATGGATGTCAGGGAAACAGTCTGCAAAGCCCCGCTTCGGCGGGGTTTTCTTTTGTACGCAGAAAAGTCTCAGCTCAGTTGGTGGGTCAAGTGCTGATCAAGTTCCCATCAGGGCGGCTCATCACTTCTTCCAGCAACGTTTGCAACAAAGCCAATGATGCTTGCTGACGCTGCACATCCCGACACACTAATCCGACTTTCAGTGGCACCCGTGGCTCGCTCAATGGTTTCCACAATAGTCTCGGGTTGTCATGGGTATTTTGCGAGCGCCCAGGCAAAACGGTCGCCAATCGCGTGTGAGGCAGGCTGTCGAGAATCCCCGCCATGTTGTTCAGTTCAGCCTGCACCTGCGGGCGACGTCCCAGGTTGGCCAATTGTGCCTGCCAGATCTGTCGTATCTGGAACTCTTCACCCAGCAGCAACATCGGCAATTCAGCGGCCTGGCTCATGGAGACTTTCTTGAATTCCCGCAGTGGATGATCCGCCGGGATGACAAGGGTCAGTTCATCTTCGTACAGCATCACGCCATGTAAACCCGGCTGGCGAAGTGGCAGGTAACCGATGCCGATGTCCAGCGAACCATTGAGCAGTCGCCGTTCAATTTCAAGGCCTGTCAATTCATAGATCTGCACCACCAAATGTGGCTGTGCCTTGCGCACGCGTTCGAGCATTTGCGGCACCAGGCTGGAATGGACGGTCTGCAGCACGCCGATGGCCAAGGTTCGCAGCGCCTTCCCCTTGAAGTTGCCCAACGCTTCGCGCGTACGTTGCAGGCCATCGAGCAAGGGCAGGGCATGGTTGTACAGCGTATGGGCGGCCAGAGTGGGCAACAGACGTTTGCTGCTGCGTTCGAACAGGCTCACATCGAGGTTTTTTTCGAGTTGGCGAATCTGCTGGGACAACGCTGGTTGGGAGATTGAAAGTCGCTCGGCGGCCCGACCGACGTGGCCTTCTTCGTAGACCGCGACGAAATAACGCAGTTGCTTGAATTCCATAAGTAATACTTATCGAAAATGCTGGGAAATCGAAATGGCTCAGTGCCTTGCCTAAGCCTAGTCTAACCGCATTCACAAGGCCTACAGGGGCCGGAGCGCACGATGAATACCGTTTACGACGATGGTGTTTACATAAGCAAGGCAAAAAACCTCCGACGAGGTTCTATCCGATGAATCTGTTCAACCTGCGACGCAAACCACCGAGCCTTGACGACTTGGCGATGAGCGCATCCCTGCCGGCCGGAAGCGACAACTGTTCCAGCGAGTGCCTGATGCCCAGTGTCGAACGACCGAAGCAGATTTTCGTGCGGGGCCAAGGATCCTGGTTGTGGGACAGCGATGACCGCGCTTATCTGGATTTCTCACAGGGTGGCGGCGCCAATAGCCTCGGACATAGCCCTTCAGCACTGGTCAAAGCCATTTCGGAACAGGCTCAGTCGCTGATCAACCCAGGCTTCGGTTTACACAACCGTGGCATGCTCAACCTCACCGAACGGCTCTGTAGCAGCACCGGCAGTGACCAGGCGTACCTGCTCAACAGTGGCAGCGAAGCCTGTGAAGCGGCGATCAAGTTGGCGCGCAAATGGGGCCAGCGATATCGTGGCGGCGCTTCGCGGATCATCGTTGCCAGTAAAGGTTGCCATGGCCGTAGTCTCGGGACGATTTCAGCGTCGGACAGTTCGAATCTGATCAACCGATTTGAGCCACAGTTACCGGGCTTCAGTCATGTCCCGTTCAATGACCTGCCAGCATTGCATGCGGCCGTAGACGCCCAGACTGTCGCGATCATGCTTGAGCCGATCCAGAGCGAGGCCGGAGTGATTCCCGCCACCGAGCACTATCTCAAAGGGGTCGAGCGTCTGTGTCGTGAACTTGGCATCTTGCTGATACTCGACGAAGTGCAAACCGGCATCGGTCGTTGCGGCACCTTGCTCGCCGAACAGTCCTACAGCGTGCGGGCAGATATCGTCGTGCTCGGCAAAGGGCTCGGCGGCGGCGTGCCCTTGGCGGCATTACTGGCGCGAGGAAAGGCCTGTTGTTTCGAAATCGGCGAACTGACCGGCACCCATCATGGCAATGCCCTGATGAGTGCGGCCGGTCTTGTCGTCCTCGACAACGTGCAGGGCGAGGGCCTTCTGGATCATGTGCGGGAACTTGGTCAGCATCTGCGTGAAGGCTTGATTCGTTTGGCCCATCGCTACGGTCACGGTGAGTTGCGCGGGCAAGGACTGCTCTGGGGGCTTGATCTGTCCGACGATTCGGCTGAGGCCGTAGTCAAGGCTGCGCTGTACGAAGGATTGCTGCTCAACGCCCCGCAACCCGATTGCTTGCGCTTTACCCCGGCCCTCACCGTCAGCAAAGCCAATATTGACGAAATGCTCCTGCGCCTGGCCCGCGCTTTCTCCCGCGTACGTACCGCACAACTGCAGTGCCGCAAAGGTATTGCGGTCTGATCACACCCGTCCTACACGAATTCCCGAACCGTCCCGCGGTATAACGCAGCGCCCCATGCCTGATTCTATTGGCGTGGGGCGTTTTTTTTTGTCTTCATCGAGGTATTTGGAGGGGGCTGTGGTTCGAATCCACAACTGAACCCTGAAGAACGCCGCAGGTCGATTAGCAGTAGGATTCACAAGAGCGTACTTCAATCAGGAGCTGCCCCATGGACTTTATTCGAATCATCATCGCCATTCTGTTGCCGCCCCTGGGTGTGTTTCTGCAAGTCGGTTTCGCTGGGGCGTTCTGGCTGAACATTCTGCTGACGTTGTGCGGTTATATTCCGGGGATCGTGCATGCGGTGTACATCATCGCCAAGCGCTGACATTTGCGGCGTCAGGTAAATAGCATTCGCGGGCAAGCCTCGCGCCTACAGGGATAACAAAATACCCGTAGGAGCGCGGCTTGCCCGCGAAGGGCGCGACGCGGTTTCAGTCCGCGAGCGCCATCACCCTTTGATAAAACAACCCCTCCTGCTCCAGCGCATGGGCCTGATTGCCGGCCTTGCGAAAGCCATGGCGTTCATCCGCGTAGTAATGCGCTTCGACCAGAATACCGTTGTCCTGCAATGCCTTGACCATGTCGCGGGTCTGTTGCGGCACCACCACGGCGTCCAGTTCACCCTGAAAGAAAATCACCGGAACGCTGATGTTGTTCGCATGCAGCAATGGCGTACGCGCGGCGTAGCGTTCGGCGTCCTGCACGGGGTCGCCGATCAACCAGTCCAGATAATCACCTTCGAACTTGTGGGTGGCGCGGCCTAGCGCAACGGGATCGCTGACGCCATACAGGCTGGCACCTGCACGAAAGACCTTGTGAAAGGCCAGTGCGCACAACGTGGTGTAGCCACCGGCGCTGCCTCCACGGATAAACGCCTTGTCGCCGTCGATCAGTCCACGTTCGGCGAGGTAGGCGACCACCGCACAGGCATCTTCCACATCCACATCGCCCCAGCTCAAATGCAATGCCTGGCGATAAGCGCGGCCATAGCCGCTGCTACCTCGGTAATTGAGGTCGGCCACGGCGAAGCCGCGTTGTGCCCAATACTGGATCCGCGGGTCGAACATCGGGTAGCAGGCCGAAGTCGGGCCGCCGTGAACGAACACCACCAATGGCGGTTTCGTGTCGCCGGTCATCGCCGGGTAGAAGAAACCGTGAGCCTCGCCCGAACCGCTTGGATAGCGCAGGGTTTGCGGGCGGCTGATCTGTTCGTCGGGTAAGGGTGCAACCCCGCCGGCGAGCGTCTTCACCTGCCGGTTCTGGCGGTCAATGGCAATCACCGCCGACGAACTGACCGGCGAAGCGGCGATGCAGTAGATGAACTGTTCATCCTGTGCGAGATGGCGGAAGCGGCTGTAGTCGCCAGTGAAATCGTCACAGGAGCCATCGCCATGGCAAAGCCCCAGTCGACCAAAACCGCCCTCGGTCCAACTCGCCAGATAACTGTCTTCGCCCAACGGCAACCAGGTGCAACCACCCAATTGCCAAGGCGCCGGTCCATGATCAGCTGCAGCGCTTGGGAGCGGACTCAGACCGTTGGCCGATTCCATCCATGGCTGCCAGAAGCCGCCGCGATCCGTCAGACAAAATAAACGACCGCTGTCATCGAATCGAGGTTGTTGCAGTGACTCCTGGGTACCGTCACCCGCCACACAGCGCGGCTGCGAAAAGGTGTGATCGCTCCGGCGTTCGGCAGCCATCAGGCGAGTGGCGGTCCAGGGTTGATCCGGGCGATTCCACTCGATCCAGGCCAGACGTCGACCGTCAGGACTGAGGGTCGGAGCCGCGTAGAAATCGGCACTTTCGGCCAGCAGATGACGTTGGCCGTCAGCCAGATCGATAGCCACCAGGCGATGTCGATCACGGTTCTCTTCCACCGCCAGTACTTGTCCGTTGGCGAAGTGCAAATCGCCGTAGCGGCATTCACTTGAAGTCAGCACCTCAGGCGCCTCACCCGTAAGCGATTGCCGGTACAGTTGCTGGTCTGACTCGTTGACGAAAACAAGCCCGTCATCGGTCAGACAAAACGCACCGCCGCCATATTCGTACACCCGGCTGCGCACACTGAACGTGGGCGGCGTCAGGCAACGAGCCTGACCATCGCGCCACTGCCAGATTCGACAGGCGGCGTCCTCGGGGCGGTACTCGTTCCAGAACAGGCCATGCTTGCCGACTTGCAGCTCGGCGAAGTCGATGCCGGCCGCCACAGCCCTGGCGGCGCTCAAGGGTTCAGTTTTTGGCGATGAGGCGTGAGTTTCGTTCATTGCGAAAGGCCAGTTGTTCAATGGTCTGGGTCGCGTGTTCGGCTTCTTCGCGGGCCTTGAGAATCACGCCGTGATGTTCCGACTTGCTGCACACCGGGTCGGCGTTGCTCGCGTCACCCGTGAGCATGAACGCCTGACAGCGGCAGCCGCCGAAGTCCTTTTCTTTCTCGTCGCAGGAGCGGCACGGCTCGGGCATCCAGTCGTAACCGCGAAAGCGGTTGAAGCCGAACGAGTCGTACCAGATGTGCTGCATGCTGTGGTCGCGCACGTTGGGAAATTGCACCGGCATCTGTCGGGCACCATGACAGGGCAGGGCGGTTCCGTCGGGTGTGACGGTCAGAAAAATACTGCCCCAACCGTTCATGCAGGCTTTCGGACGTTCTTCGTAATAGTCCGGCGTAACGAAAATCAGCTTGCACGGATGCCCTTCGGCTGCAAGTTTTGCGCGGTATTCGTTGGTGATGCGTTCGGCGCGAACCAATTGCTCTTCGGTCGGCAACAGGCCAACCCGATTGAGCTGGGCCCAGCCGTAGAACTGGCACGTCGCGAGTTCGACGAAGTCCGCCTCAAGGGCGATGCACAGCTCGATGATCCGGTCGATCTTGTCGATGTTGTGCCGATGGGTGACGAAGTTCAGCACCATCGGGTAGCCGTGAGCCTTCACCGCGCGAGCCATTTCGAGCTTTTGCGCGAAGGCTTTTTTTGAGCCGGCCAGCAGGTTGTTCACTTGCTCGTCGCTGGCTTGAAAACTGATTTGGATGTGGTCTAGACCGGCCTTCTTGAAGTCGCTGATTTTCTGCTCGGTGAGACCAATACCGGAGGTGATCAGGTTGGTGTAGAAACCCAGCTTGCGCGCCTCGGCGATCAGCTCGGCGAGGTCTTGGCGCACCAGCGGCTCACCGCCGGAAAAACCCAGCTGCGCCGCGCCCATCTCCCGGGCTTCGCGAAATACCTTGATCCACTGCTCGGTGGTCAACTCTTTGCCTTGCTCGGCGAAATCCAGCGGATTGGAGCAGTACGGGCATTGCAGCGGGCAGCGATACGTCAGTTCGGCCAGCAACCACAGTGGCAGGCCGATTTCAGGCTTGGGCGGTAACTTGTCTGACACGGAATCAGGCAAGTTCGATCCAGTGCTGAGCACGGGCGACCTCCATGAATTGCTCGATGTCTTCACCAAGCTCGGGTACGCCGGGGAACTGCGTGTTCAATTCGGCGATGATCGCCGCGACATCCCGCTGGCCATCAATCAAGCCGCCAATCAGCGCAGCGCTGTCGTTGAGTTTGATCATGCCTTCCGGGTAGAGCAGCACATGGCCTTTTTGCGCCGGTTCGTACTGGAAACGGTAGCCGGTGCGCCATGTCGGGGTTTTGCTGCGATCGAAACTCATAAGGTGATTCCTTTATGCCAGACCCGCTGTTCGGTCACGCTGTGGTACGGCGGGCGGTTCAGTTCGTAGGCCATGCTCATGGCATCGAGCATGCTCCAAAGAATGTCCAGTTTGAACTGGAGAATTTCCAGCATGCGCTCCTGACCTTCCCGCGTAGTGTAATGCTGCAAAGTGATCGCCAGACCATGCTCTACATCCCGGCGCGCCTGGCCCAAACGCGTGCGGAAATATTCGTAACCGGTCGGGTCGATCCACGGGTAATGCTGCGGCCAACTGTCGAGGCGCGATTGGTGGATTTGCGGCGCGAACAGCTCGGTCAGCGAACTGCTGGCGGCTTCCTGCCAACGGGCCCGGCGGGCAAAGTTGACGTAGGCGTCGACGGCGAAACGCACGCCGGGCAGCACCAATTCCTGAGAGCGCAGTTGATCCGGGTGGAGGCCGACCGCTTGGCCGAGGCGTAGCCAAGCTTCGATGCCGCCCTCTTCGCCGGGAGCGCCGTCGTGGTCCAGCAGGCGCTGAATCCACTCGCGACGAATCTCGCGGTCCGGGCAGTTGGCCAGGATAGCGGCGTCCTTGAGCGGGATGTTCACCTGATAGTAAAAGCGGTTGGCGACCCAGCCCTGGATCTGCTCGCGGGTCGCCCGGCCTTCATACATCGCCACGTGATACGGGTGATAGATATGGTAGTAGGCGCCCTTGGCGCGCAGGGCCGCTTCGAATTCGGCGGGGGACATTGCGGTGTCAGTCATTGCGGTTCTCCGGGTACAACCGGTGGATTCTTTGGTGTCTGGTCTGACGTCTTCGCGAGCAAGCCCGCTCCCACAGGGATCTCGTGTACACAACAAATCCAATGTGGGAGCGGGCTTGCTCGCGAAGAGGCCATCCGCTACAACACAATACTCATGCCGTCATACGCCACTTCAACCTCGCGCCGAACCAACTCCGCACGCTCTGGCGAATCCTCATCGAGAATCGGGTTGGTATTGTTGATGTGGATAAGTACTTTGCGCTGCTTGGGCAACTGTTCCAGCACTTCGAGCATGCCGCCAGGGCCGTTCTGCGCCAGATGACCCATCTCCCGGCCGGTACGCGTGCCGACACCACGGCGCTGCATTTCATCGTCGTCCCACATCGTGCCATCCACCAGCAGGCAATCGCTGCTGGCCATGATCTTCATCAGCGATGCGTCGACCTTGCCCAGGCCCGGTGCATAGAACAGTTTGCCGCCGGTGCCCAGGTCTTCGACGATCAGGCCGATGTTGTCGCCCGGATGCGGGTCGAAGCGATGCGGCGAATACGGTGGGGCGGCGCTGCGCAAGGGCAGCGGGGTGAAGCGCAGGTTCGGGCAGGCCGGGACGGTGAAGCGCTGATCGAGTTCGATACGGTTCCAGTTCAACCCGCCATTCCAGTGAGTCAGCATGGTGAACAGCGGAAAACCGGTGCTCAGGTCTTCGTGGACCATGTCGGTGCACCAGACCTGATGCGGGCAACCTTCGCGCAGGCTGAGCAGGCCGGTGGTGTGGTCGATCTGGCTGTCCATCAGGATGATTGCACTGATACCGGTATCACGCAGGGCGCGACCCGGCTGCATCGGAGCGAAGTTCTGGAGCTGGGCGCGGATGTCCGGCGATGCATTGCACAGCACCCAATTCACGCCGTCATCGGAAATTGCGATGGACGATTGGGTGCGCGCCTCGGCCCGCAGGCTGCCGTCGCGAAAACCTGCGCAGTTCACGCAGTTGCAGTTCCACTGGGGGAAACCGCCGCCGGCGGCGGAACCTAGAATCTGGACAAACATGGCCGCTCCATCATTGAAAGCTGAAAATAAAAACGCCCCGGCGAGCCGAGGCGTAGCACTGCATTCTCTACCAGACGGCAGAGCTTAGCGGCTTGCGAAGTACATGGTGACTTCGAAGCCGATACGCAGGTCGGTGTAAGCAGGTTTGGACCAGGACATAGAAGCGCTCCTTCAGGTGGATGGGACAGTTGAGACCTATACATATAGTCCACCTCCAGCCGGAGATGTTCAGATAGTTAGGCGGCTATGTTACTCAAAATTACAGAGCGATTGGCCACGAATCTTTGAGAAAGCTAATTGCAGCACCGGTAATGATCATTTTGCCACTTGCCAAGGCGCCCCGGAACAAGGCCCGCTGGCCAGACAGCGCCATCCGCCGTCGGCCCGATTCAGTCGTTGTGCCGCCGCCAGCAAGGCTTCACGGTCGATCATCAGAACTGCCTGAGGCAGACGCTTCAGGTAATCAGACGAATGGCCGGCCAGTTTGCCTTGCCAGAGCAGCTCGGCGGCCTGGGCGTTGGGCAGGGCGGTGTTGTCGAATTGATCGGCCAGCGTTTGGCGCTGAGCGATGAAGGTCGCTTCATCAATGCTTTCGATCATCCCTTCCAATTCGCTGAGGAACTGTTCGATGTGCTCCAGCAAATCCAGAGGCGCGACGCTCGGTGATTGCACACCGAAAAGCAGCCCGGTCTGACCGTTTATCTGGCGTAGTCCGCTGAACACGGCGTAACCGAGTTGCAACTCCACCCGTAGGCGCTGGTAGAACGGCGTCTGGCATACGTGCCCGAGCAACCGCCAGGCGGCTTCATCGGTGATGTCATGGGTTGCCGTCGGACAAAAGAGTAACAGCGCGTGTTCGCTGGAGCCGGTATCGACGGAGTTCCACAGATGCTGCGAGCGAATCGACGGAGGCGGCGTCAGTTGACTGTCCGCAGTGCCGGGAATACGACTCAAGGCAAACCCCATCGCCGCTTGGGTCTGGGCAGACAGGCCTGTCGCCAGGCCATCCCAACGCGCGCTCGACCAGAGTTGTTGTAGGTTATCTGAGGCCACGGTGTGCTCAAGGCATAGATCGGGCAGTGCCTTGAGCAATTGTCGAATCGGCATCAATGCAATGGACGCCGGCTCTTCCTGTGAGAAATCGGCATCAGGTTTTGTCAGTTCTTTCAGCGCATGTTCGAGGACTGTCGGCATCGGTTCCTGCAAGCCCGTCATCTTCAGCAGCCATTCATTGCCCGATGCGCTGAAGGAAAAGTCGACACCGGCCTGACGCGCATCTTCGCGCAGCATCCGCAGGCTGTTTTCCAGATTCGACTGAAGGCGGCTGTGAGGGGCGAATTCCAGGCGCCAGCGCAGATAAACCGCACCCTCATCGGTGTTATCCGGCAATGTCTGACTGAACTGCATCGGCGATCGTTCGCGGCGACTGCGTGAGCGATCCTGGGCAAAAGTCCGCAGGCCGCGATGGGCGCTGGTCTGGCCGCGAATCAGTCCGGCATTCGAGGCTGGCGTCTCGGCGCGCAAAAACGGGTTGGGGGTCGGCATTTGCCACTGGCCGGTGCAGTTATCCACAGCGCCGATTTGTTTGAGGATTGCCTTGAGGGCGACAACGCCCTGTTCGGATAGTCCGAGTTCAAGTTGTTCGCTGTCTCGCTGGGCCAGTTGCAAGGCGCTGCTGACTTGCTGTTGGCGCTGCAGCAGGGCTGCATATTCTTCGCGCAATTCGGCCCAATTCTGCTGGGAGGCAAAGAAGCCCAGCCAATCCAGAAGCCGTTCGCGGATTACGTTGGCCGGTTGGGCGGGTCGTGTGAATTCGATGTGCAGCAAGGCTTGGCCGGCGTAGTGATAGAGCGGCGCGGCTTTCAGGTTGTCCGCCATCCCATGCTCTCGCAGCTGCGCCAACAGGCCGCCGGGTTTTGCGGCGTTCAACCAATGGCACAGGAACGCCAGTGCTTCGGGCGATGAGTCGGGCAGTACTTCGAAGGCGAACAGCAGATCCAGCCGACGTTCTCCAGCCTGTTGATAACTATTGTCTGAAGAATCCATCAACAGGGTGGGCTTTGTCTGAGGGACTTTTTCACCGGGGGTAATGGCAGCGGAAAACGCCTGCGCCATCACCTTCAACTCATCGAGACTCTGTGGCCCGGCCAGGCTCAGCATCATCTGCCCAGTCTGGTAAAACTGCTGATAGAAGTCCTTCAACGCTTGCTGAAATTCGGGCTGCGGAACCGGCAGGCTGTAACGGTTTCCCGCATGAAACGCCCGTAACGGATGAGCCGCCGAGAGTCCATCAAACAGCGCGAACTGCTGCTGGGCTGTCGCATCCCGCGACCAGGCGACAAATTCGGCGTGCAGCACTTCCCGTTCCCGCCGCTGATCGTCCGGATTCATACGCGGATGAGCGAGCATGTCTGACAGACGCTCAAGTCCGCCCTTAAACGCCTGAGGCGGCAGCTCGAAAAAGAAGTCCGTCGTACGTTCGCTGGTTCGCGCATTCACCTGCCCGCCATGACCTTGTACGTAGGCCATCAGCCCTTGCTCTGCGGGAAAGCGCTCTGTACCCAGGAACAGCAAATGCTCAAGAAAGTGCGCCAGCCCCGGCCAGGCCAGTGGCACGTCGTGACTGCCGGCAGCGACCCGCAATGCGGCGGCGCAGCGCTTCAAATCGGGAGCATGACGCAGCGTCACCCGCAGGCCGTTGGCGAGGGTTTCAGTGTGGAGGCGAGGGTGATTCAGCGCAGGCATGAGCACTTCCAGAACAGAGAAGCGCTAATGCTAGCGGATTAGGGCTTGTTCAGCTCGCCGTATAGCTCGGGACGGCGATCGAGGAAGTAACGATTGGCGGCGCGAGAATCGATCATCAGCTGACGATCCAGTTCACCGACAATCAGCGCTTCATCAAGTCCGGCCTGGGCGATGCGGCTACCATCCGGCGCGGCGATGCTGCTTTGGCCGCAATACTGGATCTCGCCTTCGTTCCCGCAGTAGTTGGCGTAAGCCACATAACACTGGTTTTCGAAGGCGCGTGCGCGGACGGTGACGTCGGCGATGAAGTCGTAGGGAATCATGTTCGCCGTCGGCACCAGAATCAGCTCGGCACCGGCCAAGGCCAGACGCCGGGCGTTTTCCGGGAACTCCAGGTCGTAGCAGATCAAAAAGCCAAGCTTCCAGCCGTTGAGTTCAACCAGCGGAAACTCATCCGGCCCGGCGCTGAACATCGAGTGATCGAGGTCGCCGAACAAGTGAGTCTTGCGGTAGTTGCACAACCGCTCGCCATTGGCGTCGATCAACTGCACGGCGTTATAGATCTGCCCGTCTTCGGTACGCTCCGGGTAGCCATACAAAATGGCGATCCCCGTCGCTTTGGCGATGCGCGCGATTTGCTGCGCCGACTCACCGTTGTGCACCTCCGCCAGCACGCTGACCGCATCGATGCCGATGTTGTAGCCGGTCAGGAACATCTCTGGCAGCACCAGCAAGTCTGCGCCCTTGGCCTCCAGCGCCAGTTGATGCAGGCGTTGCAGATTACCTGCGACATCCAGGGGCAGCGGTGGACATTGGTAAAGGGCTACGCGCATTTCGGATTCCTCTTACTCGGGCAGGGCGATCGGCCCGATTTCGTTGAACACATCTCCTGGACCCGGGTTTTCGGCGTGAGTTTCACCGCCGAAGTGTTTCATGATCCCCCACACCGCGTTGAGCGAGGTCTGCACCGCGCCTTCGACCCAGGCCGGCGTCCACGAAACGTCGTCGCCGGCGATGAAAATCCCGCGCTGCTCGGGCGGCATGTCGTCCTGCATGAAGTGCGCGTACATGCGCTGGTTGTAGCGGTAGTGACCGGGCAGGGCGCCTTTGAAGGCCCCGAGGAAATGCGGGTCGGCTTCCCACGACACGGTGATCGGATCGCCGATGATCCGCGCGGCGATGTCGACTTTCGGATAGATCTTCTTCAGCGCGTCCAGTGCCAGCTTCACGCGTTTTTCCACCGGGTGCGGGAGCATTTTCAGCGCATCGCTCATCCACGAGTACGACAGGCAGATGACACCGGGCTTGTCGTCGCCGTTGTCGAAGAGATAGGTGCCACGGGTCAGGCGATCGGTGAGGGTCATGCTCATCAGGTCGCGACCGGTTTCAGGGTCCTTGTCTTTCCAGAATGGGCGATCGACCATCACGAACGTCTTCGACGATTGCATGTAGCGGGTGCGGTCCAGGGCCATCCACATCTTTTGCGAGAACAGGCTTTCGTCGCATTCGATCTGGGTGGTCAGCAGCCAGCTCTGGCAGGTGGTCAGTACGGCCGCGTATTCACGTGTGTCGCCGTAGTTATCGGTAACGGTAAAACGCCCGTTCGGTGCATGGGCAATTTTTTTCACGCCGGAGCGCGGCGCGCCGCTGTGCAGCGAACTGAGGCTGGTGCCTTCAGGCCAGTGCACGCATCGTTCCGGCACATGGCGCCAGATGCCCAGCGGCACTTGTTCCACGCCGCCGACCACCAGGTGCTGATGATCGTCGCAGTTGGTCATCACCACGCGGAAGATTTCCAGCATCGAGTTGGGGAAGTCCGAGTCCCAGCCGCCGGTGCCGAAACCGACTTGGCCGAACACTTCGCGGTGATGGAACGAGAGCTTGGCGAAGGCTTCGGAGGTGGCAACGAAATCGTAGAACGTGCGGTCGTCCCACAGCGGCACCAAGGTGTTCCACAGTTCCTTGAGGCGCGGCACGTCACGGTCGCGGATCGCTTGCTGGATATCGGAGAACTGCGAGCCCGCTTCCAGAGCATCCGCCCAGGCATCAGCGACTTCCTGGAACAGTGCAGGAAGATCCGCCAATTTCTGTGCGTAATGAGTTTTGCCTTCCAGATCGATCACGGTGCTGCCTGACGCAGGTGTCAGTGGGTTCGGGAAGGGCTTGGTCTGGAGGCCGAGCTTGTCGACGTAGTGATAAAACGCGGTAGACGACACCGGGAAACGCATTCCGCCTAGCTCGGCAATAATGCCTTCAGCGCCATTGAACGCTTGGGAGCGCAGACGACCACCCATTTTCGAGGCTTCATAGACGACGGGTTTGAGGCCCAGCTTCATCAATTCGTAGGCGGCCACCAGACCTGCAATGCCTGCCCCGACAATCGCCACCTCGGCGCCGTGATTTTGCGCGGGAATGCTGCCCAGCCCGGCCGGGTGTTCGATCCAGTCGTCGAAGGCGAAAGGAAAGTCCGGGCCGAAAACGGTGACCGGTTTTTTACCGTCTGCAGGATGGCGATTGTTCTTGTTCATGGCTGACCTTGCTGGCGACCTGACGCAGAGTACGCGTCTGAGTATAGGAAAAGATGGCAGCCATTCTAGAGAGCGTAGAACACGTTAATAAGACGCAATGTGTCGTCGTTTTGCTAATTATCTGATCAATATGACGATACATTGCTACACAATGTTCAATGTGCGAGCCTGCACGCGATGAGGCCTGATCAGACAATGAAGAATAACGGTTGAAACTCAAACCGGTTGCCCCCGATCAATCTTGCTACTCAAAATAATCGAAGTCGTCGTCTTCTCCACGCCATCCACACTGCCAATCTGATCCAGCAACTGATCAAGTTGCTCCGGCGAATCAGTGCGCAACCACGCCACATAATCAAATTCACCACTCACCGCACACAACTGCTGAACCTGCGCCATGGCACTAAGACGACGCAGCACTTCCTTGCCGGAGCGCGGTTGCACGGTGATCCCGACATAGGCCTGCAAGCCTCCATCCACCACGCGCTGACCCAGGCGCACACCGTAACCGGTGATCACTTTGGCCTTTTCCAGCCGCGCCAGGCGTGAAGTGACGGTGGTGCGGGCGATACCCAGTTGGCGGGCGAGCATGGCTACACTTTCACGGGCATTGATCTGCAGGGCCGCGATCAATTGGCGGTCGATTTCGTCGAGAACAGGCGGGCGAGTGTCAGGCAAAGGGGCATCTCCAGCGGTACAGAGCAATGGGCAGGCATATTACAGGCACTCCATGCCCTCAACGGGTTAATTGGATGGACACAAATTGTCACTCGTAGTCGAATGCGCACCAAGGGCTGTGAAGCGAGGGGATCGAAATGAAGAGCATGCCTGCGGCTCTGCGAGACTATGCACTGCAGATCGCGAATCACGAAATGGGGCACTACGTAGTCGCCCGAGCCCTGGGCTTTGAAACGGGTGATGTGACCCTGAAAGTCACCATGGGCTTGACGCACCATGGGGGGGCTTCCATTACTTTGGCACGGTCAATTTCGTCGATCGAAGCAATGAAGGAACATTTGGAACGTCGGATGATGGTTCTCTTCGCCGGAGCTATGGCGCAGACATTGCTCTCAAAGCATTCTCCCAAGAAACACGTCAATGAGCAGGCAGCGGGAGTAATCCTGAAAGGCGAGTTTGGAGCGGAACAGGACTACGCAAAAATAAGAGAGTTACGGCACTTGCTGCGCAATATCGCCTACCCCGATACGGATACAGCGTCGTCCGAGCGCATAACTGCCGAGCTTAAAGAGATTACTGATCGTGTGTGGTTGCGGACTCAACAAATCGTAGAGGCATTGGCCGATACGATTACCGGATTGGGCGCGGCGCTGGTAGACGGCATGGTCATTGTGGAGCAATGGGGTAGGCCGGCGGATACCTATGAGGTCGTGTTGACGGGTGAAATGCTTGAACGGCTGCGGTCAGTGCAGGCCATTCCATCGTTGAGTGTTTGGGCCTGAAAAGTGCCTAAAAAGCGTTAGGAAAACCTGAACGACAGACACGAAAAAGCCGCGCATTTGCGCGGCTTTCTTGTTTGGTGGGCCCAGTAGGACTCGAACCTACGACCAAGGGATTATGAGTCCCCTGCTCTAACCAACTGAGCTATAGGCCCTCAGTAGGCCGCGGATTATAGCGATGGTTTCTCGGCTGTGCTATCCGAAAAATCCAATATGGCTGTATGAAGAAACGTCGCGGCGAATTCGTCCGGTGGCAAGGGCAGGCTGACGATGTACCCCTGGATCTGTTCACAGCCCTCCGAAGTCAGGAATTGCTGCTGCGCCAGGGTTTCGACGCCCTCGGCGATGACCGTGAATTGCATGCTGCGGCCCAGTGCAATGATTGCACGAACAATTGCCGCGTCGTGTGGGTCGTCCGGCAGGCCGCGGACGAAGGATTGATCGATCTTGAGGATGTCCAGCGGCAGGCGTTTGAGGTAGCTCAGGGACGAATAGCCGGTGCCGAAATCGTCGATCGCCAGTTGCACACCCAGGCGTTTGAGTTGATGCAGCACCGTCAGCGCTTCTTCGGCTTGGCTCATGATGAAGTTTTCGGTGATCTCCAGCTGCAGGAGATCGGGTTTGAGGTGGTTGTCCTTGAGCAATTGCTCGATCCGGCCGAGCAGGTTCGGTTGGCGCAGTTGCGCACCCGCAAGGTTGACTGAGAGTGGGCCCAGGCACTTATAGACCTGATTCCACTCGTACATCTGTCGGCAGGCGGTCTCAAGTACCCAATCGCCGATTTGCAGGATCATGCCGTTTTCTTCGGCCAGGGGAATGAAGTGCTCGGGAGGTACATCGCCGAAGGTGGGATGATGCCAGCGAATCAGCGCTTCGGCACCGACCACTCGATGATCGTCCAGACTGATTTTGGGCTGGTAGTACAAAAACAGCTCATTGCGCTCGATGGCACGCCGCAGTTCATGTTCCAGCGCCACGCGCTCGCTGGCTTGGGCGGTGAGGTCGCGGGTGTAGCTTTCAACCCGGTTGCGGCCCTTGGCCTTGGAGCGATACATCGCGGCGTCGGCGTTCTTGACCAGCGTGGCGACGTCGCAGCCGTCTTTGGGGTACAGGCTGGTGCCAATGCTGGCGCTGATGAAAAACTCGTGCTCACCGGCCTGGAAAGGGGCGGAGAAGCAATTGAGGAGCTTGGTGGCAATGTTGTCGGCATCGCTGGACTGTTGCAGGCCGGGGAGCAGGATGATGAATTCGTCGCCACCCAAGCGCGCCACGGTATCGATATCGCGCAGTTGCTCCTTGAGGCGCACGGCGATGCCTTTGAGCAGCAGATCGCCGACCGGGTGACCGAGGCTGTCGTTAATGTGTTTGAAGCGGTCCAGATCGAGGAACAGCACCGCGCCCTGGCCGCCGTTTTCCTGCTGGCTGTTCAGCGCGGTCAGCAGCCGGCTCTCGAACAGCGTGCGGTTTGGCAGACCGGTCAGCGGGTCGTGATGCGCCTGGTAGTCGAGTTTGGCCTGAGCGTGTTTGAGGCTGGAAATGTCTGCGAACACCGCAACAAAGTGGGTGATGAAGTTGTCCCGGTTGCGCACCGCGCTGATGGTCAGCCAGCTCGGGTAGAGCTCGCCATTCTTGCGCCGGTTGGAAATCTCGCCTTGCCAATGACCGTCGGCGGTCAACTGATGCCACATCGCCGCATAAAATGCGCTGTCGTGCAGGCCCGAGGCGAGCAGGCGAGGGGTGTGGCCCAATGCTTCTGTCTCGCTGTAGCCAGTGATTTCGGTGAATGCACGATTAACTGCACTGATGTGCTGTTGGGTGTCGGTGATCAATACACCCTCGGCGGTGCTCTCGAACACCGTGGCGGCCTGTTGCAATTTCTCCTGCATCAGGTGCCGCTCGGTAATGTCCCGGGCGATGGTCAGCATGCAGTCCTCATCGCCGATGGGCAACGGCCGGCTTGAAACCTCACAAAGCCGGATTTGCCCGTCTTTGCGGCGGATGTGGCAACCGAAGTCACGGACGAAGCCATCCCGGTGCAATAGCTCGAGCATCTGCTTGCGTTCGTTGAGGTTGACCCAGATCCCCAGGTCCAGGGCCGACCGATCCACGGACATTGCGCTGTTGAAACCGGTAATGCGGCTGAAACCTTCGTTGACTTCCAACAACAAACCGTCGCTCTGCCGGGACAGCAGCAAACCGTCGGGGGAAGCATGAAAGGCCTTGGCGAATTTCTCTTCGGAGGTTTGCAGTTGTTGCTGGGTTTCCTTGAGCTGACTGATGTCCCGCACGACGACCACCAGGGCCGGGGTCGTATCGAGATCGAAAGGCTCGGCGGAAATCAGGCCGGTAAACACCTGGCCATTGCTGCGGCGAAAGGGCATCTCCAAATTGCGGATGCTGCCGGCCTGCAAGCGCTGCAACAAACCCGGTCCCACGCCGGGTACGCCCCAGATATTCAGATCGGTGGCGGTCTGGCCTATGACGTCTTCGGCCTTGAGGCCGATCTGTTCCTCGAACGCTTCGTTGACTTCCAGCAGACAACCGTCGCAAAGCCGCGCGATCACTAGAATATCCGGGCATTGCTGGAACACCGAAGCAAACTTCTGTTCCGAGAGGCGCAGCGCCTCTTCGGTACGCTTGGCTTCGCTGATGTCGATCATCAGCCCGCGCAGTACCGGTTCATGGGCGTGCTCGATCAGGCTGACGATATCGCGAACCCAAAGGCAGCGGCCGTCAGCGGTGATGACTCGGTAATCGACGCTGTGATCGCGCCCGGCCGCCACTTCACGGTCGCAGAAGGTTTGGGCCCGGGTCAGGTCCGCGGGGTGGATGATGTTGCGCCAGAAACCCGGAATCAGCCAATGGGGCAGGGGATAACCAAGGAGATCCTGAGCATGGGGTGACACGTAGCTGTAGGTGTAATCGCTGATCCGCGCTTCCCAGGCGATGGCCGAAAGACTCTCCACCAGGCCGCGGTAATGGTATTCGCTGCTGCGCAGCTCCTGTTCCAGAGCGACCCGACGGGCAATTTCCGAGCTGAGTCGGCGGTTGATCCGGATAACCACGGCCAGCACGATCATCAGAAACAGTAATCCTGGCAGGCCGTAAATCAGTACGTCGAGCCAGAAGGTTCGATGGTCCAGGACGTTACCGATCCAATGTTCCTGGATTGCACTGATTTCACTCGGGGTCATGTCTGCCAGGACTTTGTCCAGGATGCTGACCAGCAGCTTATTGTTCGGAGGCACGGCCATCGCCAATTGGTAGCGATAGGGTGTTTCACCGCTGACGTAGAGCCCGTCGAGCTTGAGTTGGCGCAGGCTCCAGACACTGGAAGCGAGATCGCCCACTACGGCGTCCACGGCGTCGGTGGCCAGCGCCTGCAGCGCCGAGCTGACATTGGGCATCGCCACCAGATTCAGGTCGGGATGGTGGGTGCGCAATAGTTCATGGGGGGCGTAGTTTTCCACCACGGCGATCTTAAGCCCGTACAGGTCTTCGAGTTTGCGCGGTTGGGGGCCTCCGACGTGAGCCAGAATGACTATCGGAAAGTCGAGATAGGGGCGGGTGAACGACAGATACGTCTGGCGCTCGGGAGTCGACATGATGCCCGGCAAGATGTCTAGTTTGCCTTTTTTGGCCTGCTGCAAGACTTCGGTCCAGCTGACCGGTTCGATGGGCGTGAGTTTGATGGCCAGCCGTTGACGGATGACGTTGATGTAGTCCGCTGCCAGGCCCTGATAACGCCCGTGTTCGTCGCGAAACTCAAACGGCGGCCAGGACGCGTCCACGCCCAGGCGCAATTCCGGGTGAGCCGTCAGCCAGCTACGTTCTTCGTCGGTAAGAGTCAACGCGCCAGCCGTTGCGGTCCAGGTCATCAGCGACAGCAAAAAAAGCACGGTCGGCCATCTGGGCATAACGGTCTCGTTATGGCTTGGGGGAATGTTTCGAGTGTAGACGGGCTATTCGGAGCGGGGGACGTGCGGGGCATTTAATCTGTATAAAGCAAAACCCCCGGCCTGGGCCGGGGGTTCTGTGATCACTCGTCGAGGAAGGAGCGCAAATGCTCGCTTCTCGTCGGGTGGCGCAGCTTGCGCAGCGCCTTGGCTTCGATCTGACGAATCCGTTCACGGGTCACGTCGAACTGCTTACCAACCTCCTCGAGGGTGTGGTCGGTATTCATGTCGATACCGAAGCGCATGCGCAGAACCTTGGCTTCACGGGCAGTGAGGCCGGACAGGACTTCGCGAGTCGCTTCTTTAAGGCTCTCAACAGTGGCGACATCGATTGGCGACTGCATGGTCGAGTCTTCGATGAAGTCACCCAGATGGGAGTCTTCGTCATCACCGATCGGGGTTTCCATGGAGATCGGCTCTTTAGCGATCTTCAATACCTTGCGGATCTTGTCCTCAGGCATTTCCATGCGTTCGCCCAGCTCTTCCGGTGTCGGTTCGCGACCCATTTCCTGCAACATCTGCCGGGAAATACGGTTGAGCTTGTTGATCGTCTCGATCATGTGCACCGGAATACGGATGGTGCGGGCCTGGTCGGCGATCGAGCGAGTGATCGCCTGACGGATCCACCAGGTGGCATAAGTCGAGAATTTGTAGCCGCGGCGGTATTCGAACTTGTCTACCGCTTTCATCAGACCGATGTTGCCTTCCTGGATCAGATCGAGGAACTGCAGACCACGGTTGGTGTACTTCTTGGCGATGGAGATCACCAGACGCAAGTTCGCTTCGACCATCTCTTTCTTCGCGCGGCGGGCCTTGGCCTCACCGATCGACATGCGACGGTTGATGTCCTTGATCTCGGCGATCGTCAAACCGGTTTCGGTTTCCAGCGCGGTCAGCTTCTGCTGGCAACGAATGATGTCCGGTTGCAGGCGACCAATGGCTTCAGCGTATTTGCTTTTGCCTTTGGCCAGTGCGTCGGCCCAGCTTTCGTCGACTTCGTTGCCCGGGAACTGGCGCAGGAAGTCGGCACGCGGCATACGGGCATCGCGAACGCACAATTGCATGATCGCGCGCTCTTGCTGACGCAGACGATCCAGGGCACTGCGAACACGCTCGACCAGGCCTTCGAATTGCTTCGGCACCAGTTTGATCGGCATGAACAGCTCAGCCAGGGCGATCAGCTCGGCGATTGCCAGCTTGTTGCCACGACCGTGCTTTTTCAGGGCCTTGCGGGTGATTTCCATCTGATCGGCGACAGCGCCAAAACGCTGCGCGGCGATAATCGGATCCGGACCGCTTTCGGCTTCTTCTTCGTCATCACTTGCTTCGGCGTCATCGTCGTCGGTGTCGTCGGCAGCTGGAGCGGCTTTCGGGTCGACAGGCGGTGGCACTTCGGCTGCAGGCGGCGCAATGCCGTCGTCCGGGTCGATGTAACCGCTCAGGACGTCGGACAGGCGGCCACCTTCGGTGGTGACGCGAGTGTATTCGGAGAGAATATGGTCAACCGTGCCAGGGAAGTGCGCAATTGCGCCCATCACTTCGCGGATGCCCTCTTCAATACGTTTGGCGATTTCGATTTCGCCTTCACGTGTGAGGAGCTCTACCGTACCCATTTCACGCATGTACATGCGCACTGGGTCGGTGGTGCGACCAATGTCGGTCTCGACCGCTGCCAACGCTGCTGCTGCCTCTTCGGCCGCGGCTTCGTCGGTATCGGCGTCGGCCAGCATAAGGGAATCCTTATCTGGCGCAACCTCGAATACGTTGATCCCCATGTCATTGATCATGCGGATGATGTCTTCCACCTGTTCCGGATCTGAAATATCCTCCGGCAGGTGGTCGTTGACCTCCGCGTAAGTCAGGTAGCCCTGCTCACGACCAAGTGTGATCAACTCTTTGATACGAGACTGCTGTTGCGCTTTTCCGGACATAACACCCTATCCACTGAAGGTCTTGGCGGGCAAAAAACAAGCCGAGGATTATACCTGAGCTATGACCTCACGCGCCAGTTGAGGTCGGGCTTGATGCGGAAACATTGCGACTTAAAAGGTCGCGCAGTTGATTTTTCTCTTCGGTGCTCAATTCACTTTGACGTGCTTTTCGAAGAAGTTGTTCCAGGTTTCGCTCGCGTTGGCGGGCTGACAAGCTAGTAATGGTGTCGAAAAACTGTTGTTCAAGGTTATCTCCATCAATCAGCCATTCCTTTTCTGCCAGCGCTTTGAGCAGTCGGCCTTGTTCGGTGCCGTGCCAGCGCGCAATCAGTTGAAATGAGTTTAGCTTGGGATTCTTCTGTACGGCTTCGAGCAGGGCGACCAACAGTTGCGTGTTGGTATGGTCCTCGGCAGCGAAGTGCCCGGCGTCCTCGACTTTCTCAGCCAGTTGCGGGTGATGCAGTAGCGTGCGCAAGGCTGCCAGGGTGGGCGGCTCTACAGCGGCCGGTACCCGTGGCGCGCGCGGTTGATCGCGATCGCCGCCACACTTGCCGTTTTTGTCCCACGGTTTCTTGTCCCATTTCTTGCCGCCTGCCCCAGGCTTTTTCGGCGTCCATTCCTGCTGCGGCACGTACATCTCTTGTGCCTGCGGCTGATGGTAGTCGCTGTAATCGGGCATGGCGTCGTAATCGATGCCCGGATCGTAAGCCGGTGGCGCTTCCTGAGGCGCGCTTTGCACCAGTTGGCTCACGGCTTCACCGCTAAGCCCGGTAATTTCGCTCAGGCGCTGGCGCATCAAGATGCGCAGGTTGGCGCCCGGGACTTTGTCGATCAACGGTGCGGCGAGGGTGGCCATGTGGGCCTTGCCTTCGAGGGAGCGCGGGTCCGATTCCTCGGTCAACTGTTGAAAAAAGTAATCGGCCAATGGCTGGGCGTGCTGATTGATTCGCGCGCGGAAGGCGTCAGTGCCCTCGGAACGGACCAGGGTGTCCGGGTCCTCACCCTCGGGCAGAAACAGAAAGCGCGCCCGACGCCCGTCCTGCAGGCATGGCAGGGTTGCCTCCAGTGCTCGCCAGGCGGCATTTCGGCCCGCCTGGTCGCCATCAAAGCAGAACAGCACGCTGGGCACGACGCGAAACAGGCGCTTCATGTGCTCTTCGCTGGTGGCGGTGCCCAAGGTTGCGACGGCATTGCGCAGGCCTTGCTGGGCGAGGGCGATAACGTCCATATAGCCTTCGACGACGATGATTTCGTCGAGGTTGCGGTTGTTTTTGCGTGCTTCATAAAGGCCGTAGAGTTCCTGGCCTTTATGGAAAACCGGGGTTTCCGGTGAGTTCAGGTATTTCGGCTTATCGTCGCCCAGTACCCGGCCACCGAAGGCGATGATGCGCCCGCGACTGTCGCGGATCGGGAACATCACGCGATCGCGGAAGCGGTCATAGCGCTTGCCGGTTTCGGCGTTCTCGATCAGCAGGCCGGCATCGATCATGGCTTTTTGCTGCAGGGTGTCGCTGCTCAGGTGTTTGAACAGGTTGTCCCAGCCGGGCGGGGCAAACCCGAGCCCGAAGTCCCGGGCGATTTCCCCCGTTAGTCCGCGACCCTTCAAGTAATCCACGGCGGCTTTGCGCGACGGATGGCTTTTCAGGGCTTGACGATAAAAATCGGCGGCGGCGGTGAGCAGCGGATACAGCGGCGAATCGGTGGGTTGCCGCGGTTTGTGCGGTCGGCCACTTTCTTCGCGGGGAATTTCCATGCCGGCGGCTTTGGCCAGTTCTTCGACAGCCTGGACGAAATCCAGGTTGTCATGGTCCATCATGAAGCCGAGGGCGTTACCGCCAGCGCCGCAGCCGAAGCAGTAATAGAACTGTTTGTCGGGGCTGACGCTGAAGGAGGGGGTTTTTTCTTTGTGAAACGGGCAGCAGGCCGTGTAGTTCTTGCCGGCTTTTTTCATTTGCAGGCGCGAGCTGACCACGTCGACGATGTCGGTGCGGTTCAGAAGGTCGTCAATGAAGCTCTGGGGAATTAGCCCGGCCATGGCGTTCTCGTCATCTGCGCTGAAATGGACCCAAAACGAAGGGCGGCCGAACGCGTGTCGTTGTTTGAGGCGCGCAGGGTGTGCGGCTCGACCGGTGTCGTCTGCGTATCGCTGTCGGGAAGTGTATCTGCCGAAAATCCACTGACATTAGTACCAGTCAGTATTCGACTATTTGAAAGTGTTTCGCTGAATCCGACAACAGCCAGTCATTGGCCTCGGATAGCTCATAAGCGGGCACGCAAGAAGGTGCCTTGGGCTGATCGTCGTGAGAGGAATCAGTGGGTGTGCTCGTCAGTAGCCTTGGAAGGCTCGTCAGAAAAGACGTGCACCGCTGGCAAAAGAGCCAGGTCTGACGTTGTGAAGCAGATTTGTCTCGGTCGCGTCTGCGGCTTTGACGGTGAAGCATCAAGCGATGTCCGCAAATGCCATTAGCCCGGCTGAGGGCCGGGCTTGGCAGAAGCTTGCTACGATCGTCTGTGTATTAGTACAGACGAACGGCGCGGCGCTGTTCGCGCTGAACTTTCTTGGCGTGACGCTTAACAGCGGCTGCTGCTTTACGCTTACGCTCAGAAGTTGGCTTCTCGTAAAATTCGCGGCTACGAACTTCAGCCAGTACACCGGCTTTTTCGCAGGAGCGCTTGAAACGACGCAGAGCTACGTCGAAGGGTTCGTTCTCTTTTACTTTGACGGCTGGCATCCAGAGCTACCTTCATTCATTACCGGGGTCAACATCCTCGCGGCAAAAGAGCACTTGAAGACGTCGGTTTTTAAGGGTTGCGGATGTTAACCCCTCATCGCTCGGAATGCAAAGCCTCTGATCGAAAACCGCTGGTCGGGGCATCACGCGACGACTATTATGCGCGCCTTCGAATTCAGCCTCTACAAGGCGCAAACCCATGCTAGTACTGGGATTAGAAACCTCTTGCGACGAAACCGGTGTCGCACTTTACGACAGTGAACGCGGGTTGTTGGCCGACGCGCTGTTCAGTCAGATCGATCTGCATCGTGCCTATGGCGGCGTGGTGCCGGAGCTGGCTTCGCGCGATCACGTCAAACGCATGCTGCCCTTGATTCGTCAGGTCCTGGCCGAGGCTGGCTGTGTGCCGACCGAGATCGACGCCATCGCTTATACCGCGGGTCCTGGCCTGGTCGGAGCCTTGCTGGTGGGGGCTTCCTGCGCCCAGGCGCTGGCCTTTGCCTGGGGCATTCCGGCCTTGGGCGTGCACCACATGGAAGGTCACTTGCTGGCGCCGATGCTGGAGTCGCAACCTCCGGAGTTCCCGTTCGTCGCTTTGTTGGTGTCAGGCGGTCATACGCAGCTGGTTCAGGTCGACGGGATCGGTCAATACACGCTCTTGGGCGAGACCCTCGACGATGCTGCCGGCGAAGCTTTCGATAAAACCGCGAAAATGATGGGGCTCAATTATCCGGGCGGCCCGGAGATCGCGCGTCTGGCGGAGCAGGGCGTTGCAGGACGTTTCACTTTTCCGCGTCCGATGTGTGATCGTCCAGGCTTGGCTTTCAGCTTCAGCGGCCTGAAAACCTTTGCTCTGAACACCTGGCAGCAGAGCGTCAACGCCGGGGACGACAGCGAGCAAGCCCGTTGCGACATCTCGCTGGCGTTCCAGCAGGCCGTGGTGGAGACTTTGACCATCAAGTGCAAGCGTGCCCTGAAACAGGCGGGTCTCAAGCGTTTGGTGATCGCAGGGGGCGTCAGCGCCAATAAAGCGCTGCGGGCTTCTCTGGAGAAAATGCTCGGCGACATGAAGGGCGATGTGTTTTATGCCCGTCCAGAGTTCTGCACCGATAATGGCGCGATGATTGCGTTTGCCGGCTGCCAGCGCTTGCAGGCCGGTCAGCATGAAAGCCTGGCGATCAGCGTGCAGGCGCGCTGGCCGATGGAGCAATTGTCGGCGCTGTGATGAGCGGTGCTCACGTGCGGTATTTAAAAATGCCGTTCGCGCCCGGCAAACAGGTCGCGTAGATTGCCGCGATGACGCCAGACGATCAGGCCTGTGAGTGCGCTCATGGGCAGCAATGCCGCCGGTTCCTGCCAGGCAAACAATGGCAGGGTCAGTGGTGTGGCAATCAGGGCGGCGAGTGAGCTGGTGCGGGTCAGGTAGAACGTCAGCAGCCAGGCGCAAACCGCCAGCAGCGCGGCGGGCGGATAGAGCCCCAGCAGCATGCCAGCCGCAGTGGCGACACCTTTGCCACCGCGAAAGCGAAAGTACAGTGGGAATAGATGGCCGATAACGGCAGAGACGCCGATCCAGGCCTGTTCTTGCAGCGAAAGGCCCGCAACGCCGGCGATCAGTACGGGCAGTAGCCCTTTGCAGAGGTCGCCGACCAGGGTCAGGATGGCGAGTTTCTTGCCGGCCAGACGCAACATGTTGGTGGCACCGGCATTGCCCGAGCCACTCATTCGCGGATCGGGGTTACCGGTCAGGCGGCTGAGCAAAATGGCGAAGGACAGAGAGCCGAGCAGGTAGGCGAGGATCGCCAGTAACCAAAACATGCTAACTATTCCGGGCGAGGACGCCCTGATTCTAACGGCGCATTGCGCCCTTGTCGTGCAGTGGAGAGAAGTGCTTGGACAGAGTGTTTATCGAGGGCCTGGAAGTCGACACTGTGATTGGTGCCTACGACTGGGAACGAGGCATCCGACAGTGTCTGCGACTTGATCTGAGCTTCGCCTGGGACAATCGTCCGGCCGCCGCCGGTGATGACCTGACCCTGGCGCTCGACTACGCGAGCGTTTCGTCGCGCATCCAGGCGTTTGCCGAGCAGGCGCAGTTCCAACTGGTCGAGACCTTTGCCGAGCGTCTGGCAGAAGTGCTGATGAGCGAATTCAAGATCACCTGGATGCGCCTCAAACTGACCAAACCAGGTGCCATCCCGGCTGCCACGGGTGGTGTGGGCGTGGAGATCGAGCGCGGATGTCGCTGACTCAGGTGTATCTCGGGCTTGGTAGCAATATCGAGCGCGAATCCCATTTGCAGGCAGGCCTGGACGCCCTGGCGGGTTTCCTGGTGGATATGCGCTGCTCGGCGGTATTCGAAAGCCAGCCAGTGGGGATCAAAAGCGGGCCGTTCTACAACTTTGTGGTCTCGGCCTTCACCGATCTGCCGCTGATGGAACTGGATCGACGGTTGAAATTCATCGAAGCGGATAACGGCCGTTACGCGCCGGACCGCAAGGGCTTGCCGCTGGATATCGACGTGCTGCTGTTCGGCGACCTGGTGGGCAACTTCGATGGCTTGATCTTGCCGAGGGCAGAGATTCTGAAAAATGCTTTCGTGCTATGGCCGTTGTCGCTGATTGCGCCGGATAGAGTGCATCCGGGCGTAGGCAAGAGCTTTGCGACTCTGTGGAGTGAGGCGCAAATCGATCAGGTGTTGGCGCCGGTGGCGTTTGAGTGGCGGGGCCAGCAGTTGACCCCTTCCGATTTGCTTTGACGGTGCTGACGCTTTCGCGGGCAAGCCCGCTCCCACAGGTTCTATGCAAAATCCTGTGGGAGCCGGGCTTGCCCGCGATGCTTTCAAACTGACGCCGCCTCTTTGTAAGCCTTCAACGCCTTGAGCCGCTCGCGCTTGATCGCCTCGCCCAACTCCGGTCCCTTGAAGCCCTTCTCCAGCAATGGCTGAACCGCAACGCTTCGCGCCGCAGTTGCCGCGCCCCGCAAATAATCCGCCTGTGGATAACTTCTCTGCTCCAGGCCTTTACGCCCCCGAGCGTCCATCTCGCACGCCGCGATAAATTCCTCAAAGCGCTGGGGTCGACGATAGACGTCGAAACTCTGCAGCAACTCCAATAAGGTCGACGGTTTCAGCTCCAGCGCACGATGGCCATGGGTGTGATACTCGCCTACCAGCAGCGCCAGTTCCTGACAGTCCTTCGGTGCCTTGAAACGCTCGTTGACCGCTTTGATCAGCTTCAGGCCATTGTGCTCGTGGGCGATGTGGCGGGGCCATTCTTCCTCAGGCGTCAATCCTTTGCCCAGGTCATGCAGCAAGCAGGCCCAGCGTACGGTCAGCGGTTGTTTGTGCAGCGCCGCTTGCTCCAGCACGCTCAGGGTATGCACGCCAGTGTCGATTTCCGGGTGATGGGCTTCGGGTTGCGGTACGCCGAACAGTGCGTCGACTTCCGGCATCAGTACCTTGAGAGCACCGCACTCGCGCAGCACCGCGATGAACACCTGGGGCTGCTCCTCCATCAGCGCGCGGGCGATTTCTTTCCAGCTGCGTTCCGCGGTCAACGCTTCCAATTCACCTGATTCGCTGAGTTGGCGCATCAGCTCCAATGTCTCGGGGGCGACGGTGAAGCCCAGTTCCGCGTAACGCGCGGCGAAGCGGGCAACGCGCAAGACACGGAGAGGATCTTCGGCGAACGCGGGGGAAACGTGACGAAGAAGGCGCGCCTCGAGATCCCGTTGACCATGGTAAGGGTCGGTCAGGTTCTGGTGATCGTCTTCGGCCATGGCGTTGATCGTCAGGTCGCGACGAATCAGATCTTCTTCGAGCGTGACGTCGGGGCTGGCGTGAAAGATGAAGCCGCCGTAGCCGCGCCCGTTTTTGCGTTCAGTGCGGGCGAGGGCGTATTCCTCACCGCTTTTTGGGTGAAGAAACACCGGGAAGTCCGCGCCCACCGGACGAAAGCCCTTGGCGAGCATTTCTTCGGTGGTGGCGCCCACAACGACCCAGTCGATATCGGTGACAGGTTTGCCCAGCAGGCGATCGCGGACCGCTCCACCGACTTTATAAATCTGCATAAAAAACCTCCGTTAGCCCGACAGAATAACCTTTGCGTCGAACTTCCGGAGGCAGAAAAACAGGATCAAAGATGAATGACTGCCAAGTCCAGCCGGCCGTAGTCCCCCTCGCCATGCTCGCTTCGGGGCGGAACATGATGGGTTTTCATTACCTGATCTCCTTGCAGGGTTTCCAGATGAATGTCGAAGCCCCAGAGGCGGTGCAGGTGCTTGAGCACTTCGTCGGTAGAGTCGCCCAGCGGTTTGCGGTCGTGTTGCTGGTGACGCAAAGTCAGGGAGCGGTCGCCACGCCGATCGATACTGTAGATCTGTATGTTGGGTTCGCGATTGCCCAGGTTGTATTGTGCCGCCAGGGTTTCACGAATGGTTCGATAGCCTTCTTCGTCGTGTATCGCTGGAACCAGCAGATCGTCCTTCTGATCGTCATCGAGGATGCTGAACAGCTTGAGGTCGCGGATCACCTTGGGTGACAGGTACTGCAGGATGAAACTCTCGTCCTTGAAGCTGCTCATGGCGAATTTGATGCTGGACAGCCAGTCGGTGCCAGCGATTTCCGGAAACCAGCGATAGTCCTCTTCGGTGGGGTGTTCGCATATCCGGCGGATATCGCGATACATGGCAAAACCCAGGGTGTATGGGTTGATGCCGTTGTAGTAGGGGCTGTCGAAGCCGGGTTGAAAGACCACGCTGGTATGGGAAGTCAGAAATTCCATCATGAAGCCTTCGGTGACCAGGCCTTCGTCATACAAGTCGTTCATCAAGGTGTAGTGCCAGAACGTGGCCCAGCCTTCGTTCATCACCTGGGTCTGGCGCTGTGGATAAAAATACTGGGCGATCTTGCGCACGATCCGCACGATTTCGCGCTGCCAAGGCTCCAGCAACGGGGCGTGTTTTTCGATGAAGTACAGGATATTTTCCTGAGGTTCGGCGGGGAAGCGTGCGTTGTCCTTGTCGCTGTACTTGTCCGCGCCTTTTGGGATGGTCCGCCACAAATCGTTGATCTGCTTTTGCAGATGCTCTTCCCGATCCTTCTGCCGACGGCGTTCTTCTTCGGCGGAAATCGGATAAGGGCGTTTGTAACGGTCGACGCCGTAATTCATCAGCGCATGGCAGGAATCGAGCAAGTCCTCTACCGCGTCGATCCCGTGGCGTTCTTCGCACTGCATGATGTACTGCTTGGCGAACACCAGGTAATCGATGATCGAGCTGGCGTCGGTCCAGGTGCGGAACAGGTAGTTGCCTTTGAAAAAACTGTTATGGCCGTAGCACGCGTGAGCCACCACCAGCGCCTGCATGCAGATGGTGTTTTCTTCCATGAGATAGGCTATGCAGGGGTCCGAGTTGATCACAATCTCGTAGGCCAGACCCATCTGGCCACGACTGTAGGATTTTTCGGTGCTGAGGAAGTGTTTGCCATAGGACCAATGGTGATAACCCAAGGGCATGCCGACAGAGGCGTAGGCATCCATCATCTGCTCGGCGGTGATCACTTCGATCTGGTTGGGGTAGGTATCCAGCGCGTAGCGGGCCGCGAGACGACTGATTTCGCGGTCGTAGGCCTGGATCAGCTCGAATGTCCATTCGGAGCCGGTGGAAATGGGTTGGCGCTTCTGCTCTTTGGCGGTCATGTCACTAACCTGCGCTGGAAGAGTTCACGAAAGACCGGGTAGATATCCCCGGCCGAGACCAGTTGTTGCTGGGCAAAAGTGTCAGAGAAGGCTTCGGCGATGCGTTCGTACTCGAACCACAGGGCCTGATGTTCGCGCGGGGTAATCTCAACATAAGTGTAGTACTGCACGAACGGCATGATCTGATTGATCAGGATGTCGCGGCAGATCGGCGAATCGTCGTTCCAGTTGTCGCCGTCGGACGCCTGTGCGGCATAGATGTTCCATTCATTGCTCGGATAACGCTCGGCCATGATCTCCTGCATCAGTTTCAGGGCGCTGGAGACGATGGTACCGCCGGTTTCCCGAGAATAGAAAAATTCCTCCTCATCCACTTCACGGGCGCTGGTGTGGTGGCGGATGAACACGACGTCGATTTTGTCGTAGTTGCGCTTGAGAAACAGGTACAGCAGGATGAAGAAGCGTTTGGCGATGTCCTTGGTCGCCTGGGTCATGGAGCCGGACACGTCCATCAGGCAGAACATCACTGCTTTGGAGCTGGGGTTCGGCTGCTTGATCAGCAGGTTGTACTTGAGGTCAAAGGTGTCGAGAAATGGCACTCGGTGAATGCGCGCGCTGAGTTTCTCGATTTCTGCTTCGAGCTCCTGGATATCGCCGAAGTTGTCCGGTTCCTCCCGTTTAAGCCGCAGTAGTTCCTCTTTGACTTCGCGCAATTTCGCCCGGCTGCTGCCAGACAAGGCAATGCGCCGGGCATGGGCCGAACGCAGCGTGCGGATAATGTTGATCCGTGACGGGTTGCCCTCATTGCTGATGCCTGCGCGTACGGTCTTGAAGGTGTCGGTGCCGGTCAGGTGGCGTTTGACCAGGTTTGGCAATTCAAGATCCTCGAACATGAATTCAAGGAATTCCTCCTGGGTAATCTGGAAGACGAACTCGTCCATCCCTTCACCCGTGTTACCGGCTTTGCCGGGACCTCTACCGCCGCCACCTCCGGGCGGACGGGCAATGTGCTCGCCGCTGGTGAATTCTTTGTTGCCGGGGTGCACGATGGTTTGTTTGCCGCCACGACCGTGGTGAAGCACTGGCTCGTCGATGTCGCGGCCGGGAATGCTGATCTGCTCGCCGTGTTCCATATCGGTAATGGAGCGCCGGCTGACCGCCTCTTCGACAGCCTTTTTGATGTGATCACGGTAGCGCCGCAGAAACCGCTGACGGTTTACCGTGCTCTTGTTCTTGCCATTGAGACGTCGGTCGATCACATAGCTCATGACTGCTCCTTAGAAGCTGTCCTGAAAGGGGCGAGCGCTAACGCAGCATAAGGCCAGTGCCGGGGAGGTGTACACGCTCCCCCCAAGCGCTTTGATGCTGCCTGAACCTCGCTACCGCATTTCGGACACCTCCAGAGGCCTGTGTAACAGAAAAAGCGTAAACAGGCCTCGGGCTAACGACAACCGGTCTGACCGGCAGCGGGTTACTGTGATTTTCTGACCCGCAAGTACCACTCGGACAGCAGTCGTACCTGTTTGTCGGTGTAGCCCCGCTCGACCATCCGTGTGACGAAGTCGTTGTGCTTCTGCTGGTCCTCTTTGCTGGCCTTGGCGTTGAAGCTGATGACCGGCAGCAGGTCCTCGGTGTTGGAGAACATTTTTTTCTCGATAACCACCCGCAGTTTTTCGTAGCTGAGCCAGGTTGGGTTCTTGCCGTTGTTGTTGGCTCGGGCGCGCAGTACGAAGTTGACGATTTCGTTGCGGAAATCCTTCGGATTGCTGATGCCCGCCGGTTTTTCGATTTTCTCCAGTTCTTCGTTCAGGGCCACGCGGTTGAGGATCTCGCCGGTTTCCGGATCGCGATATTCCTGATCCTGAATCCAGAAGTCGGCGTACAGCACGTAGCGATCGAAGATGTTCTGGCCGTACTCGCTGTAAGACTCGAGGTAGGCAGTCTGGATCTCCTTGCCGATGAATTCGATATAACGCGGCGCCAGGTACTCTTTCAGGAAGCGCAGATAGCGTTCCCGGGTCTCGGCCTGGAATTGTTCCTGTTCGATCTGCTGTTCCAGCACGTAGAGCAGATGCACCGGGTTGGCGGCGATTTCGTGCGGATCGAAGTTGAAGACCTTCGACAGAATCTTGAAGGCGAAGCGGGTCGACAGACCGTTCATGCCTTCGTCGACTCCCGCTGCGTCGCGGTATTCCTGGATCGACTTGGCCTTCGGATCGGTGTCCTTGAGGTTTTCGCCGTCATACACGCGCATCTTGGAGTAGATGTTGGAGTTTTCCGGCTCTTTGAGGCGCGAGAGCACGGTGAACTGAGCGAGCATTTTCAGGGTGTCGGGCGCGCAATGGGCCTTGGCCAGCGAGCTGTTGAACAGGAGCTTGTCGTAGATCTTCACTTCGTCGCTGACGCGCAGGCAGTACGGCACTTTGACGATATAGATCCGGTCGATGAAGGCTTCGTTGTTCTTGTTGTTACGGAAGGTGTGCCATTCCGATTCGTTGGAGTGGGCCAGCAGGATCCCGGTAAACGGAATCGCCCCCAGGCCTTCGGTACTGTTGTAGTTGCCTTCCTGGGTGGCCGTCAGCAATGGGTGCAGCACCTTGATCGGTGCCTTGAACATTTCGACGAACTCCATCAGGCCCTGGTTCGCCCGGCACAGTGCCCCCGAGTAGCTGTAGGCATCGGCGTCGTTCTGCGGAAACTCTTCCAGTTTTCGAATATCGACCTTGCCCACCAGTGCCGAGATGTCCTGGTTGTTTTCATCTCCCGGCTCGGTTTTCGCGACCGCGATCTGGTTGAGGATCGACGGATAGAGTTTCACTACGCGGAACTGGCTGATGTCGCCGCCGAATTCGGCCAGGCGCTTGGTGGCCCATGGCGACATGATGGTATTGAGATAGCGCCGGGGAATGCCGAAGTCTTCTTCGAGGATCGCGCCATCTTCGGTGGCGTTGAACAGACCCAGAGGCGACTCGAAAACCGGCGAGCCCTTGATTGCATAGAAGGGCACTTTCTCGATCAGTTGTTTGAGCTTTTCGGCCAGGGACGACTTACCGCCACCGACAGGGCCAAGCAGGTAGAGGATCTGTTTCTTTTCTTCCAGACCCTGAGCGGCATGGCGGAAATACGACACAATCTGGTCGATGCATTCTTCCATCCCGTGGAAGTCTTCAAAGGCCGGATAGCGGCGGATCACCTTGTTGGAAAAGATTCGCGACAGCCTCGAGTTGGTCGAGGTGTCGAGCAGCTCCGGTTCACCGATGGCCAGCAAAAGACGCTCAGCTGCGGAAGCGTAGGCGCTGCGGTCCTTTTTGCACAGCTCCAGGTACTCTTGCAGAGTGAGTTCTTCCTGGCGCGTGGACTCGAAGCGTTGTTGGAAGTGGCTAAAGATACTCATGACGTCACCTCGCTCGATACGTGGAGCCGACGCCGGATCAGTCAGTCGATGCTGGCAAGCAACTGAATATGCAGTTGCTGTTTACCCCCCAGAACACCTTCAGGGTATCAACCCCGAAAGCTACTCCCGATGACCCGCGCGCCGGTGTACCGGCTCTCCCCTGTTTTGGATGGCCTGCGCTTAAGGATAGTTCGGAATCTTGAAGGTAAAGGCGCAATAAGTAATTAGTTGTGGCAGGCCGTTCGTCAGTCAGCGCGCGAACCCACGGGGGCCGGGCCTTGCGCGCCTTGAAAAAAATTATTCGGAAGTGCCTTGCGCCGTTTCCGAAGGATAGGTCGTACGCCACAGCTCAAAACCGCCGTCCATGCTGTAGACGTCGGAGAAGCCCTGGCTGATCAGATAAGCAGCCGCGCCCTGACTGGAATTGCCGTGATAGCAGACCACTACCGTCGGCGCATCCAGGTCAGCGCCCTGAATGAAAGCGTGCAGAGAATGATTGTCCAGATGCTTCGAACCGGCGATGTGCAGCGCAGCAAAAGTTGCCGGATCGCGGACATCGACCACCACCGCGCCTTGTTCGCGCAGGGCCTGGGCCTGTTCTGGGGGGATACGTTTGAATTCGCTCATGGCGGGCTCCTGTGGCTCGGCTGAAAGCGCAGTCTAGCGCGGGGCGCTGGCTGACGTTTGTTCGGGAATAGAGGCGGCGACAGCCGGCCGAGTGTGGCCATGGGCGTCGCATTTACATTGCAGGCGTTCAAAGGTGTCGACATTCATCAGGGTCATGGCGCCACCCCAGACGCAACCGGTGTCGAGCGCAAACAGACCTGGCTCGTTGCACTGGCCTTCGAGCGCCGCCCAATGGCCGAAGATGATCTTCAGGCCTTTGGTCTTGCGCTCCTTGTGGGTGAACCACGGCGCATAACCCGGCGGTGCGGTGTCGATGCCTTCCTTGCCCTTGAGGTCGAGTTTGCCGTCACTGGTGCAGAAGCGCATCCGGGTGAAATAGTTGGTGATGACTCGCAGCCGGGCCGCGCCTTTGAGGTCGCTGTCCCATTTCACCGGCTCGTTGCCGTACATACCGTCAAGGTAAGGCGCGAAGCGGTTGTCGTCGTGCAGGGCTTCTTCGACTTCGGCGGCGCACTTCAAGGCTTTGCGCAGCGACCATTGAGGCGGGATGCCGGCATGGACCAGGGCGATATCGCGCTGCTCGTCGTAGTGCATGAGCTTTTGTTGTCGCACCCACTCCAGCAATTCCGCGCTATCGGGTGCTTCAAGAATCTCGCGCAGCGTGTCGGCCTTCTTCAGGCGTTCGATGTTTTGCCCGACGGCCAGCAAGTGCAGGTCATGATTGCCGAGTACACAGATCAGCGATTCGCGGATGCTAAAGAGGAAGCGCAAGGTTTCCAGCGACTGTGGGCCCCGGTTGATGAGGTCACCCACCAGCCACAGGCGGTCCTGTGCAGGGTCGAAGGCAACTTGCTTGAGCAGGCATTGCAGCGGTTCAAGGCAACCTTGCAAGTCGCCGACGGCATACGTCGCCATCAGTGCAGGGCTCCGGGTACCGCCAGACGAAACGGAGCGATGACAGCATCGAAGTGTTTGCCGTCGTCAGCGACCATTTCATACGTGCCTTGCATTGTGCCGACCTTGGAGGTCATGACAGTGCCGCTGCTGTAAGTGTGGCTCTTGCCCACGTCGATCAACGGCTGTTGGCCGACGACGCCCGCACCGCGAACCTCCTCGACATGCCCGTCACCGTCGGTGATCACCCAATGCCGTGAAAGCAGTTTGGCGGGTAGCAAGCCATTGTTTTGCACGGTGATGGTGTAGGCGAAGGCAAAGCGGTTGTGCTCGGGTTGCGATTGTTCTGCCAGATAGCGGGTGGCGACGCTGACGTCGACCTGATAACGAGGATCGGACATGCAAAAGGCCTTAGAAACGAAGCGGGACGCGGGGCGTAGCTGATAGAAGTCAGTCTAGGCCAAGTATCGGGTAGTAAACCAGAGTGGCGTCCTACCCGATAGCGCTCATCGCCTGTCAGTCGGTGGCAGGCTTTTGTAGGACTTGTTCGCTGAGCTTGTCGGCCAGACGCACGAAGGCAGCCAGATCGAGCTGCTCGGGGCGCAGGCTGCCATCGACGCCGGCGGCTTCGATTTCAGCGTTGCTCAGCAGCAGTTTGAGGGTGTTGCGCAATGTTTTGCGGCGCTGGTTGAAGGCTTCGCGCACGACGCGCTCCAGCAGTTTGTGATCTTTGGCTGGATGTGGGAGTACTGCGTGAGGCACCAGACGCACGATGGCCGAATCGACTTTCGGCGGCGGATTGAACGCCCCCGGGCCAACGTTGAACAGGTGTTCGACCCGGCAGTGATACTGAACCATGATCGACAGGCGACCCCAGTCACCGCCGCCAGGACCTGCCGCCAGGCGCTCGACCACTTCCTTTTGCAGCATGAAGTGCATGTCGCGGATCAGGTGGGAGTTGTGCAGTAGATGAAAAATCAGCGGTGTAGAGATGTTGTACGGCAGGTTGCCGACCACTCGCAGGCTGTTCGGCGCGGCATTCAGGCTGTTGAAGTCGAACTTCAGCGCGTCGCCCTGATGCAGGTGGAAATTGCTCTTGCCGGCGAACTGTTGGTTGAGGATCGGGATCAGGTCCTTGTCCAGCTCCACCACGTCCAGCTGGGCGCCACTGTTGAGCAGGCCTGCGGTCAATGCACCCTGGCCCGGGCCAATTTCCAGCAGGCGGTCTTCGGGTTTGGCATGGATAGAACGCAGGATGCGGTCGATAACGCCGGCATCGTGCAGGAAATTCTGGCCGAAGCGCTTGCGCGCCTTGTGTTGGTAATGCTCGGTCATAAACGGGTCTCGGCCATCTGGTAGGCGGTTTCCAGGGCGACTTGCAGGCTGCCGGTATCGATTTTGCCGCTGCCGGCCAGATCCAGGGCGGTGCCGTGGTCGACTGACGTGCGAATGATCGGCAAGCCGAGGGTCACATTGACTGCCGCGCCGAAGCCTTTGTATTTCAGCACGGGCAGGCCCTGGTCGTGGTACATCGCCAGCACCGCGTCGCAGTGCTCCAGATATTTGGGGGTAAACAGAGTGTCGGCGGGCAGGGGACCGCGAAGGTCCATGCCCTCGCCGCGCAGGCGCTCTAATGTAGGTTCGATGATGTCGATTTCTTCATGGCCCAGGTGACCGCCTTCACCGGCGTGCGGGTTAAGCCCGCAAACCAGGATGCGGGGCTGGGCGATGCCGAATTTTTTTTGCAGGTCGGCGTGCAGAATCCGTGTGACCCGCTCCAGGCGCTCCGGCGTGATTGCATCGGCAATCTCGCGAAGGGGCAGGTGAGTGGTAACCAGTGCCACGCGCAAGCCACGAGTGGCGAGCATCATCACCACTTGCGCGGTATGAGTCAGGTCCGCAAGAAACTCAGTGTGCCCGGAAAAGGCGATTCCGGATTCATTGATCACACCCTTGTGCACAGGGGCGGTGATCATGCCGGCGAAATGTCCGTCCAGGCAGCCCTGACCAGCGCGGGTCAGGGTTTCCAGAACGAAAGCCGCATTGGCTTTGTCCAGTTGCCCGGCGGTGACCTTGGCGTTAAGTGGCGTATCCCACACATACAGGCTGTTGGCCTGCGCGGGAGCATCCGGCCAGCTGTCCGGCGTTACCGGCAGCAGATCGACAACCACACCCAGCTGCGCGGCCCGCTCGATGAGCAGGTCGCGGCTGGTAATGGCAATCAGAGGGTATGGCTGGGCTTGCGAGGCGAGCAGCAGGCACAGGTCGGGACCTATGCCGGCCGGTTCGCCGGGGGTCAACGCGAAACGCTTGGGTTTCACGGTGTTGCCTGGTCTGCACCAGGGAGCTTGATTTCTACATACGCTTCGTCACGGATCTGACGCAGCCAGGTTTGCAGCTCTTCGTCGTATTTGCGGTTACGCAGTACGGTCATCGCTTGCTGTTCGCGGGCCTGGGTGGTGCTGTCAGTGGCGCGACGGCCAAGGACTTCCAGAACGTGCCAGCCATATTGGGTTTGAAACGGCTTGGACAGCTGACCTTGTGGGGTCTTGGCCATCACTTCGCGGAATTCAGGCACCAGCGCATTCGGGTCGATCCAGTTCAGGTCACCCCCGTTGAGGGCCGAGCCCGGGTCTTCCGAGAAGCTTTTCGCCAGTTCGCCGAAATCTTCGCCCGCTTCGATACGGGAATAGAGCGATTGAGCCAGGGCTTTGGTTTTTTCTTCGTCGCGGATCGGGCTTGGTTTGACCAGGATGTGACGCACATGCACTTCGTCACGCACCTGGGCTTCGCCGCCACGCTTGTCGAGGATCTTCAGGATGATGAAGCCGCCCGGCGTGCGCATTGGCTGGGTAACGTCGCCAACCGTCATGGTGCTCAGCAGGCGATCGAACGGAGGTGGCAGTTGAGCGGCTTTACGCCAGCCCATGTCGCCGCCTTCCAGCGCGGTTTCGCTGGCGGATTTGGCGATTGCCAGCTGGCCGAAGTCAGCGCCTTGCTTGAGTTGCTGGTAAACCGCGTCGGCTTGCTTGGCTGCATTCTGAATCGCGTCGGAGTTGGCGCTTTCCGGCGTAGGAATCAGGATGTTGGCCAGACGGAATTCTTCGGACAGCTGCATCTTGCCGAGGTCGGACGCCAGGAAGTTCTTCACTTCCTGCTCAGACACCTGAATGCGTTCCGCTACACGGCGCTGACGCACACGGCTGATGACCATTTCGCGGCGGATCTGGTCACGAGCGTCGTCATAAGACAGGCCGTCGCGAGCCAGGGCCGCGCGGAATTGTTCGATGGACATGTTATTGCGCTGGGCAATGGTGCCGACTGCCTGGTTCAGTTCTTCATCGGTGATGCGGATGCCGGAGCGTTCGCCGATCTGCAGTTGCAGGTTTTCGACGATCAGACGCTCGAGCACCTGCTGATCCAGTACGCCTGCAGGCGGTACGGCAGCACCGCGTTTGGCGATGGTTTGCTGAACTTCATGGACACGCTGGTCCAGCTGGCTTTGCATGACCACGTCGTTGTCGACGATGGCCACCACTTTATCGATGGACTGTACCGCGGCGTTGGCCGCGGTACCCAGGAACAGCGCGCCCAGCATTAGCGGGCGCAGACAATCAGAAAGCTTGGTCTTCACGTTCACGATAACCTTGGATGCCTTTGTCGAGGAAGCTCTCTACCTTGGCGCCAGTGAGGCCGCCGAGTCCCTTCAGAACAATTTGGAGGAAGACGCCGTGGTCGCCTTTTTCGTTTTCCGGGGCGGCTTGACTGAACTCTTCATAGTCGACCCAGTAACGGTTGATAAGGCGCAGTTTCCAGCAGCAGTTGTCGTACTCGAAACCACCGAAGGCTTCCAGGGTACGGTTGCGGTTGTAGTCATACTGCCAGCGGCTGATGGCGTTCCACTGCGGCACGATCGGCCAGATCACCGAGAAGTCGTGCTGCTTGATCTTGTAGTAGTCCTTCACGTAACCAGGAGTGCCCGGAGTGCCGTAGTCACCGCCACCCACCGTCCATTGACCGGTGTTCTGGTCATAACGGACCTGGTCGTTGCGATAGCGATAGCCGGCGTTGATGACTTTGTTCGGGTTGTCTTCCGGCTGGTAGTGGAACATCGCGCTGCCCGAGCGAGGGCTGCGGCTGTCCGGGTCCCAGTTGTAGTCGGCGGTGGTGCGCCAATCACGGTTCCAGCGGTATTCGTATTCAAGTGCATATGGCGAAACACTGGCTTGTGCGTCGTCGCGGGTTTTCGCATCGATACCCGGCAACTGGACTTCGCGGTCCTTGAAGTACAAAGCCTGGCCGACGCTGATGCGTTGACGCTCGAAACCGTTGTCTTCGATCCAGCGGTTGGTCACGCCCAGCGACAGCTTGTTCTCGTCACCGACACGGTCGGAGCCGGAGAAGCGGTTGTCGCGGAACAGCGAGGCGTAGTTGAAGGTGTATTCGCCTGTATCGAATACCGGAATGTCTTCCTGATCAGTCTCAGGGACGTAGAGGTAGAACAAGCGCGGTTCGAGGGTTTGGCGATAGTTTTTGCCGAACCATTGAGTGTTGCGATCGAAGTACAGGCCGCTGTCGATGCTCGCGATCGGCACCCCACGGTTCTGGTTACGACTGTAGGTACCGTTGAGTCGGTCCGCCTCTGCACTTTGCGCAGCAATCTGGCTCTTGCCGGTGCCATCCAGATCCAGATCGTATTGTGTGTACTGGTACTTCAGGGATGGTTTCAAGAAACCATAAGTCCAGTCCAACGGCAGGCTGACACCCGGCTTGAGGTTCAAACGGTTGCCGTTGGCTCGTGCCAAGCCTTGTACGTTGTTATCAAGACGCGGTGCGACCGTGCCGTCTTCGTTTACGTAGTTCCCATCGAGCAGGTCACGCTCAAACCGCACCAGCTCTGTCTCGTAATCGAAATTCAGCCCTTGCGGATGATATGGCAGCTGACCATTGAAGGTGATCTGCGGTAAACGATCATACGGCGTGATGTTCGAAACAGTCGCCAGCTGATAAGCCTGGGCGTTCAAACGAGCGGCATAGCTGTCGCCACGATAGGTGACAGAGCCCTGCTGGTTCACGTAGTCGGAACTTTTCACGCCAATCTGGTCGGTCTGCAGATCCTGGAAGTAATACGGATCGCTGATCTTGGTGTAATCAACTTGCGTAAAGACGCGCGAGTCGAGGCCACCCTTGTGCTGCCAGTTGTACATGTAGCGGGTTTTTTCGTATTCACTCTGCAGCTTGCGATCGTCGTTTTCGTCGTTGAGGTACGCGGCGCCGAACTGACCTTCGCTGGACTTGGTCAGGTAGCGGAACTCGCCTTCCATCAACAGGCCACGCTTGCTCATGTAGCGCGGGTACAACGTGGCATCGTAGTTCGGTGCCAGGTTGAAGTAATACGGGGTGACCAGCAGGAAGCCGGTATCGCTGCCGGTGCCGATGGTCGGCGGCAGGAAGCCGGACTGGCGACGGTCGTCGATCGGGAAATAGATGTACGGCGTATACAGAACCGGAATGTCCTTGACCCGCAGCGTCACGTTGGTTGCGGTACCGAAACCGGTGGCCGGGTTCAAGGTGATGTTGTTGCCCTTGAGCTGCCAGGCGTTGCTGTCCGGTTCGCACGTGGTGTACGTACCATCCTTGAGGCGGATGATCGCGTTCTCGGCACGCTTGGCGTACAGCGCGTTACCGCGGATGCGCGATTTGTGCATCACGTATTCGGCGTTGTCGACCTTGGCTTCACCGGTGTCGAGCTGCACGTCGGCGTGGTCGCCCACGATCAGTGCGCCGTTGTCGCGAACACGGACGTTGCCGCTCAGTTCGCCACGGCTCTCGGCCTGATACAGGTTCGCTTCGTCGGCTTCGACCTGCATGCTGCCCTGACGCATGACCACGTCACCGGCCAGGGTGGCGACCTGCTCATCCTGCTTATAACGAGAGGCTTTGGCACCGAGAAAGGTCGGAGCGTCACTTTTATTCGTCTTGTCATTCATGCCAGGACGAATCGGTTCGATATAGGAACCAGAGCAGTAAGGACCGGTTTCTGCCAATTGCGCTGCGGTGAGCTTCTCGCGTGGAACCCAGTCGAGGTGGCTGTAGTCTTCACTACGCGACTTCAGGCCGCGGCCCTTGGACTCGGTAACCAGCACAGGTTTGGCGCCGGTGTCTGCGCTGGAACCGGTGTCTGCCGGGGCTTCACCGGTGGCGGAAACTGCGCTGCCGTCATGGACAGGACGGGGTGGCAATGCCGCAGCCGGCGCCTTTGGCGCACAGTCCCAGGCACCCGAAGCAGAGACTGAGCAGTCATACTGTTCCGCGGCGACCACGAACGACGTGGCCAGGGGTTGCAGGGCCAGCAGACTGCCGGTGACCAACAACGGAAATTTTTTACGAAACGCGGGGGATTTCAATGCCATCTTATTAGTCCGGGCTTCCTGCGTGCCATCTGCCCGCGGTGTGGGCCGCACGCCTCTCGATGGTCTGAAAGTTGGGTAGGAACAGACCATTTCTGGCCTGCTCCCCCCTAAAAACCGTACGTGCGCCTTTCAGCGCATACGGCTCAAGTCTTTACCTAACCCCCATAATTGGGAGCCGGTTTGTTCACTGTTAACCCACGAGCATGAAGCTGCTGGTGGCAAATGGGATGCAATAGTACCCGGTTGCTTAGCGAGTCACCACCGCCTTGTGAGCGATAAATGATGTGGTGGTCATGCCACCCTGTCTCCCTAGTTATGGGGTTCTTGCACAGTAGACACAGACCTTTTTGTGATTGAAACAGGCTTGATACTTGCCTGCGGTATTTCAGCTTCCCGAGCATCCGGGACATCCGCAGTTTTTCGCCCATTTCCTCCATCACGGGGTCGAACGGGTTGTACTCCCCGCTGATTTTTCTGTGCCTCTCGATCGGCGTAGCCTCCAGGGTGTATAGCCTGATCTCCTCTTTGACTTCAGCCTCTATCAGTAACGTGGTACGGAACACCCAGCTTCGCCCTTCGATATGTTTGAAATACTTCTTCCTGATCCAATCGAGACTTTTATTCGGGTGTCGCCGTTTTGCCCAATGCCAAAGTGCCTTGAATATCTGGTAATCCATGCGACTGTACGCTTTCTTGGCTACCACGGGCTGGTGATAGAGCGCCCAGCCACGCAGTACTGGATTCAACAGGCGAATCAGATTCTCCTGTTTCACCGCCTTATTGGCGCTGATGACCTCCTTTACCTTGCGATAAAACGTACGCACGTTTTTCTTGCTTGGTTTGATCAGGAGCTTCCCGCCATATTTACGGAAATTCCATCCCAGAAAGTCGAAGCCTTCATCTATGTGGACGACATGGGTTTTCTCAAGCGACAGCTGTAGCCCCCGTACCGCAAGGAACTGCTCCACCCAAGGTTTGACCTCGTTTACCAGCACTTCTTTCGAGCTACCGGTAATCACAAAATCATCCGCATATCGCACCACATTGATCTTCAGCTTCTTGGCCCTTGTCACGCCCAGATGTTGCTTGAGCTGTGTTTCCAGACCGTCCAACACCATGTTTGCCAAGGTAGGCGAGATAATCCCGCCCTGTGGCGTACCGGCATTCGTTGCCTGTAGCTGGCCTTTATGAATCACACCAGCCTTCAACCACTTCCGGAGGATCGCCTTGTCCGTAGGGATATTGGCGATCAACCAGTCGTGATTGATATGGTCGAAGCAACCTTTGATGTCCGCCTCCAATACCCATTGGGCCGAAACCTTCTTGGATAGGCAAACGAACAGCTGGCCCATCGCATCCGCCGTCGAGCGTTCGATCCTGAAGCCGTAGCTATTCGGATCACCCGTGGTTTCTGCGATGGGTGCCAGCGCCAGCAAATACAACGCCTGCATGGCCCTGTCAGTCATGGTCGGAATGCCCAAAGGACGTTCCGTCCCATTTGACTTCGGAATGAACACACGCCGTAAAGGCCGTGGCTTATATCCGTGGCGCTTCAACCCATTTGCCGCTTTCCATTTAGCATCGGGTGTATCCCAGAGCACGCGGTCGACTCCCGCCGTGCGCTTGCCCTGGTTTTCAGTGACTCGCCGTACAGCCAAGTATCTGGCCGTTCGAGAGCGGGTCAGCATCCGTTGCAAGGCTTTCACCCTGCGCCATTGGCCTTCCCGACAAGCCTTCGCAATCCGTAACTGCATTGCCCGAACGTTCCGCTGAACACGACACCAGTCGATGTCATGCCACTGTTGCGGAATGTCGGAGGGCGCAGACACGGCTTTTAGGCTGTGTACTATCATGCTGCCTTCCTCCCAAGTTTCCCCGGACAGGAGACGTACGCATCCCCTGACGGGAATGGACGTTCCCGTCAGGGTTGGATTAATAGGAGACCACTACAGCTGGCCTCTAAGATCATTGAGACAGGTTCAGTCAGAGTTCATGCGACGAAAGACCACGCAGAAGTCTGCCCGGTTTCCCGTGGGGTAATGTCTCAACCCCTATCCGGACCATTACAGCCCGGCGTTCGCTTTCTCTGCGATCCCATACCCGCACAGCCAACAGATCCCCTTGCGGTTCACCTGCCCGAAGGCAGCCATACGGGCTTACCACGTTCCCCGCCTGTCACACGACTGGGTTAGGGTCTGCCTTTCCACCGGGGGCATTGCAGCGACGTATTCCCACATCCCACAGGAATATCCGACCCCATACCTTTTGGTTCATGCCTATCAGCAGTTTTGGCATGGTTATCCTTACGGTGTTTATCAGCAGTTCACTTACGTTACCCTTACCAGCCAGCCTAGCGCCTCGACCCGGTTCTGCTCCGAGTGTCCACATCACGCTTCGCAGCGAAAATGCACCCAAGATTGGGGGCTACATTGTCGGAAAAGCTTCATACCCCACCGTTACCAGTGACGCATGTCTTCCTAGGCTATCGTTGGTCGCACAACGAGTCCGCTGTTACCCTGCAAGCAAGATAAATGGACAATGACAGACAGAGCTTTCGCTCATGTCTCCGGTTTGATGAGATGAGAGCAGGGACTGTCGGGGCAGCATGCTCTGTGAGATTGTTACCTCCTGTTTCTAGTGCAGGAGATAACCCCAGCGGGGATTGTCTTCCGCGTGGGTTTAGCCCTCAGGGGGCTTATGTATAAAGGTGCACTCAGAACCGGGAGAACCGATTCTGCGGTCGCGCTACCGTGCTAAGCGACCTTGGGCTTATGTCACCGCCGCTGCGGCAAGTCCTTGAAGACATTGGACTTCTGGGACGGTTTTGATTCATGGGATTGGGTACCCAAGCTGTCGGTTTTCATCGAAAACCCTTCAAGATGACCTTACACCTCGAAGTGTGGCCACGCGTGTCGCACAAGATGTCGGATAATAAAGCATGACCCGCTTGACGGCTAGCGCCGTCGGAGACCCTTGCAATGCCTGATCAAGATGTACGCTTGCAACACCTGAAAGTTTGGCTCGATGAACAGTTGGCTATCCTCTTTGCAGAACAAGGCTGGGGCTCCGTGCCCCCGGCCACGTTGACCGCGGCCAGTAGCGACGCGAGTTTTCGACGTTATTTTCGCTGGGAAGGCGCAGGCCGAAGCTTCATCGTAATGGACGCGCCACCGCCCCAGGAAAACTGCAAACCCTTCGTGGATATTGCGTTTCTGCTGGCGAAATCCGGAATAAACGTGCCGAAAATTTATGCCGAAGACCTCGAGCGTGGTTTTCTTTTGCTCAATGACCTGGGTAACAAGACTTACCTGGACGTGATCGACAGCGAAAACGCTGACGATTTGTTCAAGGATGCCCTGCAAGCGTTGCTGGCTTTCCAACAGTTGCCGATGGTGGCACCGCTGCCGAGTTATGACGTGGCACTGCTGCGTCGCGAGCTGGAACTGTTCCCCGAATGGTACGTGAAGCGCGAACTGGGCATCGAATTCGACTCGGCGCAGCAAATCCTGTGGCAGCAGGTCAGTGATCTGCTGATCCACAGCGCTCTGGCCCAGCCCAAAGTCCTGGTGCATCGAGACTACATGCCGCGCAACCTGATGCTCAGCGAGCCGAATCCCGGTGTGCTGGATTTTCAGGACGCGGTCTACGGCCCTGTGACCTACGACGTGACCTGCCTGTTCAAGGACGCCTTCCTCAGTTGGCCTGAAGAGCGCGTGCGTGGCTGGCTGGAGGATTACTGGCAGCAAGCCGGCGCGCTCGACATTCCGGTTCAACCAGACTTTGAAGATTTCCTGCGTGCCAGCGACCTGATGGGCGTGCAGCGACACCTGAAAGTCATCGGCATTTTCGCCCGCATCTGCCATCGCGATGGCAAGCCACGCTACCTTGGCGATGTGCCACGCTTCTTTGCTTATATAGACGCGGTCATCGCCCGTCGCCCTGAATTGGCGGAGCTGGGTGAATTGCTGGCCAGTCTGCGTGCTGGAGCGAATGAATGAAGGCAATGATTCTGGCGGCGGGTAAAGGCGAGCGCATGCGTCCGCTGACCCTGACCACGCCAAAACCACTGGTTCGCGCCGGCGGAGTGCCCCTGATCGAATATCACCTGCGCGCCTTGGCGGCTGCAGGGTTTACCGAGATCGTGATCAACCATGCCTGGCTCGGTCAGCAGATCGAGGATTACCTGGGCGATGGCTCGCGGTATGGCGTGAGCATTCAGTACTCGGCGGAAGGTGAGCCGCTGGAAACCGGTGGTGGTATTTTTCGCGCGTTGCCGTTGCTGGGGGACGAGGCTTTTGTGGTGGTCAACGGTGACATCTGGACCGACTACGACTTCAGCGTGTTGCATCAGCCCATCGCCGGGCTCGCTCATCTAGTATTGGCGGACAACCCGGCGCACCACCCGAGTGGAGACTTCACGTTGGTCGATAGCCAGGTGCAGGACGGCCGGCCGGATACATCATCCCTGACCTACAGCGGCATCGCCGTGCTGCACCCGCAGCTGTTCGACGGTTGCTCGGCCGGTGCCTTCAAGCTTGCGCCGCTGCTGCGCAAAGCCATGGCCGATGGACTAGTGACCGGCGAACGCCTGAATGGGCAGTGGGTGGATGTCGGTACTCATGAGCGCCTGGCTGAAGTAGAAACTTTGATAGAAGCGAGACGCTGACATGTTGTGGCCAGGGACTCTGATTGGAGCCGGAGCGGGCTTTGCCATAGCCAGCATTCCGGGGGCCATGCTCGGCGCTTTGTTAGGACAGGCGCTGGACCGGCGCTTGCACCTGCAAAGCTGGGCACATTTGTGGGAAAAATTCGGTGGTCGTTCGGTGCTGCGCAACGATGAACTGCTGTTCGTGTTGCTGGGCCGTTTGGCCAAGAGTGATGGGCGGGTAGTGGATGGCCACATCCAGCAGGCGCGACAGGAAATGCGCTCGCTGGAGATGACCGAATCGGCGCAACGTCGAGCGATTGCGGCGTTCAATCGCGGTAAGTCGGGACATGACCGGTTGCGCGGTTATCTGCGACGCCTGAGTGCTCAACCCCATGCGGCGGAAGGTGTGTTGCGTGCCTGTTGGCGGATGGTCTGGGCCGACGGCCGCGCCGGTCGCAGTGAGCGCGAGCTGATTGCCCAATGGGGCAAATGGTTAGGGTGGACGCGGCAACAGGTGCAGGCCTTGGCGACTGACTATGAGCCGCAGAAACGCCCATCGGTCAGCAGCGCTGTAACTTATCAAGATGCCTTGCGGCTATTGGGAGTGTCGGCGACCAGTGAGCCGGCGCAAATCAAACGCGCCTATCGACGCTTGCTCAGTCGCCATCACCCGGACAAGATTGCCGGCAGCGGTGCGACGGCGTTGCAGGTTCGTGAGGCCACGGACAAGACTCGTGAATTGCATACTGCCTATACGTTGATTCGTGAGCGGCGGGATTTTCGTTAGCAGGGCAGAGTTGTGTTGACAGTGCTATCGCCTTCGCGAGCAAGCCCGCTCCCACATTTGATCGGCGTTACCTGTCTGAACGCGATCTAGTGTGGGAGCGGGCTTGCTCGCGAAGGGGGCGCCGCCGATCTATCAGTCTGCCGCACTCTGCGGATTCAACCACCCGCGCACCCGACGGACCAATTGCTCTTGCTCGGCCTTGGCATTCCCCGGCAAAGCCTTGAGCGACACCTGACTGAACCCCGAAGTCTTCAAGCGCTTGCTGGCCTGCAAACGCTCCAGCGCCGCGTTACGATCCACCGGCTTATCCATATAGAAGATATCTGCGGTAGGCAGCTTCAAGGTGGGTGTGAGCTCAGCCAGCCCCGGCGTCGCTGTAACAGGCGTCTGAGCGGCGATCATCACCAACTTCTCGACTTGCGATGGCTGCTTCTCGCTCAGATAACGCGCGGCCCAATAAGCACCGGTGCCATGGCCCAGCACGACGATGCTGCGAGCGCTTTGCTGTTCGGCATAGGCGATGGCCGCATCGATGCGAGCGAAGATTCGTTCCGCGTCCGTTTTGGCCTGTTCTTCGGTGGTTTCGACGATGGCCTTGTCGGCCACATCCGCTTCGCCGCCGGCCGCCTGTTCGATGGGCGCCGCAGTCGTGGAGTCTTTGCTGCCGGCATCAGACGCTTTGGGCACTGGCGCCACTTCGACGATCCGTGGCGCAATGGCTTCGCTTTGCAGGTCTGGCAAGGTGATACTCAGGCTGCTCCACTCGGCGTCCGGCAACTTGCGCCGCAATGGGGTGATCGATTGCGGCCAGTCAACGGTTTCGCCGGCGCCCGGGATGATAATCACCGCGCCTTTGGGTTCGGCGGTATTGGCCGGTTTCCACAAGGCGAGAAAGCTGTCGGTGCCGGCTTGCAGTTGTTGCTGTTCCTGCGCAGGGATTTTTCGCTCAAGTGCTGTCGCTTCTTCCTGACTACGCTCAAGCAGCGGCTGGCGTTCAACCGGTTTTTCTTCTGCGGGTTTTTCCGCAGTGGCAGGTGCCGGGTCGCCCGCCTCGACGGAAAACGCGCAAGGCAGGATCAACGACAGGCACAATGCTGGCAGTGCCAGGCGGTAGACAGGGGGCATCGGATATTCCAGGCCAGAAGTTATTCCGGCAGCCTAATGGGTTGGTCAGTACTTGTCAGTGTGTGAGACTTCGATGATGCATTTTCGCTGCCTGTGGGTTATCGGCTGGTTGTGGTTTCCCTTGATGGGCTGGGCGGCGCCCGCGCCACCAGCGCATGTCGTGCACTTGTCGCCAGCGCAACAGCAATGGCTGGCGCAGCATGGCGAGTTGCGGGTCGGGGTGGTGCTGCAAACGCCCTATGCCCAATACGATCGCCGCTTGCAGCGCCTGTCCGGGGTTAACGTCGAGCTGATGAAGTGGCTGGCCAAGGCGCTCAAGATCGAACTGAGCTGGCGCAATTATCCTGATCTTGCGCAACTGGAAGCCGCGGCGCGTGAAGGCGACATCGATATCGCGCCAGGGCTGACGCAAACCCCCGCGGCTTTGCGGCTCTGGCAATTTTCCGACCCTTACATGCGGGTGCCGCAACTGGTGGTCAGCGACCAGAAGAGCACCGGTGCGGTAGAGCTGGAAAAGCTCGACAGCCAGACCCGCGTCGCCGTGCGCATGCCCAGCGTCACCGCCGATTATCTGCGCAGCAATTATCCCCATCTGAACCTGCAAGGCGTGCCTCTGGAGCGTCAGGCGCTGCAATTGTTGTTGAGTCAGCAGGCCGGTTATGCCGTGGTCGATGAAGCGCAGTTCGGGCGTCTGTCTGTCGAGCCCGAATTCTCCGGGCTGGCCGTGGTGGGCGATATCGGTTTCCCGCAACTGCTGCGAGTGGCCACGCGCCGGGACTGGCCGGAGTTGGCCGGGATCGTCGAAAGTGCGCTACGGGCGATTCCGGCCAAGGACCTCGAACAACTGCACAATCAATGGCTGCAACCCAAGTACCCGCGGCTGTCCGAGTCGCCGGGTTTTTGGCAGAACCTCAGTCTGCTCTTGGTGGTGTTGCTGTTGAGCTGCATGGCCATTGTGTTTTGGCTGCGTCGCCAACAACACAGTCTGGAGCAGCGATTGCTGGCGGCGCGCGAAGACATTGCCCTGCGCGAGGCCAGCGAAGAGGCCTTGCGCCTCACGCAATTTTCCATCGATCAGAGCACCGTCGGCATCCTCTGGGTCAATTGGGACAGCCATGTGCGCTACGCCAACCGCGCGGCCGAAACCATGCTCGGCTACCCGGCGGGAGGGATCATTGATCGGCCGTTGATCGACTTCGAACCCGGTTTGCACATGGACCGCTGGCTGAGCCTGTGGAAGCGCGCGCGGGCCAGTGAGGACGGGCCGCTAAGTTTCGAAACCAATTGCGTGCGAGCGGATGGCAGTATTCTGCCGGCGGATGTTTCGTTGAGCTTCTTGCGTTTTCGCGATGGCGAATACCTGGTGGTTTACCTCAATGACGTCACCGAGCGTCGTCGCGCTCTGGCCGCATTGCAGGAAAGCGAGGCGAGGCTGCAAGGGATCGCCGCCAACGTCCCCGGCCTGGTCTTTCGTCTGGAGCGTGCGCCGGTGACCGGGCAGATCGACTTTGCCTACATCAGTGAAGGCAGCGAGAGCCTGGTGGGGTACTCGCCAACCACCCTGGCCCATCGGGACAAAGGCCTGCGCAGTCTGGTGCATCCGGACGACAAGGCCAGTTATCACCAGACTCAGGATCATGCACTGGATACCGACAGTGACTGGTCGTGGCAGGGGAGGATTCTGACCCGTCAGGGTGAACAACGCTGGGCCGAGATCAAGGCCATCACCCGTCGACTTGAAGACGGCACCTATGTCTGGGACGGGATTGTCTGGGACATCACCGAGAGCAAACGCATCGAACTGGAGCTGGCCAGCTCCCGCGAGCAATTGCGTGAGTTGTCCGCGCACCTGGAGAGCGTGCGGGAAGAGGAAAAGGCCCGGATTGCCCGGGAAGTTCATGACGAACTGGGTCAGATGCTGACCGTGCTCAAGCTGGAAACATCCATGTGTGAGCTGGCCTATGCCCAGCTCGATCCGGGGCTGCACGAGCGTTTGAACAGCATGAAGCGTTTGATCGCTCAGCTGTTTCAACTGGTGCGCGATGTGGCCACGGCGCTACGGCCGCCGATTCTCGATGCCGGGATCGCTTCGGCCATTGAGTGGCAGGCCCGGCGGTTCGAGGCGCGTACGCAGATCCCATGCCTGGTGCAGGTGCCGGATAACCTGCCGGTGCTCAGCGATGCCAAGGCCATCGGGCTGTTCCGGATCCTTCAGGAAGCGCTGACCAATGTCATGCGCCACGCCCAGGCGCATACTGTTGAACTGACGCTGGCCCTTGAGGGCGATGAACTCTGTCTGACCGTCAGTGATGATGGCGTAGGATTTGTCGCCGCCGCTGGCCGGCCGACATCCTTTGGCGTGGTTGGCATGCGTGAGCGGGTGTTGATCATGGGCGGGCAGTTGTCGCTTGAGAGTGAGCCGGGGGAGGGCACGACCCTGAGTGTGCGAGTGCCGCTGGATGAAGCCTGATGGTTTTAAGTTGTTTGGACTGGCGCCTTCGCGAGCAAGCCCGCTCCCACAGGGGGGGACGCATTCCAAATGTGGGAGCGGGCTTGCTCGCGAATGATCTTGGCTCTGACATAAGAAGAATGGAGAAGAACGTGATCCGTGTACTGGTAGCCGAAGACCACACCATCGTTCGCGAAGGCATCAAGCAATTGATTGGCCTGGCCAAGGACTTGCTGGTGGTAGGGGAGGCGAGCAATGGCGAGCAGTTGCTCGAGACCTTGCGCCATGTTCCGTGCGAAGTGGTGTTGCTGGATATCTCCATGCCCGGGGTCAATGGCCTGGAAGCGATCCCGCGGATTCGCGCACTGAACAATCCCCCGGCGATTCTGGTGTTGTCGATGCACGACGAAGCGCAAATGGCCGCACGGGCGTTAAAGGTTGGCGCCGCAGGCTATGCGACCAAGGACAGCGATCCGGCATTGCTGCTGACGGCAATCCGCAAGGTCGCGGCGGGTGGGCGATACATCGACCCGGACCTGGCCGACCGCATGGTCTTCGAAGTCGGCCTGACGGATTCGCGGCCGTTGCACTCGTTGCTGTCGGAGCGTGAATTCTCGGTGTTCGAACGCTTGGCCCAAGGCGCCAACGTCAATGACATCGCCCAACAACTGGCCCTGAGCAGCAAAACCATCAGCACTCACAAGGCGCGGTTGATGCAGAAACTCAACATCACCTCCCTGGCCGAACTGGTGAAGTACGCGATGGAGCACAAACTCCTCTGACACGACTAATCCCACTGATTCACTGCAATCCAATGTGGGAGCGGGCTTGCTCGCGAAGAGGACATCACATTCAACATCCATGTTGCTTGATCTACCGCTTTCGCGAGCAAGCCCGCTCCCACAGGGAATCTCCTTTGTGCATCCCATCGTGGGCATATCCAATAACGACACCCTTTTGCCCATCGCTTTTGCCCGTTCTTGCGGCTTGCAGCGTCAAGCTAACCGCTCCCCTATCCATTCCCGCCATCCTTGTAGGGCAATCCCTACCCCCAACCTTCCATCCGGCTGAGGCGATTCTCTCCTGCGCCCCGATTTGCGTGGCTCCCAGCGTCCACTAGGCTTAGTCCACAGCAGTCATCAATAACAAAGGTGTGGGTATGAGCCAGGTTGATTCAAGCGCAGGGGCCAGCGATATTCTGGTCAGCTTTCGTGGAGTGCAAAAGAGCTACGACGGCGAGAACCTGATCGTCAAAGACCTCAACCTGGATATTCGCAAAGGCGAATTTCTCACCTTGCTCGGGCCGTCCGGCTCCGGCAAGACTACCAGTCTGATGATGCTCGCCGGTTTCGAAACGCCGACCGCCGGGGAAATTCAACTGGCCGGGCGCTCCATCAACAACGTGCCGCCGCATAAACGCGACATCGGCATGGTGTTCCAGAACTACGCGTTGTTCCCGCACATGACGGTCGCCGAGAACCTGGCGTTCCCGCTGACCGTGCGCGGCTTGAACAAAAGCGACGTCAGTGACCGGGTCAAGCGTGTTTTGAGCATGGTTCAGCTCGACACCTTCGCCCAGCGTTATCCAGCGCAACTGTCCGGTGGTCAGCAGCAGCGTGTGGCCCTGGCTCGCGCTCTGGTGTTCGAACCACAACTGGTACTGATGGACGAACCCCTGGGCGCACTGGACAAACAACTGCGTGAACACATGCAGATGGAAATCAAACACCTGCACCAGCGCCTCGGCGTGACTGTGGTCTACGTGACCCACGACCAGGGCGAAGCCCTGACCATGTCCGACCGTGTGGCGGTTTTCCATCAAGGTGAAATCCAGCAGATCGCCCCGCCGCGCTCCCTCTATGAAGAACCGAAAAACACCTTCGTCGCCAACTTCATCGGCGAGAACAACCGTCTCAATGGCCGCTTGCACAGCCACACCGGCGACCGCTGCGTGGTCGAGCTCGGTCGCGGTGAAAAGGTTGAAGCGCTGGCGGTCAACGTCGGCAAGACTGGCGAACCGGTCACGCTGTCGATTCGCCCGGAACGCGTGAGCCTCAATGGCTCGAGCGAGTCCTGCGTCAACCGCTTCTCAGGGAGGGTGGCGGAATTCATCTATCTGGGCGACCACGTCCGGGTTCGCCTGGAAGTCTGCGGCAAGACCGACTTCTTCGTGAAACAACCGATTGCCGAGCTCGATCCCGCGCTGGCTGTCGGTGATGTGGTACCGCTTGGCTGGCAGGTCGAACACGTTCGCGCGCTCGACCCACTTTTAGAGGCGCATTGATCGCCCCCCTGCTTCACCAACACTAACCCTGCAGTTGGAGAACAATAAATGTTGAGATCCCTGAAATTCACAGCCCTGGTCGTGGGCATGATGGGTGCGGCGCACGCGATGGCGGCGGGCCCGGACCTGACCGTGGTGTCTTTTGGCGGGGCGAACAAGGCGGCGCAGGCCAAAGCCTTTTACGCACCATGGGAAGCGGCAGGCAACGGCAAAATCGTCGCTGGCGAATACAACGGCGAGATGGCCAAGGTCAAAGCCATGGTCGACACCAAGAGCGTGTCTTGGGACCTGGTGGAAGTTGAATCGCCAGAACTGTCCCGTGGTTGCGACGAAGACATGTTCGAGCAACTCGATCCTGCGCTGTTCGGCAAGACCGAAGACTACGTCAAAGGCGCTATTCAGCCGTGCGGTGTGGGCTTCTTCGTGTGGTCGACCGTGCTGGCCTACAACGCCGACAAGCTGAAAACCGCTCCGACCAGTTGGGTGGATTTCTGGGACACCAAGAAATTCCCGGGCAAACGCGGCCTGCGTAAAGGCGCCAAGTACACCCTGGAATTCGCCTTGATGGCCGATGGCGTAGCACCGAAAGACGTCTACAAAGTGCTGGCCGGCAAGGACGGTCAGGACCGCGCGTTCAAGAAACTCGATGAGCTCAAACCAAGCATCCAGTGGTGGGAAGCCGGCGCACAACCGCCGCAATACCTCGCCTCCGGCGACGTGGTCATGAGCTCTGCCTACAACGGCCGGATCGCGGCGGTACAGAAAGAAAGCAACCTGAAAGTGGTGTGGAACGGCGGCATCTACGACTTCGACGCATGGGCGATTCCAAAGGGTCTAGATAAGACCCGTGCCGAAGCGGCGAAAAAATTCATCGCGTTCTCGGTGGCGCCGCAGCAGCAGAAGACCTACTCGGAAAACATCGCCTACGGCCCGGCCAACACCCAAGCCGTGCCATTGCTGTCCAAGGATGTCCTGAAAGACATGCCGACCACCCCGGAAAACATCGCCAACCAAGTGCAGATCGACGTCAGCTTCTGGGCTGACAACGGCGAGCAACTGGAGCAGCGCTTCAATTCCTGGGCTGCGAAGTAACCACGCTACACGGGACGACGGTTCACCGGATGATCGTTCCCACGCTCTGCGTGGGAATGCCGCCCGGGACGCTCCGCGTCCCTGTGACGCAGAGCATCACTGGATGCGTTACCACGCAGAGCGTGGGAACGATCAGTACCAAAAGTTCGAGGTGGCGTTTGCCGCCTCTGCAACGATCAAAGATTTCCGGAGTACGCCATGGCCACCGCCATTCCCCTGAACGCGGGCACTGACCCCACCTTGAAGCAGCGGCTCAAGCACGCCGAGCGGATCAACCGCTGGAAAGCACAAGCCTTGATCGCGCCGTTGGTGCTGTTTCTGTTGCTGGTGTTTCTGGTGCCGATCGTGGCGCTGCTCTACAAAAGCGTCGGTAACCCGGAAGTGGTCGGCACCATGCCGCGCACCGTGGCAGCCATCGCCAGTTGGGATGGCCGAGGCCTGCCGGCAGAGCCTGTGTACAAGGCCGCCAGCGAAGACCTCGCCGAAGCTCGCAAGAATCAGACCTTGGGCGACTTGTCCAAGCGCTTGAACATGGAGTTGGCCGGCTACCGCAGCCTGCTGACCAAAACCGCCCGCGCCTTGCCGTTCGCCACCGAACCGGCCTCCTATAAAGAAGCGCTGGAAGCGCTGGATGAACGTTGGGGGGACCCGGCCTATTGGCAAGTCGTGCGCCGCAACACCAGTGGCGTCACGCCTTATTACCTGCTGGCCTCCGTCGACCACCGTATCGACGACCTCGGCGAAGTGGCCCCGGCCACCCCCGATCAGGCGATCTACCTCGATATCTTCGCCCGGACCTTCTGGATGGGTCTGATCATCACCGTGATCTGTCTGGTGCTGGCCTATCCATTGGCCTACCTGCTGGCGAACCTGCCATCGCGACAAAGCAACCTGTTGATGATTCTGGTGCTGTTGCCGTTCTGGACCTCGATTCTGGTGCGGGTCGCCGCGTGGATCGTGTTACTGCAATCGGGTGGCCTCATCAACAGCGGCCTGATGGCCATGGGCGTCATCGACAAGCCGCTGGAGCTGGTGTTCAACCGCACCGGGGTCTACATCTCTATGGTGCACATCCTGCTGCCGTTCATGATTCTGCCGATCTACAGCGTGATGAAAGGCATCTCGCCGACGTACATGCGTGCAGCGATTTCCCTCGGCTGCCACCCGTTCGCCAGTTTCTGGCGGGTGTATTTCCCGCAGACCTATGCCGGTGTCGGCGCCGGTTGCCTGTTGGTGTTCATCCTCGCCATCGGCTACTACATTACCCCGGCATTGCTGGGCAGCCCGAACGATCAGATGGTCAGTTATTTCGTCGCCTTCTACACCAACACCAGCATCAACTGGGGCATGGCGACCGCACTCGGTGGGCTGTTGCTGCTGGCGACCGTGGTGCTTTATCTGATTTACAGCTGGCTGGTGGGCGCCAGTCGCCTGCGCCTGAGCTAAGGGGAGAATGAAATGCTGAGTCCTTATATGTCGCCCATCGAACGGGTGTGGTTCTACAGTTTGCGGATTCTCTGCGGCTTGATTTTGTTGTTCCTGATCCTGCCGGTGCTGGTGATCATTCCGCTGTCGTTCAACTCAGGGAGTTTTCTGGTCTATCCGCTGCAAGGCTTCTCGCTGCACTGGTACCAGGACTTTTTTGCGTCGGCGGAATGGATGCGTTCGTTGAAGAACAGCATGATCGTGGCCCCGGCGGCCACCGTGTTGGCGATGATCTTCGGTACGCTGGCGGCGATCGGTCTGACCCGGGGCGATTTTCCGGGTAAACCGCTGGTGATGGCGCTGGTGATTTCGCCGATGGTGGTGCCAGTGGTGATTATTGGTGTGGCCAGCTATCTGTTCTTTGCGCCGCTGGGGTTCGGTAACAGCTATATCTCGCTGATCGTCGTGCACGCCGTCTTGGGCGTGCCATTTGTAATCATCACTGTGTCGGCGACGTTGCAGGGGTTTAACCAAAACCTGGTGCGGGCCGCTGCAAGCCTGGGCGCTTCGCCGCTGACCGCGTTTCGTCGGGTGACATTGCCATTGATTGCGCCGGGCGTGATTTCCGGTGCGCTGTTTGCCTTTGCCACCTCATTCGATGAAGTGGTGGTGACGCTGTTCCTCGCCGGTCCTGAGCAAGCGACCTTGCCTCGGCAGATGTTCAGCGGCATCCGCGAAAACCTCAGCCCGACGATTGCCGCTGCCGCGACGCTGTTGATCGCGTTCTCGGTGATCCTGTTGCTGACGCTGGAGTGGCTGCGCGGGCGCAGCGAAAAACTGCGTACCGCGCAGGTCTGAAATTTCACACAGCTCAAAATGTGGGAGCGGGCTTGCTCGCGAAGACGGCGGCACATTCGACATACACGTCGACTGACACTCCGCCTTCGCGAGCAAGCCCGCTCCCACAGTCGATTTGTGTAGTTTTCGGGATCGGCTGTCATTCACGAACTTAATAGCAGACAACCCCCAATCCCCAGCTACTATTGTGCCCAGCTCCCCTATCGATAAGAGGCTGCGCACATGAGTCTTTCCTCTTTCAAAATCGCTCACAAACTGATCACCGGCGCAGGTGCCATCGAGCAACTGGCGGCCGAGTTGACGCGTCTGGACATCGACAACCCGCTGATCGTCACCGACGCCGCACTGGTCAAGTCCGGCACGGTAGAGCTGGCGCTGGCGCAGCTGGGCGAGCGCAGCTATGAGATTTTCGACCGGGTGCTGCCAGACCCGGAAATCGCCATCGTTGAAGACTGCATGCGGGTTTACCGTGAAGGCGGGCATGACGGACTGATCGGTCTCGGTGGTGGCAGTGCCATCGACATCGCCAAGAGCGTTGCAGCCTATGCCGGTTACCACGGCGCTCTGGAGGATTTGTTCGGCGTCGATCAGGTACCGCGCAAAGGCCCGCCGCTGATTGCCATCCCGACCACCGCCGGCACCGGTTCGGAAGTGACCAACGTGGCCATCCTCTCCGACAAGGTCGCGCAGCTGAAGAAAGGCATTGTCAGCGACTACCTGTTGCCGGACGTAGCGCTGGTCAGCCCACAAATGACCCTGACCTGCCCGCGCAGTGTCACTGCCGCCAGTGGCGTCGATGCGCTGGTGCACGCCATCGAGTCCTACCTGTCGCTCAATGCCTCGCCAATCACCGACGCTCTGGCCATTGGCGCGATCAAGCTGATTACCAAGGCGCTGCCCAAGGCCTACGCCAATCCATCCCATCTGCAAGCTCGCGAAGACATGGCCACCGCCAGCCTGATGGCCGGCATGGCGTTCGGCAATGCCGGGGTCGGCGCAGTGCATGCGTTGGCGTATCCCCTGGGCGGGCGGTTCAATATTGCCCATGGCGTCAGCAATGCCTTGCTGCTGCCGTATGTCATGACCTGGAACAAGATGGCTTGCGTGGAACGCATGCAGGATATTGCCGAGGCCATGGGGGTGAAGACCGCTCATCTGAGCGCCAACGAAGCGGCGGACAAAGCCGTGGAGGCGATGACCGAACTGTGCGCGGCGGTGGAAATCCCGCTGGGCCTGCGCAGTTTCGGGGTGCCTGAGGATGCGATTCCGGCCATGGCCGTGGAAGCTGCCGGTATCGAACGCCTGATGCGCAACAATCCGCGCAAGCTGAGCGCCGTCGATATCGAGAAGATCTACCGAGCGGCCTATTAGTACCCAATCATCGCAGCACGGTGCGCGCGTCAAAGCATGAGGTATACAATGCGCGCCATCGTGATTCTGCTCAAAAAAGGTGCGTCATGCAGCCCTTCGTCATTGCTCCGTCGATTCTCTCCGCCGACTTCGCCCGCCTGGGTGAGGAAGTGGACAACGTCCTGGCCGCCGGCGCCGACTTCGTACACTTCGATGTCATGGACAACCACTACGTGCCAAACCTGACCATCGGCCCGATGGTGTGCTCCGCGCTGCGCAAGTACGGCGTAACTGCGCCGATCGACGCGCACCTGATGGTCAGCCCGGTGGACCGCATCGTCGGTGACTTCATCGAGGCCGGTGCGACCTACATTACCTTCCACCCGGAAGCCACGCAGCACGTCGACCGTTCCCTGCAACTGATCCGCGAAGGCGGCTGCAAGGCGGGGCTGGTATTCAACCCGGCGACCCCGCTGGACGTGCTCAAGTACGTGATGGACAAGGTCGACATGATCCTGCTGATGAGCGTCAACCCTGGCTTCGGCGGGCAGAAGTTCATTCCCGGCACTCTCGACAAACTGCGTGAAGCGCGGGCACTGATCGATGCCTCCGGTCGTGACATTCGCCTGGAAATCGACGGTGGCGTGAACGTGAACAACATTCGCGAAATCGCTGCTGCTGGCGCCGACACCTTCGTCGCCGGTTCGGCGATCTTCAATGCGCCGAACTACCAGGAAGTGATTGAAAAAATGCGCTCCGAACTGGCGCTGGCTCGCCCATGAGCGGTTTTGAGCAGCTGTTCCCCGGGCGTCTGCCGCGGCTGGTGATGTTCGATCTGGATGGCACGCTGGTCGATTCGGTCCCTGATCTCGCGGCGGCTGTGGATAACATGCTGCTCAAACTCGGGCGTCAACCTGCTGGTATCGAACCGGTGCGCGAGTGGGTTGGCAACGGCGTGCACATGCTGGTGCGCCGGGCCTTGGCCAACCACATCGACGCTGAGGGTGTCGATGAGGTCGAGGCCGAGCGTGCCCTGGAATTGTTCAACGGCTTTTATGAAGACGGTCACGAACTGACGGTGGTTTACCCCGGCGTGCGTGACACCCTCAAGTGGCTGAACAAACAAGGCGTCGAAATGGCGCTGATCACCAACAAACCGGAGCGCTTCGTCGCGCCGCTGCTGGATCAGATGAAGATCGGCCGCTACTTCAAATGGATCATCGGTGGCGACACCCTGCCGAACAAGAAACCTGACCCGGCCGCGCTGTTTTTCGTGATGAAAATGGCCAACATTCCGGCGTCGCAATCGTTGTTCGTCGGCGACTCGCGCAGCGATGTGCTGGCGGCGAAAGCGGCGGGGGTCAAATGCGTTGCCCTCAGTTACGGCTATAACCACGGTCGACCGATTGCCGAAGAATCGCCGGCGTTGGTGATCGATGATCTGCGCAAACTAATTCCCGGTTGCCTGGATCCGGCCGCTGAGATAACGTTGCCCGACGCTGTTCAATCCCCTCCTGGAAACGCCATCGTGGTGGTCACTCGCAAACTCTGGATGAAAGTCATCAAGGCCCTGGCCCGCTGGCGTTGGCGCGCCTGACTTGTTCCTGGCCGGCGTACCGGCGCGTTTGCACACCTGACCGTTAGACCCTCAAGCCACGAGGCACCTCATGATCCGCGAAGAATTCCTGCGTTTGGCCGCTGCCGGCTACAACCGCATCCCGCTTGCCTGCGAAACCCTGGCCGATTTCGACACGCCGCTGTCGATTTACCTGAAGCTGGCCGACGAGCCCAACTCCTATCTGCTGGAGTCAGTGCAGGGCGGCGAGAAATGGGGCCGTTATTCGATCATCGGCCTGCCGTGCCGCACCGTGCTGCGGGTTCACGATCACCACGTCAGCGTGACCCACGACGGCGTCGAGATCGAAAGCCACGACGTTGAAGACCCGCTGGCCTTCGTCGAAGCCTTCAAGGCGCGCTACAACGTGCCGACCATCGCCGGTCTGCCGCGCTTCAATGGTGGTCTGGTGGGCTACTTCGGTTATGACTGTGTGCGTTATGTGGAGAAACGTCTGGGCAAATGCCCGAACCCGGATCCACTGGGCGTACCGGACATTCTGCTGATGGTGTCCGATGCGGTGGTGGTGTTCGATAACCTCGCCGGCAAAATGCACGCGATCGTCCTGGCTGATCCGTCGCAGGAAGATGCCTTCGAGCAAGGTCAGGCGCGTCTGCAAGCGCTGCTGGAACAACTCCGTCAGCCGATCACTCCGCGCCGTGGCCTGGACTTCAGCAAACAGCAATCGGCTGATCCGGTGTTCCGTTCGAGCTTCACCCAGAACGATTACGAAAAAGCCGTCGACACCATCAAGGAATACATCCTGGCCGGTGACTGCATGCAGGTCGTGCCGTCCCAGCGTATGTCGATCGACTTCAAGGCAGCGCCTATCGACCTGTACCGGGCGCTGCGCTGCTTCAACCCGACGCCTTATATGTATTTCTTCAACTTCGGCGACTTCCACGTCGTCGGCAGTTCGCCGGAAGTACTGGTACGGGTCGAAGACAACCTGATCACCGTGCGCCCGATTGCCGGCACCCGTCCGCGAGGTGCCAACGAAGAGGCTGACGTGGCGCTGGAAAAAGACCTGCTGTCGGACGACAAGGAAATCGCCGAGCACTTGATGCTGATCGATCTGGGCCGCAACGACACTGGTCGCGTTTCGGAGATCGGTTCGGTGAAACTCACCGAGAAGATGGTTATCGAGCGTTACTCCAACGTGATGCACATCGTGTCCAACGTCACCGGCCAATTGAAGGCCGGGCTGACGGCCATGGACGCACTGCGGGCGATCCTGCCGGCAGGCACCTTGTCTGGCGCGCCGAAGATTCGCGCGATGGAAATCATCGACGAGCTGGAACCCGTCAAGCGTGGCGTCTACGGTGGTGCGGTCGGCTACTTCGCCTGGAACGGCAACATGGACACCGCGATTGCGATCCGCACCGCGGTGATCAAGGACGGCGAACTGCACGTGCAGGCCGGTGGCGGCATCGTCGCCGACTCGGTGCCGGCGCTGGAATGGGAAGAAACCCTGAACAAACGCCGCGCCATGTTCCGCGCCGTGGCCCTCGCCGAGCAGACGCCGGACAACTAAGTACGCAAAACCTGTAGGAGCGGGCTTGCTCGCGAAAGCGGTGGGTCAGGCAACATCAATGTTGACTGTGCCGCCGTCTTCGCGAGCAAGCCCGCTCCCACATGGATTTTGCATACACCATAAAAAACGCGGCGCCTGTGTAAGGGCGCCGCGTTTTTTATTGCCTGCGATTTAGAAGTCCAGCGCAACCCCAACGCTCACCCCTTGCTGAGTAAAGTCATCATCCTTGCGGAACGTGTAACCACCACGCAACGCCAAATCGGCGGTCAATTTATGGCTGACCCCCAGACTCACGCGGTTCAAGTGACTCTGTGGCGTATAACCTTCCAGTGTGAAGTCGTTAGCGGGCAGGCTATTGAGGGCGATGTTTACCTTCTGAACATCATCTTCGTACTCACGTTCGTGGGCATATTCGCCAAACACCTGGGTCTGACGGGTGAAGTTGTATTTGCCTTGCAAGCCGATACCCAGGCGTTTCGAGTCTCGGGTCTGATCGTCAAAAGTCAGCGCCGTGGCGCGGTTGCTGTTTTCCGAGTAGCCGTCGACTTCCACTTTGGCGTAATCGGCGCTGATGAACGGTGACAGGTGCCATTCGCTGCCCGGTTGGGCAATGTCGTAGCCAAGGCGAGTGCTGAAGGCCCAGAGATGACCATCGGTATCACCCTTTTCCGCACCTTCGCTGACACCCAGGTCGAATTTGCGTTCGAGATTGTCGTAATCCAGCTTGCCACCGGTCAACGCGGCATCGGCCCACCAGCGATTCTGCTGGAACTGGGCGAAGGCAGTCGCCAGATAGCTATTGAGTTTGTAGTCCGAATCGTTGCTGCCTGCATCCAGGTTCTGGCGATAGAAGCCTGCTGCCACACCGACGCGCCAGGCTTCATTGAGGCGATAGCTGCCGCCGATATTCAGGTTGTAGCCGCTGCCATCAGCACTGGCGCCGCTGCTTTGGCTATCGACATCCAGATGCTGACCACCGCCAGCGACAATCGCGCGCCATTGGCCGACGGCTTGCCAGTTCTCCCAGTCGGATTGCCATTGACTGCGCAGTTCATCTTGGTGAGCGCGCAAGGTGGCGTGGGCCATTTCCGGCAGCAGCGTCAGTTCCCAAGGTGCCGCCAGCAAGGAATAGGCGTAATCGGCAATCAGCTTTTGCCCGGTTTCAGTGGGGTGAACCGAGTCGTTGTAGATCAGCTTGCTCGGGTCCGGGGTTGCGCTGTTGATGCCATACACGGCATTTTCCGTGCAACCGTTGCCGCTGAAGCAGGTAGCCGTCAGGTTCTGACCGGTGGCGAGGCCGAAGCGCGCCGGGTCGGCGAAGGTTTCCTGCAGTAGCAATGGAATATTCAGCGGAATGATTTCGGCATTGATCCCTGCGAGTCGGGTGACCAACTGCTGGTTGAAGTCCGTACTCAATTGCGAGATCGCTGACTGCAATGGGCTGCCGTTAATGGCTGGCGCCAGGCCCAGGTCCGGTAGCAGCCAGACCACGATATATTTGGCGCCGGCGCTTTGCAGGGTCTGCACACTGTCGGCCAGGCGATCCGCCGCGGCGTTGGCCTGGGTGGTATTAAGCACGAGGCCCTGAAGGAAGTCGTTGCCGCCCCCGGAAAGGTAATACAGCGCATTAGGATCGGCGCGGAAGTTGTTCGTCGGCAGATAACCTGCCCGGGTGCGTTCGCCCGTGGCCGATTCGGTAGTGATCGACTCCAGAATCTGGTCGGTACGGTAACCGCCGACGGCCCAGTTGTTGCCATCCGCCAGCCCTTGATTGGCGCGCGCGGCCGAGGTCGAGGCGGCGGTCTGGTCGGATGGGAATCCGAGACGCCCACCCAACAATTGCGTGGAGTTCAATGAGCGTAATTCACCGCTGCCATCCAGGTAGACCGGCCCGGTCCGGTTGGTAAAACGCTCTGTCGCGCCGGCAGGGCCACCCGTGTCGGTAAACTGCCCGGCATCGTTGAGACTGTCGCCGAAGACGACGAAATTCGAATAAGGATTGGGCGCGGCAATCGCCTGGGCACAGGCAGTGGCGAGCAGGCATCCGGCGAGCGGTACAAGCAACGTCTGTTTGATCATGAGCAAGTCCATTTATTTATTGTTGTAGTGAACGAAACGACAGTACCAAAAACTTACGGCCTTTTGCCATCTGTCGCGAGCTCTCCAATTGTTTCGGGAGCTGTCGCCTCGGCCATATTGCACGCTCTGCCCAGCTAAGTTACTGTGCCGAGACGTATGAATGAGACCTTCCCCGTGTTGATCGTCAGCAAACTTCTGGATCAAGTCATCAAGGCACACGCCCGTTGGCGTTGGCGCGCCTGAATCTTTTCTGCCGGCCTGGCCGGACCTGTACCGCTTTGCCTTCTTTACCTGTATGAAATGCCGCTTTGCTGGCGCCACTCCAGCACCTGACAAAGCGCAGCGCACTGCGGGTAAATCATTCGAAGGCCGTATTAAAAGTCAGTGAATTCAAGAGGTTCTTAACGCCATGTTGCTGATGATCGATAACTACGACTCTTTTACTTACAACGTTGTGCAATACCTCGGCGAGCTGGGCTCCGAGGTCAAAGTCGTGCGCAACGATGAACTCACTATTGCCGAAATCGAAGCTCTCAATCCTGAGCGCATTGTCGTGTCTCCCGGTCCGTGCACCCCGACCGAAGCCGGTATTTCCATCGAGGCGATCAAGCACTTCGCAGGCAAACTGCCGATTCTCGGCGTTTGCCTGGGTCACCAGTCCATCGGCCAAGCCTTTGGTGGTGATGTGGTCCGTGCTCGTCAAGTCATGCACGGTAAGACTAGTCCGGTATTTCACGAGGACAAGGGCGTGTTCGAAGGCCTGAATCGTCCGCTGACGGTCACCCGCTACCATTCACTGATCGTCAAGCGCGAAACCCTGCCCGATTGCCTCGAACTGACTGCCTGGACCCAGCTCGAAGACGGCTCGGTCGACGAGATCATGGGCCTGCGCCACAAGACGCTGAACATCGAGGGTGTGCAATTTCACCCTGAGTCTATCCTCACCGAACAGGGCCACGAGCTGTTCGCCAACTTCCTCAAACAAACCGGCGGCACGCGCTAAGGACTTTCCATGGATATCAAGACAGCCCTGAGCCGTATCGTCGGCCACCTCGACCTCAGTACCGATGAGATGCGCGATGTCATGCGCGAAATCATGACCGGGCAATGCACGGATGCGCAGATCGGCGCGTTCATGATGGCCATGCGCATGAAGAGCGAAAGCATCGATGAGATCGTCGGCGCGGTGACGGCAATGCGCGAGTTGGCGGACAAGGTCGAACTCAACACCCTCGACGGCGTGGTCGATGTGGTCGGTACCGGCGGTGATGGCGCGAATATCTTCAACGTTTCGACCGCCTCCTCGTTCGTAGTCGCGGCGGCCGGTTGCACCGTCGCCAAGCACGGTAATCGTGCGGTGTCGGGAAAAAGCGGCAGCGCCGACTTGCTGGAAGCCGCGGGTATCTACCTGAACCTGACGCCGGTTCAAGTAGCGCGCTGCATCGACAACGTCGGCATCGGTTTCATGTTTGCCCAGACCCACCACAGTGCCATGAAGCACGCCGCTGGCCCGCGCCGCGAGCTGGGCTTGCGCACCTTGTTCAACATGCTCGGCCCGCTTACGAATCCGGCCGGTGTGAAGCATCAGGTGGTGGGTGTGTTCAGTCAGGCGTTGTGCCGGCCATTGGCCGAAGTTTTGCAACGCCTGGGCAGCAAACACGTGCTGGTGGTGCATTCGAAAGATGGTCTGGACGAGTTCAGTCTGGCGGCGCCGACCTTTGTGGCTGAGCTGAAGAATGATCAGATTACCGAGTATTGGGTCGAACCCGAAGACTTGGGGATGAAGAGTCAAAGCCTGCACGGTCTGGCGGTGGAAAGCCCGGCGGCCTCCCTTGAGCTGATCCGCGATGCCTTGGGCAAGCGCAAGACTGAGAATGGCCAGAAAGCCGCCGAGATGATCGTGCTTAATGCCGGTGCCGCGCTGTACGCCGCCGACCATGCCAGCAGTTTGAAAGAAGGCGTTGCCCTGGCGCACGATGCGCTGCACACAGGCCTCGCTCGGGAAAAACTTGAGGAGTTGGGTGCATTTACCGCGGTATTCAAAGTGGAGAATGAGGGATGAGTGTACCGACGGTTCTGGAAAATATTCTGGCCCGCAAAGTCCAGGAAGTCGCCGAGCGTAGCGCTCGCGTGAGCCTGGCGGAGCTGGAAAGTCTGGCCAAGGCGGCCGATGCACCCCGCGGTTTTGCCAAGGCATTGATCGATCAGGCCAAGACAAAACAGCCTGCGGTCATTGCTGAAATCAAGAAAGCTTCGCCGAGCAAAGGCGTGATTCGCGAGAACTTCGTGCCTGCGGACATTGCCAGGAGTTACGAAAAGGGCGGGGCGACTTGCCTGTCGGTGCTCACCGATATCGACTACTTCCAGGGAGCTGACGCTTATCTGCAGCAGGCCCGGGCGGCGTGCAAGCTGCCGGTGATCCGCAAGGACTTCATGATCGATCCGTACCAGATCGTCGAATCCCGTGCCCTGGGCGCTGACTGCGTGCTGTTGATCGTCTCCGCACTGGACGATGTGAAAATGGCCGAGCTGGCGGCCGTGGCAAAAAGCGTCGGTCTCGATGTGCTGGTGGAAGTCCACGACGGCGACGAGTTGGAGCGGGCCTTGAAAACCCTCGACACGCCGCTGGTGGGCGTCAACAACCGCAACCTGCACACCTTCGAGGTCAATCTGGAAACCACCCTCGACCTGTTACCGCGTATTCCGCGTGATCGTCTGGTGATCACCGAGAGTGGCATCCTCAACCGGGCCGATGTCGAACTGATGGAAATCAGCGATGTGTACGCGTTCCTGGTTGGCGAAGCGTTCATGCGCGCCGAAAGCCCGGGTACCGAACTGCAACGCCTGTTCTTTCCCGAGCGTGGCATTTCAGTGAGCGGTTCTACGCTCGATTGATTGAAAATCGGGGCGCTCCCTTCGCGAGCAAACCCGCTCCCACATTAGCCCGCGTTCATCCAGACGACGCGGAACAACTGTGGGAGCGGGCTTGCTCGCGAAGGCGGCATAAGATGCACCACAGACTGACCGTCCTATGGAATACCTTATGACCTCACCAACCCCTCTGACCATCGAAGCCGGCCTGCTCGCCGAACAGGATCTGCTGGCCCATGTGTGCACCGGTGAGTCGGAGTTCGGTCTGCTGTTCTGGCAACCCACTGACCGCGCGTTGGTCATGCCTCGTCGCTTGAATCGTCTGCCGCAGTTCGAGGCGGCGTGCGAAATATCCGCTGCCGCCGGCTGGCCAGTACTGCTGCGTGAAACCGGCGGCGAGCCAGTGCCGCAATCGGCCTCGACGATCAACATCGCACTGGTATATGCCCCACCGCGCAGCGAAGGCGATCTGAACCGCATCGAAACCGGCTACCGGCGTCTGTGCGATCCGATCTGTCAGTTACTGGATGAGCTGGGCGGCACTTCGTCGTTGGGCGAAATTGAGGGCGCGTTCTGCGACGGCCGTTTCAACGTCAACCTCGATGGTCGAAAGATGGTCGGCACCGCTCAGCGGTGGCGCCAGAGCATGGGCGGTCAGCGTCCGGTCGGCCTGGTGCACGGGGCGATGTTGATCGATAACGAACGAGAGTCGATGGTCGCGGCGGTCAATCGCTTCAATGAAGCCTGTGGCCTGGAGCAGCGGGTTCGCGCTGAAAGCCATATCGCCCTGCATGAAAAGTTTACCGCTCCTGAGGCGCTGGAGCGGCTCGATACACTATACCGGCAGTTGCTGGCGGAAATGCTCGGAGCTTAAGTTCTCGAAGCTTCGTTTCCAGAGCTTAGGTTTTCTGAGCTTGAGTTTTCGAGCTTAGCGCGTACCGAAGACCACCATGGTCTTGCCTTTGACGTCGACCAGGTTGCGCTCTTCCAGATCCTTGAGCACGCGGCCGACCATCTCACGGGAACAACCGACAATCCGGCCGATCTCCTGACGGGTCACCTTGATCTGCATGCCATCCGGGTGGGTCATGGCGTCTGGCTGTTTGCACAGCTCCAGCAGGCAGCTCGCAACGCGACCGGTCACGTCGAAGAACGCCAGGTCGCCGACCTTGCGCGTGGTATTGCGCAGGCGTTGTGCGATTTGTCCGCTGAGTACGTAAAGAATGTCTGGATCTTGTTGGGACAGCTCGCGGAATTTCGCGTAGCCGATTTCCGCGACTTCGCATTCGACCTTGGCACGTACCCAGGCACTGCGTTCCTGTTCCAGGCCGGCTTGCTCAAACAGACCCAGCTCGCCGAAAAAGTCGCCGGAGTTGAGGTAGGCAATGATCATTTCACGGCCGTCGTCATCCTCGATCAGGATGGTTACCGAACCTTTGATGATGAAGAACAGCGTATCCGAGCGGTCGCCAGCACAAATGATGTTGCTCTTGGCGGCATAGCGACGGCGCTGACAATGCATCAATAGCTTGTCGAGGTTCTTGATTTTGGGAGTGGGGGTAATAGCAACCATGGTTGTATCCCGAAAAGACTGCACGGTGTGTTTGTTTTTCGTAGGAGCTGGCGAAGCCTGCGATCTTTTATTCGCTACAAAGCTGGCTATACGCCATCGAATTGACGTCAGCTTAACAGACACATTCCTAGAAGATTCGAGAATTTGCCTACAGCGCAGATGGTTATGTCCTAGGAAAGCGAAGCGCTGCCAATCAAGGGCCCGTGCTAAGCTGGCGACCCTTTTTTATACAGTGGAGTCTTGGCGATGAAGGCACGCATCCAATGGGCTGGCGAAGCCATGTTCCTCGGTGAATCCGGCAGCGGTCATGTCGTAGTCATGGACGGTCCGCCCGATGCCGGCGGTCGTAACCTGGGTGTCCGGCCGATGGAAATGCTCCTGCTGGGTGTTGGCGGCTGCAGCAATTTCGATGTGGTCAGCATCCTCAAGAAGTCCCGTCAGGCCGTCGAAAGCTGCGAAGCCTTCCTCGAAGCCGAGCGTGCGACCGAAGATCCGAAGGTTTTCACCAAGATCCATATGCACTTCGTGGTCAAAGGCCGAGGACTGAAGGAAGCTCAGGTCAAGCGCGCCATCGAGCTGTCGGCCGAGAAGTATTGCTCGGCCTCGATCATGCTCGGCGCGGCTGGCGTGGTGATTACCCACGACTACGAGATTATCGAACTCGGTTGAATCGACATTCCACTATCATTAACGCAGTGCAGACTCTGGCGATCGATAGCTGACGTCTGCTGTTGAAGAACGTCGAATGGGGATAACTACCTGTTCGGCGACGCCACCAGCAACCTGTCCCCTGAGCAACGTGCCCAGGTGACTGAGCGTGTGAAACACGAAAAGCTCGAAATCTTCTACGCGCGCAACATGCCGAGCTAAGATTTTTGAGTACAAAAAAGGCGACTACCTTGCGGTAATCGCCTTTTTTATTTGTTGGAATACAGAACCCTTGCAGGAGCGAGCGGTGCGGCGATCCGACTTGCCCGCGAAGAGGCCCTATTTAACAACCTGATCCTCAGATCCGATAAGTACTCTTGGTCATCACCTTGGCCAACAAACTCATCCCGAACTTCACCGGCGCCGGAAAACGAAATCCACCCGCATCCAGCGCACTTTCAGCATGATGCTCTTCATCGATGCGCATCTGCTCAAGAATCGCCCGGGATTTTTCGTCCTCGGCTGGCAGTTGCTCAAGGTGTTCGTTCAGGTGTTTGCAGACCTGATGCTCGGTGGCAGCAACGAAACCCAGACTGACTTTGTCGCTGATCAGCCCGGCGACCGCGCCAATCCCGAATGACATGCCGTAGAACAGCGGATTAAGGATGCTGGTATGGCTGCCCAACTGATGAATGCGTTGTTCGCACCAGACCAGATGGTCGATTTCTTCTTCGGCGGCGTGCTCCATGGCGGCGCGCACTTTCGGCAGCTTGGCGGTCAGGGCCTGACCTTGATACAGCGCCTGGGCGCAGACTTCGCCGGTATGGTTGATGCGCATCAAACCGGCGACGTGTCGGGTGTCCTCGTCGCTCATTTGCGCATCCGGCTGCACGATGGCAGGCGACGGACGGTAGGGCTGACCACTGAAGGGCAACAAAGTACGCATCGCGGCATCGGCTTGCAGCAGAAGACGGTCAATCGGCGAGTAGTGACGTTGGGTAGTCATGCTGACCTCCGGGAAGAATCTCGGCGGCCAGTTTAACCCAATCGGCCGGGGGAGGGTTTGCGTTGGGTCATCTGTGGCGAGGGAGTAGCCGCCGCGGCCGCGAAGCGGTCGTAAATTCAGCCCATCGATCGGGCTGAAAAATACGGCGCATGGATTGGGGCTGCTGCGCAGCCCAGCGGGAGCAAGCTCCCTCGCCACATCAGCCCGGCGGCCAGTGCATCTGGCGCTGACCCAGCACGTGCATATGAATGTGATAGACGGTCTGCCCGCCCAATTCATTGCAGTTCATGACCACCCGGAAACCTTCTTCACAGCCCAATTCCAGAGCCAGACGCTGGGCCGTGAACAGAATATGCCCGGCCAAAGCCTTGTCGTCCTCGGTGAGGTCGTTAAGGGTGCGCACCGGTTTCTTCGGGACCACCAGGAAATGCACGGGGGCCTGTGGCGCGATGTCGTGGAAGGCCAGTACCTGGTCGTCCTCGTAAATGATCTTCGCCGGGATTTCCCGGTTGATGATCTTGGTGAACAGAGTATCCACAGCTGTTTTCTCCGTTGTTTGGGCTGGCCTGAGTGTAACCATGGGTTATGTCAGAGCCCAGCCTTTTGCCTTGAGGATTGATCAGCGCGGGCAATAGGCTTTGTTGACCATGCCCGCGATTGTCCGGGTTAGCCAACGTGAGCCGAGCCGCGGCAGGAACGCGAACCAGCGATTCAGGCGGCCGGGGATGATAATGGCGCGATTTTTCTCCAGGGCGCGCACGGTATAGAGCGCGACTTCTTCCGGACTCATCAGCAGTTTGCTCTCGACCAGTTTGTCGGTGTCCAGTTGCGCGGTGCGGAAAAACGCCGTGCGGGTCGGGCCGGGGCAGAGCACCGACACCTTGACCGCGCATTTCTTCAGTTCGACGCGCAAACCTTCGGAAAAATGCAGTACGTAGGCCTTGCTGGCGTAGTAAGTGCTCATCCATGGGCCGGGATGGAACGCCGCGACCGAGGCGACGTTCAGAATCTGCCCGCCGCCCTGCAAGGCCATGCTGTTGCCGATGGCATGGCACAAGCGAGTGAGGGCCAGGATGTTCACTTCGATCAAGTCCTGCTCGGTCATCCAGTCCTGGGCCAGGAACGGGCCGCAGGTACCGATGCCGGCACAGTTGACCAGCAAATCTATCTGCCGATCGCCTTCCTCCAGCTCCAGCAAAAATCCGGACAGCCTTAGCGGCTCGCCCAGGTCACAGGCGCGAAACAGCACTTCCACACTAAAACGTTGGGTCAATTCAATAGCAATACTTTCCAGCTGATCACGCTGTCGGGCCACCAGAATCAGGCTGCGGCCGCGCCGGGCCAGCGCTTCGGCCATCGCCAGGCCGATGCCGCTGGAAGCGCCAGTGATCAGAGCGTAACGGGTCATGCAGTTCTCCATCGCAACAGCTCCGCGCCGGCGACGCAGGTGTCACGGGCGGGGAGCGCTGTTCATTCTTTCGCAGAGTCTACAGTGGGCTCGGCAGCTTCGGCTGCATCATCGGATGAATTTGGCGCTTGTTCGGCCTCTTCGGCCGGCTCGACTTCAACTTCGTCGGTGATCACCGCGCTGCTTTGATAGATGTTGTCGGTGGCGCTTTCGTACTCATCCTGGATCGCGGTGAGGCCTCCAGTCAGCCCGCCGACAAACATGATTGCGATAAACACCAGCCATAGCGAAGCCAGCACCCTGACCGCGTTGCTGTTGGGCGGCGGTGGTGCGCCATACCGGTTGGCAGTGTTGTTACCCGGCACGATCATTATCACGAACGGAAAAATGCTGCCCACGACCGGCACAAGGTTCAGCAGCCAGAGCCAGCCGGACCAGCCGATATCGTGCAGACGCTGCACGCTGAACTGGATGCTGATGAATGCGAGCACCACGACCAGGATAAAGGCCAGCAGACCAGCGAGAATCAAACCAGCAGTCGAGTCCGTGCTGATGAGTGCGAAACCGAAAATTGCCAGCACGGCGCCAACGCCAAGCGTCACCAGCGTAAGCGCCATCGTCCAGGCCAAAAAGCGCAAGCGACCGATGCGGCCAACAAAACTGAATGCCTTGAGTGCAGAAAACTCCGGCAGTGTTTCGCCGACAGAGGCTCGGGGCGGTGCATAGGGAGAATCGGGATCTGCCGTGACAGGTTGGCTGTTGGCAGGAGCACGTTCGTAAACGTCGGACAGGTTCAGCTCGATAGAGGGTTCCGTTTCGATTCGGGCATCGATGCCGGTTTTCGTCAGCGCCTGAAGGTAAGTTTGCGCATCGGCGTGTGACAGGTCGCGTTTGAGCGCAACCTTGCGGCCACTGAACAGGCGTTCGATGGCCCCGACATCGCTTTTGAACAGCTCGGCGAGATTGAGCTTCGCGGTGGTGGCATCAACACCTGGCAGCAGAGCGCCTTCGAAGACGATCTTGAAACGGTTTTCGCTCATGGCCGAGGCATCCTTGTCGCGAGAGTTTGTAATAGACGGTATTGCAAGTTTGGAGTGTAGGGGTGGCCGGGTTGGGCTGGCCAAGTTTTCCTGTCAGCGCGGCCAGCGCTCGGGCAGCGCCGCCGCCAGTTCCAGCGCTTTTCGATATTCGGCATCGAGACGTGCGACCAATTGTTCGACACTCGGCAGGTCCTCGATTTCTCCGACGCCCTGGCCTGCGGACCACACGGTTTTCCAGGCTTTGGCTTCATCGCTCAACGGCTTGAGCTTGGAGCCGAAGTTCACCTCGCCCTTGCCTTGCAGGGCTGCCATGTCGAAACCGGCAGCTTCCAGGCTCCGGCGCATGAAGCTTGCCGGTACGCCCGACACCGCTGGAGTATGGACGATGTCTGCGGCTTTGGAAGTCAGGAGCATCTCCTTATACGCGTCAGGCGCATGACTTTCCGTGGTGCCGATAAATCGTGTACCGAAGTAGGCCAAATCCGCGCCGAGCAATTGCGCGGCTAGAATTTCATGGCCATGGTTCAGGCAGCCGGCCAGCAACAGGGTCTTATCGAAAAACTGGCGAATCTCGGCGATCAGCGAAAACGGGCTCCAGGTCCCGGCGTGACCACCGGCGCCCGCAGCCACGGCGATCAAACCGTCCACGCCGGCTTCAGCCGCTTTTTCCGCATGACGACGCGTCGTCACGTCATGAAATACCAGGCCTCCGTAACCATGCACCGCGTCGACCAGTTCCTTCACGGCGCCGAGGCTGGTGATCACGATGGGTACTTCGTGCTCGATGCAGATCGCCAGATCCGCCTGCAATCGCGGATTGCTGTTGTGGACAATCAGATTCACCGCGTAAGGCGCGGGGTTTTCCAGTATTGCCAGTCCTGCTTCGATCTCCTCTAGCCAGGCCTTGAAACCGCTGCTCTCACGCTGGTTCAGCGCAGGAAAGCTGCCCACCACGCCATTGCGGCAGCAAGCGAGCACCAGTTCAGGATTGGAAATCAGGAACATCGGCGCCACCACAACGGGCAGACGCAAACGTTGTTCGAGCAAAACGGGCAGCGACATTGGAAGTACCCCGGGTGAATTGCACTTGTTGGATTTAAAACGGCCGAACGACGACCAGAATTACGATAGCCAGCAATAGCAGAACCGGCACCTCATTGAACCAGCGATAAAAGACATGGCTGCGGGTGTTTTCGCCACGGGCAAAACGTTTTACCTGTGCGCCACACATGTGGTGATAGCCGATCAGGATCACCACCAGGGTCAACTTGGCATGCATCCATGCACCTTGGGTGAAGTAGGCGCTTGGGTTGAGACTGATCAGCCAAATGCCGAATGCCAGAGTGGCGATCATCGCCGGGCCCATGATGCCCCGGTACAGCTTGCGCTCCATGATACTGAAGCGTTCCTTGCTGACGGTGTCTTCGCTTTGGGCGTGATAGACGAACAGGCGCGGCAGGTAAAACAGGCCGGCAAACCAGCAGACCATGCTGACGATATGAAACGCTTTGAGCCACAGATAGAGCATTTTCAGGTATTCCCAGGTTCACGTTAGCCCGGATAGTAGAGGCTTGAGCCGCCGCACGTCACCTTGACAGTTGTCGCAGGGCCGCGCGGCCCCTATTATCGACGGCTTTCCAGTGGGTTCGTTGAGGGTAGGTTTATGGTCAAGGTCGGTATCGTCGGCGGCACGGGTTACACCGGTGTCGAACTGCTGCGTCTGTTGGCACAGCATCCGCAGGCTGAAGTGGTAGTGATCACTTCCCGATCCGAGGCCGGCCTGGCCGTGGCCGATATGTACCCGAACCTGCGAGGCCATTACGACGGCCTGGCTTTCAGCGTTCCGGACATCAAGACCCTCGGGGCCTGCGACGTGGTGTTCTTCGCCACACCGCACGGCGTTGCGCATGCGCTGGCGGGTGAGTTGCTGGCTGCCGGGACCAAGGTCATCGACCTGTCGGCAGACTTCCGTCTGCAAGACGCCGATGAGTGGGCCAAATGGTACGGCCAGCCGCATGGCGCTCCGGAATTGCTGGAGGAAGCGGTCTACGGCCTGCCGGAAGTCAATCGCGAGCAAATCAAACAAGCGCGCCTGATTGCTGTGCCGGGTTGCTATCCGACTGCCACGCAATTGGGTTTTCTGCCATTGCTTGAGACCGGTCTGGCCGACACCACTCGTTTGATTGCAGACTGCAAATCCGGTGTCAGCGGCGCCGGTCGTGGTGCTTCTGTAGGTTCGCTGTACTCCGAGACGTCGGAAAGCATGAAGGCTTACGCCGTCAAAGGGCACCGTCACTTGCCGGAAATCCGCCAGGGCCTGCGTCGTGCAGCGGGCAAGGACGTGGGGCTGACCTTCGTTCCGCACCTGACGCCAATGATTCGCGGTATTCACTCGACGCTCTATGCGACTGTCGTGGATCGCTCGGTGGATCTGCAAGCGTTGTTCGAAAAGCGCTATGCCAACGAACCGTTCGTCGATGTGATGCCTGCCGGCAGCCATCCGGAAACCCGCAGCGTGCGCGGTGCCAACGTTTGCCGTATTGCCGTGCATCGTCCGCAGGATGGTGATCTGGTGGTGGTATTGTCGGTGATCGACAACCTGGTCAAAGGCGCGTCCGGTCAAGCGGTGCAGAACCTGAATATCCTGTTCGGTCTCGATGAGCGTCTGGGCCTGTCCCATGCGGGCATGCTGCCGTAAGGCTTTATCCCGCTCAGCAAAAAGGCCCGTCGAACGGGCCTTTTTGCATTGTGGTCTGGCAATTGGGTTGATTGATATACCGTAACAATAGTTGACCGATTTTCTGGGAGAAGCGGATAATGCGCGTCATCACGCATTATGGCGGCGTAACGCCGGGAGATAGTCAGCATGAGCGTCGAATCCTTCACCCCCACGGCTTTGCAATTCACCCACGGTGCCGCGCACAAGGTGAAGAGCCTGGTCGATGAAGAGGGGAATGATCGCTTGAAGCTGCGCGTATTCGTTACGGGCGGCGGTTGTTCAGGGTTTCAGTACGGCTTCACCTTCGATGAAGAAGTGGCCGATGACGACACCATCGTCGAGCGCGAAGGCGTCAGCCTGGTGGTCGATCCGATGAGTTTTCAGTACCTGGCAGGTGCCGAAGTGGATTACCAGGAAGGTTTGGAAGGTTCGCGTTTCGTGATCAAGAACCCGAACGCTACCACCACGTGTGGCTGCGGCTCTTCGTTCTCGATCTGATCGCACCCTCACCGCATTACCAAACGCCGCAGAGTCTCAGGACTCTGCGGCGTTTTGCTGTCTGGGGTTCAGGTCCAGGCGGGGTAGATGGCGCCGAGTACGCGCAGGCCGCGGGCACCGGTGACACTCGGGCGGTTGGCCGCGATGCCTTCCAGGCAGCAATGGGCCAGCCAGGCGAAGGCCATGGCTTCGACCCAGTCCGGGTCTACACCATACGCAGCGGTGCTGCTGACTTTCGCGTTCGGCAACAGGCTGGCCAAGCGCTTCATCAGCGTGGCGTTGTGCGCGCCGCCACCACAGACAAGCAGCTCCTCGGTATCTGATTGGGCGCTTTGCAATGACTCGACAATGGTCAGCGCAGTCAGCTCAAGCAGCGTGGCCTGTACGTCTTCGGCAGCAAAGGTCTGTAGCTGCGACAGATGCTGCATCAGCCATGGCAGATTGAACACTTCGCGGCCGGTGCTCTTCGGGCCTTGGGTCACAAAGAATGGATCACTGAGCAGCTCGTTCAACAGAACCGGTTTGACCTTGCCGCTGGCAGCCCAATGGCCGTCACGATCAAAGTTGTCGCCGCGTTGCTGGTGAATCCAGGCATCCAACAGGACATTCCCGGGACCGCAGTCAAACCCGGCAACAGGCTTGCCGGGTTCGATCAGGCTGAGGTTGCTGAACCCGCCGACGTTCAATACCGCGCGGTTGCCAGGCCGTTCTTCAAACAGGGCTTCGTGAAAGGCTGGAACCAGTGGCGCGCCTTGTCCGCCGGCGGCTACATCGCGGCTGCGGAAATCGCTGACCACGGTGATGCCGGTCAGCTCGGTGAGCAAGGCAGGGTTGCCGATTTGCACCGTGAACCCGCGCGCCGGCTCGTGGCGAATGGTTTGGCCGTGGCTGCCAATCGCGCGAATGTCGTCAGGTTTCAGGTTTTGTTGGTCGAGGAGGGTGTGAATGCCCTGTGCGGCCAGGTTCACCCAGCTCTGCTGGGCGATGGCGGAGCGGGCAATCTCATCCGGGCCGCTGGCGCACAAGCCAAGCAGTTCGGCGCGCAGGGAATCAGGCATAGGGATGTAATGGGTGGCGATCAGCTTGATCGCCGGGGTTTGCTCGATCAACGCAATGTCCAGGCCATCAAGGCTGGTCCCGGACATCACACCTATATAGAGCGCCATGGCTTAGCGTTTACTCGAAGCCAGCTGGGTGGTTTTCTCTTGATCCATGCGCGCCATCAGCGGTTGGCTTTGCGCGAGGAAGCGTGAGCGTTCAGCTTTGGAGATAGGATCGGCCATCGCTACTTTCTGGCCCAGCGGATCGACGTGCACGCCATTGACCTGGAACTCGTAGTGCAAGTGCGGGCCGGTGGAGAGACCGGTGGTGCCGATGTAGCCGATCACCTGACCTTGCTTGACGCTGCCGCCAGTCTTGACGCCTTTGGCGAAGCCTTGCATATGGCCGTACAGCGTGCGGTAGGTATTGCCGTGCTGGATGATCACGGTGTTACCGTAACCGCCGCGACGACCCGCCAACAATACTTTGCCGTCACCGGCAGCCTTGATCGGCGTACCGCGTGGGGCGGCGTAATCGACGCCCTTGTGGGCGCGGATCTTGTTCAGGATCGGGTGCTTGCGGCCCATGGAGAATTTCGAGCTGATGCGGGCAAAGTCTACCGGAGTACGGATAAACGCCTTGCGCATGCTGTTGCCGTCAGCTGTGTAGTAGCTGCTGTTGCCTTGTTTGTTGGTGTAGCGCACCGCGGTGTAAGTCTTGCCGCGGTTGGTGAAGCGTGCAGAGAGGATCGGGCCGTTACCGACTGCTTTGCCGTTGACGACCTTCTGTTCGTAAATCACATCAAACTCGTCACCCTGGCGAATATCCTGGGCAAAGTCGACGTCATAGCCAAACACACTGGCCATATCCATGGTCAGGCTGTGGGACAAACCGGCTCGGGCGGCGGATTGCGACAGCGAACTGTTGATCACGCCATGAACGTAGGCGGAGCGAACAGTGGGCTTGGCGGTAATGCGGTTGAACACAAAACCCTTGTCGTTCTTGGTCAGGCTGATGCTTTCCGTGTCGCTGACTTTGCTGTGCAAATTGGTCAGTTGGCCATCCGGGCTCAGTTCGAACTCAAGCTTCTGGCCATGTTTGAGTTGGCTGAATTGCTTGGCCTGCTTGTCGCTGGCCAGTACTTCATGCACCGAAGTCGCCGGAAGGCCGACTTTCTCGAACAAGGTCGAGAGAGTGTCGCCTTTGGCAACGATCACTTCCTTATGGCCTGGCGCTTTCTTTTCTTCGACGGCTGGCGCAGGGGCGGGCTGGGCGGTTTCCTGGGCTGCTTGCTGAGTGTCTTCGGCGCTGTTTTCGATCTGCGCGAAGGGGGAGGCTGCCGGCTCATTTGTGGCTTGGACGACATCGGCGGCGTCTTGGTCTTGTGTCAGTTGTTCTGCAGGGCTTTCCAGTTCAAGACTCAGGGTCGTCTTTTTGGCTTCAACATCACTGGAAGGGAATACCAGAAGCGCCAGGCTGAGAAGGGCGGCGATGCCACTTGCTGCGAGCAGGTGGGTCTTCGGGTAAAGCGGCGGCGCTTTAGACGGCTCTGTGGTCATAGGTAGTTTTGACTTTGAAAAGATGAATTGGAAAAGATGAATGACATGATGAAGACGAAATAACTGTATAAAATATAACCAAATCAACTCTGAAGCAAGTCTGCGAACGCCCTGTCCGTGGATTGGCGTCCGTGCGCCGGGCAAAACTTGTATTTGGTGCGCGATCTTGTATGGTTGTTCCCCTTTGAATCTGAGCCTTGCGGGTCTGTTATGAAGTCGGTTGAAGAGCAACTAGCGCTGATCAAACGTGGTGCAGAAGAACTGTTGGTCGAGTCCGAGCTGATCGAGAAACTCAAGCGTGGCCAACCGCTGCGTATTAAGGCAGGCTTCGATCCGACCGCGCCGGATTTGCACCTGGGTCACACCGTGCTTATTAATAAGCTGCGTCAGTTCCAGGAGCTGGGGCACCAGGTGATCTTCCTTATAGGGGACTTCACCGGGATGATCGGTGATCCGAGTGGCAAGAGCGCGACACGTCCTCCGCTCACCCGTGAGCAGGTTCTCGAGAATGCCGAGACCTACAAGACTCAGGTCTTCAAGATTCTTGATCCGGCCAGGACCGAAGTGGCCTTCAACTCCACCTGGATGGATCAGATGGGGCCAGCCGACTTCATTCGCCTGACTTCGCAATACACCGTGGCGCGCATGCTTGAGCGCGACGACTTCGACAAGCGTTACACGACCAATCAGCCAATCGCTATTCACGAGTTCCTCTATCCGCTGGTTCAGGGTTATGACTCGGTCGCGTTGCGCGCGGATGTCGAGCTGGGCGGTACCGATCAGAAGTTCAACTTGCTGATGGGGCGCGAACTGCAGCGTGGTTATGGTCAGGAGGCTCAATGCATTCTGACTATGCCATTGCTCGAAGGCCTGGATGGCGTGAAGAAGATGTCCAAGTCGCTGGGCAACTACGTCGGTATCCAGGAAGCGCCGGGTGTCATGTACGGCAAGCTGGTTTCTATTCCGGATGTGCTGATGTGGCGTTACTTCGAACTGCTCAGCTTCCGCTCCATGGAAGAGATCAATACATTCCGGGCGGATGTTGAGGCGGGTGCGAATCCGCGTGACATCAAGATCAAGCTGGCCGAAGAGATCGTCGCGCGCTTCCACGGAGAAGAGGCTGCGGCCAATGCCCACCGTGCGGCGGGCAACCGTATGAAAGACGGTGAGCTGCCAGATGATCTGCCAGAGATCGAATTGACCGCTGCTGAAGATATGCCGATTGCTGCTGTCCTTAATAAAGCGGGCCTGGTGAAGAACTCCGCTATGGCGCGCGATCTTCTCGCTTCTGGTGGTGTGCGTATAGATGGTGAGGTTGTCGATCGCACCTTTATATACATAGTGGGCGTGACCCATGTTTGCCAGGCCGGGAAGAAGGCATTTGCGCGTATTACGCTCAAATCCGAATAAAGCTGAAAGCAGGGGTTGACGGCAGATTCTGAAAGTCTATAATTCGCCCCACTTCCGGCGCAGTCGAAGCGGAAAACTCCTTGGCAAACAAAGAGTTACGCAGTTTTCGGCGGCGGTACTCTTCAGTTTATTGAAGTCAGAAGGAGTTGGTAAGGCGGTGTGTTGTCGCCTTATTGACGGTTCGATCTTCTCGGTCGAAAGCGGAGAAAAAGAGGTGTTGACAGCAGCGAGTAACGCTGTAGAATTCGCCTCCCGCTAACGAGAGATCGGAAGCGCAAGTGGTTGAAGTTGCAAGGGAAACTTTGAAAACTTCTGAAAATAACCACTTGACAGTAACAGGGGCTGCTGTAGAATGCGCGCCTCGGTTGAGACGAAAGATCTTAACCAA